>NZ_CP018863.1:0-1200000 GCF_002849715.1 Arthrobacter crystallopoietes
GCCTCCTCCCAGTTCGTCTCAGCGCTGCTGCTGGTCGGCGCCAAATTCCGTAACGGGCTGCACCTCGAACATTCCGGCCAGAGCGTCCCCAGCCTGGACCACGTTGCCATGACCGTGGCGGTACTGCGCAGCGTCGGGGTGGAGGTAGACGATTCCCGGCAGAACCACTGGTGGTCCGGCCCGGACCGGTCAAGGCCTTCGACGTCACCGTCGAACAGGACCTTTCCAATGCCGGCCCCTTCCTCGCGGCAGCCCTGGCCACGAAGGGAACGGTTCGGATCCCAGGCTGGCCGGAGAAAACCACGCAGGTAGGTGACAAATGGCGCAGCATCCTGGCGCAACTCGGCGCCACTGTCAGCTACGAGAACGGCACCCTCACCGTAACCGGCGGGGCAGAGATCACCGGGGCGCAGCTCGCCGACACCAGCGAACTTGCCCCCACCACGGCGGCGCTCTGTGCCCTGGCCGGCAGCGAATCCAGGCTCACCGGAATTGCCCACTTGCGGGGACACGAAACAGACCGGCTGGCGGCTCTGGTCGCGGAAATCAATGCCTTGGGTGGCGACGCCGAAGAAACCGAAGACGGGTTGATCATCCGTCCGAGGCCACTGCATGGCGGGGTCTTCCATTCATATGAGGACCACAGGATGGCCACCGCCGGAGCCATTATCGGGCTGGCAGTCGAGGGCGTGGAAGTCGAAGACATCGGCACCACGGCCAAGACCATGCCCGAGTTCCCGCGGCTATGGCAGGACCTGTTCGAGACTTCCGTCCGCCAGTCCGAGGCGGGAGCGCTCTAAGGTGGTGCGCGGCAACCGTACGTGGGACGAGTCCGATGTCCGCATCCGTCCCAACAAGCGCGGCTCGCGTCCGCGTACCAAGGAACGGCCTGCCCACGAAGACGCCGTCATCGGGCGGATCATCACCGTGGACCGCGGCCGCTACACCGCGGTCGTCGATGAAGACACTGCCCGGGAACGGGTGGTTGTCGCCGCCCGTGCCCGGGAGCTTCGTCGCAGTCCGGTGGTGGCCGGCGACTTCGTAGCGCTCGTCGGTGACATTACCGGTGAGCCGGATACGTTGGCCCGGCTGGTCCGGATTGAGGAACGCCGGACGCTGTTGCGCCGCAGCGCCGACGATACAGATCCCGTGGAGCGGGTAGTCGTCGCCAATGCAGACCAGCTGGTCATCGTCGTGGCCGCCGCAAACCCCGAGCCGCGCACCGGTTTCATCGACCGCGCCTTGGTAGCGGCGTACGACGCCGGTATCAGCCCGCTGCTGTGCGTCACCAAAGCGGACGTCAAGGATCCCGAAGAACTGCTCTCCAACTACCGGCACCTGGACCTGCCCGTGATCGTCAGCCGGACGGCCGGCACGGAGGGCTCCGGGGTGGATGCACGGTCCGCCGACGGGCTGTCTGCCCGTCTCGACCGTGACGCCGTAGCGGCGCTCCGTGGCTATCTGGATGGGATGGTCAGCGTCATGCTCGGCCATTCGGGCGTGGGCAAGTCCACCATGGTCAATGCCCTCACGGGGGCGGAGCGCGCCACGGGGGGAGTCAACGCGGTGACCGGGCGGGGCCGGCATACCTCCTCCTCGGCGCTGGCCCTGAAGCTGGCCGACGCTCCGGCTGGCAGCTGGATCATCGACACGCCCGGCATCCGTTCTTTTGGACTGGCCCACGTGGACCCGGACCGGATCATTTCCGCTTTTCCCGATTTGGAGCCCGGGACGGCGGACTGCGAGCGGGGCTGCAAGCACGACGACCATGCCGTCAACTGCGGCGTGGACGCCTGGGTGGCCTCCGGGCAGGCCGGCGAATCCGGCCCGGCACGGCTGGCCTCGCTGCGCCGTTTGCTGGGAACGGAAGAACGCGCCCAGGCGAAGGAACTCGGGTTCCAGTAGCACCGCCGTCGTCGGTCAGGGACTTCACATCCCGCATCCGGCCGCCAAATAAGGATAAGTTGAAGCCTATGACCCGTGACGTTCAAAGCTATAACGACGATCTGCGCCTGGCCCATGTGATGGCCGATTCCGTGGATTCGCAGACCATGGCCCGCTTCAAGGCGCTGGACCTGAAAATCGAGACCAAGCCGGATCTCACCCCTGTCACGGATGCGGACCGCGCCGCTGAAGAGGCCATCCGCGGCCAACTCTCCCGGGCCCGGCCGCGCGACGCGGTCCTCGGCGAGGAATACGGCAGCAGCGGCCACGGCTCCCGCCGCTGGATCATCGATCCCATCGACGGCACGAAGAACTTCGTCCGCGGGGTGCCGGTCTGGGCCACCTTGATCGCGCTGGTAGACGAAGACCGTCCCGTGGTCGGCCTGGTCAGCGCGCCGGCTCTGGGCAAGCGCTGGTGGGCCGCGACCGGAACCGGTGCCTACATGGGACGTTCGCTGTCCGCGGCCACCCGGCTCCGGGTATCCGATGTCAACCGGCTCGAGGACGCGTCCCTCTCCTATTCCAGCCTCACCGGCTGGCAGGAACGCGGCAACTTCCCGGAGTTCCTCGGCCTCACCGAATCCGTCTGGCGCACCCGTGCCTACGGGGACTTCTGGTCCTACTGCATGGTGGCCGAGGGCGCCGTCGACATTGCCTGCGAACCCGAACTCAACCTCTATGACATGGCGGCCCTCGTGCCGATCGTGACCGAGGCCGGCGGACGGTTCAGTTCGCTCGAGGGCGAGGACGGACCCTTCGGCGGCAACGCGTTGGCCACGAACGGCACGCTGCACGACGAGGTCCTCTACCGGCTCAATCCGCAGTTGCGCGGCCAGCGTCCGGCCGCACACCCGGAGGACGGGTCCCTGCCGGAAACCGCTCCGGAGGCCTCCATGGAGGCGGACGGCCTGCGCTGACGCTGTCTTTTGTGACGAATTACGACGGCGGCCGTCCCCATTCCGGGGATGGCCGCCTTTTCGTTCCCGTAACAAAGATGCGGCCCCTCCGGCCGGACAATAATCTCGATGGCAGGTCACGAGTGCCAGCGCTAAACCCCGGTTAGCTGGCCGGCAACCCTCCTCACGCGGCGGGGTGCCCCGGGTGACGACCTGGCCGTTCCTGACTGGTTCGGCAAGCGCGGATCCGCTCTGCCATTGGCACGGGTCCCTCACCAGATGAGGTCATATGAGCACCACCGTTATCGACTCCGCCCTGTCCCCCGAACTGCTGGCTGCGGAACAACCGTTCCAGGAAGTTACCGGGGCAGAACTCGCCGCTCCCCTGCTGGACGGCGGCGCCATACGCTATGCCAATCTGGACTACGCCGCGTCGGCACCCGCGCTGGCTTCCGTCACCGCCTATCTGGAGCAGCTGCTCCCCTACTACGCGAGCGTCCACCGCGGTGCCGGCTACGCATCCCAGGTCTCCACCTCCGTCTACGAGCATTCACGCAACGTCCTGCGTTCTTTTGTCGGCGGGCGGACCGATGACCTTGTCATCTTCACCCGCAACACCACCGACTCCCTGAACCTGCTGGCCGGCTGCATTCCGGCCGGCGGCGAAGTGCTGTACCTGGACATCGAACACCACGCCAACCTGCTGCCCTGGCAGGCGGTACCGCACCGCAGCGTGGTGGCCCGGCCAAGTATTGCCGCCACCCTCGAAGCCATCGAGGCCGAGTTGGCCGGTGGCCAGGTGGCTCTCGTTGCCATCACCGGCGCGTCGAACGTTACCGGCGAGATATTCCCGATCGCCGAAACCGCGCGGCTTGCCCACCGGTATGGGGCCCGGGTAGTGGTGGATGCGGCCCAGCTCGCCCCGCACCGGCGCCTCGACATTGCCCGGGACAACATTG
Source organism: Arthrobacter crystallopoietes (assembly GCF_002849715.1). Taxonomy (NCBI): domain Bacteria; kingdom Bacillati; phylum Actinomycetota; class Actinomycetes; order Micrococcales; family Micrococcaceae; genus Crystallibacter; species Crystallibacter crystallopoietes. The sequence continues at coordinate 3,800 of NZ_CP018863.1, forward strand.
ACTACGTAGTCCTCTCCGGGCACAAGCTCTATGCCCCGTTCGGCGCGGGAGCGATCATCGGGCGGGCCGACTGGCTCGATTCCGGCACACCGCATCTGGCTGGCGGCGGCGCGGTGAAACAGGTCCGGCTGGACGGCGTGGTCTGGACTACGGGGCCGGCCCGGCATGAGGCTGGCTCGCCCAATGTGCTCGGTGCGGCCACCCTGGCCCGGGCCGCCGAGCACATCGCGCAACTGGATGAGGAAGCGTGGCAGCAGCATGAGTCCGTGCTGCGTGGGTATCTCATCGAGCGGCTGGAGGCGGTGGACTCGGTCACCGTGCACCGGATTTTCAGCGGCGAGGCCACCCCGCTGGATGCCATCGGCGTCGTTAATTTCTCGGTGGCTGGATACGACGCGGGCCTCGTCGCCGCGTATCTCTCGGCAGAACACGGCGTCGGCGTGCGGGACGGCAAGTTCTGCGCCCATCCCTTGCTCAACCGCCTCGGGCTGCCGTCCGGTGCGCTGCGTGCCAGCTTCGGGCTGGGGTCCCGCTTGGAAGACGCGGCCCGGCTCGCGGACGGAGTGGCAGCGCTGGTCCGCGACGGCCTGCGCCACGACTATGTCGTCGAGAGCGGACGCTGGGTGCCAGCGGTGGAAACACGGGCCTTCCCCGAGTGGCACCCGGCGACGCCGGGAACCGCCGGGGCGGCGCCGTGCTCCTTGGGCTAGGAACGTATCCCTGCACGCCGGATGGAGCATGATCTAATTGACCCGTCGTTTGCGAAGCCGCCTGTGCAGTGGGCACGGGCGGCTGGCGGCGTCAATGACAGGTCAAGGAGAGGCCCCAGCCAGAGGGCAGAGGGTGCACGAGGAGTGTGGCAGTGGTTCGCGGCGGACCCCGGATGGACGACGAACGGCGCCGGGAGTTCGGCAGCAGCTTCCAGCAGGGTGGCGCGCATTATGACCGGGTCCGTCCCGGCTACCCCGATGACGCCGTCGATTGGCTGGTGCCGCCGTCGGCACGGGACGCCGCGGGATGTAGGCGCCGGTACCGGAAAATATACGGCGGCGCTGCTGGCCCGCGGGCTGCGGGTGACCGCCGTGGATCCGTCGGCCGACATGCTGGAGCAACTGGCAATCAACTACCCCGCAGCCCGGATCGTACTGGGGACGGCCGAACATACCGGCATCGACAATGACGCCGTCGATCTGGTGACCGTGGCACAGGCCTGGCACTGGGTGGATCAGGCGGCGGCGAGCGCGGAGGCTGCCCGGATCCTGAGGCCCGGAGGAACGCTGGGCTTGATCTGGAACCAGCTCGATGTCTCCATTCCCTGGGTCCACCGGCTCTCGAGGATCATGCATGCCGGTGACGTTTACAGGCCGGACTTCCGCCCCTTCATCGGTCCTGAATTTATCCGGCATGAGGGCCACGAAACCCATTGGGCCGATCCACTGACGCCCGCCGACTTGCTGGAACTGGTCAAGTCGCGCAGCTACTACCTGCGGGCGAGCGAACAGACGCGCACAAAAGTCCTGGCCAATCTGGACTGGTACCTGCATGAACATCTGGGCCATGACCGGGAAGAGGTCATCCAGCTCCCCTACCTGACCCTGACTTGGCGCGCGATGAAGGCGCACCGCTAAGTTCGAGGTCTTCTGCAGAAATTTTTTGCCGCGCCCTATTATTCCGGCGCCCCTTTGAGATAAATTTAGGCATGCCGGAAAAAACTGGGGTCCATGCTGGCCGTCATCTTAATGAGCATGCTGACGGCCTGCGGTCCTGTGGGCAACGGTTCGGCTGCCGCCCCGAAGCCGTCCGACGAGCGCCCCATGGTGCTGACCACGTTCACGGTGCTTGCAGATCTGGTGCGTCAAGTGGCCGGTGAGCATGTGCGGGTGGAATCAATCACCAAGGTGGGCGCGGAGATCCACGGCTACCAGCCCACTCCTTCGGATCTGGTCGGCGCCCAGGATGCGGACCTGATTCTCGACAACGGGCTGGGCCTGGAGCGTTGGTTCGCCCGGTTTGTGACGGCGGTACCGGCCCCGCATGCAGTCCTGTCGGAAGGAATCGACCCCGTGGATATCCGCTCCGGGAACTACGAGGGCAAGCCCAATCCGCATGCCTGGATGTCGCCGGAGGCCGCCAAGGTCTATGTCGACAACACCGTCGTCGCCCCTGAGCGAGCTGGATCCGGCGCATGCCGCGGACTTCCATGCCAACGGCGAACACTACAAGGACCAACTGGACGGTGTCATGCAGGAACTGAAGGACGCCTTCCAGGACAGCGACGCCGTTGCCGCCCTGGTGACCTGCGAGGGCGCTTTCTCCTATCTAGCGAGGGACGCCGGTCTGAAGGAAGCTTTCCTGTGGCCGGTGAACTCCGACGCCGAAGGTACCCCCCGGCAGATCAAAGACACCATCGCCTTTGTGCAGCAGAACCAGGTTCCGGCTGTGTTCTGCGAATCCACGGTAAATCCCGGCGCGATGGAACAGGTTGCCGCCGCGACCGGCGCCGAACTCGTCACCCCGCTCTACGTCGATTCGCTGTCCGGTCCCGACGGCCCGGTACCGAGCCATCTGGACCTTATCCGGCACGACATCGCCCTGATCAAAGAAGGACTCGCCTCATGAGTGTGCATGAACTTCCCACCGGCGCTGAGGCCATAACCGTGAGGTCGCTGCACGTGGCGTACAACGAGGTCATAGCCCTCGACGGGCGTCACGCTGACCGTCCGGCCGCAGACTATTTGCGGGCTGATCGGCGTCAATGGGTCCGGCAAGTCCACGCTGTTCAAGTCCCTCATGGGCCTGGTCCAGCCGACCAACGGCAACGTACGGCTTTTCGGCGTCGAGCCCAAGGACGCACGGAAGCTCAACGTCGTCTCCTACGTTCCGCAGTCCGAGGATGTGGACTGGACGTTTCCCGTGTCCGTCCGCGACGTCGTCATGATGGGCCGCTATGGCCGGCTGGGACCGGCCCGCCGCGCGCACCGTGCCGATCGGGAGGCCGTGGCGGCAGCACTGGAACGCGTGGGACTGTCGGAGCTCCAGCACCGGCAGATCGGCGAGCTCTCGGGTGGTCAGCGGAAGCGGGCCTTCGTGGCGCGGGGAATCGCCCAAGATGCCGGGCTGCTGTTGCTCGATGAGCCGTTCGCCGGAGTGGACAAGGGCTCCGAGGGGGCCCTGATCAGCCTGTTCAAGGAACTGCGGAACGAAGGCCGGACCGTGCTGGTCTCGACCCATGACCTGGCCGGCATCCCCCAGCTCTGCGACGAAGCCATCCTGCTCCACCAGCGGGTGCTTGCGCATGGCAAACCCGAAGCGGTCCTGACCAACGAGAACCTCGCACGGGCCTTCGGTACAGCCCTGGCCACCGCCCAGGAAGGAGCGCATCATGGACGTCATTAATTGGGTGCTGGAGCCGCTGCAGTACGGCTTCTTGACCCGCGCGCTGCTGGTGACGCTGGCGGCGGCCGTGGTCTCAGCCGTACTGTCCTGCTGGCTGATCCTGATGGGCTGGTCCCTCATGGGCGACGCGGTATCCCATGCAGTGCTGCCCGGCGTGGCGCTGGCGTACATTGTCGGCCTGCCGTTCTCGCTGGGCGCCTTCATCTTCGGTGCCGGTGCCGTAGCGCTGATCGGCGCCGTCCGGTCCACCACGAAACTCAAAGCTGACACGGCCATCGGCGTCGTTTTTACCGGCCTTTTTGCCCTCGGCCTGGCCATCATTTCCAAGACTCCGAGCCAAACGGATCTGCAACACATCCTGTTCGGCAACGTCCTCGGGGTAAATACCGCGGAACTGCTCCAGGTACTTGTGCTGGGCGCGATCACACTGGCCGTGCTGCTCTACAAGCGGCGTGACCTGACGCTGCTGGCGTTCGACCGGATCCATGCCCACGCCATCGGGCTGAACACGCGCTGGCTTTCCGCCCTGATGCTGGGGCTGCTGGCCCTGACCGTTGTGGTGGGCCTGCAAGCGGTAGGCATTATCCTGATGGTGGCCATGCTGATCACGCCCGGCGCCACGGCATTCCTGTTGACCCGCCGCTTCGACACCATGCTGCTGATCGCGGCGTCGATAACGGCATCGGCCGCGCTTGCCGGCATCTACGCCAGCTACTACTTGGACATTTCCACCGGCGCCTCGGTGGTCCTGGCCCAGTCCGTGGTCTTCGTCGCCGTCTACCTGTTCTCCCGGCGCAACGGGGTAGTCTGGCAATGGCAGCGGCGGCGCAGCGCCAGGCGCCGGGTCTCCGAACAGCCGAGCATCCCCACGTCCGTCTAGAGAACAAGATGCCTCCGAACAAGCACAGTCCCGCCCTTAGCAGCGGCTCCGCCAGTGTCCAGGACTACGTCAAGGTGATCTACTCCTTCACCGAGTGGCAGGATGAGCCGATCAGCTCGTCCCAGCTGGCCAACAGGCTGGGCGTCGCCAACTCCTCCGTGTCTGAAATGGTGCGCAAGCTCGTCGAGCTTGGGCTCGCCATCCACGAACCGTACAGCGCCGTGGAGCTGAGTGACGAGGGCCGCCGGCTTGCTCTGGCCATGGTTCGCCGGCACCGGCTGCTGGAGACCTTCCTGGTCCAGGAACTCGACTATGCCTGGGACGAGGTCCACGACGAGGCCGAACTGCTCGAACACACCGTTTCGGACACTTTCATCGAACGGCTGTCCGCCAAGCTCGGCTATCCCGACCGGGACCCGCACGGCGATCCGATTCCGGATGCACACGGCGCCGTAAACATTCCGCAGGCACATCAACTCGCCAGCCTGGATGCGGGCCATACGGGCCGGATCACGCGCATCAGCGACGCGAATCCCGAACTCCTGAGGTTCCTCAGCGCCGAGGACATCGGCTTGGATGACCACGTGGAGGTCATCGGCCACAAGCCTTTCGGCGGCCCCCTGGTAGTCCGCGTCGGTACCGCTGGGCGAAACCGGGAGCTGGATCTGGGTATTGAGGCGGCCTCGGCGCTGTGGGTCTTCAGTGACAAACCCCACGCTGGCTGCGCCCTCACCACATGAGAACGACGCCGGCTGCGCACCTTGGGCGGCCGGAAAAACCTCCGCTGCCGCCCGCCACCGTCTGGACAGCTGTGGCCGTCGGCGGGCTGCTCGGCACCGAGGCGCGTTACGGCCTGGGGCTGCTCATTCCCGAAGCCACCGGCGTTCTTCCGTTGACCACGCTGGGGATCAATGTCGTAGGTAGCCTCCTGCTGGGGATAGTCACCGCCTTCTGGACGGAACGACCGGAGGCTCCGGCGTGGCTCCACGCCGGCCTTGGCCCCGGCCTCTTAGGTTCCTTCACGACGTTTTCGGCCGTCACCATCGCCATCGAGCAGCTTGCCGCTGCCGGCCGCCATGAGGTTTGGCTCGCGTATCTGGTATTGTCCCTCGCCGCCGGGCTGGCCGCGGCCGTGGCCGGCTTGGTGCTCGGCCAAGTGCTCGTGAGGCGCACGGTCGGCTCAACGGCCGGACAGTCGTGACCGCTCTGGCCGCGTTGCTGGTGGGTGTCTTCGGCATGGTAGGGGCGCTGGTGAGGTTCGCCGCGGATACCATGTTCAGCCGGGCCGGTGCCTCCAGGACCGCGCGCGCGGCCTGGCCCTGGTCAACCTTGCTGGTCAACGTAGCCGGCTCGTTCATCATCGGGCTGGGCTATTCATTGACCGTGCAGAGTTCGCTGACGGAGCCATGGAGTACGGCGCTGGCGACGGGACTGGCTGGCGGCCTGACGACGTTCAGCTCCTGGACGGTTGCCACCGTCCGACTGTGGGCAGAACGGCGGCTTGTTGCCGCCGTCGTCAATCTTGCGGCCAATCTTGCGCTCGGCCTGGGAGCGGCAGCGCTGGGTCTGCTGCTGCTCGGATGAGAGCGCTGTCATCAGCACACTGATAATTTGGGTAAGCTCAAGTTTGTCCGCTTCAGGCTAGGGAAGGGCGCTTAATGGCATCGCTGGGAATTGAGGAAGAGTACCTGCTGCTCAATCCGGCCACGGGATTGCCCGAGGCGGTCGCAGACAAGGTGGCCCAGAACCTGGAGTCCCTGCAGGTGGCCCGCGGGGATATCCAGCGGGAGCTGCTCAATTGCCAGATCGAAACCGCCACGGCCGTTTGCTCCACACTGACCGAGGCCGAGGAATCGTTGCTGAATTTCCGCCGCCAGCTGGACACCGCTGCACGGAAGGCGGGCGTCCGCGCGGCCGCGACCGGCACGGCAGCACGGATCCACGAAGACTACCCGGAGGTGACGGACAAGCAGCGTTACCACGACTTAAAAGCCAGCGCCAAAGGGATTGTCGCCGACCAGTTCGTCAACGGCCAGCACGTACATGTTTCAGTCCCCGACAAGGAGTCGGGCGTGCAGGCCTTGAACCGGATCCGGCCCTGGTTGCCGGTCATCGTGGCGCTGAGCTCGAATTCGCCATTCTGGTTGGACCGCGACAGCGGGTTTGCCAGCTGGCGGATTGTGCACTACCGCCGTTGGCCAGTCCAAGGCTGTCCCCCGCTGTTCGCTGATGCTGCCGACTACGAGCGGCGGATCCAGCGGCTGGTGGACACCGGCGTTGTCATCGACCGGGGCGTCCTCACCTGGCTGGCGCGCCTGTCCGACCGCTACCCCACATTGGAAGTGCGCGCGGCCGATGTGCAGCTGGAAGCCCAGGACGCAGTCCTCATCGCCGCGCTGATCCGCGGACTGGTCGTCACAGCCCTCGCCGAAGCGGAGGCCGGCAAAGAGTTTCCCGACCTCGACGCCGAACTCCTCGATGCGGCAGTCTGGCAAGCCGGACGGCAAGGGCTGGCCGATAAGCTGATCGACCCGTTCTCCGGACTCCTCCTGCCCGCCCGCGATGTGGTCAACTTGCTGGTTCGCCGCATCCGGCCAGCCCTTGAGGAAGCCGGCGACGCTGAGTGGGTAGACGCTTCCCTGGAACGCTTATGGACCGACGGCATCGGAGCGGAACGGCAACGGCGCGTCATGGCAGCTGGCGGAATGCCGGCGCTAATGGATCTCTACGCTGGCTCGCTGACCGCCGAGCCCTGAGCGTCACGGGCTATCCGCGGCCTCCGCTCCGCCCCAGTTGCTGCTCGCCATCCGACCCTTCCAGGAGCGAACTGATCAAGTCCGAAATGATTGGCGAGGGGGCAACACCGAATTCCTGGCGCAGCCTGATCCGGAAGGACTGGTAAGCCCGCAGCGCTTCCGCATTGTTTCCCTCCGCCAGGTAGCACTGGAGCAGTAACCGTTGTGCACTCTCGCGTAGAGGCTCTATGGTCGTCGCAGCGCGCGCAGCTTCCATCGCCGGATCGATCCTTCCCAGCAGCAGAAACTGCTTGGCCAGCCGCTCAAGCACCGACAGGCGCAGGCGCTGCCACCTCTCCTGTTCGGAGATAACCCAGTCTTCGTACCAGCCCGGCAACAATTCGGCGTCCTGCACCGCCTCCAGCAGGCTCTGCTGGAGGCCGGGATTGGCATGTTCCTCCAGCCGGGCTGCCTGCACCTTGATCTCGCGGACATCAACGCTGACGTGCTCGTCCAAGTCCACCGGATCCTGCGTCGATGACAGGAGCTGAGGCAACGTCCGATTAACCAGGAAGACACTCTCCCGAAGACTGCCCGCCGCCTGATGCTCCGAGCTGTCCGGCCACAGCAATCCGGCCAAAAAAGTTCGGGACTGCCTGCCATACAGAGCCAAGGCCGCAATAAGGCGTTGCTGGCGCAAAGCAACTTTCACAGGGTTACCCCCGCGATGCAGTTGCCAGCCCCCCACAAGTTGTAAATCCCAAGGTCGATCGGTAGCCATAGCCGCAGTGATCCCCACAGTAACTCCCCACAGAGCCAGCCGGACTCTCCGGCCCCGGCTCCCCTCGCGGGCCCCACCGCTTGGAATCTTCAGGATCGCTAATGCGCGCGGCAGTGTCAATGAATCGAGCAAACGGTCTCAGGAAAGCTCAAGGTCCAGGAGAAAGCTAAGACCCAGGGGATGGTCGTGGCTGCTGGCGCATCGGGCCCTACTGGGACGCCAGCAGAATTCTTCCAGTTTGTTCCGACTCCGCGCTGGTCGCGATGTTGGCCTATTGTTGATGACGATGATTACCAGACGAGATGCAGCCCTAGCCCTTGACATTCCGCTCGAGATGGCCCGACGGCACGGCATACCTTCGCGGCTCTGCGAGGAGGACCTCGCCGAGATTGTAGCTAATCCGCCGCAGTGGCTCCTGCAGTCCCGAGCCAACCGCACAGGCAAGAGGCCGGTCTGGGTTGAATTGCGGTGTTATGTCTGCGGCTTTTCCGAGACAGCCCGGCCAAAGAAGTGGTGGCCTCAGTTCACTTATGTCATCTGCGAATTCCACGATCCACAAGAGCTGCCCGAACCCGGGGTCGGCATGCGCCGGAGCGAATTCGATGGTGTGGGCAGCCGCTTCATCGGCATAGTCGAGGATCCTGTAGAAGGTTCCTGACGCTGTCCCGCAGCCGTCAGCATGCTTAAGCGACAAACAGGCCGGAAGCGTTATGCCTCCGGCCTGTTTGCGTTGGTGGAGATGGGGGGAATTGAACCCCCGTCCGATGTTGCGTTGCCAGGACTTCTCCGGGCGCAGTTTGCTTCGGGATTTCTCGGCCCCAGCCATCATGCAAACAAGTGGCTGACCCGGGCCCAGCCGTCTAAAAGTCCCGGACACCCCAACGGCGAAAGTGTCCAGCAGTGGCCCTCTAAATGACGCCAGAAACCGGGGCGAGAGCGTACCCGGACTGACGGACTATGCCCGCTGCTTAGGCAGCGAGAGCGAAGTCGTGCTGTTTGGATTCAGCAGTTATTTTTTGCAGAGAGCGTTAACGAGATAGCCCTGCATCCTCGGCCCGCTTCCCCTGGCGCGACTAACATCGTCGAAACCTGTCATCCCCATATTGAGTTACCAAACCGGTGGTTCACACCGGACTATCTATTGTAACCACAACTTCTGCGAATGTATTCCCAGAGTCCCCTGATGTTTTATAGCCCTCGGGCACGGGCAGATTTACGCTCTATTTAGGCTGGCCGGCGAAACTGCGGACACCGCGCCGAGGCCGGGAGCTTCTCATGCTGGCCAAAGGCTGGTCGGCCAGGCTCGGCGGGGAAGGTAGCGCTGTGTAGCTCCAAGGCTGGCTATGCGGCGTTCCAGCGACGTCTGGGGCGAGTTGCTGAAGCGTCAGTCACCGAGATTCCCGATGAGCACTGATCAGGCAGAGCCGCGGTTGCGCTCACGCATGGCACGTAGCGCTTCACGCTTGTCCTGCTGTTCACGCAACGTCTGACGCTTGTCGTAGTCCTTCTTGCCGCGGGCAATTGCGATTTCGACCTTCGCCCGGCCGTCGTTGAAGTAAAGCTGAAGCGGAACAATCGTGAAGCCGGATTCGCGGATCTTGTGTGAGATCTTGTTCAGCTCTTCGCGGTGCAGCAAGAGTTTCCGGCGCCGCCGGGCGGAGTGATTTGTCCAACTGCCGTTGAGATACTCCGGGATATAGACGGCTTCCAGATACAGCTCATCGTTGTAGAAAACGCAGAAACCGTCCACTAGGGACGCCCTGCCCTCGCGCAGCGATTTGACCTCGGTTCCCATGAGCGCCATGCCAGCCTCAAAGGTATCCATAATGTGGTAGTCATGCCGGGCCTTGCGATTGGTGGCCACTACCTTCCGGCCACTTTCCCTGGGCACGGGGCGACTCCTTCTGGTTCAAATCCTCTTAGGTGAAAACATCCAGTATACCGGCGCGGAACAAGTCTCCCCGCTGGCTACAGCAGGCCCATAGGGTTGACCAGCGAGCCGTTCAGGATAGTTTCAAAGTGCAGATGGCATCCGGTCGAGTTGCCGGTTGTTCCAACGTAACCGATAACATCCCCTTGGCTGACCCTCTGGCCAACGGACACGGCGGACCGCGTCAGGTGGAAGTAGTTCGTGGCCAAGGCACTGCCGGACACCACGCCGTGGCTGATCACTACCATGTTTCCGGCGGCACCGCCCCACCCGGACGTCCAAACTTCGCCACTGGCAGGCGCGCGCACCGGCGTGCCGCAGGCTGACCCATAGTCCAGTCCGGTGTGCATGTAACCGCCGGAACCGCCAAAATCGATTGTGCCGGCGGGGGTTGCCCTCCACCCGTATCCGGAGGTCACCGGGCCGGACACCGGAGAGGCCAGACCGAACGAGGACGACTCACTCGGCGCGGCGGGCGGTGGTTCGACCGTGGGAACAATCTGCGGGACCGGCTGGTTGGCTGCCGCGGCAGCCGCCTTGGCGGCCTTGATCCGCGCCTGTTCCTTCTCCCAGGCAGCTTGGGCCGCCTTGCGCTCGGCCTCTTCCTTCTTGCGGCGTTCTTCGGCTTCGCGCCGCAGCCTTTCCTGCCGTTCGGCGATATCGGCCTGCACCTGCTGGTGCTGTTTCTCGACCTCAGCCAGCTGCTGCTGGATCTTCGGTTTCTGGGCCTGCAGTTTATCCGAAAGGGCGGAGGTATCCGCGATCAGCGTGTCCACCTTCTCCTTCTCGGCTGCGGCCTCATCCCGGGCAGTCTGCTCGGCAGCCAATGCCTCTTCGGCCTGCCGCTTGAGGTCCCGGATTTCTTCCTCGACCGCCTCGAGCCGGGCCTTCGAGTTCACGTTCGTAGCGTTCTGTTGGGAAAGCTTGTTCAAGGCGGCGTTCTGGCTGCGCAAGGCCTGGTCTGCCAAGCCGATGGTGTCGGCCAGGCCAGAGTCACCCTCCGAGCCAAAGAACAGCGTCAGGTTAGACGGGACGCCGCCTTGCTTGTAGGCCTGGGTGGCGATCTGCCCTATGATCTCCCGGGTTTCAGCGAGCTCTTCCTTGTCATCATCGAGCTGCTGATTGATGTTGTCCTTGGTCTGCAACGCCATGTCAACGCGCTGCGCCAGAGCCGCGACCTTGTTCGCCGCTTCCTCGACCCGTCCCTGCGCCTCTGCCAGTTTCTGCTGGGCCGCGGGCAACTGGCTCTGGTACTCCTTAAGCTGCTTTACCGTCTCTATGATGTCGGCGTCCAGGAATTCCAGTGAATGCTCAACTTCGGCCATTTCCTGCTCGAGCGCTTCTTTGCGATCGTCCAGCTGATCCGCCTGTACGGGACCTGCGGTACCGAGGGAAAACGCCAGGAAGGCGGCCAGCGCGGCGCTGATAATCCCCTGCGGCAGACACGACTTCCTACCCGCGTGTAAACGGTTCACTGTCCGGTTCCCCAACCTGTTGTTCTGCTCAGTAGACATGATTCTAGACCTTCAAATAGCGTCGGAGGGTAAGAAGAGAGGAAATTCCTGCCAGCACGGTACCGAGCAGGATCAGCGCAGGTGCGATCAGGAGCACCGATCCCTCCGATATGAAGGCCGTATCCGGATATTGCTGTGCCAGCCAGTCGCCGATAAAGAACCGCGCCACTGCCCACAACGTGACCGAAGCCAACAGCGCGCCGATGACAGCGGCAATGACGCCTTCCAGCACAAACGGCAACTGGATCACCGCCTTCGAAGCTCCTACCAGACGCATGATGCCCGTCTCACGACGTCGGCTGAAGGCCGAGAGACGGATGGTCGTCGCGATCAGCAGGATCGCGCACACAATCATGATGGCGGCGATACTGACCGCCACGAGGGAGGCTATGTTCATCACGCTGAAGACCCGCTCCAGGATCTCCCGCTGGTCCACAACAACTTCGACGCCGGGCAACGAGGAGAAGATCTCGTTGATAACCTCGTACTTTTCCGGGTCCACGAGGCTGACACGGAAGGACTCCGGCAGCTGATCCGCCGTTACGGAATCCACAATCGGCGAGTTAGCGAACTGGTCGCGGAAGTGTCCCAACGCGTCCTCTTGCGACTCGTATAGGTAGGTGTCCACGTACTGCGCGACAGCAGGCGACTCAAGCGTGTTTTTGATTTCCGCCCGCTGTTCGTCGGTTACTGGCCCGGAGGCACAGCTTGCCGCCGTCGACGTATCGACGCAGAGGAAGACGGCGACCTGGACCTTGTCGTACCAGTAGCCCTTCATCTGGTTGATCTGCAACTGGAGCATACCGGCAGCCCCGACGAACGTCAGCGAGATGAACGTGACCAGGATGACGGAGACGACCATGGAAAGATTGCGGCGCAATCCGGAACCGATTTCACCAAGAATGAATGCGAGCCTCATTTGTTATCACCCTGGGCGCCAACGTAGATGCCTTCGGCCTCATCGCGGACCAGTACGCCGTCGACCAGTTCGATCACTCGCTTGCGCATGTCGTTCACGATCACATTGTCATGCGTCGCCATGACGACGGTGGTGCCGTTTTGATTGATCCGGTCCAGGACCTTCATGATGCCCATCGAGGTGGTGGGATCAAGGTTTCCGGTCGGCTCGTCGGCCAGCAGGATACCGGGCTTATTCACGATGGCCCGGGCGATAGCCACTCGTTGCTGTTCGCCGCCGGAGAGCTCATGAGGCATGCGGTGGTCCTTGCCTTCCAGGCCGACCGTCTTGAGTACTTCGGGAACCGTCTCGCGGATCATCGCCCGGCTCTTGCCGATTACCTGCATGGCGAAGGCCACGTTGCCGGCAACGGTTTTATTCGGCAGCAGCCGGAAATCCTGGAAGACAACGCCGATACCGCGACGCAGCTTGGGCACCCGCCAGCTTGGAATGTTGGCGACGTTCTGGCCGGCCACGTAAACGGAGCCACGGGTAGCCCGGTCCTCCTTGAGGACCAGCCGGATGAAGGTGGACTTCCCTGATCCCGAAGCTCCAACCAGGAACGCGAAATCCCCGCGGTCCACTTCAAGGCTGACCTTGTCCAGAGCGGGTCGCGTGTTCTGGTCGTAAATCTTAGTGACGTTGTCGAATCTAATCATGACTACTTCGTGCCCAAATACAGCTGCCGACGGCTCGGGCCTATGGTTGAAGGAAAAATCATCGGCGTACTGACTATATGCAGTACGCCTTGGAATTTACCTGCAGGCCCCTAGCGGGCGTGTCGTTCAGGCAAGGCCCGTGGCAGGAAGCCGTGGTCGGCAATGCACCCATCTGCGTGGCATTCTTCCTCGTGACAGCAGGCACGGAATCAACGCCGGCGGCAACGGCGCAGGCGTTCGCTTGCCTCACAATTGTATAGTGATTCATCTCACCCCGCGTCCCTGGCATCGGCCAGAAACGCCGGTTGAGCCCAGCGTGCGACTGGATTCCTGGCCGGCTCCGCCGGCCCAGCAGGGCCCTATTCCGCGGAGTTGCGGGTGTTCGCACGCCAGCGGATACCGGCGTCGATAAAATCATCGATCTCCCCGTCGAATACGGCAGACGTATTACCGACCTCGTGTTCGGTACGCAGGTCTTTGACCATCTGGTAAGGATTCAGTACGTAGGAACGCATCTGGTCACCCCAGGATGCCTTGACATCCCCGGCGAGGGCTTTCTTCTCCGCGTTTTCCTGCTCTTTTTTCAGCAGCAGCAGCCGGGATTGCAACACGCGAAGCGCGGCGGCGCGGTTCTGAATCTGCGATTTCTCGTTCTGCATCGAAACCACGATGCCGGTGGGAAGGTGCGTCAGCCGCACGGCTGAGTCCGTGGTGTTCACCGACTGTCCTCCCGGTCCGGAAGAACGGAAAACGTCGACCTTGATCTCGTTGTCCGGAATATCAATGGAATCCGTCTGCTCGATCAGCGGGATCACCTCCACCGCGGCAAAGGACGTCTGGCGCCGGCCTTGGTTATCGAAAGGACTGATCCGTACCAGGCGATGGGTACCGGCCTCGACCGATAACGTACCGAAGGCGTAAGGTGCCTTGACTTCGAAGGTCGCCGATTTCAGCCCTGCTTCTTCGGCATAGGACGTGTCCAGTACTGTCGTGGGGTACCCGTGGCGCTCCGCCCAGCGCAGGTACAGACGCATGAGCATTTCCGCGAAATCGGCTGCGTCAACGCCGCCGGCGCCAGCGCGGATCGTGACAACAGCTTCCCGCTCGTCGTACTCGCCCGAGAGCAAGGTGACGACTTCGAGCTGGGCGAGCGCTTTCTTCAATGCCGCCAGCTCGCTGGCTGCCTCCGCCATCGAGTCGGCGTCATCCTCACCCTGGCCCAGCTCAACGAGCACCTCCAGATCGTCGATCCGCGCCTCAAGTTTTTCCAGCCGTTCAAGATCGGACTGGCGGTGCGAGAGCTTTGACGTGATCTGCTGTGCTGCGGCGGGATCGTCCCAGAGATCGGGCACGCCGGCCTGCTCGCTCAGCTCTGCGATGTCCTTGCGGATGGTTTCGACATCGGTCACTGCCTCGATGGAGTCATAGGTGGCGCGCAGGGCGCGGATTTCTGCGGGAAAGTCGATCTCAGCCATGGTTCTCCAAGCCTACGCCATGCCGGGAACGCCGATGCGCTGCCCGCGGCTTGGCATCCATCTAGCGCTGGCACCTTCTATCAGCGCCGCAGCTCCGAACGGGCATCGCTGGACACGGTGATCGGCACACCAGCCGGAACCAGGAAGTTCACGATGGGAGGATGCACCACGGCGGAGAGGACAACGTGGGCTGTGCGGCTTTCCGGCGAACCGGTGCCGGGGCTGATGGACAGGCCTTCGAACCGGCCCGCTGCGCCGGTATCCGCAAGATGGCGTTGAACGGCGCTGCGGACGGTACCGTCGCTCAAGGTTGGAACGGGCGCACCGTTTGATATGCGCCGCTTGATAACGCTGCTGCGCGCTCCGGCCGGTCTTCGCTCCGAGCGTGGCTCAGCGGCTGTGGATTTCGTGCTGGTCGGCGGCGTCCTGACGCTGATCTTCGTTTCGATCATGCAGTTGGCCCTTGTTCTGCATGTGCGGAACACCTTGATCGATGCCGCCGGTTCCGGGGCCCGCTACGGTGCCTTGGCAGATCGCGGGCCGGAAGACGCCCGGGGCCGCACGGTATCCCTGATCACCGGCTCCCTGAACGCTGCCTATGCCACGGACGTACACGTGGAGGAGATCCAACGCGGGGGAATCAGGACACTTCGGGTGACGGTAAACGCTCCGTTGCCAGCGGTCGGACTGGTGGGTCCTGCAGGCGGATTGGAGGTGGAGGGCCATGCGGCACTGTCCCGATAGCAAATACCGCCCGTCAAGGTGGCCCGACAAACTTCGCCGGCGTCTGACAGCGGCGGCAGGTCCTGACGATCCTGCGGAGCGGGGCAGTGCTGTTGTGGAGTTCGTCTTCCTTGGCGCGCTGCTGCTCGTACCGGTGGTCTACTTCGTCATCGCAGTGGCTCAGGTTCAGGCTGGCTGACGCGTCCCATGGCATCGTTGAAAAGTCCTTCGAGCGCGGGCTTGGCAATGGCGAGGATCCCGGCCACCAGCACCGCGGACATTAGGGTGATCATGACCCACCCGGGCACATCGCCACGCTCGGGGTCCTCGCCGGACACAACCGTCCGGAACCGACCGGCGAGCTGTGCCAGCATTATCGACAGCAGTACAGCTGCTTTCAGAGTGAAGGAATACTTGTTCATTTTCCGCCTTCTTTACCTTTGATCCGTTGTTGGAATTCTCATTGCGGCACCTTCACCAGCGCAGATTGATCAGGGCCAGTCCCGGATATACAGCGAACAACACGGTGAGGGGCAAAACACCGAACACGAGCGGAACCATCATGGCAATTTCCTTTTTGCCTGCCGATTCCATGAGGCTGCGTTTGGCCATATCCCTGACGTCCTGTGCCTGTGCCCGAAGCACATCCGCCAGCGGCGTACCCCTTTCGACTGCCACAGTGATGCCGTCGACGAACCTCACCAAGGCCTGCAGCCTGCTCCGGCGCGAAAAGTCCTGTAGCGCCGCCAGCAGTGGAGTCCCCGATCGGGTATCTGTCAGGACGGTAGCGAATTCATCGGCAAGTTCGCCGTGAGCGCTGCGGCAGATTCGTTCCAGCGCACCGGTGGTGCTCTCCCCCGCGCTGACGGCGAGCGCCATCAGTTCCGCCAAACTGGGAAATTCGGCCAGCATCTTGGTTTCCCGGCGCTGTATCTGCACAGTCAGCATGTAGTCGCGCAGCAAGAATCCGCCCGCAGCGAGGCCGATTGTGAGAATGATGCCCGTTATGGGGTCAAGCCCTCCCCCTGCCGCGGATACCAGAGCCAGCAGAATTCCGACGGCAAGTCCCAGGACCGCCCACAGCAGTTGTTCCGCCCTGAAATCGACGGCGGTCTGGCGGCGGCCGGCCTGGGCCAGGCGCTTGGACAACACCGTCGTTCCCAAGTTGAATCTGCCCAGCCAGGAAACGGCGTCGAGAAGGACCGGACGGATAATGCGTTCCAAGGGGCCGAACGGAGTCACGTTGACAGGTCCCGCAGCCAGCAGCCTGGACTGGACGTCGACCGATTTCAGCTGAGGTGCGATCCTGTCGACGAACCGCGTCCTGCGCATAGAGGGCAGTCGCACCAGGACCAGCCACAACCCGGCGCCCAGCCCTGTCCCTGCGAGGACGCCCATGGTCATCAACTGCGTCATTGCATCACCCGTTCGTCTTCAGGTAAGGCACCGATGCGGAGCATGAGACGGTAACAGACCAGAGACACGACCAGACCGCCGAGCAGTACCATGGCCCCGGCCGTCGAGTTATAGGCGGCGACGGCCTCGGGCCGCGTAGCCAGCAGCATCAAGATGATCCATGGTGCGGCGACCGCAAGCCTCGCGGCGCTGACTGTCCACGATTGGCGGGCCTCCAGTTCGCTCCTGGTGCGCGCACTGTCGCGAAGAAAATCCGCCAAGGTACCCAGCAGCCTGCCCAAGTCGGAACCGCCTACCTCCCTCGTCATTCTGAGCGCTTCGATGATCCGGTCCGCTACGGGATCCGCCAGCCGGTCCTTCAGCCGTTCCAACGACTGGTCGAAGCGCCCACCGGCACGGTAATCAGCCCCAAAATCGACGAATGCCGGACGCAGCTCCACCGGCCCCCGGATTCCCAGCTGCACCAAGGCCTCCGGCAATGAGAGGCCAGCACGAATGGCGGAACGAAGGTGATCGACTACATCCGGCCAAATTTCACGCATCGCCGCCACGCGGCGCCTTGCGCGCCACCGCACCAGCACCAACGGCAGCCATCCGCCAAAGAGCGCGAAACAGCCGGCGATCGGTGGCGATTGCGTAATCACCAGGATCAGTAAAAAGGTAAAGACGGCTGTTCCGGCACAACTGGCGATGAGGCCGTTGACAGAAACTTTCTCAATTCCCGATTGATTGATGATCTCCTGCAAGCGAGTGAACCGTGGGTTGCGGGGGCTCTTGGGAGGCGGCTCCGGCAACTCCCAGCAGGACCACCAGATTAGGAACAGTCCGAACCCGCCCACAAGGCCAGCGGCAGCAGTCATGACATGCCGCCGAGCAACTGCATGACGTTGTACCCGGCACGGGCAAATTTCTCGTCTCCCGGACTGGCCGAACTGCTGGCCAGCAGATCTCCGTTCTGCCGGCTGAAAAGAGTTGATGTCTCGATAATGCCGTTTTCAACTCGGCGTCCTAGCGAGACTATTTCGGCAACCTGCCGCAGACCGGAGGCGCTGCGCGTACAGTGCACGACCAGATCAATACAGGAAGCCACCGTCGGCAGGACGAAGGCACTGGAGATATTCTCGCCAGCCAGCAGGGGCAGCGTGCACACCTTCGTGATGGCATCATGGGCACTGTTCGCGTGGATGGTGCACATCCCTGGCAGGCCGCTATTGAGGGCAATGAGCATGTCCAGGCTTTCGGCTTCGCGGACTTCGCCGACGATCAGGCGGTCCGGCCGCATGCGCAGGGCTTCCTTGACCAGGCGCCGCAGGGGGATTTCGCCCTCGCCCTCCAGATTCGGCTGGCGACACTGCAGGCCCACCACGTCGCGTAAGGGCAGTTGAAGCTCGAAAATTTCCTCGACCGTCACCACGCGCTCGCGGCTGCCGATGCTCGCCGCAAGGCAATTAAGCATCGTCGTCTTACCCGCTTGCGTTGCTCCGGAGACCAGGATGTTCAGCCCGCTGGCTACCGCGGCGGAAAGGAACCGCGCGGCCTCGGGCGAAAGCGAGCCCAGTTCCACCAAATGGTCCAGTTTCGATGCACGGGCAATGAACTTACGGATGTTGACGGCCCAGTGCCGCCTGGTGATATCAGGAATGACCACGTGCAGACGGGAGCCATCGGGCAAGGCCGCATCGACGAAAGGTGAGGACAGGTCCAACCGACGGCCCGAGGACTTGAGCATCCTTTCCACCAGGTCCCGTACCTGCTGCTGGCTCAGCGTGACCGAAGTAAGCTCGGATTCTCCGCCGCGTGCAACATATACCTCGGCCGGGGAATTGATCCAGATTTCCTCAACCGAGGGATCATCAAGTAACGGCTGCAGTGCGCCGAATCCTGCGACCGCATCGAACACGTACTTCCTGGCAAAGTCAAGGTGCCCCAGCGGAGGCAGCGTCCCCAGCAGGGACCGCTCGTCATAATCATTGACGGCGGCCTCCACCAGTCGGCGAACTTCCCCGCCCTGGTGCGCCGGGTCGATGCCCCTGCGGCGGATGAGCTCGCGCACCTCATCTTCGACAATGCGGACAGCATCCATCCGTATCCCCCTGGCGCACAGCGCCGTCCTGACGTCGAAACTTTTTGAGACTGGATCCGCCGTCGGTGTACGTTTTCTCTCCCGAGAGTAGGTGAAACGTTTGCAGCAAGCTAGGTCTGTGACGCGGCTTGTGGATAAACAACTAGTCTTAGTGCCAGTATGAATAGCATTCTGAAGGTCCTCGGGCCGTTGTTGAAAACGCTGCCCGAAGGCAGCCGCCGATTCCTGACCGGCTACGCCGTTGCTTCCGCCGCCCTCGCGCTGCTGGACATCGTGGCCCTGGGACTGGTGGCCGCGCTGCTCCCAGGGCTGGTCAGCGGGCAGCCGATGGTTTGGCCGGTTCTGGGCGACATCACGGAAAAGGGCCTGGTTCTGCCGCTGCTGATCTTCATCTGCCTGCTGATTGTCCTCAAGGGCATCCTCGCGGTGATGCTGCTGCGATTCGCCACCAAGCGCTTCGCCCGCCACGAGGTTGCCATCGGCGACCGGCTCTTCGCTGCCTATCTTGCCTCGCCCTGGGAGAAACGGCTGGGCCGCAATTCCGCTGAAATCGTCCGGTCGGTTGACGTGGGCGTGGGCATCACGGTCTCGGGTGTGTTGATGCCGGCGATGACCCTCTTCGGCGAGCTGGGCACGATGGTGGCGGTCGTCGTCGTACTTTTCATCGCCCAGCCACTGATCGCCATTGTCACCATGCTGTATCTGGGCCTCGTGGCGCTGCTGCTGGCCAAGGTGATTTCGCCCAGGGCGGTGGCGATCGGACGTCAGAACCGCGAGTGGTCCAACCGGACGGCCAAAACACTCTACGAGGCGCTGGGGGCGCTGAAAGAAATCACGCTCGCGGACCGCGGACCGGAGGTGCAGGAGCAGGTCCACGGCACCCGGACCAAGTCCGCCCTGGCCCGGGCCGGCGCCATCCAGATATCGCAGATTCCGCGCTATGTTCTGGAGACCGCCCTGGTGGTCGGCTTCGCCCTGGTCGGCGGTGTTGGCCTGCTTGTCGGCGGTCCCGCCGGCGCCGTGAGCGCCATCGGGCTGTTCGCCATCGCGGGATTCCGGCTGATCCCCTCGCTGACCCGGATGCAGGCCGTGCAGTCCTCGGTCAACACCAGCGCGTCCTTTGCCCGCCAGGTCATTGAAGACATTCGCGAAGGCGACGAGGAAATGGCGCGCCAAAGCAAGGAACGGCCGCAGCACGACCTCGCCGACGCGCCGGCGGATATTGTGCTCCAGGACGTCTCTTTCAGCTATCCCGGTGCCCAGGCTCCTGCGCTGGATAGGATAAGCATCCGCATTCCCGCCGGCAGCCATGTGGCCTTCGTAGGGTCTTCCGGTGCCGGGAAATCCACCATGGTGGATATTCTGCTCGGGCTGCTGGAACCGACCGCGGGCCACATCGAAGTGGGCGGCGAGCGGCTCGAATTCGTGCTGACTTCCTGGCGCAAGCGGATCGGCTATGTGCCGCAGGAAGTGTCCCTCTTCGATGCCTCCGTTGCCCAGAACGTGGCACTGGCCTGGGACGAATCCAAAGTTGATCGGGAACGGGTGGAAACGGCGCTGCGCCGGGCACAGCTGCTTGACACGTTGCTGGCCCGCGACGGCGGCATCGATGCCGTGGTCGGCGAACGCGGCATGGCCCTTTCCGGCGGCCAGCGGCAGCGGCTAGGCATCGCCCGAGCGCTTTACGACAACCCGCAGGTGCTCGTGATGGACGAGGCCACGTCGGCGTTGGATACCGCCACGGAGGCCGCGGTGACTAAGGCGATCAATGAGCTCCATGGCAACGTCACGGTCATCACCGTTGCCCACCGGCTGGCCACCATCCGACATGCCGACATCGTTTTCTTCATGCGTGACGGCGAGGTGGCGGCCTACGGAACCTTTGACGACGTCGTCGCTCGGGTCCCGGATTTCGCCGAGCAGGCGGCACTGGCGGGCCTCACACCACAGGAACTGGCGGCCGACGAACGTTCTGAGGCCTAACGGCCGGCCATAACGTCGCGGTACATCCCAACGAGTTGCCGCACCGATTGTTCCGGTGAGTGGTACGTGTTGATCCAACCAGGGCCATCCAGCGCACGGGAGACCGCAGGCGGGTCTGCGAGCGCGGTCAGCACCTGCGCGGCGAGGCCATCGATCGTGTCGGCCTGGAGCACGGGCGACGGTCCGGGATAGTAGCCGGGGCCGAGTTGCATGACCACAGGGGCACCGATGGCTACGGCCTGCAGTTCGCTCATGGCCAGGATTCCGGCGCTCTGGCCGACCACGGCGTGCGCACCGGCCAGCCAGCGCAGGTAGTCCGGCTTGGCCATCTTCGGCACCAACTGAACGCCCATAGCAGCAGCCTTTCCTGCCTCGGCGCCCCAGTCCAGTCCCATAACTTCCGTTCCAGGTACGACGACGGCCGGCAGTGAGCGGGCGAGTTGCAGTTGCGCTTGGCCGCCTTTGGAACCGTCCCAACGGGAGGCGAAAACCACGCGCGGCCGGTCTACTGGTGCCCAAGGGGGAAGCTCCTCCACATCCACCGGGTTCGGCAGGTACCGGGCACCGGGATGCGCAGCCTGGGCATGCTCGGCCAGATCGGGCGTGGAGTAAAGGACAGCGGCGGCATGGTCCGCGCCCCACTGGATAGCGGGCCTGCGGGCCGGATCATAATACTGCGTGCGGATGTCGGTGCCGTGGAAATGCAGTACAAAGGGCTTGTACGGTCGGGAGCGCACCACGCCTACGCGGGAGCCGGAGTGGACATGGAGCAGATCGGCGCGCAGAATCCCCGCCGCCCTGCCCGCTTGCCAGGAAAGGCCCGCCATCAACCGCCTGCTTTTCCCTGCTGCGCCGACGGGCATGCCGGAATCCGCGGGCGGCGTCCGGTTGAACTGCCGCCAGGGATGCCCGTCCTTCCTGCCGTACTTGACCAGGGTGCGGCCGACGTCGGCGGCATCGTACAGATGCAGGACCTTCGCTTCAGCCTCCGGACGGGAGCCGGAGGCGGCCACCCGGGGAGCTGTTTGTGAACCGGGCACTGCTCAGGCCTCCGCCGGTTCCAGGAGGGCGGCGACCGCCCGTTCCCAGGCCTTGTTCTGGTGCTCGGAGGACAACTCGTCGGCGGCCTTGTCCGCGTTGGCCTTCCACCGATCGATCCGCTCTCGGGTCAGCGACTGCAGTACCGCCCGCAGGCCTTCCGCGGTGAAGTCCTCGGTCACCGCGCCGAGGCCGTGCCGTTCGAGCAGCGTCTGCATCGCCGGCGACGGACCGATGATGAGGGCCGTCCGGGCTTGGACGGCCTCGAAGAACTTGTTCGGCAGGGCCTGGGCCAGATTGAAGTTGGTCGGCGGAATGACCGAGATGGACACGTCGTACTCGCTGATGGTCTTGACGAGTTCGGTGTACGGCACCGGATCGCGGAACCGGACATTGGGCAGCGGCTCCGCCTGGCTGCGCAACTGGTCCACATACTCGGGCTCGTTGGGCATGACGATCAGGTCCAGTTCCAGATCCTCAGGCACCCCGTCCATGGCCGCGATGATATCCTCGATCCGGCGGTAGCGCTGTCCGGCCGAACTGTAGATGAGGCGGATTTTCTCCCCGGTCGGACGCGGTTCCAGCTCGGCGTAGGGTGCCGCATTAGTGACCACATCGACGTCGATCCCGAAGTCCTTCTGGTACTGCTCGGCGATACCCTCCGAAACCGTGGTCACGGAGCTGACCGCGGGCAGGTACGTTCGGCACAGCCAGCGGACGTACGGGGCCACCAGGACCCGCCACGCAGGTTTGTTGAAGTGCTCCTTCGGGGCGAATTCATGCAGGTCCGCATGCACGCCGCGCACGGGTTCCAAGCTCAGCGCCAGCGGGACGGTGTTCGCATCGTTGGCCAGGACAGCGTCGAAGTGCTGCCCGCGCAGCATCCGCGAGGCCTCCGCAACCGCGGCGATGTTCCAGTACACCTGGCGGTATCGCCGCGCGGCCAGCCGCTTCGGATCCCGCGGCCAGCTGGGCAGCACCCGGTCCAGTTCGAAGTGTCCGGCCACACCGTCAGGTGCGGGGCCGAAGCCGCAGGTGAGGACCTGGTACTTGTCCCGGAACAGGTTGATCTGCTTCAGCACGCGCGGATCGCTGCGAAGGGGCGAGAGGGAGAGGATCAGCAGTCTGCTGGCAGAGCGGTTCATGCAGCATCCTTTCGATGTTGCGGGCTGGGCCGGTGCCGCCGGGCAGCCGGCGGCAGGGCGGAAAGTACGGTGTCGGTGACGGCGGCCAGCAGCGAGTTCAGATTGCTCCGCAGCGGTGCCTCGACGCGGAAATTATCCTGCCGGCGGAGCGTCAGGCTGCGCCGTAGCGCGCTGGCGGCATCCCGCCGTCGTAATGATTCCTGGACGGCTTCGGCGCTGGCGGCGTCGCGCAGTTCCAGCAGCAGCCGTTCATCAGGGGCGCTGAGCACCTTGGGCGCGGCCGGAGCCAACCCGGTCACCAGTTCAATGACGCGGCTTAGCTCCCGCCGGTCGGCTGCCGGCCAGCTGAAGTCCGGCCCCCGCCGTACTGCGGCACTGATGACATGGCCGCGCAGGATTTTGACCGCGACGGCGGTGCGCTCCCGCTCGGGCAGCGCGGCGAACCACATTCCCGCGACCAGCAAACGCACATCGCGGAACTGCTCCGCCAAGGGCAGCACGGCCGCGGTCACCCGTTCCACTGCGTCGTTCCCGACGACGTAGGCCGGCCCCTGCGCCGGATAGGCAATCCGTTCGCCCGAGAACCACAACTTGAGCCCGAATTCCAGGTCCTCACCGGTCCGCAGTTCGGGGGTCAGAGCCAGACCGTGTTTGGAGAGCAGGTCCCGGCGGAACAGCCCCAGCGGAGCGGTCCGGTAAGCCAGGCGGTCCCGCACAGGATTCACCAGCATCCCGCGGAACACCCGTGCCCGCGGGGTCAGGATCCGCCGTCCGCCTTGGAGCCGCATCGGTGCCATAACGACGGCGGCGCCGGCATCTTCCGCGGCAGCCTGCCAGGCGTCCACAGCCCCGGTCTCCAGCGTGTCGTCGGAGCCCATGATCCCTACGAATCGGGCTACTGCGTGTTCGAGCCCGTAGTTGAATGGTCCGGCCGGCGAACGGATTCCGTCCGCCAGGGCCAGGACCCGGACCTGTTCGGCGGGCAGCCCGGCGAGCATGGCGCGGATGGGCGCGGGCTCAAGGTTGTGGCACACAACGGTGGCCAGAACGCGGCCCGGAGCCGCCGCGGCGAGGACGGATTCCACGGCACGGCGAATCGGGCGATCCGCGCTGTGGACGGCAATGATCAGCTCGGCCGCCGGTGCCTGCCGGTCAGTCATTCCCGCGGCCTTCCCCGGCTGCGGCGTCCGGACGCGGCGCCTCGTCCAGTGCAATCCGACGGGCCAGCTTAGTGATCCGGGCTTCCAGCTGGCGCGTGCGGTGGTAGGAGCTGGCCATAAAAATCAGGAAACACACAATCAGCCCGTAGAGCACCAGGTCCGTACCACGGCCGATGCCCAGGAGATTGGCCACGCGCGTGAGCAGTCCGGGGAAGAATACTGACAAGGCGGCAACACCGGCGAAAAGTACCAGCAGAATGCGCCGTACGGCCTGGTGCCGGGCATTGCCGGCGCCCCGCATCAGGGCCAGTGCGCCGATGATGACGGCCAGGACCAGGACAATTTGGACAACTATGATCATTGGTTCACCTGAAGAAGAGATCCGCGAGGATGTTGACGCCGTTCAGCAGCGACTGCCCTTTGGCCTTGGAGTATTCCGTATAGACGATCTTTACCGGGTGCTCTACCAGGACCGGTTTCAGGTCGGCCATCTGCTGGATCAGTTCGGAGGCGTGCGCCATCCGGTTCTGCGTCAGCTGGATCTTCGCCGCGATCGGAGCCGAGATCGCCCGGAGCCCGTTGTGCGCGTCAGTGAGCCGCAGCCCGGTGGAGAAACGCGACTGCAGTGCCGCCGTGCGCAGTACCAGCCGCTTCAGCCGGGAGACGTCGGCAGTTCCTTCGAGGAACCGCGATCCGAGCACGACTTCGGCTTCGCCCGAACGGATCCGTGAGAGCATGGCGGCAGCATCTTCAACCCGGTGCTGGCCGTCGGCGTCGAAGGTGACAATGGCGTCCAGCTGCGGGTCCTGGAGGGCGAATTCGATCCCGGTCTGCAGGGCCGCTCCCTGTCCCAGATTGACCGGATGTTCAACAACGACGGCCCCGGCGGAGCGTGCGATGGCGGCCGAGCCGTCCGAGCTCCCGTCATCGACACAGACCACGTACGGAAATTCTTCGAGCAGTCCGGAAACTACCGAACCGACGACGGTAGCCTCGTTATACATCGGCACGACTACCCAGCAACGACTCACCTGCCTAG
The DNA here is from genome assembly GCF_002849715.1 of Arthrobacter crystallopoietes. Lineage (NCBI taxonomy): Bacteria > Bacillati > Actinomycetota > Actinomycetes > Micrococcales > Micrococcaceae > Crystallibacter > Crystallibacter crystallopoietes. The sequence continues at coordinate 28,715 of NZ_CP018863.1, forward strand.
TATTCCACAACAGGCATAGGACGGCGCGCAGCCCCAGCAGCCGCTCAACCGAGCTCGCGCACCTGCTTGTAATGGGCGTCCAGTTCTTTGCTGCTGCCGGCCAGACTGCGATGTTCGACGACGAAATTCCGGGCCGCGCGGCGCATGCCAAGATACTCGCCGCTGCCGAGCTGGAGCAACTGCAGCAGCCGGCTTTGGAGCTGGGAGAAGTCCGCTTCGCTGGCGAGCAGGCCGGTGGTGCCGTCGTCGAGCATTTCCGGAATCCCGCCGCTGCGGTACGCAAGCACCGGCGTTCCGCAAGCCTGTGCCTCCAGCAGCACCAGGCCGGCCGCCTCGCGCGCTCCGCCGGCCTCCTGGCTGGGCGCCACCAGAATATGCGCCTGCTGCATCCAGCCGCGGATGGCTTCCCTGTCCATTCGGCCGAGGAAATCAATGTGCGGGTGGCTGGCGGCCTGTTCCTCGACGGCATCCCGCAAGGGTCCGTCCCCGATCACGACCAGCCGGTGATGAGCCTTCCGCCAGACGGCGAGCGAGGCATCGATCAAATCCCTGATGCCCTTCTGGGTGTTCAAGGTCCCCACGAAGAGCACCACCGGAACGCCCTCGCTGTCATGGCTGCCCGGGGCAAAGTAGTCCGTATCGACGCCCTGGTAGTGCACCTCGATTTTGTCCGCGTCCAGCCCGAGCGCCGTGGCACGGCCCGCCAAATAGTTGCTGACGGCCAGGATCCGTTTGCTCTGGGAGGCGGCTGCCAGCACATTGCGGTGGTGCCACTTGGCCATGAACGTATCTGCCCGGTTCCCCAGCGAGACCACATCGGAACCGTGCAGGGTAGTCACCAGCGGAGTGCCCTGGCGGGATGCCTGCACGGCCGGCTGCGACCAGGTACCGAAGTGCTGGTGGATCAGATCCGGTTTGAAGCGCCGGATGGCCAGGGTCATGGCGGGCATGAACGCGGGCATGACCAATTCACGACGGCGGAAACCCAGCAGCTGGCCGGGCACAAAATCCGTTACAGGGACGGTAACGGACCGGTCGGTGATCTCGGCGACCAGGGTAAAGAGGTGGAAATCGTGGCTGGCCTTGAGCTGCTCGGCGTGGGCCGTGGCGAAGTACGTCGGCGGTACGCGCAAGGTGCTCTTGGTAATCGCGATCTTCACGTGGCTTCCTGACCCGGCTGTTGGCTGGTGCGGCGGCCGTGGCCGCGTCTGTCACAGCCATAGTAGCCCGGCAACACGGACCGGCTGCAGACCCGGCGGCAGGTAGGCTGGTCACGGTCCGGACACGGTCCGGGCAGGCACCGGGCCCACGCGTGCCGCTTCCCAGCACTGAGGTAAGGAATGACGGTGCCCAAACAGATACTTTGTATCTCCTTCTCCGACATCGAGGCCGATTCACGAGTCTTGCGCCAAGTGACCTTGCTCGCGGAGGCCGGTGAGGTGACCACGCTCTCCTACGGCAACCGACCGCCCGGCTCCACCACTCACTTGGAAATCGATTCCGCCCTGCCCTCCCTGCCGCAGACTCTGTCCGGCGTTCTGCGGCTGGGACTCCGCAGGCACGCTTCGGTGGAGCTGGCCGCCCCTGCGGTCAAACAGGCGCTCGCCCTCGTCCGCGGCCGGAGCTTTGACCTGATCGTGGCCAACGAGGCCCGCGCCCTGCCCCTGGCCCATGCCATTGCCGGCGCCACCCCGGTATGGGGCGACATGCACGAGTGGGCCCCGGAAGAGCGCGCTCATGTGCTGCCGTGGCGGTTGCTCGTCAAGCCCTACATGTGGGCAATCTGTGCCAAATACCTACCACGGACGACGGCGGTGACGGCCGTTAATGCTTCGATCGCCGCCTTATATTCGGAACAGTTCGGGATCGATACCGAGGTGGTCCGCAACGCCGGCCCGTACCGGGACTTGGTGCCGTCGGAGCCCGTCGCCGGCAAGATCCGCTTGGTCCACTCCGGCGCAGCAATTCCGGGCCGGAACCTGGAGGGCACCATCGAAGCCTTCCGGGCCCTGGACGATCGCTTCAGCTTGGATCTGTATCTGGTCAAGGCGCGCGACGGCGGACGCTACTGGCAGCAGCTCAAGGAGCTGGCGGCAGGAGACCGCCGCATCACCTTCCACGACGCCGTTGCCCCCGACGAGCTGCCGGCCACGCTGAATAAGTACGACGTCGGCGTCTTCAGCCTCCCCCCGCGCACCACCAACCACAGGCTCATGCTCCCGAACAAGTTCTTCGACTTCGTCCAGGCCCGCCTGGCCCTGGTGTTCAGTCCCTCCCCCGAAACCGCCAGGCTGATGCGCCAGTACGATCTGGGTGCCGTGACCGAGGACTTCAGCACGCAATCCCTGTCCCGCACGCTCGCTGCGCTCACCGGCGAGGAAGTGGAACGTTACAAGGCGAATGTGCACCGTGCCGCGCAGGCCCTGAGTTCTGCCGAGGACGAGGCGGTCACCCGCGGTCTGCTGACCCGCCTACTGGGCTGACGGTTCTGCCCGGGCACGCCCGGTCAGAACCGGTCCCGTCCGGCGGCGGAGGCAACAGCATCAGCCGCGCGGTGCCCGACACTGCGCAATGAGTAGTTCTGCTCTACCCAGCGCGACAGCCGGCTGCGTTCGTCCTGGTCCGCGGGCTGCTCCAACACTTCGCTCATGGCAACTGCCACGGCTCCTGCGTCCCAGTCGACGCTGTGTCCCAGCGAATTTTCCGCCACGATCGCGCGCAGCGGGCCTACGCCGGAGTAGATGACCGGAGCCCCGCAGGCCAGGCTGGCGAAGGCCTTGGTGGCGAACGCGAAGTCATAGCCCCGTGCGGGCCGGACTGAGGCCAGCCCGGCTGCTGCCTGGCTCATCGCTGCAGCTATCTCCTCGCCGCCGGCCACACCCATGAAGCGGATGCGGTTCCCGGCCGGAGCTGCCCTGCGTTTGAGCTCTTCAAGCTCCACGCCCTGCCCGTACATCAGCAGGCGGGCTTCCGGATGGCTGTCCAGAATCTTCAGGAAGCCGTCCACGAAAACGCCGGCGCCCTGGATCTCGGACATGGTGCCCGCGTAAACGAAGTTTGCCGGACCGGCCATCACTGCCTGCCGGTCCGTGGCCTGCAGTGCAAAGGTATCGGTGTCGATTCCCGTGCCGACTTCGGTCACGGCGGCACGGCCGTCCGTCAGTTCCCGAACGGCATCGCTGACGCCGGACGAAACGCTGAGCACTCCCGCTGCCCCGGAAAGCACCCATTTCTCCACGGCACGCAGTACTTTGACGACCACCGGGTTCACGCCGATTCCCGCGGCCGCATTCGAACTGACGTCGGCGGCAAAATAAATGTACGGCCTGCGCCGCAGCCACGAGGCCACGCGGACCACCACGCCAGTGGTGGGAGGCGGCTCCACCAGCACGGCGTCAAAGTTCCCTGCCGCCAGCAGGCGGAAAAACAGCGGCAGATCAAAACTGGCGTACTGCACGTAGCCTCGGACCGCACCGGTTTTATCCCGCAGCACCGGCCAGCGTCTCAGCCGCGCCTCGCGTGCTCCAGGGGTACCCGCCGCACGTCCGGCCGCAGCAGCACTGGGGGCGGAGCTGCTGGAATTCCCCGGGGTCCGGGTGGTCAGTACGGTGACATCATGCCCGCCTTCGACCAGTGCCCGGACGGTAGCAGCAAGCCGGTAAGCTGCCGCCCCCGCCTCCGGGGCATAGATGCGGGTAGCGACCAGAATACGCACGCCCGGTCAGTCCTGCAGTCGGATGGTCCTGGCCTCGCGGCTGGAGTCCACCATGGCTTCGGCGACGCGCAGGGTGTTCAGGCCCTCGCGCATGGTGACGATCTGCGCGGCCGATGTTTCCGGGGCCGTCGCGGATTCCCCGCGGGCGGCCAGCACCGCGTCGCGGAAGGCTTCGTGTTCGACCTTCAGGGGCTCCCGTTTGGGGATGGCCAGGCGGGTGACATTGCCTTCGGAGACGCCGCGGAAGTTGGCCACTGAGTCCCACTGCGTGCTGATCGTGCCGTTTTCATAGAAGGTCAGGTCAGCGGTGAGAGTATCGGCGAGGAAGGATCCGCGCTCACCGGTGACAACCGTGACGCGTTCCTTCATGGGCGACAGCCAGTTGACCAGATGGCTGGTGATAATGCCGTTGGCCAGCTGTCCGGTGGCCGCGACCATGTCCTCATGCTCGCGCCCGGACCGCGTGGTCGCGCGGGCACTGACTGACTGGTAATCGCTCTGTGCCAGCCAGGCCGTCAGATCGATATCGTGCGTGCCCAGATCCTTGATCACTCCAACATCGGCAATCCGCGCCGGAAACGGACCCTGCCGGCGGGTGGCAATCTGGTAGACAGTGCCCAGGTCGCCGTTTTCCAGCCGCGCCCGCAGCGACTGCAGGGCGGGGTTGTAACGTTCGATATGTCCGACGGCACCGACCAGGCCTTTGGCTTCGAAGGCCTCGGCCAAACGCAGACCGCCGTCGACGGTGGCGGCGATCGGCTTCTCGATCAGGGTGTGGATGCCCGCCTCGGCCAGGGCCAGGCCGACTTCTTCATGCAGCCCCGTAGGTACCGCGCAGACCACCATGTCCAGCCCGTGCGCGATGAGTTCTTCGACGGTGTTCCGGAGCGGCACGTCCGAAGCCACTCCGTGCGGGTCGCCATAGGCATCCGCCACGGCAACCAGTTCGACCCCGTCGGTTTCGCCCAGTACGCGGGCATGGTGGCGCCCCATCATGCCCAGTCCGATTAGTCCGGCACGCAGTTTGGCCATCGCTTACGCACCTGCCTTGGCCAGGGCGTTGACCGCGGTGACGATGCGGTCCAGATCTTCCGCGTCCAGTGAAGGGTGGACCGGCAGCGAGAGCACTTCGCGTGAGGCCTGCTCGGTGTGCGGCAGGTCCGCGTCGCGGTTGAATGACGGCAGCCGGTGGTTCGGGATGGGGTAATAGACGCCGGAACCGATGTTGTATTCCTCCTTCAGCGCGGCCGCAAAACGGTCCCGCTCCCCGGCCGGCACCCGGACGGTGTACTGGTGGTAGACGTGCTCTGCGCCGTCGGCCACCGCCGGCGTGCCCACTCCGTCCAGGTTGCCGGTGAGGAACGCGGCGTTGGCCTGGCGGCGTTCGGTCCAGGCGACTATCTTCCTCAGCTGCACCCGCCCGATAGCGGCGTGCAGATTGGTCATCCGTGCGTTGAAGCCGACGAGTTCGTTCTCGTACTGGCGTTCCATGCCTTGGTTCCGCAGCAGCCGTAGCCGCCGCGCGACGTCGTCGTCAGCGGTGGAGACCATCCCGCCTTCGCCTGAAGTCATGTTTTTCGTCGGGTACAGGCTGAACATGGCAAACGTGCCGAAGGTGCCGACCTTCTTCCCGTGCAGGGCGCCGCCGTGGGCCTGGGCCGCGTCCTCGAACAACGCAAGCCCACGGGAGCTGGCCAATGCGCCGAGGTCATCCATGTTGGCCGGATGCCCGTACAGGTGGACGGGCATGATGGCCTTGGTCCGCTCGGTCAGGACCCCTTCGGCAGCCGCCGCGGACAGGCAGTAATGGTCAGGTTCGATATCGGCGAAAACCGGAGTTGCCCCGGTCAACGCAACGGAATTTGCCGTGGCGGCGAAGGTGAAGGACGGCACGATGACCTCGTCGCCCGGGCCGATGCCGGCCGCCAGCAGCCCCAGATGCAGCCCCGAGGTACCGGAGTTCACCGCGACTGCGGCGCGGCCGTCCAGCAGGACCGAAGAAAACTCCTCTTCGAAAGAGGCAACCTCAGCGCCCTGCGCCAGCATGCCGGAGACCAGCACCGCGTCGACGGCCGCCCGTTCTTCCTCCCCGACGATCGGTTTGGCGGCCGGAATAAAGTCCTTGCTCAATTAGCTCTCCTCGTTTGCCGGGGCCGCGTGGGCGCCGGCGGATCCGGTTTCCCGCAGCGTTCCGCCCTCTTCGATGTAGGTTGCCCCGGTCTCGGGACAGACCCACGAAAGCGGATCGCCGCCGTCGTTCCGCCGCAGCGGGTGGCCTGCCCGGCCCACCCAGCCGATCCGCTTGGCCGGAACGCCGGCCATCAGTGCGAACGCCGGGACGTCCTTGGTCACCACGGCGCCAGCCGCGACGGTGGCCCATTGCCCGATGGTCACCGGCGCAACACAGACCGCGCGGGCACCGATCGAGGCGCCGTCTTCGATGGTCACTCCCACGGGAGTCCAGTCATCGGCACTCTTCAGGGAACCGTCCGGGCCCACCGAACGGGGGTAGGTGTCATTGGTGAGCACCACGGCCGGGCCGATGAAGACCCCGCGGCCCAGCCGCGCCGGTTCGTAGACCAGGGCGTAGTTCTGGATCTTGGTGTTGTCACCGATCTCCACGCCGGTGCCGATATAGGCGCCCCGGCCCACGATGCAATCCGTCCCCAGCACCGCGTCCTCGCGGACCTGGGCCAGATGCCAGACCTTGGTTCCGTCGCCCAGCCGCGCGCGGTCCGAGACGTCCGCCGTCTCAGCGATGAAGCTCACAGGTGATTCCTTCCCTGGCGGTGCCGGCCGCCGTCGTTATCTTGACCGTGCGCAACCGCTCAGGCCTTGCCGATCACGCGGTAGGTCACGCCGGGCCACTGCTCGCCGGAGCTGATGCGCCGGCCGTCGATGAAAACCTTGACACCGGGCAGGTCCGCCGGTCCGAGATCCCGGTATTCGGCGTGGTTGGCCTGCACCACGGCAGCGTCGGCCGGCTCGCCCAATTGGTAAGGCGCAAAGCCCAGCTGCGCCAGTTCCTCGTCGCGGTAGAGCGGGTCGTGGACCAGCGCTTTGCCTCCGCGGGCCGTAATCGCCTCCACCGCACCGAACACGCCGGAGAACGCCGTTTCCTTCACCCCGCCCCGGTAGGCAGCACCAAGTACGACGACGCGCGCGCCGGCCAGATCGCCGAAGGCACCCTCCAGAAGCCCGATGGTGTAATCGGGCATCCCGGCATTCGCCTCGCGGGCGGCCCGGACCACGGTGGCCTCCGGATCATTCCACAAATACAGCCGCGGATACACGGGAATGCAGTGCCCGCCCACCGCAATGCCGGGCTGGTGGATATGGCTGTATGGCTGCGAGTTCGAGGCCTCAATCACCTGATAGATGTCGATCCCGGCCGTGGCCGCGTAGCGCGCAAACTGGTTGGCCAGCCCGATGTTGACATCGCGGTACGTCGTCTCGGCCAGCTTTGCCAGCTCGGAGGCCTCGGCGGAGCCCAAATCCCAGACGCCGTTGGGCCGGGCCAGATCCGGACGCTCGTCGAAGTCCAGCACGGCTTCGTAGAACTCGGTGGCCTTGGCAGCACCGGTTTCGGACAGGGCACCGATCAGCTTGGGGTACTTGCGCAGATCCTCAAACACCCGGCCGGTCAGCACCCGTTCCGGGGAGAAGACCAGATGGAAGTCCGTGCCCTCGCTCAGCCCGGACCCCTCCTCCAGCATCGGCTTCCACCGGTTGCGGGTGGTGCCGACCGGCAGCGTGGTTTCGTAGGAGACCAGCGTGCCGGGCCGCAAATGCCGCGCCAGCTCGACCGTCGCGGCATCCATCCAGCCGAAGTCAGGGCGGGCCTGGTCGTCAACGAACAAAGGAACCACCAAGACGACGGCGTCTGCCTCCGGTACCGCCTCGGCATAGCTGGTGGTGGCCCGCAGCCGGCCGGAAGGAACCAGCTCGGCAAGCTTTTCCTGCAGGTGCGCCTCGCCCGGAAACGGCTCCTGTCCGGCATTGATCTGCGCCACCACGTCGGCATTGACGTCCACGCCGAGAACCTCGTGCCCCTTGGATGCGAACTGGACAGCCAGCGGCAGACCGATCTTTCCCAAAGCTATGACAGCTATCTTCACCAGAGGGGAACCTTTTCTTATCTCTTGAATCTCCCGCCGTACGGCGGCCCACGTCCAAGCGTATCGCTACTTGGCCCGGCGCTTCGGATTGAACGTTGGTTATCCACAGGCGGTGCAACACTCAAGCACAAGCCCGGCCCCGCCGCCTATGGTGCTGTGAACGTCACGCCAGCCGTCAAGGAAAGCCGATGCCCCTGCACCTCACGCTTGCCGCCGCAGAAGGTCTGTCTGAATCCGCTGCCCGCTGGATTGCCGACCATCGCGAAATCGTCGTCGAAAACAGCGGAACCTCGTCAGGGAGCGTCTTGGCGAAGTGGCTGCAGGATCAGCTTGGAAGTAGACAGCTGGTGCTGAGCGTTGGCGGCGAGCCGTTGGAATGCCTGACACCCCATAGCTTCCCACTGGTAAACGGTGCCGTTGTGGTCTGCAGCGGCGCGGTCGCGTTCCGGGCACGGCATCGGTTGTCCGCTTCCGACGCCCGCGGTGCAAGCGCCTCAGGTGCCGCGCCTGGCCTCACGTTGGCAGTGACAGGCGGGCCGGACTCCGGCCGCATATTTGAACTTCCGCGAGGAAACCATTCAATCGGCAGGGACGGCTGCACCGTTGGCATCGATGACCCGGCGTTGTCGCGAAAGCATGCATTGCTCAGCATCACCGAGCGTGAGATCCGCATCTCCGATCTCGGGTCGGCCAACGGCATCGAGGTAGATGGAAACGCGAGGAAATCTTGCACGCTGACGTCCGCGATGCGTATCGCGGCGGGTAACAGCAGGCTCTCCTTGTGGGTCGGCAGCGAACCGCCCGAAGCACTCACCCCTGACGAGGACCTCACAGCACCGGTGCCGGTTAGTGCACGTGCGCCTGAGGGCCGAGGAAAAATGACTCTCCTGCTGGCAGGCCTCCCGCTGGTAGCAGGTGTAGCCCTGGCCGTACTGACGGGGATGTGGTTCTTCCTCGCGTTCAGCGGCTTGTCCCTGCTAACGGCGGCCATTCCCTATGCTGCAGGAAAATCACAGCGCAAACGCTTCAAGGCGGCCGTGGACCGCGCCGTTGCACACGATGCCGCGCGGCGCTTTCTGAGCGCACCGGATCCGGCGAGATTGTTGTACGGCTTGCTCCTCGACGAGCCCCTGCCCGTCTCGCCGGCGAGGCCGGAGCACCTGTGGCTTCGGCTCGGGACAGCAGAAGACGCGCCGAAAATCGAATTTCCTGCCGGGGCGGACGGCCGAGAGCTGCCAGCCCTGGCTGGGATGCCGGTGGCATTGGATCTGCTGGCGGAGCGCAACATCGCCTTCACGGGCAGCAATCGCGCGCTGCACCGGATGCTCAATTCCTGCTTGCTGCAGCTGGGTGCCCGGGCTCTTCGTGCCCGGTTTCGGGTGATCTGTTTCGGCGATCCACAGTCACTTCCGGCAGCGGCACGGTTCCTCCCGAACACAACGCTCTGCAGCCGTCCGGATGCGCTTGCCGAACTACTGGGTTCCGCTCCGGAAGGAGCCGTCGTCCTGATCGCCGGCTGGCCCGATGAAGCCGCAACTGTTCTGGAGGGACTTGAAAACCGGCCAGCAGTCCTCTGGTTCGCAGGCGGAGCCGATGCCGGCCTACGGATCGAACTGTCGTTCCAACAGGGCTTGCTGCATGAGACCGCAGACCATCATGGTTTCTTGCCGGATCTCGTCTCAGACCAGACACTCGAGCGGTTCGCCCGCTTGTCTGCGGCTGCCGTACCGCCCGGCATCGACGCGGCGCTGGTCGGGCTTCCGGACACGTGTGCATTGGAGTCCCTTCTACCGCAGACTTCCGCTGGGCCACGATGGATGGCCAACGCAGCGGAACACGGACTGCAGGCCGTACTGGGCGTCGGCGAGTACGGACCGCTGGAATTTGACCTGACCGTTGACGGTCCTCATCTGCTCGTCGCCGGCACCACCGGATCAGGGAAATCCGAACTGCTCCGGTCTCTGGTTCTCGGTCTGGCGCACGGGCACCCGCCGCAGAAGGTGCAATTCCTCCTGGTGGATTTCAAAGGCGGGGCAGGGCTCGGGCTTCTGGCGGACTTACCGCACAGCATCGGCCTCCTGACAGATCTATCGGCGGAGAACGTCAACCGCGCCCTCATCTGGCTGCGCGCAGAGGTCCAGCGGCGTGAAAGGGAATTGACTGGCTTGGGGGCAACCGACATCAGCGAATGCCGGCCCAGCGTACTGCCGCGGCTCGTCGTCGTCATTGATGAATTCCGGATGCTGGCCGACGAAGTGCCTCGGGCGGTTCCGGAGCTGATGCGAATAGCAGCGTTGGGAAGATCGCTCGGCGTCCACCTGGTGATGGCAACACAGCGGCCGCAGGGTGCCATCACCTCCGATATCCGCGCAAACGTCACGACGGCGATCGCTTTGCGCGTGCAGACAGCGCTGGAGTCTTCCGATGTGATCGACTCATCCGCCGCGGCCGCCATCGATGTCGGTTCACCGGGACGAGCCTTTCTAAGGACCGGTTCAGGAGTACCGTACGAATTCCAGTCAGCATCAGCGACGATTCGCAGCATCGGCAACAACTTTTTGGCGATGCGCCTTGAGGACTGGCTTGAGCGGGGAAACGGTCTGCCTGTAGAGGCTGGTGAAGGTGGCCCAACCTGCCGGCAGACGTGGTCCCCTGCCCTTGACCCTGCCAAGGCTCTGGTCGAGGATCTGCGCGATGCCGCGGCCGCGGCGCAGCTGCCCGGACCCCTCCGCCAGCTGACGCCCCCGTTGCCGGATGTCATCGTTCCGGAGGATCTCGTTACCGGAAATGCCGGGCCAGGCGACGTCGATCTGGGCTTGCTGGATTTGCCGGAGGAACAGTGTCAGCGCGTCCTCCGGTGGCACCCCGAGAAGGACGGACACCTGGCTATTGTCGGGGTGGACGGCAGCGGAGCCCGGGAGCTCGTCTGTGCTCTGTCCGCGTCGCTACTCTCCCATGATCCGGAACGCCATTGCTACGTACTTGACGGGGACGGCTCGTTGGTTGCATCGGCAAGTGCCGGACGGACGGGGGCGTACGCTGGCCCGCAAGATGTCGAACGTGCCGCACGCCTCCTGCGCAAGCTCTCAGATGTGGTCGCCGACCGCTTGGGCCGCCTATCGGCTACTGCACGCACCGGGTCTCAACCCGTCCCGATTCCTCTGGTGGTCCTTGTCACCGGGTGGGGTCGTTGGGCCTCTGCCTTTCGTAACAGCCGCCTGGCCTGGGCAGAGGAGTGTGTACAGGACATTGCCAGGGACGGCGGCAGGACATCCGTCATCCTAGTGATGTCCGGAGAACGGGAGCTCGTGACCGGCAGGTATTTCGGGTTGCTGGGCAACAAGCTCTTCCTTCCCGCCGGCAGCAGCCCGGAGAACCTCATGGCGTGGCCGAAACTCCCGCCGATGGAATTCCTTGCAGGGCGCGCCATGGTCCAAGGACGGATCGGCGCTAAATCCGCGGCCGTTGCCCAGTTGCTGGCCGCCGGCGTCCGCCTTCCTCCATTACCGCCTCGAAGCCGTCCATTCAGGGTCGAGCCGCTGCCTGCGTATATCGGCCTCTCTGGCCTGCCGGAAGCCAAGCAGCCCGATGACAAGCATCTTGTCATCGGCGTTGAAGGCGATGAACTGGAAGCATCGTTCGTGAAGATAGTCCCCGGAGAGGCATTGCTGGTCCTCGGCCGGGCCGGTAGCGGCAAATCCAACCTCCTCCAGGTTCTGAATCGCCAGTCCGCCGGGCAGGTCCGGTGCCATCGGCCGCCTGCCGGAATTGAGCCGGAGCGGTTCTGGGAGGAGCTGGCTATCGGGGAACCCGGTGCCTTGCTGCTCGTCGATAACGCCCATAGGTTTGGCCCGGCGGCACAGCGGCGCCTCGCTGAGCTGGTCGCGGCCGGCGCTGCTGCGGTTATGACCGCCGTTCCCGGCCCGGCATTGTTGCAGCAGATTCCGCTGGCCTCCGCGGCGCGGTTCACCGGAACAGGCATGGTGCTTTCGCCGCAATCGCCAAGCGACGGTGATTTTTTCGGGATGCGGCTTGACCAGTCACAGTCCCCGCCCGGGCGGGCCTGGTCTATCAGGCCTGGCCGGAACGTGGCGCTGCAAATAGCCTTCGCGGATTGAGGCAGGGCCCAGCTACAGGGCCGTCGGTGCGGCGCCTCTGGTCAGGAATTCCGTCACGGGTCGCGTAAATATCAGCAGCATCACCACGGCGGCCGGCAACAGCAGCGCGAGCCCGGGGGCGACCAGACCTCCGGAGAGGGTCGGCACCGCGATGACAATGATAAACAGCTGCCATACCAGGGCTGCCGCTCTCGTCCATCGGTAGCCGCGAAAAAGAAAATGGCCTACGGCCAGAAGCCATCCGGCTAGGAGTACCAACAGCACTAATTGGAACACGGCTCCGCCGAAAGAGGTCGGCGTTTGCGTTAGCAAGCCGTAGACGAACCATCCAGCGACCGCCAAAAGTGCCAGTGCCTCCAGGACGACAATTCCAGCTATGACGATGATCGCAATCGGACGCTTGGCAGGTGCTGAAGGGGCCGGAGGTATTGACACATAGGCACCCTACCTTAGATAGTCGGTACTCAGCCGGTTGCCATAATCAGAGTAAAAGCGGCATCGTATCAAGCCTGTGATGAATGACTCACGTTTCTGAACGATTAAGTCAGCAGAACCCCTTGTTTACACGGATTTAACGTGAAACTCTTGATCTGAAGCGAACGGGGGCCATCAGAGCCCCCTTTACTATGAGTCCGTTCGTGAACGTTTTCACAAGAGAATTCCATCGGACCCCATTTTAAAAGGAGTATGTGATCAGCATGGATTGGCGTAGCCGCGCGGCGTGCCTCGACAAGGACCCGGAGCTGTTTTTCCCCGTGGGAAACACCGGTCCCGCACTGCTCCAGATCGAGGAAGCAAAGAGCGTTTGCCGGCGCTGCCCAGTGATCGACACTTGCCTCCAGTGGGCGCTTGAGTCCGGTCAGGATGCCGGCGTCTGGGGCGGCATGAGTGAAGACGAGCGCCGTGCTCTCAAGCGCCGGGCCGCACGGGCCCGCCGCGCTTCCTGAATCGCAGTGCCTAGGTAAGAGGCCGTCACCGAAAAGGTGGCGGCCTCTTCCATGCCTGGACTCAACGGGGAATCGTAGGGTCAAGGATCAACTCGATATTGACGCACGTTCCACCGCCCTCCCTCGGGCTCCACTCAATGGTCCCGCCCAGCTCACTGGTAACCAGTGTCCGCACAATCTGCAGACCGAGGCCGTCGCTCTTGGCCTCTTCGGGCAACCCGACGCCATCATCGGCGATGGTGACTTTGAGGAGTTCCGTCTCCGCCTCGCTTGGCTCCCGGTCAGCCGTTAGCCACACCGTCCCCGTCCGGCCGTCCAAGCCATGTTCGACGGCGTTTGTCACCAACTCGTTGATGACCAGCGCGAGCGGCGTTGCAAATTCACTCGGCAGTTCGCCAAAATCGCCACTGCGTTCCGTGCTGACCGTCTGGGTAGGCGAGGCCACCTCCGCCGAAAGCCGGAACTGCCGCCCGATTAGCTCGTCGAAATCCACATTCTGCGCTAACCCCTGCGACAATGTCTCATGCACCAGCGCGATAGTGGAAACACGGCGCATGGCTTGCTCCAGCCCCTGTTTCCCTTCCTCACTGACCATCCGCCGTGATTGCATCCTGAGCAGTGCAGCCACGGTCTGCAGGTTGTTCTTGACACGGTGGTGGATTTCCCGGATCGTCGCATCCTTGGAAACCAGCTCCATTTCCCTTCGCCGCAGCTCCGAGACATCCCGGCAAAGCACCAGCGCGCCGAAGCGCTCCTGTTCATTGCGCAAAGGAATGGCCCGAAGGGTCAGGGTTACGCCGCGTGATTCGATTTCAGTCCGCCACGGCATCCGTCCTGTGACGACCAGCGGAAGCGTTTCGTCGACCATCCGGCGGTCTTTGAGAAGCCCCGTCGTGATCTCAGCCAGCGAACGGCCTTCCAAGGATTCCACATCGCCTAGCCTTCGGAAGGCTGAGACGCCGTTCGGGCTGGCGTATTCAACGACTCCCTCGGCGTCCATGCGAATGAGTCCATCACCGACACGGGGAGCACCTCGGCGGGACCCCGTGGGTGAAGCGAAATCGGGCCACAGGCCGAGTGTGCACATGTGCAGCAGATCGTAAGCGCACTGCCGATAGGTCAGTTCCAGCCTGGACGGCATCCGGGAGCTCGACAGATCCATATGGGAAGTGACTATAGCCAACGTCCTGCCATTACGTACCATAGGTACCGCTTCGACGCGCATGGCCATCTCGGTGGTCCAGTTGGTCTCGCCAGAACGCTCAATGACCTGCGATTCACGAGCAGCGTCTACCAGAGGTTTCAGATCCGCGCGGATGCGCTCACCCACGAAGTCGCTGTGGAAGACGGTGTGCGTTGTTGACGGCCGGACGTGCGCCAATGCCACATAGCCGCCGTCGGGAGTTGGAAACCACAACGCCAGATCGGCGAACGCCAGATCGGCGATTAGCTGCCAATCCCCCACCAACAGGTGGAGCCATTCTGCGTCCCCCGGCCCAAAATCCGCATAATCCTTTATCGGGTCCGTAAAGATGGCCAAATTAGCTCCGTACAGTCGAACGCATCAGTCGCAGGGCAACTGATAGGGAGGCCATGTCGTCATGCTCCAGCTGGTTGATTTCCTCGAACATCTTCCTTGCTCGTTCAATGCTCTCGGAATTAGCTTTTACCCACTGCTGCATGCGGACATCGGGATCAAGATCCGCTTCTGTGCTGTTCATGACGGCAAGCGTCATATCCGTGATGGTGGAATAGAGATCATCACGCATCGCGGCACGTGCCAGTGCCTGCCACCGGTCTTCGCGCGGCAGTTTGGTAATGCGGTTTAGCAGGGCGTCGACTTCGAACCTGTCGTACACCGTGTAGTAGATTTGGGCGACGGTATCGACCGGCTCCTCAACGCGCACTGCAATCCGTGCTACATCGAGCAATCCAAAGCTTTCGAATTGTTCGGCCCACTGATGGGCAATCGTCTCCGGGAGTCCCCACTGCTCGCCCTGCTGCCGCCACTCCTGCACCCGCTCCAGGTCATTGCCGCGCAGGTACTTAACCAGCTTGGTCCGAAGCGGATCAACCAGCGGCTTAAGGGCCGCGATGCCTTCGCCGACCGGAGTGGCGCTGTCGGTATGGTTGACGTACCAACGCACTGCCCGGTCGAGCAGCCTGCGTATGTCGAGATGGATGGTCGCCCAGACCTCGGTCGGGAAATTGGCTGGCAGCTGGTTGAGCTGAGCTACCTGCTCGTCCAGTTCGTATATCTCGCGAAGCGTGACGAACGCTTTGGCGACGGCAGCTTCGTCAACGGATGTCTCTTCCATCACCCGGAAGGCAAAAGTGATGCCGCCCATGTTGATCATGTCGTTGGCGATCACCGTAGCGATGATTTCACGCCGCAATGGATGCAAGGCCAGGTCCGACCCGAACCGCTCGACCAGCGGGATCGGGAAGTAGCCGCGAAGAACTTTGTCGAAGTACGGATCGTCGGCGAGATTGCTAAGAGTCAGCGCGCGGGTCAACTCGATTTTGGCGTAGGCGGCGAGTACCGACAATTCAGGCGATGTCAGGCCCGTGCCTTTGTCGATGCGCTCGTGCAGTTCGCTGGTGGTCGGCAGTGCCTCGAGCTCACGATTAAGGTCGGCTGTCTTTTCCAGCCAATCCATCAGCCGTTCATAACTCGGGCTCCACTCGACCACACGTTGACGGTCGTTGAGCAGCAAGACATTCTGGTCGATGTTGTCCTCAAGCACGAGCCGGCCGACCTCGTCGGTCATGGACTGGAGAAGTTGCGTGCGCTCTTTGGCCGGCAGCTTGCCAGCTGCCACCAACTGGTCGACGAAGACCTTAATGTTGACTTCATGGTCCGAGCAGTCCACACCGGCGGAATTATCGATGGCATCCGTATTCAGGATGACTCCGTTGAGAGCAGCCTCGATACGACCCCGCTGGGTCATACCAAGATTGCCGCCCTCGCCAATGACCTTGGCACGCAGATCTTTTCCGTTGACCCGGATGTTGTCGTTGGCCTTGTCTCCGACCTCCGCATTGGACTCCGTGGATGCCTTGACGTAGGTACCGATGCCGCCGTTATAGAGCAGGTCCACGGGGGACTGCAAAATAGCGCGCAGCAGTTCCGGCGGACTGATCGCGGTCACACTCTCATCCAGTCCTAGAGCCTGACGGACTTCCGGAGAAAGCTCAATCGACTTGATGGATCGGGAATATACGCCTCCTCCCGCGCTGATCAGTGACGTATCGTAGTCTGCCCAAGACGACCGGGGCAGTTCGAACAGACGCTTACGCTCGGTGTAGGAGGATGCCGGGTCGGGATTGGGATCCAGGAAAATGTGGCGGTGGTCGAAAGCTGCCACGAGGCGAATGTGCTTCGAGAGCAACATGCCGTTGCCGAAGACGTCGCCGCTCATATCCCCAACACCGGCAACCGTGAAGTCCTCCTGCTGGGTATCGATGCCTAGCTCGCTGAAGTGGCGCTTTACCGATTCCCATGCACCGCGAGCGGTAATCCCCATGGCCTTGTGGTCGTAACCGACGGAGCCACCGGAGGCGAATGCGTCCCCCAGCCAGTGCCCGTACTCTGCGGATATTTCGTTGGCGATGTCGGAGAAGCTCGCCGTGCCTTTGTCTGCCGCAACAACCAGATACGTGTCATCCCCGTCCAGGCGGACGACGCGTTCGGGCGGGACAACCTGCTGGCCGGCAGGCGTCCGGACAAGATTGTCGGTGATATCAAGCAGACCGCGGATGAATGTGCGGTAGCTCGACTGGCCTTCTGCCATCCAGGCAGCTCGGTCATTTGCCGGGTCAGGTAGCTGCTTGGCATAGAAGCCGCCCTTGGCACCGGTCGGGACGATGACGGCATTCTTGACCGTTTGCGCTTTGACCAATCCGAGGATTTCCGTGCGGAAGTCTTCCCTGCGATCGGACCACCGAAGCCCGCCACGTGCGACCTCGCCGAAGCGCAGGTGCACCCCTTCGACCTGTGGCGAGTAGACCCAGATCTCAAATTTCGGCCGCGGGAACGGTGCTCCTTCGATGGCCTCCGGACGCAGTTTGAAGCTCAAGTAGGGCTTGTTCTGGAAGTAATTGGTCCGCAACGTGGCCTCAATGACATTAGCCAGCGTCCGAAGCACGCGATCCGCGTCCAGAGTCGGAACAGCCTGAAGCCCGTCGGCTAGGCTCGCGCGCGCCTGCTCGAGGGCAGCTGCCCGGGAATTCTCGTTCAGGTCGGGATCGAACCGAACCTTGAACAACGAGATCAACGCATGGGCTACCGCCGGGTTTGCAAGCAACGTATCGGCGGTAAAACTATACGAACCTGCATAGCCCAACTGCCGCACGTAACGGGCGTAGCTGCGCAGCATCGAGACCTCTCGCCAAGGCACCCGCTCCTGCACGACCAACCGGTCGAACCGGTCGGATTCGCTCCGTCCTGTGACAACGGCGCCAAATGCGTCCTGCACGAGTCCGCCTGTGGCGAGCGGGTCCACTTCGGAGGGATACTTCAGCCCCAAATCGTAAAGGAAGAAATCCTCGCCGTCGGCCGTGATAATTTCGAATGGCCGTTCATCCAGGACCTCCAAACCGAGGTTTTGAAAGACGGGCAGAATCTGGCTCAGTGACTGCGGTTCCGGCAAATAGAGTTTGAGCCGGGCGTCCTCGACCTTCGTCTGCACATCCGCAGGAATGTACACGTGCATGATCGGGCTGACATCGGCCTTTTCGCTATAGCTCTCGAAGCGCGCGATGTCCTCGAGTGCATCTTCGACCTCATAATCGACCCGGTAACTGGCAGGAAACGCTTCGGCCCACTTCGCCGAAAGCTTCTCGGCGTCCTCACCGTCAAACTTCGTCCGTACAATCTGGTCAATACCTTCGGACCATGACCGTGCCGCGGCCGCCAGCCGCCTCTCAAGGTCTGCGACATCGATCTGCGGCACTTCCGCACCATGCCTGAGCCTGATGCGGAAGAACAACCGTGCCAAGGAAGACTCAGTCATCCGAGCCTCGTAGTCAATGGCCTTCGCTTCGAAGGTCTTGCGCAGCTCGTCTTGCATCCGCAGTCTCACCGCCGTGGTGTAACGGTCACGGGGCAGGTAGACGAGTGCCGAAACGAATCTCCCGTACACATCCTGGCGGAGAAAGAGCCGCGTCCTCCGGCGCTCCTGGAGCCGCAGGATACCCATGGCGATATCCGCCAGTTCCTGGATGCCCATCTGGAATATCTCATCCCTGGGGTACGACTCAAGAATGGAAAGCAGGTCCTTGCCCGAATGGGAGTCGGGCGCAAAACCGGAATGCTTGAGGACTGCGTCGACCTTTTCGCGCACAATGGGAACGCTGCGTACAGAACGGTTGTAAGCGCTGCTGGCGAAGAGGCCGATGAATCTGCGCTCACCGTTGACGTTGCCCTGAGCATCAAAGCTCTTGACTCCGATGTAGTCCAGGTAAGCCGCCCGGTGAACCGTGGAACGGGAATTCGCCTTGGTAATAACCAACGCGCGCTTCTCGCGGGCGCGGGCGCGGCCTTCCTCAGTCAGATGCTGGACATGCCGGTCCTCCGGCAGCTCACGCATGATGCCGAGCCCAGTGCCCTCGCGCAGCAACAGCACGTCCTCCCCCGCCTGATTGGCAAGGTCATATTCCCGGTATCCCAGAAAAGTGAAGTTTCCGTTGTCCAGCCATTCCAGGAGCTCCTTGGCCTCGTCAAGGTCCGGTATCTCCGCGGCGCCGGCAACAGAGTCCAACGATGCGGCAATCTGCCTGACCCGGCTGCGCATGGAAGACCAGTCCTCAACAGCGACGCGAACGTCACCTAGCACCTTGCGGATTCCCTCAATGACCTGCTGTGCCTTTTCGTCGCCGGAGATACGTACCGTCTCCACTGAAATCCAAGACTCTATGTGCGACGCTTTGTCACCCGAGGCGATGAACTCTGCGAGATTCGGCAGCGCGGCCGTGTCGCCGCTGGAGGCACCCAGGTGAGCCGGTACGCGTTTCAGCTCTACGAGATCGTGGCTGGTCCGGTCACGTATGGCAATAAAAGTGGGATGCATGAGCATCCGGATAGCCAGGTCTTGGCGCACAATTTCCGCTGTCACTGAATCGACCAGGAACGGCATGTCGTCCGTCGCTATCATGATGACGCTGGAATTACGTTCATTGCGAATGCCGATGACTGCTTGCCCGCTGGGCCGGCTCAGGGCGAGCTCTCGATGCGCCATGGCCCGGGCCTCCAAAGTGTCGCCGCTATAGCTTGCAGCATCTTCGGCAGCCAGGTGCTCGTAATAGTTCCCGAGGAAGTCCCCGGGATGCTTGCCCGAAGTGGAAAGATCCGTAGCACTGGATCCTGACGACATGAAAAACGCCTCCGATAGGTGGTCCAAGGCCGCCCCATTGCGGCCACACCTGCAAGCCTAACGCCAGCCGACCAAAACTACACTTTGAGGCGCCTGCGTCTGCGCGAACCGTTGCGGCGGACAGGAAGATCGCGACCAGCCAGCAGTGCGATAGCGTGGCGCAGGGGTGAATCCGGGGCGCTTTCGAGAAGTACGGAGCCACTGAGCAGTGCCGTGTCCGCGACATCGAAGTCGGCCGGCAGGAATGACTGCACCTCTTTGACGGGCCCGAACCGCTCCCAGGAGTGCCGGAGCTGGTCAACGGGCGCCGATCCGATCGATGATGCGCGCACCTTGTTTAGGACAACACGGGGCGCGGCGCTGGGAACAGCCTGTTCAATTTCTGCAAGCGCCCGGACCAGCCGGGGGACTCCAATGGCATCGGCAGCTCCGACTGCAAAGACAGTATCCGCCAATTCGAGGCAACGAAGGGTCGTGCCGTTGCGGCGTGGAGCCATCGTGTCAAAGCTGAGTTCTTCGTCGGCCTCGAGGCAGAAACCGCAATCGATGATGGTGTAGTCCGCGAGAGATCTGGCCAGACCCACTACCGTGGCCATGGCCCCAGGCCGCAGTTCCGGCCACCGCTCGGCCCTTGTGATGCCTGTCAGCACTTGGAGGTGCGCCCCCTGTACCGCTACCTTGACGCTTACCCGCGCCAGGGCCGGTCCATCCAGGATGCCCTGATCTGCCAGTCTGCAGGCCTGGGCCAGTGCGGCGGATTCGTCCATCAGGCCGAGAAACGCCGCTACGCTCGCAGAATAGGTGTCGGCATCGATCAGTATCGTCGTCTTGCCTGCTGCCGCATATTCTGCCGCCAGATTCACCGCTACGGTCGTTCGGCCGGGCGCACCTGCTGGTCCCCAGACAGCGATTACCTGACCCCCGGCTGACAGATCGGCAGGTTGGTCGTCCGGGATCGCGACCGGCATCAGGGCATGGGCCGGGTCTGCATAACCTGCCGCCATCTGGGTGCCTGAAACTGGAAGGTTCGCGACGGCTTCGGTGACCAGGTCGGCCAGTTGCAAAGGCTCCATCAAAACCGGTCCGTGGGCAATTCCCAGTGCATCGAATCGCCGGCGCTCCCCTTCATCATCCGTGAGCACGACGACGGCAACCTGTGAGGTGTGAAGCCGCTCCAGGACACCGATGCCTAGCTCGGACGTGTCCCCGGCAACGATTGCGGCTCGGGCGAGCCCGGTCTGGCACGCAGCAATCAGCTCAGCGAGTGCACTGCATCTGCGTACGACCGTAACCGGACCATGCAGTCGTTCCAGCCCGCCGACGAAGTCAGTAAACGTATCGCCGTATGTAATAACAGGGACGCTCATGAACCGCTGCCCGGGTTCAGGACCACGTTGATCCGTGCGCCGTTAGACAGGGCATTAAGCAAGCCCGGCATTTTTTCATCTGTGACCAATACATGCAGTTGCTCTATTTGCGCCGATCCCAGCGCGGGTCCTGTCTCTGAAAGCTGGGAAATTTCGGCGCTTTCCAACAGCCGTTCGGGTGGGCTGAAGCCGTTTCGGCCGTCAGGCATGGCGACCCAAACGTCTACCCTGGCCCCCGCGCCAGCACCCTCGGGAAGCGCACTGTCGATGGTCAGCGCAACCGGCTTCCGGTCCAAAGCGTCGGCTTTACCCACGCTGGCCCCTGGGATGAGCTCTCCCTTGCGTATGAAAGTTGTCGCGACCGCATTTTCAGGAATGCCGGTTTCCGCACTGAGATAAGTGTTCTGGACGTCGCCTAGTCTGACGTTCACGATGGAGAGTTCGTCCGAGGTTATTTGCTGGCCAACACTGATGTCGTCCCTCGCCGCGAACATTTCAACCGTCTTATCCGCGTTCCCCAGCAACGCGGTCACGGAGGCAACTGAAACCAGAACCAGCAGGATACCGATGAGCAGCCGCGGGTCCTTCCACGATGGCTTCTTCAATCGCGCTGCGGGAGCAGCAAGGTCGGTAACAGCGCTCAAGGTACTCCCCCTGTTGGAATAGCAGATGCACCGAAGACAAATCCTCTGATCTGCTGAGACATTCGGCTGACATCGCGGGCTCCGACCATTCTTATGGAGACGGCTTGAAAAACAAACCTACAGATTGCTGATGCCATGAATTGTGGATAACAAAGTTTCATTTTGCATCAGTCCACAGCATCGAGAGCCGCATCGCGTCAAACTGCATCAACCGATGTCATAATGAACTTGACCCCTGCACAAAGAACTGCCGTTGAGGAGGACCTGATGCCTCGCTTTCTGACTCTGACTGATGTCGCCGAAATACTGCAGATATCATCTTCCCAGGCCTACGCACTAGTGCGCAGCGGTGAGTTGCCGGCCATCCAGATTGGCGGCCGCGGCCAGTGGCGTGTGGAACAGTTGATGCTGGACCAGTACATCGACGATAAGTACGCCGAGACTCGTCGTCTGGTCGAAGAGGCCAAATCAGGAAAGACCAGCTAGGAACTCCTGCCTTCGCGCTGAACGGGAGCCGAATCGAGGGCTGCGAATCAGGCAGGGTTTCAATCCCCTGCGCGGACCGAGGCCAGGGCTCCAATCGCTGTAAATGGGACAGCATACACAGTCCGCACGTTACTGGCTCTCCGCGCCTCGCCTGAAGGAACAGCCGCAAGCTCCAAAAAATCGCTGCCGACGCGGTCGATCATGCCATTGACAGTCCTGCCCGCCGAGCCGGATGCCAGGTGAAGTACGACGTCGGCCCGGTCCCGCGCCAGCGCGCGCAGCGCCGAGCCCATACCGAGCCGCTTCGCCACGGATGACTTCTCAACTGACGAGCTACGGCTTAGCCCTTCCAGTAACTGGATTGCCGGTAGCGGCACGAGAACGCTTCTGGCTCGTTCGTTAAGGACCAACCAACTGGACCCGACGTGTGCCAAGGCCCCAGTGAACTGCAGCCCTCCGGATACTGTCAGCCGGATCCCCGAACCGATTTGCCCCCGCAACCGGTCCCCCAGCGACGTTTCGGCGTGGTTCATCCGCGCAAGCTCGTTGGCTTCGGATTCAAGCCCCCGCTGGCCCGCGGCGTGCAGTTGCGCTTCCATATCCGCAAACAACGAGTCCCATCGCACTGCTCCAGCCTAGAAGCAGCATCAAAGAGGGTCAAACTGCGCCAAGGGGTTTACACCGCCGCGTGCTGATGCCATCATCAGGAGTCAAACAACCTCAATTGCATCAAACGGCATCAAACAATATCAAATAGAACATCCTCTGCGTGGAGCGTGACATGAAGAAGATAGGAACAGACACAGTCATCACCGTGATGATTCCGCTCTGCGGTGCCGTACTGCTGTGGGCAGGAGGCCGCATCAGCATCAACGACGAGGGAACATGGCGTCCCCTGCTCTTGCACACTTATTCGGAATTGCTTGCTTCCAGCGCGGCTCTGGTTGGCTTGGCGATTGTCGGTTGGTGGCTGGTTGGCATCGTCTGCGCTGTCGTCGGTGCGGTGCTTCAGAGTGCCGGACATACCAGGCTCGCGGCTGCGTCCTTTGCCTGTAGCCCCGCATTCATGAAACGGCTCGCCACTGCCGTTTTCGGTCTGAATCTCCTAGCCGTACCCGTGGTGGCCAATGCCGCGCCCCCAGTATCCGGAAGGGACAACGTATCCCAGTCAGCGTCGCTCCAGAGCAGTTCGGTTTCCCCATACTTCAGCCTGGCCCTGGCCTCGTCAGGTGAATCCCAATCGGTCAGCCCTTGGTGGAAGCCTGCTGCACCGCCGGCATCGCCGGGTCTCATTGCCAGGCCGATTAGCCAGACGGACGAGGAAAGCATCTTCGTCACAGTGGGTGCTGGAGACACGCTGTGGGATATCGCTGCCAAGGATCTGGGCAAGCGTGCCACAGACACGGAGATAGCGGCGCATTGGCCTAAATGGTATTCCGCCAACAAGGATGTCATCGGACCGGACCCTGCCGTACTTCTGCCCGGACAAGTCCTTCAAGCCCCCGCAAACCGTTGAACTCGCAATCGCACCGTCAGATGAGGAAAGGCCATGCCATGAACAACGTCACCCCCTTGCGACAGGATAAGCCGGAACACGCGGACCGGGAGCTAACCGAGGTACAGGCGCTTGCGCCTGCCAGCGGAGCGCCCAGGCCACTCACGGTCCGGCCGGTCAGGTCGCCGGATCCTGAGGATTACTTCGCACCAGTTGTCCGGCTGCAGCCACGCACTCCTTCAAAGACCCCCGACAAGGCAGGGGATCGGGCGCCGGGCGGGCCAGCAGGGGAGCAAACCCGCGGGATGGATGCCCAGGAACTGCGGCAGGTAACTGCTACCGCGAGATCCGTGGCGCAGGCCGCGATGGAAGCAATCGGTGGCACCCGCCCCGTCCAGCAGCTGGCTCGCTGGCTTGATCCCGTCTGCTATGAAAAAGTCGCCCGGCGTGCAGGTCTGGTCAGGGAACGGCAGGAGCGCCGCGCTGCTGCCGGGCAAACCGTCCTGCGGCTCCACCGCAGTGCCACCATCCGTTCCTCCCGGGTGTGCCAGGTCTCGGACAGCGCCTATGAAGCATCGCTGGTGATCGCTGAAGCGTCCAGAGTCCGCGCCGTGGCGCTGCGCCTTGAATTCAGGCGCGGGCTCTGGAAAGTCGCCGCATTGGAAATCGGGTGACAACGGGTCGGGAGCGGTTTACTTCCGGCGACGTTTGGCGTCCTTTGCCGCCTTTCCGCCGTCGGAAGCTTGAGTCTGGTTCCCAGGCTTGCCCGAGTTCTGCCGCTCGACCCGGGTCACTGCTTCGCCGGTAACGGTGGGAGCCGTGAACTGCAGCGACGCCGGCCGCTGAGGTGCCTCCAGGCCTGCCGCGGTTATCTCCGGTGCCCGAACTGCGCTGCGGCCATCCGTTACACCGGGAAGACCTGTCGGAGCAGGTTCTTTGACCTTGACTTCAAGGTTGAACAGATACCCAATGCTCTCTTCGCGGATGGCTTCCATCATCGCCTGGAACATGATGAAACCCTCACGCTGGTATTCCACCAGAGGATCGCGCTGTGCCATCGCACGCAGGCCGATTCCTTCCTTGAGATAGTCCATCTCATAGAGGTGTTCCTGCCACTTCCTGCCGATCACGGAAAGCACAACCCGGCGCTCCAGCTCGCGCATGGTTGCGGATCCGAGAGCCTCTTCACGCTGAGCGTATGCGACCTTGGCATCCGATACGATTTCTTCGCGGAGGAATTCCGCCGTGATTTTGGACTTGCCGCCAGCTTCCTCGACGACCTCGTCGATGGTCAATTGGATGGGGTACAGCTGCTTAAGGTTCGTCCAAAGCTGCTCGTAGTCCCAGTCATCGCCGTGACCTTCCTGCGTTGCCTCATCCACCATGGCCGTGATGACGTCTTCGAGGAAGAAAGCGACCTTCTCATGCAGGTCATCGCCTTCGAGAATCCGGCGCCTGTCACCGTAGATCGCCTCGCGCTGGCGGTTCAACACGTCGTCGTACTTCAACACGTTCTTGCGTTGTTCGGCGTTGCGTCCCTCGACCTGGCCCTGGGCATTTTCGATTGCCTTGGAGACCATCTTGGATTCCAACGCAACGTCATCAGGCATACGGGACGAGTTCATAATGCGTTCAGCTGCACCTGAGTTGAACAGCCGCATGAGGTCATCCGTCAGCGAGAGGTAGAAGCGCGACTCACCGGGATCGCCCTGGCGGCCGGAACGTCCCCGCAACTGGTTGTCGATGCGGCGCGATTCGTGGCGCTCGGTACCGAGCACGTAGAGTCCGCCTAGCTCCTTTACTTCGTCATGTTCTGCCTTCACGGCCTTCTGCGCCGCTTCAAACGCCGCAGGCCAGGCCGCTTCGTACTCTTCGGGGTTTTCCGCGGGATCGAGTCCGCGCTTCTCCATTTCGGCCACCGCGTTGAACTCAGCGTTGCCGCCAAGCATGATGTCTGTACCGCGGCCGGCCATGTTCGTCGCTACCGTGACCGCACCCTTGCGCCCGGCCTGAGCAACGATGGCAGCTTCACGCGCATGGTTCTTGGCGTTCAGCACCTCATGGCGTACCCCCTGTTTCGCCAGCTGCTTGGACAGGTACTCGCTCTTTTCGACGCTGGTGGTACCGACCAGGACCGGCTGTCCTTTTTCATGGCGCTCAGCGATGTCCTTGACGACGGCGTCGAACTTGGCCAGTTCGTTCTTGTAGATCAGATCCGCTTGATCAACGCGGGCCATCGGCTTGTTGGTAGGAATCGGAACGACGCCGAGCTTGTAGGTGCTCATGAATTCAGCGGCCTCGGTTTCGGCCGTACCCGTCATACCCGACAGCTTTTCGTAAAGCCGGAAGTAATTCTGCAGCGTTACCGTGGCCATCGTCTGGTTCTCGGCCTTGATCTCCACACCCTCTTTGGCCTCAATGGCCTGGTGCATACCCTCGTTATAGCGGCGGCCGGCGAGAATTCGGCCCGTGTGTTCGTCGACAATGAGGACTTCGCCGTTGAGGATGACGTAGTCCTTGTCGCGCTTGAACAGTTCCTTGGCCTTGATGGCGTTGTTGAGGAATCCGATCAGCGGAGTATTGGCCGACTCGTAGAGGTTGTCGATGCCGAGGTAGTCCTCGACCTTTTCGATGCCGGATTCCAGCACGCCGACTGTGCGCTTCTTTTCATCGACTTCGTAGTCGTCCTCAACGTTCAGTCGCTTCACCACGCGGGCGAACTCCGTGTACCAGCGGTTCACGTCACCCGACGCCTGCCCGGAAATGATCAGAGGGGTACGCGCCTCGTCGATCAGGATCGAGTCCACTTCGTCGACGACAGCGAAATGGTGCCCGCGCTGAACCAGTTCGTCCTTGCTCCAGGCCATGTTGTCGCGGAGGTAGTCGAAGCCGAACTCGTTGTTGGTTCCGTAGGTGATGTCGGCGTTGTACTGTTCGCGGCGGACAGACGGGTTCTGGTTGGACAGGATGCAGCCGCTGGTCAGGCCGAGGAAGCGATAGACACGGCCCATCAGGTCGGACTGGTATTCGGCCAGATAGTCGTTGACCGTGATGACGTGGACGCCCTGTCCGGTCAAGGCATTCAGGTAGGCAGGAGCTGTCGCGACCAAGGTCTTGCCTTCACCGGTTTTCATCTCGGCGATATTGCCCAGATGAAGCGCAGCGCCGCCCATGAGCTGGACATCGAAGTGGCGCAGGCCCAATGTACGGCTGGACGCTTCCCTAACGGCGGCAAACGCTTCGGGCAAGAGATCATCGAGATGCTCGCCGTCCTGGTAGCGCTGTTTCAAAGTGTCAGTCTCGCCGCGAAGCTCAGCATCCGAGAGGGCTTTGAAGTCCTCTTCGAGAATGTTGATCGCGTCAGCATAGTTGCGAAGCCTCTTCAGCGTCTTTTTGTCGCCGGTTCTTAGGACTCGCTCGAGAATCGATGGCACTACATTGCTCCCAGTCGTTTGCACAGAATTCTGGCTTCATCAGTCTACGGGAGAGACGTATCAACCTCTGCTTTGGTTCCCGCAGGGCGGACAAGCGAACTTCGGCGGTGCCCTGCCAGCAGATTTTTAAGCGGCCCGGCCAAGTCCCCGCGGTCCTCGACCCGGACGCCCTCCAGACCGAGCCAGCGCGACATCAGCTCCAGTTCGGCGGCAAGTTCGACAGCGGTGTCCGCAGGTGCATCGGCCTCGCTGAAGGCGCCCTTGACCAGGAGCAGGCCGGCTGAGCGGTCCGCCTTGAGGTCCACCCTGGCACACAAGGACTCCCGCAGCAGGAACGGCAGGACGTAGTACCCGTAGCGCCGCTGCGCGGCAGGGGTATAGATTTCGATGCGGTAGTGGAAGTGGAATAGACGTTCCAGCCGGCGCCGCTCGAAGACCAGCGAATCGAAAGGCCCGAGCAATGCGCGGCCTCTCGCCGCGCGAGGGCGGAGCGCCTCGGTGTGCAGATAGTGCGGTCCCTGCCACCCCTCGACAGAAACTTCTTCCACCCTGCCTTCGGCCAGGAGCTGCCGCAGGGCCGCCGCAGCCGGCTGAAGCGGAATCCGGAAATAGTCCGCGAAACATTTGAGCGTACCAATGCCATGGGCTGTTGCGGCGGCATCTATCAACCGAACCATCGCGTCGTGTTTCTCCGGTCGCAAGGAGGGATCGACGCCCTTGGGCATCACTTTCCCGGTCAATGCATAGAGCCGCTCGAACTGGGCGTTCCGGCCAGCAGCGCTGATGTCGCCGCGTTCAAACAGGTCTTCAAGCACGCGTTTGGCCGCGTTCCAGTTCCACCCCCACTGGGTTGTGGAGCGGATTTCGGCATGACCAATCCGTTCGGCAACGGCCCGGGCGCTCAGGGGACGCGACGAAGCGAGAGCCTGCATGATCCGCGCCGACAGGTCATCCCGGGTATCCGGGTCCATCGCAGACGCGCCCACCCATTTTCTTTTCTGCCACACGCGCAGGTCGTTGAAGTGGTCCGGCCGGATGTAGCTGGCTTCGTGTGCCCAGTACTCAACCATGCGTCTCGGAGCCTTGCCGGCAAAGCGATGCAGGATTTCGACGTCGTAATTACCCAGACGGGAAAACAACGGCAGGTAATGGGCCCGGGTCAGCACGTTCACCGAATCGATCTGCAGCAGTTGCAGCCGGTCAAAGGTACGGCCCACCGCTCTTGCCGAAACAAGACCGGTGGGCCGCTCCCTGTGTAGGGACTGTGCAGCGAGCGCGATGCGCCGGGCCTGGCGGAGACTTAGGGGTGCAGACATCCACCTATCCTAGGCACCGGATTGCGCTTGCCTTTAGGTTCTAAGCGTTTGCTCCTTCTGCTGCGCGGTACGCCAGAAGCTCTTCCTTCGCGGTGGATTCCTCTTTACAATCGGCATCCAGTGAAATCACTCCATAGGTCCAGCCGCGGCGCCGGTAGACCACACTCGGGGAGTTCGTTGCCGAATCGATGAACAAGTAAAAGTCGTGTCCGACGAGTTCCATGTTGTCGACAGCATCGTCGAGCGTCATCGGCGGAGCCGGAAAGACCTTCCGGCGGATCAGGACCGGCGAATCGCCGGCCGGAATGTCATTCTCTATTTCATATTCGTCCGTTGTTTGCGCTGACGGAGTGGAGCCGTTCAGGCTGGCCTCCGATGTCTCGACATGCAGCGGCTTGGTGGTGCTTGCAGGTTCGAGCGACGCGGTAGCTTCATGGACGCCCTTGGGGTTGTGGCGTCCATGGTGGACCTTGCGGCGGTCACGGGCCCGGCGAAGGCGTTCCATGAGCTTGCCGTAGGCCAGATCGAAGGCGGCAAATTTGTCAGCTGCGGTGGCTTCCGCACGGACAACGGGGCCACGGCCGAGTACTGTGAGCTCGACGGTCATGGAGCTGTCCGCCTGACGAGCGTTGATTTCCTTCGTAATCTTGGCATCCAGCCGCTGAACCTTGTCGCCCAGCTGCTCTATTTTGGAGATCTTCTCTTCGGCGTATTCCCGGAACCGGTCGGAGACCGAGAGGTTGCGGCCGTTGATATTGAATTCCATGGTGCCCTCCATAACTGCTTTAGATGACACAACAGCGACTGAAGAAAATTTCTCCTCCCAGTCGCTGAAGACGGGCCCTCGTCCCTTTTTGCGGAGCCCATACTTCACGTTAAGGCAACGTCATCCTTTATTCACCCCCTCCCCCGCGGAATTTTCCCAAAAGGCCGCAGATTGTTGGCTCTTGCCCTGTAATTACGCGGATCCGCGCCATTAAGCCTGCGGCTGATTCCGGTTTGTGTCGCGATGCTTCAGGCCGTTCCGGAGGGCGCGGATGTCGCCGCCACAACCACGCCTGCATCGACCACTGCGCCCGCCTCGCGCAGGACTCTCGTCAACTCGGCCAGGGTTGCTCCGGTGGTGAGCACGTCATCGACCAGAATGCAGTGCCGGTTCTGCAGGGACGCGGTGTAGCGCTGCTTGATCCTCATCGATGAGGCGACGTTGCTGCGTCGGCCGGATTTGCCCAGCGACTTCTGCGAAGCTGCCGGAAGGATACCTTTCACCATGCCGGCCATACCGGGCCGGACACAGGCCGCGCGCAGCACGGACACTTCAGCCGGCAGGAGTTTCTGCCGTTCCAGCCGGCGCAGCAGTAAGTCCAGCGGTTCGTAGCCACGCCTTCTGCGCGAACTGGCGCGGGAGGGTACCGGAACCAGAAAAACCCCTGGACGGCCGCCGTCGATGTGCGCCGCGGCGTGGACAGCGGCTGCGAGCGCAGGGGCCAGCGCGTGCAAAAGGTCCGTCCGGCCTTGGTTTTTGTAGGCCAGGATCGCCTGGGAAAGCTCATGCCGGTAACGGCCGGCAGCCATAACCGGCAGAACCTCGATCAGGTCCGTCCCGACAAAGGGCAACGACTCGGCTCCGTCCTCGGCACGGTAGGGCCGTACGGTCGCCCTGCGCAGCCTGCTCCGGCAAGGCGGACACAGTGTGTGGTCCTCGGCCCCGCAGCTGACGCAATCGGTAGGCAGCACAAGGTGGCCGAACTCCGCGGCCCACCGCAGCACCCGCTGCACTGCGGAGTGGAAGTACAGGGCATCAAACAGGGCGGCGGGGAACCACATGCTTCCACCCTCGCCCACCCATGACGGGCCGGCAACGCCGGTGAGCCGCTTGTGGACAACGAGCCGACTCTACGGAACGTACAAGCTTTTCGTGCTTATCGGACTGCGTGTCCCGTTATCCCGGGAAAGACGGATCGATCACCAGGGGCGGCGGCTGGGGCGCCCAGCTGTTGCCGACCCGGATATACAACGCTTCCTCCGTCTGGGCATAAACGTCCTGGTCTCCGTTGCCGGCACTGATGTCCAGCATTCCGGTCAGTGGCGCCATCCGCTGCGAACCGCCGTCGAGCCTTAATATTTCCGTTTCCACCGGTTCGTCGGCCGATGACTGCATGACGATCACCGTTGATTCGTTGGCCCACACCCCTGAATCCGCGGGAACGGAAGCATCCAGCTCGATCGGCGTGCTGATACTGCGCGGCTGTCCGTTCTGGTCGCGGACCACGCCGGCAATGTAGACCTTCGATTCGTCACCTTCCCGGGCGATGACCAGGGCGCGGGCCCCTTCCCGGGAGATCCTCAGTTCCTCGATGGTCCGTTCCGAGAACCATTGCGCGGTGATGTCGACCCGCGTCCGCGCCTCATCGGGGGCGATGGCGTAAACCGCTCCGCTCTGGTCGCCGGCGGCAGTCCAGGTCCAGCCGAACGGATCGACACTGGGGGCAGTCAGCTGTGTTCCGGCAACCGCCTGATGCGCTGTCTTGTCCGGGCCAATAACGTACATCCGGTTGCGCTCCGCGTTCAGGAACCCAAAGTGCTCCTGGTCAAGGGACATCGCCGGATCACGCGGATTGAGGTCCGAGACAGCGGGCAGATTCTGCGGTTCGACCGGACGCGAACCTTCGTAGAACGTCAGCTCGTTGTCCAGCACCCCGATCTGGAGGCTGCCGACCGCGGGATTGGTCACGGCGGCCTGGAAGGCAGGATCCGGGGACGGCCCCAGGTCAACCTCGCGCTGGTCCACGGTCATGTGCACCGTGCTGACCGTGTTCAGCCCGCCCAGTGTCAGCTCCAGCTGCTGCTGCATCTGCTGTCGGCGCAGGAACGTGGTGCCGGTCAGGACTTCGGCCGACAGGTCAACCGTGGCCGCCCCGCTTTCCACCGGCACCGAGCGCCTGACCAGCGTGGACCCTTCCGGGAAGGCACTGATCACCGCACCGCTGAGATACGGGGCAGGCCCTTCCAGGAGCGAGGAGACAATCGCCGCCGATACCCCCTGACGGCTGGCGTACCAGCGCACATCGGGGACCGCATAGGTGTACGTGGCGTCGTAGAAGTAGAGGTTATAGGCGGAGAACAGCGTCTGGAAGTCGACATTGGAGACCATGGTGCCGTCCGGGATCTCGGAGATCCGCCATTGGCCGTCCACTTCGGTCAGCACCACCGGCACCGACTCCGTGGCGCCTTCCTCCGCGGGCTCGCGAATCCCGTGTTCGTCGATGACCGAGGCGACTTCGAGCTGCACCACGAATTCGGTGTCCGTAGGAGAGCCCACGATGTTCACCGAATTCCGGTAGACAACCGTGCGCTCCACCGGCTGCCATTCGCCCGCCAGCGACGGTGCCAGGAATTCACGCGCCGTGCGGTAATCGTCCTGGGCCGCGGTTCCCGCGAGCAGGAAGCCGTCGACTATGGCCTTAGGGTCCGCACCGGGGACAGGTCCCGGCGGAGTGAACGTGTACTCGGCCGCCTGGGTCTGGGGCTCTTCGCCCTGGCTGGTTCCTACCGGTCCCGACATGGGAATCGAGGAGCAGGCGCT
Source organism: Arthrobacter crystallopoietes (assembly GCF_002849715.1). Classification (NCBI taxonomy): domain Bacteria; kingdom Bacillati; phylum Actinomycetota; class Actinomycetes; order Micrococcales; family Micrococcaceae; genus Crystallibacter; species Crystallibacter crystallopoietes. Next base: position 60,315 of record NZ_CP018863.1, read on the forward strand.
GAGCATGACCAAAGCGGCAAGAAGTACGACGGCGGCGCGCAGCAGTGCACCAGGCCCGCCTTTGCGCTCACCCAACGTCCGTTGCATGGTGCTCCCCCTCCATCGTGACCTGCACATCCTGCCGTTCCGGTGCGGAGATTTCCGCGGGCCCGCCGTGGGCCTCGGCCGGCGGCAGCGGCAGCGGCGACCGCGTCAGCACCGTGTCCCGGCGCCGTGGCAACGTCAGCCGGAAGCAGGATCCCTTTCCGGGTTGGCCCCAGGCCTGCAGCCAGCCGCCATGCAGCCTGGCGTCCTCGGTCGCGATGGACAGCCCGAGCCCGCTGCCGCCGGTGGTCCGTGCCCGGGCCGGATCCGCCCGCCAGAACCTGTCGAAAACCCGGGATGCTTCCAGCGGGGTCATGCCGATGCCGTGGTCGCGCACTTCAACGGCAACGGCGTCCTCGGAGGAAGCAACAATCACTTCCACCGGCTGCCCCTCGCCGTGCTCCAGGGCGTTGACGATCAGGTTGCGCAGGATGCGGTCGATGCGGCGTGGATCCATCTCCACCACGCAACTGGTTTCGGCGGAGACAAGCTCAAGTTCCGAACCGGAGTTCTCCGCCAACGGCTGCGCCCCCTCCATGGCGTGGCGGACGACGTCGAAAATTTCGGTTGGCTCCGCTTCCAGCACCGCCACGCCGGCATCGAAACGGGAGATCTCCAGCAGGTCAGCCAGGAGCGCCTGGAACCGCTCCACCTGGTGGTAGAGCAGTTCGGCAGATCGGGAATTGATCGCATCGAAGTCCGAACGGGCATCGTAGAGGACCTCGGCTGCCATCCGTACAGTAGTCAGCGGGGTGCGCAGTTCGTGGGAGACATCGGAAACGAACCGCTGCTGCATCTCCGACAGCGTGGCGAGCTGGGTGATTTGTTCCTGCAGGCTGGCCGCCATGCGGTTGAAGGACTCGCCGAGCCGCGCCAGTTCGTCCTCGCCGCGGACCTCCACCCGTTCCTGCAGCTGACCCGCCGCCAGCTTCTCGGCGGCGATGGCGGTCTGGCTCACGGGATGCACCACGGCGCGCGTCAGCAGCCAAACGATCCCGCCGGTGAGGATCAGCAGCAGGCCTCCCCCGATCCAGAGGATGCCGTGGATGAAGTCCAGGGTCTGCTGGACCGCGGAGAGGTCGTAGATCAGATAGAGCGCGTAGGTATTGCCCGGCGGCAGCGACACCTGCGTGCCGAACGCGATTGCAGGCACATCATGGTCTCCACGCGGCAGCGCCATGGGTTGGCGGTACTGGCCCGTGCCGCTGGCGACTGCCTGGCTGAGCCCTTCAGGAATAATGCTCGCGGTAATGCTGGTGTTTGACCGGCTGGCCACGTAGAGGTTCTGCGCGTCCTTCATGGGAGTCAGCAGGTAGTAGCGCGGAGTGCCCCCGCCGGTGCCCTCGAGCAGCTTCAGGGTGTCCGCCACCATGCTGGTGACGGTGGCCCGGTCGCTGGCTGCGGAGCCCTCGAAAATGCTCTTGGCCCGGTTCAGTTCCTGCCGGGACTCCGCCTCCGCCTGTTGCAGCCGGTCCTGGTACAGGCCCGAGGCTATCTGGCTCGAGAGGAATGCGCCTACGCCAAGAAACGCAAAGGCGGTCAGCAGGACGGTTGCCGTGACTGTACGGAACTGCAGCGAGCGCCGCCATCTGGCCGCTATCTTGTCGCGGCCAGCCAGAACGGCGCGCCAGAACGGGGCGGCTGCCGCCTTCAGCCCCGATAACCACCGCGTGAGCGCGGGATTCAACTAACTTTGGCCAGCCTTGTATCCCACGCCGCGGACGGTCAGGACCACCTCGGGCGCTTCCGGATCCCGTTCGATCTTGGAACGCAGCCGCTGGACATGGACGTTGACCAACCGGGTGTCTGCGGCATGGCGGTAGCCCCAGACCTGTTCCAGGAGAAGTTCGCGGCTAAATACCTGCCAGGGTTTACGGGCCAGCGCAACAAGCAGGTCGAATTCCAGCGGCGTCAGCGAGATCTTTTCGTCGCCGCGGTGCACCACATGGCCTGCCACATCGATAACGACGTCGGCAATCCGCAGGGTTTCCGGGGCACGTTGGTCTCCGGGCCGCAAGCGGGCACGCACGCGGGCCACGAGTTCGGCAGGTTTAAAGGGCTTGGGCACATAGTCGTCGGCACCGGATTCCAGTCCGCGGACCACGTCCGACGTATCGGACTTTGCCGTCAGCATGACAATAGGCACATCGGACTCGCCGCGGATCTGACGGCAGACTTCAATGCCGTCCATACCGGGCAGCATCAGGTCCAGGAGCACAAGGTCCGGCTTGGAGCTGCGGAAAACCTCCACCGCCTGGCTTCCGTCCGCGCAGAACACCGGATCGAATCCGTCGTTGCGCAGGACAATGCCGATCATTTCGGACAAAGCCTCATCATCGTCTACGACAAGTATGCGTGCCTTCATATCTCCATATTCCCCTATTGGCCCTTGCAATGTCGCGTTGGGCACAGTGCGGTACAGCGCTATATTCCTTCCCGGTGACCCTTCGGCCGAGTGCTGAGTGAAGTTGGGAGACGGAAACTATAGGCTGTTGTGAGGCTAGCACTTCGTACGGCCGGTAAGCCTGCCGGCCGACACGCCACGACGGCGGCACCTCGGCTCTCGCCGTGCGTTCCGGGTGCTCAACGATCAACAAGGGGGAACTCCATGGCTCAGGGATCAGACGGCGGCGCGCAGCAGCCGGAGCAGCCGGCTCCCGGTCAGCCCCAGCAGCCCGGCTCCTGGGGACAGGGCCAGCCCGGCAGGCCCGCGCAAGGTCAGCAGCCACAGTGGGGCCAGCAACCGCAGTGGGGCCAGCAGAGTCCTTACGGTCCGGGCGGTCCGCCGCCTTACGGACAGCCCGCCGGTTGGCAGACTCCGCCGAACCCGTATGGCGGCTACAACGGCTACGTGGCTCCGCCGAAGCCCGGGGTCATCCCGCTCCGGCCCCTCGGCGTGGGCGAGATCCTGGACGGTGCCTTCCAGGCGGCCCGCAAGAACGCGGCTGCTGTCTTCGGCACCGCCGTCCTGTTCCAGATCGGCATCAGCATCCTGGCCTGGATCGCCGGCAGCCTGATCATTTCCCTGCTGGGCGGGCTCCAGGTCATGACCAATGAAGAGCTATCGGACGAATCGGCCATCGCGCTGGTGCTCTCCCTGGCGACCTCCTCGCTGGTGCTGGGGCTGCTCTCCAGCGTCGGCATCCTGCTGCTGCAAGGCCTGCTGGCCATTCCGACGGCCCGCGCTACGGTCAACCAGAAAACGAGCTTCGGCCTGATGTGGTCCCTGGCGCGCGGCCGGATCTGGGCCCTCATCGGCATGGGCCTGTTGTATCTGGTCCTGACCGTGGTGGCGCTGGTGGCCGTCATTGCCGGCTCGTTCTTCCTGGCCGACCAGCTCGGGGTGACCTCGGTATGGATCATCGTCGGGATCATTCTGGCGCTGACGTTCCTGAGTATCTGGATCGGCGTCAAGCTGATGCTGGCGCCCGCCGTCGTCGTTATGGAGCGCAAAGGCATCTTCGGCGCTTTCGTCCGGTCCTGGCAGCTGACCAACCGCAGCTGGTGGCGGACCTTCGGCATCGTGCTGCTGTGCACCATCATCGTCGGCGTCATCACCTCGATCATCAGCATGCCCGTCTCCATCCTGATCGGCATCGCCGGCCCCGCCATGGGAGACCCGTCCGATCCGGAAGCCATGCTCACCGCGATGGGTCCCTTGACGCTGGTGTCCATGCTCGTTTCTTCCCTGTTCTCCGCGATCGGCTACGCCTTCCAGGCGGCGGTCATCGCCCTTGTCTACACCGACCTGCGGATCCGGCGCGAGGGGTTTGACGTTGTCCTGCTCCGTGAACATGAGCAGGCCGCGGGACGCGAAACCCGAACCATCCCGGGCCTCGGATCCGTCCCCGGAAACGCCGCAAGCTTCCATGCCGCCGGGCCCTTCGGCCCCGCGGGCCCGGCGGGTCACTCGGGTCCAGCAAGCCAACCAGGCCAGCCCGGCCCGTCCGGTTATCCGGGCAGTCCCGGAGCGCCGTGATCGCCGGCTATTCGGCCGTTCCGCCGTTTTTCGCGCGTCCGGTTCCTGCCGCCGTCCCCCCGGTGACCCCCGGAGAGGACGAAGCGCGCGAACTGCTCATCCGTGAGCTGGCCAAGGAACCGTACCAGGAGGCCAAGCCGGGACTGCTCGAGAGGATGCTGACGGCCGTCTCCGATTGGTTTACCGATCTGATCGAATCCCTGGAGGGAGTGAGCCCGAACTTGGGGACGGCATTGATCGTCCTTGCCGCAGTCCTGGTCATCGGCGCCGCCATCTGGTTGGTCCGCCCGAGGCTGAATGCCCGCAAGCGCGCCGCGGCCGAGGTCTTCGATGACGCCGTCCAGCTCACTGCCGCCGAACACCGACGGCGGGCGGCAGCCGCCGCGGCCAACCAGGAGTGGAATACGGCGGTCGCCGAGGAATTCCGCGCGTTGGTCCGGGCGATGGAGGAACGCGTCATCCTGCAGCCCCAGCCCGGCCAGACGGCCGACGAAGCCGCGGCCAGCATCGCGCCGGCATTTCCCGGGCATGCTGCCGAAGTCCGCCGCAGCGCCGCACTGTTCGACGGGGTGCGCTATGGCAACCTTCCGGCATCGGAGCAGGACTACAACGCGGTGCTTGCGCTGGACAAAGCCCTCGCAGGTATCAGCCCCGTGTTCGGCCCGGGCGTACCGTCGGATCTGGCGGTGCCGCAGTGAGCCAGGCAACGGCCGAGGGCGCACGGACAGACACCGGGCATGCCAGCGGTCAGGAGCAAACAGCGTGGTCGGTGGCGAGGCAGCGGCTGCGCCGGTGGGCTTTCTGGCTGCTGCTGGGCGTGCTGCTCATCGCCGCCGTCCTCGTCCAGCTGCTGCGCGCGCCTGCCGCCGACCGCGAGGACCTCTCCCCAGCAAACCCTGCCCCCAATGGCGCCATGGCTGTTGCCGAAGTACTGCGGCAGCAAGGCGTTGAGGTGATTCCCACGGATTCCCTGGAGCAGACGCTGCGCATTTTGGAGGACGGCGGGACCCTGCTGTTCCATGACCCCAACAACTACCTGGACCCCGACCAGCTGGCCCGGCTGTCCGACCATGGCGGCCGCACGGTCTTGATCCGGCCCGGCTTCCAGCAGCTGCAGGAACTGGCGCCGGAGATCACTGCCGCCGGACGGGTTCCGGAGGATGACGGCCCGTTGGCCGCGGAGTGCAGGACCAACGACGACGGCGCGGGCAGCCCGGAGCTGGACGGACGGGAATCCGGAACTCAGCCTGCCGGGAGCATCAGCCGCGGCGGCCTGGGCTACCGCGGCCCCGTCATGTGCTTCACGTTCGAGACCGGGGCCGAACCCGCAGCTTCCTATGTCACTTCGGCGGACGGCGGAACAATTGTGCTTGGCGCCGGCCATGTCCTGAGCAATGAGGAAATCGTCGACCGGGGCAATGCCGCCCTGGCCCTGAACACCCTGGGCAGCGCCGACAGGCTCGTCTGGTACCGGCCGTCGCTGTCGGACCTCGCCGTGCCGGAAGAGCCGCAGAGCCCGCTGGCGCTGTTGCCGGCCTGGGTCGCCCCCGTCACGCTGTGGCTGCTGGCGGTGGGCGTGCTGGCCATGCTGTGGCGGGGACGGCGCCTGGGCAAGCTGATCCAGGAGCCGCTGCCCGTCGTCGTACCCGCCGCGGAAACCGCCGCCGGACGCGCCCGGCTGTACCAGGACTCCAAGTCCATCCGGCGCGCCGCAGCCAACCTGCGTGCGGCAACCCTGACCCGGCTGGCTGCGAAGCTGCGCCTGGGCGCCGGAAGTAGTGCGGCCGCCGTCGTCGATGCCGTGGCCCGGCACAGCAACCGGCCCGCCGTCGAGCTGGACCGGTTGCTGCGGACCTACATCCCCGAAAGCGAATCCCAGCTGGTGGACTGGGCACAGAACCTGCAATCCCTAGAGAAAGAGATCCTGGACCAATGAGCGATTATCCGCAGCACGCCCCCGGTTCCATGGCGGGCACCGCGGCGCAGCGATCCGCCCCGGCAGATGGACCGGCCTCGTCCCGTCCCGATCCGGCTGGCCCGGGGATCTCCGACGACCGCCTCCGCCAGGCGCTGCTGGATGTGCGCAGCGAGGTAGCTAAAGCGGTGGTTGGCCAGGACGCCACGGTGACCGGACTGCTCATCGCCCTGCTCTCCCATGGCCACGTGCTGCTGGAGGGCGTTCCGGGTGTGGCCAAGACACTGTTGATCCGCACCTTGTCCGCCGCGCTGAGCCTGGATACCAAGCGCGTGCAGTTCACCCCGGACCTGATGCCCGGCGACGTCACCGGCTCGCTCATCTACGACGCGCACACAGCCGAATTCACGTTCCGCCACGGACCGGTCTTCACCAACATCCTGCTGGCCGACGAAATCAACCGGACGCCGCCGAAGACCCAGGCTTCCCTCCTCGAGGCGATGGAAGAGCGCCAGGTGTCAGTGGACGGTGTGGCCCGGAAGCTGCCCGAACCGTTCATCGTCGCCGCCACGCAGAACCCCATCGAGTACGAAGGTACCTACCCGCTGCCCGAAGCCCAGCTGGACCGTTTCCTGCTGAAAATGACGATGAACCTACCGGACCGCGACGCCGAGATCGAGATCATCCGCCGCCACAGCATGGGCTTCGACCCCCGCGACCTACAGGCCGCCGGCGTACGGCCCGTTGCCTCCGTCGAAGACCTGGCCCAGGCCCGTGCCGCCGTCGCACGCGTCAGCATCTCCGCGGAGGTGCTCGGCTACATCGTGGACATCACCCGGGCCACCCGTTCCGCCCCGAGCTTCCAGCTTGGAGTCTCGCCGCGCGGCGCTACCGCCTTGCTCAACACGGCCAAAGCCTGGGCTTGGCTCTCCGGCCGCAGCTACGTCACGCCGGACGATGTGAAGGCCCTGACACTGCCGGCTCTGCGGCACCGCGTGGGGCTGCGTCCCGAAGCCCAGATGGACGGGGTCCAGGTCGACGATGTGCTGCACAGCATCCTGACCACCGTTCCGGTTCCCCGCTGACGTGATGGGACCCCAATGGCGCTGACCGGACGCTTCATTCTGCTGGCACTGGCCGGCGTTTTCCCGCTGATCCTGTTCCCCGCGGGCCAGACGGCCCTGTGGTGGTGTCTGTTTTTGGCCGTGGTGCTGGTGGCCGATCTGGGTTTGGCCGGATCGCCGCGGAAGGTCGGTCTGGAACGCCGGATACCGTCGAGCGTCCGCCTGACCGAAGAATGTACCGTTGAACTGCTGCTGACCAACCATGGGACCCGCCGGCTGAAAGCGGTCCTCCGGGATGGCTGGCAGCCTTCCGCCGGTGCCGTAAACCCGGTCCAGCGGATCAGCATTCCTGCGGGCGAGCGGCGGTTGCTTGCGGTCCGGCTCCGTCCCGAACGGCGCGGGGATCTGCTGGCGCACCACGTGGCCGTCCGCTCGCTGGGGCCGCTGGGCCTGGCCGCCCGGCAGCTTTCCGTCCCGGCCCCCGCCCGGCTGCGGGTGCTCCCGCCTTTCCACGCCAAACGGCATCTGCCCTCGAAACTGCACAAGCTGCGTGAGCTCGACGGCAAGGCAGCAGTCCAGATCCGGGGTGCCGGGACCGAGTTCGATTCCCTGCGCGACTACGTCCGGGGCGACGACGTCCGCTCGATCGACTGGCGCGCCACCGCAAGGCGGCAGGCCGTCGTCGTACGCACGTGGCGTCCGGAACGCGACCGCCGGGTGGTGATCGTGCTGGACACGTCGCGCACCGCGGCGGCCAGGATCGACAACGAACCCCGGCTGGATACCGGCATCGAAGCGTCCCTGCTGCTGGCGGCGCTGGCCGAGCGGGGCGGTGACCGGGTGGATTTCCTCGCTTTCGACCGCAGGGCGCGCGCGACGGTCAGATCGGCCTCCAAGGGGAACCTACTCAACCAGTTGGTCAACGCGATGGCCACTGTGGAGCCGGAGCTCATCGAAGCGGACTGGTCCCAGATCCCCGCGCAGGTCCACAACATCTCCTCCCACCGTTCCCTGGTGGTGCTGCTGACCTCGCTGGATTCGGGCTCGGCCGAGGAGTCCCTGCTGCCGATGCTGGCCCAGCTGACCGCCAAGCATGTGGTGGTGGTTGCCTCCGTCCGGGATCCGCTGCTGGAAGAGCTGCGGGCTCAGCGCGGCACCGCCACCGAGGTCTTCCGGGCCGCCGCCGCCGAACGGGCACTCCTGGACCGGGCGGCCATCACCGGGCAGATCAAGCAGCTCGGGGCCGAAGTGGTGGACGCCGATCCGCACCAGCTGCCGCCGCAGCTTGCCGATACGTACATCCGGCTCAAAGCCGCCGGCCGGCTGTAGGGGTCCGGATGGCTTCGGTCTACCAGCTGGCCATGGGCCAGGACTTCGCCCTGCTGCAACCCGAGCTGCAGGAGTATTTCAGCCTGGCCGCTGGATCCGGCCCGGCCGCTTCCGGCGGTGCCGCCGTCGGTCTCGGCACCGGGATTTTCGACGTCGCCGGCTGTCCGCGTCCGGCGCTCCGTCCGCTCCTGCGGCTCGCTGCCCGGGACAATGCGCTCTTCCCGGACTACCAGCGGAACGTGCCGTTCAGCATTGAAAACCGCGCCCAGCTGGATGCGGACGGCAGGCCCGCTCTGACCGCCGTCCGGACCATCGATTTCGACGGCGGCCGCCGCACCATGCAGGACATGACCCTGTGGGCGGACGGGGTCGGACTGACGGACGTGCTGGGCCGCAGCGGCACGGTGCGGACAGACCTGGCCTGCTCGGCCGGAGCAGACGGACGGATGCGGCTGGTCTCCCGCCGGACCAGTTTTGGCGCCGACCGGTTCCGGCTGGGCCTGCCGCGGCTGCTGGAAGCGGCCGCCTTCACCGAGCAATGGTGGGACCGGGCCGAAGGCCGTTTCCGGATCCGCACCAAGGTACTGCAACGCCAAATGGGCACCGTGCTTGAGTACCAGGGATCGTTCTCCTACCGGCTGGTGCCCGCCCAGGGCTGACCGACCGGCCCGCGAAACCGTCCGGCCGGATGCCCAGCAGTTGGCTGTCCGAAACTAGCCTTCGGCGACAACCTGGTTCAGCGCATCCGCGCTTTGGCTCAGTCTCGTCAGGATCCGGCGGGCTGCCTCAGGCGACTGGCCGGCCAGTCCGGTTGAGGGGGTGAGCCGAAGCTGGGGCAGCCTCGACACGGGAAGCCCGAGCTGACGCCAAGGGCGCAGAACGGAATCCACGACGGCGGTGACGCGCGGCGGCTCCTGGACGGGACGACCGGTGTGCACTGCCCCCAGCCAAATGCCCTTATCCGCTTCGGCCGCTGCTGCCAATGCCTCCCACTGGCCGGTGGTCAAACCCTCAAGCGGAACGGCGACGCCGTCCATGCCGCCGTCCAGGACCAGTTCGAACGGAGCATCCGCCACCGGCAGCGCCACCACTACTTGCCGGGCGCCGGCAGCGTGCAGCGAGTCCACCAGCTGGCGCCACTGCGCACTCACCTCCTGCTCGGGAACAGCCCGCAGGGTGCGGTAGCCGCTGGCCGTCGGAATGGTGCCGGCCAGGACCTGCGCAATCTCGGGCTCTTCCACCTGGACGATAATGTCCGCGCCGGGCACCGCCGTGCGGACCCGCCGCAGATGCTCGACGACGCCGGCGGCCAGGGACTCGGCAATATCGCGGCGCGCGCCGCTGTCCAGCAAGGCCCGTTCGCCGTTGTGCAGATAGAGATTGGCCGCCATGGAAAGCGGTCCCCGGCACTGCAGCTTGAACTGTGAACCCGGCTGCTCTTCTGCCCCGGCAACGTCGGCCAGCACGTTCACATCGGTGCTCAACGCAGACGCCGCCCGGCGGTGGTCGAGCCCCGGACGGTCAACGAGCCGCCAGCCGTGGGGCTGCAGATCTACGGCCAGTTCCAGCAGCATCGCTGCGGTACGGCCCACAGGATCGGAGCCGACGCCCCGGTCCGGCAGTTCCACCAGATGCGGCAGGTTGGGCTCCCCCAGCTCGCCGCGGATGGTCCGTGCCGCTTCCGCCGGATCCGTGCCCGGCCAGCTGCCCAGCCCGGTAGCGCTGACGGACAGGGCGGTGTGCTCCGGCGCCGCCGGAGGTGCTTCTCGTGGGCTGGTCATACTCCGGCGGACTCGTCCTGTTCGGCATTGCGGCTGGTACCGCCGTTGTGTTCGTTGGAAATGGCCTGATGATGCCTGATGACTTCGGAAATGATGAAGTTCAGGAATTTTTCGGCAAACGCCGGGTCGAGATGCGCCTCCTCTGCCAGGCGGCGCAGCCTGGCGATCTGGGCTGCCTCCCGGTCCGGGTCTGCCGCCGGCAGCTTATAGCGTGCTTTGAGGTATCCCACCCGCTGCGTGGCCTTGAACCGCTCCGCCAGGAGGTAGACGAGCGTCGCATCGATGTTGTCGATACTGCCCCGCACTGACAACAGCTCCGCCATGATCTCAGGGGCAACCTCTCCGGACAAGGAGCTGGCCGACGGATCGAAATCTTCAGCAAGGGGTGGTTCAGTCATGCGTCCAGTCTAGGGTTTCGCCGTCGGGCTTTGCGTCCTCCGGACTTTGTATGAAGCCGCCGGGCGGAACTGGCCGGCAAGCCCCAAGGCAATAATCAGCAGCAGCGGCAGGATCCAGCCGGACCAGCCCAGCACGCCGGCGTGGAAAGTGGAGAATCCGGAACCGGCCATGACGAAGACGAACATCAGGCCGGCAGACGCGTTGAGAGCGCCGTGGGCCAGCGCCGCGGGCCAGACCGAATGCGAGCGCAGCCGCAGCCAGGCGAAAACACCGCCGAACACCATGCACATGGCGCACATGGCCAGGACGCCCAGCCAGCCCGGCCCGTCCTGATAGTTGTAGCCGAGCAGGATCAGCGGGGCATGCCACAACCCCCAGACGACGCCGGAAACCACGATCGCGGCCGGCGCGCCCAGCGGCATCAGCCGGGGCAGCAGCCAGCCGCGCCAGCCGAGCTCTTCGCCGAGGGCCGGCACCGTGTTGATGATGGTCCCGATGAAGATGTTAAAGAACTGAGCGGCCACCAGGATGCCGATGGGAATGGCCGGCATGGGCGCGCCGACGGCCTCGGTCTGCTCGCGGAGGGCGGCTTCGAATCCGGAGAAGTTCTCGAAGTCGGCCGGATAAACGCCCAGCCAGGCCCCTACTATCAAGGCCCCCATCCCAAGGACAACCGGGACCACCAGCCCCAGGCCCAGGTAGAGCAGGAAGCGTCCCACCGGGCGCACCTCGACGAGTCCGAGTTCCCGCGGGATCGACGCCGGCCGGTCCACGAAGCGGCTCACGATCAGCGCAGCGACCGCCGGCGTGAACATCATCAGTACCGCATAAACCCCGAAAAGCGGGTCCCGCAGTCCGCCGCCCAGCCACAGCGGCAGCGCCGCCAGCCACGCGAGCGCATAAGCGAGCACAAGAAAGATAATGACGGGACGCCAATTAACCGCAGCCATGACGCCAGCCTAGTAGTTCAGGAAACCTGTGCCGGATCCCAGCTGAGCGAACGTGCCGAATCGATGGTGGCCTGCCCCAGCACGCGGGTGCCCTGGTACAGCACCATGGTCTGCCCCGGCGCCACGCCCCGCATCGGCTCCACCAGCGTTACCACCAACTCCGGACGGCCGTCGTCGGCGGGCTCCACCTGTGCGTGGGCCGCGACCGGGTCGCCATGGGCGCGCACCTGCACCATGCAGTCGAACTCGGTCTGCGACTCCACCTCGGCGATGGGCACACCGGCCCAGGAGACCTTGATGCCGCGCATCTGGTCCACGGCCAGCAGCGCCTCCGGGCCAACCACAACCTTGTTTTCCTTGGGGCGGATCTCCAGCACGAAGCGGGGCTTGCCGTCCGCTGCCGGGCGGCCCAGCTTCAGGCCGCGGCGCTGGCCCACCGTGAAGGCGTTGGCGCCGTCGTGCTCCCCGACCACTTCGCCGGTCTGGTCCACGATCTGCCCGGTTTCCATCTCGATCTTCTCGGCCAGCCAGCCGCGGGTATCGCCGTCGGAAATGAAGCAGATGTCGTGGCTGTCCGGCTTGTTGGCCACGGAAAGCCCGCGCCGCTCGGCCTCCGCCCGGACCTCGGCCTTGGACGGGGTCTCGGCCAGCGGGAACATGGAATGCTTGAGCTGCTCGTGGGTGAGCACGCCGAGCACGTAGGACTGGTCCTTCGCCCAGTCAGCGGCCCGGTGCAGCTCCCGGTTGCCGTCCGCGTCCTCGATCACCTTGGCGTAGTGGCCCGTGCACACGGCGTCGAAGCCCAGCGCGAGCGCCTTCTCCAGCAGCGCGGCAAACTTGATCCGCTCGTTGCAGCGCATGCAGGGGTTCGGGGTGCGGCCGGCGGCGTATTCGGCGATGAAGTCATCCACCACGTCTTCCTTGAAGCGCTCCGAGAAGTCCCAGACGTAGTACGGAATGCCTAGGATGTCGCAGGCCCGCCAGGCGTCGCGCGAGTCCTCGATGGTGCAGCAACCGCGGCTGCCGGTCCGCAGCGTGCCGGGCATGCGGGACAGCGCCAGGTGGACGCCGACCACATCGTGTCCGGCTTCCACCGCGCGCGCTGCTGCCACGGCGGAGTCGACCCCGCCGCTCATCGCTGCCAATACCTTCATGAAAAATCCTTATGTGTTGTGTTCAAATCAGTTGCCCCAAGCCCCGGCGGACTCGAAGGCGCTCCCAACGCGTTGCTATTGCCAGCGCTCGGTGCCGGCCGTGACGATGCTGGACATGTGCCCGGCCATGCCGGCTTTTTTTGCCCGTGCATAGGCGTCCGGCAGCACCTTCAACAATGCGTCAACGTCTTCGGCGGTCGATGTATGCCCGAGGCTGAACCGTTGGGCGCCGCGTGCTTCGTCTTCGCCCAGTCCCATGGCCAGCAGCACGTGCGAGGGCCGCGGCACGCCGGCCGTGCAGGCGGAGCCGGTTGAGGACTCCACCCCGGCCAGGTCCAGCAGGAACAGCAGGGAGTCGCCCTCGCAGCCGGGGAAGGTGAAGTGCGCATTACCCGGCAGCCGCTTGCCCGACAGTTCCGGATCCGGCGTGCCGCGCAGCACCGCCTCGGGAACTGCACTAACGACGCCGGCAATCAGCTTTTCGCGCAGCTTCGCCAAACGTTCGCTTTCCTCGGCAAGATTGCCGACGGCGGCCTCCGCCGCCGCAGCAAAGGCAGCAATGGCGGGGGTATCCAGGGTGCCGGAGCGGATGTCCCGTTCCTGCCCGCCGCCGTGCTGGACCGGCGTCAGCTTGACGCTGCGCCCCACCAGCAGCGCGCCGACACCCACCGGTCCGCCGATCTTGTGCCCACTGATGGCCATGGTGTCCAGTCCGGATTCTTTGAAGGAGACCGGCAGGGAGCCGAAGGCCTGGACGGCGTCGGAATGGACGGGGATCCCGTGGGCATGCGCCGCCTCGACAATCTCGGCGACGGGCTGGACCGAGCCCACCTCGTTGTTGGCCCACATAACCGTAACCAGCGCCACAGAGGAGGCATCGGCGTCGAGCTCCGCCTGCAAGGCCGGAAGCGAAACCACACCGAATCCGTCGACCGGCAGCCACACGATTTCCGCGCCCTCGTGGGTAGCCAGCCATTCAACGGTGTCCAGCACCGCGTGGTGCTCCACCGGGGAGCAGATGATCTTCCGGCGGCCGGGATCCGCGTCATGCCGGGCCCAGTAGAGGCCCTTGACCGCGAGGTTGTCCGCTTCGGTGCCGCCGGAGGTGAAGATGATCTCGCTCGGGTGCGCACCGGCGGCGCCAGCCAGGGATTCGCGCGCATCTTCAACCACCCTGCGGGCACGGCGGCCCGAGCCGTGCAGCGAGGAAGGATTGCCGCTGCGGCTGAGTTCAGTAGTGAGTGCGGCCAGGGCCTGCGCCGAAATGGGCGTGGTCGCCGCGTGGTCTAGATACACGGGCACACCAGAATTCTACCGGTCGCACGAAGAGTTCACGAAAATCGGCTCCATTGACTTCCATCAGCACCCTTTCTAAAGTCATAAATACCCGTTTTAGAGCAGAAGCAATCCGGAGCCAGTACCGCACACCACGCAGTCAAGGAGCGCCATCATGGGGACCACATCAATCGTTATTGCGGGTGCGGGCCTCGCCGGCGCCACAGCCGCCGAAACCCTGCGCAGTGAAGGCTTCACCGGCGATATCACGCTGATCGGCGCCGAACCCCACGAACCGTACATCCGCCCACCGCTGTCCAAGGCCTACCTGGCCGGGAGCGAGGACGCTTCCGCTGCCCTGGTCAAGGACCCCGGCTGGTACGCGGAGAACAAGGTGGATCTGCGGCAGCAAACAGCAGTGGAGTCCGTTGATCCGGCCGGCCATTCCGTGACTCTGACCGACGGCACGAATCTGGGCTACGGGCAGTTGCTGCTTGCTACCGGCGCTTCATCCCGCCGGCTGGACATCCCCGGCGCGGACCTGGAAGGCATCCATTACCTGCGCTCCCTCGAAGAGAGCAGCGCGCTGCACTCCGCTCTGGCCGGAGGCGGCAAGAAGCTCGTGGTCATCGGACTTGGCTGGATCGGCATGGAGGTCGGCGCCACGGCCCGGCAACTGGGCAATGACGTAACGCTTGTCGGGCCCGAGGACGTGCCGCTGGGCCATGCACTGGGCGCTCTCATCGGCAACCAGTTCGCGGACCGGCACCGGCGGGAAGGCGTTATTATCCGTACCGGCATGACCCCGCTGGAGTTCAGCGGCGGGGAGGGCACGGTCGAGGAAGTGGTCCTCGAGGGCGGCGAGCGACTACCCGCGGACCTGGTGCTCGTTGCCATCGGCGCCGTCCCCAACACCGCCCTTGCCAAGGCGGCCGGGCTGGCCGTGACCAACGGTATCGATACTGACCAGAGCCTGCGCACTTCCGCAGCGGACGTGTTCGCCGCCGGGGACGTCGCCAACGCCTATCATCCGGCTCTCGGCCGTCCGTTGCGCAGCGAACACTGGGCCAACGCGATCGCCCAGGGCAAGACCGCGGCACGGGTAATGCTCGGCCAGGATGCGGTCAACGATGACATTCCCTACTTCTACACGGACCAGTTCGATATCGGCATGGAATATTCCGGCTACTTCCCGTGGGCCACGGCCGAGCCGGTCATCCGCGGAGATCTGGATGCTATGGAGTTCATTGCGTTCTGGTTGCGGGAAGGGCGCGTGGTGGCTGGTATGAATGTAAATGTCTGGGATGTGCAGGACGACATCCAGGACCTGATCCGCTCCGGCCGCCCCGTTGAAGCGGTGGACCTATCCAACGCTGCCAAGGAGCTGAAGAGCCTGTGACGGAAACTGCGCTACCCGG
Organism: Arthrobacter crystallopoietes; assembly: GCF_002849715.1. Classification (NCBI taxonomy): domain Bacteria; kingdom Bacillati; phylum Actinomycetota; class Actinomycetes; order Micrococcales; family Micrococcaceae; genus Crystallibacter; species Crystallibacter crystallopoietes. The sequence continues at coordinate 75,663 of NZ_CP018863.1, forward strand.
CATTTACCTGCCGACCCTCGACCATCCGGTCCACACCTTCGGCGACCGGAAGATCGATTTCAACAGCCAGGTAGCGCTGATGGCCATCATCAACCGCACGCCCGACTCCTTTTACGACGGCGGGCGGACGTTTGCGCTGGAGGCGGCGGTGGACGCGTGCCTGCAGGCAGTTAACGACGGCGCCGATTGGGTTGACATCGGCGGCGTTCCGTTTGCGCCGGGGCCGGCTTTGAGCGCGGCCGAAGAGGCCGAGCGGATCGTACCGGTCATTGAGGCCGTGCGTGCGCGGTCCAACGTCATCATTTCGGCCGACACTTTCCTGCCGGAGGTCGCAGAGGCCAGCATTAAGGCCGGCGCCAACGTCATCAATGACACCACGGGGCTGCAGAACAAGGACCTCGCCGCGGCCGTGGCCGACGGCGGCGCCCACCTGGTCATCACGCATTCGCTGGCGGCGCCGCGGACCGTCTATCCGCGTCCCCACTACAACGACGTCGTCGACGAAATTGCGGACTTCCTGCGTCGGAAAGTGGACTTGGCCGTGGAGCTGGGCATCGCCCCCGAGAAGATCGTTATCGACCCGGGCCATGACCTGAATAAGAACACCCTGCACTCGCTGGAAATCACCCGCCGTTTCCAGGAAATAGCCGCGCTCGGGTTCCCGGCACTGGCCGCCGTGTCGAACAAGGACTTCATCGGCGAGACGCTGGACCAGCCCAAGAAGGACCGCTTGTCCGGATCCCTCGCCGCCGCCGTCATGTGCATTATGAACGGGGCCAGAATCGTCCGGATGCATAACGTCGCCGAAGCCAACTCGGCCGTGCGCTTTACCGAAGCGGCTTTCGGCTGGCGCCAGCCGGCATATCTGAAACACAACATGGGCGAGTTCAACGAACCGGCGCAGCCGTGACCGAAGGGAAGAATTTATGACCGGTGGCTCAGTCACCCGGACAGCTGTACCGCTTGCCGCGATTAACCGGATCTTCCCGGAGGCCGCCGCCGACGCCACCGACGAGCAGCTGCTGCAGTGGTACGGCGAACTGCCGCACAACGGCCCCTGGGTACGCTTCAATTTTGTCTCCAGCCTCGACGGCGCCGCCACCCACGAAGGCAGGTCCGGTCCCCTGGGCAACGAGGTGGACCAGCACGTTTTCTCGCTGCTGCGCAGGCTTGCCGACGTCATCCTCATCGGTGCCGGCACCATCCGCGCGGAGGGATACGGTGGAGAACTGCTCTCGGCCGAGAGCCGGCAGTGGCGGATAGAACACGGCATGCCGGCCCGCCCTGCGTTCGCCGTCGTTTCCGGTTCGCTGAACCTGGACCCGGACAGCGAACTGTTTGTCCAGGCACCGGTCCGTCCGCTGCTGCTCACCACGACCAGGGCTGATGCCGGCCGCCGGCGCGCACTGGAAGAAGTTGCGGATGTCGTCGACGCCGGGGACCAGTGGGTGGAACCGGCCAGGATCGTTGAGATCCTGACATCCAGGGGCCTGAGCCAGATCCACAGCGAGGGCGGGCCCACCCTCCTGGGCTCCTTCGAAGCCGCCGGGCTGGTCGACGAACTGTGCCTGACCATGAGCCCCATCCTGGCCGGTGGTACCGGCCAACGGGTGGCCGACCATGTGGCTGAGCATGCACCGCAGGCCATGAGGCTTGCCCATATCCTCGAGTCGGACTCGATGCTGCTGCTGCGCTACCTCTCCGTTGCTCCGGCTTCCCGGCCCTGAGCCGCTGCCGGAGAAGACCGCGGCAGCCGGAACGCGGTCCGCCTCCGGTTCGTTGAAATCCCGACAGAGCAAAGGCGCAGGCAGCGCTAGACTTGCGTTCGGACCAGCGGCGATTTCGACGTAACTACAGGAAGGCGGCAGGTGACTCCCCCATCCCACTATGAGACCCTGGGGTTGCCTGCCAATGCCACCGCGCAGCAGATCAAGGCGGCCTACCGCCGGGCCGCACGTGCCACCCACCCGGACCACGGCGGCGACCCCTCAGCGTTCCGCCAGGTGACCCTCGCCTACGAAGTGCTCAGCAACCCACAGACCCGGGCCCGGTACGACAGGTCTTATGGGACGGCGTCGGTTCCCAATGCACCCACGGACAGTGAAGAGGCCTTTGCCGCCGGCTCCAATTTCACCACCGCCCCTCATCGCCGTCCCGGCGAACGCCGCCCGGCCGCCGCAGACCCAGCCGTCTATGTACCGTCCTATGACACGGCCGACGCGTCAAGCCTGGTGCCGCTGTCGCTGGCGCGTCAGCAGATCCACGGGGCGCCCCGGAAACGCGGCGTCTTCGGCGCGGCATCACGGCTGCAGCGGGAAGCCCGGACGGTACGGCTGCTGTCCCAGCAGATCCTGCCCGAGATGCCCTCTGCCCGTCTGGTCAACGGCCTCCACTCCCCCGCCGACCGCGGTTTCATCGACCATGCCCTGCTTGCCGGCTACCGGCTGGCTCTAATTGATTCCATGCTGCTGCCCAAGGGGATCTTCAGGTGGGATGGCTACGCCCTGCGCAAGGACGGCCGCATCGTCGACCCGCCCCAACTGGTGCCCGCGGTCCGGCGCATGCAGGACCTCTTTCCGGAACTGAATGTGCAGGGCTGGACAGTCATCCATTCACCGGACGGGAACCTGCACGAACCTGTGGTCGACTATGCGCGCGGCTACGATCCCCACTCGCATGCTCCGGTCCATGTGGTGAACGCGGCCCGGCTGATCCGCGAACTGAAAAAGTTCCTAGGCAGCGGCCCCGCTCCCAATACCGTGCATGTCCCCTCGCTGGGACGCCTGCTCTCCGGCATGCACAAATAACCCTTGGCGCCGCGGCGTGCATAGGATGGAGAGCGTGTTCCGCATTCTCTTCTATACCCCTGAAATCCCGGGCAACACGGGAAACGCCATCCGCCTGGCCGCGATTACCGGCGCCGAACTGCACCTGGTGGAACCGCTCGGCTTCTCCTTCGACGACGCCAAGCTTCGCCGCGCAGGACTGGATTACCACGACCTTGCGGTCGTCCACGTTCACAAGTCGCTGCAGGCCGCCTGGGATGCTCTGCAACCCGAACGTGTCTACGCATTTACGTCCGACGGCGAACAGGCCTACACGGAGATCGCCTACGCACCCGGCGACGTGCTGCTGTTCGGCCCCGAATCGGTGGGGCTGCCCGAGGAGGTCAAGCACGATCCCCATGTCACCGCCCGCCTGCGCCTGCCCATGCGGCCGTCGCTGCGCTCGTTGAATCTCGCCAACTCGGCGTCCATCGCCATCTATGAGGCCTGGCGGCAGCATGGTTTCGCCGGCGCACAGTTCTAAGACGTCATCCCCATTCACCCCGCCGCCCTTCTGCAGGACCCGGCACTATGCTAAGGACTTATGGAAACGCCACTGCCCCGAGACGACAAGGCCTCATCATCTACTCCGGATTACGAGCCTGACTACGAACCCGAGCAGAACGCCCCGGATACCGGCGCTTCCGAGGACCCGTCGGTGCTGCACGCAGACCAACTGACGGCGGAAGACGATATTCCGGCGCGCAGGCCGATGCCGGCCGCGACCAAGTGGATCCTCGTAGCTGTCGCCGTCGTTGTTTTGATTATCGGGGCTATCGCCGCCGTACAGACCCTGGGCCGCTCGGCCGAGCAGGATGTTCTCGATGCGTCGGATGTAGTCACCGCTACCGTGGAAGGCGACGAGGGCGCCAGTGCCGACGTCGCGGTGTCCACCGACAGGAATGCCGCCGTCCTGACGTTCCGGAGCCTGTCTGCCGCCGGCGAAGGCCAGATTTACCAGCTCTGGAAAATCCCCGCGAACGGTTCGGCACCGCAGTCGGTGGGGGCGCTCAGCAGCGAAAACGTATCCGGCGAGGAACCTGTCATCATCGAAAATGTGATCGGTTTCAGTGAGATTGCCTTGACCCTCGAGGCCCGCGGCGGCGCGCAGTCGCCGACGCCGCCGTTCACCCTGTCCGTCCCGCTGGACCAGTAGCCGCACGAGGGCCCTTTGCCGCGCATTGCCAGGCAAGGGCCCTCTGGATCCTAGAAACCGGCGATGGTGGCCGGAGTATTGATGCCGACTACGTGAAACGCCTCGGCACTGCGGCCTTCCTCCAGGCCGCCGCGGCGCGCATTGGTTCGGAGCATCGAGCGGACCCTGGCATCCATCCGTTCCACGTCCGGGTGCTGGCTCGCATGGATCCGGATGGCTTCCACCTTGGTATCGACGAACTCGGTGATGTCGACAAAATGGTTCTCCCGCTCGGCCGGCCCGCCGAAGAACCACAGATACGGCACCTTGTAGGCAGGCAGTCCGGCTTCGGCGAGTTCCGGATAGGCAAACGGATTCTCCACCGCGGGATAGACCGCACGGGTAACTGCCTCACCGCAGGCCAAATGGTCCGGATGGCTCTTCTGGATTCGGTCCCAGGCCCGTTCCGGGTGCATGGCGAGGACAATATCCGGACGGATTTTCCGCATCAGTTCCACCACCATGCCGACAACCTCGTAGCTCGGCTCCAGAAAACCGTCGCGCTGGTGGAGGAAATGCAGGTCCGACACGCCGCAGATCCGTGCTGCCTCAGCCTGTTCGGCCGCGCGCATCGCCACAATTTCCGGACGGTGCGCCTCATCGAATCCGCCGGCATCGCCGTCGGTCATGATGCAGTAGCTCACCTGCGTGCCGGCGGCGGTCCAGCGTGCAATGGTTCCGGCGGCGCCGAAATCAAGGTCGTCAGGATGGGCCGCGAAGACCAGGACCCGCTCAGGTGCGGTGACTGGCCCCTCGGCTTCCGTGGGCAAAGCTGGCATGTGTTTCCTCAACCCTTCTGCTTGCGGATTTCCGCGGCTGCCTGCGGTCCCGCAGTGCTCAGCCGGTAAAGCTTAGCTAACCATACCGGTGGCGTCCCGCGACTCGCGCCCCGGCCCGGGCAGGCCCGGATATGACGTAAAAAGCACCGGCTGCGGAACCCGATGGAGGTTCCGCAGCCGGTTTTATCCTTACTACAGGCCGATTCAGCTTTCCGGGTTCTGGCCCACTGTCACATCGATGCTCTGCTCTTCGCCCCCGCGCAGGACTTTCAGCGTTACGGTGCCGCCCACGGGCTGCTCACGGATGGCTGCCGTCAGTGAGAGGCTGTCCTCGATGACACGTTCCCCGACCCCCGTAATGACATCTCCTTCGCGCAGTCCGGCCTTGTCGGCAGGCGACCCCCCACTGACGCCGGCGACCTCAGCTCCCACGGAGAACTGGGTGCCTCCGCGTGAAGCCTCCGCGGCCTTAGCCGTGACGGTGACGCCCAGATAACCGTGCGTTGCTTGGCCGTCGGCAATCAGGTCCTGCGCGATCCGCTCGGCATAGCTGCTGGGGATGGCGAAACCGACGCCGATGCTCCCGCTGTCCTGGCTGGCGGATGCGATCGCAACATTTACGCCGATGACTTCCCCGTTGGTGTTAACGAGGGCGCCGCCCGAATTGCCATGGTTGATGGCCGCATCCGTCTGGATGACGTTGAGGTAGATACTGCCCTGTCCGGAGGACTGGTTGCCGGAATCCTCGGGGAACTGGAAGTTCCATTGGTCGCCGGGACTTGGCGCTTGCTCTTCCTCGGGTTCCTCGGGCACTTCCGAGGACGAGACGCTGATCGTCCGGCTCAGCGTCGAGATGATGCCGTCCGTCACCGTACCGCTCAGGCCGAGGGGCGCCCCGATGGCGATGGCGGTGTCCCCGACATTGAGCTCGCTTGAGTCGGCGAAGGCAGCAGGCGTCAGGCCTTGCGCTTCGATCTTGATCACGGCCAGGTCGGACAGCGGGTCAGTTCCCACGATGCTGGCACGGTGGACCTTGCCGTCGCTGGTGCGGACCTCCACGTTCGGGTCCGCAGCCTGTCCGCCCAACGTAACCACGTGCGTGTTGGTGAGAATATGGCCTTCCTTATCAAGGATGATGCCCGAACCGGAGCCGCCCGAATTACCCGAGGCGACGGAAATCGTCACGACGCTCGGGGATGCCTTGGCCGCAGCAGCCGTGATTTCATTGACCGAGTCGGTGTTGTTAACGATCAGCTGCTCTGCTGAACCGGAGGCAACCGACGACGGCGGAACGTCACCAGCCAGCGATTGCGCGCCCACCGCGACTCCGCCGCCTGCGAGCCCGGCAAGGAGCATGCCGGCAACCAGTGTGCCGCTTCCGAACCGCTTTTTGGCGGCTGGCTTGGGCGTCTGGGCGCCGGTTGACGCAGCCGAAGCGTAATAAGGGACGGAGCCATGTTGCCCGTAGGGATTGTGCCCGCCGTACTGATGCTGTTGCCCGTAGGTGCTCTGCTGCCCATAGGGGTTCTGCTGGCCGTAGGGGCTGGCGTCGGTGTATCCGGCTTGCTGTGCAGCTGCGCCGGTCTGCGTCTCGCCGGCGGGGTCTTCATTGGCGGTTTCGCCGAATGTCCCGGATCGGGCATGGTCCGAACCATCCGGCCGGTGCCAGCCTGTAAGCGGTTCTGTCGGTTGCTGTGACTGAGGAAGCGACTGAGTACGCGGATCCTGCTCAGAACCGGCTGGCTCGCCCATATCCGATTCGCCGGCTGGAGTGCGGTAATCAGCGTTGGCGTCCGCTGTTGCCGGTGGCTTCGCCGGCGGCGGCGGAACCTGGGGCCGGAAGGTGGCTTCCGGATCCTGGTTGTGCTCAGTCATAGTTTCCCTTTCCTTGGACTGTTACCACTATGCCTTCTCAATCTGGGACAGGGGACGATATTCGCTGGAAGAAAACTGGGAATATGCCGAATGCCGTTGAACCACATGGTTCCCCTCCGGCCGGCAGGCCGGAATCCGTTCGAGCGGTACATTGCGCTTCCGGCGTACCCGCTTCCAAGACGGTCAATTCGGGTGGACGCTCCCACTGCCGCCCCATAGAATCAAAATCGGGGCGGATCAACGGTGCGCCCCGGTATCCGCCACGATATCAACCGGGTTTCCGGACGATACTGAAGGGTTCTACATGCGATCACTGCTCACTCATTTGGGGGCCGCTGTTGGGCTCTCGGCGGTCTTCATGGCTCCGGCCGCGGCAAACGCCGAACCACCGGTGGAGATTCCGCCCGGCGAGTTTGTGGTTGACGAGGCAGGCGTCCTTGGTGCCGAACGGGCCGAGGTCGAGGAAGCGATCAGCAACCTGCGTCAAGAAGAAGGCCTGGGCCTGTACGTCGTCTACGTCGACGAATTCGAGAACCCTTCCGATCCGAGCGAGTGGCTGGTGGAGACAGCACAGCAAAAGGGTCTGGGAAGTTCGGACAGCATGCTCGTTGTCGCGGTCGAATCACGCGAGGCCCACTTCCAGTCTGCGGAAGGAAGTCCTGTTTCCGCCAGTGACCAGCAGATCTTCCAGTCGCTGAACCCCGCGCTCGCTCAGGACGAATGGGCGGAAGCAGGCGTACTGGCCGCAGAGGCAATCGCGGACGTGGCCTCCGGCGGCAGCGGAGATGTCGGTTCTTCCTCCGGCGGCGGCTCGCTGGCGCCGGTGCTCTTGATGGGCGGCGTCGTCGCTGCGGGAGGAGTCGGCACCTATTTGTATGTGAAATCCAGGCGCCGCAAGGGTGCAGGCCGCGGAGAACCACAGATCCAGCGTGGGCCGGATGGCAAACCGATTGATCCGCATGACGCGATGAGCGTCGAGGATCTGCGCAAGAAGGCCGGCAGCCTGCTGATCGCCGCCGATGACGCCATCAGATCCAGCGAGCAGGAAGTCGGCTTCGCCATGGCCCAGTACGGCGAGACAGCCGTCAAGCCTTTCCGCGAAGACATCACCGCGGCCAAAGCGCACATGATGGAGTCGTTCAAACTCCAGCAGCAGCTCGATGATCACATTCCGGATACCGAGGAACAGCAGCGGGCTTGGCTCGGCGACATCATCCGTCGCTGCGAAGCCGTCAGCGCATCGCTCCAGGAACACAAGGAAGATTTCGACGCGCTGCGGGAACTGGAAAAGAACGCCCCCGGCGCCTTGGCCAGCGCCCGTGAAGCTGCCGAGGCTGCTCGCAAAAGGTTGGCTGCCGGCCACGCAGACCTTGACCGGCTCCGTGAACGGTACGCTGACTCCGCCCTTGAGCAGGTCCGAGACAATATTGATCAGGCGCAGGAACGGCTCGATTTTGTGGACAACGCTGCAGCCACCGCGCAGGAGAAGCTCGACGCCGGAGACCGCAGCGCTGCGGTTGTCGCCGTCCGGGCGGCCGAAGAAAGTGTCTACCAAGCCAATGTCCTCCTCGATGCCATCGGCAAAACGTCCAAGGACCTGGACGCCGCAAGGTCGGCCATGGAAAGCGCGATTTCGGACACAGCCCAGGATCTTGCCCATGCACGCGCCCTCATCGCCAACGGGCAACATCCGGAACTCGCAGGGCCCGTCGCCGAAGTCGAAACGGCACTCGAAGGCATCCAACGTGAAATCGCCGGCGGCCGGATCGATCCGATCGGCATCGTCCAGCGCCTTGACGCCGCGAATTCATTGGACCGATCACTGACCGGCATCCGTGATGCCCAGGAACGTGCCCGCAGGGCACGCGAGTCGCTGCAGCACACCATCATGTCGGCCCAGGCCCAAATCTCGGGAACCTCGGACTATATCCAAGCCCGCCGCGGCGGCGTCGGCAGTGAAGCCCGGACCCGGCTGGCTGAAGCCGAACGCAACCTTGCCTACGCTCTGCAGATCGCCGAATCAGATCCCGAACAGGCCCTCAACTATGCCCAGCAGGCCAATGCCCTCGCGCAGCAGGCCAGCCAGATGGCACAGCAAGATGTTGATGGTTTTGGCGGCATGGGCGGTATGGGAGGCTTCGGCGGCGGCGGAATGTTTGGTGGCCGCGGCGGCGGCCTCGGCGGCGCCATCCTTGGCGGAATCCTGATCGACTCCATTTTGCACGGCGGCCATGGCGGCCACGGTGGCGGCTTCGGCGGCGGGGGCGGCGGGGGCGACATCTTCGGCGGCGGCGGCTTCGGCGGCTTCGGCGGTGGCGGTTTTGGCGACGGCGGAGGTGCCGGCGGCAACTTCTAACTGGATAAGAAACCGGGCAGCCCAAGGGGTTGTAGTCAAGAATCAGATAGCAGGACGAAAGGTATCACAGTGGTTAAGCAGTCAATCTTTGGCCGTATCGCACAGCTGGCAAAGGCCAACATCAACGCAGTTCTGGATCAGGCCGAAGACCCCCAGAAGATGCTGGACCAGATGGTCCGCGACTACTCGAACAACATTGCCGAGGCCGAGAGCGCCGTCGCCCAGACCATCGGGAACCTGCGCATGCTTCAGGACGATCACAACGAAGACATGGAAAACGCGCGCAGCTGGGGCAACAAGGCCTTGGCTGCCAGCCGAAAGGCCGACGAGTACCGCGCCGCGGGTAATCCCGCCGATGCGGAAAAGTTCGACAATCTCGCCAAGGTCGCCATCCAACGCCAGATCAGTGCGGAGAACGAGGCCAAGGGTGTCGAGCCCACCATCGCCTCCCAGAACGAGGTTGTCGAAAAGCTCAAGACCGGGCTTAACCAGATGAAGGGCAAGCTGACCGAGCTACAAAACAAGCGCAACGAACTCGTCGCGCGCGCACGTACGGCCGAAGCACAAACCCAGGTGCACGACGCACTCAAGAGCATCGACATCATGGATCCGACCAGCGAAGTAGGACGGTTCGAGGAAAAGGTCCGGAGGGAAGAGGCACGGGTCCGCGGCGCTCAGGAACTGGCTTCGTCGAGTCTAGATGCCCAGTTTGAGAGCCTGGAGGACTTGGGAGAGCAAACCGAGATCGAAGCACGCTTGGCTGCCCTGAAGTCCGGCTCCAGCTCTGCCTCAATCGAGTCCGGCCAGTAATCAACTAGCGGCGGCCTGACAGTGGCCGTTCCTGCACGGGGCTGTGGTGTGAAGGTTGCGCCGCAGCCCCGTATGGGCTTTTCCCGATAGCCCGGGGAATCATGATTGGCTCTTAATCCAAAAGGTCCCGACCGGATGTTTCCGGTCGGGACCTTTTCTCTGTTGCGGGGAGAGGATTTGAACCTCTGACCTCTGGGTTATGAGCCCAGCGAGCTACCGAACTGCTCCACCCCGCGGCGCGGTCTTTACTTTACCGGCCGCGGGGTTGCTAAGCAAATCGGCTGCGTCAGCCCTCGGGCGCCGGGGCCGGCGTTTCTGCCGGAGCCTCTTCGCCGCCCTCGGCGGGAGCCTCACCCGAGACAATGCCTTCAGCTTCGAGCGCATCCTGCAAAGCCCGGTTCAGCTTCTCCTGAGCTGCACCGTAAGCCGCGAAGTCTCCTTCCGCCAGAGCCGCCTCACCCTCACGGATCGCCGCGTTCGCCGCTTCGAGTGCCGCCCGCAGGTCGGCCTCCGCGTTGCCGCCGCCACCTTCTGCGGGCGGGGCAGCCGGATCGTCCGGTGTCTCGCCGACGTTCCCGGCGTCGCCGGTCGTGGCACCGGAGTCACCGCCGAAGACCTGGTCAAGGGCTTCGTCCAAGGTGGGCGCGAATCCGACCACTTCGCCGAAGCTGACAAGTACGCGACGGAGCGTCGGGTAAGCCGAGCTACCCGAGGACTGGACATACACCGGCTGGACGTACAACATGCCGCCGCCGACAGGCAGGCTGAGCAGGTTGCCCTTGAGCACTTCGGTAGCGCCCTGCTGCAACAGGTTCAGCTCAGTCGATACCGCAGTATCCGAGTTGAACAAGTTTTGTGCCTGGCCCGGTGCCGGAACCGACAGTGATCGTGGAATATCAAGCAGCCTCAGCGTGCCGTATTCCTCGCTCTTGACACCGTCCTCGCCGGTTCCGGCATCACCCTCGGCAGCGAGGAAGCCGTAGAGCACGTTTCGCGCTTCCTCACCGGCAGGAACGAACGGGATAAATGGCGTCGTCAGCGAGAAGGCAGCGTTTTCCTGCTCTGGCATCTTCAGGGACAGGTAGAAAGGAGGCTGCTTGACGTCGGAATTCGCACCCAGCGTCGGATCGGTAGGCACGGCCCAGGCGTCGCTGTTGGTGTAGAACTTGTCGACATCCGTCACGTGGTAACGGGCCAGGAGTTCACGCTGCACCTTGAAGAGATCTTCCGGGTAACGCACGTGGTCCATCAGTTCCGCAGACATTTCGCTGAACGGCTTGAGTGTTGTCGGGAAGACCTTCTGCCACGCCTGGAGGATCGGATCCTGGTCATCCCAGGCATACAGGTCTACTGAACCGTCATAGGCATCGACGGTGGCCTTGACTGCGTTGCGGATGTAGTTGACCTCTTCGGGCGGCAGAGCCACGCTTTGGCCGCCTGCCGTCGAAGAATCTGCAGTTGCTGACTGGAGCTGTTGCGGAGTCGAGTACGGGAAGTGCTTGCTGGTGGTGTAGCCGTCGACGATCCATTTGACCCGGCCATTAATGACGGCGGGATAAACATTTCCATCCACCGTCAGGTACGGCGCGACCTTTTCCACCCGTTCCCGCGGATCCCGGTCGTAAAGAATCTGCGATTCAGAGTTCACCTGGTCCGAGAGCATCAGGTCGGTGGACTGGAACTTCAGCGCGTAGACAAGACGGTTGAAGGCGTTGCCCACGCTCGGCCCACCGTCGCCTTCGAAGGTATTCCGGGACTCCGTCTCGGACTCTTCGCTCTGCGGACGGTCGATCTCAATGGGACTGTCGCCTTCTGGTGCACCAACGATGGAGTATTCAGGAGATTGTTCACCGAAGTAGATCCGTGGTTCATAGTCCTCTTCATTACCCAGCACACCCGTGGTCGGGATGCCGGACTGAATAAAGGTGGGCTTGCCATCGGGCTCGACACTGGAACCGGCGGCGGCGACGACACCGTAACCGTGGGTGTAGAGGACATGCTCGTTGACCCAGCCTGCAGGCACGCCTGCTGTGTTGAGCTCACGGACGGCGATGACAGTGTCCTGGATCTCGCCGTCGATCTCGTAGCGGTCGACGTTCAGGATTTCCGGGAACTGGTAGTACTGCCGGAACTGCTGCAGCTGGCTGAAGGCATCCGAGACCAGGTTGGGATCGAGCAGGCGGATGTTCGCCGTCGTTTCGGCGTCCTGCCGCAGGGCGCCGGCCTCGGCTTCAACGGTCGCGTTGTAGGTATTGGTCTGAACCTCGTCGAGCCCGTAGGCCTGACGCGTCAAGGCAATGTTGTGCTCGATGTATTCCGCTTCACGGCTGAGTTCGGACGGCTCTACTTGGAATCGCTGGATGACCCAGGGGTAAACACCGCCGGCCAGAATCGCAGTAATAACCAGCATTGCTGTACCGATGATCGGCAGACGCCACCGGCCCGAGACAACGGCAACGACGAACAGGATGGCCACAATGATGGCAGCCACGGCCAGAATCGCCTTGGTCGGAATGACGGCATTGACATCCGTGTAGAGCGCGCCGGTCCATTTGCCCGAATCCGACTGCAGAGTGCTGTACCGGTCCAGCCAGTAATTCACACCCTGCAGGAGCAGGAACAGGCCGGCGAAGACCGCTACGTGGATACGGGCAGCGTTGGAAGCGAAAAAGCCCTTCTCCTCCAGCCGGATCCCGCCGTAGAGGTAATGGGTCAGGAGACCGGCGATACCTGCGATCAGCACCACGCTGACCAGGAACCCAGTCAGGAAACCCAGGAAGGGCAGCGTGTTGGTGTAGAAGCTGTAGTCCAGGTTGAACTGGGGATCAGTTTGCCCAAAGGGAACCTGGTTGAAGAACAGCAGCACAGTCTGCCAAGCGGATGCCGCCGCGGTACCGGCGAAGCCACCGAGCACAATCGGAATACCGATCATCAGGAGCTTGCGTACGGGCTCAAGCTGTTCCTGGTACCGGTTGAGGTTGTCCTGCAGTGCACTGTCCGGCGCATAGACCGGACGTGACCGATAAGCGAGGCGCAGGCTCAGGTACACCGCGGCAGCCATGATCAGGAAGGCAATCAGGAAGATAGCGATTTTCGTGCCGTTTTCCTTCAGAAATACTTCCAGATAGCCAAGCTGGTTGTACCAAAGGATGTCCGCATAAATCTGCGAGAAGAAGACGAACCCGACCACCAGCACGGCCACCACAATGAGGGTGGGTATCAGCGGGGAGCGTTTCCGTGTTAGTTGGGCGGGCGCGGTTGGCCGGTCATCACGGGGCCGGTCTTGTCCGAATGTCACTCTTTACCTCATTGTCAGCGTGCGTTGTGCTTGACGGCGGATCCATGCCTATGCATGAGGCCCCTCCGTCTAGACCACGAATGAGCAGCCCGGGAGGTTCCGCTTTCCTTCCATTCTGCCTTGTGGGAACGCCACAACGAAGTCGGGAGCGACCGTCATCGGCTTCTGACGCACGATTGTGACACGTCAGCCGCAGGCAGGGAGCGCTGAGCCGTCTTTGCCTTCGCCGAGCACAGTCACGGCTTCCACTGCGTCTTCGAGAGTTGCCACCTTGACCACCTGCATCCCGTCAGGCACATTGCCGACGACCTCGCCACAGTTAGCTTCCGGAGCAAGGAAAACGGTCGCGCCGCGCTGATGCGCGCCATACATTTTCTGTTCAATGCCGCCGATCGGACCGACGTTTCCGGACGAATCGATGGTGCCGGTGCCGGCAACGTGCAGCCCCCCGGTCAGTTCCCCTGGCGTCAGCTTGTCCACGATGCCAAGTGCAAACATCATGCCCGCACTGGGCCCGACGACGTTTTCCAGCTGAATTTTGACCTCGTACGGGAACTCGAAGTCGGTCTCAAGCAGGACGCCGAGCTGATAAGCGCCCTGGGCGTTCGCCTCCGGAGCGACCTGGACGGTCTCAGGCTCGCCGTCGCGGAGGACCTCGAGCTCCACGGGTTCGCCACCGCTGGCATTGAGCTCATCACGAAGAACATTAATGTCCGTTACCGCGATGCCGTTGATGCTTTCGATGACGTCATCCGGTGCCAGCAGGTCTGCCGCGGCTGCACCGTCGGCGAAATCGACAACGGACAGGTCTTCCTCGAAGTCGACGCCCAAGTGGCTCAAGGCCGCAGCAACGGACGTTTCCTGCGAAGAGTCCATGGCGGCGGCGTTTCGGTTCTGGATCTGCTCGCCGGAGACACCCGGGGGGTACACGAGTTCTTCCGGTGTGACGCTCTTGCGTGGATCCAGCCATGCAGACGCTACTTCGAACAAACGCACGGAGCCACTGGGGCCGCCACTCATGTAAACAGTAGTCATATCCAGTGCGCCTGAAGTGGGATAAGTCTTTTGGCCGGGGATTTCGATCAACGGGACGTCGTTCACGGCGCCGATCGTGTTGAAGGTAGGACCGGGAGATTCCACGATGTACGGCGATGGCATAGCCAACGCGAGCAGGCCAAGGACGACTGCGACGACGCCCGCTCCTATCATGACCGGGTGCCGTCGGTTATTTGGCTTGCGCGGCGTCGGCGGCGCTTGCTCCCCGAGGTCGATCGGCTCAGTCAACTGTGGTTTCCTTCTCTCAGCGTCTCCCGCGGCTTACTCAAGGCACAGCAGGAAGGGCACCGGTCAAGCCGGAACCCTGCACCAGCCTACGCGCTTTGCCTGAGAGGACGCCCGTAATCCGGAGCGATCCATTTGGAAGCTTGACCGGGAAACGAGGCCGCGCATCTCATTTGCCTAGAGCGAACCGGGCTCAACAAGCACGACATGGCGTGAAAACTAGCGGTAACGTGTAGTCAGAAGCAACAATCCGGCGACGGCCACAGGCCCTGTTCCAGGCCCGCATGCCCAGCACACCCTCACAAGGACCGGTGGTATAGATGACCTCCAACCCATCCAACAACGGCGACGATCCGAAAGATCCGCTGTCCGAAATGTTTGCCAAGCTTTTCGGCGCTGAGGGAGCCGGCATGGATCCCGCAGAAATAGCCAAGGCGGCAGGTCTGCCGTCCGACCCCAATGTGCTGGCGCAGATGATGCAGCAGGTACAGGCCATGATGAGCGCCGGAAATGAAGGCCCGGTCAACTGGAAGCTGGCCCATGAGAGCGCGCGTAAGGTTGCTGCCTCGGACAGTGACCCATCGGTTACTCCCGCACAATCCCGCGAGGTGGACGAGGCATTGCGCCTGGCCGAGATGTGGCTGGATCCGGTCACGGATTTCGCCGGCACGGGGCTCATGGGCAGGGCATGGTCCCGGGCCGAATGGGTAGAGGCGACGTTACCGACATGGAAGCGGCTGACCGAACCGGTGGCGAACAGCATTGCTTTCGCTCTCACAAGCGCCCTCTCCGAACAGGTGCCGGAGGACATGAAGGCGATGATGGGCGGGGCCCATTCGATGCTGCAGAACATGGGCGGCGCTCTGTTCGGCATGCAGTTGGGACAGGCCGTCGGCGCCCTATCCAAGGATGTTGTTGGCTCCACGGATATCGGCATCCCCTTGGCAGAAGGCAAAATGGCGCTGTTGCCTGCCAACGTCAGGGCCTTCGGCGAAGGCTTGGATATTCCCGAGTCGGAGATCCGGCTCTTCCTCGCGGTCCGGGAGGCAGCGCACACCCGCTTGTTCACGCATGTTCCCTGGCTGGCAGGGCACCTTCTGAGCGCAATCGAAGGCTATGCCCGAGGCATCCATATTGACATGTCGCGGATTGAAGAAGTAGCACGGGAAATTGATCCCACCAATCCCGAATCCATGCAGAATGCTCTCTCCCAAGGAGTGTTCATGCCGGAAAGAACCCCGGAGCAAGACACCGCCTTGGTGAAGCTGGAGACGACTTTGGCGCTGGTTGAAGGCTGGGTCGATGAACTGACAGCCGCGGCTACGGTGAATCTGCCCTCCGCGGGTGCATTGCGGGAAACTGTTCGACGGCGCCGCGCAACGGGCGGACCGGCCGAGCATGCCTTTTCAGCCTTGGTCGGATTGGAACTGCGTCCTCGCCGTCTACGCGACGCGGCCGCTCTCTGGGCTGCCTTGGCCGAGGAACGCGGCATCGAAGGCCGGGATTCCATCTGGCACCACCCGGACCTGCTCCCGACGTCAGAGGATCTGGACGATCCGGCAGGCTTCAGTTCCAGGCGCCAATTGCTGGAAGCCTCTGATACGGAGGTCGACGAGGCCCTGCAAAAGCTGCTGGCGGGCGGGTTTGATGAGCCTACCAACGATGCTGATACGGATACCGGAGAGGATGAGAACGGCGACTCCAAGGATGGGCGCCAGGACTCCTAGTCCTCCACATCATCGCCCAGCGGATCCCCGCCGCTGTCGCTGAGTCCCCGGCCCATCGCAAACGCTGCCCCATCCAGAAATGCCTTGGCCCGGGCGAGGTCAGGATATGGCTCGAGCACGTCCCAGAAATCTGGCCCGTGTCCGGGAACTACGAGGTGGGCGAGTTCGTGCAGGATCACATAATCGATGACCCATTGCGGCATGCCTTCAATCTTGTCCGAAATTCTGATGGTGCCGCGGGCGGGAGTGCAGGACCCCCAGCGCCCGTTCTGGTTGGACACCCACCGGATGCTCTCCGGGCAAGGATTCCCGGAAATGTATCTACCGGATAGCATGGCGGCCCGGTGCATCAGCGCTTCGTCACTGCGGACCTTCCGCTTTCCGACGTCTGCGTCGGATTTCGCCTCGAGACGGGCGACCATCCTGGACACCCACTCACGTTCCTGGGCAGCTGTGAAATGACCAGGAATGGAAATAATCATTTCACCGTCGCGCCAGCCCGCAGATACCGTGCGCCGTCGCCTGTTGGAGCGCTTGACCACTACCGGTTTCCCGTCCTTGGTAGTCAGCGCGGCCGGGCCGTCTCCTGCCCGTAAAGCTGTGCTCTTCTGTCCGTCCCGCATGGCAACGACGTTACCGTGAATGGGCCTACGTCAGAATCGCGCACTCGCCGTACCTTCGATTCTGTGGATAACTCCTCCCCCGCCGCTGCCGGCATGCCAGCATGGAATCCCGGAACTTCGAAAAGGAGAAAGCTGTGGCGGAGTTGAAGATCAATCCCGGTTTGCGCCTGATCGAGCGCCGGGGCACAGTGCAGATAGGCCTGGGTTCCACCGGTCTGGTTCTAGAGGGCACCGGCCAGGGGGACCTGGATTTTTTGTACCGTCTGCGGACCGGTCTCGACGACACGGAACTGGAGCACGCTGCCGGCAACTGTTCCATCACTACGGAAAGGGCGCGGGCGTTGGTGGCAGCGCTGGAAAGTGTGCTGGTCGATCCGCCGGCAAAGTCGGAGCAACTCAGCGGATTGCGCCTGGACCGTCTGGCGCCCGATCGGGCCCACTGGTCTGCGGTGTACTCCGTCGACTCATCGGCGCTGCTGGCGAACCGGGCAAGGGCTGCCGTGCATTTGATCGGGCTGGGCAGAACGGGCGGCGCTGTCGCCTGCGCTCTGGCCGCTGCGGGCGTCGGCACACTGCTGCTGGAAGACCGGGCCAGCGTCGGGCCCGCCGACGTAGGATCGGGAGCGTTCAGACTGGCCGACGTCGGGCTGAACCGGGCGCAAGCTGTCCGGAAGATGATCCGCAACATTGACCCGACGGTTTCCACGCACATCCTGTCCAACAGCATGGACCCGGAAGCCGCCGCCGGCCGACCTCGCTTCCTGAATCTCGTTATTTACACTGACCGCGATGTGCCCAACGCACGCATCAGCCACGGCCTCTCCGAAGGGGACAATCCCCACCTGTCGCTGCTGCTTCGTGAGCGGGACGCGTTGATTGGCCCGCTGGTGGTACCCGGGCAATCCGCGTGTCTGGACTGCTTGGACCGGCACCACGCCCAAGCAGATCCCGACTGGTATGAGCTGTGTTCGCAGGTACACGGCGCCAGCGCAGAGGCTGGCGCCGTCGACGAAGTGGCCCAGTCCGTCGCCGCGGCAGGGCTGGCAAGCCTGCAGTCGCTGCTCTTTCTGGATGGCAGGAACCGCCCGGCAGCCTGGTCGGCCGTCCTGCAGCTGCGTTCAGCCGATGGCACTGTAGGCCGGCACGAGTATCGGCCCCACCCCGAGTGTGCCTGCCAGCTGCAGCCGGCGCTGCAGGACAGCTAGCGTGTTAATGCGTCTCTGAACCTAGTTATCGGAAAGTATGCGCAGCACGTCTTCGCCATAGCGTTCCAATTTGGCGGGCCCGACACCAGCCAGACGCGAGAGTTCCTGCATGGACTGGGGGCGCGCTTCAGCAATAGCCACCAGCGTCGCATCAGTGAACACGACGAAGGCCGGCACCGAAGCTTCCAGGGCGGTATCCTTGCGCCACTGCCGCAAAGCATCGAAGGTCGACTCTTCATAGGTTGGCGGGCAGTTCTGGCACCGGCCGACTTTGCGTTCGGCGCCTGAGTTGAGCATAGTTCCGCACACCCGGCACACCGCGGGTGCCGCTTGCTTGCGGCGGGAGGGCTTGGCGCCCGTCCGGCTTTGCACGGAGGACGATGATTGCGGCCGCAGCCCGTCCAAGAAGCGTGATGGCTTCCGGTTGGCCCGGCCCCCGGGTGTGCGCGCCAGGGACCAGGACAGCGCAAGGTGCTCGCGTGCCCGTGTGATGCCGACGTAAAGCAGCCTGCGTTCTTCGTCCACGGCGTCATCGGTGTCCGCAAAGGAGATCGGCATCAGTCCTTCGCTGAGTCCGACCAGGAACACGGCATCCCATTCCAGGCCCTTGGCGGAATGCAGCGAGGCCAGCGTGACGCCTTGGACCGTCGGCGCGTGCTGGGCGGCAGCACGCTCTTCCAGCTCAGTAACGAGATCCTGCAGAGTGAACACACCGCCGGCCGCGCTGCCGCGGGCCTTGTCCAATTCGTCAGCCAGTGCCACGAGCGCGGCCAGGGATTCCCAGCGTTCGCGTACCGCACCGCCGGATTGAGGAGCCTGCGCGGTGTAGCCAAGGTTGGCAAGGATGTCCCTGACCAGCTGCGGCACGGGATCGGTCCCCGCGGCCCGGGCGCCGGCGCGCAGTTGCAGCATCGCATCCCGGACTTCCTTGCGGCGGAAGAATCGCTCGCCGCCGCGCAACTGGTAGCCGATATCCGCCGAGGCCAGGGCCTGTTCGTAGGCTTCCGACTGGCCGTTGGTCCGGTACAGCACGGCGATCTGGCTTGCGGCGACGCCTTCATTCAGAAGTGTCCGGATCCTTCCGGCTACCTGTGCAGCTTCGGCCTCGTCGTCGGCGCATTCCGTGAACGAAGGCTCCGGGCCGGTAGGGCGCTGGGCAATAAGTTCCAGCGGGGCGGGCCAGGGATCGCTGCCGCCGCGCCGCGGCTGCTTGGTGCGTGCCGCCAGCAGCGAGTTGGCCAGATTCACCACCTGCGGAGTCGATCTGTAGTCCCGCACCAGTTTGACCACCTCGGCCCCGGGGAACCGCTTGGTAAACTCCAGCAGATGCCGGGAAGTAGCACCGGTGAACGAATAGATGGTCTGGCTGGCATCGCCAACCACGCACAACTCGTCCCTTGGCCCCAGCCACAGGTCCAGCAGCCGTTGCTGCAGGGGGGACACATCCTGGTACTCATCCACGACAAAGTGCCGGTACTGGTCCCGCACGGTGGCCGCGACCTTGGCATCTTCCTGCAGGATGCCAACCGTGATCAGCAGGACATCTTCAAAATCGATGATGTTGCGGTCGGTCTTGACGTCTTCGTAGGCCTGGAAGAGCCTGGAAATGGTGGTCAGATCAAACCCTGCCGGCTCCACCCGCCCTGCCGCAGCTTTGAGGTAGGTGTCCGGGGTCAGCATGGAAACCTTGGCCCACTCGATCTCCGCGGCCAGGTCCCTGATCGCGGCCCGGTCCGTGGTCAACCGCAGCCGCCGCGCGGATTCGGCGATGACCTGGGCTTTGTGGTCCAGCAACCCCGGCAACGGTCCGCCCACGGCGTGCGGCCAGAAATACTGCAGCTGACGCAACGCGGCAGCATGGAAGGTGCGTGCCTGCACCCCACCCACGCCCAGGTCCCGCAGTCGAGTGCGCATTTCGGCCGCCGCACGCGCGGTGAAGGTCACCGCGAGCACCTGCTGCGGCTTGTACACTCCCGAATGCACGCCATAGGCAATACGGTGGGTGATGGCCCTGGTCTTGCCGGTGCCCGCACCGGCAAGCACGGACATGGGCCCGGTCAGCGTCGACGCAACGTGGCGCTGCTCCTCGTCGAGTCCGCCGAGAATTCTGGCTTCGAGATTATCAGTGACATCCACCGGTAGTTCCAGGCTCACTTCCCGCCCAGCGGTTCCGGCAGCGCGCTGCCATACCAGTGTTCGATGAGGGCCCGGGCGATCGAGATGCCGCCCGCGACCTGGATCTCGCCGGATTCAATTCCCTGGGCGAGTTCGGCCCGCGTGAACCAGCGCACGTCCCGGATTTCCACGCCGTCCGGAACCGTTTCGGTTCCCGTTGCAACGGCAGTGAAGCCAAGCATCAGAGAAGAAGGGAAGGGCCACGGCTGCGATCCCAGGTACTGCGGCGAATGCACCACAATCCCGGATTCTTCCTCGGTCTCCCGGATTACGGCCGCTTCGAGGGACTCCCCCGGTTCCACGAAGCCGGCCAACGTTGAGTACCGTCCCACGGGCCAACTGGCCGAGTTACCCAGCAACAGCCGGTCGTCTGCGTCAACGACCGAAACAATGATGGCCGGATCGGTGCGGGGATAGTGCTCGCTGCCGTCTGCCGGGCAGCGCCGGACCCAGCCGCCGCTTTCCACGGTGGTCCGTGTCCCGCAGCGCGGGCAATGCGTATGGACAGCGTGCCAATTTGAAATCGCGGCTGCTTCCGCGAACAGGCCGGCGTCCTGTGGTGACAGCGAAGTCGCGACGTCGCGCAGTCCCAGCCACTCGCCGTCGTTCTTTGCTTCAGCAGTTATCCCCGTCAGGTCTTCCAGGACAATATCCGTTCCCTCGGGAACATCCGCCCCTGCCACTGCCCGGCCAAGATAGACAGGTTTTTCCGGCACGCGGCGCCCGAGCGAGGGCAGCAGCACGATCTTGTTGTCCCGCACGAGCGTTTTGCCCGCATCCAGGAGCATGACCCAGGTGGAATCCAAGCCCCAGATATCGTCGAACAGAACCGGCTGATTGCGGCGCTCACAACCCCGGTCCATGGCGCTGCGGGCAAGGGTCAGGCCGCCCAACGGAGGGAAGCCTGTGGCGTGGGTTGTGGTGCTCATGCCTCTACCGTACTAAGCGCGGCGGACCAATTGATATTTGGGCCGCAATCTGGGGAGAACAGGGGGCCTAGGTTTGGTCTGCGTCACGTTCTAACGACTCGCCGCCGCAGCCGCCGTGGCTGGGGCGACATTCCAATTACGGTGGACTACGTGAGAAAGACTCCTATGGAACTGGCTGCTATGGCCAGCGCGGCCGTACCCGGACTGGCGCCTGCCGGCGTTTCCGGAGCTCCCGACGACGCCGCGGACTTCACTTCCGCGGTAGTGATCGATGACGCCGGCAAGCAGTGGCGGGTCCGCTCCCCCCGCCATCCGGAAGCCAGCATGAGGCTCGAAACGGAGTTGCTGGTCCTGCGGTCCTTCTCCCCCGCCATCCGGGCCGAACTGCCGTTCCAGGTGCCGTCCGTGGCAGGCACCGTCCAGCAAGGGGAACTGCGCACTTTTGTCTACAACCACGTTCCCGGGGCTACTTTGGAGCTAGAGACGCTTGTCGCCGAGGGCGGCAGAGTGCCCATCGAAATCGGCCGGGCCATGGCCGGAATCCATGACCTGCCGCAGGCCATGGTGGACCGCGCGGATCTGCCGAGCTACACCGCTGACGAGTTCCGTCAGCGCCGGCTGAACGAACTCGATCAGGCCGCCACGACGGGCAAGATCCCGCCGGCTTTGCTGCGCCGTTGGGAGCATGCACTCGAGGATGTCACGCTCTGGAAGTTCAACCCGTCCGTGGTCCACGGTGACCTGCACGAGGATAACCTCGTCATCTGGGACGGTGCCGTCAGCGCCGTCACCGGATGGACGGATCTGCGGATCGGCGATCCGGCGGATGATTTTGCCTGGCTTATCGCCGTACACGAACAGTCTTTCGCCGACGTTGTGCTGGAGTCGTACAACAAGTACCGCAAGGAGCCGGTGGATCCACACCTGATGCGCCGTGCCGCGCTGGCCGCCGAATTCGCCTTGGCACAATGGCTGGTACGCGGTGTCGCTGCCGAGGATGCGGCAATGATTGCCGAAGCCGAAGAGATGCTGCAGGAACTTGAGTCGGATATCCGCGAACACGGCGGCCAGGAGATCAGCAGCGAAAAGCTCCCCGTGCCCGCGACACCGCCTGGTCCGCCGTCCACGGCGCCCGAAATTGAGCGGGCCGGCACGCAGTCCGCAGAGCGGCCGGCCGCGCCCCGGATCAGCGAGCGCGTGACGGCGGAGCCGATAGTTCCCGCGGCGCCCTCCAAAACGCCAACCGCTGAGGCTGGGCCGGTCGACGGTGATGACAACCGGGCGGACAAGAAGGAATCCGGCATGGATAAGGAACCCGGCGGTTCCGGCCTGAACCCCTCGAAGGAGGACGAGCCGACCGCGGACCGGCCGCCCGCTTCAGCGGACGCGAAACGGAAGACTCCCGCAGAGAAGAACGACGGCGGTGCGTCCGGCGAGGGGACCGCTGTTGCTGATGATTCATTGACAACCACAGCGATCCCCATCATTGAGCCCCGTTCAGGTTCCTAGCGTTCGGAACCGGCGTAGGCCGCGCGCACGATGGCTTCGAGTTCGGCTTCACCGGCCAGATCGTGGGGCCGCACGGTCTTATCCGCCGCCACGTAGTAGAACGCTGCCTTGACCTCCGCAGGGTCGATTCCCTGCAACCGAGCCCAGGCCAGCCGGTACACTGCGAGCTGAACGGCACGTATACCCAGCTTGTCCGGCGAGGGCGGTGAACCAGTCTTCCAGTCCACCAGGTCCCAGATTCCGTCCTGGTCCCGGAAGACAGCGTCGATCCGGCCCCGGACTACGACCTCATCCACTCTGGTTTCGACGGGTACTTCGATGGCCGCCGGCGCCTTCTCCGCCCATTCGGACGCCTTGAACGTGGCTTTCATGGTCTCCAGGTCGTAGGCCTGGTCGACATGGGAGTCCGCGGGCGAGGACAGGTCGTCCAGATCCAGCATGCCGGCGGTGCCGAAGTGCTCCTCAACCCAGCTGTGGAACGCGGTTCCCTTGCGCGCGGCGATGCCTGGCCTGCGCGGCACGGGCCGACGCAAGGACCGCGTGACCTCGCCGGGGTTGTCTTTCAGCTCCACGAGCATGGAGGCGGAGATGTGTGCCGGCAGCTCAATCTCGTTGGCTCCACGGGAGGCATTGTGCTCCTGGAGCAGCAGCTCCGTTTCCCTGGCCCACGGTGCCCCCTGCTCAAGCTTCCGGTCCTCCGCAATGGCCTGCAGCACCGTCTGGCTAGCTGCCTCCATGGCAGCACGTCGGCCGGGACGGGCCGGTTCCGGCTCTCCACCCCGGTATACCAGCGGGCCTTCCAAGGGATCGTAGGGCCAGAAGGCCGTCTCGGTTTCTTCACGGAACGGGTTGGTGTCGCCAAGCTCCTCGTCGGAGATCCAGGTACTGACCTGCACCGTCGACGGGTCCTGCTGCGCCAGTTCGGCCAGCTCGGTCAGGAATATTGACGGTGCGCAGGGTTTGACCTTGCTGCCTGCCCAGCCCGCGGAGCTGCAGACCAGCAGGTGCTTGGCCCGCGTGTACGCCACGTAGGCCAGGCGCCGCTCCTCCTGTTCGTTGTGGGCCTGGACCTCACCTTTGTAGACTTCTTCGGCGGTGAACCAGGACAATTGGTCCGGCTGCTCGGTGTCCCACTGCGGCAGGTCCGCCCCGTCGCCACGCAAGGGCCAGGGCAAGGCCTCGTTTCCGCTGCTCCAGCGGTTGTCGGAGCCGCTAGGAAAGGCACCGTCGTTGAGTCCGGGAACAAATACAGCGTCCCATTCCAATCCCTTGGAAGCATGGACCGTCAGCAACTGCACGGCGTCCTTGCTCACGTCGACCTGGACGACATCCAGTCCGCCTTCCTCTGCCGCGGCGGCTTCGAGCCAGGCTAGGAAAGCCAACAGGTCAACCCGCTGCGCGGTCTGCATGAATGTCGCGGCCGCATCATGGAAGGCATCCAGATGCCGCCGTGCCTGGTGGATGGTAACGCCGGGTTTGGAAGCCACTTCGATGTCGAGCAGCATGGCCCGTTCGACTTCGCCCAGCAGCAGGGGAAGCTCGTCCCCCACGAAAGTCCGCAACTGCCGGACCTCCGCCGACAGCCGCTCCAGGCGTGCCAGCGCCTCGGGAGTCAGCGAGCGTCCATTGCGCGATGTCCAGCCGGGTTTGGGCAAACGGTCCAGGGCTTCCACCAGCGAGGCCGCCTCGGCCAGATCCTGCTGGACGACCAGGGGCGATGCCTGTTCGTCGGCATCCAGATCCACCGTCTGCCTGTCCTCGGCCGCCCGGCGCCGCTGGGACTCCAGAAAGCGCGACCAATCGGCAAACGCCATCAGGTCCGCGGGCCCTATGCGCCAGCGGGCACCAGCCAGCAAGCGCATGAGGGAGTCGGAACGGCCGGGATCGGCCAGGACGCGGAGGGTAGCGACGAGGTCGATGATCTCCGGTTGGCTCAGCAGTCCGGCCAGTCCGACGATCTCATAGGGAATGCCCTTGTCCGCGAGTGCTTTCGCAACGCCGGCGATCTGCGCACGCCGCCGGCACAACACGGCCGTGGTGACAGGTTCGGCCCTGCCGGTCTCCGGATCCCGCTCGAATACGGTCCGGCGTGCCCTTGCCACGCCGGCAGCCACCTGTTCCGCCTCCTCGGACTCGCTGCGGTAGCGGGACAGGACAACAGTGCCCTCGACCGCGTTCGGACGCGGCCTGAGTGCAGGCACCTCGAGCCGGCCCGGCTTCGGCCGGTTCGGGTCTACCCTGTTCAGCGGCGACGAAATCGTATTCGCCATGGCGAGCACGTTGATGGCATTGCGCCAGGCCACGGTCAGGAAGCTGGCGGGAGCGACGCTGCGCTGCCCGTCCTCGTCGACGAGCGGGAAATGCTGGCGGAAGGCAAAAAGCTGTCCGGCCGAGGCTCCCCGGAATCCATAAATGGACTGGTTCGGGTCCCCTACTGCGGTAACGGGATGGCCGTCGCCGAAAAGTTGGGAGAACAGCACCATTTGCGCATGCGAGGTGTCTTGGAATTCGTCCAGCAGCACCACTTTGTACCGCAGACGTTCCAGCTCGCGGGCCTGCGGTACGTCCTTGGCGATCGCTGCCGCCAGTGAGACGAGATCGCCGTAGTCCAGCACTCCCCGCTCACGTTTGGCCCTGCCGTATTGGGCGGCGAGTTCGGCAACGGTGATCCTGGTCCGCAAGCGGTTCAACAGCGACACGACGGCGGCTTTTGGCTGCCGCGTGCTGCCCTCGACATAGGGCAGGGAACTGATCCTCTCGACGTCGTCCTGCAGGAAGCCGATGGCCTCCTCCGGGGTTGCCAAATGCTCCGAGCACTCCGAGGCGAACTGCATGACCGCCTTGACCAGCGTGGACTTGGCCGCCGTCAAATGGCCGATATCCCCGTCATAAGCCTCCACCACCTGGCTGGCAAGCTGCCACGACTGGGCACTGCCCAGCAGCACGACGTCGCGTTCGATGCCGAGCCGGAGCCCGTAGTCGGAAACCAGACCGTTGGCGTACGAGTGGTAGGTGGACACCTTGGGCTCCAGCAGCCCGGCCGCGTCATCCGCGCCCTCCGGCAGCAGCCCGTGGCGGGCGAGCTTGTTGAGCTGGACGCGGATCCGCGCCGCCAGCTCGCCTGCCGCCTTCCGGGTGAAAGTAACACCGAGGATCTCCTCCGGCCGGACCATCCCGTTGGCTACCAGCCACACCACGCGGTCCGCCATCGTGGCCGTTTTGCCCGAGCCCGCGCCGGCAATGACGAGGAGCGGCTGCAGCGGCGAACTGATGATGTCCGCCTGCTCGGGGGTGGGCAGATGCTGGCCCAGCATCCGGGCAAGTTCATCCGGGGCGTAGGTTGTGAGGACCTGTCCGATGCTCACTCGGTTACCTGCTTTCCTTCGGCGCACAGCGGGCAGAGTTCGGGGACACGGCACCCGTGCGAACCACCGCGCGCTTTCTGCGGATCGTGGCGGGCTTCAAACTGATTAGCGGACATCAGCCCGGCCGCCTCATGGATCATCGGAGTAGCCCAGTCTTCGGCGGCGTCCAGTCCGTCCTGGTGCTGGACCTTTACGTTCTTCAAGTCCTTGCCGAGCTGGACCAGCGCGGCTCCGCCGGGCTGGCGGCCGCCGTTCGGTTCCCGGTTTCCGGCCTCGTCAAAGGCCCCGGCCTTGACCGCTGCCTGGTAGCTGCCCAGCTGCGGATGCCGGTCCAAGTCTGCCGCGTTCGGCGCCGATTTGCCGGTCTTCAGGTCGATGATCACGAGCCTGCCTTCGCGGTCCAGTTCCAGCCGGTCAACCTGTCCCCTCAGCCTGGCGATGCGTTCAGGGCCTGCGATATCAACGGAAAAGTCCTGCTCAACGCCCAACAGGCTCCGCCCCTCGGACCGCATGTGGAGTACGTACTGGGCCAGCCGGCGCACCATGCCCTCGGCCCGCTGGAAGTCCAGACGGCCTTCCCAGTTTTCCTTCATTCCCAGCGCCGGCCACCGCCGGGTGAGCTCCTGGACGTATTCGTTCCCGGTCGCATCCGGCATGTCCTGGGCGATGGCGTGGACCAGGTTACCCAGACTCCGGGCAAAGTCCGTGGCGGCCTCGCCGCCGGCTGCCTGAACAAACCAGTCCATCGGTGAGGCGTGCACCGCTTCCACCCGGGACGGCGACACCGGCACCGGCTGGTCCGGCGGCACAATCGGTGCATCGGTGGTCAGGGGCAGCAGTCCCCACCATTGCGATGGATGCGCCCCGGGTACGGGAACAGGGCTTGAGGCCAGCATGGCGAGCCCCGCTGCTGCCTGTGCGGCGCGTTCTGGTTCCTTGGCTCCTTGCTGTGCCCACTGCCGCAGTTCGGCAGCCAACGCGCGTACCGTCCGCGGCCGCATGACCGTAGTCACCGGCCGCGGCGCTTCCTCGTCCAGCCACGGATCCACCACGTCGAGGAACCCGGAAGGCTGGGCGTCCTCGGACTGCACGGCAATGCAGATCAGCCTGCGCTCGGCACGGGAGATAGCCGTTGAAAAGCTTCGGAGCTCGTCGTACCGTGTTTCCCGAAGCCTGGATACGACGTCGATTTGTCCCGCCTGCTCGATGCCGTGCTCGAGGACATCCACGAACTGCGTACTGCCCAGCAGCTCTCCACGTAACCGGGTGTTGGGCCAGATGCCCTCCTGGACACCTGCCACGATGACCATCGGCCAGCCGCGTCCCGCTGCGCTGGCCGGAGTCATCAGTTCCACGGCTTCACGCAACTGCGCGCGGGGAGCGAGGTTGTCCATCGGCAGTTCCTGGTTCAGCAGATAATCAAGGAACTGGGCGGGGCTGGAGCCTGGCAGCTGGTCAACATACCGCTCCGCCGTCTGGAACAGGGCCATGAGAGCATCCAGATCCCGGTCCGCCCGGACACCCGCCGGACCGCCCTGAAGCGCTTGCGCGGACCACCTGTCGGCAAGGCCCGCGGCGGACCATAAGGCCCACAGCACGGTCTCCGCATTGGCGCCGGGCTCCTGTGCCGCCTGCGTACCGGCACTGAGCATCGCCGCAATCCGCTTGGCCGGCCCTGCTTCGCGGCCCAGAGTCCAGAGGGTCGCCGGATTCTGCAGCGCCTCCACCAGCAGTGCATCGCTGGATCGGCCGCCGCCGCCGAGCCGTTCTTCACGCCGCAGCGACTGGCGGAGCCTGCGCAGGTCAATGGCGGTCGCGCCGCCTATTCGCGACGTTAACAGTTGGACTGCCGTTTCTGCATCGAGCCGGTCCGGCTCCAACACCATGGCCAAGGCGTCCAGCAGCGGCCGAACAGCGGCTTCGTCGCGGACCGCCGTTTCCGCCACCGGAATCTTCACGGCAATCCCCTGCCCGGATAGGTAACGTGCCAGTTGCGAAAGCTGGCCGCCGGTGCGGACGATAACTGCCATGTCACTGAGCTTGATGCCGTCAAAGAGCCGGGCTTCGAGAATGCGCTGGGCAACGTAGCGCTGCTCGTGGACCGGAGAATCAACCAGATGCGAGCTGGCCTCCGAAGCCTGCACTGAATGCGCCGGCTCGGCCTGAGATCCGTCAGCCTCCGGAAATGTCAGTTCGCGTGCCTTTTGTGCTCCGCCGACCAAGGAAATCCGCGATGCAACCCGTTGCCATGCTGCTGAAACAGTTGGTCCCATGCGGTGGGAATCGGTCAATGCCATGGCCCGAAATGGTCCTCCGCCGGATGCCAATAGCTCGGACAGGCGGGCCAGCAGATCCGGCCGCGCGCCACGAAAGCCCTGGACAACAGTGTCCGGGGAGGCTGTGACAACGGTGTCCTTACCCTCGCCGAGGACGGCCAGCAATTCGTAGACGGCAGGATTGGCCTCCTGCAGGTCATCGACCAGAATCAGCCCGAGCCGCTGCCGTTCGCGGTCCAAAAAATCTTCATCGTCCATGAGCAGTTGCCGCGCCGCAGTGATAATACCGGCCGGGTCGAAGGCTTCCGGCATGCGCAGATCGATCAGGTCACGGTACTCCCGGAACAGCCGCGCCGCCGACTGCCAGTCTTCCCGCCCGCTGGCGACCCCCATCGACTCCAACTGTTCGGCGGTGCTGCCGTATTCAATGACGCGGTCGAATAGCTGCCGGATCTCGTGCCGGAATCCGCGGGTTCCGAGCGCTTCATCAAGATCGCTGGGCCACCTGACCGCACCGCTGTGCCCGGTACGGTGGCCCTGCAGCAGTTCGGCAATGATCTGATCCTGCTCCGGGCCGGACATCAGACGCGGTGCCCGTTCCAGCAGCGGCAGCCGGCCCTCGGCCCGGGCTCGCCGGATCAGGTCGAAGGCGTAGGCAGCCCAGGTCCGTGCCGGCGTTGTACTGAGGCTTCGGTTCAGCCGCGCCGTGAGCGTGTCCCGCAGCCGTGCAGCGGCCAGACGCGACGGAGCCAGCATCAATATCCGCGCAGGATCCAGCCCGGTCTGTTCGACCCGCCGGACGGCGTGTTCGACCAGCACCGTCGATTTGCCGGTCCCCGGAGCACCATAAACGAGC
This sequence comes from Arthrobacter crystallopoietes, assembly GCF_002849715.1. NCBI lineage: Bacteria > Bacillati > Actinomycetota > Actinomycetes > Micrococcales > Micrococcaceae > Crystallibacter > Crystallibacter crystallopoietes. The sequence continues at coordinate 104,747 of NZ_CP018863.1, forward strand.
ACCGGCCCGCAGCCTTCGGGCAGCGAAATGACGGCGTTCTGGTCCGGGCGTTCGGCCGGCCGCTCCGCCCGGGATCGGTTCGGCCGCACCAGTTTGAGGTCTGGTGCTTGCTGCATTGCTTTGATCACGGTTCCATTCCATCAGCCGGCAGTGACATTTTTTGGCGGATATCTTCAATGCGATCAAAGTCATGGTCATCCGGAAACCACCGGGCCAACTGCATCTGGACCTTCGGCCCGGCTCCGGTCTCCCGGATTATGATCGGCGTAAACTCCCGTTGATAGCGCTGCACTGCCTGGCCCATCAGCTCATGGGGCAGCGTCCCGTCCGCTCGGATAACCCGCCACCATGGCACCGCCCCGCCGTGGAGCGACATCACGCGCCCAACCTGGCGGGCACCACCGGAGCCCAGCAGCTCCGCTATGTCCCCATAGGAGAGGACTCGACCGGCCGGTATGAGAGCCGCCACTTCGAGAACGGCATCAACAAACTCCCGGCGCATGCGATCTACTCTAAATGGCAGCCAATGTGTTTTTATCCACAGGCGGCGGGCCCGCCCCGGAAATGTCGGTGCCGGCAGGTAGCGTTACCGGCATGAGCAGCTGGCATGAACTTCCCCGGGCAGCATTCGACGTCGAAACGACCGGACGGGATCCGCACGAAGCACGGATCGTCACCGCATCCATTGTCCTGGTCAACGGGCTGGGGCGGCCACTGCAACAGCTGGAATGGCTCGTCAACCCCGGTGTCTCCATCCCGGCAGAAGCCTCTGCCATTCACGGCATCACCAACGACAAAGCCATTAGCGAGGGAATGGACGCCGCGCAGGCTGCAGCCGAAATCGTCCAGACGCTCGGCAACTATTTCGACGCCGGTATCCCGGTTATGGCGTTCAACGCTCCCTACGATTTCACGGTTCTGGCCGAGGAATGCGGACGCTACGGCATGGACATGACGGAGCCCGCACCCGTTATCGACCCCTTTGTGCTGGACAAGCAGATGGACCGGTACCGGCGCGGCAAGCGGACCTTGGTTGCACTGAGCGAGTTTTACCAAGTGCCGCTGGAGAACGCGCACACTTCCGCCGCAGACGCGCTGGCCACCATTGGTGTTGCTGATGCGTTGGCCAGGAAATACCCGGAGCTCCAGGTCGATCCATTTGAGCTCCACGCATCGCAGGTGGAGTGGTGCGCCAAACAGGCGACAAGTTTCCAGGAGTGGTTGCGGCGGACTAAACCGGACGCCGTGGTCGATGGCGTGTGGCCGTTGCGGGAGGGCGTTGTGCATGCACGGCCCACGGCGACCGCAGGGAAGTCAATTTAGGATCCGATTATTACGAATCTTTGCCAGTGTTCGGGAGCGCGGCCAGTCCTGTCATAATTTAAGCTGTTCGCTGCCCGTGCTGGCCGCCGCAGACCAGGACCCGTCCCCAATCAGCCGAGGATTCATGTGATCACTGTTTCTGACCTGCGCAAGGTCTATCGCCAAGGCAACCGCGAAATCGTTGCCCTTGACGGAGTCAGCCTTGAGGTTCCGAGAGGATCAATTCACGGCATTGTGGGACATTCCGGGGCGGGCAAGTCGACTTTGGTCCGCTGTCTGACTCTGTTGGACTCCCCCACCTCGGGGTCGGTGAGCATCAATGGGGCCGAACTGAGCTCGGCCCGGGATGCAGACCTGCGCAGCGCACGCCGGCGCATCGGCATGATCTTCCAGCATGCCAATCTGATGGATTCGCGGACCACCGCGCAGAACGTGGCGCATCCGTTGGAAATCGTCAACACGTCCAAGGACGCCATCAGCACCAAGGTGACGGAACTGTTGAAGCTTGTGGGTCTGGAAGGCTTCGAAAACGCTTATCCTTCCCAGCTCTCCGGCGGCCAGCGCCAGCGCGTCGGCATTGCCCGCGCCCTCGCTTCCGATCCGGACGTCCTTCTCTGCGACGAGCCCACGTCTGCTTTGGATCCGAAAACCACCGAAGAGATCCTTGTCCTGATCAAGGACCTCACCGTGCGCCTGCAGTTGACGGTGCTGATCATCACGCACGAAATGCACGTGGTCAAGCGCGTCTGCGACTCGGTGTCCTTGCTGTCGGCCGGGCGCATCGTTGAACACGGTCCGCTGCGAGATGTCGCAGCCAAGCTGGGCAGCGAACTGTCGCGCACGCTGTTGCCGCTGCCTTCGGCGGAACCGCTTGGCACGGGAGCTGTGCTGGAGATTCTTTTCTCGGGGGACACGGCTTCGGAGCCGGTCCTGACTTCCGCCGCACGGCGCTTCAATATGGACCTGAATGTACTTGCTGGCAGCGTCGAGACCCTAGCCGGAACACAATTCGGCCACCTCAGAATTCAGCTGCCCACCGGCGTGAATTCCAGTCCGGTAGTCGAATATCTGCACAGCCAGGGCGTCTCCGTGCGTGCCACAGGAAAGGATGCCGAATGAATTTCATCGAAGAACTGAGCACCAACCCCGGTATCACGAGAGCGCTCCCCACAGCCGTCGTTGAGACTCTGCAAATGGTATCGATCTCCGGGATTTTCACTTTGGCGATCGGACTGCCGCTGGGAATCTTCCTCTACACCAGCGCCTCGGGCGGGTTACGGCCCATGCCTGTGACGAACCGAATCGTCTCCGACATCGTCGTCAACATCACGCGATCCATTCCATTCGCCATCCTCATGGTGGCCCTCATTCCCTTGGCACGGGTTATTACCGGCAGCAGTATCGGCCCAATCGCCGCTTGCGTTGCGCTGACAATCGGCACAGTTCCTTTCTTCGCCCGCTTGGTCGAAACTGCCCTCCGTGATGTAAGTTCCGGCAAGATCGACGCCGCCATGGTCATGGGGTCGACACGGATGCAGATCGTTCGCAAGGTCCTCGTCCCTGAGGCTCTTCCCGGGCTGGTGGCGGCATTGACCACGACGATGGTCACCTTGGTCGGATACTCCGCTATGGCCGGCATCACCGGCGGCGGCGGTCTGGGAAGGCTGGCCTACAACTACGGCTTCCAGCGCTTCGATACCACTGTCATGATCGTTACCATCGTCATCATGGTCATCCTGGTCCAGGCAATCCAATGGATCGGCGACGCGGCTGCCCGCCGGGTAGACCACCGGAGCGCAGCCACAGCCGGATCAAAGAAGGCACGCCGGCATGAGCCGGCCACAACTATTGGGGTCTGATCCTCCAAAAAACTTTCCGCATCGTCGACAGCCGAGCGGAAGAATGCAGCGAGTAGCCGCTAGCTGCACCACACCCGGATCCCGGCGACATCATATTCTTCGGGCTCTGCGTTATTTGAAAGGAACGCACTCGGATGCGTAAAACACTATCTCTGATCGGCACAGGCCTGGCCGCTGCGCTGGCGCTGACGGCTTGCGGTGGATCCGAATCTACCCCCGGCGCCACTCCCGACCCGGCCAATCCCGTGACGGTTACTGTTGGGGCAAGCCCGGTGCCGCATGCCCGGATCCTCGAGTTCGTGGACCAGAATCTGGCCCAAGAAGCCGGCATCGACTTGGAAATCCAGGAGTTCGATGACTACCAGACTCCGAACATCGCACTCAGCGACGGGTCGCTCGACGCCAACTACTACCAGCACCTGCCGTGGTTCGAAGACCAGGTCGCTACCAAGGGCTACGAATTCGAGCATGGCGAGGGCGTCCACATCGAACCGTACGCCGCGTTCTCCTCGAAGCACAAGAACATTGAAGACGTTCCCGATGGTGGCACTATCGCCATCACGAATGACCCCGCCAACCAGGTCCGCGGCCTGAAGATGCTCGAAGAGGCGGGCCTGCTCAATGGCATTGAGGAAGACTCGGCTGCACTGACCCTGACGGAAGAGCAGAACCCGAAGGGCCTGACATTCGAGGAGAACCAACCGGAAATTATCCTTCCGCTGGTTGAGGACCCCAAGATCGACCTGGCGCTCATTAACGGCAACTTCATCCTTCAAGCCGGACTGAGCACCGACGACGCCCTCGCCGTCGAATCCGTAGAGAACAATCCCTACGCCAACTTCCTGGCCTGGCGCGCGGGCGAAAAGACGGAAGCCATCACCGTCCTCGAGGAGCTCCTGCACTCCCCCGAGGTCAAGGACTACATCGTGGAGACCTGGCCGAACGGCGACGTCACCCCGGCGTTCTAACCTTCCGGCTGGCAAGACCGCACCAGCCACGCTTAGAACAAGAGAGCCGGCAGCATACGCTGCCGGCTCTCTTGCCAGTTCCGCCTTGGCTTGTCCGTCAACAGGGTCAGGACACTGTCGCCACGGCCTTTTCCTCGAGCCTCACCCGCCGGCCTGACGCTTCCGGCTTCGTATCCCCCGTCCAGACCTGGATGACGGCCCAGGCCACCGCCGCCACGGGCACGGCCAGAATGGCGCCGACAATACCGCCAAGGATGGTGCCTGCCGTCAAGGCGAGCAGTATGACCAGGGAATGGAGGCTGACGGAACGGCCCATCACCACCGGTTGCAGGAAGTTCCCTTCCAGCTGGTTCACCAGGACCACAACACCGATCACCACCAGCGCGGCCACAGGACCGTTGGCCACCAGGGCCACGAGGGCGGCCAGCACGCCGGCGACCGTGGCACCAACGATCGGCACGAAGCCGCCGATGAAGATGAGCACGGCCAGCGGCAGCGCCAGCGGCACCTGCAGGATCAACAACGCCAGACCGATGAAGATGGCGTCGACCGCCGCGACGATGGCGGTGCCCCGGACATAATTGCCCAGGACGTCGACGGCGCGCGAGCCCGCCAGCGCCATCTTCGCCCGGCGGCGGTAGGGGAACCAGCGCAGCAGGAACGTCCAGATCCGCTCGCCGTCCTTGAGGAAGTAGAACAGCACCACGGCCATCAGGACCGCGCCGGTGATGAACTGTGTGGCCGTGGAAAGGCCGCTCAGCGCGCTGCGGCCGACGGCGGCGCTGGTCAGGAAGTCCAGAATGCCGGCCAGCGCCTCGTCGATCTGAGCCTGGTCCACCGGGAGCGGGAAATCGGCCAGGAATCCCTGCAGCTGCGCCCAGCCTTCGGTAGCCGAACTGATGAGTTCATCCAGCTCGTTCCGGACCGCGACAACAATGCCGGTGATGACTCCGCCGAGCACCACAAGGATGCCCAAGAACGCCGTCGCGGTGGCCAAGGCACTGGACCAGCCCCAGCGCCTCAGGACATTGACCACCGGATAAACCGCGGCTGCCAGGATGAGGGCAATCAACACCGGGATGACCAGTAACTGCAATTGCAACATCACGTATACGCTGACCGAGAGCAACGTCAGGATCAGCAGCAGCTGTGCGGAGCGCGTGCCCACCCGGCCCATACCATCGGTCCACAGGCTTTGTTCCTGAACTTGGTCCCGCCGGGCAAACAACGCCATCAACATGCTCCTTGAAGTGGTTGGAAATCAGGCTCCAGGTGAGGCAGCGGCTGCCGCCTTGGCTGCGGCCGGAAGGGCAGCGTAAATCCGGTCCATGGCCGCATCATCATGCGCCGCGGAGAGGAACCAAGCTTCGAAGACCGATGGCGGCAGGTAGACGCCGGAATCCAGCATGGAATGGAAGAACGGAGCGTACCGGAAGGCTTCCTGTCCCTGGGCGTCCTCGTAGTTGTGGACTCCGTTGGCCGAGGTTCCGAAGGCCACGCTGAAGAGGTTCCCGGCACGCTGGATGCTGTGGTCCACTCCTGCTTCGCCGAGCGCGGCGGAGACCGCGCCGGACAACTCCAGGGACCGCTTGTCGATTCCGGCGTAGACCTCGGGCGTGGCCGCAGTCAGAGTGGCCACACCGGCCGCCATCGCGATCGGATTTCCGGAGAGCGTGCCGGCCTGGTAGACCGGACCCACCGGGGCAAGGTAGTCCATCACCTCGGCCCGGCCGCCCAGTGCCGCCACCGGCATACCGCCGCCGATGACCTTGCCGAAGGTCAGCAGGTCCGGCGTGAACGGAGCGTCCGTGCCCTCGGCTCCCCCGGTCAGGCCCCAGTAGCCGGCGTAGCCGGTCCGGAAGCCGGTCAGGACCTCGTCCAGAATGAGCAAGGCGCCGTGCTGTCCGGTGATCCGGGACAGCGCGGCGTTGAAGCCTGCGCCTGGTTCCACAACACCCATATTGGCCGGTGCGGCTTCGGTGATCACCGCGGCGATGTTCGGGCCGTGGGTTTCGAACGCCGCCTCAACTGCGGCCAGATCGTTGTAAGGCAGAACCAGCGTCTCTGCCGCCGTCGCCTCGGTGACCCCGGCAGAGCCCGGCAGTGCCAGCGTGGCAAGACCCGATCCGGCGGCCGCCAGCAGTCCGTCCAGATGACCGTGGTAACAGCCGGCGAACTTGATGATCAGGTTGCGGCCGGTAAAGCCGCGGGCCAATCGCACCGCGGTCATGGTGGCCTCGGTGCCCGTGGATACCATGCGCAGCCGCTCGACGGCGGAAACCCGTTCCATCACGATGGCCGCCAGTTCGGCTTCGGCGGGCGTGGACGCGCCGAAGGACAGGCCGCGGTCCACGGCAGCGTGGACGGCTGCCAGCACGTCGGGATGGGCATGGCCCACCAGTGCCGGGCCCCAGGAGCAGACCAGGTCAACGTACTCGCGGCCATCGGCGTCGGTCAGGTAGGGCCCCTTGGCGGAGACCATGAAGCGCGGCGTCCCGCCCACGGATCCGAAGGCCCGCACGGGCGAGTTCACTCCCCCGGGCATCAGATGGCGCGCGCGTTCGAACAGTTCTTCAGAGCTAGTCATTGCTTAGTTGCTTTCCTTCAGCCAGCGGGCAATCTCGGCAGCCCAGTATGTCAACACCATATCCGCCCCAGCGCGCCGGATACCCAGCACGGACTCGAGGATGGCAGGCTTGCGGTCGATCCAGCCGTTGGCCGCCGCCGCCTCGATCATCGCGTATTCGCCGGAAATCTGGTAGGCGGCCACCGGCACCGGAGACATGGCCGCCACATCTGCCACGATGTCCAGGTAGCTCATGGCGGGCTTGACCATCACCATGTCCGCCCCTTCTTCGAGATCCAGCTCGACCTCCAGCATGGCTTCGCGGCGGTTGGCCGGATCCATCTGGTAGGTCTTCCGGTCACCGCTCAACTGCGAATCTACTGCCTCGCGGAAAGGACCATAGAAGGCAGACGTGTACTTGGCCGCATAGGCCAGCACTGCGGTGTCCTTCAGGCCTGCCTCGTCGAGGGCCTGGCGGATCACGGCAACCTGGCCGTCCATCATGCCGGAGGGACCAAGGACATCCGCACCGGACTGTGCCTGGATCACGGCCATCCGGGCGTAGATCTCGAGGGTGGCGTCATTGTCCACCGCCCCGTCCGGGGTGAGGACGCCGCAGTGGCCGTGGTCCGTGAACTCGTCGAGGCAAACGTCGCTCATGACCACCAGGTCGTTGCCCACTTCGGCCTTCACGTCCGCGATGGCCTTGTTCAACACTCCGTCCGGGTCCACGCCTGCGCTGCCGGTGGCGTCGCGGGTGGCCGGCACACCGAACAGCATGATGCCGCCGAGGCCAAGCTCCACCGCTTCGAACGCCGCGCGTTTCAGGGAATCTGTGGTGTGCTGGACGACGCCGGGCATGGACTGCAGCGGCGCCGGCTCGGAGATGCCCTCGCGGATAAATGCCGGCAGAATCAGCTGCGAGTTGTCGATCCGCACTTCAGCGGTGAGTTTGCGCAGGGCGGCGGTGGCGCGGAGTCGGCGCGGTCGGTGGCTAGGAAAGCTCATCATCATCCTTCGGCTTTGGTGCGGTGCGGGTCTTGAGGGCCTCGGTCAGCGCGTCCGCAATCCCGGCCGGCGTCGGCTCAGTGGCGGTCGCGGCGATGTGCAGGCCGAGCGATCCGGCTTCCCTCGCGGTGCTGTTGCCGATGGACACCAGCAACACATGCGGCGGCAGATCGGGCGAGAGTTGATGCAGCCGGCGGGCCACGCTCGGAGACGTAAGAACGACGGCGTCAATCGCCTTTTCGGCGACGCCGCGGTTGAAATCTTCGACCGTAATCGGTTCCAGTTCGGCCCCGGCCGGGGCAGGCGAGACGGACTCCAGCACGGCGGTCAGGCGACGCTCCGCCCGGGCCGGATGGTCAACCGTGTGGTAAGCGACCACAGGCAGCACCTGCCAGCCTTTGTCCATCAGGCCCTCGAAAATGGTGTCCGCCGCGATGTCCGCCTGCGGCAGGAAGACGTTGGTGCGCAGGGCCGTTTCCGGACGGGGTTCGCCCGGCGGCGGCCAGTCCGCCACCAGTCCAACGGCGTCCATGGTGCCCTCGGGAACAAGGTCAACGTGCAGGCCCTCGGCTTCCAGGACCGTGGCCGTACCCGACCCGACGGCGGCGATCTTGGTGTCGCCGGACAGCGCCTTCAGCGTCGTGCCGAGTGCGGCCGCGCGCTGCTTCAGCGCCCGCACGGTGGTGATGCTGGTGATGACCATCCACTCGAACCGGCCCTGGCCCAGCATGCGCATCGCTTCGTCCAGCTCGCGGCTGGACTCGGGTTCCTCGAAGTCGATCAGCGGCATCAGCTTCGGTTCGGCGCCCCTGCCGGCCAGCTCGGCCACCATGGCACCTGCGCGGTCAGCACTGCGCGGCAGCACCACTACCAGCCCGGCGAGCGGACTCCCGGGGTTGCCTCGCGGCCGCAGCAGGGGCATGCTCAGCTGCCTGCCAAGGGGGTCAGTTCTCCGGCTCCCTTGGCCAGCAGGTCCTCGGCCAGCCGGGCTCCCAGGCCCGTCGCGGCCTCCATGTCCGGGCTGTTGGTCTCCAGGCTGCTGCGCAGCAGACGCGTTCCGTCCGGCCGGCACACTACCGCTTCGAGCCGGAGCACATCCCCGGCCAGCGTTGCCAGCGCACCGATGGGCGCACTGCAGCCGGCCTCGAGCCGGGCCAGCAGCGCGCGTTCCGCGGTCACCGAGAGGCGGGTGGCCTCGTCGTCGTAATCCTGCATGGCCTTGGCCAGCGCGCTGCCGTCCGTGGCGTCCGCCGTGCGGCACTCCACGGCCAGCGAGCCCTGCCCCGGGGCCGGCAGCATGACGGCCGGATCCAGCAGCTCGGTGATGGTCTCGGTCCGGTCCAGCCGGCTGAGTCCGGCGGCCGCCAGGACCACGCCGTCAAGGTCGCCCTTTTTACCCTCGATGACTTCGGGGCCGTGCATCCCGCGGACGCGGCCAAGCCGGGTCTCCACGTTGCCGCGGATGTCGATGACCTCCAGGTCCGGCCGGGCGGCGCGCAGCTGGGCCGCCCGGCGCGGGGAACCGGTGCCGACCTTCGCACCGGCGGGCAGCTCGGCCAGCGTCAGCCCGTCCCGGGCACACAGTGCGTCCCGGACATCAACGCGGGCCGGATACGCCGCGATCCGGAGCCCTTCGGCCATGCCGGTGGGCAGATCCTTAAGCGAATGCACGGCCACGTCGCAGCGGTCATCGAGCAGGGCCTCGCGCAGGGCCGCAACGAACACTCCGGTGCCGCCGATCTGGGCCAGCGAACCCTTCAGGATGTCGCCCTCGGTCTTGATCCGGACCAGCTCGTAGTCCACCCCGCCGGCTGCGGCGAGGGCTTCGGCCACGGTGGTGGTCTGGGTGACGGCCAGGGCGCTGCCCCGGGTTCCGATGCGGACGGTGCTTGTCACGGTGCGGGTACTCCTACGGTGGAATCCATGCCGGCAACCGTGGGTTTTTCGCCGCGGCGGTTGGCACAGCAGTTGGGGAAACATACGTCCATCCACGGGCCCAGCTGGGTGGTGGCGGCGCGTTCGGCGATGTTGTGCTCGGCGGTCCGTTCGCAGACGAGGTCGACCAGGCCGGCAACGAACTTCTGGTGCACGCCCGGCGTCGGTACGCGGGCTGCGGCGAGGCCGAGCTTGCCGCAGGTCTCCAGCGCCTCGGTGTCCAGGTCCCAGATCACTTCCATGTGGTCGCTGACAAAGCCCAGCGGGACGATGACAACGCCCCTGACGCCCTGCGCGGCCAGCACTTCGAGCGCATCGTTGATGTCCGGCTCCAGCCACGGCACATGCGGTGCCCCGGACCGGGACTGGTAGACCAGCGAATGTGCAACGCCAGCGGCCTCCGGAATCCGGTCCAGCACGGCCTGGCCGGTAGCCAGGTGCTGCGCCACGTAAGCGCTGCCGCCGTCGTACTCGGCGCCGTCGGCCAGGCGCGGTCCGGCTGCCTCGGCGTCACCCATGGGAATGGAGTGGGTGGCGAACATGATGTGCACGGGCGCATCGGCCTCGCCCTTGGCGGCTAGGTCCGCCCGGACGCTGGCCAGACCTTCGCGTACGCCCTCGACGAACGGCTCCACGAAGCCCGGGTGGTCGAAGTACTGGCGGACCTTATCCACTTCCAGCTTGCCTTCCAGCCCGGTCTCCACCAGCGCCACGCCGAAGTCCTCGCGGTATTGGCGGCAGCTGGAATAGCAGGAGTAGGCACTCGTGGTGACGGCCAGCACGCGGCGGTGGCCGGCGTCGTACGCTTCGCGGAAGGTGTCCGCGATGAAGGGCGCCCAGTTGCGGTTGCCCCAAAGCACGGGCAGTTCGATGCCGCGGCGGGCCAGTTCGGCCTCCATGGCCGCCTTGAGCGCCCGGTTCTGCGCGTTGATCGGGCTGATGCCGCCGTTGGCGCGGTAGTGATGGGAGACCTCTTCGAGCCGCTCATCGGGGATGCCGCGGCCGCGCGTAACATTGCGCAGGAACGGGATGACGTCTTCCTGGCCCTCGGGGCCGCCGAAGGACGCCAGGATGATGGCATCGTAGTTCTTCGGCGCCATCCTGCCGTTTTCGTCCACGCCCGCGCGCGGATCGAAGTTTGTTTCAGCGGTGGTCACCGCAGTACCTCGGCAATCTCGGCGGGGCTGATGCGGCGGCCGGTGTAGAACGGGATTTCCTCGCGGACGTGGTTGCGGGCATCGGTGTAGCGCAGGTGGCGCATCAGGTCGACCAGGTCGATCAGTTCCGGTGCTTCCAGGCCCAGGATCCATTCCCAGTCGCCCAGCGCGAAGGACGCCACCGTGTTGGCGAGCACCTGCGGGAAATCGCGGCCGAGCATGCCGTGGTCGCGCAGCATCTTGCCGCGCTCCTCGGCCGGGAGCAGGTACCACTCGTAGGACCGTACAAACGGGTAGACGCAGAGCCAGGCTTCCGGCTCCTTGCCCAGCGCGAAGGACGGGGAGTGGCTCTTGGTGAATTCGGCGTCGCGGTGGACGCCCATGGCGGACCAGACGATGTCCGTCTCTTCGAACAGGGCGGTGCGGCGGATGGTGCGCACTGCTGCCTGCAGCTCATCCGGCTTGGGACCGTGGAGCCAGATCATGACATCGGCGTCTTCGCGCATGGCCGAGACGTCGTAGGCGCCGCGCAGGGTCACGCCGGCATCGCCGAGGCGCGCGATGGCGGATTCGAAGTCGGCAACGGCGGAGTCCGCAATGTCAGCACCGGACCGCTTGAACACCGTCCAAAGGGTGTAGAAGAGTTCTTCTTCGCCAGCGGTTTCGACGGCGTTGGCGGATCCGGACGTGGACGTTTCACTCATGCTTACAGTCTGCCTTCTTCAGTAGTTATTAGTCGAAAACGGATCTTCTACCCATTGTAGAAGAAATTCAGTACGACGACGGCGCCGCGGCCTTCAGTTCGGCTGCCAGCTGACGTGCGCGGGTCCGGCTGTCGGCCACCACGGCCACCAGCCCTGTTCCCGCCAGCCAGGCACCGGTCAGCTGCAGGTGGCTGCCGTCGGCAGCGAGCTCGCGCACCCGGGCCACCCGGTCCCGATGTCCCACGGTGGCCGAGGGCAGCGCGCCCACCCACCGGACCACCTTCCAGCCCAGCACGTCCGGTTCGGTGATCGGGGTGCCCATCAGCGCCGTGGCATCGGTGAGCGCCTGACTGTACAGCTTCTCGTCGGGCCAGCCGGTGAAGTCCTCCGGCTTTGCGGTACCCGTCTGGCCTACCGCCCTGCCATAGGACAGGCGCAGCACGTGGCTGCCCGGGCCCGTTTCGTCCGCCAGCCAGGGCCACTTGGCCGTGGCGTGCGTGAGCGCCTTCGCCTTGATCCCTTCGACGCCCTGCGCCACCAGCAGCCCGGTGCCGCGCGGCTTGGCATCCAGCTCCGGCTGGTCCACCACCAGCGTCACCAAGGCCACCGATGGCCCGGGGGCCGGCTTCAGGTCGGCGATCCCGGGGATGCTTTCCTGCAGCAGCGTCACGGCGGAAACACCGTCCGCCGCCATCACCAGACCGTCCGCGTCAAAGGTTCCGTCCGCGGACGCAACCCGCCAGCCGCCGTCGTGCTTTGCAATGGTTCTAACCGGCGAGGAGGCGTGCAGCTGGACTTTGCGCCGCTTCAGATCCGCCAGCAAGGCCTCGGTCAGCCGGCCCATGCCGCCCGCTATTCCGGCCACCGCAGAACCGGCGGGGGCCGCTCTGCGCATGGCGCCCACGGCGGCCTGCAGCGAACCGTGGGTTGCCACGGAAGCACGCAGGCCCGGAGCCACCGAGTCCACATCCAGCACATCGGGATCGGCGGAATAGACGCCGGCCACCACCGGGGCCACCAGCCGCTCGAGCACGGTGCTGCCCATCCGGGTGCGGACCAGCTCGCCCAGGCTCAGCTGGTCTTTGCCCAGCAGGTTTCCCAGCGGCAGCACGCGATCCGCCGCCGCGCGCAGGGAAGCCTTGCGTCCAATCGCGGCCACGATCTGCGGATCGGCAGGGTCCGCCGGAATGCCCAGCAGCCCGGTCTTGGGCAGCCGCTGGGCCGAGCCGGGCAGCTGCACCCAGGCACCGGCCGGGTCAGGGGCCACGATGCTCTCCCCCAGCCCGAGTTCCGCGGCCAGTCCCGAGACGGCTTGCGAGCGTGTTGCGAAGGACTCCGCACCGGCGTCCAGCGTGAACCCTGCCACCTCGTGGCGCGCCACGCAGCCGCCGAAGTCCGCGGCTGCTTCCAGCACAGTGACCTGCACGCCCTGCATGGCAAGTTCGCGCGCGGCGACCAGCCCGGCGATCCCGCCGCCAACAACGACGGCGGTGGGAGCCTTCAGTGCCGGAAGGCGGCCAGTCCATGGGTTGCTGCGGGGGGCAGCGCGGTCCGGGTGGCCGGCATCGGGACGCTGGTGCGGCATGGCTACAGGTCCACCGAATGGATCAGCTTGACCACGCGGGTCAGCACTTCCGGATCCGTCTCCGGCGGGACACCATGCCCCAGATTGACCACGTGGCCCGGAGCCGCGGCACCGGCGGCGAGTACTTCGCGGACGTGTTGCTCCAGCACTTCCCATGGGGCCGACAGCAACGCCGGATCGATGTTGCCCTGCAGCGGGGTCTTGCCGCCCAGCCTGCGGTTGGCCTCGTCCAGCGGCAGACGGTAGTCCACGCCGATCACGTCGACGCCGACATCGCGCATGGCGACCAGCAGTTCGGAAGTCCCGGTGCCGAAGTGGACCAGCGGAACGCCAAGGTCGCGGACGTGGTCCAGGGCGCGGGTGGAAGCCGGCGCCACATGGCGGCGGTAGTCCTCCAGGCCCAGCGAGCCGGCCCAGGAGTCAAAGAGCTGCCCGGCGCTGGCCCCGGCTTCAAGCTGGGCGCGCAGGAACTTTCCGGAGGCGTCCGCCGCCCAGTCGGTGAGGGCCCGCCAGGTTTCCGGTTCGGCATGCATCATGGTCCGCGGACCCAGATGGTCACGCGACGGCTTGCCCTCCACCATGTAGGCCGCGAGAGTGAACGGAGCACCGGCGAAACCGATCAACGGCTTCTTCCCGAGTTCATTGACGGTGAGCCGCACGGCTTCCCGGATGGGCTCCAGCGCTTCATCGGTCAGGGTGGGCAGGTTCGCGACGTCGGCAGCGGTCCGCACCGGGCTGCCCAGCACAGGCCCAACACCGGGAACGATGTCTACGTCCACCCCCGCCAGCTTCAGCGGAATAACGATGTCGGAGAAGAAAATTGCGGCGTCCACATCGTGCCGCCGCACGGGCTGCAGCGTGATTTCGGCGGCCAGTTCCGGGTTCAGGCAGGAATCGAGCATCGCGATCCCCTGCCTCAACTCGCGGTACTCCGGCAGCGAGCGGCCGGCCTGCCGCATGAACCATACCGGCCGCCGGTCGGGCTTCCCGCCGCGGTAAGCGGTAATCAGGGCAGAATCCGAGGTCCGGCCATCCATCAAGGGGTGGGAAGCATTCAACGTCATGCTTATAGATTCTGCTCCACCCGCGCGCTCAAGGCCAACGCGGCCGTTTCAGAACAGGGATGGTGGCAAAAGTCACCCCACCAAATTGGGTAAACCCAAGGTAAACAGGCAATCCTAAGAAGAAGCTGAAGTCCCTACGGGCTAAGATATGAGGCGTTGTGGTTTTATTATCCTTGGTTGCGACCCATTCCGATCTTGATCTGGAAACGGTAGCCCGCCTGAGTGCCGGCTCCTCCCAGGTCGCTTCCAGCGTGCTCAAGGACGGAAGCCCGATCTCCGGCGCCGTGGTCCTTGCCACCTGCAACCGCGTCGAGATCTACTGTGAGACCGGCTCCGAAAACGACGTCGATGCCGCACGCACGGCCGTGATTTCCGAGATCAGCGACCGTTCCGGGCTGGACGAAAACCTGGTTGCCCGCTCCTTCACCACCAATACCGGCCCCGAGGTCTCCCGTCACCTCTTTGCCGTCGGCGCCGGCCTCGATTCAGCCGTTGTGGGCGAGCGCGAAATCGCCGGCCAGGTACGCCGCGCCCTGAACGAAGCCCAGCAGGAAGGCACCGCCAGCGGGGCACTCGTGCGGCTGTTCCAGACTGCTTCCCGCACCGCCAAGGACGTTGGCGCACAGACCGCGCTGGGCGGCCGCGGGCTTTCCATCGTCTCCGTTGCCCTGGACCTGGCCACCGATCTGGCCGAAGACCGCGACTGGGCGTCCAAGAACGTCGTCGTTTTCGGCACCGGGGCGTATGCCGGTGCCACCATGGCGCTGCTGCGCGAACGCGGCTGCACCAGTATTTCCGTCTATTCATCCTCCGGCCGTGCACGGACGTTCACCGAGACCCGCGGTGGATTCCCATTGACGGAAGAGACGTTGGGCGCTGCCGTCGCGGCTGCGGATGTTGTCATCGGTTGCAGCGGCAGCGACCGCCAGATCAGCGCGGCCGAGGTTGCTGCCGGCCGTGAAGCCGATGCCAAACCGCTGACTATCATCGACTTGGCCCTGACCCACGACTTCGATCCCGCTGTTGGCGAACTGGACGGCGTCGAGCTCATCACGCTGGAGTCCGTGCGGCTGGCCGCGCCGGAAGAGCAGGCAGAGTCGGTCAACCAGGCAGCAAAGATCGTGGATCACGCCGCCCGGGCCTTCGAGGAAAGCCAGCAGGCCCGCTCGGTGGATGCCGCCATTGTTGCGCTGCGCCGGCACACCATGGCGGTATTGGAAACGGAGCTGGAAAAAGTCCGTAACCAGCACGGCTGCACCGGCCCTGCGCAGGAAGTGGAATTCGCCATGCGGCGGATGGTCAAGCAGTTGCTTCATCTGCCGACCGTGCGTGCCCGCGAGCTCGCCGCCAGCGGCCAGCAGGACCAGTACATCGCGGCCCTTGACGCACTTTATGGCATCAGCGTCGCAGAACCCGCCGCAGCGCCGGCCAGCTCCGGCAGCGAGGACAGCTGCCCCGTTGACCATACGGCCGGCAGCCGGGACCAGGCCGCCACAGCCTGAGCCTTGCGGCTCAGTACCCTGCGGGCAATGCCTGCGGCTCAATACACCGGCTTTTCCGGCTCCACTTCACGCACCCAACTGAGGATGCCGCCGTCGAGATGGCGCACACGGGTATAGCCATGGTCCAGCAGGTTCTGCAGCACCTCGGCCGACCGCGTCCCCGCCTTGCAGTGGAAGACCAGGTCCCGGTCCCTGGGCAGCTCGCCCAATGCCTCGCCGGACAGGATCCTTCCCTTCGGAATCAGTGTGGCACCGGGAATGCTGACGATCTCGAATTCGCCCGGCTCGCGCACATCGATCAGCTCAAAGTCTCCCAGGCCTTGTCCGCGGGACTCAAGCATGGCCGCCAGCTCGGGCGCCGAGACCGTATGGTCGGCATCCACCGTGGTTCCCTGCGCCACGCCGCAGAACGCTTCGTAGTCCATCAGCTCGGTGATCGGTTCGCCGTCCGGGTCCTTGCGCACACGCAGTTCGCGCCAGCTCATCTGGAGCGAGTTGAAGATCAGGACCCGGCCCAACAGCGTCTGTCCGATGCCGGTGATCAGTTTGATGGCCTCGTTGACCATGACGGAACCGATCTGTGCGCAGAGCACGCCCAGCACGCCGCCCTCGGCGCAGGACGGCACGGAACCGGCCGGCGGTGCTTCCGGGTAGAGGTCGCGGTAATTCGGCCCGTACTTGTCCCAGAAGACGCTGACCTGTCCGTCGAACCGCAGGATCGACCCCCAGACATAGGGCTTGCCCAGGATTGCGGCGGCGTCATTGACCAGATAACGGGTCGCGAAGTTATCCGTGCCGTCCAGAATCACGTCATAGCCGGCAAAGATCTCCAGCGCGTTCGACCTGTCCAGTCGCACTTCATGGAGCACCACGTCCACTCCGGGGTTGAGGTTGAGGATGCTCTCCCGCGCTGACTGCGCCTTGGTGCGGCCCAGATCGGCAACGGTATGGATGACCTGCCGCTGCAGGTTGCTGGTCTCGACCACGTCATCATCAATAATGCCGATCCGGCCCACTCCGGCCGCCGCCAGGTACAGCATGGCCGGAGAACCCAGCCCGCCGGCACCGATGACGAGGACCTTGGCGTTCTTCAGTCGGAGCTGTCCAGCCATGCCGACTTCGGGAATGATCAAGTGCCGGGAGTACCGCTCCATTTCGGCCTGCGTCAGCTCTGCCGCGGGCTCCACCAATGGCGGCAACAACACTGATTCCTGCGTATTCATAGAGCCAATCTACGCCGACGCGCGCGGGTTGGCAGAATAGATGAATTGTTCCGTATTACTGACGCGTAAACTGGCTGGAGAACGATAGTTAAGATTTCCTGCTATATCGGCGCACGGCCACAATCCGGTGCCAGATGAGGTCCGAAGACAGTGAGTACTGATTCCCGGCCGGCCGCCAAGCCTGCCCGCCTGCCCCGTGAGGAGCGCCGGCGCCAGCTGCTCCAGGCAGCGCACGAAGTTTTTGTCGCCAATGGCTACCACGGCGCCGCCATGGACGAGATCGCGGA
Organism: Arthrobacter crystallopoietes; assembly: GCF_002849715.1. Classification (NCBI taxonomy): domain Bacteria; kingdom Bacillati; phylum Actinomycetota; class Actinomycetes; order Micrococcales; family Micrococcaceae; genus Crystallibacter; species Crystallibacter crystallopoietes. The sequence goes on from NZ_CP018863.1 coordinate 121,928, forward strand.
GACGGCCCGGGTCAGCAAGCCCGTGCTGTACCAGCATTTTCCGGGCAAGCGGGAGCTCTACTTGGCACTGCTGGACCATCATCTGGAATCGCTCACGGCCATGTTGATGGCTGCCCTGAACTCCACTAGCGACAATAAGCTGCGCGTCCATGCCACCATGGACGCCTACTACCGCTTCATTTCCCAGGAGAGCCAGGCACACCGGCTGGTGTTCGAATCGGACCTGAACAATGATCCCGACGTCAGCAAGCGCCTGGAGGACTTCAACGCCCAGCTGGCCAGCGCCATAGCCGCCGTCATCGCCGATGACACGAAGCTTTCGGAAGTGGAGGCAACGCTGCTGGGGCGGGCGCTGGCTGGCATGGCACAGATCAGCGCCCGTTATTGGCTCCAGGCCGATGACGAGCTTGAGCGTGATACCGCCGTGGATTTGATCTACCGTTTAGCTTGGCGCGGAATTTCACGGTTCCCCAAGGAATCCTAAGATAGATTTCGAACCAGACATCGTTCGCACACCAGGAGGCATCAGTAGTGGAAATCAAGATTGGTATTCAGAACGTCGGCCGCGAGATCGTCGTCGAGTCCGACGAGTCCGCGGATGAAGTTGCCGAAATGGTTTCCCGTGCCATGAACGGCGGCGCCGAGCTGCGCCTGAAGGACAGCAAGGGCAATCTGGTCATCGTCCCGACCAATGTCCTCGGCTATGTGGAAATCGGCGCCGAGGAGCCGCGTAAGGTCGGCTTCGGGGCCCTCTAACCCCTAACAGCACCGTGGTCCAGTTCGTACTGATCATTCTGGTGGCAGCCGCCGTGGGCATGAGCGCGTGGGGCATAGACAACAAGCGCCACGCCTACGGCGTCCTGCTGCTGCCGGCATCGGCCATCCTGGCCGCCACCATCTTGTGGCTCATCCTGATGTTCGCAGACCTTGGCTCTCAGCCCGGCGCGGAGCATCTGAGTTGGCTGCTGCCCATGGTGCTGGCCGTTCCCGTGGCCTGGCTGACGGCGCTCCTGGTCGGACGACGTCGCGTCGCCGCGGACGTGGAGCGCCTGACCGAAGCCTTGCGCTGACCCGCCGGAGGGTACCTGGCCGTCAGGCCGGGTACTTGTCCGGTTGGGCCGTGGCTCCCAGCCGGATGGCAAGCTCACTTAACGAAGTGGCTGCAGCGACGTCGCGGGTTGTTACCGCGGACCCTGCATCATGTGACGTCAGCCGGATGAAGACCTTGTTGTAGCGCCAGTCGAGGTCCGGATGGTGATTGGCCTCCTCGGCCAGCTCTCCCGCCCCGGCAATGAAATCGAGCGCAGCCCGCCCGTTCTCGAGCTTGAAGACGGTGACCAGCGCGCCTTCGCTGTGGCGCCAATCCGGCAGCGTCCTGAGCTGTTCATCGATCTGCTTGCTGTCCAGCTTGTCCTCGGCGCCCATTGCTCCTCCTGTGGCTAGAGATCAGGGCGGCCTGCAAACGATGATGAAGCCAAAGCGTGCTCCCGTTTGGGGATCCGGCCGCCTGTTGCCGCCAGCCTACCGGCCATGACCGCATGTTTGAAGGCTTCGGCCATCCGGACCGGATGCTGGGCCCTGGTCACTGCCGTGGCCAGCAGGACGGCGTCGCAGCCCAGCTCCATGGCCAGCGCCGCGTCCGACGCCGTGCCAATGCCGGCGTCCAGCACTACCGGAATCCCGGCGCGCGAGACAATCAACTCGATGTTGTGCGGATTGAGGATCCCCAGTCCGGTACCGATCGGAGCACCCAGCGGCATGACGGCGGCAGCACCCAGCAGCTCGAGCCGGCGGGCCAGCACCGGGTCGTCATTGGTGTACGCGAAGACCTTGAACCCGCGGTTGACCAGTGCCTCGGTTGCTTCCACGAGTTCCACCGCGTCGGGCAGCAGTGTCTCTTCGTCCGCGATGACTTCGAGTTTCACCCAGTTCGTTTCCAGGGCTTCACGCCCCAGCTCGGCGGTCATTACCGCCTCCCGCGCCGTGTAGCAGCCTGCCGTGTTCGGCAGTACCCGGATACCATTGCGTTCCAGCAGGTCGAAGACCGAGGTGCCAGTGCCGGCGGCGTAGCGGCGCATCGCTACCGTCGTGAGTTCCGTTCCGGAAGCCAGCAGGGCCTCGCCCAAACCATCCAGGCTCGGCGCGCCGCCCGTGCCCATGATCAGGCGCGATCCGAGCCTGACTCCGTCGATCATCAGTTCATCCATTATTCAGCCTCCCTGTACTGCGGTCACGAGTTCCACGCCGTCGCCGTCGGCGAGCACGGTCCGGGCCCAACTGCCGCGCGGCGCCACCTCAGAGTTCAGCGCTACAGCCACACCGAGCCGTCCGCCGTCGGCCGGCCGCCCGTCCTCCGTCAATTCGCGGCCGGTGGTCCCGGCCACCAGTTCGAGCAGTGTCGGCGCGGTCGGCAAGGTGTGCGGACTGCCGTTGACGGTGATCTTCATACGTGACTCTCCTTGGTCATATTGCTGAACCTGTCGGGATTGAATTGCAGTAGCTCGGCGGAGATTTGCACCCCGTCGATGAGATCGGCGCAGATCCTGGCCGCAACCGGCGTCAGCAGCACTCCGTGGCGGAAGAATCCGGTAGCAACTACCAGCCCCGGAAGCTCCTCCGCCCCTGCCGCCACCCGCCCAAGCAACGGCGCGTTATCCGGTGTTCCCGGCCGGGCGCGGCAGGTCATCTGTTCGAGCGCGAGTTCCGCAACTGCCGGCACCAGCGTCTGGGCGTCACGGAGCAACTGGTACACCCCGCCCGCCGACACGTCCGCGGAGCCGTCCTCACGCTGGGTGGCTCCGATTACCACCGTGCCGTCCCCGCGCGGGACAAGATAAACAGGGTGCCCGCGTACGATGCCCCGGATTGTGGAGGTGAGGAACGGCTGCAGGCCTGCCGGCACGCGCAGCCGCAGAATGTCCCCGTACACCGGACGCAGCGGCAGCCGCAGCCCTTCGGGCAGGCCGGAGAGTGCGGCGGCCGCAAGCCCGTTCGCCACCACCGTTTCGTCTGCCTCGATGGCCTCGCCGCCTGCCAGCTGCACGCCAGCAACGCTGCCGTCAGCATCCGTGAGGAGTCCGGCCGCCTTTTCACTAACGACGGCGGCGCCTGAGTTCCGCAGCATCTTCAGTAACGCTGCGGCAAGGGCCCGTGGATCCACCTGGTGGTCTCCCGGTGCGTAGAAGGCGCCGGTCAGAGCCGGGCCCAGGCTGGGTTCGAGCCGGCGGGCCTCGCGGCTGGTGATCTCATGAACCTCGAGCCCTTCGGCCAGCTGTGCCTGTTTCAGGTCTGCGAGCGCGGCGCGGTCCGCGGCGTCGAAAGCGGCCACCAAGGTCCCGGTTTCCTGGTAGCCGGTCTCCCCCAGCCCTGCAATGAACCCGGGGTAAAGCCGGGCGGACTCACGGGTCAGCGCGAGCAACCGCTCTTCCTGGTAGTGCAATTCGCTGACCGGGGCCAGCATGCCGGCGGCGGCGTAGGTGGCGCCCGCGCCGGGAGCGGGATCGATGACGGTGACACGGTGGCCGCGGCGGGTGGCTTCTGCGGCGATACCCAGTCCCACTATGCCCGCACCGATGACGGCAATATGTTTGGACAACTTTGAGCTTCCTTCCCTACGCCGGCATGACCCGGATCAGGTTCGACGGTCGGTGCCAGGCACCCTCTCAGCCTGTCGGCCGCCGGCAATTGCCGCACGTGCCGCGTATCAGGCTCCCGCAGTGTTTTCTCCAGTGTAGCCATAGTCGCGGCTTCGCCGTCGTCACATGCTGCCGCAAGCCGGCGTCCCGCCACCGCGGAGTTCCTTGCGCGGTTTGCCTTATGGTTGCAGGTATGGATTTTTCCTCTGCCCAGCTTTACCTTTGCACCGACGCGCGCCGCGACCGTGGGGACTTCGAGCAGTTCCTCGATGCTGCCTACTCCGGCGGCGTGGACATCATCCAGTTGCGGGACAAGACCCTCGACGCCGCCGAGGAGCTGGAGCTGCTCGGCGTGCTCGCCGACGTTGCCGCCCGGCATGCGAAGCCGTGGTCCGTCAATGACAGGGCGGATCTGGCTGCGGTGGCCGGGGCGCCGGTCTTCCACGTCGGCCAGCAGGACCTGCCGCCGGCCGCGGCGCGCTCTTTGCTCGGGCCCGCTGCCGCCATCGGCCGCTCCACGCACACTCCGGAACAGGCAGCAGCCGCCCTGGCCGATGACACCCTGGACTATTTCTGCACCGGTCCGCTCTGGGCCACTCCGACCAAGCCGGGCCGGGCCGCCGTCGGTCTTCAGCTGGTGGAATTTACTGCCGCCCAGCAGGGGCAGACGGGTTCCGGCAAGCCGTGGTTTGCGATCGGCGGCATCGATCTGGACAACATCGACCGGGTGACGGAGGCCGGGGCCAAACGCGTGGTCGTCGTCCGTGCCGTCACCGATGCCGATGATCCCGCGGAGGCCGCCCGGGCGCTGAAGTCCGCGCTGCCGCCGCTGTAGCCGCTGGTTCCACCCGCCGGGCTGCCTGAACGCTTAGGCGGTCAGGCCCAAGGCATTCATCCGGCGGGAATGGTTCCGGGTGAGTTCCGCAAAGAGTTCCGCCGTAACGGTCTGCTGGGCGGCCGGGTCATCCAGCCCCAGCAGGGCGCCCAGGAAGGCGCGCTCGATCCCGATGCGCTGCGCCTGCGTCAACGCCTCGCCGACCAGCCGCCGGCCCCACAGGGCAAGCCTCGAGGCCAGCCGCTCGTCATGTTCCAGCGCCCTGCGCAGCCGGGTGGTGAGCAAGGTCAGCTGGTCTTCGTTTTCTTTGATCCTGGACACCAGCGCGCGTGTATCGGGATCCAGCCGGTCGGCGATCGCCCGGTAGAAATCTCCCGAGACGGCGTCGGTAACATAGGCCTTCATCAACGATTCGTACCAGTCTCCGGGCCGCGTCCGCTCATGGAACGCGTCGATCGAAGCTTGGAAGGGCGCCATGGCAACTTGCACGTCGACGCCGAGGCGGGCCAGCTCGGCGCTGACAAGTTCAAAGTGCCCGAATTCGACAACGGCTAGGCGTCCGAGATCAGCGCGGTCTTTCAAAGTCGGTGAGAACCGGGCGTCCGAGGAGAACCGCTCGAAGGCGGACAGCTCGCCGTAGGCCATGACGCCGTAAAGATCAACGACATGCTGCAGCTGTTCCGCTCCTGTCCCATTGCTGGTGGCCGGACGATCAGCGGGGAAGGATCCTTCGGAACTCATGAGCACTACCCTAACGCCCCACCTGCGGCGCTGTGGCGATAGGCTGAGCCTGTGCCGTATTCACACGTTGACGCCAGAGTTAATGAATCGCAGCATCTGCTCGCCCGTGTGCTGAAGGAACTGCGCACCGAGCTGGAACTTCCTGCGGCGTTCAGCCCTTCGGTCATCGCGGAGGCCGAGAAGGCCGTGGCGCAACTGCCCATGCCTGCCGCGGATCTGACCGCCCTGGACTTTGTCACCATCGATCCACCGAGCTCCACCGACCTGGACCAGGCGATGTACATCGAGCGCGACGGCGGGGGCTACCGGCTCTGGTATGCCATCGCCGATGTTCCCGCTTTTGTTGCTCCCGGCGGTGAACTTGACGCTGAGACGCGACGGCGCGGCCAGACCATCTACGCTCCTGACGGACGCATTCCGCTTCACCCGCCGGTAATCAGCGAAGACGCCGGCAGCCTCCTCCCGGACCAGGACCGCAGCGCCTTCGTGTGGGAATTCGAGCTCGACGCCGCCGCGGTCGTCAGTACGGTCTCGTTGCGCCGGGCCAGAATACGCAGCCGCGCCAAGCTGAACTACGAACAGGTCCAGCAGGACATCGATTCCGGCGAAGCGCCGGTCTATCTGCAGCTGCTCAAAGAAGTAGGGCGGAAGCGCATCGAGCTGGAGCGGCAGCGCGGCGGCGCCAGCCTGAACCTGCCGGACGAGGAAATAGCCCATGACGGCCGCCATTACTTCATCGTGGCGAGGCCCGCACGGCCGGTCGAGGACTGGAACGCCCAGATTTCGCTGATGACCGGCATGGCGGCAGCGGAAATCATGCTCGAGGGCAAGGTAGGGATCCTGCGCACCATGCCCGCTCCGGACGAGGAGTCGGAGGCCCGCTTCCGCCGCCAGACCAAGGCGCTGGGCCACCCCTGGCCGGAGGGAATTGCCTACGGCGAATATCTGCGCGGCCTCAACACCGCGGATCCGAAACAGCTGGCATTGATGAACGCCGCCGGGTCGCTGTTCCGCGGTGCCGGCTACACACCGTTCGATGGCGAGGTGCCGCAGGAACAGACCCAGGCGGCGATCGCCGCGCCATACGCCCACACCACCGCACCGCTGCGCCGGCTGGTGGACCGTTTCGTGCTGGTCATCTGCGAGGCGTTGTGCGCCAAGACCGAGGTGCCCGGCTGGGCCCGGCAGGCCTTGCCCGAACTCCCCCAGCTGATGGCTGCCTCGGACCAGCTGTCCGGACGGTTGGAACGTGCGGCACTGGACGCGGTGGAAGCGGCACTGCTCAGCCACCGGGTGGGCGAGGAATTCGACGCCGTGGTGATCTCGGCCCGCAATTCCAGCAATCACTCGAACCATAATTCCAATGGCAATGGCCGTCAGGACGCCGTCCCGCACGGCACTATCCAGATCAGTGATCCCGCTGTCAGCGCGCGTTGCGACGGGGAACTGCAGGCCGGCACCGCCATCAGGGCCCGTCTGGTCGAGGCGGATATCGTGAAGCGCACTGTACGGTTCGAGCTGATCAGCCCGGCCTGAGCGGTCCGCCTCATCCGCCCCACGGAGCCAACCCGGGAGACGATTTGGTGCCAGCCGGTAGACTGGTCATTGTAGAACTGGATGCCCGGTCGTTGATTGTTAGTAAATTTCATCAACAGATCCGCACCTACGCGATCTTTAACCCGCCGGCATGGCCACGATGGCTTGCACCGGCACGCAGTTGTTAGCCCGCGATCGGCTTCCACTGGCTGCGTCACGCAACCGGACAGTTCCGCACGGCCGTCAGATGACCGTGTCGTTGAGCACCGGGGCCCAGGCGCCTTATTTGAATGGTATTTAATTGAACACTGAGAATTCCCTCGTGGACCAGAACAACCTGCTCCATGCGGAAAACAGCCTTGAAGAGATTGAAGTAGAGGCAAGCCTCGCTTCCGATGAACGTCCGCACGAGATTCCGCAGCAGACCTTCGCCGATTTCAACGTCCGCGCCGACATTGTGCGCTCGCTCTTCGACGCCGGCATCACGCACCCTTTCCCCATCCAGTCCATGACCCTGCCCGTGGCGCTCGACGGCCATGACATCATCGGCCAAGCCAAGACCGGTACCGGCAAGACTCTGGGCTTCGGAATTCCCGCGCTGCAGCGCGTTGTCGGTCCCGAAGACGACGGTTATGACAAACTGCCCGTCCCCGGTGCCCCGCAGGCCCTCGTCATCGTTCCGACCCGCGAGCTTGCCGTACAGGTGGCCAAGGACCTCACCACCGCTTCGCGCTACCGCAATGCGCGCATCGCCACCATCTATGGCGGCCGGGCCTATGAGCCGCAGACTGAGATGCTGGCCAAGGGCGTCGAAGTGGTTGTGGGAACTCCGGGACGTCTGATCGACCTGCACCGGCAGCGGCACCTGAACCTGAAGAACGTGCGCATCGTGGTCCTCGACGAGGCGGATGAAATGCTGGATCTGGGCTTCCTGCCCGATGTGGAAACGCTGATCGCCGCCACCCCTGCCATCCGGCAGACCATGCTCTTCTCTGCAACCATGCCCGGCCCCGTTGTCGCCATGGCGCGTCGCTACATGACGCAACCGACGCACATCCGCGCGGCGGACCCGGACGACGAGGGCATCACCAAGAAGGACATCCGCCAGGTCATCTACCGTGCGCACAACCTGGACAAGACCGAGGTTGTCTCGCGGATCCTGCAGTCCCGCGGCCGCGGCCGGACCATCATTTTCACAAAGACCAAACGCACCGCTGCCAAGGTCTCCGAAGAGCTGATTGACCGTGGGTTCGCCGCCGGCGCCATCCACGGCGACCTGGGCCAGGGCGCCCGTGAACAGGCCCTGCGTGCCTTCCGCAGCGACAAGGTAGACGTGCTCGTCGCCACCGACGTCGCTGCCCGCGGTATCGACGTCGACGACGTCACCCACGTGATCAACTACCAGTGCCCGGAAGACGAGAAGACCTACCTGCACCGTGTGGGCCGTACCGGCCGTGCCGGCAACAAGGGCACCGCGGTCACCTTCGTGGACTGGGACGATGTCCCCCGCTGGGGCCTGATCAACAAGGCTCTGGGCCTGGACCAGCCGGAGCCGGTGGAAACCTACTCCTCATCACCGCACCTGTACACGGATCTGGATATTCCCGAGGGCACCAAGGGCCGTCTGCCCCGCAACCAGCGCAAGCTCGCCGGCATCGACGCCGAGGAGCTGGAAGACCTGGGCGAAACCGGCAAGAAGCACGGCGGGCGTGATTCCGGCCGTCAGGGCGGACGTGGTTCCGAACGCGGTGGCGCCCGTAGCCGCGGCCGCAGCGAAGACCGTTCCGAAGGTGGATCCCGCGCCACAGAGCCGTCGGACGGAAGCCGCCGGCGCCGCCGTCGTTCTTCCGGAACCGAAGAAGCTGCTGGCCGTACGGCCACCGAGCGTCCGGCCCAGGCCGAGAACACCACCAAGACCGAGGGCGAGAGCGTTCGTCCGCGCCGCAGCCGCAGCCGTACCCGGCGGCGCAACGGCGAAGTGGTCAACGCGCCGGATACCTCCGGCGCCGGCAACGCCGAATAACCGGCAGCACCGGACGAGAAAAGGCTACCTCTTCAGTTATGACGGAGACTGTCTGCGGGCATGGGCCCGGTTCTTTGTGGTCGCCGGACGGCAGTAACCTGGTGGTGCACGCGGACAACGCGGAGTTCCTGCCGACGCTGCCGGACGGCGCCTTCACGCTTATCTACGTCGACCCGCCGTTTAACACCGGCCGGTCCCAGCGGCGGCAGCAGCTGTCCATGGTCCGCAGCGCCGACGGCGAGGGCGACCGGGTGGGCTTCCAGGGCCGCTCCTACCAGACCATCAAGGGCATGCTCTCCAGCTACGATGATGCCTTCGACGACTACTGGTCCTTCCTCGAGCCCCGGCTGGCCGAGGCCTGGCGGCTGCTCGCCGACAACGGCACGCTGTATCTGCACCTGGACTACCGCGAGGTGCACTACGCCAAGGTGCTGCTGGATGCCCTGTTCGGCCGCGAGTCCTTCCTGAACGAAATCATCTGGGCCTACGATTACGGCGGCCGGGCGAAGAACCGCTGGCCGGCGAAACACGACAACATCCTGGTCTATGTGAAGAACCCCCGCACGTACCACTTCGACAATGCCGAGGTGGACCGCGAGCCTTATATGGCTCCGGGCCTGGTCACTGCGGAAAAGGCTGCCCGAGGCAAACTTCCCACCGACGTCTGGTGGCATACCATCGTCTCCCCCACTGGCAAGGAAAAGACCGGCTACCCCACGCAGAAGCCCGAGGGGCTGCTCCGGCGTGTTGTCGCCGCCAGCAGCCGCAAGGACGACTGGGTACTGGACTTCTTTGCCGGTTCGGGCACCCTGGGCGCCGTGGCGGGGCAGTTGGGACGGCGCTTTGTCTGCGTGGACCAGAACCCGCAGGCCATCGAGGTTATGGACAAGCGTCTCTCACCCCTGGCTTCTGTGGTTCGCTTCGGAACGACACCTGCACCTGTGCCATAGGGCCTGAACATCCGCTAAGCCCCTGCTGGAGGCATAACAAAGGCGGCCGAACAGTTGGTGAAACTGTCCGGCCGCCTTTGTTGTCAGCGGGTGGCTAAATGATCGAGCGGCCCTCTCTACGGGCCTCGACCCAGTCGCGGAAGAAGCCCTTGCAGATCATGAACAGGGTTCCGCCGACGATCACCGGCCACATCAGTACATAAACGGTCAAAAGGATGGTATCCATTGGTGTCTCCTTTACTTTCCTGCGCCGCTGGCAGCGGCGCCGGTAGCAGTAGCGTCGAGCTGCGGCTCGGTCTCGGCATCCGTGTCGTAATCGCCGATGCGCTGCTTGATCAGCGCGAAGTCGAAGTCCTGCTTGCTGCGCACCGACATGGCGTAGCAGATCACGGTACTGATCGCGTAGGCCACCAGCGAACCGGTCAGGACCGTGTAATCATGCAGGAAACCTATGACGAAAGGCGCCGCAGCCAGCGCGCCGATAGCGCCGATGATCCTGGCCGCCTTGAGTCCGAAGAACCCGAAGGACATCAGGCCCAGCACAACGCCAATACCCACCACGGAGACCACGTCGAAGACGATGCCGGTGGCGCCGTCCATCGGGAACCATTCGAAACGGACCGGGATAAAGACGGCCAGTGCCGCCAGTACCGAAACGGTGAACGCCTTGTTGGTGACCTTGTTCCAGTAGAAGCTGGCGATCACCGGGAAGACCAGCGCGCCCCAGAGTGCACCAACGAAGACCAGCAGGTCGAGGATGTTCATCTGCCCGCTGGCGAAATACAACGCAGCGGCGGTAGCAACGATCATCGAGATGCGGCCGACCATCAGCATGGTCTTCGGGTTGGCCTTGCCCTTGGCAATGTTCTGTCCGTAGACGTCCGCCATCATGATCGAGGACAGGGCGGCCAGATCAGAGTCGGCCGTCGAAGACAGAGCACCGATGATCATGATCAGGAAGACACCCAGCAGGATCGGCCCCAGGAAGGTGGAGGCCATCTGCGGAATCAGGTTGTTGGTGTCGCCGCCGGACGGTGAAATGCCGAGGTACAGCGCCATGACGCCGAGCATGCCGATACCGATGATGGTGGCACCGTAGCCGATCGTCGCGGTGACGAAGGTCTTCTTGATCAGATCCTCACGCACGGCAAAGAGCCGCTGGGCGATGGTCTGGTTGCCGATGGCGTAGGCCAGCACGGCGGCAATGTACGGCGCGCCCTGGTTAAGGAAGGCATCCGAAGAGAAGAAGTTGGACTGCTGCGGCGTCAGATTCGCGGCACCCTGGGCGAACATGTCGGGGCCGCCGGCGGAGAAAAAGACCACCGGGATAATAACGACGACGGCGCCGAGCATGGCGACGACCTGGGCAAAGTCCGTCATGACGGAAGCCCGGAAGCCGGACCACAGCGTGTAGAGCAGTACACCGGCGGCAATCACGATGATGCCCTGGGAGAAGCTGAAGGGCGACAGCAGCGCAATCAGCGCGCCGCCGGCAATGAAGTTCGAGGTGAGGCTGATGAGGCTCCCGACGACGTTCGAACCGGCCAGCATGAGCTGGCTGGAACGACCGTGTCGGGCATGCATAACCTCAGCGAGTGTGTGGGCTTTCGGCGCTACCTTGCGGATGCGCTTGCCGAAGGGGTAGATGAACAGAATCATCAGTGCGCCCCAAAGACCGTAGTGGATCGGCCCCGAAATGCCGTAGGTGTAGCCCGACGTTGCCGAGGCGTACATGGAGGACGCCCAGATCCAGGTCGCCGTCATGCTGGCCGCGGAAATTCCGAAGCCGACTTTGTTGCCTGCGGTCATGTAACCGTCGGCATTTTCCTTCTTTTTCCCGATGAGTGTGGACATCAGGAGTGTGCCGCCGTAAAACAGCACCAACAGCAGGATTACTGTCCAGCCGCTCAGTTGATAGAACTCCGCCTCAGGCGTCATTCGTTTCCTCTCCTCATGACAGGCTCACCGGGCACCTGCCAGATTCAACGCGCGCCGGCCGTCAAGGCTCTATTTCCACGTTTCGTCCGGCGGTTCCTCGTCAAAAGGCCGCGGACATTCTGAATCCGGTGATGGATTCGAGGCGCGCACTCCCGTCCGGCACGATGCCGGACCCAAAACAAGCTGCATTCGCTGCAGCACACAAAAATGCGGCCGGAATCCCTCCGCGCCGCAAGGCAGTGGCTGTTCTTCAGCCGACTACGGGATTAATAATGCTTCCTGCTTGTGCGTTTTCCGGCTCAAAGACATCGGAAGATTGCTACAAGCAAGCATCGTGCTTTCAATACTTTAGCATCATTGTGCCTGATAGCCGCCTTTTGTGTCCCGCTGCGGGAGGTAGGCAGCACTTCCCGTGCCCAGTTCGAGGATCCTTTCGAGCACCTTGACAGAGGTCGTATTCTCCCCCAGCCGGTTGGGTTTCCCCGCCCCGTGGTAGTCGCTGGATCCGGTGACCAGGAGCCCGTTTTCGGCGGCCAGCCGACGGAGCCAGGCCTTGCCTTCCTCCGGATTATCCCGGTGGTCGACCTCCACGCCGTCGAGCCCGGCATCGATCATTTCGCGGAAGACTTCTTCCCCGACAACCCTGCCGCGGCTGGAGGCCACGGGATGGGCGAAGACGGCCACGCCGCCCGCCTGCTTAATCAGTTCGACGGCGCGCGCGGGTTCCGGCGCGTAATGCGTGATGTAATACCGCGATCGGGCCGTCAAAATATGGGCGAACGCCTCGCTGCGGTCGGAAACGATGCCGGCCGCCACCAGGGCATCAGCGATGTGCGGGCGCCCCACCGTCGCGCCGTGGGCGGTATGGGCATTAACGTCCGCCCATGTGATCGGATAGTCCTCTGCCAGCAGTTCGACCATCCGTTCGGCCCTGGTCAGCCGTGCGTCCCGGGCCTTGCCGATTTCCGCCAGCAGCCCTGGGTGGTCCGGGTCGTGCAGGTAGGCCAGGACGTGCACGCTGATCCCCTGCACGGAGTGGCAGGTCACTTCCATGCCGGGCACCAGCCCGACGCCGCACTCACGCGCGGCCGCGAAAGCGGGCTGCCAGCCCGCTGTCGAGTCGTGGTCGGTCAGCGCGACAACGTCCAGGCCTGCGGCGGCAGCCGAACGTACGACGTCGGCGGGCGGTTGCGTGCCGTCCGAGACTGTGGAGTGTGCGTGCAGATCGATTCTCACGCCACCAATCTACCGCGCACCGGCACCGGAATGCTGTGCTGTGCTGGAACGTTTGGCAGGTCTTGGCGCCGGTGAGACGATGGTTCGGTGAGTACAGACGTCAATAACAGCGCCCCGCTGCAGGCTTCCGAAGGGCAGCCGCTCGAAGAGCGCGGAAACAACCGATCGCAGCGCCCGGAATCCGATGCTTTTAAGGACTTCATGGGCAGCAAGTGGGCCCCAAGTACCGCCCAGGCCCCCGCCAAAGCCGAGGTGGCAGTGCACGCCGCGCGCCGCCGTCGTGCCATCTCGGAGAAGTTCCAAGGCGAGCGGCTGGTCATCCCCGCCGGTCCGCTCAAGGTCCGCTCCAATGACACGGACTACCGGTTCCGCCCGCATTCCGGCTTCGCTCATCTGACCGGTCTCGGACTGGACCATGAGCCCGAAGCCGTCCTGGTTCTGGAACCGACGGCAGAAAGCGCAGGCGACGACGGCGGCCACCACCATGCCACGCTCTATTTCCGCCCGCTGTCGGGCCGGGATACGCCGGAGTTCTACGCCAACGCACGCTACGGCGAATTTTGGATCGGCCCGCGGCCCACCCTGCCTGAACTCAACCAGCTGCTGGACCTGGATACCGCGGACCTGAGCGAGCTCGAGGTAGCCATCACCAAGGACGCCGGCGTGGTCGGGGTCGGCGGCATGCGTATCCGGCTGCTGCGCGAAGTGGACATGAACGTGGACGCGCTCGTCGACACCTCGCGCATCAACACCGGGGTGGATCTGGAGGAGTCCGACAAGCTTGACGCCTTGCTGGCCGAAGCGCTGTCCGAGCTGCGCCTGCTCAAGGACGAGTGGGAAATTGCGGAAATCAAAAAGGCAGTAGCCGCCACCATTAACGGCTTCCATGAAGTGGTCAAGGTCCTGCCGCGCGCGATCACCCATGACCGGGGCGAGCGCGTGGTCGAGGGGGCGTTCTTCGCCCGCGCCCGTGAAGAGGGCAATGATCTCGGCTACGACACGATTGCCGCAGCGGGCAACAATGCAACGATCCTGCACTGGATCCGCAACAACGGCCGGGTCAACGCCGGCGATCTGCTGCTGCTCGATGCCGGGGTAGAAGCCGATTCCCTGTACACCGCGGACGTCACCCGTACCCTTCCGGTCAACGGCAGCTTCAGCGAGATCCAGCGCAAGATCTACCAGGCCGTGCTGGACGCGGCGGACGCCGGATTCGCCGCCGCCCAGCCGGGCGCGAAGTTCCGCGATGTGCACACGGCTGCCGTGACGGTACTGGCCGAGCGGCTGGACGAGTGGGGTGTGCTGCCCGTTTCGTTGGACGAGGCGCTGTCGGAGCACGGCCAGCATCACCGGCGCTGGATGCCGCACGGAACCAGCCACCACCTGGGTCTGGACGTCCATGACTGCGCGCAGGCCAAGCGCGAGCTCTACCTGGACGGCATCCTTACGGAAGGCATGGTTTTCACCATCGAACCGGGCCTCTACTTCAAGAACGAAGACCTAGCGGTGCCGGAGGAATACCGCGGCATCGGCATCCGGATCGAGGATGACATCCTGATGACCGCCGACGGCCCTGTCAACCTCAGCGCAGCGCTGCCGCGAAAGCCGGACGAGGTCGAGTCCTGGATGGCCGGCATTTACAGCCCCACCGGGGAATAGCCGGCCCGGGCCTGGGCAGCCGCTGCCCGGCTCCGCGCCGCGGGACCAGACGGCAGAAACAGTTAGGGGACGGATCCGCGATGGATCCGTCCCCTACTGTATGTTTTCTTCGGAGACCGGCGGCCTTACTGGCGCGACTGCTCCGCGGGGCCCTCTGGGTTCTGGTCCTGTTTCGGCCCTTCCGGGTTGCCGGCAGGCTCGCCGCGGTCATCCGGCTGGCCCTGCTCGTGCTCCGGCGTGATCCGGACACCGTATTGGGGACGGCCGTCCGGCAGATCCGGGAAACGTCCCCGCACCGGCATTCCCGTTGTCTCGGCGCCGTTTTCCTCGGCGGCACCTGCCGACGGCTGGCTGTTCGGCTGCGGCGGGATGCCCGGCTGGCCGGACTGGTTCTGGCCGGGCTGCTGGTACGGATCGCCCCACTGCGCCGGACGGTCCGGCATCGGCGGCTGCTGCTGGGGTTGCTGCCCATGGCCCGGCCCTTGTGCACCAGGGTGGAAAGCATGACCGGGCATCGGCAGCTGCGACGCCAGCCGGCGCGCCTCATGCGCCACCTCGGTGGCAACAACGACGTCGTAGCTGGTAGCAACCGTCTGCTGGGTCGAGGTGAAGTCCCGCTTGCCTCGGGTAAACGCGTAGCTGACCACGCCGAACAGGATCCAGAATGCGGCGCCCATCGCCATCGAAGACAGCACCAGCATGTAGCTTCCGCCACCGCCGAACAGCATCAGCAGGAGCCCGACGAACAGACCGAACCATGCACCCGTTGCCGCCCCGGAGAGCGCAACCTTCGGATAACTCAGCCGTCCGGTGACGCGTTCCACGGACTTGAGGTCATTGCCTACAATCGTCACGTGCTGGACGGGGAACTCCTGGTCCGCCAGATAGTCCACCACTTTCTGCGCGTCCAGGTAAGTCCGGTAGTTGCCGAGCAGCTCGCCTTGGGGAAGCCCTGGCTTCAGGTCACGTGATTCGGTACGGCCAAGCATTGACATACCCTCATTGTCTCCCACTTTGTCCCGGCAGTGTGCCCGGTATCGCTTCAGGTGAACGTCTGTGCCCTGTGGCGCGCCCCGGTGCGGCTTCGACGGCATATACCACGTAGCCTAATGGGGTGAGCACAAATCCAACCAGAGTCTTCGTTGCACGCCTGCTCGGCCTGGACGTTTTCGATCCTTTGGGCGACCGTCTGGGTCGGCTGCGTGATGCCGTAGCGCTTGACCGCGGCGGGGCCAAACCGCCCCAGGTCGTGGGCATTGTCGTCGAGGTCCCCGGCAAGAAACGCGTCTTTGTGCCTATGACCAGGATTACCTCGATCAACGCCAGCCAGATCATCTGTACGGGATTGGTCAACCTGCGCCGGTTCGAACAGCGCGGCGCCGAAATGCTGATGGTCGCGGAGATGTTTGACCGCCGGGTCATTTTGGCGGACGGCAGCGGCGACGCCACCATCGAAGACATCGCGATGGAAAAGTCCAGGAACGGCGACTGGTACGTCTCCCAACTGTTTGTCCGGCGCGGCCACTCCAATTCCCCGCTGCGCAGCCTGCGCCGCAATGAGACGCTCATCATTGACTGGAACGAGGCCCAGCAGGGCGCCCGGAACGAGCCGCAGGCCGCGACGGCGTTCGTGGCCAGCCACGAGGACCTCAAAGCAGCGGACTTTGCCGAGGCCCTGCATGAGATGACGGGCAAACGCCGGATCGAGGTAGCCAGCGAGCTGCAGGACCAGCGGCTCGCAGCGGTGTTGCAGGAGCTTCCGGATGACGACCAGGTCCAGATCCTGTCCTCGCTGGACATTGAACGCGCCGCCGATGTCCTGGAAGAAATGGACCCCGACGACGCTGCGGACCTGTTGGCGGAACTGCCCGAAGAGCAGAAAGAAGAACTGCTCCAGCGCATGGAGCCCGAGGAAGCCAAAGATGTCCGACGGCTCATGGAGTATGAGGAGAACACCGCCGGCTCCATCATGACCCCGGTTCCGGTCATCCTGCCTCCGGAAGCCACAGTGGCCCAGGCCCTGGCCCACGTGCGCCGCGAGGAACTGACGCCCGCATTGGCGTCGGCCATTTTTGTCTGTCGGCCGCCGCTGGAAACACCCACAGGTCGCTATCTCGGCGTCGTGCATATCCAGCAGCTGCTGCGCTATCCACCGCCGGAGGCCTTGGGCAACATTGTGGATACGGACCTTGACCCGGTGTCGGATCAGGCGGACGTCAGCGAGGTGGCGCGGATGCTGGCCACCTACAACCTGAACTCGCTCGCGGTGGTGAATGAGGACGACAGGCTTGTTGGTGCGGTTACGGTGGATGATGTGCTCGACCATCTGCTGCCAGATGACTGGAGGGCGCAGGATGATGATGTATCGCTGAGCCGGAAGGTGGGCCGAAATGGCTGAGAAGAAGAATACCGCCGGTGCGCTGGACATCCCCCGTGAAGCGCGCGCCCGTCTGCTCCCGAGGTTGCGGCCCAACCCGGATGCCTTCGGCAGCGCCACCGAGAACTTCGCGCGGTTCATGGGGACACCGCAGTTCCTGGTCTGGATGTCGGTCTTCTGCCTGATCTGGCTCGGCTGGAATACGTGGGGGCCGCCGTCGCTGCGCTTCGACAGTGCGGCGCTCGGTTTCACCGCGCTGACGCTGATGCTTTCCTTGCAGGCGTCCTACGCGGCACCGTTGCTGCTGCTGGCGCAGAACCGCCAGGACGACCGGGACAAGGTCTCGCTCCAGCAGGACCGCCAGCGGGCCGAGCGGAACCTCTCCGATACGGAGTACCTGACGCGTGAGCTGGCCGCGCTGCGCATCGCGCTGCAGGAAGTGGCCACCCGCGACTTCGTCCGCAGCGAACTTCGAAGCGTCCTCGAGGAACTCCTCGAGTCCGACGACGGCGAAGAGCGTCCCGTCCGCAGGGGCAAGAAGAAGGTCTCGGACGCGACTGCCGCCTTGCCCAGAATTTCCGCGCGTCCCCAGAAACAACCCGAAAGCTAGGCCGTGACACCGCATCATCCCCTACCCGACCGGCAGTCCGTCCAGCGGGCCCTGGAAAAAGTCATCGACCCCGAACTGCGCCGGCCGATCACCGAACTGGGCATGTTGAAGGGTTTTTCCATTGACGACGGCGGCGCTGTCACCGTGGAAGTGCTGCTCACCATCGCCGGATGCCCCCTTCGCGACACGATTACCGGCGATGTTGAGAAGTCTCTGGCAGCCTTACCCGGAATCAGCGCGGTTTCGGTGGTGCTGGATGTGATGACCCAGGAACAGCGGACCGCTTTGAAGGAACGGCTCAAGGGCCCCGGCGCGGAGCGCGGCATTCCCTTCAACGACCCGTCCTCGCTGACCAGGGTCTACGCCGTGGCCAGCGGCAAGGGCGGCGTAGGTAAATCCAGCGTCACCGTGAATCTTGCGTGTGCCATGGCTGCCCAGGGGTTGCGCGTGGGGATCATCGATGCGGACGTTTACGGTTTCTCCATCCCCGGCTTGATGGGCATCACCGGTGCCCCCACGCGTGTGGACGAAATGATCCTGCCGCCGGTGGCCTACGGCGTCAAAACCATTTCCATCGGCATGTTTGTTTCGGGAAACCAGCCGGTGGCGTGGCGCGGACCGATGCTCCACCGCGCACTGGAGCAGTTCCTGACCGACGTCTATTTCGGCGACCTTGACGCGTTGTTCCTGGACCTGCCGCCGGGAACCGGGGACATCGCCATTTCCGTGTCGCAGCTGCTGCCCGAGTCCCGGATACTCGTGGTCACAACGCCGCAGAGCGCTGCGGCCGATGTCGCCGAACGCGCCGGGTCCATCGCGGTTCAAACCGGCCAGCAGATCGCGGGCGTCATCGAGAACATGTCCTGGCTTGAACTGGAGGACGGCAGCCGGGTGGAGGTATTCGGTGCCGGCGGCGGGCAGGTGGTGGCCGAGCGCCTGAGCAGCACCCTGGACAAAGACATCAAACTGCTGGGCAGTGTCCCCTTGGATCCGCGGCTTCGCGAAGGCGGCGACCGCGGCGAACCCATCGTCCTGGCGGGCGGCCCGGCAGGGTCTTCACCGGCGGCCAAGGCTTTGCGGAGTATCGCGGCGGAGCTGGCAACCCGTCCACGCGGCCTCGCCGGCCGCCCATTGGGGGTCAGCCCTGCTTAGGTGGCCTCGACGTCGAAAGGTGCAGCCTGGCCCGGCTCGAGCCGCTCGATCCGTCTGGCCCCGGGGCCTGCTCCGGGACCCGCTGCGGCCGTCGAAGTTCCGGCAGTTTTCGTCGCCAGAGCGGCTCCGGCGGCACCAGCGGCTCCGGCCGCCAAGGCAGGAGTTGACTTCGTTGTGCTGCGCTGCGGGCCAAAATCGTCGTCTTCATCGTCGTCAAGCAGAGCTTCCTTGATGATGCGGCGCGGGTCATACTGACGTGGATCGAGCTTTCGCCAGTCCATATCAGCAATTTCGTCGCCTACTTCTTCGCGGAGCTGGTCCTTGGCCCCTGCCGCCATCCTGCGCAGCTGCTTGACCAGCCGGCCCAGCTGGGCGGCGTATTCGGGCAAACGCTCAGGACCGAGCACAATCACGGCAATTACCGCGAGAATGATCAGTTCCGATCCGTTAATTCCGAGCACGTTTGAAGATTACCTGTTCCGGCCCTGTAACAGCCAACTTTGGTCACAGCTCATCGCTCGCCCGCAGGCTCGATCAGCTTGCCCAGGCCCCGGATAATCCGGCTGACCGGATCGTCGGCGGGTTCTTCTTCCGGAAGCATCAGCCGCGACTTCTCAGTCACGATGATCTGGTTGACAGTCTCCGGCAGGGCCGAGAGCGGGATATCGGCCCATACCGTGTAGGTCACGTTCTGCGAGTCCAGCACAACGGTCCAGTCATTGGCCGAGTGCACCCACATCTCCCGGTCCATGCCGTCCACCGGATGGAACCCGTCGGCTGCCACCGTGTTTCCGGTCACGGCATTCACTGCGGCCTCGGCGCGCGTGGCATCAGGCGCCTCGTTCCTGATCCGCTCCGTGCCGCGACGTTGTTCTGTAACGACAACGGTCCCGGTCTCTTCATTCACGAGCTCTATCCGGACGGCCGGTGTACCGGAAATTTCGATTTTTCGTGCGGAGACGAACTCATAACCCATGCCGACAAGCTGCGGGCAGTTCCACCCGTCGCCACGGAGTTCGGCAAGGCCTTCGCGGTCCACTTCTTGGACGCTGCCGGCGAGACTGGACTGCAGTTCCTGTGTTCCCTGCCAGTCCGCGCCGGAGGAACCGGCGCCGCTGGCAACGGAACTGGAGTTTTCACCGCCGAGCACATAGGCCGTCCCCGCAGTCAGGGCCGCGAAGCCGGTCAAGACACTGCACACTGTCAGCGCAGTGCGGTGCCGCGGAGACCCTGCTGATTCACTCTCCGTGTACGGGGTTGCGGCCCCGGGCGAGGCCGGCGCAGCATCGGGCGTACCCGCGGAGACGGTTATGAAGGCGTGGGAACTGCGGCTAAGGATTCTACTGGCCAGGTCGGGGCCGGGCGGCGGCACGTCCAGGGCACGCAGGCGCTCCTGAATGGCGCGCTGTTCCGCAACAGACTCACGGCATCGCGCGCAGCGTTGCAGGTGGCGTTCAAAACCCGGCCGGCGCTCGTCAGCAAGTTCGCCGTCCAGATACTCCGCCAAATCACGTTCGGGGTGGCGCATGGTGGATTCAGTGTGCTCCGGCCACGCGGGGTAGTTTCAGCCGGGAAGGGCGTTTCACAGCCGGGTCGCGGTGCGCCAGCTTCTCACGCAGCATGGTCCGCCCGCGGTGAATGCGCGAACGGACAGTGCCGAGCTTGACGCCCAATGCCGCGGAGACTTCGTCGTAGGAAAGACCCTCCAGATCGCACAGCACAACCGCCGCCCGGAAGTCGGGTGGAAGATCTTCAAGCGCTGCCTGCACATCGACGTCGAGGTTGTTGAATTCGAAGCTGCGTTCCGGCCCCGGATCGCGGCCGGGAATACGTGCTTCGGCGTCATCGGCGAGCCCGTCGAAACGGATCCGGCTCTTCCGCCGGGCCTGGTCCAGAAAGAGGTTGGTGGTGATCCTGTGCAGCCAGCCGTCAAGCGTGCCCGGTTTGAAGTTCTCAAGGGAGCGGAACACCCGGACAAAAACTTCCTGGGTGAGGTCTTCGGCGTCGTACTTATTACCGGTAAGGCGGTAGGCGAGCCGGTAAACCTTGGCCGAGTGGTTGGTCACTACTTCTTCCCAGGTCGGAGCAACCCATGGCGTCTCCGCCCCGGCAGCGGCCGGCTCTTCAGTGGCGTCCTGCTGCAACTTAGTCATAGCTACTCCCCTCGGCGGTTGCCCGTTCGCTTCAGCCCCTTGGCTACGTTCGGGTCTGAGGTACGTCCCCCGGCAACCGTGAAACACATTTGACCTACGGATGTCCATCCTCACCCAGAAAGCTGGGAGAATTCTGTTAGCCACCTGCACGAAGGCGCAACACTGGAGCGTCTCGCTCTCCCGCGGCACGGATACGCGGCAGTAGCAGTAGGCTGGGGCTGGAATATGAAGATTCTTCCTGAGAAAGTGATGGTTCATGAGCGCCGATAAGCAGACCAGCTGGTCCTACACGGAGGGACTGCCCACCGAGGATGAGGTATTGCTCCGCGCACGTGAACGCTCCTACGAACTCGGCGTCGCCACGGTGAGTCCCGGTGTTGCCGCCGCCCTGACGGTATTGGCCGCGGGTTCCAAGGCACATACCGTGGTGGAGATCGGTTCGGGCGCGGGCGTTTCGGGCGTCTGTCTGTTGCGCGGTCTGCCCGCCAATGCCGTGCTGACCACCATCGATTCCGATGTGGACCATTTGCGCGCGGCCCGCGAAGCCTATGCGGAGGCAGGAATTCCGAGCAACCGCACCCGGACCATTTCCGGCCGGGCGGCCGACGTGCTGCCGCGGCTGACCGACGCCGCCTACGACCTGGTCTTTGTGGATGCCGATAAGCCTTCCTACCCCCTCTATGTGGAGCGGGCCGTGCGGCTGCTCAAGAGCGGCGGAATGCTGATCATCAACGACGCGCTGGACAAGGACCGTGTCTCGGACCCGGCCATCCGGGAGGAGACCACCAATACCTTGCGGCAGGTGGGCAAGAGCGTCCGGGAAAACGAGGACCTGATCTCAACCGTCCTGCCCACCGGTGACGGACTGTTGCTGGCCGTCAAACGCTGAGGCTAGCCCCGGTAGCCGGCCAGGAATGACAGGAGCAAGCGTGCGCCGTAGCCGGTAGCGCCCTTGGTGACCTCTGCTTCATCGGCGGTGGACCGGGCCGGACCGGCGATGTCCAGATGCACCCACGGTGTCTGTCCGACAAACTCCCGAAGGAACAGCGCCGCAGTGATCGAGCCGGCCTGTACCTTGGACTTCGGTGACGAAATATGGGACAGATCCGCCACCGTGGAATCCAGCGAGGACCGGTATTCCTCCGCTGCCTCCGCGAGGGGCATATGCCAGACCTGCTCCCCCGACAGCTCGGCTGCACGTTCGAAACCGCTGACCAGATCCTGTCTGGTCCCGTACAACGCGGCGTGCCGCCGGCCCAGTCCTAGTGAAGCCGCGCCCGTCAGTGTTGCAATGTCGATCAACACATCCGGTGCCAGTTCGTCACGGGCAAACGCAAGGGCATCGGCGAGCACCATGCGTCCTTCGGCGTCGGTATTCCCGATTTCAACGGTGGTGCCGTCATAGGTCCTGACGACGTCACCGGGGCGATAGGAGGCGGCTCCGATGGAGTTCTCGGCCAGCGCCAGCAAGCCGGTGACACGGTGTGGAACGCCAAGTTCGGCGGCGGCATTCAGCACGGCCAGTACGACGCCGGCGCCAGCCATGTCCGTTTTCATCGGCACCATTGCTTCACGCGGCTTCAGTGATACCCCGCCGGTGTCAAACGTGATGCCTTTGCCGACCAGGACAATATGCTGCGCATCCGGGGCGGCATCCGCCGGGGTGTAGGACAGCTGGACCAGACGGGATTCATGCTCGGACCCCCGACCCACGGCAAGCAGGCCGCCAAATCCGCCGGCTGCGAGTTCCGCGTCATTCCAAATGCGCACTTCGAGCCCGCTCTCGGCGGCGAGACGTTCGGACTGCCCTGCCATCCACGCCGGGTTCTTGACGTTGGAAGGCATGTTCGCCAGGTTGCGGGCCAGCCAGACGGCCTTGGACATGGCAACGGCCGCAGCCAAAGCCGTCCCGGACGCCCCCGTCAGTTCAAGGGTGCGGGCCATCGGCTTCGGGACAGGCGACGTGCCTGCCCTCGGCGGGCGGTAACCACCGAGCAGGAAACCCTCGACAAAGGCCCTCTGTTCCGGCTCGTCCAGACCGTCGACGACGCTGGCGCGGATGGTTTCCACGCCGAAAGTCGCCTTGGCCAAGGCCGCTCCGGCCTTGCGCAGACTGGCCGGCGATTCGTCTCCGACACCGAGGAACAGCAGCCGTTGGGGCAGGCCAGGTTCGCGGCGAGGCGCAGTGACGGCCAGAATTTCGGCGGCCCTGCCGGTCACCGAGTTCACCTCTGCCAGGACAGCTACGTCGACGTCGTACCTTGCGGCAGCTTCCGCTGCCCCCTGCCGCGGCTGCGGAGTTGCCCGCTCGTCGGAATTCCCGCTTGAGACGCCCGGGACGCCGGAGGTGCCGATAGGAACCACCAACACGCTGACGCCCGTGCCCGATTCCGGTACCACGTGGTCCTTGTCCAGCCCAGTCCCCGCCACGATTGTGGAGAGCCTGGGTGCGACCAGCGCCTCTTCGAGCGTCCTGGTTGTCAGTTCGTCTGATGTAGCTGCAGGGTGGCCCACTCGCTCAGGCCTTAGCTGGCGACGCTGTCGGTGACACCGAGCAGGCAGTCCTTGAGATTGCCGGCCTCTTCGGCGTTGAGTTCCAGTACCAAGCGGCCGCCGCCGTCGATCGGAACCCGCAGAATGAGGCTGCGCCCCTCCTTGGTGACTTCCATGGGTCCGTCACCTGTACGCGGTTTCATCGCAGCCATTTGGTTTTCCCTTTCACCGTGGGCGGACAAGTCGGTGACCTGTTCGCCCGTCAACATGTCAGCACGGCAAGATTTGGCAGTCGGCCGTGCGTCATCCATTCACCATTATCGCGTACATCACAGGCCGGTGCTAATCACCGCGCCACGTGTCAGGCTTCGTGTCGGAACGCTACGGCCAGCGTTACGGCGGGTAGTCTCCTCCACCGGGCAGTTCTGCCCAGGACCACAGCCAGGCCACCCAGACAATCTGTCCGGCAAGGAACATCACGCACAGGCACACCCGGTAGGCGGTACTACGCGAGGCCATCGCGGCCACGAGCGCCAAAGGGAACAGCGGCAGCAGCAAGCGGAACGTGCTGGTTTGCGGATGCAGGAACGCGAAAAGGTAGGCGGCATAGGCAACACACCACAACCGCAGTTCCATCCCGATTCTCCGCGCCGGCCCGCTGCTCAGGCACAACACTGCCGCTGCCACCAGGACCAACGGAGCGAGTACGCCGCCTACGGGACCGAACAGATCCTTGCCCATGTCGAACCACGGCATGAAGAGCACCAGGTCATCCCCGCGCCACGCAGTTTCCGTTGCCGTATACGCGTCCATTTCGCCTGTGACGGCCCAGGCGAGCGCAGGCCAGATGAGCGCACCGGCGCAACTGACAAGCGCCAGCGCTACGATGCGCAGGAATTCGGGCGTCTGCAGTTCGCCCTGTTGCCGGCGCCAAAGCCGCCACAACAGATACGCCCCCATCATCGCTGCGAACGGCACGCCTGTCGGCCGGGACAGGCACATCAAGAGAACCACCGGGACCGCCATCAGATAGCGCCGGCCAATGACCAGATACAGACTGCCGGCCAGCAGCGCGAGGTTCAGTGACTCGGCATAGGGAACCTGCAGTATCGGCGATACCGGAAAGACGGCCACAAACCCCACGGCCCAAAGCGCTGTGCCATGCCCGGTGTACAGCCGGAACAGCCTGTAAATGATCACTGCCGCCACGAAACCGGCCAGCGTCGCCGCAACAGGGGCCAGAACCTCCCAATCCAGACCAGTGGCAGCGTTCAGCCCGCGGATGATCGCCGGAAACAATGCGTAGAACGCCCACGGATTTTCCTGTGCCTGACCATCCCCGGCGCGGGGGATTTCGGATGGATACCCGTCCCGATAGATCTGCTCATACCAGGCGCTGTCCCAGATCCCGATGAAGGACAGGTAGCCGGGATGGGAACCGCCCCAGGGGCTCGGTCCTTGTTGGCGCGCAACCGCGAGGAAGACAAACAGCGAGTAGAGCCGGGCCAGTGCGTAAAGGACGACCACGTGGACCCACCAAGGCCAGGCCGCGACCCGCTTTTTCCAGAACGCCAGTTCGTCCCTGAGAAAGCTGCCGGCTCTGCCCTGGCGCGGCGGACCAGTCATGAGACCGGCGGGAGCGGAGTTCCGTCGTCGTTCTTCCAGTGTCTTTCTCTCCTGAATTCGCTGATGAGTTCGTCCTTCGCCGCCAGCTCCCGGCGCAGCCTGTCCAGGACCTGGTCCACCTGATCCATGCGGTAGCCGCGGAAGGCCACCGAGAACCGAAGCCGGTCGATATCTGAGGCAACCGGGTGTTCGGGCAACAGCACAGCCGGCAGCCGCGGATCGGATTCACTCAAACCGTCCAGCGCCGGAACTTCGCCTCGTTCCCAGCCCTGGCCGGCTTCCGTCCTGGCGCGCCGGCTAACCCGTCCGGAGACGACCAAGGCCACGGCGCCTGCGGCGGCTATGGCGAGGAAGACCAGGAACAGGCTCACGGAACCATCGTGCCAGATGCGGCCATGGCCTTACACGTCCACAATGCTTTCAGAGGGGCGGCCGCGGCTATGCAAGAGTCCCTCCAGAATCCCGTCCACAGCGTCCTCAGCGGTGTCCACCACGCGCACCAGGTCCAGATCGACCTCCGCGATCATGCCCTCCTCCAGCAACGTGCCGCGGACCCATTCGATCAGCGGGCCCCAGAAGGCACTTCCCACCAGCACGATGGGAAACGACGTGACCTTCTGCGTCTGCACCAGCACCATGGCTTCGAACAGCTCGTCCATGGTTCCGAGGCCGCCGGGCAACACGATGAAGCCCTGCGCGTACTTGACGAACATGGTCTTGCGGGCGAAGAAGTAGCGGAAGTTGATTCCCAGATCAACCCAGTCGTTCAGGCCCTGTTCGAAGGGCAGTTCTATCCCCAGTCCCACGGAGAGCCCGCCGGCTTCGCTGGCACCTTTGTTCGCCGCTTCCATCGAACCGGGACCGCCGCCGGTGATGACCGCGAAATTCTTCTCCACCAGCCGTCGTCCGATCTGTTCGGCGATGTCGTAGTGCTTGGTGCCGGGGCGGGTGCGGGCCGACCCGAAAACACTGACGGCAGGCCCCAGCTCCGCGAGCGTGCCGAATCCTTCCACAAATTCACTCTGGATCCGGAGCACTCGCCAGGGGTCGGTATGGGTGAAATCCGCTTTATCCCGCGTGTCCAAAAGATACTGGTCGGCCTGCGGAATATTCGCCTGGGAACGGCGCAGTTCAACGGAACCTTTATGCCGTGAAGGCATCCGAGCCGCGATCTCGGACGGCAGCGGAATTTCATGCTGGTGGTTACTCATTCCCCAAGGCTACCTACCAAACCCGCGCGGCGACGCGGTTTTAGCGACGTTTATCCAACCGATAGCCGAATCGGCCACATTAAACTTCAATCACGATTCGGCCATTCGTTCCCCCAAATGCATTGCTCCATGGGAATCTTTCGCTAGATTCAAGTCATGACCCGTGACGCCCAACACAGTGAATCGATGCCGACGGCTTCCAGCAGCGCGGCTGCCGGCCGTTCTCCACACGCAACCCAGCCCCTGGTCCTGCTCAAAGACGTCAACAAGCACTTCGGTCCGCTGCATGTGCTGCAGAACATCAATCTTGAAGTCACCAAGGGCGAAGTCGTCGTCGTTATTGGTCCTTCGGGGTCGGGTAAGTCCACGCTGTGCCGTGCCATCAACCGCTTGGAAACGATCGACGACGGCGACATCCTCATCGACGGCAGGAAGCTTCCGGCCGAGGGCAAGGAGCTGGCCAATCTGCGCGCCGATGTCGGCATGGTGTTCCAGTCCTTCAATCTGTTCGCGCACAAGTCCATCCTGGAAAACGTCACGCTGGGGCCGCTGAAGGTCAAGAAGATGAAGAACGGCGAGGCAAAGGAACTGGCCATGAGCCTGCTCAAGCGCGTTGGCGTGGCCAACCAGGCTGATAAGTTGCCGGCCCAGCTCTCCGGTGGCCAGCAGCAGCGGGTCGCAATTGCCCGCGCCTTGGCGATGAAGCCCAAGGTCATGCTGTTCGACGAGCCGACGTCCGCGCTGGACCCGGAGATGATCAACGAAGTGCTGGACACCATGGTCCAGCTCGCCAAGGAAGGCATGACCATGATCGTGGTGACCCACGAAATGGGCTTCGCACGCAAGGCGGCGGACCGGGTGATCTTCATGGCCGACGGCCAGATCGTGGAGCAGGCCGCGCCGGAAGAATTCTTCACCAATCCCAAGAGCGACCGCGCCAAGGACTTCCTAGGCAAGATCCTCAACCACTGACCTCCCCGACCGGAAATTTCATCCGAAGTAATCACTAACAAGGAGAAAACATGCGCAAGACCCGCTTTGCAATGGCGGCAATGGGTGCCATTGCCGCACTGACACTGTCCGCCTGTGGCGGCGACGGCGGCGAGGGGGGCGAGACGGCCGGCAGCGGAGAGGGCGAAACGCTCCGAGTCGGCATCAAGTACGACCAGCCGGGCCTCGGCTTCTCCTCCGGCGGCGAGTTCACCGGTTTCGATGTCGACGTCGCCAAATACGTCGCCAACGAACTGGGCTACACCGAGGATCAGATTGAGTTCGTCGAGTCTCCTTCGGCCAACCGTGAGAACATGCTGGCCAATGGCCAGGTCGACATGATCTTCGCGACCTACTCCATCACCGATGAGCGTAAGCAGACCGTGGACTTCGCCGGACCGTACTTCGTCGCCGGCCAGGACCTGCTGGTCCGGGCCGAAGACACCGAGATCCAGGGCCCGGATGACCTCAACGGCAAGAACCTCTGCTCCGTCACCGGCTCCACCTCCGCCCAGCGCATCAAGGACGAACATGCCGAGGAAGTAAACCTTCTCGAACGCCCGGGCTACGCCGAGTGCGTGACCGCTATGCAGAGCGGCCAGATCGACGCCGTGACTACCGACGACATCATCCTGGCCGGTCTGGCCGCCCAGGAGAACTTTGCCGGGAAGTTCAAGGTCGTCGGCAACCCGTTCTCAGAGGAGAACTACGGCGTGGGTCTGCCCAAGGGAAGCGACCAGTGTGCCGCCATCAATGCGGCAATCAACAAGATGGTCGAAGAAGGCGCCTGGGAGGAAGCCCTTGCGGCCAATACCGAAGGTGTTGACTACAAGTTCAACGAGGCGCTCAACCCGCCGAAGCCGGGCGATTCCTGCGCGTAGTTCCAGATGCTGTGGGGCAGGCCTCCTGGCCTGCCCCACAGTCAAGCAAAGTCACTCCCATGAGAGGGGATGGACAGTTTGTCAGAGTATTTCCAGAGCTATCTGACGGCGCTGGAGACCTATGATGTCGTTGCGGCGCTGTGGGTCAATATCCAACTCACCTTCTGGGCCGGCCTGTGCTCGCTGGTACTCGGCACCATTCTGGCCCTGATGCGGATATCGCCGGTGCCGAGTTTCCGCTGGGCCGGCACTGCCTACGTCAACATCTTCCGGAATACGCCGCTGACCATCATCATGGTCTTCTGCATCCTGGTTGCCATCTTCCAGCTCCAGCTGAACCTCTCCAGCGACTTCAATTTCAACTTCTTCCTCTGGGCGATCATCGGTCTGTCGGTGTACCACGCCGCATTCGTCTGCGAAGCCATCCGAAGCGGCGTCAACACCGTGCCCCTGGGACAGGCCGAGGCGGCCCGCGCCATCGGCCTTAGCTTCCTTCCCGCAGCACGTCTGGTGATCCTGCCCCAGGCCTTCCGAGGCGCCGTCGCTCCCCTGGGCAACACTCTGATCGCGTTGACGAAGAATACGACGGTGGCCACTGTGGCATCGGTCGCCGAAGCAGCCGGTCTGATGAAGACCATGATCGAGTTCCGGCCGGACGTCATCATGGCCATCTTCGCTACCTTCGCGCTGGGCTTCGTCATCATCGTCATACCCATCGGCCTTGTGACAACCTGGCTTTCCTCGAAACTGGCGGTGGCACGATGAAAATCCAGCAAAGCGTCCTCTTCGATGCCCCCGGTCCAAAGGCCCAGCGTCGCATCCTGGCCACCAATGTGCTGGGCATCATCATTTTCCTCGGCACCGCAGCCTTCGTACTCAAAGGACTGAACGACCAAGGGCAGCTTGAGGCGGAGCTATGGGCACCGTTCCTGACTGCAGATGTCTGGCAGTTCGCCATTCTTCCCGGGCTCATGAACACCTTCAAGGCAGCGGCTGCCGCCATTGTCACGTCCGTGGTATTCGGCCTGCTCTTCGGCGTCGGGCGGCTCGCAGCCAACCGTGCGGTCCGCTGGATCTGCGGCATCATCGTCGAGTTCTTCCGGGCCGTCCCTGTGCTGCTGATGATGATCTTTTTCTGGCTGCTGCTGGGCCGGATGCAAATCGTAGAACCGGCCGACACTCCGTTTTTCGCCGTCGTAATAGCGCTGACGTTTTACAACGGTTCGGTTATCGCCGAGCTGGTCCGTTCCGGCGTCTATGGGCTGCCAAAGGGACAGCGCGAGGCGGGCATGGCCATCGGCATGACGCGCGGACAGTCGCTGCGGAACATCGAGCTGCCGCAGGCGTTGGTAGCCATGCTGCCCTCGCTGATCAGCCAGTTCGTGGTCATCCTGAAGGACTCGGCACTCGGCTCGATCATCACCTACTCCGAACTGCTGCGTGGCATGCAGATCTACGGCTCGGCCGGGCCCATCCTGCAGGCGCTGACCGTAGCCGCGGTACTGTTCATCATCGTGAACTTTGCGCTTTCGTGGGTGGCGCAGAAACTCTCCGGGCTGCTCAGCAGCCGCACCTCCGGAAAGACACGCCCCGCCAGCGCGCCAACGTTGGTAGCCAAGGTCTGACAAGCGGCTTTTAAACACGCAGGGTTCCGGGCAGCATGGCTGCCGGGAACCCTGCGTGTTTGGCCTTGAGGCTAGGCCGAGAGCCACCTGTCCAAGGCCCGGAAGCATTCGCGGATGGCTTCGGCCGGAACATGTTCATTGTCTGTGTGCGCGAGGAGCGCATCCCCGGGACCGAAGTTAACGGCAGGAATACCCAGCGCGCTGAAACGGGCCACGTCGGTCCAGCCGTATTTAGGCTTCGGCTCCGCACCGACAGCCGCCACGAAATCCGCGGCGGCCGGATGGTTCAGGCCGGGACGGGCACCCGCTGCCGCATCGGTACGGATCACGGAGAAGCCGTCCAGCAGGTTCCGCACGTAGGCCTCGGCATCGTCCGGGGTCTTATCCGGGGCGAAGCGGTAGTTGATTTCAACGACAGTACGGTCCGGAATGACGTTTCCGGCGGTGCCGCCGTGGATTTTCACTGCATTCAGGCTCTCCCGGTATTCAAGGCCGTCCACCGCGACCGTGGCAGGCTCGTGGTCCCGGAGCCGGGTCAGAATCTCCGCCGCCGCATGAATGGCGTTCTGCCCCATCCAGGCGCGGGCGGAATGGGCTGCCTTGCCCACGGTGGTCACCTCGAACCGGCTGGTGCCGTTACAGCCGCCCTCAACCGTGCCGTCTGTCGGCTCCAGCAGGATGGCGAAATCCCCCTGCAGCAACTCCGGGTAGTTAACGACCAACCGGCCCAATCCGCTAAGCGAAGCTTCAACTTCTTCATGGTCATAAAAAACATAAGTCACGTCCCGGGCCGGATCGGCCAGTCGGGCGGCCAGAGCCAGCTGGACAGCGACGCCGCCCTTCATGTCCGTGGTGCCGCGGCCATAGAGAACCTCACCGTCCCAGCTGGACGGGACGGTTCCGCGGGATCCGGCCGTCAACGGCAGCGGAACAGTGTCCAGGTGGCCGGCCAGGATCACGCGCTCGTCGCGGCCCAACTCGGTCCGGGCAACAATGGCATCGCCGTCGCGTGTCACCTGAAGGTGCGGCAGTGAGCGCAGCGCCGCTTCAACGGCATCGGCCAGTTCCCGCTCGTTACCGGAGACACTATTAATATCAATGAGCGCCGCCGTGAGGTCGGCGACATCGGAGGTCAGATCCAGGGCAGTAGTGAAAGCAGTCACTCCCCAAGCGTAACCGTGTCAGGGCGGTCTGCTCCCGTCGGTAGACTTGAGTGCATGCCTGAGAACAACACCGCTGCAACTGTCTCCCGCACCGCCTACGGCACCGGCCTTGCCACCGTCGCCTCCAACGGCATTGTTTTGGATGTCTGGTACCCGGCTCCCGGCCTCGGGCAGGCTCCCGCCGCTGCTGAGACCGATAACGACCTGAAGTCCCTCGCAGAGCAGGGCGAGGACGCCGAGCGTGGTACCCGGCTGGAGCTGGTCAGCCGGAGTATTGAACTTGACGCGGCCCCGGCCGACACGGCCGATGCCTATCTGCGGCTCCACCTGCTCTCGCACCGCCTTGTCACTCCCAACTCGCTGAACATGGACGGCATTTTCGGCCTGCTGGCCAATGTCGTTTGGACCAACTTCGGCCCCTGTTCCGCAGAGAACTTCGAGGCAACGCGTCTGCGGCTGCGCCGCCGCGGCCCGGTCACCGTCTACGGCGTGGACAAGTTCCCGCGCATGGTGGACTACGTCCTGCCCTCCGGCGTGCGCGTTGCCGATGCAGACCGCGTCCGGCTCGGCGCCCACCTCGCTGTCGGCACCACGGTCATGCACGAGGGCTTCGTCAACTTCAACGCCGGCACGCTCGGCACCTCCATGGTCGAGGGCCGGATCTCCGCCGGCGTCATCGTCGCGGACGGCTCCGATGTGGGCGGCGGCGCCTCCATCATGGGCACCCTCTCCGGCGGCGGCAAGGAACGCATCAGCATCGGCGAACGTGTCCTGCTCGGCGCGAACTCCGGCGTCGGCATCAGCATCGGCGATGACTGTGTGGTGGAGGCCGGTCTCTACGTCACCGCCGGCACCCGGGTCAACCTGCTGTCGGCCGACGGCGAAGCCCGTCAGATTAAGGCAGTGGAGCTGTCCGGCGTATCGAACCTGCTTTTCCGCCGCAACTCCATTTCCGGCGTCGTTGAAGTCCTGCCCCGCAAGGGCCAGACCGTTGAGCTCAACGCAGCACTGCACGCCAACTAGAAGGTACGTGTAACCACAATGGCCCGTTCACGGCGGCGCCGTCGCAGTGTTCTCGTGCTGCTGGTGTTGCTTGCCCTGGTAGGTGGCGGCCTCTGGCTGGCCGCCACCTCCATCGACCGTTCCCAACTGCTCGTCCGTGAGCGTTGCACTGCCGTAGTGGGTCCGGAGACCTTTGAACTGGCTCCGGACCAGGCCGCCAACGCGGCACTCATCGCCGGAATCTCCATGCAACGCGGGCTGCCCGCCCGCGCTGCCTCGATTGCCCTGGCCACGGCGATCCAGGAGTCGAAGCTGCGCAACATTGGGCATGGAGACGACGCCGGTCCGGATTCACGTGGATTGTTTCAACAGCGGCCCACGCAGGGCTGGGGCACGGAGGAACAGGTCATGGATCCGGTCTATGCGACCAACCGTTTTTTCTCGGTGCTGGAAGAGATTCCCGATTACGAAAGCCTGCCAATTACCGTGGCGGCGCAGCAGGTTCAGCGCAGCGCTTATCCTGACGCCTACGCGGACCACGAAGGCGAGGGCAAAGCCTTCGCCTCAGCGCTGACCGGCCACTCCCCCGCTGCCCTGAACTGCGTGCTCAAGGAAGCCGAGTCGGCCGGCGATGCTGCCGAGGTTGAAGCGGCCCTGGAACTCTCGCACCCCGGGTTGGAAACGGCGGTCGCGAACGGAACCCTGCGCGTGCAGGCAGGCGACAAAACCGGCTGGGCCGTGGCCCAATGGGCGGTGGCGTCAGCCAAGGAACTCAATATCGACTCGGTGTCCTTCGCCGGCCTGAGCTGGCAGCGTTCCGACGGCGAGTGGCTCGCCGCCGGGTCGGAAACCGGGACAGTGGTCATCACGGTGGCGGGCCAGCCCTGAAGCCGGCCCGCTGCAGCCGTGACTAGACGAGCAGTTCAATGATCGGCTGGATGAAGCTGCGGTACGACCCCTCGTCATCGATCAGGTACTGGTTCAGGAGCACCTTGTCCGGTTCCACATACCAGGCGCGGCGTTCCCGCAGCGGCAGTTCGATGAATTTGAGCTCGAACCCGCGGGCATCGCGGCCCAGCTCCATTTCCCGGTCCTGCACCATCTGCCCGACCAGTTTGGTCTTGCCGCTGGCTTCGCGCTCCTCAGCCAGCAGTCGGTAATCGGCCACGCGTTCACTGGACCAGCTCATTGCCGCTCCGAAGTGGGCCTGCAGGAGCTTCTGCAGCGCCGGGCTGGCGTCGAAGGCCGGGAAGGCAGGCGGTACCAAGGCATCCGCCGCGGCAGCGTCCTCCTGGATCAGGAGCGACCACCATTGTTCCCACTCCCGCCGCAACGCCCGCGTACCGCCGACATGCGCGGTCAGCTGGCGCGGATCGGCTTTCCTGACCGGTGGATCAGCACCGCACACGGCAGGCAAGCCCGCGCCGTCCAGACCGGCCACATCATGCAGGTACAAGGCCAGAAGCAAATGCGCCGAGGTGTCGGTTGTTATCCGCCACCCGGGCCCGCCGGTGTGATGCATAGACCAAGATCCTTTCGAACCGCCCTAAGTTCCACTCTAGACCGTGGTGAGGCAGGCGACCACCGCAAAATATCAGCGCATTAGGCATCAGCTACTAGGCTTGATGCTATGAAGATTCTGGTCACCGGGGGCACCGGCTACATCGGCTCGCATACAACATTGGCCTTGCTTGAGGCGGGACACGACGTGGTAGTCGTGGATAATCTGGCCAACTCCAGCGAGGAATCGCTGCGCCGCGTGCAGGACCTGGCCGGACGGAAGGTCGCATTCCATAAGGCGGATCTTCTCGACGAGGTCCGCCTCGGCGAAGTCTTCGATGCCGAGCGCGTCGATGCCGTGATCCATTTCGCCGGGTTGAAGGCCGTGGGCGAATCCGTGGACCAGCCGCTGCATTACTACCACAACAACGTCGCCGGCACGCTCAACCTGTTGCGCACGATGGAAGCGCACAACGTCCGCACCATCGTTTTCAGCTCATCCGCCACTGTCTACGGGAACTCCGATGAAGTGCCGCTGACGGAGAAGATGCCGCTTGATGCCACCAACCCCTACGGCCGGACCAAGGAACAGATCGAGGACATCCTCTCCGATCTCGGCGCCTCGGATGAGCGCTGGCACGTTGCCCTGCTGCGTTACTTCAACCCCGTGGGCGCGCATGAGTCCGGCCGGATCGGCGAGGATCCCACGGGAATCCCCAACAACCTGCTGCCGTTCGTCGCCCAGGTGGCTGTGGGCCGCCGCGACAAGGTGCGTGTCTTCGGCAGCGACTACCCGACGCCGGACGGCACCGGCGTGCGCGACTACATCCATGTGATGGACCTGGCCTCAGGGCACCTGGCGGCGTTGGACTTCATCGCCGGCAGGCCGGGCGTGCGCCGGTGGAACCTGGGCACCGGCCGCGGCTCCTCGGTCCTGGAAGTCCTCTCGGCGTTCGGCAAGGCCACGGGCTTCGAGATTCCCTACGAGCTCACCGACCGCCGGCCCGGCGATGCCGCCATCAGCTACGCCGACGCCTCCGCTGCCTTGGCGGAACTGGGCTGGTCCGCGCACCGGACGCTGGAGACGATGTGCGAAGACCACTGGCGCTGGCAGAAGAACAACCCCAACGGCTACGCCGGATAAAGCCAACAACGACGCCGGCGGCTGCCTCCCAGCGAAGGATGGCTGCCGCCGTCGTCGTCTTAAATCGCCTGCCACGTGTTAACGAGCCAGGGCCCCGGAAAACCGGAGCCCTGGCTCTTGGCGCAACTGCCCGTTAGCGCATGGGGTACTGGCGCTCGCCCTCGCCCGTGTAGAGCTGGCGCGGACGGCCGATCTTGGTCTGCGGGTCCTTCATCATTTCGCGCCACTGGGCAATCCAGCCCGGCAGGCGGCCGATGGCGAACAGGACCGTGAACATCTTCTCCGGGAAGCCCATGGCCTTGTAGATCAGGCCGGTGTAGAAGTCCACGTTCGGGTACAGCTTGCGCTCGATGAAGTAGTCATCGGCCAGCGCCTTTTCTTCCAGCCGCATGGCGATGTCCAGCAGTTCGTCGTTGCCGCCGAGCTTGCTGAGGATCTCGTGCGCGGTTGCCTTCACGATCCTGGCGCGCGGGTCGTAGTTCTTGTAGACCCGGTGGCCGAAGCCCATGAGCCGGACGCCGGCTTCCTTGTTCTTGACCTTCTCCATGAAGTCCTCGGGCTGCATGTCGGAGGACTGGATCTGGCGCAGCATGTTGAGCACGGCCTCGTTGGCGCCGCCGTGGAGCGGTCCGAAGAGGGCGTTGATGCCGGCGGAGACGGAGGCGAACATGTTCGCGTTCGAGCTGCCCACCAGACGCACGGTGGAGGTCGAGCAGTTCTGCTCGTGGTCCGCGTGCAGGATCAGCAGCAGATCCAGCGCCTTGACCATGGTGGGGTCCATTTCATACGGCTCGGCCGGAAGCCCGAAGCTCAGCCGCATGAAGTTCTCCACGAGGTTCATGGAGTTGTCCGGGTACAGCAGCGCCTGGCCAATGGACTTCTTGTGCGCGTACGCCGCGATCACGGGCATCTTCGCCATCAGGCGGATGGTGGACAGTTCCACCTGCTCGTCGTCGAACGGGTCCAGGGAGTCCTGGTAGAACGTGGACAGTGCGGAAACGGCCGAGGAGAGCACCGGCATCGGGTGCGCGTCACGCGGGAAGCCGCCGAAGAAGCCCTTGAGCTCTTCGTGCAGCAGGGTGTGGCGGCGGATGCGCCGGTCGAAGTTTTCCAGTTCGGAAGGGGTGGGCAGGTTGCCGTAGATCAGCAGGTAGGAAACCTCGAGGAAGCTCGAGTTCTCGGCCAGCTGGTCAATGGGGTACCCGCGGTAGCGCAGGATGCCGGCATCGCCGTCAATGTAGGTGATGGCCGACGTGGTGGCCGCGGTGTTCATGAAACCGGGGTCAAACGTGACGGCACCGGTCTGCTTCAGCAGCTTCGAAACGTCGTAGCCGTCATTGCCTTCGGCCGCTTTGAGCCGCGGGAGGTCGAGTTCGCCGCCATCGTAATGCAGGGTAGCACCGGATTGCTCAGTCATTGAGTCCCCTTCAGGAGGTGTATGGAAACTAGCGCACACACGGCGGTATTGGGGCGCCGAACGTATGCATACTCGGGTAAAACGCTACCCGCATAGTGCCCGGGATAACTAATCGTACGGTCACTTTTTGGTCACTAACGCAGGCAACAGAGGCCCGGATTTGTGCTTATGTGACCGCACGAGTCACTTCATATCAGCTCAGCCGCTCGACGGCGGCGTCGATCCGTTCATCGCTGCCGGTTAGCGCAACCCGGATGAACCCCTTGCCCTGTTCGCCGTAGAAGACCCCAGGCCCGACGACGACGCCAAGCTGGGCCAGGCGGTCCACCGTGGTCCAGGTGTCTTCGCCCGCGGTTCCCCAGAGATACAGGCCGGCCTCAGAATGCTGGATGTCGATCCCGAATTTCCGCAGGGCCGGCAGCAAGCGTTCGCGGCGCCCACGGTAGAGATCCTTCTGCGCCTGCACGTGGCCGTTGTCCGCCAGCGCGGTGCGCATCGCTTCCTGGATGGGGTACGGCACGATCATGCCGGCATGCTTGCGGCTGTTGATCAGGTTCGGCATCAGCACCGGGTCGCCCGCAACGAAAGCGGCGCGGTAGCCGGCCAGGTTCGACTGCTTGCTGAGCGAGTAGATGCTCAAGAGCCCCTCATGGCTGCCCTGGGCCACCAGCGGGTCTAGCACGCTGGGAACGGTTTCCCCGCCGCGTTCCGGGTCCCACTGACCCCAGCCCAGTTCGGCATAGCACTCATCCGACGCAACGACGGCGCCGATGGCACGGGCCTTGTCCACGATCTCGCGCAGCGATTCGCGGCTCCGTACAATGCCGGTGGGATTACCGGGCGAGTTCACCCAGACCAGCTTGACGCGCCGACGGACGTCGGGCTCAAGGTCGTCCAGGTTATCGGCGGCAACCGGAGTGGCACCTGCCAGCAGAGCACCGATGTCGTAAGTCGGGTAGGCCACCATGGGCCGCACAACGACGTCGTTCTTACCCAGTCCCAGCAGCAGCGGCAGCCACGCCACCAGCTCCTTGGAGCCAACCGTGGGCATAATGGCCGCTGGATCCAGCCCGGCAACGTTTCGGCGGCTGGCAAACCAGTCCGCGATCGCTTTCCGCAGCGCCGGCGTACCGTGCGTGGTGGGATAGCCCGGGGCGTCCGAAGCTGCCTTCAGGGCATCCTGCACCAAAGCCGGCGTGGGATCTACCGGCGTACCGATGGAGAGATTGACTGCCCCGTCCGGATGAAGCGAGGCCTTTTCGAGATAAGGCTGCATCGTGTTCCACGGGTACTCGGGCAGGCGGAGACCAAAACCTTCCATGCCTACTCTTGGTTCTGGGGAGGCAGCACGGCGATGATCGGGTGGTCCTTGTGGGTGTTGCCGATCTTGGCGGCACCGCCCGGGGAGCCTAGATCGTCGAAGAACTCCACGTTGGCCTTGTAGTACTCGGCCCACTGCTCGGGAGTGTCATCTTCGTAATAAATGGCCTCGACCGGACACACGGGTTCACACGCGCCGCAGTCCACACACTCGTCGGGGTGGATGTAGAGGGAACGCTCGCCTTCATAGATGCAGTCCACCGGGCATTCTTCAATGCACGCCTTGTCTTTGACATCCACGCACGGCTGTGCGATTACATACGTCACGTCCTTGAGCACCTTTCGTTGTCAGCTACCACCAAGGGTATCGCTTGGTCCATTATCCAACAGCGGCCGAGGTCACACGTACTATGAAGGGGTGAGATCGGCTACGCCCTTGGACTTCCTGCGAGGAGCCGCGCCCGGAACCCGGGTAGTGGTACGCTACCGCATTGACGACGGCGTCACGGACGCGCTCGGCTACCTGATCAGCCTCAGCACCGCCGAGTGCACAGTCCGCACACGCCGCGGCGACGTGGTGGTCCCGCTGGCCCGGGTCGAGGCCGCGAAGGAAGTGCCTCCTCCCCCGGCGCCGAGGGCTCCCCGCTACCCGGCCGGCTAGCGTTATTCACAAATCCGGACTTGTGATTGAGAAACATCAATCATCGGCTCTGCCTCACGTATGCTGGAAACATGCCAACGGACCAGGATCTTCAAGCTACCGGACGCGCGCTCAGCTCCCCCGTCCGCCTCCGCATCCTCCGCCTCTGCCTGCACCGCTCGCGGACCAACAAGGAGATTGCGGAACTGCTGGAGATGAATCCAGCCACCTCGCTGCACCACGTGCGGACCCTGCTCAACACCGGGTTCCTCGAAGCGGAAGAACCGCGCAAGGGCAACCGCGGGGCCAAAGAAGTTCCTTATCGGGCCACCCGGATGTCCTGGGGCGCCAAAATGCCCGACGCCGCACCCGTATTGGTAGAGACGTTCCTGCAGGAAATCGACGGACTCGCCCCGGACGAGATCGAAACCACCCGCATGGGCATCAAGCTCAATGATGCCAACCGCAAGGAAATGATGGACAAGCTCCGCGCCGTGCTGGAAGAGTACGCCCGCCGGCCGGCGGATGAGGACGGCACCGCGACGTCGATCTTCCTGGCCCACCACGTGGACCGTACCGCGAACTAGCGCCGCGGCTTGAGCGCCCAGGCGGCGGCCACGATGGCCAGCACGACGGCGACCGCCAGCCCGATCATCCAGATCTTTCCGGCGAGTTCGATGCCCAGCTGCATCTCGGCCGTGGTCTCGGTCACGATAAGCGGATCTCCGAAGAGACTGGTGGCCATGATGCCCACCAGCAGGTACGTCACCATGCCGGTCAGGCCCGTGGCCAGGACATTATCCGCCCGCATGCCGACCCAGACCATCACCGCGAAAGCGAAAACCAGCGCCAGGACCGCTCCCCAGGGGTAAGCCTGGTCCCCCGCGTAGGCAATCTGGCCGTGCAGATTGGTACCCAGCACAGCGGCGATAACGCCACCAACGACGGCGGTGCCCCACCCTGCGAAGGGATGTGGCCGCCGTCGTACTCTGATCTGCGGTTCCTGGGCATCCGGGGATTTAAACGCCGGAGGCAACCCACTTCCATAGTCCGTGGGTTGCCTCTGCTCAGTCATACGACCAGTTTAGGCCTTGGCGCGGGCGCGGTTTGCCTTGGCCCGTTCGTTGGAGTCCAGAATCACCTTGCGGATCCTGATGGACTCCGGCGTGACCTCGACGCACTCGTCCTCGCGGGCGAATTCGAGGGACTCCTCCAGGGTGAGGATCCGCGGCGGGGTCAGGTTCTCGAAGCTGTCCGAGGAAGCGGCACGCATGTTGGTGAGCTTCTTTTCCTTGGTGATGTTCACGTCCATGTCGTCGGCGCGCGAGTTCTCGCCCACGATCATGCCTTCGTAAACCTCGGAGGTCGGCGGCACGAAGAAGGAACCGCGTTCCTGCAGGTTGATCATGGCGAACGGCGTCACGACACCGGCGCGGTCTGCAACCATGGAGCCATTGGTGCGGTATTCGATCGGGCCGGCCCACGGCTCGTAGCCTTCGGAGATGGACGCGGCGATGCCGGCCCCGCGGGTCTCGGTCATGAACCGGGTGCGGAACCCGATCAGGCCGCGGGCGGGAACGATGAATTCCATCCGGACCCAGCCGGTGCCGTGGTTGGCCATGTTGACCATGCGGCCCTTGCGGGCGGCCATCAGCTGGGTGACGGCGCCGAGGTACTCTTCGGGCACGTCGATGGTCATGTGCTCCATCGGCTCGTGGATCTTGCCGTCGATGGTCTTAGTGACCACCTGCGGCTTGCCGACGGTGAGTTCGAAGCCCTCGCGGCGCATCTGCTCCACCAGGATGGCCAGTGCCAGCTCGCCGCGGCCCTGGACCTCCCAGGAGTCCGGACGCTCGGTCGGCAGGACCTTGAGCGAGACGTTGCCGATCAGTTCCTTGTCCAGACGGTCCTTGACCTGGCGCGCGGTGACCTTGGCGCCCTTGACCTTGCCGGCCAGCGGGGAGGTGTTGATGCCGATGGTCATGGAGATGGCCGGGTCATCAACGGTGATCATCGGCAGCGGCTGCGGGTTATCGGCATCCGTCAGGGTTTCACCGATAGTGATTTCCTCGATGCCGGCGACGGCGACAATCTCGCCCGGACCGGCCTCTTCGGCCGGAACGCGGGTCAGGCCCTTGGTAGCCAGCAGTTCGGAAATACGCACGTTCTTCAGCTCGCCGTTCTGGCGGGCCCAGGCAACGGTCTGGCCCTTCTTCAGGGTGCCGTTGTAGATGCGCAGCAGGGCCAGGCGGCCCAGGAACGGGGAGGCATCCAGGTTGGTCACGTGCGCCTGCAGGACGCCGGCCGGGTTGTAAGTAGGTGCCGGGATGTGTTCCATGATGGTGGCGAAGAGCGGTTCCAGGTCTTCATTGTCGGGAGCGGTGCCGTCCGCCGGCTGCTCCAGCGAGGCGCGTCCGAGCTTTCCGGAGGCGTAAACAACCGGCACATTCAGCACGGCGTCCAGGTCAAGGTCCGGCACTTCGTCGGCGAGGTCCGAGGCGAGGCCGAGCAGCAGATCCATCGATTCGGCAACGACGTCGTCAATGCGGGCATCGGGGCGGTCGGTCTTGTTGACCAGCAGCACGACGGGCAGCTTGGCGGCCAGTGCCTTACGTAGCACGAAGCGGGTCTGCGGCAGCGGGCCCTCGGAAGAGTCAACCAGCAGCACGACGCCGTCCACCATGGACAGACCGCGCTCCACCTCGCCGCCGAAGTCGGCGTGGCCGGGGGTGTCGATGACGTTGATGGTGACGTTCTCACCGTTGGCGGAGGGACCGGAGTAGAACACGGTGGTGTTCTTCGCCAGAATGGTGATGCCCTTTTCGCGCTCCAGGTCACCGGAGTCCATGACGCGCTCTTCGACCTCGCCATGGCTTGAGAATGCCCCGGTCTGCTTCAGCATGGCGTCCACCAGAGTGGTCTTACCGTGGTCAACGTGGGCAACGATAGCGACGTTACGAAGGTCGCTGCGGACGGCGCTCTGCGTCGACGTGGTGGTTTCAGACATGCGAGAAGGCTCAATTCAGGTGGAGAACTAAAGGGACGGCGAAATGCGCAGCCGTGCGCCCTCAAAAGGGGGCATGTACATTCTAGCGGCATAGGCAAATCCTCACCTAATGCAGATTTTCGGACACGCCGAACCGGGGCTGCGGATCACGCGCAGCCCCGGCCACCTATTGGGATCCGGGTCAGGCTACCTGGGGAGGCAGCTCCAGAGTTGATCCCGGAATAGCCGCCAGCAATGCGCGAGTGTATTCCTGCTCAGGCTCGTCGAAGACCGCATCCGTCGTGCCAGCTTCGACCACCCGGCCCTTCTCCATGACGCAAACATGATCCGCAATCTGCCGCACCACCGCGAGGTCATGGGTGATGAACAGGTAGCTCAGCCCCAGCTCGTGCTGCAGGTCGGCCAGCAGGTTCAGGATCTGGTCCTGCACCAGCACGTCCAGGGCCGATACCGCTTCGTCGCAGATCACTACTTCGGGATCGAGGGCCAGCGCACGGGCAATGGCAATCCGCTGCCGCTGGCCGCCCGAGAGCTCGTTCGGGAACCGCCGCATGACCGAGGCAGGCAGAGCCACTTGGTCCAGCAGTTTGCGCACTTTGGCTTCGCGGCTCTTTTTGTCGCCGATGTTGTGGACGCGCAACGGCTCCTCGATGGTGCGGAAAATGTTGTACATCGGATCCAGCGAGCCGTACGGGTCCTGGAAGATCGGCTGGACCCGCCGGCGGAAAGCCAGCAATTCCTTGCCCTTGAGCGAGCCCATGTCGACGCCGTCGAACCGGATTTTCCCGCTCGTCGGATCCTCGAGGTTCAGCACCATCCTTGCGACGGTGGATTTGCCTGAGCCGGACTCCCCCACCACCGCCGTGGTGGTTCCGCGTTTGATCGCGAAGGACACATCGTCCACAGCTGTGAAGTCGGTGGACTTACCGAACCCTCCCCGCAGCTTGAACACCTTGGTCAAGTTGCTGACCTCGATAACGTTGTCGGCTGTTTCCGCGGCTGCCTCTGCCGGCGCGAGCAGCTCCCCGGTCTCGATTCCGGCCGCCTTGGCCGACTGGATTCGGCGGGAAGCGAGCGACGGCGCCGCCTCCACCAACCGCTTGGTATAGGGGTGGCGCGGATTGGTCAGAATCTCCTGGGCGGGGCCGGACTCCACTACGCGGCCCTTGTACATGACCACCACTTTCCGCGCGCGTTCGGCGGCCAGTCCCAGGTCGTGGGTAATCAGCAGCACTGCCGTGCCCAGCTCCGCCGTCATGGTTTCCAAGTGGTCCAGGATCTGCCGCTGCACGGTAACGTCCAAGGCGGACGTCGGTTCATCGGCGATCAGCAGCCGCGGACGGCAGGACAGCCCGATCGCGATCAGCGCCCGCTGACGCATGCCGCCGGAGAACTCATGCGGGAATTGCCTGGCGCGCCGTTCGGCGTCCGGCAGCCCCGCTTCGGCCAGCACCTTGGCGACGTCGGAAGGCCCGGCCGGGAGACCGTTGGCCTTCAGCGTCTCCCGTACCTGGAAACCGATCTTCCAGACCGGGTTCAGATTGGACATGGGATCCTGCGGGACCATGCCGATGGAACTGCCCCGTAGCTCCACAATGCGCTTGCTGCTGGCCCCCGTCAGGTCTTCGCCGGCGAAGGTAATCCGGCCGCCGCTGACCCTGCCGTTTCCCGGCAGCAGTCCGATGGCGGCCAGTGCCGTCGTGGACTTTCCCGACCCGGACTCCCCCACGATGGCTACCGTCTCACCCGGCATGACTGTCAGGTGAGCATCCCTGACCGCCTGCACTTCGCCGGTGGACGTGGCGAAGCTGATGGCCAGGTCCCGGATCTCCAGCAGGGGTTCGTTGCTATTGACTTCGTTGATCACTGTCATCGTTTTCTGGCCTTCGGGTCCAGGGCATCCCGCAGCGCGTCCCCAAGCATGATGAAGCTCAGGACGGTCACGGAGAGTGCGGCAGCGGGCCACAGCAGGGTGGAGGGATTCGAGCGCAGGGAAACCTGCGCCGAGGAGATGTCGTTGCCCCAGCTCATCACGTCCGGCGGCAGCCCGATACCGAGGAAGGACAATGTTGCCTCGGCGACGATAAAGATGCCCAGGTTAACGGTGGCCACAACGATGACCGGCGCCAGCGAGTTCGGGATGACATGCCGCACCAGCGCGGCGGGCCGGGAGACGCCCAATGATCTGGCCGCGGTCACGAAGTCCGCGTTCCGCACGGAAAGGACCGCGCCGCGGGTGATCCGGGCGATCTGAGGCCACCCGAACACCGTCAGCGTGATCACCACTGTCCAGACGTTTCGGTTTTCCCGGAAGAACGGCAACTGCATGATGATGATGGCGCCAAGAATCAGCGGCAGCGCGAAGAACACGTCGCCCAGACGCGCGATTACGGCGTCGAGCCAGCCGCCGTAGAAGCCCGCGATGGCGCCAAGGGTTCCACCGATAATCAGTGCGCCCAACGTGGCGAAAATGCCCACCGTGAGCGACGCCTGCGTACCGTAGACGATCCGGGAAAATACGTCGCAGCCCTGCAGCGTGAAGCCCAGCGGGTGTCCGGGTGCCGGGTCGCCGTCGGAATTCGCCAGCAGGCAGTTCTGGTTGGGCGGCGTCTGGGTGAAGACACCGGGGAACAGGGCCACGAAGACAATCAGGACAATCAACAGGGTGGAAATGATGAACAGCGGTTGCTTGCGCAGATTCCGCCACGCCTCGCCCCAGAGGCTCAGCGGCTGTACGTCCTCGGCCACGTTGTCCGTGGCCTGGAGTGGGGTCTCGTCGAGCGGAGCGACGTAGTGTTCGATCTTTTCAGTGGGTTTCTCAGGCATAACGAATCCTCGGATCAAGCCAGGCGTACAGAACATCGACCAGCAGATTGGCCAGGATGTAGACCATCACCAGCACGCTGACAATGGACACGATGGTCGGCCCTTCGCCGCGGAGAACGGACTGGTAGAGCCGCTGGCCGACGCCGGGCACATTGAAGATTCCTTCCGTTACGATCGCGCCGCCCATGAGGGCGCCGAGATCCGCTCCAAGGAAGGTGACCACGGGAATCATCGAGTTCCGCAGGATATGGACGACGACGACGCGTTGCCTGCTCAAGCCTTTCGCCGTCGCGGTACGCACGTAGTCCGCATGCATATTTTCGATAATCGACGTTCGGGTCAGGCGCAGCACGTAGGCAAAGGACACCAGTCCCAGCACGATCGCCGGCAGGATCAGGTCAAACCAACCGGCATCGCCGCCGACTGTGGGTTTGGCCCAGCCAAGTTTGACTCCGACCACAAACTGCATCACAAAACCCAGCACGAAGATGGGGATGGCAATGACGATCAGCGAGGCCACCAGGACGGTGCCGTCGAACAGCTTTCCCTTGCGCAGGCCGGCGATGACACCGAAGATAATGCCGAATACGGCCTCGAAGATCAGTGCCAGGATCGCCAGCCTGATCGTCACGGGGAAAATCTGGACCAGCACCTCGGCAACGGGCCTGCCGGAAAAATCATTGCCCAGATTAAAGGTGACCAGGTTCTTCAGGTACAGGAAATACTGCACCAGAAACGGCTCATCCAGGTTGTATTGCTCCCTGAGCTGGGCGGCGACAGCTTCATTGACCGGACGGTCGCCGAACAGCGCCTGGATGGGGTCGCCTGGCAGCGAAAATACCAGGAAATATACGAGAAAGGTTGCCCCGAAGAAGACGGGGATCATTTGGAGGAACCGCCGGATGATGTACCACGTCATTGTGTAGCTTCTTCCGACGGAACCAGCAGGAGACTAGTCATTCACATGCCTGTTCTTTGCGAGTCCGGCACAGCACGGGGGCCGGCCAAAGGATGGCCGGCCCCCGAACAGCCGCTAGATAATTCTTACTTCCCGGTGATGTTGTGGTAAATCGGAACTCCGTTCCAGGCGGTGTCAACGTTCT
Organism: Arthrobacter crystallopoietes; assembly: GCF_002849715.1. NCBI lineage: Bacteria > Bacillati > Actinomycetota > Actinomycetes > Micrococcales > Micrococcaceae > Crystallibacter > Crystallibacter crystallopoietes. The sequence continues at coordinate 166,721 of NZ_CP018863.1, forward strand.
CAACGTTCTCGCTCCAACCCACCTGCCGCACCTGGTACCAGAGCGGGATCGCCGGCAGATCCTGGAGCAGAATCTCCTGGGCCTCGTTGAAGATGGCGTTGCCCTCTTCCGGGGTTTCTGCGTTCAGACCCTCGTTGAGCTTCTTAGCGAAAGCTTCGCTGGAGTATTCGCCGTCGTTGGAACCAGCACCCGTGCCGAACAGCGGGCCGAGGAAGTTGTACAGCGACGGGTAGTCCGCCTGCCAGCCCGTGCGGAACGCTCCGGTCATGTCCTTTGCCGTGATCTTGGTCCGGACTTCGGCGAAGGTTGCGTACGGTTCAAACTGGGCGTCGATGCCCAGATCGTTCTTCAGGCCGTTAACCACGGCTTCGATCCATTCCTTGTGTCCGCCATCGGCATTCGAAGCGATGGTGAACGTCTTGTCTCCCCAGGGATCGATTTCCTCAGCCTGTTCCCAAAGCTTCTTGGCTTCTTCGGGGTTGTATTCAAGGACTTCGCTGCCCGGAATGCTCTCGTCGTATCCGTCGAGCACGGGAGCGGTGAATTCCGTTGCCGGCTGGCGTCCGCCGGAGAAAATGACTTCGGTAATTTCGTCCCGGTTGATGGCCATCGAAATGGCCTTGCGGCGCAGTTCGCCGGCCTCGCCGGTCCACTCATCGAGGTACTGTGGAATGGTGATGGTCTGGTTGCCGGCATAGGCCTTTTCCAGCCAGCGGCCCTCGCCGAGGTCCGTCTTGAAGTTTGCCAGCGAGCTCGGCGGGATCGTGTCGAGCAGATCGAGGTTGTTCGCCAGCAGGTCCTGGTACGCGGCTTCGAAGCCGGAGTAGAACTTGAAGGTGATGCCGCCGTTCTTCGGTGTGCGGGTGCCTTGGTAATCAGGGTTCGGCGTCAACGCGATCTGGACATCGTGCTGCCAGGCATCCTCGCCTGCGAGCATGTACGGGCCGTTGCCCACCGGGTTGTTGCCAAAGGCTTCCATGTCTTCAAACGCAACCTTGGGAAGCGGCGAGAAGGCCGTGTAGCCAAGCCGCAACGGCCAGTCGGATTCCGGCTGGGCCAGTTCGGCGGTGAACGTCAGGTCGTCGACCACCTTCAGGCCGGACATCTCCGTCTGGGTGCTGCCTTCGGCACTGACTTCGTCGTAGCCGGCGATGCTCTCGAAGAAGTACTGGCCCAGCTGTGCGTTCTCAGCTGCGGCGCCGTAGTTCCAGGCATCAACGAAGGAGTTGGCAGTAACGGGCTCGCCGTTCGTGAACGTTTGGTCGGCTTTGAGCTTGATTGTGTAGGTCTTCGAATCCTCGGTCTCGATGGACTCCGCCATCTCGTTGACCGGTTTGCCCTCGGCGTCGTAACTGATCAGTCCCTCGAAGAGGAGGTCCACCACGCGGCCGCCGCCGACCTCGTTCGTGTTCGTTGGGATCAGCGGGTTCTGCGGCTCCGTACTGTTGGCGGTAATAACTGCAGCAGCGTTGCCCTCTCCGCCTTCGGTGCCACCTCCCCCGCCGCATGCACTCAGGGCCAAGGCAGCAGCTGCGGCCAGACCAATCAGTTTCGATGTTCGCGCGAAACGCATGTCGATTCCTCTTTGCAGTCGGAACGCCCGGCATCGGATTGCGCCGGACCAGCCAGTGCGAACTTGAATCTGAGTCCGCCCCAACTCGTGGTCGTGATCAGGATAGTCCCGACCTGTGACCTCGGTAACAGTATTGGGTTTTCGATTGGGTTGCAATTTGCCCTGGAGAGGCGCCAGGCAAGCCCTTTCAGCGCCATTCTCCCGCGTCAGTACGGGAAAGTGGGGGCATTAGCCAAAATCAGGATGTAACGTTTTTGCATCGGAGTACGGAGTGCGCATTCGGGCGTGTCATGCCCTTGGTAATCCAGCTAGGAGAGTTGGCCTAGCGTTGCCTTCCAGAAGGACTTCCAATGATCCAGCTGCTCGGGCGTCTCCAGTTTCTCGTGCTGCAGGGACAGCGCTGACTTACCCGGGGCCTTTTCGTAGATGTTGACGTTAACTCGTGAGCCATCGGCCAGGCCGCAGCGCCAGTAGCGCCACTTGTCGGTTTCACTCAGTTCCGGACCTCTGCTTATGCCCACTCCGGAAAAATCCTCAGCGGTGCCTATCAGGGCCACCCACTTGTCCCTCGCTTCGTCCATCGTGCCTGCCACTGTCTTGCTCGCAGAAGTCTGGAACCTGCCATCACAGTCCTGCCCCGGCACGCGCCGCCCAATCAACTGCTCAAAAGCGACTGTGGCAGATTGCGCCCACCAGTCCTTCGCCAAACCGGCATCCTGCAGGGCTTGGGCAATCTCCTTATGGCTCTTCTCTTTGGCATCGATGGAGGCTAGGAACTTTTCGACTTCGGTCCATGACCGGCCGATGCCGCGTTCGATCGCCTCGATGTTCATGGTGCGGATCATCGGTCACTCCTTCGTTTCGAGCATTCAGTGGGGACCACCGGGGTCCGGACAGCATCTTTTCACGGTCCGGACCCCGGGGCTATGGATGGTGGGAGATCCTAAGACGGCCGCCTAATCCGCCGTGGCCAGCAGTTGGGCGCGCAATTCCCTGCGCTCACGCTGTTTATCCGGATCCGGCAGCGGCACTGCTGCCAGCAGACGCTGCGTATACAGCTCCTGCGGATGGCGGAGTATCTGGTCACGTGTGCCCTGCTCAACGATGTTGCCGTGCCGCATAACGCAGATCCGGTCAGCCAGGACATCGATGACGGCAAGGTCGTGGGTGACGAAGAGACAGGCGAAACCAAGTTCACGCTGAAGATTCTGGAAAAGTTCCAGCACAGTGGCTTGGACGGAGACGTCAAGCGCCGACGTCGGTTCGTCGGCAACCATCAGCTTCGGCTCCAGCGACAAAGCCCGGGCAATGCCTACCCGCTGCTTCTGCCCGCCGGAGAGCTCGTGCGGATAACGGTTCCGGTAGCCACGGGGCAGCTCAACTTGATCGAGCAGTGTCTCGATGTTCCGCTGCAGCGTTGCCCCTTTGGCGACGCCGGCCAAAAACATGGGCTCGCCAATGCTTTCTCCAATAGGGAGCCGCGGGTTCAGCGACGAAGAAGGATCTTGGAAGACCATGCCGACTTGACGCCGGAGTGCGTGCAGTTGCTTGCGGCTGGCACCCGCTATCTCGCGTCCGACAACTTTCAGGGAGCCTTCGGCCACCGGCAGAAGTCCGACGGCGGCACGGCCGATAGTCGTTTTCCCGGAGCCCGATTCGCCGACAAGGCCTACGACCTGGCCCGGATAGATCGCCAGGTTCGCTCCCTCCACCGCCCGGAACGCCGGTACTCTGCCTTGTTTGGGGTATTCGATGGCGACGTTGGTCAGTTCCAGGACCGGCTCGCCGTGTGTGCTTTCTCTGGCAGCCATGTCCAGTGCCGCCTCGTTAGCGGCTTCCCTGCGCTGCAACTCCGTCTCATCAACCTCGTGAAGCGCAATGCCTGTTGCTGCCGCGAGGGCTGCGGTGATATCGATGTCGTCGCTGCCTGTGTTGTGGCCTCCCAGGTGAGGAACGGCAGCCAGCAGTTGCTGGGTGTATTCATGCCGCGGATCGTTGAAGATCTCCTGTGCCGTTCCCGTTTCGACGATCCGGCCGCGACGCATCACGGCGATGCGGTCCGCCAGATCAGCGACCACACCCATGTCGTGGGTAATCAGAACGATGGCGCTATCCAGCTTGTTGCGGAGATTGCGCATCAGGTCCAGGATCTCGGCCTGAACCGTCACGTCGAGAGCGGTGGTCGGTTCGTCGGCGATCAGCAGCTTCGGATCGCAAGACAGCGACTGCGCGATCATCGCACGTTGCCGTTGTCCGCCAGACAACTGGTGGGGATAGGACTTGAACGCCTTCTCCGGATCGGGCAGTTCGACCAGCTCGAGCAGGCGAATGGCCCGGTCCTTGGCCTCCTCGGGAGAAATGGCGTTGTGCAGGCGCAGTGTCTCCACAATCTGAAAGCCGATGGTGTAGACCGGGTTCATCGCCGTCATCGGTTCCTGGAAAATAACGGCCACGTCATTGCCGCGAAGCTGCCGCAGTTTATTGGGGTTGAGTCCCAGGATCTCCTTTCCATTGAGCTTCACGCTGCCGCGCACTCGGCTATTGGCCGGCAGCAGTCCCAGAAGCGCCATGGAACTGGCACTTTTGCCCGAACCGGACTCACCGACAATGGCGAGCACCTCCCCTGCCGAGACCTGGTAGTTCAGATCAATGGCGGCCGGCACCCATTCCTTCTCAACACCAAAATCAACGCTCAGATCCGAAACCTCCAGCACCGGCGGTTCTGAGCCGCCAGCGGGGGTTCCGGTATAGATGGGGATGGCAGGATCGATCATTTCAGTCATTGCGGGTTTGTCCTTCCAACTGCTCGCAGCCGGCTTGTTCCATTAGTGATGTGGCGCACGAGCCTGACACGATGGAAGCATGTCCAGTCATGACACCGACCCTCCTGTTGTTTTCCGGCCGAGAAGTGCCGCTTGGTTGACGGGTGTTGTCTGGCTCATCGTGTTGTTCAGCCTGGTCTCTACAGCCGTAACGCATGGTTTCCCGGCTCTCGTGCAGCTTGCGCCGTTGGTGGCCCTCGGGTATCTGGCGTGGTGGCTGGCCTGGTACCCCGCCGTCGTTGTTTCCGACGCCGGGGTGGCGCTGCGCAATCCGCTGCTGACAGTTCAGGTCCCGTGGCCCGCCCTGATCATGGTTGACACGAAATACGCGCTGACACTGGTCACGCCGAAGGGAAAGTTCGCGGCATGGGCGGCGCCGGCGCCTGGCATCTTCGGCGTCCAACGCGCACAGCCGGGGCATGTCCGCGGGCTGCCGGAGGTGACCTATGGGCCGGGCGAATCCGTGCGTCCCGGTGACCTTTCCAATTCGGATTCCGGTGCCGCGGCCTTCCATGTCCGCTCCCGTTGGGCCGAACTGATCTCGTCCGGCGCGGTGGCGGCCGGCGAGGCCGACACTGCCACAGTCGCGAAAAGGCCGAACTGGCTGGTTCTCATTGCGGCAGCAGCCCTGATTGTAGCCAGCGTGCTGTCGTTGACGGGCTGAGCACGGCGCGATCAAAAGATTTTCAGCCGTCATCTCAAACTTTCGTAGGTCGGGAGCCCTCGGCTCCCTGACCATCATCCGGCGCCGTTGCTGCACCGGCCTTCTTGGCATTGAACTTCTTCTGCCGGGGGTCAAAGGCATCCCGCAGTCCGTCGCCGATGAAGTTGATGCACAAGCAGATGGCCACAATGAAAATGCCCGGCCACCAGAAGAGCCACGGACGGGTGGAAAACGCTTCCTGGTTCTGGCTGATCAGCGAGCCCAGTGAAACGTCGGGTGCCTTCACACCCATACCGATATAGGACAGGCTGGTCTCCAGCAGAATCGCAGCCGACATACTCAGCGTCACGCTGACAATGATGACGCCCACGGCGTTGGGAAGAATGTGCTTAAAGATGATCCGGGCGTTTGAAGCGCCGGCGATGCGGGCTGCATCCACGAATTCGCGCTCGCGCAGGGAGAGAAATTCTGCTCGGACCAGCCGGGCGAGACCGGTCCACGCGACGAGCCCGACAAAGAGGCCCAGGAAATAGGGCTGGATTCCGGCTGGAATCCAGCGTGCAGCGAGTTGACCGAGAACGGCTGCAAGAATAATCAGCGGAATCACGATGACGATGTCCGTCAGTCGCATGAGCACCGCTTCGATCCTGCCGCGGAAGAAGCCGGAGACGGCTCCAACCACGACGCCGATGGCGCCGCCGACGACGCCGATGATGAACATCACTGCTACGGAAATTTGCACGCCCCGCATTGTCTGGGCGAAGGTATCCCGGCCCAGCCGGTCCTGGCCGAACGGGTGCTCGCCCAAGCTGAACGGGAAGAGCTGCAGTGTGGGCTTTCCGCCATTGGCCAAGTCATTGACCTCGTTGTAGGTGAATTTCCACCAGCCCGGCAGGCCGAAGAAACCGCCCGCAGAGTAAGCCAGAACCAGAATGAGCAAGAACAGCACCAGGCTGATCAGCGCCGCAGTGTTGCCCATGAACCTCTTGCGGACAATCTGGCCTTGGCTTAGTCCGGCTTTTTCTTGATGTGCCGCAGGTTCGGTTGAAACAGTACTCGTGGTGGTCATGCCTTGACCCTCACTCTCGGATCCAGGGCGGAGTAGACGAGGTCCGCTATGAGGTTGAAGACGAGCGCCAGGATGCCCGTGACCAGGAAAACTCCCATGACGGGATTCGGGTCAACGCGATCCAGGGCCTGGATAAAGAGTTGCCCCATGCCAGCGAACGCGAAGACCCGCTCCGTGATGACCGCACCGCCAATCAGTCCGCCGATGTCATAGGCCACGATAGTGGCAATGGGAATCAGGGCGTTCCTGAACGCGTGGCGCATAACCACCGTCCGCTCGCCGAGCCCCTTCGCCCGCGCGGTACGGATGTAGTCCATGTTCATGATTTCCAGCATCGAAGAGCGCGAATAACGGCTGTAGGAAGCCAATGAAATCAGCAGCAGTGCAATGGTGGGCAGGAGCAGGTGGGTAAAGGTATCGAGGCCGTGCACCCAGAAGTCACCTTCCAGGTTCGGCGTCTCCGCTCCGATGGTAGCGATGGGCCGACCGTTGACTCTGTTGTTGTTGAAGTAAGCGGGCCATGCCTGCATGTACCGGTCCAGAAGGACCAGTCCCGCGGTCAGGAACGACGTAATGACTGCCGCGCTCATGTTCTGGCGTCGGTCGTAGCCACCCATGAGGTATCCAACTCCCAGCCCTAGCAGGATTGTGGCTACGGCCAGCAGGACAACCATCAGGCCCGTTGCCTGAGCCAGCAGCGGCTGGATGGGGAAATACAGCATGATGCCGACGGCAACCATTATCAGGGACGAATACAGCGCGCGCCGATTCTTCAAGCCAGCGGTCAACAAGGTTGCGCCGAAGGCGACTCCTGCACCTGCGACTGCAATAACCGGCAGCCCAAGCCCTGGCGAGCTGAACCAAGACGTCGCCGACAGCAGCCAGAGCACGCCGCCGGCCAGCACGAACCCGATGCCAGCGGCCTTGAGCCTGGCCGGCACTGTTCCACGGGCGCAGATGTACCAGATCAAGGCGCTGACCACGCTCACCATGATTATGGTTACCAAGGGGATTTGCGGTTCCCGCAGAAAGTTGTTGAACCCGATGGCAACGTATTCCTTGAGCAGAACTGCTACCCAGAAAACCGGCAGCGAGAAGAAGAGGAACGCCATAAAGGTGACGCCATAGTCCAGCGTGCTGTACTGACGCAGCGCTGTCACGATGCCGAGCGAAACGCCGATAAGCACGGCTAGAATTGCGGCCGCGCTAACCAAGAGTATCGTCATGCCCATGGCTCTGCCCAGCGCCTCCGTCACGGGCTGTCCTGTGGTGGAAAACCCGAGATCGCACTGGCCGGCGAACGGCACGAGGCATTTTGCTGCGCCTCCTAACCAGTGGAAGTAACGTATGGGTGCAGGCACATTCAGGTCCAGAAGCTCAATACGCTGCTGGATGAGCTCTTCCTTATTCGGCTGGTTGCTCGTGCGTAGGTCAGCAAGCGGGTCGCCGGACAGTGCGGTTAATTGGTAGACCAAGAATGAGGCACCCAGGAGAATCAGTACGGCTGTGAATAGCCGCCGCACAATATAGGTCACCATTGTTTGTATAAACCTCGTTTTCACTTCCCGGACGACGTAATCCGGTTGCCCGCCTCTTGAACTCCGATCCGCGAGGGGAGATTCATGGCCGCAAATAGGTCAGGTAAGTTTCACAAGACTACAAAGGCGCCGGGACCGTTGTTGCATGTGGTCCCAGCGCCTTGCAGTACCCTGCGCGTTAGAACGTTAGGGACTTACTCACCCTTGACTTTCCAGTCCCAGAAGTTCCAGAAGACACCGGTCTGGTTCGGCTGGTAGACAACGCCTTCAACACGTTCGCTGTTGTAAGCATCGAGCCCCACCGACTGGAAGAGCGGCAATCCATAGAATGAGTCCCACACCAGCTTGTCGATCTTGGTGATGATTTCATCCTGTGCGGCCGCGTCCGTGGTGACCATGAGTTCGTCCATCAGCTTGTCGGCCTCTGGATCGGAGAAGCCGTTGTAGTTTGAGCCGCTGTCCGTACGGAAGATCTGCGGTACGCCGCTGACGCCGACACCGGAGTTGATCCAGCCGTAGATGGACGCATCATAGGTGCCGGTTCCCAAGGCAGCACCCCAGTCAGAGGCGCCCAGACCGCCGTCGACAATTTCGAACCCTGCCTGCTCCGCAGATTCCTGGATCAAGGCAAAGGCATCCACGCGGTTCGGGTTGTCCTTGTTGTACATGATCCGCACTTCGGGAGTCTCGCCGTTGAGCAACTCCTTGGCGCCTTCGATGTCAGCTTCCTGGTATGCCTCCGAGCCGTTGGACGCGGCAGAGGCCCCATAGGCCTCCTGGGCAGGAACGAAGAACTGCGAGTCCAGCGGTGCAGCGTCTTCCTTCAGCGGCTTCACGATGCGGTCCACGATGGTCTGCCGTGGAACAGCTTTCATGAAGGCTTCCCGGACGTTTTCATCGGCGAAAACGCCCGTGTAATTGAGGTCGATGTGGTCGTAGGCCAGCTGGTCGTCGACTTCTACTGTGACGCCATCAATCGATTCGAGCAGCTCGACTGTGTCCGCGGAGGGCTGAGGGGCAATGATGTCCACCTCGCCGTTCTCCAGCGCTTGGACCTGGTCGGGGGCGGCGCCGATGAACCGGACGGTAATTTCGTTCACGTTCGGGGTCGGGCCCCAGTCATAGGACTCATTGCGTACCAGGGTGATTGACTGATCCGGCGTGATGCTGTCCACCATGAAAGGCCCACTGGAGAGATACAGCGATTCGTCGCTGGGCAACGACTTCGTGTCGAATCCAGTGTTATAAACGTCGGCAACTGCTTGCAGCTCGGCATTCGGATCGGCAGGATTCGCCGCGTCACCGCGTTCCAGTCCCTCAATCAGGTCGATAAGAGCTTGCTCGTCAGCCAAGCCGGCCTTTTCTGCAATGACATGCGCAGGCATGCCGATACCGCCGTCGTTTAGTCCGCCGAAGACAATCTCCCAGTCGGCGTACGGCTTGGAGTAGGTCAAGGTGATGGAGCGGCCGTCGTCGCCGATCTCGGGGATCTCGGTCAGTGCGAGGCCGCTCGTGTCGCCGGCGTAATCGAAGTAGTTCGTTCCTTCGGTGACTTCACCGGTTTCCGGGTCGACCGTCGCATCATTGGCGTAGCCGGATTCGGAGACCCAGTTCAGCATGAGGTCGGCCGCGTCGACGGCATTGCCATCAGACCACTGGACGCCCTCGTTGAGGGTGTATTTCACGACCAGTGGGTCATCGGAAAGCTTTTCATATGTTCCGAATTCTTCATTCCGGACGACGTTGAGTTCATTATCGATGTGGTAGAAACCGCCGCGGGTCATGTAGGCGATCTTGCCGTTGATATCAACGTTGCCTGCGGCGGTGTCCGAGTTGAACGAACTGAACGCATTGGTCTCAGCGACACTAATGGTTCCACCGGTAGCCGCGGTATCGCCTGCACCTTCGGATGCGGTATTTCCGCCACCCGTCGACGCGCAGGCACTCAGTGCCATGGCCGCAACAGCAGCAACACCGATTGCTTTGGAAGTACGTCCGAAACGCATTCCGCCTCCTAGTTCCTCAGAGTGATTTGTGTGGCCGGTCCGCCGATCGGGATCCGGCAAAAGCACGGATTGGTTGCCCCTGAATTACTGCCGTGAAAGTGGCGTGCCTCACATGCATAAGAGCGTAAACCGTTACACCTACTCTTGGGTATAAAAAAGTTGCTTCACAACGGGTTGTTATCGAGATGCAACCAAACGACGGCGCAACACAACGTCCCAAACGAGCCTCTTCACTCCGAGCGGAAGATCAGCCGATCCGCGTAAACTCGCGGAAGAAACGGGCAAAAAAAGAGCCAGCGGCCCCGCTCTTGTCGAACCGGAACCGCTGGGTGGGACGATTTTTAGTTATTGGTTGCTAACCGGTTCCACGCATTGCGGCAGCAAGCGGGCAAGCTACATCCACTTCACGCCGTCCTTCTCGTACTCCCGGATGCGATAGGCAATCATCCTGCTGAGCACGTCCGTGGGTACAGGTGCGTCGTACGGCAGCTGTATCGAGCCTTTGCCTGTCTTGTATCCAATGAGCTGGTCACTGAAAGCAGCAAGGGTGGACGGCGTAAAGACGAAATTTGCGTGCTTTTGATGGCCGCTAAAGACGAACAGAATTGTTCCCAGGGAGTAGGCAGGGTGGCCCCATTTGAGTCCTTCGGTGGCGTTGGGAGCGCAGTTGCGGCTTATTTCCCGCAATTCCCGAAGCCGCAACTGGACGTCCTCGGCGAACGAACCGATGTACGCGTCAACGCTCTCGTGCTGTATCGCCATAGGACTACCTTGCCATCATCGACACAGACTCAGGTGGTAAAGCGGAACTCCTCCACATCCTCGCGGTGAGAAACCTCCGTTTGCCGACGCGATGAGGTCTAGATTCTCGGCGTGCGCTACGCCGTCATGATCACACCCAACGTGTGTGTGTTGCTGCCGCACCGCGATCATCCGATCATGTAGGCGAATCCACGCCCCTCCGAGGCCACCGCATCGGCGAAGTCTCTAGCTCGATGTAGGAATTGGGTCGCGTAGGCCAGCTCGGACTCCAACGACTGACTGGACGAGCAGAACCCGCCCAGGCCCGCTTCGATGTCGGCGTCGCTGATCGTCTCAAGGTCCCGGGCGATGGGTTCGACCTCATGAGGCGGGAGTGCGCGCACCCACGGCCGCCAGGTGAAACCACCGTCGGTGTTTGTCACCTGCCCTTCGAACATCCGGTAGGCCGCTCTGGCTCCAGCACCCGAAGAGCGCCGAGCAGTTAGCCGCTGCAGGTGCTGCCATGCCTTGTCGAGGTAGAGAAAGTCACGCTCCGGCAAGGATTGCCGGAAGTCTGTGACACCGTGAGTGAAACCCGGCTCAAGGCCCAATGCGTCCGCGAGCGGGTCGGAGCCAATCACCGTGAGTGGGTCAGCGAGTGCCTTCTCGGTCTGATCGCTGTCGAATGCGTATGCGTAGTATCTGATTCCCATACGACGATTTTGAGACAGCAGTACGCCGCCACGGCCAATATCGTGTCGCCTGTGGATAACGAGGCAGGGGACCGACAGTCGTCCGATATGAAAAGGGACTTGACTGCGCTCCGCCACAGCAAAAACGTGTGGCGGCAAACATCGATGTCGTACGGGGAATACCCGGCCCAAACACGACCGGCCAGCCTCAACGAGGCAGATATCGCAGATACGCGGCGCCTTGTCGAAGATTCTGTATTCAGGAGGGGTCGATCGATCCGCACTCCAGGGTGCGCTTTACCCAGCCCGGCGGTCGCTCCTGCAGTTACGGCAGGAGCGACCGCCAGGCCGAGTTATACATTGAACCTAAACTCCACGACGTCGCCGTCGGACATGACGTATTCCTTGCCTTCGATCCTGACCTTGCCGCGGGACTTAGCCTCTGCCATCGAACCGGCATCTACGAGATCGGCGAAGGAGACCACTTCCGCTTTGATGAAGCCGCGCTGGAAATCGGAGTGGATAACACCGGCTGCCTGCGGAGCGGTATCGCCCTGGTTGATCGTCCAGGCGCGAGCTTCCTTCGGCCCGGCCGTCAAGTAAGTCTGGAGACCCAGTGTATGGAATCCGACCCTGGCCAGCTGATCCAGGCCTGATTCGTCCTGGCCGTTCATCTCCAGCATTTCGCGGGCCTCTTCCGGTTCCAGCTCCACCAGATCCGACTCCAGCTTCGCGTCAAGGAACACGCAGTCCGCCGGAGCAACCAGTTCGCGCAACTCGGCCTGGCGCTCGGCGCTGCCCAAAATAGTGTCATCGACGTTGAAGACATAGATAAAGGGCTTGGCCGTCAACAGGCTCAGCTCCCGCAGGTTCTCGACGTCGAGCTTGTCGCTCTCCACGGACGCGAAGATCGTATCCCCGCGCTCCAGCACCTTCCGGGCTGCCTCCATGGCGGCCAGTTCGGCGGCGTCGCGCTTCTTGATCTTCACTTCCTTCTCAACCCGAGGCAGTGCCTTTTCCAGCGTCTGCAGATCCGCGAGGATCAGTTCGGTGTTGATGGTTTCGAGATCGGAGCGCGGATCCACCTTACCTTCAACGTGGACCACATCGGGGTCGTCGAACACGCGGATGACCTGGGCGATGGCCTGGGCTTCACGGATATTGGCCAGGAACTGGTTGCCCAGCCCTTCGCCTTCGGAGGCGCCCCGGACAATCCCGGCGATATCGACAAAAGACACGGTCGCCGGCAGAATGCGCTGGGAGCCGAAGATTTCGGCCAGCTTATCCAGCCGGGAATCAGGCAAGGGCACCACGCCGACATTCGGCTCGATGGTCGCGAACGGATAATTCGCCGCCAGAACCTGGTTCCGGGTCAGTGCGTTGAAGAGAGTTGATTTGCCGACGTTGGGCAGTCCGACGATGCCAATAGTAAGAGCCACGGTATCCAAGGATACCGGTGAGGTACCCGGCTCAGCGATTCGTCCCGAACGGTGGCGCAAACGACGCCCCGGCTTCGCCTAAATTGTCAGAGCCGGCTGGCATGGTTGAGCTATGGATGCGTTTCAGATTGTGCTCACATTGCTCATGCTGGTTTTAGGGGCAGCGGCCGGGGCTGCGGGAACTGCGGTGGCCTACCGCCGCAGGGTCGCAGTGCTGGCGGAAGAAATTGACGACGCCGGTGCGCGGCTTGGCAACGCGACGGCCCGTTTGGCGGCGGCCGAGGCGGAAAGCCGTTTGCTCGCCCAGCAGAACCGGCAGCTTACCGCCAGCAGCGAGCAGGACAACTCTGTCCTTCGTGCTCTGGTCCCGGTGGGGGAAAAGCTGAAGACGGTCCAGCAGCAGGTCAATGTGCTCGAGCGGGACCGCGTCGAACAATTCGGCCAGCTGGCCGAGCAGCTTCGCGCTGCGCAACTCAACGATGAGCAGTTGCTGCGTTCCACTCAGACCCTGACCGCGGCATTGCAGTCCAACTCCGCCCGCGGACAGTGGGGAGAGGTTCAGCTCCGCCGGGTGGTGGAGGCCGCCGGCATGCTGGCCCACGTGGACTTTAGCGAGCAGGTCCATCTGGTGGGAGCCGAGCGTACCCTTCGACCTGACATGCTGATCCATTTGCCCGGCTCCAAATCGCTCGTGGTGGATGCCAAGGTGCCGCTGCGGGCATATCTGGAAGCCCAGGAACTGCCGTCTTTCGGCTCCGCGGAGGAGCGTCAAAAGCGGGCCGGCCTGCTGACTACGCATGCCAAGGCCGTCAAGGCACACGTGGACGCACTTGCAAACAAGAAATACTGGGACGGAGTGGATGCCTCCCCCGAACTCGTCCTGTGCTTCCTGCCCGCGGAGTCCGTTCTATCAGCGGCCCTGCAGAGTGAACCGGGTCTGTTGGATTACGCCTTCTCCCGCAACGTGGCCCTCGTCTCCCCCGTCTCCCTGCTGGCCACGCTGAAGTCGGTTGCCTTTACCTGGCGCCAGGAAGTCCTCACCGAGAACGCCCGGGAGATCTTCGAGCTGTCGCGCCAGCTCTACGACCGGCTGGGCACCCTTGGTGAGCATGTGACGAAGCTCGGCTCGTCCCTGAAGGGATCGGTGGAAAAGTACAACGCCTTCGTCGGAACACTGGAGTCAAGGGTCCTGCCGACAGCGCGGAGGATCAGTGCCTTTGACCCGTCTTCGCTGAAGGAGCCACCCGCGCCCCAGGCCTTGGAGAGTACACCGCGGCTGTTGGCCGCACCGGAGCTCATCGCCGACCAGGAGCGCAGCGCCTAGCCATAGACGCGCCGGTGCCCGTCCCGCCACGTCTAGTGTGCGGGCCGGGCACCCCTGCCGCCGAGGCCGCGTGAAACGTCGCCCTTTTCCTTCAGAGTGGCGCGCAGTTCCTTGGGCAGCGAGAACAGAATGTCCTCTTCTGCGGTAACCACTTCCTCAACATCGGCATAACCGTAGTCTGCGAGCAGGCTCAGAACTTCGCGCACGAGGACCTCGGGCACGGAGGCTCCCGAGGTCACACCGACAGTGGAGATGCCTTCAAACCAGGATTCGTCGACCTGGTTCGCGAAGTCCACGCGGTAGGAAGCCTTCGCGCCGTATTCCAGAGCCACCTCTACCAGGCGCACGGAGTTGGAGGAATTCGCCGACCCCACCACGATGACCAGTTCCGCCTGCGGGGCGATCTTCTTGATCGCAGCCTGCCGGTTTGAGGTTGCATAGCAAATGTCGTCGCTGGGAGGATCCTGCAGGGTCGGGAAGCGCTCCTTGAGCAGGTTCACGGTCAGCATAGTCTCGTCCACACTCAGCGTGGTCTGCGACAGCCAGATCACCTTGTTCGGATCCCGGACCTCGACCTTGTCGACATCTTCCGGGCCGTTGACGATCTGGATATGCTCGGGAGCCTCTCCGGCCGTGCCCTCGACCTCTTCGTGGCCCTCATGTCCGATAAGCAGGATGTCGAAATCGTCCTTCGCGAAACGGACGGCCTCGCGGTGAACCTTCGTCACCAAGGGGCAGGTCGCATCAATCGTCTGCAGTCCGCGATCTTCGGCAGATTGCACGACGGCGGGTGAAACGCCATGGGCGGAGAAGATAACCAGTGCCCCCTCGGGCACCTCGTCCGTCTCTTCGACGAAGATCGCGCCCTTTTCTTCCAAGGTGCTGACCACATGGAGGTTGTGCACAATCTGCTTACGCACGTAAACCGGCGGGCCGTAATGCTCGAGCGCCTTTTCGACGGCGATAACCGCGCGATCGACGCCGGCGCAGTATCCGCGCGGAGCAGCCAGCAGGACTTTGCGGGGCCCTTCGACCAGTGCGGCCGAGGCAATGTCTTCGGGGCTGCGGCGCCTGCGCGGAATGGTGGGCATCGGAACGGACACAGCAGTGGTACTCATACATCCATGCTAGCCGTTAGGCCCTTCGACCCGAGAGTTGACGGGCTGTTACACCAATCACCGCGGCCGCCAATCCTGCCCCGGCGAGCACGACGGTCCAGGGTTGGAATGACGCTGTCGCGAGTTCAACGAACCGCGCGGTGAAGGCGTCGGCAACAGGACCGGCAGCATCATGTTGCGCAGCCACATCGGGTGCCGCCCCCGCAGCCAACCACAAAGCTGCAGCAAGGATAACCGCGCCGATACCAAGCCAGGCAAGGGCAGTCGACGCTCTCCTCGCTACCATCAGTGTCAGCAGCGCACCGGCAAAAGCCCCCGCCGCGATCCAGCGCCACTCGTTGGCAACACGCTGTACAAGGTCGATGGATTGCTGCTGATCTGCCTGGCCGATATCGACGATGAGCTCCTCTTGCACTGGGATCTCCGTCCCTAACGTGTCCGCTACCCGCTGAATCGCCAAGGCAACAATGGGAGCGATATCAAGCCGGAGCGCACCCTCATCCGGGCCTTCTGCCTCCAGCGTCAGAGTATGGGACTTCGCCAAAGCTTCGTTCCATGCCTGCGGGAACTCTTCCAATCCGGTGACGGCTCCGGCCGCCCTGGCGATAATGGGATCAACCAGCTCCTGGAGCCCCGGCGGCAACTGGCTTTGGTTGCGCACTTCTTCCGCGATCGCCGCCGCCAGGGCGCTGCGGAACTGGGGGGCCTGCCCCATGGGTGCCGCCAATTCGACGAAGCCTTGCTGGTTCGTCAGGTTCTGGCTGGCCCACGCCGCAGGCACGGCGACGGCTGTCATTACCAGTGTGACCAGGCCAAGAACCAAGGCAAGGACGGAACGCATCCGCAGGCTCCTCTCCGCCGGCTACCCGAGAGGCGCAGGATGCCTCTTGGGATAAGTAGAACAGAATCAATAATGTCTGCGATAGCTGATAAGAATGTAAGGATCGCTGTACTCTAGCTGCGCCAAGCTTCGCCGAGAGGGACACTACGTGAACCAGAACCCGGGGCCACCCGCCGGTGGCCAATTGGATGCCCCGGCCAAGCCATCCACTCTGCCTGCCACCGCCTTGGAGACCTCGGCGGAGAATCCCTGGCCGCTGCGGCTGCTGTCGCAGAAGCTCAAGAGCCACATTGACCGTGTCCCGCCCACCTGGATCGAAGGCCAGGTGATTGAGCTCAACAGGCGGAACAATGTCACGTACCTCACCCTGCGGGATACGGAAGCGGAAGCATCGTTCAGCCTCGTGGCCTGGGGCAGTGTCATGGCCCGCCTGGAGTTTCCCCTTGAGCCGGGATCGCGTGTCGTGGCGCAGCTGAAGCCGGATCTGTATGTGAAGACCGGCAGGCTCTCGATGCAGACCCGCGATATCCGCCCCGTTGGTCTCGGTGATCTGCTGGCGCGGCTCGAACGGCTTCGCCATGCCCTTGCCGCCGAGGGCCTCTTCGCGCTAGAACGCAAGAAACCGCTTCCAATGCTGCCGCACCGTATCGGGTTGATTACCGGCCGCGACTCGGATGCCATGAAAGACGTTATCCGCAACGCTTCCCTCCGCTGGCCCGCCGTGGCCTTCGAAGTCCGGGAAGTCGCTGTCCAGGGTGTTAATGCCGTAACCCAGATCCAGCGCGCACTCGTGGAGCTGGACGCCCGCGAGGATGTGGAAGTCATCGTCATCGCCCGCGGCGGCGGATCCCTTGAAGACCTGCTGCCGTTCAGCAGCGAGGATCTGATCCGCGCGGTTTCGGCTGCCCATACGCCGGTGGTCAGCGCCATCGGACACGAAGCGGACCGTCCCCTGCTGGACGAGGTGGCGGATCTGCGCGCTTCCACTCCCACCGATGCCGCAAAGCGCATTGTCCCGGATGTCAACGAGGAGCTCGCCAGGATAGCCCAGGCACGGCAGATGCTGGACCGCAGGGTGGACCAGTTGATCCGGGTCGAGAGCGAGCGGCTGACCGCCATCCGTTCCCGCCCGGTCCTGGCCAATCCAGCCAGCATGGTGGAAGCCCGGCACGAAGACCTGCAGCGTTTGTCCTCTCGGGCTTACAACTGCATCTCGGCCGCCGTCCACCGGGACTCGGACCGGATCGCCCATCTCAGGGCACAGGTTCGTTCCCTCTCGCCGCAGAACACTCTGGACCGTGGCTACGCCGTCGTGCAACTGCCGGACGGCAGCGTCCTGCGTGACAGCTCTGACGCTGCGGCCGGAACGCGGCTGCGTGTGCGTGTTGCCGTGGGCGAACTGTCGGCCGACGTCGCTCCCTAATACTGAACAAGACCATCAATCCGAAAGCGGGAACCAGCGTGGATGCCAAGAATTCCGTCGAAAATGCCGATGTCGCATCGCTGAGCTACGAGCAGGCGCGGGAGGAACTCGTCGCCGTCGTAAGCCAGCTCGAAACCGGCGGGGCCAGTCTCGAACAGTCGTTGGCCTTGTGGGAACGCGGCGAAGCCCTGGCGGCCCGGTGCGAAGCGTGGCTGGAAGGGGCCAGGCAGCGTCTCGACGCAGCCAGGGCCGATGCGGCAGGCGGACCTGCGGCAACGGGAATGGCGGAACAAGGCAGGGACTGAGCTCGCGGGTCAGCTTTCCGCCAGTCGCTTTTTCTCTGCCGCCACGTCGAAATCCGCCGTGGGCCATTGGGGATTGATGTCTTCGAGTACGTCGATCAGCAGCTGCTGGACGGCGATGCGTGCATACCATTTCTTATCTGCCGGGACCACGTACCAGGGAGCGCTGTCTGTGCTGGTACGTTCCAGGGCGATCTGGTAAGCCTGCTGGTACTGGTCCCAGAAGGTGCGGTCATCGACGTCGCCGGGGTTGTACTTCCAGTGCTTATCCGGCCGGTCCAGCCGTTCCTGCAGCCGGTCCTTCTGCTCATCTTTGCTGATGTGCAGCATGACTTTGATGATGCGGGTACCGCCCGCGGCGACCCTGGCCTCAAAGTCCCTGATGAGGCTGTAGCGCTGTTCAATCTCGTTGGCCGGAGATAGCTTGCGGACCCGTTGGACCAGCACATCCTCGTAGTGCGACCGGTCGAAGACCCCGATGATTCCGGGCGCCGGCAGCTCTTTTTCGATCCGCCACAGGAAGCCCTTGGACTGTTCTTCCGCCGTCGGCGCCTTAAACGCCTTGTGGTGGATGCCTTGCGGATCGGCTGCTCCGATGACGTGACGGACGATGCCGCCCTTGCCACCGGTGTCCATGGCCTGCAGGACCAGCAGCACGCTGTCGCGGGCGCCGAACCGGCTCTGCGCGAAGAGTTTCTCCTGCAGTTCCGTGAGCTGCTCGTCCTCCCTGTCCAGCAGCTCTTTGCCTGCGTCTTTATCGCCGGTAAACCCCGGGGTCGATCCGGTGTGGACCTGGCTTAGGTCGAAGCCCTTGTGTACTCGCAGCAGGACGGTCGGACTGTGGCTGAACGCGGTAGTTTCCATTACGGTTTGTACGTACTCAGGAACTCGGCGATCCGTTCCACGGCTTCCTCGAGAATGCCGACATTGGGCAGGGTCACCAGCCGGAAATGATCCGGTTTGTGCCAGTTGAAAGCGCTTCCGTGGGAGACGAGGATTTTCTGCTGCTTGAGCAGATCCAGCGCAAACTTCTCGTCGTCCTTGATCGGGTACACGTCCGGATCCAGCTTGGGAAACAGGTAGAGCGCTCCCCTGGCCTGCTGGGTGCTGACACCGGGAATGGCATTGAGCATCTCATAGGCCTTGTCCCGCTGTTCCAGCAGCCGGCCCCCGGGCAGGATCAGATCGTTGATGCTCTGATAGCCCCCGAGCGCTGTCTGAATGGCATGCTGCGCGGGGACGTTCGCGCACAACCGCATGTTGGTCAGCAGGTTGATGCCTTCGATGTAATCCGTAGCCAGGTGTTTCGGCCCGGAGATGGCCATCCACCCGCTGCGGAATCCGCAGACGCGGTAGGCCTTGGACAGCCCGCTGAAGGTCATGACCAGCACGTCATCGGCCAGCAAGGCAGTATTTACGTGCTGGGCATCTTCATAAAGGATCTTCTCGTAGATCTCGTCCGAGAACACCACCAGATTGTGCTTCCGGGCCAGTTCGAGCATGCCCTCAAGCACCTGTTTCGGGTACACCGCACCGGTGGGGTTGTTCGGGTTGATGATCACGATGCCCTTGGTATTGGGCGTGATTTTCCGTTCCAGATCTTCCAGATCCGGCAGCCACCCTTCTTCCTCCACGCACAGGTAGTGGATGGGATGGCCGCCGGCCAGGCTCACGGAGGCGGTCCAGAGCGGGTAGTCCGGCGCGGGGATCAGCACCTCGTCACCGTTGTTGAGCAATGCCTGCAGGCTCATGGTGATCAGTTCGCTGACCCCGTTGCCCAGGTAGACATCGTCAACGCCGATGTCCTGGATACCGCGGGTCTGGTAATACTGCGATACCGCGGTCCTGGCCGAGAAGATCCCGCGGGAATCGCTGTAGCCCTGGGCATCGGGAAGGTTGCGGATCATGTCCACGAGGATGGCATCCGGCGCCTCGAACCCGAAGGGCGCCGGATTGCCGATGTTCAGCTTCAGGATCCTGTGGCCCTCGGACTCCATGCGGTGGGCATGCTCAAGCAGCGGACCGCGGATATCGTAAAGGACGTTATGAAGCTTATTGGACTGCTTGAACTGGACCATTTAAGCATCTTCGCATATTGGAACCGTTTACTTCGTCAGCCCGTTTTCGCTCAGCCAGTCCGCCGCCGCGTCTGCCGGATTGCGCTTTTCGTCCCCGCTGACCTGACGATTGAGGTCCACCAGGTGTTCCGTGGTCAGCGCGGCCGAAACGTCGTTCAGCACTTCTGCTGCTTCCTCGCCGACCTTGTCCTGATTAACCAGGGGAAGCACCTGCTGGGCGATGAAGTTGTTCTTCGGGTCCTCCAGCACGACCAGGTCGTTATCCTCGATTGACGGGGTGGTCGTGTAGATGTCGGCGATCTGGATCTGGTCGTTAATCAGCGCCTGCAGAGTGGCCGGGCCGCCGCCGTCGTTAATCGGTTCGAAGGACTTCGGCTCGCAGCCGTAATTCTCCTTCAGCCCGGGCAGTCCGTATTCCCGCTCGGCGAATTCAGGGTTGGCGCCGAGCACAAGTTCGTCACACACCGGCCCCAGGTCTGCAATGCTCTCGAGCTGGTACTTCTCGGCGGTGGCTTTAGTGACCACCATGGCATCCTTGCTTTCGGCGGACGCCGGTTCCAGGACGCCCAGGCCCTCCGGCAGGGCGGCGGGCAGGGCATCCGTGATCTCCCCCGCGGAGGCGGCCGTTGCCTCGGGATCCAGGAACAGCAGCAGGTTGCCGCTGTAGTCCGGAATGATGTCCACGGATCCTTCTTCGACCGCCTTGACGTACACCTCGCGGGAGCCGATGCCGGGCTTGGTGGTGACCTCGAATCCCGCAGCGGTGAGCGCGCCGGCATAGATCTCGGCGACGATCTGGCTTTCGGGGAAGTTGGCGGAGCCGACCACCAGCGGACCGGTTGCGCCTGAGCTGGCGGCCGTATCGGATGAACCCTCCAACGGGTTGGAATTGGCGCCGCAGGCCGTCAGCGTGACGGTCAGGGCAGTCATGGCTGCCGCCGCCAACATTGCCCGGCGGGAGGATGTCTGGATCTTCAAGGCTTCTCCTTTACTGGCCGGCACCCGGGGCGCCAACATTCTTCGTTCCCTGCCCCGGCGAGGCCGGGGAAGACTTCAAACCTGGTGAGACCGCGTACTTTTGCACCATCGAGAGGATCAAATCGACCATCAACGCCAGCACCGCAATCAGAATAGCGCCCGCAAACAGCCGGACGGGGTCGCTGACGGCCAATCCGTCGATCAAATACCGGCCCAGCCCGCCCAAATTGATATAAGCAACGACGGCGACGGTGGAGATCACCTGCAATACGGCCGCCCGCACACCACCGAGCATCACCGGCAGCGCGTTGGGCAGTTCCACCCGCACGAGAACCTGCCATTCGGTCATGCCGAGACCGCGGGCAGCGTCCAGCAGCTGCCGGTCCACCGCAGCGATGCCCGAGTAGGTGCCGGCCAGCAACGGCGGGACCGTCAGGATGACAAGCGCGTAAATGGGCGGCATCAGGCCCAGGCCCATCAGGATGACAAACAGCGTCAGCAGGCCCAGCGTGGGCAGTGCCCGCAGTGCGCTGGCCACCGAGACCACGGCGACCTTGCCCTTGCCGGTGTGCCCGACGTACATGCCCGCGGGAATGGCGATCGCCGCGGCGATCAGCAGCGTCAGGACCGTATACCAGAGGTGCTCCCCCAACCGGGCCGGAATACCGGCGGGTCCGGCCCATTGCGCGGGGTCCGCGAACCACAGACCAACCTGCTCAAAGAGATTCATGCAGCACCGCCGTTTCAGCCGCATCAGGACGGCGCGCGGTTCCGGCGCTGTCCCCGCTGCCGGAGTTGTCCGGGCCAGGCATGGCAGTCACCTGTTTGCGTCCGGCCTTGCGGTGCCGGTTCCAGGGCGTGAGCAGGTGCTCCAGGCCCACGAGGACAAAGTCCATCAGCAGCGCCAGGACCAGCGTCATCACGATGCCGACGACAATCTCGGTCAGGAAGTGGCGCAGCAGCCCGTCCGTAAAGAGCACACCCAGATTGCGGATGCCGATCAGAGCGCCCACGCTGGCCAGCGAAATATTGCTGACCGACACCACGCGCAGGCCGGCAAACAGGACAGGCACGGCCAGCGGCAGGTCCACGGCGAAGAACCGCCTCAACGGCCGGTATCCCATGGCCACTGCGGCTTGCCGGACGCCGTCGTCAATGGACTCCAGCGCGTCCACGACGGACCGCACCAGCAAGGCGACCGCATAGACGGTCAGGGCGACAATCAGGTTGGCCGTGTCCAGAATCCTGGTGCCCAGGATGACCGGAAGAATGACGAAGAGGGCCAGGGACGGAATGGTGTAGAGCACCGAACTGGCCGACAGGATGATGCCGCGGACCGCCGGAATGCGCCAGGCCAGGTAGCCCAGGGGTACCGCTATGAGCAATCCCAGCACGAGCGGCAGCACCGACTGGTAGAGATGGTGCCCGGAGAGCTCCAGCACAAAGGGCAGGTTGGCCAGGTACCAGTCCATCAGCCGCGGCGCTCCGCGTCCAGCCGCTGGAGCACCTCGCCGGCGTCCACCAGCCCGGCTACCCTGCCGGTCGCGTCCACTGCCACGCCTTGGCCGGAGGGAGAGGACAGCGCGGCGTCCAGTGCCTGCCGGAGCGAACTGCCCACGGTGAACAGTGAGCCGCCGGTGACCGCGGCTGTGGACGTGCGTTGTCCGGGCGGCAGCCACCCGAGGGGAGCACCGCCGTCGTCGGTTATCAGCAGCCAGCCTTCGGCAGGCGCGGACTCCAGCGTCCCAGCCGTCGCTGTGACCGCGGGCTGCAGCGGCAGGTCCCGGGCGGAGGCAAACGAGAGCGAGCGGAAGCCGCGGTCCCGGCCGACGAACCCGGCCACGAAATCGTCCACCGGCGCGCGCAAAAGCTCCTCCGGCGGCGCGTACTGCGCCAGGCGGCCGCCGGTGGCGAAGACCGCCACTTTGTCCCCGATGACCGTGGCCTCGTCGATGTCGTGGGTGACAAACACGATCGTTTTCGCCAGTTCCTGCTGCAACCGCAGCAGCTCCTGCTGCAGTTCCGCGCGCACCACCGGATCCACTGCGCTGAAGGGCTCGTCCATGAGCAGGATCGGCGGATCCGCGGCGAGCGCCCGGGCCACGCCCACCCGCTGCTGCTGGCCGCCGGAGAGCTGCGCCGGGTAGCGCTTGCCCAGCGCGGGAGAAAGACCGACGACGGCGAGCAGCTCCTCGGCGCGGATTCTCGCCTGCCGCCGCGGGACGCCGTTCAGTCGGGGAACGGTCGCAATGTTGTCCAACACGCTCCGGTGCGGCAGCAGGCCCGAGGACTGCAGCACGTAGCCCATGGAACGCCGCAGCGCCGCGGCGGGCTGCGCGGAAACGTCCTGCCCGTCCACCAGGACGGTTCCCTCCGTGGGCTCCACCATGCGGTTGATCATTCTCAGGGACGTGGTCTTGCCGCAGCCGGACGGCCCGACGAACACGGTGATGGCTCCCCGGTCGATTTCCAGGTTCAGGTCATGCACCGCCGGCTGCCCCGAAGCGTAGCTCTTCGACACGTTGCGGAACTGGACCATGGGCGAGCTGCCCGGGCTGGCCTGCGGGGCCACCGACTGTGCTTCGGTCATCGTGTCTCGCTCCCTGTCCTGGTCGGGGAACCGTTTTGCGCCACGGCCTCGGGACTGCTGACAGCTTGGCTGACGGCTGCCGGCGTCGCAGCAGGTTCAGCAAAGTAAAGGTCCAGGCCGACGTCCACCAGGTCCACGCGGTCGAGTGCGGACACCTCGTCCAGCGGGATCCACTTTGCCTGGTCCGTCGAGCCCTGGAGCTCATGCGCTAAATCACCGCCCGTCACCGTAGCAGCGTAAATGATCCGCAGGGCGTGCAGCGGAACCTTGCCGCCATGCAGCCGCCGTTCCGCCGGGATGAACTTACTGTCGACGCCGAGCAAGCGGCCCAGTTCCACGGTGTAGCCGGTTTCTTCGGTGATTTCCCGCAGGGCCGCCGTGGGAGCATCTTCGCCCGCTTCAAGCCCTCCGCCGGGCAGTGTCCAGCGCGGGATTCCGGATCCGGTCCAGCGTGCCAGCAGCACGGCATTCTCCTGAACGATTACGCCGTAGGCGCCGATGCGGGTATCGAAGGACATGCCGTTCAGTCTATGCGGGCTTGCATCTGCGCCCCAGAAGCGCCGGGCCGCGTTTGGCAATGAACCCCGCAGCTATACTTTCGCCAACGTATCTTTGGCTGCCCGAGCGTTGCGTCCGGGGCCAGCGGGGACTACAACTGAATGCATGGGGATCAGGCCAGCAAGGCATCGCGCGGACCCTGTCCCGCCGGATTGGAGCGTGGCTATGCCCGCCATCGAGCGGCGGCTTCTGGAAGTCCTCGCTGCTGCCGGGCCGGATCCTGCCGCAACGCCGGCGAATCCCCGTGACTGCCTGGACCGGGCCTATGAAGCGGCGTATGCGGAGGACCACTATGGCGCGGTTACCCTGGCACGCCTGGGACTTGAGCAGGCTACCGAATCCGACACCGATACCGTGCTGGCGTTGTATTCGGTCCTGATAGCCGTCGCCCAGATCCAAGACCAGACTTCGGACGCCGAGTACTACCTGGCGCAGCGGGTGGAGCGGCTGCGCACAGCTGGCCGCAAAGTCCAGGCCTCCGTCGAGGCTGACCTCGGGACAGTCCTCTTCCGCGAAGCGACCGCCGCGGAACTGCCCGTGCTGGAAGCCGCGCTGGAGCAGCTTCAGGCGACCAAGGCGCCCGTCGGCGTCCTGGCCGACGTCAAGCTGGCCATCGCCGTCGCACATTCGCAAAAAGGGGTCCGCTCCACGGCGGTCGCCCTGCTTGAGGACGCGGTGGAGGGTTATGCCGCCGGCGAGCGCACCGACAGTCTCGCCGGAGCGCTAATGTATCTCGCGCACACCTACCTGCAGCTGGACCAGCCCGGGCAGGCGGTCGCCGCGGCAGACCGGCTGCTCGCCATTCCGGCCAACCGCGCACTGGCGGCCTCCATGTGGCTACTGAAAGCCAACCTCGCCAACACCGGGGAGCACGACGACGAAGCCATCGAGTATGCCCTGACTGCTCTTGAGCTCTACGCTGCCTGCGGCGTCCGCAAGGGCGCCATCTCCGCCGCGGTCGTCGTGGCACAGCTCTGTGCTGCCGCCGGGGACGCGGAGAGTTCGGTACTGGCCTGGCGCGCGGCCGTGCAGCAGGCCGAACGCGGCGAAGTCCAGGAGGAACTGACGCTGCGCCTGGCGCTGGGCAACCAGCTGCTGGAGGCGGAGGAGTATGAACTCGCTGCCCAGGTGCTGGGCAAGCTGCTGCAGCGCCAGCGGCTGACCGACGCTCCGCACTCGGACAAGGCCCGCACCCTGATGAGCCTGGGACATGCGCACCGCCATGCCGAACGCACCGCCGACACCCTGGACTGCTGGCGCGAGGCCGTGGCCGAGTTCACCGGCGGCGGAGAGTACGGCGAGGCTGCACGGTCGCTGCTGGCCATCGGCACCTTGCTGTCGCGGGAAGACCATGACGCGGACGCGATCGTCTGCTTCGAGGCCGCCGTTGCCGCGGCCCGCAAATCTTCCGACGATGCCGCTGCCCTGCCGCAGGCCCTCCACGCCCTCGGCCATGCGATGTGCGAAGCCGGGGATCAGGACGGCATCGCCCAGCTGGACGAGGCGATCCGGCTGGCGCGGGACTACGGGGCGCACTGGTACGAGGCGGACTACAGCGACACCAGGGCCCGCGGGCTTTGGGCCCTCGACCATGGGCCTGCTGCTGTCTCCGCTGCCCTGCAGGCCGCGGACCTGTACTCCGCGGCGGACGACGCTGCTTCGGCCGGCAATTCCGAGCTTTTCGCCGCGCATGTCCTGGCGGAGCTGGACCGTCCCGCGGACGCGGTGCCGATGTTCCGGATGGTGCTGGCCCAGCCCGAGGTCAGCCGGATGCTGCGGGTTGCCGCCAACCTGGGACTGTCATCGGCGCTGGACTCGCTCGGCCGCAAGGATGAAGCCGAGGAGGCACGCCGCGCGGCGGAAGAGGCAGCCGAGAACTGACGCTTCTCATATTCGTCTCATCTTGCGTCGGAATACTTGAAGCATGCAGCGCTCGACCATCCGTTATGTACTCACGGCCGTTGCCATCGTGCTCGGCATGGGGCTGGCAGGCTATGCCGTGGCGAGCACTCTCCGCAGTCCGGACCCCTCCGATCTGGGGCCGTCGATAGTATTCACCCCCTCCCCTTCGGCCTCCACACCGCCAGCTGAATCGCCGGATCCCGGATCAGGAGACAAGCCTTCGGCAAAACCCGCCCCGGACGCCGGACGTACCTCGAAGCCGGAACCAGCGCCGGATCCCGACCCGGCACCTGATCCTGCGCCGGCCCCGGCTCCTGCCCCCGAGCCACCGCCCGCTCCCGCTCCGCCACCGGCTCCTGCCCCCGTCCCGGTGCCGCCCGCACCACCGGTTGATTACGACGACGGAGACGACGATTTCGATGCTGACGACGGCGATGACGATGACGACTAAAATCGAGACGATGATGACCGGGACGGATGTTTAGGCGCCTGGACGGCCTGTCCGTCCGCACCCGTGTCCTCGCGGCCGTACTCGCACTGTCCACCCTGGGCCTCGCGGTAGCCGGCGCCGTGCTCTTCGGACTGCAGCGCGGCCAGATTAATCAGCGCATCGACGATTCGCTGAGGCGGTCCGTCGAAGAATTCGATACCTTGGCCGACATTGGGATTGATCCCGAGACCGGACAGGAATTCACCCGGGGCAGCCAACTTGTCCGCACCGTCATGGCCCGCACCGCACCGGCCGAGAACGAAGGCATGGTCGGCATCGTTGACGGACAGGTTGCGCTGACCGCCAACAACTCGGTCCAGCTGCGTTTGGAAGACGATCACGAACTCATCGACAAGGTCGTGGCCCAACCGGAGACAGAGCGGATCATCCTCACCTCCATCCAAACCGAGCAGACCACTTACCGGGCCGTGACCGTACCTGTTCAGCTGTCCTCGGATCCCACCCACAGCATATTTTTGCTGGCCTTCGACTACGATGCGGAACTCGAGGAGCTCGGCGACAACTTCCGGACCTATACGCTGATCAGCCTGGCCGCGCTCGTGCTCATTTCCGGAGTGGGCTGGCTGGTGGCCGGGAGGTTGCTGGCTCCGATTCGCCTGGTGCGGGAAACCGCCCAGAAGATCACCGAAACCGACCTGTCCCGCCGTATTCCCGTAAGCGGGCACGATGACCTCTCCGAGCTTTCGCGGACCTTCAACGAGATGCTGGACCGGCTGCAGGGCTCGATGACAGCCCAGCGCCAACTGCTCGACGACGTCGGACATGAGCTGCGCACGCCGATCACCATCGTCCAAGGGCACCTGGAACTGCAGGACTCGCGCGATCCGGAAGATGTTGACTCCGTCCGCGCTATTGCCCTCGACGAACTGGACCGCATGCGGCTGCTGGTTGATGACCTTGTTACGCTCGCGGGCGCGGAGCGCCCCGGATTCGTCAAACCCCGCCCGCTGGAGGTCGGGCAGCTGACGGATGATGTGCTGGACAAAGCCTGCACACTGGGCAACCGGCGGTGGGTCGTCGACTCCCGCGCCGAACACACATGGAGCCTCGACCCGAAACGCATGACCCAGGCCTGGCTGCAACTGGCTGCGAATGCCGTCAAGTTTTCGTCAACAGGTTCAACCATTGCCGTCGGATCCCGGGCCGTCGCCGGCGAACTCCGCCTTTGGGTCCGCGACGAGGGCGTCGGAATCGCCCCCGAGGACCAGACCCGGATCTTCGAACGCTTTGCCCGTGGCACCAACGGGACCAGAGCCGAAGGATCCGGACTGGGACTGACCATCGTCAACGCCATCGTCCATGCCCATGGCGGGATCGTTGAACTGGCCAGCGCGCCAGCACACGGTTCCACCTTCACTATCGTTATCCGAGAACGCCAGCCCGAGCAGGAGGATCCAGTATGAGCCAGATTCTGGTTATCGAAGACGAGGACAGGATCAGTTCGTTTGTCGCCAAGGGCCTGAAATCGGCCGGCTACGTACCTACTGTTGCGGCCACCGGCCGTGAGGGCTATCACCTGGCCATGACAGGTGATTTCGAGCTGATCGTGCTGGATCTCGGTCTGCCGGACCAGGATGGTTTTACGGTGCTCCGCCGAATCCGCGAGGCCAGGAACGACACTCCGGTCATCATCCTGACCGCACGCAGTTCCGTCGACGACACGGTGGCCGGCCTCGAAAACGGTGCCGACGACTACATGGCCAAGCCCTTCCGCTTTGAAGAGCTGCTCGCCCGGGTGCGCTTACGGCTGCGGACCGAAGCACCGACGTCGGATATGAGCACTCTCAGCAGCGGAAACCTGCAGCTCGATCTGCGCACCAGACGTGCCACCATTGACGGCAGAGAGATCGATCTGTCGGCCCGCGAATTCGCGTTGGCTGAAGCCTTCCTGCGCAACCCCGGCCAGGTCCTCAGCCGCGAGCAGCTCCTCTCCCGCGTCTGGGGCTACGATTTCGATCCCGGTTCCAACGTGGTCGACGTATATGTGCGCTACCTTCGCAACAAACTGGGAGCCGAGCGCTTCGCCACCGTACGGGGCATGGGTTACCGGCTGGCCGCGGACAGCTGAACCGCTTCGGCCGCAAGCCGCTCCGCGATGGCCAGACGCTCCAGTGCGTCCTGCTGCCAGCCGCCGCCCTGGCCAAAGGTCTTGGCGCCGGCTACCAGGGACAAAGCCACCCCGGCGGAGCGGCCTCTCAGCCCTGCCGGATCAACAGCTTGGTCAAAGGCGCGCAGATAACGCTCCATAACCTGCGGTACGTGGATGTATCCCTCATGAACAGCGGGCAGTACCGCCAGATGGCCGATGAGGCAGGCGAGATCATCGATCCGGTAGCCGGGCCCCAGCGAGTCCACGTCCAGCACTCCGGTGACCGTGCCGCCGTCGATCAGTAGATTCGCTTCGTAAAAGTCGCCGTGCGTTGGTACCAACGGGCCAGGCTTGGTCACCGCCAGCACCTTCGAGATGTTCTCCTCCAGGCGGAAAATCCGTTCCTGCTCCCGCGGTAGAGCGGCCGCGGCGGCCCGCGCGTAGTCCGCCGCGCGTTCGGCCCACGCCGGGCGGCGGGACAGTTTCATCACCCCGGCGGGCAACCGGTCCAGCAGCGCCAGCAGCGTGTCGGGGGCCAGTTGCGACGCACCGTCATCCATGAGCGCTTGGGCCAGCGGCGTTCCCTGAACCTCACGCAGCAGCACCACGCCGGTAGCCGGGCCGGGTATCAGCGCCGGCGACGGGAGTCCGGCCTCCGTGAGCAGCCGATGGCGCCGCAACAGCGCGTCGGCCTTGTCCGGGCGCACAACTTTAATGAACACGCGCGATGCTCCCTGCGAAGCCTCCAGCACTGCCCGGCGGAGCGGCCGGTAGTTGATCATCCGCAGGTCAACGTCACCGCCTCCGAAGGCGGCGCGTGCCATAGCGGCGGAGTCACAGGCAGTTGCCAACCCGGTTAACACCGGATCCGCGGGATACAGCCAGGCGGTCAACGTAATGTTTCCGTCATCCAGCCGGACCACGGGAACGCCGCTGTCCGGAACCATTGAAGTGGTGATGCAGACGTATTCAGTGCGTACAGTCCCGTCGGGGACCCGCACGTCCACGCTGTAGATCCCGGTCGCTCCGGCACCCGGGCGGTGCTGCAGCTTAGCCAGTTTCCAAGACTGGATACTCGTGCCGAGAGTGCCGACCGCGAGTTCCAGCGGCTGCTGCATCTTCATGCTCTCCAGCAGGTCGATGCCATCGGTCTCGGCCCGCATCAGGTCCCGGCTCGGAGCGTTCATACTCCTTTTCATATCATCCCGCCGCAGGAACGGCTCCCTCCAGCCGGGGAAAGGCAGAAGGCCCGCCCCTTACCGGAGCGGACCCTCTGATCGCCAGTTGCCAGTGCTGCGGCCTTCACGCCCGGCGCCGCTGCAGCACCGCATCCAGATTGATCTTGCCCGGCTGCGGCGCCACTTCCTTGGCAGCAGGAGACGCTCCGTCCTTCGCGGCGACCGGCAGGTCTGTCTTCGGAGCCACGGCGGCCTGTTTGATGGGCGTCTTCGCCGTCGGCTTTTTCACTTCCGGGGCCGGCAGCGGTGCTGGGGCCGGCCGTTCCGCTTTGGCAGAGGCAACATAGGTCGGCTTCGGCACTTCTACGGGCTGCCAGGTGGGACCCGATCCGGGCGCGGAAGCCGCTGCGCTTTTTGAATCGGCTTCCGCTGCAACTTTGAGTGCCTCCGCGCGGAGTTCCTCCGCTGTCAGGCGTTGGGGCGCGGCAACCGGTTCCGGCTTTTCCGAAGCGTTCGCTGCTGCGGCGTCTGCGTCGGCCGCCGCGTCGAAAAGCACCGTTTCCCGCTGCGGAAGTGGTGAGAGATGGTGGACCGGCGGATTCATCGCTTCTTCAAAAGCCCTGTTCACGCGTGCGGCTGCACGGCGGCGCCTGTCACGCCGCACCAGCATACGCAGCATAAGAACGACGGCGGCGACAGCCAGCATTGCGACCCCCGGGACACTGCCCGACACCATGCCGAAGAGCGCCAGTCCCCCACCGATGACGAAAGTCAGCAATGCGCCGGCTCCCACCAGGGCCAGAGCAGTACGGCCGTAGCGGATGTTCAGGGGCGCGGGCGCATGTTGCTCCCGGGCAGCGCCCTCCGGGGCGACGCGCGCAGGCCCGGAGGCGGCGCGGGCTGTTCCGGAATGGGCGTTATTTTCCATGATGATCCCCTGAGCTGCACTGCCTGTGGCCGTGACGGGTCCTGAGTCGAATGATATTCCTTGGCCCGGAAGCGCCTCGGCCAGCGTTGCGGTTCCAAGAAAGCGAAGTAAGTACGGTCCTACCCAGACAAGCCAAAGCCCCACGATCACTACGAAGATCACTGAGCTTTGAATGTCCACAATCAAAACCGTAGAAGCTAAAACATGCCGGATGCGGTATTAGTCACGGTGTGTCGGCGAATGTCACCGGAAATTGATAAACCAGCAGGTCAGCACGAACGTCCGCTGCTTTCGAGCCAACCGGGAAGAAGTCCGTCCGGGACTTCCTCCGCAGTCAGCGCGAAAGACCGGTGATCCGCCCATGAACCGTTGATGTGCAGGTAGCGCGGGCGCAGTCCTTCGTCCCGGAAGCCAAGTTTTTCCACTACCCGCAAGCTGGCGGAATTCTCCGGGCGGATGTTGATTTCCATCCGGTGCAGCCCCAGGGCGCGAAAGCAGTGGTCCGTGGCCATCGCTACTGCCGTAGGTGCGATGCCGCGACCGGCCGAAGCCTGATCCACCCAGTAACCGAGGGTAGCCATCATGGCCGATCCCCAGACGATGCTGGATACGGTCAACTGCCCGACGATCACCGGTGCAGGCCGGCCCGGCTGCAGCTCGGTGATGATCCACGGCAGCGCTGTTGCCAGCTTCGCCTGCCGGTTCAGCGATCGAACCATCTCGGCAAACTGCGGCAAGGAACCGCTGGGATCCGGATTGGAGGCTTCCCAAGGGGCGAGCCACGCCGCGTTCTGCTGGCGCAACTGCAGCCACTCGCGCTTGTCCCGGCGGGAGATCGGGCGCAGCGCCAAATTACCGCATTCAACTCTGACGGGCCAGATGGCCGAATTCAGCACCGCCGCCAGCCTGGTCTCAGCCCTGTGTGCCTTCGGTGAATTCCTTCAGCCAGGAGCGCAGGTCCTCACCGATGTCGGCGCGTTCCGAGGCGATGGTCACTACAGCCTTCAGGTAGCTCAGCTTGTCACCCGTGTCGTACCGCCGTCCACGGAAGACCACACCATAAACGCCCCCGCCCTCTCCTTCACGGGACGCGAGTGTCTCCAGCGCGTCGGTCAGTTGGATTTCGCCGCCCCTGCCGGGACCTGTCTCTTCCAGCACGTCGAAGACCGACGGGTGCAGCACGTACCGACCGATGATGGCCAGGTTCGAGGGAGCCTCTTCGGGCGATGGCTTTTCAACCAGCCGGTTGACCTGCACGCAGTCGATACCGTCCATCTCGCTGACGTCGGCACAGCCGTAGGCACTGATCTGCGCGGGCTCGACTTCCATCAGGGCGACGACGGATCCACCAGTCTTCTCCTGGACGTCGATCATCCGGCGCAGCAGCTCATCGTTTTCGTCGATCAGGTCATCGCCGAGCAGCACGGCAAACGGCTCGTCACCAACGTGCTGGCGGCTGCGCAGCACGGCATGTCCTAGTCCCTTGGGATCGCCTTGGCGCACGTAGTGGATATCAGCCAGGTTCGATGCCTCGCGCACCAAGGCCAGCTTGTCGAGGTCGCCCTTTTCTTCGAGGACGAACTCGATGTTGGGCACACGGTCGAAGTGGTCTTCCAGCGGCCGCTTGTTCCGTCCGGTGATCATCAGGATGTCCGTGATGTCCGCGCGGACCGCTTCCTCAACCACATACTGGATGGCCGGTTTATCCACTACCGGCAGCATCTCTTTGGGCATGGCTTTGGTTGCCGGCAGGAAGCGGGTGCCGAGACCGGCGGCCGGAATAACGGCCTTGCGTACGGTGCGATGAGACTTCATGGAAATAAGATTACCCATCCGCGGCGTCAAAATATGAATTAGCATGACAGCTGCCGCCTCAGTGTATTCGACGGCGGCAACGACCCTTCGAACAAGGATTGCCGTGACACCTCTGGATAAAGCCTCTGCCCGTGCACACTTCCGCAAGCTGCGGCAGGATCTGCCCGAGACCGATCGTCGCGCGGCTGCCGAACAGCTGGCCGACCATGTCATGGCGGGACTCGAAGCGGCCGGCGCGGAACGCGGCAGTACCGTTGCCGGTTATCTCTCAACCGGCGCGGAGCCCTCCACCGAACTGCTGCTGCCTGCCCTGACCCGGGCCGGCTACCGCGTGGTCGTCCCCGTCTGCGAGCCGGAGTACCAGCTCAGCTGGGTGCAGTGGTACGACGGCGTGGAACTGGTCCGCAGTCCGCGGGCCTGGGTCTACGAACCGGTCGGGGAACGGCTGCCGTCAGCCATCATGGCCGATGTCCCGCTGATCCTGGTACCCGGCCTGGCGGTTGACGCCGACGGCAACCGGATAGGTCAGGGCGGCGGTTACTATGACCGGTTCCTGGCAGGCGTCGCCCGGCTGCCCGAGCAGCCAAAAGAAGTCGGGGTCTTTTACCCTCACGAAGTTGTGGCTCCCGGCAGCTTCGAGGTCACTGAACTGGACGCCCCGCTGGACGGTGCCGTGACGGCAGAGGGTTGGATATGGTTCGGCCCCGGGACAGTGTAGAATTAGCACTCGGAACTATCGAGTGCCAACCCAGCGGGTGGCCAGGATCTGTTCCCCCGGGAATTTTCAGGAGGATTCAAGTGCCCACGTACGCCTATGCCTGCAAAGATTGCAGCCACGCTTTCGAGATCCAGCAGTCCTTCAGCGACAACTCGCTGAGCGTTTGCCCTGAGTGCAGCGGCAACCTGCGCAAAAAGTTCAACAGTGTCGGCGTCGTTTTCAAGGGTTCCGGTTTCTACCGGACCGATTCACGCGATACCAAGAGCACCAGCACGGTTCCGGCCGCCGGCAAGTCCGAAAGCCCGGCGTCGACACCGGCAGCAGCCCCCGCACCGGCCGCTGCTGCCTCCGCCACCAGCTAGAAAGCTGCTTTAGCAGTACGCCACCCGGGGACGCCACGGCTCCCCGGGTGTTCTGCGTCCGGTGACGTTCCTTCCTCCACAACAGGAACTACCGCTGGCCCCGTGCACAATCTGCCGCAAGCCCCTGCTCCGCTGGCTCCCGGCGTCCTTACTGTGGCCTTATGCAGCATTCACCCAGGGCGGCCATCCCGCTCCTTGTCCGACGTCTGGTCAGGCGCCATTACCGTCTGATCGCAGCCGCACTGCTTTGTGCAGCAGCCGGACTCACCGTCCACGAGCTCACTCCGGCCCCGCTTGAGACCGTTCCCGTAGTCACTGCGGCCGCGGATCTGCCTGCGGGGACCATCCTGGCCAATTCGGATCTGGTGACCGGCAGCCTTCCCGCATTGGCCGTGCCTTCCGGATCAGCTGCTTCGGTCCAGGACCTGGTGGGACAACGGCTGGCCACGGCGTTGCGGGCCGGTTCCCCTGTCCTGGATACCTCCATCGTTGGCCCAGGGCTCCTGGCCGGCAGCCCGCCGGGCACCGTCGCGGTCCCGGTCAGGCCCGCCGACCAGTCGACGGTGCAATTGCTCAGCCCCGGACAACGGGGGGATATCGTTCTCAGCACCGGCAACGGCTATGAAGAACCGGCTACCTCGGAAGTGCTGGCAAACGACGTGCCAGTGCTGTGGAAGGCAGGGAGTACCGCCGACAGTTCCGGGCTGCTGGGCCGCCAGGACAGCGAAGGACTCGTGGTGGTGGCAGCATCACCGGCCGAGGCCACGGCCCTGGCAAGTGCGTCGAGCCGGGGCAAGGTCTTCCTGGTACTTGTGGGTTAGGCGTCAGCCCCAGTGGGGCGGGCGCTGTTCCTTCAGCCAGGCGTCCCGGTCCTCGCGGTTGTCACCCCAGGCCCTCGGATCGTCTTCTTTGGCCCGGTCCGGGATCGCACTCCCGCGAAGGGCCGCCGCGGCGGCCTTCCGTGTTTGCGGTTGCTGGTCCTTGGGTTCTGCCTGGGCTCCGGCGCCTTCCGTGGCGTCGGCGGAATTGTCAGTGCCGCCTGCCTGCCGGTCCGCGGAACGTTCCGCAGGCTTGTCGTCCTTGGCCACGTGCCTCCCCGTCCCTTCTTGATCCGGATCCTGTAGTCCCAAGTATCCTCCGATCAGCTGCGCGCACTTCTCCGGGTCGGCAAAAACTTCGATGGTCCACAACGTGAGCGGACGCCAACCTAGCCGCTCCAGCAGCTGCGGCCGCAGCCGGCTGCGCTCGCGCACACTCATCTTCCGGTACTGCGGTGTGCCGTCCGACTCCAATGCCACCGGCAGGGTCGGATGATGGTCTCCCGGCAGCTGCAAGGGGTCTGCCGCGGCGACAATGTCGAGGATTCCCCGGTAGTGGTCCTGCACCTGCGCGCCACGGCTGCGGATCCGCTCGACCAGGTCCGCGACGAGCGGGTCATCAATGCCGGCAGAGGCAGCTGCTACGGTTACCCCGCCTGTACCGAGCTTGCGGTTGATCAGTTCGTAGAAATCGATGGCGCCATGGCTCAGACGTTCGGGATCAAGGTCTTCCGGGCGGAAACAGGTGAGCACCCGCAGCGAACGCCGCGCCCGAGTCATAGCCATGGCGAACCTGCTCCGGCCATCCGGCTCCGACAAGGGACCAAAGTTAT
Source organism: Arthrobacter crystallopoietes (assembly GCF_002849715.1). Taxonomy (NCBI): domain Bacteria; kingdom Bacillati; phylum Actinomycetota; class Actinomycetes; order Micrococcales; family Micrococcaceae; genus Crystallibacter; species Crystallibacter crystallopoietes. Next base: position 201,631 of record NZ_CP018863.1, read on the forward strand.
GCACGGCCCGGCCATGCGGCGTGCGGCCGTAACCGAGTGAAAAGATGATGTCGTCCCGGACCAGCCCGGAGGACCGCTCCACGGGAACCACACGGAAGGAATCCTCCGCCCGCTTGAAGAACTCTGAAGCCGCAGGATAATTGGGCATTTGCAGGCGGATCGCCTCCGCCACGCGTGCCGCATGGCGGACGGTGGAGGTGATGACCGCGAGCGAACGCTGAGGCCGGTGGCGTGCGTGTTCAAAGACCAGGTCCACAACCCGGTTGATTTCCGCGGGGACGCTTTCTACGCCCTCGTGGCCGGCACCGGGCAGGCCTGTTCCGTCCGGCAGGTATTCCACCACCAGTCCGTCGCCGCCCGTGATTTCGCAGGCCGACGGGAGCCGGGTGACGGCGCCGTCGTAAAATTCCTTGCTCAACGACTGCGCCAGTTCCATATCGACCGCGCGGTACAAGGTGGTCAAAGGCAGTACCGGCAGGACGCGCGACAGCGCGTGGTAGCTGCTGATGACAGGATCCGCTTCAATGCCGGGGGCCAGGTCACGCTTCCGGTCCACATTGACTTCAAACGGCTCCGCCGAACCCAGTTGGCCGTCCCCGAAGGCGATGACCTGCTCGGCCCGGGCCATGGCCCCGACCGCCGACTGCAGGCTGGTGGCTTCGGCGTCGAGAATAATGACGGCGTCGAATCGTTTCTCGGCCGGCAGCACCATCGGCAGAACCAGCGGGGAGGCGGCCCAGACCGGCATCAACGACGACACCAACTGGCCCGACTGCTCGCTCAGGGAGCGCAGGGTCGGTTCGGAGGTCTTGAGCATCTCCCGCAGCCGCCCCGCCGCCTTGGGCTGGCTCTTGATGGCGTGCCGCCAGTTCTGGGCCAACTCCCACCGCAGGCGTGACGCGCCGGACGCAATATGGGCGTTGTCGGCCAGCCGGTAGACCGCTTCCAGCTTGCGCAGGTTGTCGCCGTCGGACATGGCCAGGTAATCGTCGCCGCTGATCATGGCTTCCAAGGCGGACTGCCACCAGGCGAGGTCCAGTTCGGCGCCGACATTCTCGGTAGCCACTTCACGCTCGGCCAGATCATCCAGCAGTTCGCCCAGACCGTGCTCGCGCATCTGCTCCAGCAGCAGGGTCCGCTCCGGCAGGTTCACCAGCGTCTCGCGGTCGGCCGCCAGTGCTTCCAGCCGCTCCACCAGCGCGTCCTGGTCCAGGTCGGCCAGCAGCACGCCGTCCGCCGGTTCCGCCAGGAGCGCGGAAAGCTTCTGCAGCTTCTTGTGGATGCCGAGATAGAAACTGTTCAGTTCCGCCAGACCGGACGGCACCGACGGGTGACGCTGCGTGGTGGCGTATTCGGCCCACTTGCTGCGCTGCTGCTGCACGTCTGCCAAGGACTCATGCAGGTCCGAGATGTGAACACCGGGACGTACGTACTCCTTGGCCACCCGCCGCAGCCGGGAGCGCGTCATGGAGCTCATTTCGATGCCGCGCTCGCGCCGCCAGCCGGAAGAGGCCGTTGCGGAAATCAGGTCCGTGACCGGCCGGTCGAAGATGTCCGGGGTGAACTTGTCCAGGCTGCCGCGCACGGCGACCAACAACAGGAGCTGCTGCCCCCATTCGCGGAAGCTGGTGCCGAGGGAAATCTGGGAATGCTCTGCCACCCGGTTCATCTGCTCGCGCAGTTTGGGGATGTCGCGGGCCAAATCCACAGAGAGCTGGTGGGCGTCTTCGGTTTCCTTGCGGTTGAGCAGTTTGGCGCCGAACCAGGGGCTGTTGGTCGAGGACTTGCTGAAGCTGCCCAGTTCCGCCGCGCGGCGCAGCCGGCCGGTCAGTTCGGCCCGGTCGGCGATGCTGTCCAGCACGGAGCGCTTGAGCCGGACGGTGGTGGCCGGGGCCGGATCCAGCGAGGTGAGCTTGGCCAGCGACTGCATGGCCTGGTACGGCGAGCAGTTCCAACGCTTGCGGACATTGTGCAGCGACTGCACATGGTCCATCAGCTGGTGGCGGTGGTCGTTGAGCGTGGTGTGCAGTTTCTCCAGCTGCGGCGCCGTGGCCTGCTCATTGCGCATGATGGCCCGGACCAGCTGGTCCTTGAGCTGCTGGCTGGTGATGTTGGCGTTCAGCTGCAGCACCAGGGAGCCGAGCTTGAGCTCGTCGAGCTGCTTGGCGAACTGGTTCAGCGTGGTGCGCCGCTCCGCGACCACCAGGACGGATTTGCCTTCGAAGGCCAGCGTCGCCGCGGCGTTGATGGCGGTCTGCGTCTGGCCTGTTCCCGGCGGCGCGGAGACGACCACCGAGTGGCCGCTCTGGACCAGATCCAGGACATGCTGCTGGGCCGGGTCCGCGTCAAGCACCAGGAACTCGTCCTGCGGTGCGCGCTCGTCCAGCGGCGGCAGGTCCACCGCGGGCACGGGCACCTGGTAGCCAGTTTCCGGATCCAGATCTGCCGCCATCATGGCGTTCAGCAGCGGGTGCGCGGAATCCAGTGCGGAGGTATCGGCAGTGCTCGCCACATCGGCGAAGGTGGAGACCAGCAGGTGATGCTCGATGGTCATGCTGCGCACGTCCTGGGTCAGCGACCGCAGCCGTTCCAGCACCGGGTGCGGATCGAACCGTGCGGTGCTGTACGCCAGCCGTGCGACGCCTTCGGGGTCAATATCGACGCCCTGCTCGGCTTCAAGGTGCCTCACAAGTGCCGGGTTGAGCCTGGCCTGATCCGTGAGCTGGAGTTCGTAGTCATCCTGGCTGGGCCGGACCGTCAGCGCCACCGGGGTAAGCATGATCGGGGCGTTCAGCGTCTCGGACCGGCCTACCTCGGGAACACGCCAGGAGGCGGTGCCCGCCGCAAGATAGCCGACGTCGATGCCGCGCTCCGTGCCGAGCTCGAAGATTTTGGAACGCAGGCTGCGGGCGGTCTTCATGGCCGCCGAGTACTGGGCCTGGTCCCGCAGCAACGTGGACAGCCGGGTGCGCCGGCCGGTCAGCAGCTGGGCAAGACCGGACGGGTGGGCATGGGTGAGGTCGATGCTGTTCGTCGAGGACGGCGCGAAGTACAGCAGGGTATCTGTTCCCGCGTGCTGGCCCAGCTGTTTCAGCCAGTGCGTCAGAATATCCTCGGCAGCCTCGTCAGTGCGATCGCGCGACACGGCTACTCTCTTTTCTTCACTCTCGGGCACAAGCCTTGACCAAATTGGCATGTGTCTCAAACTAGCGGATAGGTGATGGCAAACGGGTGACCGCAACGCTCCCCGGCAGAATTTGCCGGGGAGTTCACAGCTTTACCAGCTGCGAGGCTGCGGCCACCCGTCGGGGTTACTCCCACTCGATGGTTCCCGGCGGCTTGCTCGTGACGTCGAGGACCACGCGGTTCACACCGTCGACCTCGTTGGTGATGCGGTTCGAAATCCGCGCCAGCAGGTCATAGGGCAGCCGGGACCAGTCCGCGGTCATGGCGTCCTCGCTGGAGACGGGGCGGAGCACAATCGGGTGGCCGTAGGTGCGGCCGTCGCCCTGGACCCCGACACTGCGCACGTCGGCCAGCAGCACCACGGGCATCTGCCAGACTTCGTTATCCAGGCCGGCAGCGGTCAGCTCGGCGCGGGCAATCGCGTCCGCCTTGCGCAGCAGCTCCAGGCGCTCGGCCGTGATGTCGCCGACGATGCGGATGCCCAGCCCCGGGCCGGGGAACGGCTGGCGGCCGACGATTTCGGCGGGCAGGCCCAGCTGGGCGCCAACGGAGCGGACCTCGTCCTTGAACAGGGTGCGCAGCGGCTCCACCAGTTCGAACTGCAGATCCTCGGGCAGGCCGCCGACGTTGTGGTGGCTCTTGATGTTGGCAGCACCCTCGCCGCCGCCGGACTCGACGACGTCCGGGTACAGCGTGCCCTGGACCAGGAATTTGATGCTTTCGCCCTCGGCCGCGGCTTCGGCGATGATGGCGCGTTCGGCCTCTTCGAAGGCGCGGATGAACTCGCGGCCGATGATCTTGCGCTTGGTTTCCGGATCGCTGACCCCGGCCAGCGCGCTCAGGAAGCGCTCCTGCTCGTTTGCCACGTACAGGTTTACGCCGGTGGCGGCGACGAAGTCCCGCTCCACCTGTTCGGCTTCGCCTTCGCGCAGCAGACCGTGGTCCACGAACACGCAGGTCAGCTGGTCCCCCACGGCGCGCTGCACCAGGGCTGCGGCCACGGCGGAGTCAACGCCGCCGGAGAGTCCGCAGATCACGCGCGAGGTGCCGACCTGCTCGCGGATGCGCTCGACCTGTTCTTCGAGGATGTTGCCGGTGGTCCAGTTCGGCTCCACCTTGGCGCCCTTGAACAGGAAGTTCTCCAGCACCTGCTGGCCGTGGACCGAGTGCTTGACCTCTGGGTGCCACTGCACGCCGTAGAGCGCCTTCTCCTCGTTCGCGAAGGCGGCAACCGGTGCGCCAGCCGTGCTGGCGAGGACTTCGAAGCCCTCCGGAGCTTCGTGCACCGAGTCGCCGTGGCTCATCCAGGTGTTCTGCGTTTCCGGCACACCTTCGAGAATGGAGCGCGCCTGGCCCACCATGGTGGTGTCCGTGGCGCCGTATTCGCGGAGTCCGGTCTGGGCGACCTTGCCGCCGAGGGCGTTTGCCATGGCCTGGAAGCCATAGCAGATGCCGAGAACCGGGACACCGGCTTCGAACAGGTCGGCGCCCACGCGCGGGGCGCCGTCGGCGTAGACGCTGGACGGCCCGCCGGAGAGGATGATGGCGGCCGGGTTCTTGGCCAGCAGCTGCTCTGTGGTGTGGGTGTGCGGAACGATTTCGGAATACACGTTGGCCTCGCGTACGCGGCGGGCGATCAGCTGCGCATACTGGGCCCCGTAGTCAACGACAAGTACGGGCCGGTGGTCCGTGGCGGCGGGGGCTGGATTAGTCACCCACTAAGGATAGTCGCCGCGCGCGGCTGCTTGCACATTGGCCTCCGGCGGCGCCGCTGGCGTACGGTTCCGGCTGTTAACGCCAAGCGGACGACGGCGGGTGGGTACCCGCCGTCGTCCGCTTGGGTTTGGTGCGTTTTGGCTTTGGTGCGCCTGGGTTGGCCTGCTGGCTTAGTAGCGCTTGGCCGCTTCGGGATGCTCGGCCAGGTCTTCTTCCACCTGCCGGTGGACACGCTTTTCCAGCAGGATTGAGAGGAACGGGATGACGCCGCCCAGGGCGATCAGGATGAACCGGGTGAATGGCCAGCGCATCAGGGACCACAGTCGGAAGTCGGCGATCAGGTACAGCACGTACAGCCAGCCGTGGGCAATCAGCACGGCGATGGAGAGATTGACGCCTTCCACCACCGACGGTTCCGCCTGCGCCAGGCCAAGCGCGAAGGTCTCCCCGGTGAGCGTATTGGTGGCGCCGGCGAAGAGGAACAGGTTGAAGCCGTAGCGCAGGATCATCTCCGCGCAGAGCAGCAGCAGCATGACGCCGGTGATGTAGGAAGTGACCTTGTAGAACGTCAGTGCCGAGCGGATCTGCGCGTGCGTGCCACCGTAGCGCCGCTTGGCAGGCCGGGCCTTGGCGGGAGCCTGCGGGGCATCCGGGTTCGGCTGGTTCACGTTATCTGTCACTTGCTTACCTCGTTGTTTTTATCGGTGCCGCCCTGAAGGCCGGCCAGATAGCGGGCCTCTTCGGCGGCGAATTCTTCGTCCTCGAGCGTTCGGCGGTAGTCGTCAGCGACGAGCCGCCACCAAAGGAAGATGGCGAAGCCGGCGAAGACTACCCACTCCACCGCGTAGAAGATGTTCATCCAGTTGACCGGCGTCTCCTGCGGCTGCGGGCCCACGACAACCGGCTCCATGGCCGTGCCGGCGGTGGCCGTGTCCAGCTCCTCGCCCGCCACGGTGAAGTCGGTGCCGACCACAAAACCTGCATACGCCGGGGCGTTCCAGACGTTGATCAGTTCCGCTACGGACAGCGTGGCCACTTCCCCCGGAGGGGTCTGCCCCGGCGCTGGTGCTTCGGTCGGCAGCAGGCGTCCGACGACGGTCGCCTCACCTTCCGGTGCTGTCGTCGCGTCCGCCGGATCCGCCACCCAGCCGCGGACTACGGGGATGAAAACGTCTTCGCCGTTCTGTTCGGGAGCGCCGTCAACGGTAAACGCGGTAACTACCCAGTACCCCTCCTCGCCGTCCTGCAGCCGGGTCTGCACCAGCACCTGGTCCGCCGGACGGAACCGGCCGTTGAGGCTGACCATCTGGTCTGCCTGCGAGGCATGCATCGGAGTGCCGGGCTCAAAGACCTCGGTCAGCGGCTGGACGGTTTCGGTCTGGCCGGGCGGCGGCGGGGCCTCGCTTTGGGATGCAGAAAACTGCCACTGGCTCAAGAGTACAAAGACTGTCGAAACGACCAGTGCCAGCACCAACGCCGCGATCCAGCGGGGTTTGAGGGCAGTTTTCAGCACCTATTAACCCTACTTCGTGCCCCTGTAGAAAACGAATCTGCCTGCGCGCCCGGAAGCCTTCCCCAGGACCGGCGGTGCCTCAGGAATCGGAGAAGTCGATGGTGGAGTTGATCAACTCGGCAATGACGCCCGGGTCATAGGCCCGGCGGAGCGACTCACGGAAGTTCTCTTTCATCAAGGACCGTGCCAGCGTGGCCAGCACCTCCAGATGCTCCGAAAACGAGGCGGCCGGCGTCGCCATCAGCAGGACGAGGTTGGCGGGCCCGTCCACGGCACCGAAATCGAGGCTGTGGCCGAATTTCGTTACCCCCACGGCGATGGACGTGTGCTGCACGAACTCGCTGCGTGCGTGCGGCAGGCCCACGCCACCGGGCAGTCCCGTGGCCAGCTGGTGTTCCCGGGCATTGACCTGCGCCAGAAAACCGTCCAGATCCGAGATGCGGCCGGCGGCATGCAGAGTCCCAGCCAACTGCGCGGCGGCGTCCTGCTTGTCCACCGCCACCAGGTCCAGCAGCACCAGGGCCGGCGTGGTGAGATCGAGTTCAGTCATGCGCGTCAGCGCCTCCGTCCGTGCTCGCAGCCGGTGCCTCAGCTGAGTGGAACAATGTCGTCCACACCCATGCGCGCGCTGTCGGCGGTGATATCGTCAGGCTGTTCCTGGCTGAGCCGTTCGGCTTCCACCCGCGCAAGGTAGTGCTTGACTTCCCGCGCTTCCTGCTCGCCGCTCCAGTTCAGCAGCGGCGCCATGAGGGCCGCTACCACGGGGGCGGCTGAGACACCGCGGTCCCAGGCCTCGATGGAGATCCGGGTACGCCGGGTGAGTACGTCGTCGATATGGCGGGCGCCCTCATGCGTGGTGGCGTAGACGATTTCGGCCTGCAGATAGTCGTCCGCGCCCGGCAGCGGCTCGGCCAGCTCGGGGCTGCCGGTGATGATGTCCAGCACTTCATCCGTCATGGACCCGTACCGGTTGAGCAGGTGCTCCACCCGGGCCACATGGATTCCCGCACGGTCGGCCATGCGGCTGCGCTTGTTCCACTTCGCCTTGAACCCGGAGGCTCCGAGCAGCGGAACAATCTCGGTGCAGCTCGGCGGCACGCGCTCGTCCAGGGCACGCGCTGCTTCGTCCACCGCATCCCTGGCCATGACCCGATACGTGGTGTACTTGCCGCCCGCCACCACCACCAGCCCGGGAACGGGATGCGCGACCACGTGTTCGCGCGAGAGCTTGGCCGTGTCGTCGTTCTCGCCCGCCAGCAGCGGCCGGAGTCCGGCGTAAACGCCCTCCACATCCTCGCGGGTCAGCGGGCGGCTGAGCACCTGGTTGACGTGCTCGAGCAGATAGTCGATGTCCTTCGACGACGCCGCGGGGTGGGCCTTGTCCAGGTCCCAGCTGGTATCCGTGGTGCCGATGATCCAATGCCGGCCCCACGGGATGACGAACAGCACCGACTTTTCGGTCCGCAGGATCAGCCCCACGGTGGACTGGAAGCGGTCCCGGGGCACCACCAGGTGGATGCCCTTCGAGGCCCGCACTTTCAGCTGGCCGCGCTCGGTGACCATGGCCTGGGTCTCATCGGTCCAGACCCCTGTGGCGTTGACCACCTGTTTGGCCCGGATGTCGAACTCGGTGCCGTCTTCCTGGTTGCGGACGCGCGCGCCGACCACACGTTCGCCCTCGCGCAGGAAGTTGATGACCTTCAGCCGGTTGGCGGCATGCGCCCCGTACTCCGCAGCCGTCCGGACAAGGTTGACCACCAACCGCGCATCGTCGACCTGCGCGTCGTAATAACGGATGGAACCAACGAAGGCATCCTTCTTCAGGCTCGGCGCCGCCCGCAGGGTGCCGTGCCGCGACAGGTGCTTGTGGAAGGGCACCCCGCGGCCGTGGCCGCTGGCCACCGACAGCGCGTCGTACAGCGCGACGCCGGCACCAACGTAGGGGCGCTCGACGAACCGTTTGGTCAGCGGATAGAGGAAAGGAACCGGGCGGACCAGGTGCGGCGCGATGCGCTGCAGCAGCAGGCCGCGTTCCTGGAGGGCTTCACGGACCAAGGCAAAGTCCAGCATCTCCAGGTAGCGAAGCCCGCCGTGGATGAGCTTGGAGGACCGGGAGGACGTGCCGGAGGACCAGTCCCGGGCCTCCACAATGCCGACATCGAGGCCGCGGGTGACGGCGTCCAGCGCAGCGCCGGCGCCGACCACTCCCCCGCCGACAATCAGTATGTCCAGCTCCCGGTCGTGGTCCTGCGTGGCCCGCAGGGCGGCCAGGGCCTCCTCACGGTTTTCAGGACTCATGGCTCCGGAACTCATACTCAGTCAGCCTCCAAGCATCGGCGGATCACTCGTTTGATATGTACGGCGAGAGGACTACCTCGCACCGCTGGAACTCCTTCAGGTCCGAATAGCCGGTAGTGGCCATGGACCGGCGCAGCGCGCCCACCAGGTTGGACGTGCCGTTGGTGTGGTGTGAAGGCCCGTGGAGCACCTCGGCCAGCGGACCCACCGTGCCGATCTTGACCCGGTCCCCGCGCGGCAATTCGTTGTGGTGGGCTTCCTGGCCCCAATGCCAGCCGCGGCCCGGAGCTTCCTCGGCGCGTGCCAGGGCGGCGCCGAGCATGACGGCGTCGGCGCCCATGGCGATGGCCTTGACGATGTCCCCGCTGGTGCCCAGTCCGCCGTCGGCAATCACGTGGACGTACCGGCCGCCGGACTCGTCCATGTAGTCGCGGCGTGCTGCGGCCACGTCGGAGATCGCCGAGGCGAGGGGCGAATGGATGCCCAGCGCGCGCCGCGTCGTCGTTGTTGCGCCGCCGCCGAAGCCGACCAGCACGCCGGCAGCACCGGTGCGCATCAGGTGCAGGGCGGGGGTGTAGCCCGCGGCGCCGCCGACGATCACGGGGACGTCCAGTTCGTAGATGAACTGCTTGAGGTTCAGCGGCTCGTGCTCGCGGGAAACGTGCTCGGCAGAAACCGTGGTGCCGCGGATCACAAAAATGTCCACGCCGGCGGCGAGCACGGTCTTGTAGAACTCCTGGGTGCGCTGCGGCGTCAGGGAACCGGCCACGGTGACACCGGCTTCGCGGATTTCGGCCAGACGGGAGGTGATCAGGTCGGCCTGGATCGGAGCCTCGTAGATTTCCTGCATCCGCTTGGTGGCGGCGGGGCTGAAGCTCTCCTCGCTCAGTGCGGTGATCTCGTCGAGCATCGGCTCCGGGTCTTCATAGCGGGTCCACAAACCTTCGAGGTTGAGCACCCCCAGGCCGCCGAGCCTGCCGACCGCGATCGCCGTCGCCGGGGACATGACCGAGTCCATCGGGGCGGCGATCACCGGCATGTCGAACTGGTAGGCATCGATCTGCCAGCTGACGGAGACATCCTTGGGGTCACGCGTGCGCCTCGAGGGAACAATCGCTACGTCATCCAGGGAGTAGGCTCTGCGCCCACGCTTGCCACGGCCAATCTCAATCTCGTAAGTCACGGCTCTAGGTTATCCCACCGCGGCGCGCACACCGGGCCGGGGCGCGGACTGTGGACAGCCGGGTCCGTCCACAGTCCGGCGCTTGCGGTCCTCCTGAGCGGACGGCTTACCCGGACAGGGAGTTTGCCGCGGCCTCCTCCGCCGCCTGGATGTCCTCCATCCGGTCGGCCAGAGCGGCGAAGTGCGCGGTCCGCTGTTCTGCAGGGCATTGCGGATCGACGGCGTCGGCCAGCTGCTGCCACCGCTCGCCGACGGCCGCGTACAGCTGCGCGGGCTGCCGCAGCCGGTCCAGGCCGTCCAGCGCGGCCGCCTCGGCCAGGAACCGTGCGTAGAGCGGCCGAAGCGCCGCCGGCCCTCCCCAGGCGGTTCCCGCCAGGCACTCCTTGATCCGTTCCAGCCCGAACCGCAGCCGCTGCTCGTCGGCGAACATCGCCGGCCAGCCTTTCTTGGTCCTGGTATCGCACAGCCGGCCGGTCCAGGTCTGCATCCCGACCAGCCCGAAATTCTTCGCGACAGGTGCGGGGATTCCGGCCGGCGGTACCGTTCCCAGCAGCACGCCGGCCGTTTCCGCCACCGATTCCAGTACGCTCCGGCGCAGCTGCTCCACGGTGGTTTCGCCGGGATCGACCACCGAGGCCTGCCAGTGCTTGTCCTTCTTGCGTTTGCCACGCGCGCCCGCCAGCTCCGCCGCCGTAGCGCCACGCAGCTGCAAGCCGCCGTCGTCAATCAGGTACTCGCCGTTGACCTTGCCGGCCACCACCACATCCACGGAGTCGCTGTGCTCCAGGGCATCCGAGTGGTACCAGGGCAAGGCGCCCTGGGTGACTTTGACGACGACGGCGCGGCCCGCGTCCAGCGCGGCGTCCAGATTGACCTGGGCTGCGTTGGTGCTGGTGGTGGACTTCTCCTCCACAAGGGCGCCGCTGCGGTTGATCAGGTTGCCCACGTAGGGGCCGGGATGGAAGCGGGTGACAATCGTCGCCGTCGTGATTTGTTCGTATTCGAAGGTGAACACCATGAAACCGATGCCACCGGCCAGTCCGGAGAGCATCGCTTCGGTAAAGGGAGTGCCAGTGGCCGGATTTTCGACCCCGGCCTGGGCCAGGACGCGCTGCCACAGCCCTGCGTCGCGCTGCGCCAGCGGGCTGGCGAGCGGGTAACCGGGCAGCAGGCCCGGCACGGACGGCTCCGCCGGCAGCGCCTTGAGCAGCTGCAGGCGGGCTGACGTGTAACTCTCGCCCGTCTTCTGCATGCGTTCGCGGACCCGGGACTTGAAGTGCTTTTGCTGGACCATTAAGTCTCTTTCTGCACGCGCCGACGTCCGGCCCCACGCACCGCTGACGTCAACACGTCACAAAAGGAGTGTCCACCTGATCGCTCACCCGAAGGCTTGACCTCCTTTGCTCCCGCGGTTCCCGGCCGCGTGGGTGCCGGTGAAGGGAGTTAGGCGCTAGGCGTCGCCGATCCCAGCCTAGTAGGGCCTCTGCAGACACACAACAGACACAGTGCTGACGACACAACCGGCGGCACAATACGGCGCGGAAGGAGCGCGGAACACATGCAGTAGCCGGATATGCCTAACGACGGCGAAGGCCCGGACTTGGGTGCCCGGGCCTTCGTCTGACTACCGCTTGTACTGCTATTGGCTACCGCTTGTAGTTCGGAGCCTCGGCCGTAATCATGATGTCGTGCGGGTGGGACTCCTTGAGTCCGGCTCCGGTGATTCGGACGAACTTGCCCTTTTCCTTGAGCTCGGCGATGGTGCGGGCGCCGGTGTAGAACATCGTCTGGCGCAGACCGCCGACCAGCTGGTGCGCGACGGCGGAGAGCGGGCCGCGGTACGGCACCTGGCCTTCAATGCCTTCAGGGATGAGCTTCTCGTCGTCCGGTACATCGGCCTGGAAGTAGCGGTCCTTCGAGTAGGACGTGTTCTTGCCGCGGGTCTGCATGGCACCCAGCGAACCCATGCCGCGGTAGGCCTTGAACTGCTTGCCGTTGACGAACACCAGGTCGCCCGGGCTTTCGGCAGCTCCGGCGAGCAGCGACCCCAACATCACGGTATCGGCACCGGCCACCAGGGCCTTGCCGATGTCGCCCGAGTACTGCAGGCCACCGTCGGCGATCAGCGGCACGCCGGCCGGAATAGCTGCCTTGGCGGACTCGTAGATCGCGGTCACCTGCGGCACACCGACGCCAGCCACCACACGCGTGGTGCAGATGGAGCCGGGGCCCACCCCTACCTTGATGGCATCGGCGCCAGCGTCGATCAGGGCCTGGGCACCCTCGCGGGTGGCGGCCTGTCCGCCGATAATGTCCACATGGGCCGCGGCCGGATCCTTCTTCAGCCGGGCGATCATGTCCAGCACGCCACTGCTGTGGCCGTTGGCCGTATCGACGACGAGGAGGTCGGCGCCGGCGTCGATCATGGCCATGCCGCGTTCGTAACCGTCACCGAAGAAGCCGATAGCGGCGCCGACACGCAGTCGGCCCTCATCGTCCTTGGTGGCCAGCGGGTACTGCTCGGCCTTATCGAAGTCCTTGACCGTAATCAGGCCCTGCAGCATTCCGGCGTCGTCGACCAGCGGCAGCTTCTCGATCCGGTTCTTGCCCAGCAGTTCGATCACCTCGGGCCGGCTGATGCCGACCTTGCCGGTGATCAGCGGCATTGCGGTCATCACCTCGTGCACCTTGGTGGTCGGGTAGTCGGCGCGGGGCACAAAGCGGGTATCGCGGTTGGTGCAGATGCCCAGCAGCTTCCCGTCCGTGTCCACCACGGGCAGTCCCGACACCCGGTAGTTGAAGCAGAGCTCGTCCAGTTCGGCCAGTGTCGCGTCCGGGGAGATGGTCACCGGGTTCGTGATCATGCCCGATTCGCTCCGCTTGACCCGGTCCACGTGCTCGGCCTGGTCCTGGATGGAGAGGTTGCGGTGGATTACCCCGAGACCGCCCTGGCGTGCCATCGCGATGGCCATCCGGGACTCGGTCACAGTGTCCATGGCCGCCGAGAGCAGCGGGGTCTGGACCGTGATGCGCTTGGACAACCGGGAGCTGGTGTCGGCCTCGGAGGGGATGACATCTGTTGGGCCGGGCAGCAGCAGCACGTCGTCGTAGGTCAAGCCCTCGAAGGCGAACGGGTTAAATTCTTGAGTCACTGTGCGGCCTTTCGGAGATACACCGGAATGGGAAGCGGCCAATGTCGCGGGGGTTACCGGTACAGAGGTGGATAGTTACATCCTAAAACCATTTGCCACCCGGCTCTATTTCGTTCCCGCACCCATGTGGTGGAACTAACTCAAGCCGCGTCTTCTTCCGGTGCCCTTATACGCCGTAAGCCTCCCCTCATATGCGATCAGGAAGGCTCCGTCGGCGCCCACTCCTGCATCCCGGACAGCGGCCTGGGAAGGCCGCAAGCCTTCTCCGCCGGCGCAGGAGGTTGCCAGGTAACCGCCGCTTCGTTCGGTAGGGGCCTCGCCCCCAGGATGGGCCGCCCGCCAGAATTCGTAGGTGCCCTCGCTAAAACAGACGTGTTGCACTGCCTCTTCATCCGCTGCGTCAGGCGCCGGTGAGGTTTTGCCCGATGCCACGTCGAGGAGCACCGGCTTGCCGTTCAGCTCAATGCGCTGCGACAGGTCTTCTCCCGAATTTGCCGCAGCCGGGCCGGTGACCAGATCCTCATCCGCACCCGCGTCCAGTTGCCATTTCGACTTGCCAGTCAACAGGCCGTAGCCCTCAATAACGACATCCAGACCCTCGAAAGAAGCAATCTCGCCATCGTCAAAGATCGCTTTACCTCGGGTCAGGCAACGGATTCCCAACAAGGCGCCGTCCTCTAGTTTGTGCGGGCCCGTGTCGAACTGGTCGTTGCAATCCGTGCCCGGCGCCGACCACAGCCGGGTCCCGGTTCCACCTTCCAAGGCCGTTATGCGGTTTGTCGCCAGATCGAGCGATCCCGACTCACCGTCCGGCTTAAGGTCCGAATGCAGCAAGTAGGACTCTTCGTCTTCCAGATAGCGGCTGTAGACCGCAGAGCCAATGGTAATGCCGGGTCCGAAGGCAGCGGCTGCCTCGAGCTGCCATACTGATTCTCCGTCCCGGACTTCACCGATCCCGAAATCCCCCGCGTCCTCGCCGTAGAAGTACAGGCGTCCGCCGGGCATCGGCTGCGCGCCCGCAGGCAAGCCGGCCCACAACGGGTCCGGCACAAGGCCCGCGGCTCCGGCTTCGAGGCGCATTCCCGGCCCGGCCCGCTCGCTCGTTGAGCTGAGGCACAGGGCGGCGGGATCGTCCCGGCACACTTCCGGGGCCCGGTCCACCACCATTCCTCCGGTGTCGCGGACGATGTCGCCGGTGTCGATGTTCCGGAGCTGGACACGGTCCAGCCACGGCCACCACGCTTCGTTGATAGTGCGATACCTGAAGTCGCCCGGCGCAATGAACGCCACCAGGTTCTTACCGTCAACCTGTTCCAGGAACGCGACGTACGGCGGATTGCCCACGTAATCGTTTCCGGGGCTTGCCGCATGCTTCCACCGGACCTTGCCGGTCGCCACATCAACTGCGGCCAGCTCCAGCTTCCTGCCCTCGCTCACATAAACGAAGGCCGTGCCGTCCTTGACCTGTGGCTGGCCAACAACATTGAGTTTGGTGCTCCACAGCTCCTCGGCCGGCCTGCTGTTTTGGTCGGCCTGAGCGGCGGCGCTGCCTGCTGCTGAGGAAGCGTCCGCATCGGCGCTGCAGCCCGCGAGGAGCGCTCCTGCCAATGTCGGTGCCATCAGTGCTGTCAGCGTGGTTTTGAGACTGTATCTGGTTCTTCCCATGGGCACAGTCAACAGAACGGGACGCGGACTCCGCCATCACGGCGCGTCAGCCTGTGGATAACTTAGACTCCCACGGATTAAACGCGAAAGGGATCCGGCCAGTGTGAACTGGGCGGATCCCTTTCTGCTGCTACTGGAACCGAAGCGCGGGCGCTGCGGTCTTAGTGGCTGTGCCCTGCGTGCGCGTCCTCGTCCTCGGCCGGCTTGTCGACGACCAGAGTTTCGGTGGTCAGGACCAGCGCGGCGATGGATGCGGCGTTGAGCAGTGCCGAGCGGGTGACCTTGACCGGGTCGATGACGCCGGCGGCAACCAGGTCCTCGTACTTCCCGGTGGCGGCGTTGAAGCCGTTGTTGACCTCAAGCTCGCCCACCTTGGACACGACGACGAAGCCTTCGTGGCCGGCGTTCTCGGCGATCCAGCGCAGCGGCTGGACCAGCGCGCGGCGGACAAGTCCGACGGCGGTGGCGGCGTCGCCTTCGAGTGCCAGAACGTTCGGATCGGTGTCCAGGGCCTGGGCAGCATGGACCAGTGCGGAACCGCCGCCGGCCACGATGCCCTCTTCCAGGGCAGCACGCGTGGAGGACACTGCGTCCTCGATACGGTGCTTCTTTTCCTTCATCTCAACTTCGGTGGCTGCGCCGACCTTGATAACGCCGATGCCGCCGGCCAGCTTGGCCAGGCGTTCCTGCAGCTTCTCGCGGTCCCAATCGGAATCGGTGCGCTCGACCTCGGCGCGGATCTGCGCGACGCGGTCTGCAACATCGGACTCGGAGCCAGCACCGTCAACGATGGTGGTGGCGTCCTTGGTCACGGTGATGCGGCGTGCCGAACCCAGAACTTCCAGGCCGACCTGGTCCAGCTTCAGACCGAGGTCCGGGGAAACGACCTGGGCGCCGGTCAGGGTGGCGATGTCCTGCAGCATGGCCTTGCGGCGGTCGCCGAAGCCGGGAGCCTTGACGGCAACCACGTTCAGGGTGCCGCGGATCTTGTTAACCACGAGAGTGGACAGCGCTTCACCGTCGATGTCTTCGGCGATGATGAACAGCGGCTTGCCGGCCTGCAGCGCCTTCTCCAGCAGCGGCAGGAATTCCTGAACCGTGGAGATCTTCCCCTGGTTGATCAGGATCAGGGCGTCTTCCAGGACAGCTTCCTGGCGTTCAGCATCGGTGACGAAGTACGGCGACAGGTAGCCCTTGTCGAACTGCATGCCTTCGGTGAGGACCAGCTCGGTCTGCAGACCGGAGGCCTCCTCGATGGTGATGACACCGTCCTTGCCAACCTGCTCGAAAGCCTTGGCCAGCAGCTCGCCGACCTCAGGGCTCTGGGCCGAAATGGTCGCCACTTCGGCAACCTTGCCCTCAACCTCGCGGGCGTTCTCCAGCAGGCGTGCGGAGACTGCCTCGACAGCCACCTCGATGCCCCGCTTGAGGGCGCCGGGAGCTGCACCCGCGGCTACGTTGCGCAGGCCCTCCTTGACCAGGGCCTGGGCCAGGACGGTAGCCGTGGTGGTTCCGTCACCGGCTACGTCGTTGGTCTTGGTGGCAACTTCCTTTGCCAGCTGTGCGCCAAGGTTCTCGTAGGCGTCCTCGAGTTCGACCTCGCGGGCGATGGTCACACCGTCGTTGGTGATAGTGGGTGCGCCCCACTTCTTGTCCAGCACAACGTTGCGTCCGCGCGGACCCAGGGTCACCTTGACGGTGTTGGCCAGCTTGTCGACGCCGGCTTCCAGAGCTTTGCGGGCGGCATCGTCAAACTTCAACTGCTTTGCCATTTATTAATTCTCCTTATTGAACCAAAAACCCCGGCCAGTTGCCTGGCCGGGGTCATCGGAAACTACTTGACGACGATCGCCAGCACGTCGCGGGCGGAGAGTACGAGGTACTCCTGGCCGCTGTGCTTGACTTCGGTTCCGCCGTACTTGGAGTAGATAACGACGTCGCCCTCGGCTACATCAACCGGGACGCGGTTTCCGTTGTCATCAACGCGGCCGGGGCCCACTGCGACAACTTCACCTTCCTGCGGCTTTTCCTTGGCGGTGTCCGGGATGACCAGGCCTGAAGCCGTGGTCTGCTCTGCTTCGAGCGGGCGGACAACAATACGATCCTCAAGAGGCTTAATAGAGACCGACACTCGGCTCTCTCCTTTGCATGAGCTACGAATAGGTTCTTTGGCCAAGGACTTTTCTGCCGTCGTCGCGGTGCCGGCAGGAGGTTCCTTGAGTAATTAGCACCCGCACGGGGAGAGTGCTAATAAGACTCTATGTGCCGGATTAGCACTCGGTCAAGGTGAGTGCCAAAAGCGTCGCAATGTCCCACTGCACGAGCCCCAATGTCAGCTGGAATCACCGGTCCCGCCGCCGGTTCCAACGCCAGCCAGAACGCACCCGGATGGCACCGTCCGCCGTCGTTGTTTGGCGCTGTTGTTGCTTAAGGACATTTTTCTGCAGGAAAGTTGCCTAAGGCTAACCTAACCCGATACGGTTCGAAGGCGCGCAAGAATTAGCCAATGATTTTGTGATCTATTGCGGCGGGTACCGGGAGGTGCCCGACCACCGATTTTCCTGGAGCCATTTATGAATAAGTCCGTAAAGTCCCGCCTCCTGGCAGTCTCGGCCGTTGCCTCGCTGCTGGCGCTGAGCGCCTGCGGCCAGGACGCAGGGGCAGCCGACGCCGATGCCAACGCGGAGACCATCACGGTTGAGCATGCGCAGGGTTCCACCGAGGTGCCAGCCAACCCGGAAACCGTCTACAGCTTTGACCTTGGCGCGCTGGATAGCCTGGATTCCCTCGGCGTAGAGGCTGACGGTGCTCCGACCGCGCAGTACCCGGAGTCGCTGGCCAAGTACGGCGAGGATGCCGTCACCAAGATCGGCTCCATGAAGGAACCGGACTTCGAAGCGATCAGCGAAGGCGCTCCGGATCTGATCATCATTTCGGGCCGCACTGCCGGTGCCTACGAGGAACTGAGCAAGATCGCACCGACCATCGACCTCAGTGTTGATGCCGCCGCACCGGTGGAGAGCTTTAAGGAAGTTTCCACCACGCTCGGCGAGATCTTCGGCAAGGAAGCCGAGGTCGAGGAGCAGCTGGCCGCGATGGATACCAAGATCGAGGAGACCAAGGCCGCCGCTGCCGACGCCGGCACCGGTCTCGTAGTGATGACCAGCGGCGGTGAGCTCACCGCCTATGGCGCCGGTTCGCGCTTCGGCATCGTCCACGACGTCCTGGGCGTGCAGACCGCGGCCGACGTCAAGTCGGAGGGCTCGCACGGCGAGGCCATCTCCTTCGAGTACATCGCCGAGAAGAACCCGGCCCATCTCTTCGTGATCGACCGCGATGCGGCCATCGGCGAGGCGGCAGGCAAGGCCGCCGCCGCGGTCCTGGACAACGAACTGGTCGCCGGCACCGACGCCGCCAAGAACGACAACATCACCTACCTGGATTCCGCTTCCTGGTACCTGGTGGGCTACGGCCTGAACAACGTCGACTCCATGGTCGGCGCCGTACAGGCAGCACTGGTCAAGTAGTCAATGCCGCTGCGGGCCGGCGCATCCGGCCCGCAGCGGAAGACAACTACCATGGCTTCCTCGACGATGACCCTCTCCACCCCGGCAGTCTCCGGCCGGGTAGCTCCGGCACGCCCGCGCGGTTCCGGCGGCCAGTTGGCGGTGGCCGGTGCCGCCGTGATCGCCCTCGCGATTGCCAGCATGTTTGTGGGGGTCAGCGACGTTTCACTGCCCGCGCTGCTCGCGGGCGACCAGACGGCGTGGGATATTTTCTGGATCAGCCGGATGCCGCGGACCATCTCCGTCGTCCTGGCCGGTATGGCCATGAGCGTTGCAGGCCTGATCATGCAGCTCATGGCGCGCAACAAGTTCGTGGAACCCTCCACCGTGGGCACGGTCGAATCCGCGTCGCTGGGCATCCTCGTGGTCACCGTGGCCGTCCCCGGCGCCTCCCTGCTGGCAAAGATGTCCACCGCCACCGTTTTCGCGGCCGCCGGCACCGCGCTCTTCCTGCTGGTACTGCGCCGGATACCGCTGCGCAACACGCTGCTGGTGCCCTTGGTGGGCATCATGCTGGGCGGAGTGATTGCCGCCGTCACCACCTTTTTTGCCTACCGCTATGACCTGCTGCAGACGCTCAACAGCTGGATGATCGGAGACTTCTCCGGGGTGCTGCGCGGCCGCTACGAACTGCTCTGGATCGTCGCCGTGCTGACGTTGGTCGGCTACCTCTGCGCCGACCGCTTCACCATGGCCGGCATGGGCCAGGAGTTCTCCACCAACCTCGGGCTGAACTACAAGCGGGTGATGACCCTGGGCCTGATCATTGTCTCGCTGATCAGCGCCGTCGTCGTCGTCAATATCGGATCGATTCCGTTCCTCGGCCTGATCGTGCCGAACCTGGTGTCCATTATTTTTGGCGACAATGTCCGCCGGGCCGTGCCGTGGGTTGCCGTGTTCGGCGCGGGCTTTGTCCTGATCTGCGACATCATCGGGCGGACCATCCGCTTCCCGTACGAAATTCCCGTCGGCGTCATTGTCTCGGCCATCGGCAGCGCCATGTTCCTGTACCTGCTCCTTCGAAAGCGTGAACGCCGTGGTTAGCACCGGCCTCCCCACGGCACTGACCCAGCATCAGCGCCGGCCCATCAAGGGCATCTCCCCGAAGACCTGGATCATTGCCCTGGCGGTGCTGGCCGTGGCCCTGGTGGCGGCCTTCATGCTGATCGACCTGCGCGGCAACATCGGCTACATCCTTCCCCGCCGCGCCATCAAAGTGGGTTCGATGATCCTGGTGGCCTACGCCGTCGGGGTCTCCACCGTGCTGTTCCAGACCGTCACGTCCAACCGGATCCTGACGCCGTCGATCATGGGTTTTGACGCCCTCTACATGCTGATCCAGACCGGGCTGACCTTCGCCATCGGCGGCCAGGCGCTGCTGACCATGGGCGCCCCGGTCCGCTTTGTCATCGAAGTGGCCCTCATGGTGGCTTTCTCCTTCCTGCTCTACCGCTGGCTGTTCACCGGCGGGGGCAAGAGCCTGCACCTGATGCTGCTGGTGGGCATCGTCTTCGGCACGATGTTCCGCGGCATCTCCTCCCTGCTGCAGCGGCTGATCGATCCGAGCGAGTTCATCATCCTGCAGGACCTCTTCTTCGCCAGCTTCAACAATGTGGACGGGCTGCTGCTGGCGGTTTCGGCGCTGGCCGTCGCCGCCGTCAGCACGCTGGCCTGGCGCATGCGCCACCAGCTGGACGTGCTCTCGCTGGGCCGCGAAACCGCGATCAACCTGGGCGTGGACCACAAACGTGCGGTGATCTCCGTTTTGATCATCTGCTCGGTGCTGGTGGCCGTGTCCACGGCATTGGTCGGCCCGATCACGTTCTTCGGCCTGCTGGTGGCCAGCCTGGCCTACCAGCTGTGCTCGCACTTCCGGCACACCTCGGTGCTGGCCATCGCCGTCCTGCTTGGCATCATCGCGCTGGTGGGCGGCCAGCTGGTGCTGGAGCAGGTCTTCGCCTTCGACACAGCGCTGAGCATCGTTATTGAGTTTG
Organism: Arthrobacter crystallopoietes; assembly: GCF_002849715.1. NCBI lineage: Bacteria > Bacillati > Actinomycetota > Actinomycetes > Micrococcales > Micrococcaceae > Crystallibacter > Crystallibacter crystallopoietes. The sequence goes on from NZ_CP018863.1 coordinate 221,904, forward strand.
TGGGCGGAATCGTCTTTATCGCCCTGCTGCTGAAAGGCAAAGTCAAATGATCCACGTCTCCGGCGTCTCCAAGCGGTACGGCGCCCAGACCGTCGTCGACGACGTCAGCTGCTATATCAAGGACGGCGGCATCACCTCGATCATCGGCCCTAACGGCGCCGGCAAATCCACGCTGCTGTCCATGATGAGCCGGCTGCTGGACATGGACGCAGGCTCCGTCACCATCGACGGGCTCGATGTCAGCGACACTCCCGGCCGGGAACTCGCGCGGAAAATGGCCATTCTGCGCCAGGACAACCAGCTGACGGTGCGGCTGACGGTGCGCGATTTGGTGGGTTTCGGGCGCTTCCCGCACCATGGCGGGCGGCCCCGCATCGAGGACAAGGCCTACATTGACCAGGCGCTGGAATACCTGGATCTGGCCGCCCTGGCGGACAAGTTCGTGGACGAACTCTCCGGCGGCCAGCGCCAGCGCGCGTTCATTGCCATGGTGCTAGCGCAGGACACGGACTACCTGCTGCTCGACGAACCGCTGAACAACCTGGATATGAAGCACGCGGTGGAGATGATGCGCCTGCTGCGGCGGTTGACGGACGAGCTGGGCAAGACGGTAGTTCTGGTTATCCACGACATCAACTTCGCCTCCTGCTACTCGGACAACATTGTGGCCATGCGTGATGGCCGCCTAGTGCATCAGGGCGCGCCCGCGCAGATTATGCAGCCGGAGGTGCTGCGCGATGTCTACGAGATCGACATCCGCATCGAGGAGATCGAGGGTAACCGGATCGGCGTCTACTTCTCTTAAGGGCTGTCGGCTAAGGACAGCCGTCCGCCGTCGTTATTTCAGGCTTTGAGCACTGACAAGACGTTTCCTGCCGGGTCTTTGAACCAGGCGATGTCCGGACCGTTGCCGCGCATGATCCCCTTGGCATCCGTGGGAAGATCCGGACTGTCATAGATGTCGGTCTTTACCCCGGCCTGGTTGAGTTCGTCCACGGCGGCTTCCACATCGTCCACGACGAAGTTCAGGACGGTAAACGAAGCAGGCTCATGATTCTCTTTGGGGTAAATCATGACGGTGGCCCCGCCGGGAATGGTCAAGTCGAGCGTGCCCATGTCCCCGTCCTGGACGGAAAGGCCGAGGGTCTGGCCATAAAAGTCTTTCGCTGCGGCTGTGTCATTAACGCTGAAACTGCTGACCGCTTGCTTGGCAGTGAACACGGTGTTCTCCCTTGAGGACGGATAGCTGGACAGTACCCAGCTTGGCACCGTGGCGTCGCGTTTGCCATACCACCGGCGGCGCTATTCGGCCCGGCGCCGTCCGGCCACATGGTGCCCCTCGATCTTCGCCCTGAAGGCTCCTACCATGGAACGAGGAGACGCCGCGGGTTGTCTCCCCTTGACACGGAGGCCAGCATGGTCAGGTTGGAATCGGCCACTGCGGATGCCGCCATGGCCAGGGCCATAGCTGATTCCCGTCTGCGCCCGCTCCCGCCCCAACTGCTCGAAGAACTGCTGACCGGCAGCTCGCTGGCAACGGTGAGTGCCGGTGCCGTAATCCATCATGAAGGCGATACCGCCGCACACTTCGAGCTCGTTGTGTCCGGGCTGGCAAAGATCTTCGTGACCGCCCCCGAGGGGAAAACGGCCACGGTCCGGTACTGCCGGAGGGGATCGCTGATCGGCGTCGTCTCGTTGTTCAGTGACGACTTCAGCATGCCTGCAACGGTGCTTGCCCTCACCGACATGAAACTGCTGCAGTTCTCGCCGGCAATGGTCCGCCAGGCGACGGCGCGCGACAGCCGCGTGGCGGTGGCCCTCATCCGTGAGCTCAGCGACCGGGTGCTTCATTTCATCGCGGAAATTCCGGGAGCTGCCTTCACCTCCGTCCGCCAACGGGTGGCACGGCACCTGCTGGATCTTGCCGGGCCCGATGGCCCGCCCGGCCGGCTGGCCCTTTCCCCGCACGAAACCGGAAACCAGGGAGCCGGAAACCGCCAGTTCGCAGTGACGACCAGCCAGCGGGAGCTTGCCGAGGCCGTGGGATCCGCCCGGGAAGTGGTCGTGCGGATCCTCCGCGAACTTCGTGAAAGCGGGACGGTCCGTACTGAACGGGACCGAATCGTGATTCTTGAACCGGAAAGGCTCATCGAACTGAGCAAATGGAACCCAGGTTGCTGACATGCGGACAGAAGAAGCGCACCATCAAAGCATGACGACAACAGCAGGTCCGGCGCATGCAGCGGAACCCACAGCCAGCAGCACGCCACGGCCGCACGCTGCGGAGCCCACTACCGGCGAGTTCGGCCGGGAAGAGGTGCTGCTGGCCTCCCGTAACCACGCGATGCCGCTGGAGCTGCTGCGCTGGGAGCGGACGCCGGCAGGCATGCACTTTCTGGTCATGCACTGGGATGTCCCGATGGTCGATCCGGTGGCCTGGCGCCTGAAGATCGGCGGAGCGGTTGTCGAGCCAGCAGAGTTCTCGCTGGCTGATCTGCGCGCCCGGGACAGGATGTCCATGGGTGTCACCCTTGAGTGCGCAGGCAACGGCCGGAGCTTGTTGCAACCGCGCCCGGTATCGCAGCCCTGGGTCCATGGGGGTGTTAGCACGGCGGAGTGGACGGGTATCCCGCTCGTAGCCCTGATGGACGAAACCGGGCTGCGGCCGGACGCGGTGGAGCTGGTCTTCAGCGGAGCGGACCGCGGATTTCAGGGCGGGGTGGCACACGCATATGAACGCAGTCTGCCCGTCCGCGCCGCCGTCTCCGGTGACGTTCTGCTCGCCTATGAGATGAACGGCCAACCGCTCCTGCCGCAGCATGGTTTTCCCCTCCGTCTGGTGGTACCTGGTTGGTACGGCATGGCGAGTGTGAAATGGCTTGACCGCATCGACGCCGTCACCCAAGCCTTCGAGGGGTTCCAGCAGCGCTTTGCCTACCGTTTGCAGCAGGACGCCGACGATCCGGGCGAACCGGTTACGCGGATACGTGTCCGCTCGCTCATGGCTCCCCCGGGCATTCCCGATTTCTTTTCCCGCCGGCCTATCGTACCCGCCGGCGCGACCAAACTGAGGGGCCGCGCCTGGTCCGGCTACGGCCTCATCAAGTCTGTCCAGGTGGGAATCGATGGCCGGTGGTTGCCAGCGCAATTGGACGAACAGGATGGCAGGCACGCTTGGCGAGGCTGGTCCTGCGTCTGGCAGGCCGAAGAGGGCGATCATGAATTGATCTGCCGCGCCGAAGACGACGCAGGGAACATCCAGCCGCTGGAACCGGAGTGGAACTACCAGGGCATGGCCAACAACGCGGTCCAGCGGTTGCAAGTCACCGTGCTGCCCTCGGTTTCGGACGGGACGGCATTGCCTTAGCCTTCTTTCACACGACGGAAAAACCGGGTGGCAGAGCCGTTCGCCCGGTCATTGCCAGCAACAGCAGGCTGCCCTCGCCCCGCGCGGCGGCAATTTCCACCGCCACGTTCATCGCCGCCTTCTCCACGTCTGAAGACAACGACGCCGGAACGCTGCAGGCGGCAGCCAGATCCAAGCTGTGTACCGCGAGTTCAAAAATTCTTGTCGGCAAGTAGTCGCTGAACCGCCTCCCGCCTGCAATCGTCTCGATGACGCGGTCCGAGACTAGCGGCACCACATTCTCCAACTGCGCCAGCAGCCGGTCCACGGTCTCAAGGGGCTTCGCTCCCAGATCCTCCCCGGCCGCGACCGCCCTGGCGGTAATGTCCGGCGAGGAGGTGAAGTCCAGCCCAGAGTAGTATTCGGCGGTGGATCCGACGTCGATATTTAGAGCCGGCCGGTCCAAATAGGTCAGGACCGTAATCAGCGCACGGCTGGTATGTCCGGCCAACGTTCGCACTGTCCAGTCGCCCAGCCCCGGCTCGTCCCAGGCACTGTCCGGGATCCCGGCGAGCACCTCGCGGAAATTCCGTGCCGCCTCGAGGTATGTTGCCGCTCCCTGAATCATGACCTCATAATGCCATCGTACGGGAGCCTCCGGGCAGCTGGAGATTGGAATCCTACTGTCCCATGCCGTCCACTGCCTGTTCGGGGGCAGTCACTGCCTGGTGGATGAAACGGACCAAGGTATCCCAAACGACGGCAGACGGTTCGGGTTCCAGCGTGATGTCGCCGGCTTTGGTTCCTACTCGGTAATGCCCGGCAGATCCGGCGTTCAACCAGCTGTGGCCCGACTGGGAGCCAGAACGCCGGATATTCCATGCTGTCCAGGGTTGGTGCCACATCCGCAGCCAGGCTCCATCGGCATCGGCCGGGGCAGGTTCCGCCGCCGAGGCAAGCCGGGCATAAAACTGCTTCTGCTGCAGGGAGCGCAGATCGCCATGCGTAGTCCAGGCGGGCCCGATTGAGCACCACGAGGCGATGGCCATCGGCAACTGCGCAACCGTGACGAGATCAAGCGCCAGCTGGTTGGGGGCGATACCCATAGTCTCCGCGGCGAACGGAGAGGGGCCGGCCGCTAGTATCGCCAGTCCGCCTCCCGCCCAGATCTGCATGCCCGTATTCATCTCTTCCCGCTGGGCCGCGATGGATAGACCGAATTCGAACTCGCGCCAAGGCGTTGCGAACGCTTTTCCCGAGGAAGTCAGTTGCCCCTTCTCATTGGTGTAACCAGAAGCGGACAGCTCGGCGATCTCGTACTTCTTACCGCCCCGCTGGAACCGGCCGACCGCCCCACTATCCGCAATGGATTCGAACAGCTGGACCGTCCTGGTGTCCAGCACCGGGCCATTCGAGTGGTAGGGCTGTGCCTGCGAAACTCGAGACAAATCTTCGAGTTTGGCCCCGATGCGCGCCGAAGCGAACTCATCAAGCCGCGGTTCGCGGGGAGCAATACTGTTCAAGCTGTCCACTGCGCTATGACTCCTTCTCGATTCTTCCCCGAAATTCGAGGGCACCGATCATGTAGTCGAACAAGGGCGCCATGCCCACTAGTTGCTCCACCGCGTAGCTTGCAGTAAGCTCCACCGCGTCGCCGGCTACGAGCCACAGCCACCGGTCCACACAGACGGTTTGGTCCTGTAATTGGTAAACGAACTTCTGTTTTCGCCCCCGGAGGTCTTCTTTAAGCGCCTCATCATTAGCGATGATGTGAACGTCTTCCCAAACCTTCATGGTCGAGGCCATAGCCGCCGTTGCAAGTTTGGTTAGCGTTGCAACCCCTGCAGGTTCAACCCGCACTACGAGGTTCGGGCGGAAGACTCCATGCGGAACAGGCGGATGGGCCAGGACCAAGGCTGCTTGCGGGTCTTCCAGCCGTTCCCAACTGCCCAGACGCGGCAGTGACAAGCGGCCGACGGATTCTGTGGTCCATTCGCCGTCGATCATGGTTTTTCCTCTTTGAACGCGGAGGCGTCGCCGCCGCCGTCCGGCTGGCGCCGGTACTCCAGCGAATAGGCGTCTTCACCTCGTTTGATTTCGTCCTCGGTTTCCTTGAGCCATGCGGGCTGCATGAACCGCGGCATCCAGAAACAGCCCACCAAACCGATGACCATGCATACGGTGCTCAGCAGCGAGAGTACGCCGGGAAGCACCGGAACGTTCCAGGACAGCCACCAGGAGCCGAACGGAAGGGTGGCCATCCAGGCCCCGATGTACGTTGCGGCGAGTCCTGGGTGCCCGGGAAGAAAAGCGTCGGCGAAAATCAGTATCGGCCATTTCTTCGTGTACATCCCGAGACCACACACCAGCAGAAAAAGCCCAAGTGGCAGGACGAACAGAAGTAGCGCAGGTGAAAACACAGGTTCCTAACTCATCGGAGCGGGGGATGAACAGCTACTGGACGGAATCACCGTACCGTCCAGCAGGTGGGCAAGGTTAGCCGAAAACCGCTTCCCATCCGCCGGAAATCATATCTTTAGCACCGTCGTAGAGTTCTACGGCTCCGTCCGCTGCCTGATCCTTTATGCTCTTTTCACCCAGCCAATCCGGCAGTTCGACATCTGTTGCATAGGCGACGAACATGCCAACGCCGAATCCCACAATGGTTCCGACCGGACCGCCAATCGCCGTTCCCACCGCTGCGCCGGTCAAGCCGGCGGCAAAATCGACTGTTGTCTTTGTCGCCGTCTTGACCGTGGCGACTTCATTGGCGCGGAAATCGCGGTCGTCCTCCGACAGGGAAGGGTTCTGCTGCAGCAGATCGTTGTACTCTTTCGCCCGTTCATCCGCAAAAGTGACTCCGGCCATGGCCACGCTCAGCGCAGTACCGCCAGCTTTGATGCCTTTTAGACCGTCAGGCAACTGGTACCACGAGGGCGTCTGCGAAGCCGGAACGTCTGGCTTCCAGTTATTCCGGTTGGCTTTCACCCTCTCTTGATACGCCGGAATGTTCCGGTAGGCTGTTTGATTGACTTCCGGGCGCCAGTCCATTTTGGTTCCGTATGTCGTCCGCCAGTATCTCTCTTGCTGGGTGCGGCCGAAGTCCGGGTGCTCCGGATCATGAATACTGATTTCACGCCCATCGATGCGCAGGAATCTGCTGCCCGCTCTTTCCGCTGCAGTCAATTTGCCCGGGTCGAACGGGGTGAACCGGTATTCCTGCCACGGAACCGGCACTGTCCGGTAGGCCTCTACCTCAACGGATTTGAACGTGTACAGACTGCCGTAGTTCCCGGCGGCTGCCGGAATCAGCGCGAAATTCGGCCCGGCGAGAGCCCCCATATCGGACTTCGGGCCGCCGTTGATGGCCATAATGGCAGAGGCACAGGCTATCTCCAGTTCCTGATACTGGTAGACCAGATCCTGGATCCGAAAGTCCAACTGTGCCTCGGCCAGCGGCAGAACCTCCGAATCAGGGTCCGACGGATCCACGCGGGGCGGGTCGTTCCGGAACGCCTGGACATCCGCCAACAATGTTCGTCGGGTTTCCAGCAGCCTCTCCACACCGGACGAAAAAGCCTCCAATGCCTTCTTGGCGTCCTCGGCGGCTGTCTTGACGGCCTCCCCGTGCGGAGTGATGTTCCGGAACACTGTCAGAACGTCATTTTGCTCAGGCGCTTCGTAATGGCGCTCCAGGAACGACCACGTTGTGGCAACGCTTCCCACCGCGGTGTCGACAGCCGCCCCCTGTTTCGCGATGGCTCCGGCTGCCGCGTCAATAGCGGAGGGGGCAGGCCAGTCCTGCAGCGGGCTCGTATCCAGTGCCATGCTACTTTTTCGCGTCCTCGATGCTGATGTCCGGCAAATCCGTGACCTGTTTCCGACTGTTCTCCGCCATGTCCTCATCACCGATGACGTAGGCGTTGACGGCTCCCCGCACACCGCCTGCCGCGTTCTCGATCCTCGTGGTGGCGGCCTCGCACTGAATGGCCAGCACATTATTCCAAAGATCGATCAGGGCACTGCCGATCTGGCGGCTCTTGCAGGCCTCGACGGCGTTATCTACCTCGTCGCTCAGATTGGATCTCTTGGTTGCAATGTCCTCGGCCTCGGTCTCGACGTTGGTCAGGATGCCCTGGCACGCTGCCGGGTTGATGTCGTATCCATTCAATGCCATGAAATCTCCCCGTCGGTGCTTCTCCCGCTGATAGACATTAGCGGAGCTGTTGTACTGCCGCGATGGGGAGAACTACCCGTGTCCGACCGACGGCACGCGCTGGTCTAGGCTTGAAAGCATGGCATCCGAGACCTCCGCCGAGAATATTGCTCCCATCCTCACGCCGGAAGGCTGGGAACTGCTGAACTCCTTGGAGCCTTATTCGGAAGCGGACAGCCTCAAGACCAGCACGGCCCTGCGCAAGGCCGGCCACTCCCCCGAAGTGGTCGCAGCCGCGCTGACCCAGTCGAAGCTGAGGGCCAAGGCCGCCGCGAAGTTCGGTCCGTTTGCCGAGCAGATGCTGTTTACCAAGGCGGGACTGGAACAGGCAACCCGGCTCAACATCGCGGCGCTGCATGCACAGCGGTTCGTCCAGGCCGGCGTCGAGCACGTTGCGGACCTTGGCTGCGGTATCGGCGCGGACGCACTCGCGCTGGCCACGCTGGAACGCAAGGTCACCGCCGTCGAACGTGATGAAACCACGGCCGCGGTGGCCACCATCAACCTCATGCCCTGGGCCAACGCCACCGTCGTTAACGCCGATGCGGAGCAGGTGGACCTGAACGGCGTCGACGGTGTCTGGCTGGATCCTGCCAGAAGAACGACGACGACGTCCGGCACCACCCGCTTGTTCGATCCGGAGGCTTTCTCGCCGCCGCTGTCCTTTGTCGAGAAACTGGCGGACCAGGGACTTCCGGTCGGCGTCAAGATGGGCCCGGGCATTCCGCATGACGCGCTGCCGGCGGGCTGCGAGGCGCAGTGGGTTTCGGTGGACGGCGACGTGACCGAGGCGACCTTGTGGTTCAACAGCCTGGCCCGGCCGGGTGTGCGGCGGGCCGCCCTGGTCATCTCGAACGGCGGTTCGGCGGAGCTGACCAGCGACGTGGGCTACGTACCCGCAGAGCAGGATGTGTCCGTTGGACCGGCCGAGGGCTACCTGTATGAACCGGACGGCGCGGTGATCCGTGCCGGGCTGGTCGCCGACGTGGCACAGCAGCTCGGCGGGCATCTGCTCGATGAGCACATCGCCTACATCTGCGCGCCCGACCTGTTGGAGACCCCGTTCGCCCGCGCCTACAAGGTGCTGGAGGTCCGCCCGTACAACGTCAAGAAGCTCAAGGCGTGGGTGAAGGCCAGCAGGATCGGCACGCTGGAAATCAAGAAGCGGGGCACCTCGGTCACTCCGGAGGAACTGCGCAAGACCCTGCTCACCGGTTCCGGCAAGGGGCCGAACAAGGCCACGCTGGTGCTGACCCGCATGGGCGAGGAGCGCGTGGCCATTGTTGTCGAGCCCATCCCGGCAGCCGGCCACCGCAGCCGAAGCCGCAGCGCCCGGCCGTAGCCTGCGAGTCTCGCCTCTCGCCCGACCGTAACCTGGGGCCAGCCCCAGCCGGCGGCCTGCGGCCGGTGTTACCCGCAGCCGGCGCCGGTTTCGTATTCGCCGACGTCCACCGGCAGAGTGCCGGGTGCGCCGGCCTCGCCGGTGAGGTAATCCAGCAGCGCCTCGAACGCTGCGGGAGTGTCTCCGTAGAGCGCCGCCTTCACCTCGGCCGAGGACAGCTCCAACCCCCACGGTGCATCCAGCGAAACAACGAAGTCCCCGGTTCCGCTCTCGGGCCCGGCCAGCAGGGTAACCGTGGGTCCCGAGCCTACCGTCAGCCCGCGTGCCTCGGCGGCATCCGCCAGCCGCTGGTTGGCCGCCGGGTCTGCACCCTGGATGGTCAGCGAGCCGTCCAACTGGTCCTCGCGGGAACACTGTCCGGTCAGGACGGTCAGCGCGGCGGCCGAGGCTTCCTGCGAGTCCTGCGCATGGGTACCGATCTCCGCGAGCGACGGCGTCTGCGCGATGGACTTCTGCCACAGCTGCATGGTGACTACCCGGGTAGCGGCTTCATCCAGCCGCTCCTCGGCCAATGTGCCATCCTCCACCGCGGCCAGAATCGCGGCATGCGCGGCATACGGATCGGCCGGCATCAGCAGCAGATCGGCACCGGCGGCGAGCGCCATCGGGGCAGCCTGGCCGCCCGGGTACTGGTTCTCCACCGCGCCCATGTTCAGCGCATCCGTGATGATGACGCCTTCAAACCCCAGGTCCCGCAACGCCTGGTAACTCGGTGCCGACAGCGACGACGGAACACTCGGTTCCAGCGCGGGGACGGCAATGTGGCCCATCATCATCACCGGTGCCCCGGCGTCGATCGCAGCTTTGAACGGCTTCCAGTCCCGCGCCTGCAGTTCCGCCACGGAGGCGTCCTGCACCGGCAGAGCCAGATGCGAGTCGGTGGTTACGGAGCCATGGCCCGGGAAGTGCTTCACGCTGGGCATGAACCCGGCCTTCTCGAAGCCCTCCAGCAGCGCCGGGGCCTGCGCCGAGGCCCGCTCCGGGTCGCTGCCCAGTGACCGGGCGCCGATAGTCGGATCCGCCGGTCCGATGGTCAGGTCCAGTCCCGGCGCGTAGTCCATGGTGAAGCCGAGCGCGGCCAGTTCGGTGGCCATTGCCGCCATGGAGTCCCGCGAGACAGCCTCATCCGCCGCGGCACCGTAGGTCATGGGCGTGGGCCACTCGGTCAGCGGCGCGCCCAGCCGGGCCACCATGCCGCCTTCCTGGTCCACCGAGATGATTCCGGGCCAGTCCCGCGCGTTGAACATTGCATCCTGCAGCGCCTTGTTAATCTGCGCCATGGCCGCCACGTCCACCGCGCCGTCCGCGGTCAGCGGGACGTTGTCGCCCATAATAATGCTGCCGCCCAGATGCAGTTCATCAATGGCGGCCAACTGCGGTGCCGGATCGGTTCCGGAGTAGAAGGACACCATGACCTGCCCGGCCTTTTCCTCAAGGCTCATCGCCTCGACGGCGACAGCGGCGTCGTCGGAATGATCTTGGTTCGGCCCCCAGGAAAGCGCGGGCGCTTCGGTGGGCGCGGCAACGGACGACGGCGGCGCGGAACTGCTGCCTTCGGGTGCGGGGCCGGGGGCGGTACAGGAGGAAATGAGGAGTGCGGACGTGGCCGCCAACACACCCAGCGCCAGACGCCGGGAACCGAACTTTTTCACGTCTTTGACGGTACCACTGCCGTAGAATCTGACTTGGGTTCTCTGCCGCAAGCCGCGTGACGGGAGCACCGCCGGGCACACCCGGCAAGCCGCGCAGATCAGGAGTCAGTTTGAATATCGAGTTCGCACCGTCCGCCCAGTCCACCCTCGGCGTCGAGTGGGAACTGGCGCTGGTGGACGGCCGGAGCGGCGAGCTGGTGTCCGCGGCCTCCGAGGTGCTGCGCAACGTCGCGGCCAGGCATCCCGAGCTCAAGGACGACGACGAGCACCCCCATATCAAGCAGGAGCTGCTGCTGAACACGGTGGAACTGGTGACGGGCATCTGCACGTCGGTGGAACAGGCCAAGGGGGAACTGGATGATGCCCTGACCGCGGTGCGCGATGTGACGGATCCGATGGGCGTGGAGCTGTTCTGCGCCGGCAGCCACCCCTTTGCCGCGCCGCGGTCCCAGCCGGTAACGGACAAGGAGCGCTACGCGAAACTGATCGACCGGACCCAGTGGTGGGGCCAGCAGATGGTGATCTACGGCGTGCACGTCCACGTGGGCCTGGACCACCGGGACAAGGCTCTGCCCGTGCTGGACGGCCTGGTCAACTACTTCCCGCACTTCCAGGCGCTGTCCGCATCGTCCCCCTTCTGGGGCGGTGAGGATACCGGTTATGCGTCGCAGCGCGCGCTGATGTTCCAGCAGCTGCCGACGGCCGGCCTGCCGTTCCAGTTCCCCGCCTGGGCGAACTACGAGGACTATGTGCAGGACATGTTCAACACCGGAGTGATCGATACGCTCAGCGAGATCCGCTGGGACGTCCGCCCGGTCGCCGCGCTGGGCACCATCGAGATGCGCATCTGCGACGGCATGTCCTCGCTGCAGGATGTCGGCGCCATCGCCGCGCTGACGCAGTGCCTGGTTGACGAGTTCTCCACCGTGCTGGACGACGGCTGGGCCATCCCCACCATGCCGCCGTGGCACGTGCAGGAGAACAAGTGGCGCGCGGCCCGGTATGGCATGGAAGCGATTGTCATCCTCGACGGCGCGGGCAAGGAAAAGCTGGTCACCGAGCACCTGCGCGAAGACGTGCTCAACCGGCTGGAACCGGTGGCGAAGAAGCTCGGCTGCAGCAACGAGCTGGCCGACGTGGAGAAGATCATCGAGCGCGGTGCCGGCTACCAGCGCCAGCGCCGGATTGCAGCAGAGAACGACGGCGACCTGCGCGCCGTCGTGCTCGATGTTGTCCGGCAGATGCGCGGCGAAGCCTGACTACCCCCGCCTGCTCATCGAGGAAGCAGATAGCGCCCTTCCCAGGGGCTGGAAAGGGCGTTATCTGCTTCCTCAATTGAGTCGATTGAGGGGGGTGCGTTGCTACAGGTGGACGCTGGTGACCGGCATGGAGGAGTCCGGGGCGAAGGCAATGCCGGATGGCTCTCCCCCGGCCATGACAATCTGCGAGCCGAGTGCCGCGACCATGGCGCCGTTGTCCGTACAAAGGTTGATCGGCGGGACGCGGAGCGTGATCCCGTTGGCCGCGCAGCGTTCCGCGGTCAGCTCGCGCAGCCTGGAGTTGGCGGCCACTCCCCCGCCGAGCAGCAGGTTGGTGATGCCGTGTTCAGTGCAGGCAAGCATCGCCTTGGCCGTGATCACGTCTACCACCGCTTCCTGGAAGGACGCGGCGATGTCAGCCACCGGAACCTCCTGGCCGGCCGCCTCGAACTGCTCCACCGCGCGGGCCACGGCGGTCTTCAGCCCGGAAAAGGACCAGTCGTACCGGTGGCGCCCGGGCTCCTCGGCCGAACCCATGTATTTGGGCTGGCTCAGGCCGCGTGGGAAACGGATGGCCTTGGGGTTGCCCTCCTTGGCCAGCTTGTCGATCACCGGCCCGCCCGGGTAGCCCAGGCCGAGGATGCGGGCCACCTTGTCATAGGCTTCGCCGGCGGCGTCGTCGATGGTGGAGCCGAGCAGTTCGACGTCGTCGGTAATGGACTTCACCCGCAGGATCTCCGTGTGGCCGCCGGACACCAGCAGCGCGCCGAGGTTTTCGGGCAGTTCGCCGCCGTCCAGCAGGCCCACGCCGACGTGCGCCACGAGGTGGTTGATCGCGTAGAGCGGTTTGCCCGTTGCGACGGCGAGCGCCTTGGCCGCGCAGACACCCACCATGAGCGCGCCGGCCAAGCCCGGACCGGAGGTCACGGCCAAAGCGTCGACTTCGTCCAGCGTCACGCCGGCGTCATCCAATGCCTGCTGGAGCGTGGGGACAAACGCATCCAGGTGGGCGCGCGAGGCGATCTCCGGGATCACGCCGCCGAAACGCACGTGTTCCTCCATCGAGGAGGAGACGGTGTTGGTCAGCAGCGTGTCGCCGCGGACTATGCCTACACCGGTTTCGTCGCAGGAGGACTCGATGCCCAGTACCAGCGGTTCGCTGCGGTTCATCGGGTCTCCTCCGGGGGGTTCGTAGTGGTCGCGGTGGTGCTCGTCGTCGTGCTCGAGGTCGTCGTCGTGGTCGTGGTTGTGCCGGGCGCTCCGGTCCAGCCGGCGAGTTCCAGCCGCATGATCAGCGCGTCCGCGCCGTCGCGGTAATAGCGCGGGCGGCGGTGGATCTGTTCGAACCCGAACCACTGGTACAGCCGCTGCGCCCTCGGGTTGTCCGCCCGGACCTCGAGCAGCACGTCCTTGGCCTTGCGCCGCGTGGCCTCCTCGATCAGGCGAGTCAGCATCAGGCTGCCGATCCCCTGCCCTTCGCGCTCCGGAGCCACGGCGATGGTCTGCACGTCCGCGATCGGCTCGATGCACATCAGTCCGGCGTACGCGATCACCGTTCCCACGGCGTCGACGGCGACATAGTAACTGCGGGTTTCGGACTGGGACAGCTCGTCGAAGAACATCTGGGTGGGCCAGGCATCCATCGGAAACAGGCTCTGTTCCAGGGCGTCGACCTCGGGAATGTCGGCCTCGGTCATCGCCCGGATGCCACCGCGCTGCACGGCCCTGTCCACCGCCTTCACAGCGCACGCTTCCGCGGCCCGGGGACCTTCGCATCGGATTCGCGCAGGTACAGCGGCGTGGTTTCCAGCAAGGGCAGACCCCGGGTCAGCTTGACGACGGCGGTGCGGCCGAGCGCTTCGGCGGTCGGTTGGGTGCCGCTGAAGTCCGCGACGGCGTGCAACTGGTCAGGATAGATCCCCGCCCCCTTGCCGTAGGCCGGCAGCTCCGGCACGTCCGCCGGAGCGGAGACGTGCGGACCGTCCAGCAGTTCGGGAGTTCCGCCGGTGCTGCGGTACCGCGCCCAGTAGACTTCCTTGCGGCGCGCGTCCGTGGCCACGATGAACTCGTCGATCCCCAGCCGCCAGGCATCCAATGCTGCCTCCACGGCGATGGCATCCAGGCTCATCACCCCATGCAGCGGCTTATTCCAGGCGAACGCCAGCGACCGGGCCGTGGCGATGCCAGAGCGCAGCCCGGTGAACGGCCCGGGACCTACGCCGACGACCAAGGCGTCGATATCGGTGGCGGTGACGTCCGCCGTCGTAAGTATTTCCTGGATGCCGGGGGCCAGTACTTCCGCGTGGGTCCGGGTGTCCTCGGTGGCAAAAGCCTGCAGGGTCTCTCCGTCTCCGGTGATGAGAGCCGCGCTGGCAATGGCGGAGGTATCGATGGAGAGAATGAGCACCAGACCATTTTACGCGGTTCAGACATCGCCCCGGTGCCGCGCGTACAATTCTTCGTTCTGCTCGGTTGCCCGCACCCATTCCGGCCGCATAAAGCGCGGAAGCCACGCATGGCTCAGCAGCCAAATCAGCATTCCGGCAATGGCGGGAAGAACCAGCGCGGCCACGGCTGCCTTGGGTGCACCGGCTCCAGCTGCCCAGACGGCCGCGGGCGCAAGCAGGAAACTGATTCCGCCGTAAAGCAAGCCCAGTCCGGGATAGCTGCGTACCTTCGGGATCAGACCGCCGTAGGCGAGCCATCGGCGCCATCGGCCCGAGTACGCGCGCCAGCCGGCAAACGCCATCGCAGCACCCGCCGCGATGGCAACTGATCCCACTGAGAGTTCCACGCGCCCTTGATCCCTTCCCCCTGCTTGCTTAGTAATGCCGTTCCTGGAACCGCGCGTCTTCCACCGCATCGCGCAGAGTGTGCCAAAGCAGGGAGGAGGACTGTTGCGCAAGCTGCACATCGCCGTCGTTATTGACGCCGAACAGGAAATGCCCGGCGGTCCCGGCGTTGATGAAGCCACGACGGAACCTGCCCCGGCCGATGCTGGCCAACCAGACGAACCACGGCTCCCGCCACAGCCGGAGCAGCGGGCCCTCCGCGTTGGCGGGTGCGGGTACCCTCGCGTCCTGGAGCCTGCGCTCAAACAGGCTCCGGTTGATGGTGTCGATGGTGCCCGCAGTTCCGGCCACGGACCATGCAGGGGCGAGCCCGGACCACGCAGCCATGACGGAAGCCGCGTCGTCCACTCCGGCGACATCCAATTGGACCATGGTTCCGCGGTTGCCCGACTCGTAGCCGTGCAGCAACGCACCTGCCGAAGTTCCGGCAACGACGGCGGTCCAGCGGCCGCCGATCCACAGCCGCAGGCTTGTCCGCTTCCCCAGATACCAGCCATCGATGCGTGCCCTTGTTTGTGCGGCCCGGACGGCATGGCGGAAGAATTCGGTGTCGGCCGTGTAGCTGCCGCGCGGATTGGTGAAGCCCCAGCTGGTGAACTCGTGGGCAATGTCCGGCCGGCGCAGTGCCGCGGTCCGGCCGAATCTGGCCGAGGCGCGGGAGGCGCTGTCAAGCAAGACTTCCGCCGCGTCCGCCGACAGCCAGGGACCGCTGGAAAAGTAGCCCTGGCCTCCGGCGAGGGAACCAAGGTCCTCGAGCGGCGGCACCAATGGATCCGAGCCCTGCACGCCCGTTGCATGGGCCGGAGACTCCGGCTGCATCAACACGCTCATGCCGCAGCGCTTTCCCACGCCAGCGAGCTGAACATCGCGTCGAAGGCGCCCCTGACCAGCGGCACCTGCCCGACCGTGCTGCTGGCAATGACATCCAGGCAGCGGCTCTCAAGCTTCAGGATCCAGCGGCGCACGAAAACCGTCGTCTCACCGATCCGGTAGGTGAATTCGATTCGGCGGCCCGCCCGGCCAAAATGCTCCAGATACTCGCTGGAGATCAGCAGCGGGTCCTCGTACTCCTGTTGGGCTTCCTCGGCGGCGCGCAGCGCGATCTGCGGCAGCGGTTCTTCGGAGAAGTAGCTCACCACCACGAAGCTGGGGCGGAACACACCGGCGGGCATGCCGGCCAGCGCCAGGACCAGTTCGGTATGTTCGACGTCGACCCGTTCCCAACCTGCAGGGGCTCTTACGGCAACTTCGAGGGGCGGACGGATAGTCCTTGTTACCCATCCGGCCACGCTGGAGCTCCTCGATCAACCGTTCAAATTGTGCTCTCCAGCCTAGGCAGATCCGCGAGTCCGCGCGATGGGGAGGACTGCCCATGCCTGCTCGTTGACACGGCCGTGGCGCGCCGCGGGCAGCGGCAGCGGCCAGGTCATTCCTTCGACGGCGTTACTAGAACGGATTGCCCCCGGCCCAGCGCGGGCCGTAGGCGGCAATGCGGATCTGCCGGTCTTCAGCGTCGTCCGGTTCATCAAAATCAAGTACGACGGCGGGGCTGCCGCCGGCTTCCGCAGTATCCGTTGAGCCGGCTGAGTTGGCTGAGTTCACGGTGCTCGGTGTGCTCCCGGTGTTCGCGGTGCTCCCGGTGCTCCCGGTGTTCGCGGTGTGCGTTCCGCCCGCAGCCAGATCAGCTCCGGTGGCACGCACCAGCGTGATGTCCAGCCGGCTCTCCGCCAGGTGTTCCACCCGGTCGCGGCCCCATTCGACCACGGTCACGGCACTGTCCATGGTGTTTTCCAGGTCAATATCGTCGATCTCGCCGGCCGACTCCAGCCGGTAGGCGTCCACGTGCACCAGATCGGGCCCGTCCCCCAGACTGGGGTGGACCCGCACCAGCACAAAAGTGGGCGAGATGATGCCGGGGCGTACGCCCATGCCTTCGCCCAGCCCCTGGGTGAAAGTGGTCTTGCCTGCCCCGAGTTCCCCGGTCAGGACGATCAGGTCCCCGGCCTGCAACTCTGCACCGATCCGGGCAGCCAGGGTCTGGGTTTCTTCCGCGCTGGCTACCGAATACTCCGCTGCCCACACCGGTGTCGGTTCCTCCGGGTCAGTCACTCGCGGTCCCCCGCGCCATTGCTGCCGTCCGCAGCGGCGGAGGCCCCGCCGTCGTAATTTGCCGTGTTGTGGTTCCCCGAAGTGTGGTTCGCGCCGTCGTAATTCGCGGTGAAGTCCACGGAAGGCTCCATGCCGGCGGCCGCACCGGTCTCGAGGTCCCGGCCAATGTACACGCGGGGCACGCGCGGACTGACCCTCGTGACGATCTCGTAGTTGATGGTGCCGGCCGCCGCGGCCCAGTCCTCCGCCCCCGGCGCATCCTCGCTGGGACCGAACAGAATGACTTCCGCGCCGACAAGGTCCTCCGTCTCGGAGGTGCGCAGGTCCACCACGAACTGGTCCATGGCTACCCGGCCCACCACGTCATAGCGCTTGCCGCCGATGGCAACCTGGGCGCCGTTTGCGCTGCGGGGAATGCCGTCGCCGTAGCCCATCGGCACCAGGACCAGGGTGGTGGGCTCCTCGGTGTGGTAGCGCAGGCCGTAGGAAACGCCCTGGTGCTCCGGAACGAGTTTGCAGTTGGCCACCCGGGCACGCAGGGTCATCGCCGGCTTGAGTTTGAGGTCCTCCGGCACCTGCCCCTCAAACGGTGAAAGACCGTACAGGCCAAGGCCAACGCGAACCAGGTCGAAGTGCGCGTCCGGGCGGGTCAGGGTCCCGGGCGTGTTGGCCAGATGGCGCACCTCAAGGTCCAGGCCTGCGTTCTCGGCCACCGCCACCGCCTCGCGGAACCGGTCAATCTGCTCATCCGTTTCCGGCCGGTGCGGCTCGTCGGCGACGGCCAGGTGCGAGAAGACCCCGACCACGCGCAGCAGCCCTTCCTCCTGGAACTCCACGGCCCGGCTGACCAGCGGCTCCCACTGCGCAGGCGCGCAGCCGTTGCGGCCCAGGCCGGTATCGATCTTGAGCTGCACGCGCGCCGGCCGTTCCTGCCGCTTGGCCGCCGCCGCCACGTATTCCAGCTCCCAGCCGGAAATGCCAAGATCCACGTTGGCGTTGATGGCGGCGTCGAAATCGCTGTCGGGAGTGTGCAGCCAGGCCAGGATCGGCGCGTCGAAACCGGCCGACCGCAGTTTGAGCGCTTCGGAAATGTGCGCGGTGCCAAGCCAGCTTGCCCCGGCTTCCAACGCCGCGCGGGCAACCTCGACGGCGCCGTGCCCGTAGCCGTCCGCCTTGACCACGGCCATGACCCGGGCGGGGGCGGCGATCTCGAGGAAGTGCCGGACGTTTGCCCGGATGGCGTCCAGGTCAATCACTGCCTGGCGGTCATAACTCATGCCTGCTTCAGAACTCACCCGTTCATTCTTTCATCAGCAGCCTGAAAACCGGGTCAAGCCCGCCCTCGGGCCCGCGCTGAGCCCGCCCTCAGCCCCGTCTCAGACGTCCGAATGCCGCGCCACGGTGGCGGTGGCCCGGCGGACGGCCAGCGGCGGAATCTCGGGAATGATCTTCTCCAGGAAGGCATACCGGCGCAGCCACTGCCCGCGCACTCCCTCGCGCGTATCGTTCACCTGCTGCCACCAGTCCGCCACGTCGCCCCAGCCCGGTGCCGCCAGCGAGCCACCGAATTGCTGGACGGACAGCGCAGCACACAGATTCGCAAACGCGAGCCGGTCGGCCAGCTTCCAGCCGGCCAATGTGCCCATCAGGAACGCCGCACTGAAACAGTCCCCGGCGCCGGTGGAATCGTAGGCCTTCACCGGCAGCGCGGGCACCCAGTCCTCTTCGCCCGTGATCGAATCGATGGCAATCGCCCCGCGCGAGCCCAGGGTCACCACCGCCACCGGCACCCGGTCCGCGAGGGCATACAGTGCCGCCCACGGATCGTCGGTTCCGGTGTAGCGCATGGCCTCCGCATCGTTCGGCAGGAAGGCGTGGAATCTTTCGAGATTGGCCAAGGTGGACTCGGACCACTGCCCGGTGGGGTCCCAGCCAACATCGCCAAAGAGTTTTGTCCCGTTTCCGGCAGCAGCCAGTGCCCACGGTTCCAGTTCCGGCGCCAGCGACGTGATGGCGGCCCTGCATGGTGGCGGATCGCCAACCAGTTCGGATGCGCTGAGCGGGGCGGCGTGGCCGTGAGTAATAAACGACCGGTCCCTGTCGGTGGAGAGGGAGACCGTCACCGGCGAATGCCATCCCGGGAAGTTCCGCGACAGGGACAGGTCTACGTACTCCTGCGCGCCGATGATGTTGCGGTTGAATTCGCCGTACGCGTCGTCCCCGAACGCCGCGGCCAGCGTGGTGTTCAAGCCCAGCCTGCTGGCGGCAATGGCTTGGTTTGCCACACCCCCGGGGCAGGATCCCATTCCCTCGCTCCACAGTTCTTCCCCCGGCTCCGGCAGGGAGCTGAGACCGGTGAAGATAATGTCCAGAAAGACCGGCCCCGTCAGCAGCAGGTCGAAAGCCGGGCTCTCCGGTGTCCGGCCTGCAGCCAGCGGGTCATATCCGTGTGGTTGGTTGAGGATGTTGGTCATACTGGCACAATACAAGCAGGGGGCTGGCTGTCATTTTGATCCAGCCGGGCAAATCGTCAAAGGGGTGCTGTGGTCAAGCTGGTAATTCTGGGCGGCGGAGGTTTCCGGGTGCCGTTGGTCTACCGGGCCCTTTCCACCGGACCCTATGCGGGGCTCATAGATGAACTCGTGCTGCAGGATACGGACGGCAGCCGGCTTCAGGCCATCGCACGCGTACTCGGCGATCTTCCCCTGCCCGAGGGCGCCCAGCCTCCCCGGTTCACGCTGACCGAAAACCTCCAGGACGCTCTTGCCGGAGCTGATGTGGTTTTTTGCGCCATCCGACCCGGCGGCACTGCCGGCCGAACCGTCGACGAAAGCGTTGCGGCGCGGCTGAACATCCTGGGCCAGGAAACCACCGGCGCCGGCGGCATTGCCTATGCGCTTCGCTCCATCCCCGCTGTCTTGGAAATCGGCCGGCAAATGCAGGTCCATTGTCCGGACGCGTGGCTCATCAACTTCACCAATCCTGCAGGCATGGTCACCGAGGCACTGCACAAGGTCCTCGGGCGGAAGGTCATTGGCATCTGCGACTCCCCCGTCGCATTGGTCCGGCGCGCGGCCCAGGCTGTCGGAGTTCCGCTTCAGGAAGGGCGGCTAACCGGCGTCGATTACGTGGGCCTGAACCACTTGGGCTGGCTGCGCGCCCTGAATTACGACGGCGAGGATCGGCTTCCCAAGTTATTGGCCGACGAGCGGGCGCTTGCTTCCTTCGAAGAGGGCCGGGTGTTCGGCGCGCCGATGCTTCGGGTACTCGGAACCGTTCCCAATGAGTACTTGTTCTACTACTACTTCCGGCGGGAAGCGACGCTGGCCATGGCCGGTGCGGCCCGGACCCGCGGCGAATCCATCCACGATCAGCAGCAGGAACTCTACGCCAAGCTGCACTCTTCGCCGACGCCGTTCCAGGACTGGGATGCCGTCCGACGGTCGCGCGAAGAGGGCTATCTGGCCGAAGCCCGGCCCGAAGGCGGGTCGCGGGATGAGTGCGATGTGACCGGCGGCGGGTATGAACGAGTGGCGCTCCAGACCATGCGGGGACTGCTCTCCGGAGAACGGACCGAGCTGATCCTGAACGTCCGCAACGGAACTACCCTTCCCCAGCTTCCTGAGGACGCCGTCATTGAGGTCCCTTCGGAGGTGACGGCCGATGGCGCCCGGCCGCTGCCGGTCAGGCAGCCGCTGACTCTGCACCAGGCCGGCCTCATGGCGCAGCTGAAGGCGGTGGAACAGGAGACAATCAAGGCAGCCCATGGAGACCGCGATGCAGCCCTGCGGGCCTTCATGATCCACCCGTTGATCCTGTCGGGCCATGTGGCGCACCGGTTGCTGGAGGCCTACGAACAGGCCCACGGCTACAAGTGGGCGTAAGCACGATGTCCCGCCCGCGAAAGGATTCGCGCCCGCAAAGATGACTGGGAAACGACGCCGGCCGGTCGCACCTGGTGCGACCGGCCGGCGTCGTTGTTATTGCTTCTGCGGTAGGTTTCCCTCGATGGGCATCGCCCGGCTAGCGCGTGTGGTGGGACTCCTGCAGTTCGTACACCGGCGTGTCCAGACCCTCCATCCGGGCCTTGAGCTGGAGGGCCAGGTAGGTGGAGTAGTGCCGGCTCTGGTGCAGGTTGCCGCCGTGGATCCAAAGGTTCTCCACATTGGTGGGCTTCCACATGTTGCGCAGTTCGCCCTCCCACGGACCCGGATCCTTCGGCGTGTCGGAGCCGTACCCCCAGCACTTGCCCACCTGGCTGGCCACTTCCGGCGACACCAGGTCCGCCAGCCAACCGTTCATTGAGCCGAAGCCGGTGGCGTAGACAATCAGGTCCGCCTCCAGCTCCGTGCCGTCGTCGAGCACCACGGCGTTGCCGGTGATCTTGTCCACCTGCCCGTTGGCCAGCTTGACCCGGCCGTCAATGATCAGCTGGGAGGCGCCTACGTCGATGTAGTAACCGGAGCCCCTCCGCAGGTACTTCACGAACAAGCCGGAACCGTCCTCGCCGAAGTCCAAGTCGAACCCCGCGGCCTCGAGCTGGGAGTAGAACTCCGCATCGCGTTCCGCCATCTGCTCGTAGACCGGTTTCTGCGCGTCCGGCAGGATCCGGTACGGCAGCGAGGCGAAAAGCATGTCGGCCTTCTCCGTGGTCACGCCGTTGGCCAGCGCCTTCTCCGAATACAGGTCCCCGAGGCCCAGATCCATCAGCGATTCGCTGCGGGAGATGTGCGTGGAGGACCGCTGCACCATCGTCACGTCCGCGCCGTGCTCCCACAGGTCGGCGCAGATGTCATGCGCGGAGTTGTTGGACCCGATGACCACGGCCTTCTTGCCGGTCCAGTCCCCACCGCCGGGGTGCTGGGAGGAATGGTGCTGCTGGCCCAGGAAGGAGTCCGCGCCGTCGAACTTCGGGATGTTGGGGTAGCCGGAAACGCCGAGGGCGAAGACCAGCTGCTTCGGGCGCAAGGTGACCGGTTCGCCGTCGCGTACAACGTCCACGATCCACTCGCCTGCGGCCTCATCGAACCGGGCCTTGGTGCACTCGGTGCCGGACCAGTAGTTCAGCTCCATAATCCGGGTGTAGTATTCCAGCCAGTCGCCGATCTTGTCCTTGGCGGCGAAGACGGGCCAGTCATCCGGGAACTTCATGTACGGGAGGTGGTCGTACCACACCGGATCGTGCAGATGCAGGGACTTGTAACGGTTCCGCCAGGAGTCCCCCGGCCGCTGGTTCTTCTCGATGATGATGGTGGGCACGCCGAGCCGCCGCAGCCGCGCCGCCAGCCCGATCCCGCCCTGCCCGCCGCCGACAATCACGGTATAGGGCTGCTCCTCATAGCCGAGCCGGGCCTCCTGCTCTTCCTTCAGTTCCAGCCAGGACTTCCGGCCCTTGGTAATGCGATGCGCCACGCCCTTGTCCCGGTTAGGCCCCTTTTTCTCCTCGAACCCCTTGAGCTCCTGCATGGTGGTCAGCAAGGTCCAGCACTTGCCGTTACGTAGCCGTAAGTGGGCCCAGCCCCTCGCGGCACCGGTCTCGAAATTGACCCAGGCCTCGGTCGCCGCCGCGTCCCCGGTGGCGTCCTCGGCCAGCTTCCAGCCGGAGGGCTGCACATCGGCCAGCCTGGCTTCGAGCATCCGCCGGATCGCCGCCTTGCCTTCCAGGGTCTTCAGGTTCCAGGTGAAGGAAACAAAGTCCCGCCAGAAGCACTCGTCGTCGAAGAGTTCCAGTGCGCCGTCGATATTTCCGGCCTGCAGCGCTTCGTCCAGGTTGTCCAGCCACGCCTGCGCGACGTCGTTCGGTGAATCCGCCATGTCCACTCCTTTGTGTCAATTGCTCGTGTCCTGAGGGTCGCAACAGCTTCGGCGGTACGCGTATGCTGGTGCGAACGTGATCGACATCACCAGTGTTAGCCCGCGGGGGTTGCAACGGC
Organism: Arthrobacter crystallopoietes; assembly: GCF_002849715.1. Lineage (NCBI taxonomy): Bacteria > Bacillati > Actinomycetota > Actinomycetes > Micrococcales > Micrococcaceae > Crystallibacter > Crystallibacter crystallopoietes. Next base: position 244,673 of record NZ_CP018863.1, read on the forward strand.
GTTACACGGCCGTCTGCACCCGTTCACTCCGGCTGGCATCGAACGAAGGAGCCACGGTTGCCTGCAAGCCCGCCCTATCCGAATACGGGTGCTGCCTTGGAGCCGGGACTGCGTTTCACTGCGCCGCGTGAGTACGCCCGGCTGCTGCGCACCGCGCACGAGCAGGTCATCGGCGGGGTCCACCGCCCCGAAATTCCAGCCGCTTTGGTCGACTCGTGGCGGCGTTCCATGGCTTTAGGCATCGACCCGGATCAGCACAGCCCCAGACGCCTGCATGACACGGCCGACGTTGCCGAGCTTCGCCGCGGCCACCGTCTCCAGGCAACGCTACCCGCGCTCACCGACCTGCTGGCCGAAGACGGTACTGAGGGCCGGCACCTGCTCATCATCACGGATGCCCAGGGCGAGGTGCTGTGGCGGATCGGCAGTGCCTCGGTGCTGTGCAGGGCTGACTCGCTGGAGTTTATCGAGGGCGCGGACTGGTCCGAGGCCGGCATCGGCACCAACGCCATCAGCCAAGCCCTGACCACAGGCGCTCCGGTGCAGCTGTTCTCCGCCGAGCACCTGGTCCGTACCCACCACGAGTGGGCTTGCACGGCGGCGCCGATCCGCGATCCGCGCACTGGCCACGTCCTTGGAGTGCTGGATGTGTCCGGACCTCTGGACACGCTGACCGCCGACAGCCTGCGCATGGTGCGCTGCGGGGTGCGGGTGGCCGAGGAACTGCTGGCAAAGCACGACGACGGCGCCCGGGCTGCCGCTTCCGCTGCCCCAGAACGCCGCAAGACTTCCCGTGGGGTGGCCACGGCCCGATCGTCCGAGGGGGTGCGGTTGGAACTATTGGGCGACAAGCCTGCCGCAGTGCTGGCCGATGGCTCGCAGGTTCCGTTGACATTGCGACGGGCCGAAATCCTGGCACTGATGGATTCCCGCAGCCAAGGCTGGAGCGCGGACGAGCTCGCCTTCGAGCTCTACGGCGATACAGGCACACCCTCGACTGTCCGCATAGAAATGCACCGGATCCGAGCTGCCCTCGGCGATGTCGTCGCTTCGTCGCCGTACCGACTGACCGGGCTGGCGGAACGGGGATCGGATGCCCGCCAGGTGATGGAACTGCTGCGCCAAGGCAAGGTACGTGAGGCGCTCGATGCCTACAGTGCGCCATTGTTGACCCGTTCAAGTCTGCTCTGCGTGGAACTCCTGCGGGAGGAACTGAACCTCGCCGTCGGCGCCGCCGTACGCACCAGCGGCTCCGCCGAACTGATCAGCCGGTGGCTCGCCACGGACATGGGCTCGAGCGATGCCGGCGCCGTGGACGCCCTGGAGCGACTGCTCGGCCCTTCGCACCCCAGATGCTCTGCCTTCCGCGCCCGGATCGATTTACTGGACCGGACTCTCCGCAACTGACCGGTGAGATCGCTAAAGGCTTCGATGAGGAGACCGCACGAGACAATATCTGACAGATTCTGTCCCGCGCCAACTCCCGCCATTTCAGAATCGGTCAGAATGGTGGGTCCTTGTCGGCTTCGTCATCCGCGTCCGTCTCGGGTGGTGGTTTTTTGCGTTTGAGGCGGCGGCGGAAGTTGTCGGGCAGTGCGTTGAGGACCCGGTCGGTGAAGGACGGCGGCCCGGCGCCGGTGTCGCCGGGTTTGGTGGTGTAGGTCTGGTTCCCCGGCGTGGTGGTAGTGAACTCGCCGTGCCTGGTCTGGGTGACTTTCCACCCGGCGAGCGACTTAAGCCGGTGGTCCGACCCGCAGCGCGGACCAAGGTTGCCGAAATCCGTCCGTCCGTGCCCGCCGTTGGCATGGAAATCGATCGTATGGTCCAGGTCGCAGTCCTTCGCCGGGATATGGCAGCCCGGCGCCGTGCACGTGGTGTCGCGGTGCCGGACCGCGCGGGCCAGGTCCGCCGGCGGCCGGTAAGTGGTTTTGCCGTAGGAGAGGATGGTCCCGGTCTCGGGATGCGTCAGGATCCGGTAGAACGACGTGGCGCCTTCGCAGAGCTTCCGGGCGGCGCCGGCGGGGATCGGACCGTACCCGTCGAGGGTGGCCGGTTCCTCGTCCAGGCCCATCAGCGTGAACACCGGCACGGTCAGCGCGACTTCGGGCCGGATCCCGGCCGCGGGCCCGGCCTCCATCCCCGCGTTCAGGAGCAACTCGATAAACACGTCCGCGCGCAGCTGCCCCGCGGTGCGGGTTTCCGTCCCGGTTTGCAGGCCCCGCGCCGATTGGGTGAGCCGGTCATACGCGGCATAGGCTTCCTCGGCCGTCACATACGCGCCCAGGAACGCCATCCCGTCATCCGCCGGCTCCACATACACCCCACGGCACTTTACCTGGCGTTCGCGGCGCACCTCGATGGTTTCCGGATTGCATTTCTCCCGCTGCTTCCGCGCGGCGTACAGCAGCTCGCCCGGCGTTTTATCCGGCGCCTCCCCCAGCAGGGCTGCTTCGAACCCGGGTTTCGCGTCGTCCGGGAGGATGTCGCCCTGCCGGGTGATCACCCCCGCGTGCTCCAGGTCCAGGTCCCCGGCGGTGAGCGCGGCCAGCGTGCCCGGGTAGTGCTCGCACAAATCCTGCGCGGTCTCGTACCGGCTACGGGCCTGCTTCTCCGTGATCCGGTACAGGCAGGCCAGTTCCTTCACCACGGACTGCTCCGCCAACTCCTCCAGCCCGGCCCGGCTGGCCGGCGGCGTACCCGGCTCCCGCGGCGGCAGCTCCTCGACGGCGGTCTGCCCGATCCGGTGCGTCAGGCGCACCAGGCCCGCGTCCAGCCACGCCGCCAGCCTCTTGCCCGCGGCCAGCTGCTCCACCGCCGACCGGTAATCCAACTCCGCAAACCCCCGCACCCCCGCCCCGGCAACCACAACGGCATCACCGGGATTGGTGTTGCTGGCGGTGGCGGCCTCGGCGTTGCCGGCAGCACCGGCAGCGTTCACAGCGTTGCTGCTGCCGTCGCTGGCGGTGGCGGTGGCGGCCTCACCGCCGCCGGCCGCATCAGCGGTATCAGCGGCATCACCGGGGTTGGTGTTGCTGGCGGTGGCGGTGGCATGGAAGAGTCTGAACCAGTCGGCGGGGGTGCCGGCGGTGACCCGGGCCAGGCGTTCGGCGTAGTACCCCGCGTGGGTTTCGGTGAACAGCTCCCCGGGCAGCCCCTCGAGGTCCTCGGCCGGGCCCCAGCTGGCGGGGAACGGGCCGGACGGCGGCCAGCAGGCCCAGGATTCCTCGCGCTCCCAGGCCGCGAAGTCATCGATCCCGGCGGAGGCACCGAGATGCTCCGGCTCCCCGACCCGGCCGGGGATCTCCTGCCCGGCCAGCGGGTCCTCGCCGTAGGACTCCAGCGTCGGCGGATCCAGCACCGGGCCGCGGGCCTCGGCGTAGATCTCCTCCATGTAACCGGCCATCGTGGCATGCTTCGCCGGTTTGCCGGCCGCAATGTATTCGCGGGCGTGTGCCAGGCCGCGCTTGCGGTCCTGCGCAGCATGCAGATCCAGCCGCTCCAGGGCCTTGCGCAGCGCTTCCTGCCGCTGCCCGGCAGTCGTGGGCCGGCCCTGCTGAAGGCAGCGCAGCGAGAACCCGTGCTCCACAAGCCCCTGCGCCCCGGACTCCGTCCCCGCGGACTCCTGTCCGGGGGCCGGGGAACCGGAAACCGGTGCCGACTGCTCTTCCGCTGCCATAGCCTCAGTCCATCATCCGGCTGTGACAATACAGACGCTTATTCACAGCGTCTGACGGATTCCCCGGATATTCTTCAAAATTCTTTTCCGCACCGGTTTCCAAGAGCCCGGCAGGAGGCACACCGGCAGGAACCATGCAATCGCGTAGAAGTGCAGTTTGCAGCTAAAGACCGCTGAGATCGCGGAAGGCTTCGCGGACAGCTACTTCGTGGGCGACGGCGTTGAACCTGAACATCGTTTCAGTGTCCGCGATCAGCCGTTCATTGCACTCTCGAAAGAGTTCCTCATTAACACGCCTCTGCAAAACCTCCAGATCAGGCTCGGACAGGCTTGAAAGATCTTTCGGAAACTCGTCCGATGGTTTCAAAGCAGAGAACGGCATGTCAGATCCCTTCTCCAGCTACCCCAAGCTGGGCCTCCTAATGAATTCGGCGAGACGGCTGCTACCGCGTCGACTTCTCCATTTGACCGCCGTTCCGCCAAACTGGCAATAGTTGCCGCATGGGAAATATTCAGGGCCGCGGACAAAGCCGGCGGTAGCTGAAAAGTCACCGCCCGGAACGTCTAGCGGACAGATTCGTAGACGTTCCCACATCCGGCGTGCAAGGGTGGTGCCATGCAAACCGAGGACGACGTCCGACACATCTGCCTGTCATTTCCGGGAGTCACCGAGAGGCTCAGCTGGGGCAATCCGGCCTGGTTTGCGCGAACGTTGATGGCCCGCATGTGGGAGGATGGCGTGCTCACGGTCAAGACCCGGGAACGGGACGCCCTCGCCGGCACGTCCCCGGATATCTTCTTCTGGACGCCGCACCATGAACGCTCCCCCGAACTGGTGCTGGTGCGGCTTGATCAGATCTCCGCTGAGGAGCTGGCCGAACTGCTGGATGATTCCTACCGCATCGCAGGCACGGTCAGGAAAGCCCGTTAATCCAGCTTCCGGTGCATGACATGCAGCCCCACCAGCCCCTCAACCGGATGGTCGAACGCTTCCGGAATGGTCGCTAGGATTTCGAAGCCCAGTGACTCCCACAGCCGCACAGCCCTGACGTTGGAAGCAACGACGGCGTTGAATACCATCGCGCGGTAGCCGTCTGCCCGTGCCTGCTCCAGGACGTGGTCGGCCAAGGCCCTCGCGATACCTTTGCCGCCGCGGTCCGGGTGCACCATGAACCCGGCGTTCGCCACCCTGGCCGCAGCCCCGCCGTAGTTCGGGTGGAGCTCGGCAGTTCCGGTGACTGCACCGCCGTCGTCAATTGCTACAAAGGTACGGCCCTGGCCGGACAAATGCAGCCACTTCGCGCGAAGCGACTCTTCCGAGCTCTCGGGGTCCAGCGTGTAGGTCTCCCCCGCCCGGATGATCGGTTCCATGACGGACCAGATGCCGGGCCAGTCGGCGGCCGTGGCGTCGCGAATGTACATAGTGCTCCTCGTGTCCAGGCCAGCCCGCCGGAGGGTTGCACGGCGGGCGGCAATTCCCGTCCGCCGTGCAAGCGTTATCAGCTTGAGGTCAGCGGACGGCTGCTTCCTCAAGCGTATCCGTGGCGCCGTCCGCAGGCGTGGCGGCAGAACCAGTAGGGACAAGCTTCGCCCCTTCGACATCGACGTCCGGCAGGATCTTGTCCAGCCAGTTCGGCATCCACCATGCGGACTTGCCCAGCAAATGCATGGCCGCGGGGATCAGCGTCATACGCACCACGAAGGCATCCAGCAGCACACCCAGCGCCAGCGCGAAGCCAATGGGCCGGACCATGGTCAGGTGGGAGAAGATGAAGCCGGCAAACACGGAAACCATGATGATCGCGGCGGCCGTGACCACCTTGGCGCCGTGGTTGAAGCCGCTGACCACCGCGGCACGTGCGTCCTCGCCATGGGCAAAGGATTCGCGCATGCCCGAGACCAGGAACATCTGGTAATCCATCGCCAGGCCGAAGAGCACGCCGATCAGGATCATCGGCAGGAAGCTCAGGATCGGGCCCGGATGGTGGACGCCGAAGACCTCGCTCAGCCAGCCCCACTGGTAGATCGCCACGACGGCGCCGAAGCTCGCGCCGAGCGACAGCAGGAAACCGGCGGTAGCCAGCAGCGGCACCAGGATGGAGCGGAAAACCAGCAGCAGCAGGATCAGCGAGAGCCCGATGACAATGGCCAGATAGACCGGCATGGCATCGGCCAGCTTGTCCGAGACGTCGATCTGCATGGCGGGCTGGCCCGTCAACGAAACCCCGACGCCGGTGCTCGCCTCGAGTGCGTCGGCTTCGGCCCGAAGGTTGTGGACCAGGTCTTCGGTGCTCTGTGCCGCCGGGCCTTCCTCCGGAATGACCTGCAGGACTGCGGTGCGGCCGTCCTCGCTGGTGCCGGTGGGCACCGCGGCGGAGACGTGGTCCATGGCGCGCAGTTCCTGCGACAGCTCCAGCAGTGCCTCGTCCTTGGCTGTGCCTTCGAGGCCTTCGGGCAGGTCCGCCACGATGATCAGCGGACCGTTGATGCCTTCACCGAAGTTCTCGCCGAGCTGAGTGTAGGCCTGGTAGGCCGTGGAGTCCGCGGGTTCGGAGCTGCCGTCGGGCAGGCCCAGCCGCAGTTCGGCGGCGGGAACCGCCATGAGTCCAAGAACCGCCACGCCGGCTACCAAGGACAGCCACGAATGACGGGTGACGGCCTTGCCCCAGCTGCGCTTGGGATCGTTGTAGAACTCTCCACCCGCCGTCGTTGTTTGAACGGTATTTTCACTAACCGGGCCGCTCATTCCGGCCCTGGCCCAGGCCCGCGTGGACAGGATCCGCTTGCCCATGATCGAGAGCATGGCCGGGGTCAACGTCAAAGCAACGACGACGGCGACCGCCACCGTTGCGGCACCGGCGAGGCCCAGCACGGTCAGGAACGGGATGCCCGGGACCGCGAGCGCGGCGAGGGCGATGATCACGGTCAGGCCCGCGAAGAGCACCGCGTTGCCGGAGGTGCCGGTGGCGCGGCCAATGGATTCGACCAGCGGCACGCCGGAGAGCAGCTGCGTGCGGTGTCGGTTGACGATGAAGAGCGAGTAGTCGATGCCCACGGCCAGGCCGAGCATCAGGGCCAGGACCGGCGAGATGGAGCTCATTTCGACGACGCCGCTGAGGGCCATGGTGCCGCCGACGCCTACGCCGACGCCGATGACCGCCATCAGCAGCGGCAGTCCGGCTGCGATGAGCGTGCCGAGCATGAGGATCAGGACGGCTGCCGCGACCGCGATACCGATAATCTCCGCGGCGCCGAAGAGCTGGGAGATGTCCTCGACGATGTCCTTGCTGTACTCCGCCTGCAGGCCGGGAACGAGGCCCGCCTCGGTGATCTGCTGGACTTGGTCGCGGTCTGCCTTGGCGACCTCCATCATGGGCTGTTCGAACTGGACCTGCACAAAGGCGGCCGAGCCGTCCTCGGAAACGAAGCGCAGGCCTTCGGAGGATTGCTGCTGCAGCTTCGCTGCTTCAAGCTCGGCGACGCCGGACTCGTACTCCGCGCGGCCGTCTTCAAGCTGCTGCTCGGCTTCGGCCAGCTGGGCCTGGGCCGCTTCCAGCTGGGCGCGCTGCGGCTCCAGCTGTGCGCGGGCCTGCTCCGCCATAGCGGTTTGGCCGGCCGCCTCGAGCTGCTGGATCTGCGCCTCGGCGGTTTCGAGCTGCTGCTGGGCCGGTGCAAGCTGGGCCTTGCCGGCGTCCAGCTCGGCCTGGCCTGCCTCCAGTTGCTGCTTGGCGGATTCCAGTTCGGCTTCGCCGTCGTCAATCATTTCCGGTGCATCGTCCAGGGAGCGCTGCAGTTCGAGCGGATCGGTGGCGCTCTTGACGGCGTCGTTGTCCGTCAGTTGTTGGGAGATCGCGGTGATCGCGTCTTCCTGCTCGGCGGTGAAGGCCGTGCCGTCCTCGGTGGTGAAGACAATGGTGCCCAGGCCGCCTGAGGCCTCCGGCATCTTCTCCTTCAGCTCATCCAGCACGCCCTGTGCAGGCGTGCCGGGGATGGTGAAGGTATTGGACAACGTCCCGCTGAACGCAACGAGGGAACCGCCGACGGCCACCATGATGGCCAGCCAGGCGGAGACGAACCACCACCGCTTGCGGGCGGCGAACTTGCCAAGGGAATACAGCAGCGAGGCCATGCGTCAGGAGTCCTTCGAAAGTGAGTTGAAGCCGGTGCGGAGCATGCCGATGCTCACCAGCAGATGCTTTTGGAACGAGCCTGCGTCCGGTGAGCGGCCGGCAGTTTCGGCGGCGGCTTCCCGCATGGCGGCCTGGCCACAGGCGATCAGTGCACCGGCGAGCGAATTGATCAGCAGGTCGCTCTCGGACTGGGGCAAGCGGACGCGCAGGCCCTCTTCGAGTTTCTGCTGGGCCTTGTTCCAGACCTGCAGCTGCATGCGCTCCAGCTGGGGATCGTCCTCCCCCATCGCGTAGATCTCGCAGAGCAGCGCCATCTGTTCCTGGGAAACGTCCCCGCCCAAGGTGGCGAGCACGGCGTCCATGATCGGCTCGTCGGCCGGCCGGTTATAGAGCTGCGCGAAGGCGCCTTCTAGGAACTCCTCCACCGGACGCGTGAGTGCGGCCTCGATGGACGGGAAATAGTTGAAGAAGGTGCGGCGGGAGATTGCAGCCTCTTCGGCCAGTTGGTCAACGGTGAAGCCGCCGGGCCCATGGGCACGGGCGAGGCTAAGCGCCGCCGTCGATATGGCAGTCCGGGTGGCGCGCTTGTTCAGCTCGCGGCGGCCGCCGGAGTCGGCTGATGGGGATTGTTCCGATGTCACTCATCTACGATAAACCCAAACTTGCACACCATGCAAAATTGCACACGAGGCATTGTCTATCGTGAGTTCTGGTAGTTCACGAACCGCTTGACATCGTCGAGCTCCTGCTGGAGATCTTCGATGGTCTGCCTGTAGCTTGCGGACTCTGCTTTTTGCCACTTCTTGCGGACAACGAGGGCGAAAAGTGCCAACGGAATCACCGCAAGGCATCCCCATCCGGCCGCAGCGAAGAAGTCGAGAGCAACGGGAATCGCCTGCTGAATATCCCGGACAACGTTGATCCTCGCCACGATGTCGTCCATGACGGAGTCGAGCGGTTGCAGATGTTGTCCGATCATCGGAGTGCCCGACAATGACGGGGCGGACAGCGGAGCATCATCAGACCAGCGTGGATCTCCCGGATGCGCAACCACATAGATTCCGGAAGCGATGTTGGCAGCGATGAAGGTCGCAACGGCCCCAAGGGCCCCCGCAAGCAGTTTTCGCGCCTGCCGCAGGCCTCTTGGCGGATGCGCCAGACGCTTAGGTGAATGCCATAGATACGCCACCACCCCCATCACGATTGTCAGTATCCAAATGCCCGCGCTAAATTGCTCGATACTGATTTCAGCCAGTGCCACGGGAATGACCGCTCCTAGGAAGTACAAGGTAGATTCTCAGCCTTGACGCTGCCGATTCTTGCGGACACGTAGCGTCTGCAGGTTATCGACTCGCATGATGGCGGACAAAGGCCAAGCATCAAGAACACGGTGAATGACCTTAGAAGAATAGGGGACGCGTCACCTACGACGCGTCTGGACTGCGACTATTACGGTCACGATTGAGATGCGATGTCGGCAGGCATGCGTTGAGACGGTTTCCTCGCTGTATGGGCGCGCGCTGGCCCACGAGCATCACGAACTGTCAGGATGGGTTCATGCCATCAGTTCACGGCAGGCAAAAGGACCAAGGACAGGCAGCACACCAGGAGCCTCCTGCCGACTGGTTTACGCTGCTGGAGCGAATCACCGCTGAAATCACAGAGCTGCTGGAAAACCGGCGGATCTGGTTGAAGATGACTGCACGTTCTGCAGGACAGGAAACCGATAGCCACTTCCAGAGTGCCGATGGATGGGGCAGTGCTGCGGCTTCACCGGACGGGCAAAGCTGGCTGGCCATGCTCTACTACCGCGACGCAGGGTTGGGAATCCGGCGGATGGTCGACGGCGACCGGCGGACCGGCTCGTTCAAGCGGCTACTGCAAAAGATGGCGGAGGAGCCTAGGTTGTTGGCCGCTGATTGGTTCCTCGGTGACGCAACCGGAGAACGCCGTCGTGAATTGGATCTTGCTTTCAAGACGGAGGCAGACACGCTGAAGTTCGGGCACCTGAATCCTGCGGTGCCCCGCGCGGACCTTGCCGCGCTGACCGAGAAGACCGCGGGGATCAAGTGCTATGTGGACCAGCACATCACCCATGCCCAGCTTGACCCGCACTCAACCATGCCTACGCCGTCGGACATAAATGAGGCACTGGACCTGCTGGCGCGGTTGCTGGACAAGTACACGTTCCTGCTGCGTCCACCGCGGGACGATTCAGGATCCGACGATTCCGGTCCCGGGGAGGCCGGTGCCGCCGTGCCTGACGCTACTGCTGGGCCCAGAGGTTAATGCCGGATTCCACTGCATACTGGTCGATCATGTCGATCTCCTCCAGGGAGAAATCCAGGTTCTCGACGGCAGCGAGATTGTCCTCGAGCTGCTTCACGCTGGAGGCGCCGATAAGCGCCGAGGTGACCTGGCCGCCCTTGCGCTGCTCGCGGAGCACCCAGGCGATCGCGAGCTGGGCCAGCGACTGACCTCGGCCGGCGGCAATCTGGTTCAAGGCGCGGACGCGCGAAAGCCGGTCTTCATTCAGCCAGTCCGCCGCGAAGGACTTGTTCTGGGCAACCCGCGAGTCCTGCGGGATCCCGCCGAGATAGCGGTCCGTCAGCAGGCCCTGGGCCAGCGGGGAGAAAGCGATCGAGCCCAGGCCCTCTTCCTCGAGGACTTCGAGCAGGTTGGGGCTGCCGTCTTCGACCCAGCGGTTGAGCATGGAGTAGGACGGCTGGTGGATCAGCAGCGGCGTGCCGAGTTTTCGCATGATCCGTGCGGCGTCGCGGGTCTGCTCCGGTGTGTAGGAGGAGATACCGGCGTACAACGCCTTGCCGGAACGCACGGCCTGGTCCAGGGCACCCATGGTCTCTTCGAGCGGGGTCTGCGGATCCGGACGGTGGCTGTAGAAGATGTCGACGTAGTCCAGCTCCATCCGCTTCAGGGACTGGTCGAGGCTGGAGAGCAGGTACTTCCGCGATCCCCATTCGCCGTACGGGCCCGGCCACATCAGGTAGCCGGCTTTCGTGGAGATGATGAGTTCATCGCGGTACGGCAGGAAGTCCTCCCGCATATGCCGACCAAAGTTGGTCTCGGCGCTGCCGGCGGGCGGGCCGTAGTTGTTGGCGAGGTCGAAATGGGTGACACCCAGATCGAAGGCGCGGCGCAGGATGGCGCGCTGGGTTTCGAACGGTTTGTCGTCGCCGAAGTTGTGCCACAGGCCCAGAGAAACCGCCGGGAGCCGCAGTCCACTGCGTCCTACCCGGCGGTATGGAATCTTCTCGTAGCGGTTGCCCGCAGCCTCAAACGTCATTCGTCCATCATGCGTTTACCTTCCGGTCGCTTTCAAATCGAAAATTCAGTGCTTGTCGCCCGAGGACAGGCGGTTAAGGGCCAGAGCGCCGACGAGGAGTCCGAAATCACGCAGGGCGACATCGAAGTAACCGGGCACCAACAACAGGTTGATGATGATGCCGGCGAGCCAGGCAGCGACGACCAGCGAGCCGATCCGCGGCTTCCATGCCACGAGAATGCCGGCGAGGATCTCTATAACGCCGACGGCATACATGAATGCTTGCGGGGAAACCGGGATGATGTCGGTCGCGATGGGAGCCAGGTAGGTGGTCCAGTCGACCATCACGTTGAAGAACTTATCGAGGCCGAAGAGAATCGGCGCGATGGTGAAGACGGTACGCAGCAGCAAAAAGGCCTGGTGCGTATGGCTGCGCAGACCAGGGCGGTCTGCTAGGCGGGGCTGGTGGGTGACCATGACCGTTCCTTTCTAAAAGTAGTGATACTTGACTTTAGAAAGACGCGGCTGTTATGTCAATGGTCATTGTTTTTAGAGTAAAATCGCAGGTATGAAAGCACGCACGGAGTCCGATTCGGTCAGCGCAGTTGCCGCTTTAGCGGATTCCTCCCGGCGTGGCGTCTACGAATACATCCTCGAAGCGGACGGGCCGGTGAGCCGGGACGACGTCGCCGGCGCCCTAGGCATGGTGCGCGGCACGGCGGCCTTCCATCTGGACCGGCTGGCGCGGGAAGAACTGCTGACCGTCAGCTACCGGCGCCTCACCGGGCGCAGCGGACCCGGGTCAGGCCGGCCGACCAAACTGTACGCCCCGGCGGTCCGGGAAGTCTCGGTCAGCCTGCCCCAGCGCCATTATGATCTGGCCGCCGAACTCCTCGCGGCCGCCGTCGAGAATTCGCACCGGACCGGAACGCCGGTGGAAGAGTCCCTGCGCCGGGTGGCCGCCGAGGCCGGGAACTCCATCGGCAAGGACGCGGACAGCTTGGAGCAGGCGTTGGAGAAGTACGGGTTCAAGCCCGAGACCGAGGAGGACGGCAGCATCGTCCTGCAGAACTGTCCGTTCCACCGCCTGTCGCAACGCCACACGGCCACTATCTGCGGGCTGAACCTGGATCTGTTGTCGGCGGTGACCGGCAAGACCGGACCCGAGGGCTGCACGGCGGTGCTGGATCCCGCGCCCGGGCGCTGCTGCGTCAGGATCCTGCCGCCCGATCGCGACTGAAACCTCGCACTCCGCCTGAGGTCCAGCCGGCAGTGGGAGCTTCAGCCATCCTGCCGGAGTTCCAGCAACGCCCGCACGGTTTCGGGCACGGCCCGGCTGATGTCCGATGCGGCGACCGGTCCCCCGGCAGCGGCCTCGGTTCCGGCGATCCCGTGCACAGCGGCGGCCATGGCCGCTACCGCCGCCCAATGGTCCGGCTCCGCAATGCCTGCTTCGGCCAGGAGGTCGCGCTGGACAGTGGCGGCGAGCGCGCCGAGGATCCCGGCGAGCGTGTCACCCGATCCTGCCGCCGCCAGCCAGGGCGTGGCGTTGTCCTGGGTAAAGAGGGCACCGGATGGTGAAGAGATGACGGTTGTTGCGCCCTTCAGCAGCACGGTAGCACCGGTGAGCCCGGCGCCAAGGCGTGCAAAGTCCGACGGCGCTGCCTCCACCTGCTCGCGCGTCACCTCCACGTCCTGCTCGGCCAGGATACGGACGAGTTCACCGGCGTGCGGCGTCAGGATGACCTGCGGGCCCAGATCGGAAGGCAGACTGTCCAGCGCGCCGGCATCCGCCACCACCGGCAGCCCGGAAGCGAGTGCGTCGCGGACGCGGGCCTGCTGGTCCCGATCACCGGTGGCGCCGGGTCCCACCAGCCAGGCCTGCACGCGGCTCTCCCCCACGCTGCCCTGGCTGCAGACGGCTTCCGGCGTCGAAAGGTTGACCAGGCGGCAGATCTCCTGCGGTCCCAGGTAGCGGATCATGCCCACGCCGGTGGCCGCGGCCGCCTGCGTGCACAGCAGCGCGGCTCCCGGATACTGGGCCGACCCTGCGACGATGCCGAGCACGCCGCGCGTGTACTTGTGGCTGGTTCTCTGCGGCACCGGCCACCAGTCGGCCAGATCCGCCGGTTCCAGCCGCCGTAGTTCCGGTGCCGGCAGATGCGGACCGAGTCCGATATCCACGGTCAGCACTCTGCCTGCGAGCCCGGCGGCGGGATCCGTGAGCAGTCCGGCTTTGGTGCCACCGAAGGTCACGGTGAGGTCTGCCGGCATGACGGGCCCGGAGACTTCCCCGGTCTCGGCGGAGACTCCGCTGGGCAGGTCGCAGGCGACGGTCAGCGCCGGGGCATCCAGCCCAATGATGCGCTCCACCAGTTCCTTCGCCGGGCTGCGCAGGCCCCCGGAAGCGCCGGTTCCGAGAATCCCGTCAATCAGCGCATCCGCACGGGAGCAGAGAGCTGCGGCTTCGTCCGGGGTGACGAAGGGACCGGCTGCCGCAGCGGCGGAATCATCGGCACCCGCGCCGGCACCGTCACCACCAGCGGCCAGCCGCAGCACGGTCCCGCCGGCTTTCTCAAACGCGGCCAGCGCCTGCGGGTGGCTGCGCGCCGAGGTGAGCACCGCCGTCGTACTCATCCCTTTGCGTGCAAGGGTGGCCGCGGCGAAGAGCGCGTCTCCCCCGTTGTTGCCGCTGCCGGCGATCACCGCCAGCCTCGCGCCGTAAACCCGTCCGCGGGTTTCCCGTACTGCGCGGAGCACGGCGTTGGCCAGGCCGTGGGCGGCGGTGGCCATGAGCCGGTCGCCGTGGCCGGCGTCGAGCAGCGGCTGCTCGGCGGCGCGGATCTGGCGACCGGTCCAGGCGCTGATCATGCTCCTAGCCCTGACCGCGGATGATCGCGGCGGAGTTGGCCGGCAGCGTCAGCACGCCGTCGAGGTTCACTTCGTCCGCGGTGGCGAGCAGCAGCCGGCCGGTGCCCGCATCCATAGTGCAGGTCCGGTCCGCAAAGTTGAAGCACACGCTGATCCGGCCGCGGCGCAGGATGAACCAGCCGTGGTCCTGGTCGAATTCCACGTGGACGGAGGCGAAGTCAGGGTCCGTGAGTTCCGGGGTCTGCCGGCGCAGCGCGATCAGGTCCTTGTAGAGGGCGAGCAGCCGGGCGTGGTCCCCGCGCTCCGGCTCGGACCAGTCCAGCTTGGAATTGGTGAAGGTGGACCCGGCCTGAGGGTCCGGCACGAGGTCCGGGTCCCAGCCCATCCGCTCGAACTCCCGAAGCCGGCCGGCCGACGTGGCCTCGCCCAGTTCCGGCTCCGGATGGGAGGTGAAGAACTGCCAAGGGGTCGACGCCGCGAACTCCTCGCCCATAAAGAGCATCGGCGTGAACGGCGACGTCAGGTTCAGCACCGCGGCCATCGCCAGCCGGCCATAGCCCAGTGTGGAGGACAGCCGGTCCCCCGCCGCGCGGTTGCCGATCTGGTCATGGTTCTGCGTGCACACCACCAGCTGGCGCGCGTTCACCCGTTCCTTGTTGATCGGCCGGCCGTGGTGCCGGTGCCGGAAGGAGGAGTAGGTGCCGTTGTGGAAGAAGCCTTCCGTGAACACCTTCGCCAGCACGTCCAGGCCCTCGAAGTCCGCGTAGTAGCCGGCGGTTTCGCCGGTCAGGTTCACATGGACGGCATGGTGGAAATCGTCGCTCCACTGCCCGGTGAGTCCGTAACCGTTCACGTTCCGGGACTCCAGCAGCCGCGGATTGTTCAGATCCGATTCCGCGATCAGGAACAGCGGCTTGTCCAGCTCCCGGGAGCATTCATCCGTGGCGGCCGAGAACTCTTCGAGGATGTGTACCGCGCGCTCGTCCTGCAGTGCGTGGACGGCATCCAGCCGCAGCCCGTCCACATGGTAGTCGCGGAACCACATCAGCACGTTGTCCAAAATGTAGCGGCGGACCTCGTCCGAATCGGGGCCGTCCAGGTTCACCGAGTCGCCCCAGCTGTTACCGCCCGCAGCGCTCAGGTAGGGGCCGAAGCGCGGCAGGTAGTTCCCGCTGGGTCCCAGATGGTTGTAGACCACATCCTGGATCACGCCGATGCCGTGCCGGTGCGCGGCGTCCACAAACCGCTGGTACGCCGCGGGGCCGCCGTAGGTTTCCTGCACCGCGTACCAGTGCACGCCGTCGTAGCCCCAGTTGTGCGTGCCGTTGAACGCGTTGACCGGCAGCAGTTCCACGAAGTCGATGCCGAGTCCGGCGAGGTAGTCCAGCTTGGCAGTGGCGGCGTCCAGCGTCCCTTCCGGGGTGAAGGTGCCCAGGTGCAGCTCGTAGATCACGCCGCCGTTCAGCCCCGGTGACTGCCAGCCGCCGTCCGCCCACTGGTGGGCGCCGGCGTCGAACGTGCGGGACAGCCCGTGCACTCCGTCCGGCTGGCGGCGCGATCGCGGATCCGGCAGCGGCGTGGTTTCCCCGTCCAGCAGGTAGCCGTAGTCTGTGTCCCCCGCGGGCGCAGCTGACGGGTCGGCCAGCGACCACCAGCCGTCCTGGCTCTGAACCATGGACAGCAGTTGGCCGGCCGCCTTCAGCTCGACGGTTTTGGCCAGCGGCGCCCAGACGTCAAAGCGTGCTGGGGCTATTCCGGTACTCACTGTTCTTCCTCCTTGACCAGCAGGGCCACGGGCAGGCCGGCGAAAACGTCACCCACCGGGAGCGCCCCGGTGCTGCTGAAGACCAGCCCGGTGAGCATGTCCTGGTAGCGTCCGGCCGGAATAACGACGGCGGTGTCCCGCCATCCGCCGGCGCGCTGCAGTCCCAGCGGCAAACGGGTGACCAGGGTGATGGCTCCGCCGCGGTCGAAACCGAAAACGTGCTCCGCTGCGGCACCCTCGGCGTTGACTGCTTCGTAACCGTTGAACAGGTTCGGCCGGTCGCGGCGCAGCCGCAAAGCCCGGGCCACCACGAGCATCTTGGCCTGCGCACCCTCGTCGATCGCGGGGATGGTCCCCTCGCCGAGGCGGGCGAGGGCCTTGTGCCGGGCATCGAAGTCCACCGGCCGCCGGTTGTCCGGATCCACCAGCGAATGGTCCCAGAACTCGGTGCCCTGGTAGACATCGGGAACACCGGGCATGGTCAGCTGCACCAGCTTGGCCGAGAGCGAGTTGGTCCAGCCGGGCAGCTTGGTCTCTTCCGCCAGCGTGCTCAGGATCCGGTTGACTTCGGGGTTGTCGAAGGCGGCATCCACGGCAGCGTGCAGCTGTTCTTCGAACTGCTCGTCCGGGTCCAGCCAGGAGGTGCTGTTACCCGCTTCCCGCGCCGCCTTTTCGGCGTAGGCGTGGGCGCGCTTGCGGCTGAACGGCCACGCGCCCAGCGCCGCCTGCCACAGCAGGTCCGCGAACGGCACATCACCCAGCGGCGCGGCCGCATCCAGCTCCGCGAACTTCGCGGACCACTCGCCGGCCATCTCGGAGAGGACGCTGATCCGGGCGCGGGTGTCCTCGCTCCGCTTGGTGTCGTGCGTGCTCAGCGCGGTCATGGCCAGCGGTTGTTCCAGCTGTCGGCGGACCAGCTTGGTGTGCAGGTCGAACGGCTCGATGGCGAAGATGGACGGGTCCGCGCCGACCTCGTTCAGCGAGGTCAGCCGCGAGTAGCGGTAGAACGCGGTGTCCTCCACCCCCTTGGCCATCACCATGCCCGAGGTCTGCTGGAAGCGGACGGCCAGTGCCGTCAGCTCGCCTTCGGGATTCAGCAGCGGCTGCAGGGCGACGATCGTTTCGGCCAGGTCCGGGCGGCGCACCTGCGCGGCGATCACCGCTTCCTCCAGGTACTCCGCGCCCTGCGGCAGGTAGCTGCGGTAGACCGGGAAGCAGGCCAGCAGTTCGGCGAGCGCGTCTGCGGCAATGTCCTGCTCCAGGTCCGCTGATGCGGGGATGAGCCGGGTCAGCCGGAGCACCTCGGAGCGCAGGATGCCGTCCGTGATGGCACGCTTGGTGTCGTGGATCATGTGCCGGTAGGGCTCCACGGGGGCCACATCGGTCAGCTGCTCCCGGCCCTCCGGGTCCACGAACAGCCGGTCCACGTCCGCCAGCGCGTCGTACCCGGTGGTGCCGTGGCAGAACCAGCCCGAAGGCAGGCTCTCCCCCGGTTCCAGGATCTTCTCCACCAGCACGTACGCCCCGCCGGTCAGCTCGTGCAGCTGGCGCAAGTAGCCGCCGGGGTCCGCGAGACCGTCCGGGTGGTCGATGCGCAGCCCGTCCACCAGTCCCTCGGTGAACCAGCGCCGAATTTCGGCGTGCGATTCCTCAAACACCCACGGTACTTCCACGCGCACCCCGGCGAGCGAGTTCACACCGAAGAACCGGCGGTAGTTCAGCTCGCTGTCCGCCCGGCGCCAGTTCACCAGCTGGTAGTGCTGCCGCTCATGGACAGTGCGGGCGTCCGCGCCGTCATCCGCTGTTCCGGCGGCCACGGGGAAGCGGTTCTCGTAGTACCGCAGCTCGCCGTCCACCAGCTCCAACGAGTCCAGTTCCGCGCCGCCGTCGCCCAGGACCGGCAGCCGGAGCTTCCCGCCCGCGGCGTCCCAGTCGACGTCGAACGCCTCCGCATACCGCGAGCCGCGC
Source organism: Arthrobacter crystallopoietes (assembly GCF_002849715.1). Classification (NCBI taxonomy): domain Bacteria; kingdom Bacillati; phylum Actinomycetota; class Actinomycetes; order Micrococcales; family Micrococcaceae; genus Crystallibacter; species Crystallibacter crystallopoietes. The sequence continues at coordinate 262,366 of NZ_CP018863.1, forward strand.
CCCTCGGCCAGCAGCGACCACCACCACCGGTTGTTCACCGGTGTGGCCACGCCCATGTGGTTGGGCACGATGTCCACCAACACGCCCATTCCGGCGGCGTGCGCGGCTTCGGAGAGCGCCTTCAGCCCCTCGGCTCCGCCGCGCGCCGGGTCCACTACGGTGAAGTCGACGACGTCGTACCCATGGTCCGAGCCGGGCTCTGCCGTAAGGATCGGCGAGAGGTACACCCAGTCCGCGCCGAGCTCGCGCAGGTACGGCACCAGCCGAGCCGCGTCGAACAGGTTGAAGGACTCGCGGATCTGCAGGCGGTAGGTGGAGAGCGGGGTTTTCATACGGATCCCTTGCCCGTGCCCTTGGCATCCGCCATGGCCGCCAGCGACGCCGCCACGGAGTGGTCAGGCTCGTCGGCCGGCGGCGTGTATGCCCGCAGCACCACCATCGCCTTGGCCTGCACAGTCATGGGCTTCCCTGCCGCGATCGGTTCGGAATCGGCGTACTCGCCGGCGGTGTCGATCACTTGGTCCCACTTGGCCGCGTACTCCTTCGGTGGCAGAACGAACTCCACATCATGGTCATCCGCGTTGAAGTAGATCAGGAAGTTCTCGTCCGTGATCCGCTGCCCGCGCTCGTCCCGGCCCGGGATGCCCTGGCCGTTGAGGAAGACCCCGATGCACCGGCCCAGCGCCGCGTCCCAGTCCTCGGGCTCCATCAGGGTTCCGTCCGCGGTCAGCCAGACAATGTCCGGCAGCGCCTCGCCCTCGCCCCGGCGGACCGGCCGCCCATCGAAGAAACGACGACGGCGGAACGTGGGGTGTTCGGTGCGCAGCTTGTTCACCGCGGCGACGAACTCCAGCAGCGGCTGGTCAACCTTGTCCCAGTCCACCCAGGACAGCTCGGAATCCTGGCAGTACACGTTGTTGTTGCCCTGCTGGGTGCGGCCCAGCTCGTCGCCGTGCGCGATCATCGGCACGCCCTGGCTCAGCAGCAGCGTGGCCAGGAAGTTCCGCTGCTGCCGGGCGCGCAGGCCCTGCACCTTCGGATCGTCCGTCTCCCCCTCCACCCCGCAGTTCCACGAGCGGTTGTGGGATTCGCCGTCGTTATTGTCTTCGCCGTTGGCCTCATTGTGCTTCTCGTTGTAGGAGACCAGGTCCCGCAGCGTGAAGCCGTCATGGGCGGTGACGAAGTTGATCGAGGCCACCGGGCGGCGGCCGGAACTCTCGTACAAATCCGCCGAACCAGTGATGCGCGAGGCGAACTCGCCCAGGGTGGAGGGCTCGCCGCGCCAGAAGTCCCGGACCGTGTCCCGGTAGAGCCCGTTCCACTCCGTCCACAGCGGCGGGAAGTTGCCCACCTGGTAGCCGCCGGGGCCTACGTCCCACGGCTCGGCGATGAGTTTGCTCTGCGAAACTACCGGATCCTGCTGGCAAAGTTCGAAGAAGGTGGACAGCCGGTCCACATCGTAGAACTCGCGCGCCAGTGTGGAGGCCAGGTCGAACCGGAAACCGTCCACGTGCATCTCCGTGGCCCAGTACCGCAGCGAGTCCATCAGCAGCTGCAGCGAGTGCGGGTGGCGCACGTTGAGCGAGTTTCCGGTGCCGGTGTAGTCCATGTAGTACTGCTTCTCATCTTCCATGAGGCGGTAGTACGCGGAGTTGTCGATGCCCCGGAAGGACAATGTGGGGCCCATATGGTTGCCCTCGGCGGTGTGGTTGTAGACCACGTCCAGGATGACCTCGATGCCGGCCAGATGCAGCTCGCGCACCATGGCCTTGAACTCCTGCACCTGCTGCCCGGCGTCCCCGGTGGAGCAATAGGTGTTCTGCGGGGCAAAGAAGCCGATGGTGTTGTAGCCCCAGTAGTTGGACAGGCCCTTTTCCTGCAGCGTGCTGTCATTGACGAACTGGTGCACCGGCATCAGCTCGATCGCGGTGACGCCCAGCTTCTGCAGGTGCGCGATCACCGACGGATGCGCAATGGCGGCATAGGTGCCGCGCTGCTCCTCGGGGATGTCCGGGTGCAGCTGCGTCAGGCCCTTCACATGCGCCTCGTAGATGACCGAACGGTGGTACGGAATGCGCGGCTTGCGGTCCCCGTCCCAGTCGAAGAACGGGCTGACCACCACGCCCATCATCATGTGCGCGGCGGAGTCCTCGTCGTTGCGCGAGTTCTCGTCGCCGAAGTTGTAGCCGAACAGGGACTGGTCCCAGTCGATCTCCCCGTGCACGGCCTTGGCGTACGGATCCAGCAGCAGCTTGTTGACGTTACAGCGCTGCCCGTTCGCCGGATCATACGGTCCGTCAACACGGAAGCCGTACTTCTGGCCTGGCAAAACATGCGGGAGGTAGCAATGCCAGACGTAGCCGTCCACATCCTTAAGTTCAACCCTGGTTTCCTCGCCGTCGTCGTCAAACAGGCAGAGGTAAACGCGCTCGCCTGCTTCACTGAACAAGGCAAAGTTCGTTCCATTGCCGTCGTAGGTGGCACCCAGCGGATAGGCTTCTCCGGGCCAAACTTCCATGTACTGCTCCTGACGTTAGACGCTCTTGTATCTTTCATACAGTATGCGAAAGACAGTTTGATGATGATTCGGCAACATCGGACCAATTACGACGGCGGGAAGCGGCTATCGCTCGAATCCCACCGATGCAGGAAGGAAGGACCGGAACATGACGGACCGGCACCGGCCAGGCAACGAGGCCTCGTTTGCCCTCCTGGATACGCTCGCGCTCCGGTTTTCCGAGGACCCTCTGGTCGAACGCGGCACCATGTTCCGCAGCCCCGGCATGAAAGTGGGCGGGAAGGTCTTCGCCTTCCTGGGTGGCGGCGACAGGCTGATCGTGAAGATCCCGCGGCACCGGGCGGAGGCCGTCGTTTCCGCCGGCGAGGCAGAGCCGGTCATCATGGGGACGCGGACCATGAAGGAATGGGTGGCCTACCCGGCCCTCCCGGACGATCCCCGGGAGACCGAGCAACGCTGGTCCCGCGCCGTCGACGAGGCGTATGCCTACGTGAAAAGCCTCAGGCCCGAGTGAGCGCGCGAGGGAAACAGTCTCTTAGTCGTCGGCTTCGCCGCCTTCTTCACCGCCGCCTTCGCGGCCCTGTTCGTTGCCGCCTTCTTCACCGCCGCCGTCGTTTTCTTGCACTTCGCCGTTGTTCTCGTTCTGTTCCTGCTGGACGTCCTGGTTGTTTCCTTCGTCCTCGTTGGGGTTGTCGCAGCCGGTCAGGAGCAGCGCGCACAGCGCCACCAGCGTGGCGATGCCCTTGGAAATCTTGGTCGTCATAAGCGTGCCTTTCGATAGTCGTTTGCGGAGTCAGGGCCGTTGGGCGGATTCGAACAGTTCGATGAGGTTTCCCGCGGGATCGGCGAGCAGGATCTGGCGCCCGCCGGGCCCGGCCACGTCGGTGCGGAAAGACAGTCCGGCGCTGCGCAACCGCTCGATCTCGGCGTCGAGGTCATCAAAGATGAGATGGATGCGGTTGGCTCCGGGAGCGGCGTAATCCGCCGGGGTGGCGCGGGCGCCGGAGCTCGCAGGCCCGGAGAGCAGCACCCGCAGCGGGCCGCGGATGACATCGGCAAAGGCCGGTGCTTGCATGTTGACGGTGAAGCCGAGGTGGGTGGTGTAGAAGTCGACGGCGGCCTGAACGTCGTCGACGAGGTAGCGGACACTCGCGTATTCATTCGGTGCTGTCATGGCTTATTCTCCTTCGAAGACGTCTTAAACCCTCCCCTGTTGCGGTGCTGATCGCAAGCGTATCGTTGAGCTAGCAGCATTCTTTATCGAGGTGAGCTGGCCATGACTGGCAGCGATTTGGGGTCTACATTCTCGCGGCGGCAGTTCAATACTGCGGCGGCCTTGACCGTGCTCGGCGCCGCAGGTCTGCTCGGCGGCAGCCTGTCCAGAGCGGTGACGGCGGCAGGTCCGCGGCCGCTCGAGGTAAGCCTCGCCGCGGCCGTTCCCAACCGGGTCTACCGCATCACCGCGCGGGAGCGTGCCCGCGTCGCGGACGCGCCGAAGCACGAGTTCCGTGGTTTCTGGCTCTCCAGCGTGGTCAATATCGACTGGCCGTCGCGTTCCGGCCTGACCGCCGCAGTCCAACAGGCCGAGCTCCGCGGCTGGCTGGATCTGGCCCGCAGCCGGAACCTGAATGCCGTGATGCTGCAGGTCCGCCCGGCCGGCGATGTCTTCTGGCCGTCCAAAGTCGGTGAACCGTGGTCCCGCTACCTGACCGGCACCCAAGGCAGGAACCCCGGCTACGATCCGCTGCCCTACGCGGTCAGCCAGGCCCATGCCAGGAACCTGCATCTGCACGCCTGGTTCAACCCGTTCCGTGCCGGCATGACGGCGAACCTGGCCGACCTGATCTCCTGGCACCCCGCGCGGAAGAATCCCAGCTGGACGTTCGCCTACGGCGGCCGCCGCTACTACAACCCCGGCATTCCCGCTGTGCGCAGCTTCATCATCAAGGTGATTGCCGAGGTCGTGGCGAAGTACGACGTCGACGGCGTGCATCTGGACGACTACTTCTATCCCTATCCGGTGACCGGCCAAAGCATCCCGGACTCGGCTGCCTACAACGCCTACCGGCTGCCCGGCGAGAGCCTGGCGAACTTCCGGCGGCGCAGCGTGAACGTCTTTGTCCGCGACCTGAGCGCCAGGATCGCCGCCACCAAACCACGGATGCTGTTCGGCATCAGCCCGTTCGGAATCTGGCGCAACCAGTCGACGGACAGCCGCGGCTCCGCGACCTCCGGGTTCCAGAGCTACGACGGCATCTTCGCCGACTCGCGGCTCTGGGTGAAGCAGGGCTGGTTGGACTATGTGGTGCCGCAGCTCTACTGGCACCAAGGTAATCCGGCCGCCGACTACAACACGCTGGTCAACTGGTGGTCAGCCCAGGTCAGCGGCACCAGCTGCAAGCTCTACATCGGCGAGGCCGCCTACAAGGTCGGCGACCCAGCCCAGGGCGCCGATTGGCAGGACCGGCGGGAGCTGTACAACCACACCGCCAAGTGCCGGGCGACGGCAAGGGTCAGCGGCCAGGTGTACTTCTCAGCCAAGTCCGTGCGGGCCAACAAGCTGGGCAGCATCACCCTGGTGAAGGACAAGTACTACAAGCGGGTGGCCATGACGCCGGTCATGTCCCATCTGGGCACCCAGCGTCCCTACACGCCCGTGATCAGCAGCGCGCGCTGGAACGGCTCCGGCGTCGAGCTGATTTGGCGCGGTTCAAACAGCGGGACCTTGCCGCGGCATTACGCCATCTACCGCTGGGAAGCCAAGGCGGATTCCAGTGCCTTCATCCCCTCCCAGGCAGGGGCTCTGCGCCGTGTGCACCGCCGCCGCGGCAATCCCGAAAAGTTCCTGGATACCGGAGCGGTGCGGGGACGGACATACTGGTACGTCCTCGTCGGACACAGCGACCTGATGGTTGAATCCGCCGCCGCCTCCGCGATCTTCATCCGCGCCTGAGAAGGCCTAAGCGTCAGCTGTTCCGCAACGGCCAAGGACGCCAGCCCTCCGGAACTTCCTGCAGCTTCAGCTCGGCCTCGCGGAGCCGGGTCCCTGCGACGGCATCGGGCTCTCCCCTGCCGCCTTCCGACCAGGAACCGTCCGCCGCCGTCAACGCATATTCGCTCCACCCACGCCGGCCCACCGGATACCGCTCACCGTAGCCGCCGGCCGCTACCGCAAGCACCAGCCGCTCCAGCCGGTCGGCCTCCGATTCGGCGGTCTCGTCACAGGCATCGCAGCCGCAGGACGGGAAGATGAACTCGTGCAGCAGCCCGGCATGGACCACCACGCCGGGGTAACTGGTAAACCCGAAAGTCAGGACCGCGGCGCCAGGGTCGCGGGGAGTTAACCGGACCGCTTCCCGCACCTCCTCGGAGTGCACCAGCAGTTCCGGCACGCGCTCAGGGTCAGGTTCTGCATCGACGTCGTACACCTCGCGAAGGTGCTCGATCAGTGCGCGGGCCACGGTGTGCAGTCCGGCGAAGCGCTCCGTATGGCTGTCCACACTGTAGGCCTCCAGCGGCGGACCGTCCACGCCCCACCGGCTTCCGTACGGAATGGGCTGCCCGTCCGGGGACCTGAACTCTTCCACCGGGAGCGCCGGCCGGACGTACGGAGGTTGGCCCGGTGCAGCCGGCACCGGCCGCGGTTGCATGGCGGGCAGGCTTTCAGCCTCTTCGCTCTGCCACTCCTGGATGACGGAGATGAAGCCCTCCAGCCACTCCACATCGGCCTCACGGATCCGGCCGGGGAGGCCCTCGATCTCAAACTGCAGGTCATCGTTTCCGACGGCCGGTGAACTGCCCTCGAAGGTCCGCCACTGCGCGTCCGGCCGCAGGTGAGCCAGCACGTTTCCGGCGAACACTCCCGCCGCGGCTTCGAGCGCACTGTCAGCGGCGATCCGGGCACCCGACGAGTGCAGGAACTCCACGAGCCGGGCCGGATCCGATCCCAGCTGTGCTGCGTCCACGTCCTGTTCGCTGCAGAAGGCGACGAACCGCTCGTATCCACGCGCGTGCCGTACCGGCCGCTGGACTTCGGACTCCGGCCGGTAGAGCGCCCGCGAGCGCTGCATCGGTTCAGGCAGTTCTACCGCGGGTCCCTCGAAAACATCCTCAGCATCTCCCATGACCAGATCCTAGCCGGTAGCCTCCGGTGCCGCAGTGGCGGGGGTTAGCGCGCGTGGTGGGCACCGCCGTCGGTCTTCCTCACGAATCGTTTAAATAAATCCGGCATGAGTACCAATCCGGCACCGTGGCCAGCGCCGACACCGGGTATGACACCGAAAACCAGTTGGATGAGACGATCACCCAGGTGACCGGCAACGGCACCGAAGACACGGGCAACATCTCGCTGGGTGACTTCCTCAACGGCAACCTCAGGGCAACACCGCAGGCGTGGACGTTGATCCCAACGTGAACAGCGACGTCGATGCGGACGCCTCTGCGGACAGCATTACCGACGGCGGCGAGGACAACGAGCTGGGCCTGCTGGGCGGGCTGCTCTAACAACTCCCGCGCCAGCCGTGGCACCCGCTCCAATCGGGGCGGGTGCCATCATGGATGGCCGAAGGGTAAGACCAGCAGAACCGTTGCGTCCACTCGCGCGGCGTCGACCGCCCCGAACTGCCGGGAGTCCACGGATTCAAGCCTGTTGTCTCCCATCAGGAAGACTTGCCCGTCGGGTACCGTCACCGGCCCGAAAAATATGCCGCCCAGCTGGTCCCTGTTGACGTGGGGCTCGTCCACGGCGTTCCCATCGACGATTAGCTCCCCGCTATACAATCCGACGCTCTGTCCGCCGGTCGCCACCACGCGCTTGATGAGCCTCCCGTTTCCGTCCGGGCTCGGCAGCGTGACGATATCGCCGCTATGCACGCCGGATACTGAGGGGCCCAGCTTGTTGGCGATGACCACATCGCCCGGCACAAGCGTCGGCGCCATGCTGGCCGAGGAGATCAGGTGCGGCTCCAGGACAAACATCCGCGTGGCCAGAATGAGCAGGACCAGGACCCCACTGTAAACCACCCCCGGCCGGACCGCCCCTCTGCGGGCGCCGCCGGGCGCTCCCGCACTTGTGGCACGCTCAACGGACACGGGGCCTGTTTCCATTCCGGACGGAAAGCTTATCCGCCGCGGCCTGTGCGGGTTCGCTCCGACGCTCCTCCCGTGATCGGAAAAGTACGACGACGGCGAGGGCTGCGAGCGAGACGGCTGCCAGGATCAGCAGAAACTGCCCGCCCGTCTCGGGGGTCGCCGCCCAACTGGCGGGCCAAGGGTTGCCGGCGGCGGTCTCCCACGGCTGACCAAGGACGGGGGCCTGTGCTTGAAGGGCCTGCCCGTAGACCGCGTACAGGACGGCGGTACCGGCCAGAACCGAGAACCTTGCCGCCCGGTCCTTCGGATGTGACGGTCCCAGTGGGCGGGTCAGGACAGCGGTAAAAAGGCAGCCGCTGGACAGCGCCACCAGCGTCATCAGGCCGTAGCCCGGCTGGGTCCGCGCGGAGTACTCGAGCAACGGAGAGTAGTAGAAGGCGAGGAGCGTAGCGGCCAGGACGAGAGCAGGAATAACCGGTTTTGCCGCAGCAGCGTTCAGCAGCGGCCGGACGATATTCCGGATGAAGCCGCCGGCGCTCGGGGTCCCACCCGTTTCGGGCCGGATGGTGAGCTCCGCCAGGGTCAAGGGCGCCGCTGGAACGAGGAGCAGCGGGATGACCGCGGTCAGCAGCATCTGGGTCAGGACATGGACGCTGAGCAGTTCGGCCTGATAAACGTGGAGTCCGCCGTTTGTGACGGTGAAGAGGACAGCGATGCCGAGAAGCCAGAGGCCCGTCCGCCGGACCGGCCACCGTTCTCCGGAGTGTCGGAGCCGCCGCACACCGGCCAGATACAGCACGACGGCGAAGCCGCACAGCAGCGTCCAGAGCGGATCCAGTTCCCAGCGGGTAACTGCCTCGCGGATGCCCGGGCCAGGCAGCACCGAAGCCGAAGAGGCGGACGAAGCGCCGGTGGGCGGGCTGGTCCGGCCGAGCGCTGCAGCCAAGCCGGAGGCGGCTGCCATAACAACAAGTTCCAGCACAACCAGCATGGCAAACGGCCTTGTCCCCCGGCCCGGGTCCCGATGCAGCCGCGCAATCGCTGCACGACGCTGCACCGCACCGAAGGCCCCCAGCACAACAAGCGCCGCCGTCTTGGCAAGGACTATCGAGCCGTAAGGCGAGGCCAGCTGGCCCAGGCTGCCGATCGCAGCCCACGCGCTCAGCAGCCCGGAAACCGCCAGCACCATGAAGGATGCCAGCGCCAGTGTCGAATAGCGGCGCACCACTGTCCCCAAGCCGACGTCCGTCAGCGTCCTGCGCAGGACGAACAGGGTGAGCAGTCCGCCCATCCACACGGCGGCCGCGGCCACATGCAAGGCCAGGGACACGGTGCTGTCCGCGTGGTCCACACCGCCTGCCGCATGGGAGCTCAGAACCGGTGGAACCAGGCCGGCCACCGCAACCAACGCCGTCGCAAACGCCTCCCTGCGGGAACGGATGCTGAAGCACAGGACAACGACGACGGCGGCCATCAGAACGCTCGCGGCGGCGGTCCGGCCCGGACCAGGAGCCACCAGGAAGGAAACCAGCAGCGCGCCGGATCCTGCGGAAAACGGCGCCGTATTGGCCACCGCATGGAAGCCCAGAACGCACAGCGCTGCCGCGGAGACAACCCACAGGACAGCCGCTCGCCCAGCGAACCTGACAACCCTTGCAAATGCAGGTCCCCGGGACGGTATCGCGTAGGCGCCCAGCGCGAGGGCGCCGATCGTGCCGGCGGCTGCAGCATTGAAGCACAGCTTCGCCACCGGCAGTCCCCACAGCACCAACGGCCCCGATTTGTCCAAGAGCCCTGGCTCAGAGCCGCCGCCGTGGACGTAAGCCCACACGAGCGAGAGCAGCGCGGCCGCTACCAGGACGACGCTTGCCGCAGGACGTATTCCGATTGCCATACCCACAGCCCTCCTCTTGAGAGTGCCCATGATGTCGGCCGTTTCTTAGAGAATCCTGAAAAATCGCAAAGCGCCCAAGCTTTCTACAAGTTCCGCCGGTTCACTGATTTCTGCAAGGCAGTCAAGTCAGCTAAGAGGTACAGCCATGTCACTAACACGCCGAAACGTTCTCCAGATCGGCGGGGCAGGGATCCTCGGGGCGGTTGCATTGGGAGCACCGCTGTCATCCCTACAGGCAAAGTCAGCCAGCACTCTCGCGGCTAGGAACATGCCCAAGCCCTACCAGCGGGCCCTCACCATCCCGCCGGTCCTCGGACCAAAACGAACAGTTATCGATGCCGATGGACAGAAGCACCACTTCTACCACATCGTGCAGAAAGAGGGCACGGGGAACATCGTTCCCGGCCTGAGCACGCCGCTGTTGACCTACAACGGATCGTTCCCCGGGCCCACCATCCATGTCGAACAAGGGGAAAAGATCAGCCTGCGCATGGACAATCTCCTGCCACTGACCCATCCGCAGCTGGGCCACGTCCTCTCCACGTCGACCCACCTGCACGGATCGGCCTCGTTGCCGCAGTACGACGGGTACGCCAGCGACGTGACTAGCAAGGGACTCTGCAAGGACTACGAGTACCCGAACTTCCAACCCGCGCGGACGCTTTGGTACCACGATCACGCTGTCCACACCACGGCCCAGAACGTCTATTCCGGTCTTGCCGGGCACTACCACATGCATGACCCGGTGGAGCGGGACCTCCTGCCCCAGGGGCAATTCGACGTTCCCCTGACCATCTCGGATGCCATGTTCGCCCAGAACGGCAGGCTGGCGTACGACGACCACACCCGCTCCGGGCTCTGGGGAGACATCATCCTGGTGAACGGCGTGCCGTGGCCGGTGATGAAAGTCCAGCGCCGCATCTACCGCTTCCGTGTTCTGAACGCATCCATCTCCCGTTCCTACAACCTCAGGCTCAGCACCGGCGACCCGGTGACCATGGTCGCTACCGACGGTGGCCTGATGCCCGTCGCCCAACGTGTAGCGTCATGGCGCCACGCCAGTGCGGAAAGGTACGAGGTTCTCATCGATTTTTCCAAGTATCGGGCGGGACAGCGGGTCGAACTGCGCAACGCGTCCAACAAGAACAACATCGACTATGACTACACGAACCGCGTCATGGCTTTCGATGTCACCGACGCCCCGGTAGACACCAGCGGTCCGGCCGCACGAACCATGCCCACCGCGCTCGCATCCAGCACGGCGATGGAATTGAAAGCGGCCGATTCGGTCAAGACCCGGCGGATGCGGCTCAAGAGGGACGGCGATATCTGGACCGTAGATGGCCACACTTGGCAGGAAGTGGTCGATAGCGGTTATCAAAAAGTCTTCGCCGACCCGGACCTTGGCGACGTGGAAATCTGGGAGATGGAGAACAGCTCCGGCGGCTGGTTCCATCCGGTCCACATCCACCTTGTGGACTTCCAGATCCTCAGCCGAAACGGCCGAGCGCCATTCCCCTATGAGAAAGGACCCAAGGACGTCGTGTACCTCGGCGAAGGTGAAACGGTGCGCGTGCTGATGAAATTCGAGCACCACCGCGGCCGCTACATGATCCACTGCCACAATCTCCCCCACGAGGATCACGACATGATGGCCCAGTTCTCCGTCGGGTATAAATCAGGCGACCCCGATCCCAACGACCCGATCAACGCGGCACCTGCCCACGTACCAACAGAGGATTGACCCACGTATCCCGTTGCCAGGCGGCCTTGAACGCTTGGCAACGGGATAACTCCTGCCACTGCCACGGCACCCAAGATCGCTTCAAGAACCACCAGTAACATCTGCCCATGCGTTCTTCCCCGTTCAGGACGGACCGCTGATGCCTCGAACACCTGCAGATCAGCGCCATGAGTACGGCTCGCCGGCTACGAATATCAATATCCTGGAGTACTGCAACGGATTGTTAGCGGATGCCCCTGAGAGTGCCCAAGTGCGTCTGGATCTGCTTCTGGAGCGGACCTACCGCATGATTACCGCGCAGGCAGAGCGAAGTTTTGACGCTGCCAGGAATCACGACGACGCCGCCGCCTTTCGGGAGTTGCTCAGCAGGCCGGATTTCCGTGGGCCGTTGGCATGGGACTTCTTGGCCGGCTCACCGTCCAGAACCGCGGTCAGAAGGCGAATCACCCACCTACTGCAGTCGGAATGGGTGCGTGACGCGCTACTTAAGAACGCAGCTATCGATGCAGCCACCATTCACGAGCTAGTGAACTCGTACCGCTCACGTGCCCAGACTCCGAATCTTGTCCCCAATATTCCTCCGGCGCAGCACGGATAACACTACTAGCACCGTCATGCGTTTTCTTTTCCGGACGCTCCTCGGGGCAGGCTCGGCCACGAGTGTCCGTCCAGGAGAGCCGCTCGATACTGAGCGTGAGGAGGGCACACTGCCGCGCGGCTACCGCTCCGCGACGACCATCGCGGTAGCCAGGTCGCCGTCGTGGCTCATGGACAGGTGCCAGAACTTCACACCCTTGGCCTCCGCCGCGGCCGCCACGGTACCGGTGAACTCCGGGTACGGGTCTCCGCCGTCGTCAACGCAGATGGTGCAGTCCTGCCAGTTCATCCCCACAGGTGCGCCGAGAGCCTTGGCAATCGCTTCCTTGGCGGCGAACCGCGCGGCCAAGGAGCGCGTGTTCAGGACCCGCTCGGCCGGCGTGAACAGCCGGTCCACCAATCCCGGCGTCCGCTCTAGCTGCTTCCGGAAGCGCGACACCTCCACCACATCAACGCCGATTCCCACAATCATGTTTCATACCTATCCACACAGCGGCCGCTCAGGCCTTGAATGAACAATAGCTGCCCGTTGGGAAATCCCATCGGACAGCTATTGTCTACGTCAGTTATGGCTGGAAGCCTCTACTCGACGGTGACGCTCTTGGCCAGGTTGCGCGGCTGGTCCACGTCGTAGCCCTTGGCATTGGCCAGTTCGCACGCGAAGATCTGCAGCGGCACGGTGGCCAGCAGCGGTGCGAGCAGGGTCGGGGTCTCCGGGATGTAGAAGACGTGCTCGGCGTAGGCCTTGACCGCTTCATCGCCCTCTTCAGCGATGACGATGGTCTTGGCGCCGCGGGCGCGGATCTCCTGGATGTTGGAGACCACCTTGGAGTGCAGCGAATGGCGTCCGCGCGGCGAAGGCACGACGACGAATACCGGCTGGCCTTCCTCGATCAGCGCGATCGGGCCGTGCTTGAGCTCGCCGGCAGCGAAGCCTTCGGCATGGATGTAGGCCAGTTCTTTCAGCTTCAGCGCGCCTTCCATGGCTACCGGGAAGCCGACGTGGCGGCCCAGGAACAGCACGGAGCGGGTCTCGGCCATTTCGCGGGCCAGCTTCTTGATCTGGTCCGCGTTGTCCAGGACGGACTGGATCTTGGCCGGGATAGCACCCAGGTCGGAGAGGATGTCCTTGATCTCGCCCTGGAACTTGTTCCCGCGCAGCTGCGCCAGGTACAGGCCTAGCAGGTACGCGGCGGTGATCTGGGCCAGGAACGCCTTGGTGGAGGCGACGGCGATCTCCGGACCGGCGTGCGTGTAGAGCACGGCGTCGGATTCACGCGGGATGGTGGAGCCGTTGGTGTTGCAGATCGCCAGGGTCTTGGCGCCCTGTTCCTTGGCGTAGCGCACGGCCATCAGCGTGTCCATGGTCTCGCCGGACTGGGACATCGAGACGATCAGGGTGCGCTCGTCCACGATCGGGTCGCGGTAGCGGAACTCGTGGCTGAGCTCCACCTCGGTGGGGATGCGGACCCAGTGCTCGATCGCGTACTTGGCCACTTGACCGGCATACGCGGAGGTACCGCAGGCGAGCACGATGATCTTGTTGACGTTCTTCAGCTCGGCCGGGTCGATCCGGACCTCGTCCAGCGTGAGCCGGCCGTCGGCATCGGAACGGCCCAGCAGGGTCTGGCCCACGGCCTCGGGCTGGTCGTTGATTTCCTTCTCCATGAAGGAGGGGAAGCCGCCCTTTTCCGCGGCGGCAGCGTCCCAGTCCACGTGGAACTCGGTGCCTTCGGCCGGCTTGCCGAAGAAGTCGGTGATCTCAAAGCTGTCCGGGGTGATGGTGACAATCTGGTCCTGGCCCAGTTCCACCGCGCGGCGGGTGAAGTCGATGAAGCCGGAGACGTCGGAGCCGAGGAAGTTCTCGTTCTCGCCCAGGCCGACCACCAGCGGCGAGTTGCGGCGGGCGGCGACGACGACGTCGGGCTCATCGGCGTGGATGGCCAGCAACGTGAACGCGCCTTCGAGCTTCTGGCAGGCCTGCTGCATGGACTCGGCCAGGACGGCCTTGCCGCCGCTGGCCTTGACCAGCGAGCGGTAGATGTCGCCGAGCAGTACGGCGGCTACCTCGGTGTCTGTTTCGGAGAGGAAGGTGTGGCCCTTGGCCAGCAGCGATCCCTTGACCTCGGCGAAGTTTTCGATGATGCCGTTGTGGATGACGGCGAGCTTGCCGTCATCGGCCAGGTGCGGGTGCGCGTTCTGGTCGGTGGGGCCGCCGTGCGTGGCCCACCGGGTGTGCCCGATGCCGGTCAGCGACACCGGCAGGGGACGCTCTTCCAGCTCGGTGACCAGGTTGCTCAGCTTGCCGGACTTCTTACGGGACTCAATGCCGCCGTCTGCAATAACGGCCACGCCGGCAGAGTCATACCCGCGGTACTCCAGGCGCCGCAGCCCTTCCAGCACCACGTCGAGGGCGCTGTGGCTGTCAATTCCAGGAGCAAGATCAGCACTGCTGCTTACGGCCGGCAAGTCGCGGCGGCCTACATAACCTACGATTCCACACATGCCATAAAGCGTACCTGCCCCACCGCTTCAGAGCCGCACCGGGCGGGCATGAAACGCGGCACCACCAGCTAGCACCCGATTCCGGCCGCCGGGTATACGTCGTCTTGATTTTGGGTAATGTGCCGCCCAACAGGCACAATTCGTTAAGTGAGTGAAGAGACACCGAAGACGGCGTCATCCAATGGTGAGAGTAACGTCACACCTTTTGTCGAGCTGGACCGGCAGACATGGTCCCGGCTTTCCAACGAGATTGAACAGCCCCTCAACCAGGAAGACATCGAGCGGCTGCGCGGTCTGGGCGAACAACTGAACATGGACGAGGTGCGCGAGGTCTACCTCCCGCTGTCCCGGCTGCTTAACCTCTACGTGGGCGCGGCCGGCGAGCTCCATAAAGCCACCACCACCTTCCTGGGCGAACAGACCCGCCGCACTCCCTTTGTCATCGGCGTCGCCGGTTCGGTCGCCGTCGGAAAATCCACCACCGCCCGTGTGCTGCGCGAGATGCTGCGCCGCTGGGAGGGCACCCCCAACGTCGAGCTGATCACCACGGACGGTTTCCTCTACCCGAACGAGGAACTGCAGCGCCGCGGCCTGATGGACCGCAAGGGCTTCCCCGAGTCCTATAACCGCCGCGCCCTGCTGCGTTTTGTCAGCGAGGTCAAGTCCGGTGCCGAGGAAGTCCGCGCGCCCTGGTACTCGCACCTGACCTACAACATCGTCCCGGGCAAGGAAATTGTGGTCCGCCGTCCCGACGTGCTGATTGTCGAGGGGTTGAACGTGCTGCAGCCGGCCCGGCCCCGCGCGGACGGCCGCTCCGGCCTGGCGCTGAGCGATTTCTTCGACTTCTCCATTTATGTGGACGCCAAGACCTCGTATATTGAACAGTGGTATGTCAACCGGTTCCAGAAGCTGCGCACCTCCGCGTTCGCCAATCCGGAATCCTACTTCCACCGCTACGCGTCACTGACGGACGAAGAAGCTGTGGAAACGGCGCTGAGCATCTGGCGCCGCATCAACGAGCCGAACCTGGAGCAGAACGTGCTTCCCACCCGGGGCCGGGCACAACTGGTGCTCACCAAAGACGCGGACCACTCGGTTCGCCGGATGCTGCTGCGGAAGACCTGAGATGAACCGCAGGACTGCCATCACACTGGCCCGATCCGTCGCCGCTGCCTCCGTCGTAGCCGTGCTTGTCGGCTGCGCTGGTCCTTCCCCCGAATCTTCCAACCAAAGTACGACGGCGTCATCCGCCGTTGCGTCGTCACCGTCACCTTCGGGAGCGGGGCGCGACGAGGGAACAGCAGCCCCGGAACCGGGAGAAACCAGCGTGCCCGAGACGGAAGAGCCTCAGGCCCCTGCCGCGCCGGAGCAGACCAGCCCACCCGAACAGCCGGAGGAACCGGAGGAGCAAGCCGACCAGCCCGGCACGGAGAGCCACGACGATCCGGCGAGCATCGACGTCGTTGTTAATAAGGCCAGGCCGCTGGAACCGGCAGATTACTATCCGGCCGACCTCCGCTCCCCCAACGTGACAACCGGTCCGGGCGGCGCCGGCGCCCAGTTGCGCGCCGCCGCCGCGGGTGCCGCCGAGGAAATGTTCGCCGCCGCCGCTGCCGAGGGCGTGAGCATGACCATCGTGAGCGGCTTCCGCTCCTACGACACGCAGGTCTCCACTTACCAGCACTGGGTCAACGTCAACGGCAAGGCCGGCGCCGACGAAGTCTCGGCCCGCCCGGGCTACTCGGAACACCAGACCGGCCTGGCCCTGGACATCGGGGACAGCAGCGGTGCCTGCAACCTCAGCGCCTGTTTCGCGGACACCGCCGCCGGCAGCTGGGCCGCGCAGAACGCCCACCGCTTCGGTTTCGTGGTCCGCTACCAGCCCGGGCAGCAAGACGTTACGGGATATTCGCCCGAGCCGTGGCACCTGCGTTTTATCGGCAAAGCCGACGCGGCCGACATGTACAACAGCGGCGCGAAGGCGCTGGAAACCTATTACGGATTGCCCGCTGCACCTGATTATCTTTGAGCTGTTTACCCGAAAGCCGCTAAAGATCCATTGCAATCGGTACGACAAGCGGTACATTGGGGCGCATGTTACAAGGATTCAAGGAATTCATCATGAAGGGCAACGTCATTGACCTTGCCGTCGCTGTGGTCATCGGCACCGCTTTTGCCGCCGTGGTCAACGCTCTTGTTAACAACGTCCTGATGCCGTTCATCGCCGGACTTGTTGGCTCCCCCAATTTCGACAGCTTCGCTGCCTGGGACTTCAACGGCAACCTGGTCCAGTTCGGCGTTCTGCTGACCGCCATCGTCAACTTCCTGCTCGTAGCCGCCGCCATCTACTTCGTCGTCGTCGTTCCCATGAACCACATGATTGAACGCCGCAACCGCCGCCTGGGCATCACCCCGGTAGCAGAAGAAGCCGACCCGCAGGTCGTGCTGCTGACCGAAATCCGCGATTCCCTGCGCAGCCGGCAGTAAGAACCCCGGTCCACCTACTGAATCGAAGAAGTCCCCATCCTGTTAGGACGGGGACTTCTTTTCCTTGTCTGGCTTTGCTACCGGTTCGATACTGTTCCGGTTGCAGATCCGCCACGAGTGGACTGAACCAGAACCGAGCTCACTGCCTGGCTGGGCGGCGGCCGCATCCGCAGGCTCCAGTTACCGAGCGTGTCGACCTGTGCCGTCCCGAGCTTCTTGACTGCCCGGCCGGGCGTGGTGTCGTAAATGACAACCGAAGTCGCCGGCGTGAGGATCGCAGTGTTGGCCGCTAGCGTCGACGTCCCGTTGACACGGAACTCCTTGCCCTGCCGGTAACGAGCACCGGCATCGATGGTTACCGCGTCCGTTTGGAGCTCCAGTTCCACGGTGGCCGGAGCACTCTGGGTTCCATCCTCGCCAGTGACAATCAACTGCAACTTGATGGGCTCATTGTTAATCGTTGCCGGCGCAGTATCGGAGGTCTTCACTGCATACGGTACGGTGACCGTCGGTTTCGCGGTGGTTTCATCCTTCCATGTCACGTCCGGTCCGCTGATCTGGGACCAGGTGAAGGCGGTGGCGCCGGTGGAGGCGCTGCCATCGAGCACCGCACTGGATCCGCGGGCGAGGCTCGTCGATGCTGCCGATGCCACGGCTTCCGGCGCTGCCGGTGTCTCGGGATCGGTCGGAGCCGGCTCAACTGGATCGGTCGGGGTGACAGGGTCAGTCCCCGGATCCGATGGGTCCCCTGGGTCCGTCCCCGGACCCGTCGGGTCTACAGGATCTGTTCCCGGATCTGTCGGGTCGGTAGGCGTTGTACCGTCCCCCGTGTCGGTGACGGGTCCGGGATCGGGAGCCGGATCGACCGGATCTAGACCAATCGGCGTCGCGGCTCCCGCAGTGACCATGACCGGCAGGCTCGCCGTGTCGCCGTTCGCAGCTGTCACAGTGACCTTGGACGGCGGCGCTTTCACCGGCCACGAGACCGCTTGGGTGTCAGGCAGGTCTCCCAGCCCGGTCACGGTCAGCGGCCACCCAACGGCGGAGTTAGCGGCTACCGTCAGCTGGGTGCCGTCGTAGGTTGCCTGGGTGACGCTGATTCCGGTCGGCTTGGTAACGTCAACGATGTTGCTGCTGGCGGGCTGATCACTAATGTTGGTGATCTTGACCTGCGTCGGTACGGTATCGCCCGTCAACTGGATCCGGGCGTAGAAGCGGTTGGATCCGTCATCGGTGACCATAGGGGTCGCCGCGAACATGCCCTCCTGCCCCTCGACATGCAACTGTGTGCCGCCACTGGTGGCGAAAACGTCAATCATGTTGCCGTTGACCATGGCTTGGTCAGCCTGTACACCGTGGTTGGTGGCGATTTTGCCCTGGACGGTGAAGAGATCGGTCGACAGATTGATGCCTTCGCCGGTGACTGCGAACTGGTTAAAGTTGGACGGGCTGCCGGTCACCTTGTGTTCCACATCGGGGTTGCCCAGATAGCCCTCCGGGGCACCCGTATCCCATTTCAGGAAGGGCCCGATGTTGCTCTTCAGGGCAGTAGTGAAGTTGCCGTTGGCTGGCGAAATGTCCTCCACCAGCCGGCCGTCACCGCTGGCATCCGTATCCACGGTCACCTTGCCGTAGGGGTGCTGGAAGGCCAGCGTGGTGTTGGCGGGGCCCTCCTTGACGACAATGCGCTGGCGTCCGAAGACGACCTGGTCGCCAGCGGTGACCGCATTGGAGAACGCGGCTTCCAGTCCGAGGGTCAGTGTTGCCGAGCCGCCGCCCGGTAGGTCGAGCTCGGATCCTGCGAGCATGTAGAACGCTTCCTCCGGGAAGTTTTCCGGGAACGAAATCGGCGATTCCGGAGCCGGTATTTCCTCGGGTAGGAGTCCGCACAAGGGGTTCTGGAGATCGAGGCACAGCTCCACGCGAGTACCTGTGCTGTCGCCGTACCAAGCGGGGAATCCGTGCTCGGCATTGACAGGTCCCACGGCCGTGAGGTGATCAAGGTTTTTCTCAGTGACTTCCGTTGCGGCGATTGCCGCACCTGCCCCGGTCGCCGTTAGTGCCACCGCTGCGAGGGTGGCGACACTGCGTCGCCCTGGTCTGCGCCGGGCCGCCACCGGCTCACGAGGTTGTAGCAAACGTGCTTTTAACATGACTTGCTCCTGCAATGGTTTGGTTAGGAGGAGGCCATCGTGGCTGTTAAAAGTTGAAAAAAGCCTGAGGTCTCGGCTGCGGCGTCCGCATTGAGCCGCGAGGCTATGCAGTGGAAGCCCCTTAGAATAGGTGTCCCGGACCTCGTTGCAGGTCGAGGTCCGGGACACTGTCTACCGAGGTGCTCCTATGCTGAAAAGTTTCAGCCACCCCGGCATTTGTCGTCTTCGTCCGTATGCGAGTGAACGGTGACGACGGTCTAAGGCCGCTGCAGCTTGCGGCCTAGAAAGGTCAACCGCCGGAACCGGAGGTTGATGGTTTAAATGCTAAGACCACGCTCCTGTGGAAACCTTGGAGCCAATCCCCCTGTCAAGAACCAGCATTTGGGGAGACCTCGACCCCCGAGCTTTGGGCTTGCCTACGCCGCTGACTCCATCTTTCGGACCGGGCAACCGGCTTCAGTGAGCGTGCTGCTTGTACGGATGTCCAGGTGTGCCCACGGGCTCCGTCCCGGTGTAGCCGTGATCCTCATCCATGGTGGTCTCATCAAAGGGATCGGCTCCGGCCAGCACCCTATCCACCTGCTCCGGATCCATTTCCTGGGTCCACTTGCCGATCAGGACCGTGGCCACAGCGTTACCGGTGAAGTTGGTCAAGGCCCGGGCCTCCGACATGAACCGGTCAATGCCGACGATCAGGCCAACGCCCTCCACCAGATCCGGCCGGTGGGACTGCAGACCGCCGGCCAACGTTGCGAGTCCGGCTCCGGTGACGCCTGCCGCGCCCTTCGAGGCGATGATCATGAAGACCAGTAGCGAGATCTGCTCCCCCAGCTGGAGGGGCTTGCCCAGCGCCTCGGCGACAAACAGGGCAGCCATGGTCAGGTAGATCGCCGTCCCGTCCAGGTTGAAGGAGTAGCCGGTAGGTACGGTGACACCGACCACCGGCTTGGCAACGCCCAGGTGTTCCATCTTCGCGATCAACCGCGGCAGGGCAACCTCGGAGGACGAGGTGGACACGATCAGCAAGTACTCCCGCGCCAGGTAGCGCATGAGCTTGAAGATGTTTATGCCCGTCACCAGCTTCAGCAGGCCGCCGAGAATAACGACGATGAAGAGGGCGCAGGTGATGTAGAAGGCGATCATCAGGGTGCCCAGGCTGATAATCGCGTCCAGTCCTGTTTCACCGACGACGGCGGCGATGGCGCCGAAGGCGCCGATCGGAGCGAGCCACATGATCATCACGAGGATACGGAACACCAGGGTCTGCAGGTAGCCAATACCCCTCAGGACCGGTACACCGCTGGGTCCCATTTTCTGCAGCGCGAAGCCCACCAGCAGCGCGATGAACAGCGTTTGCAGAATGCTGCCGGCTGTCAACGCGGAGAACAGCGTGGTCGGAATGATGCTCAACAGGAACCCGACTGTCCCGGCTGCTTCTTCCTCGCCAGCTTCGGCTTCAAAGTCGGTGGCGCCGAGGTCCAGGCCCGCACCCGGCTGGATGATGTTGCCCACGACCAGGCCGATAGCCAGCGCGAAGGTGGACATGATGATGAAATAGCCGAGCGCCAGGCCGCCCACTTTGCCCACCGTGGCCGCCTTGGCGATCGACCCGACGCCGAGCACAATCGTGCAGAAGATTACCGGGGCGATCATCATCTTGATCAGCCCGATGAAGGCGGTGCCCAGGGGTTTGAGCTGCTGAGCGAAGTCTGGCGCTATGAAGCCGATGATGATGCCGAGCACCACGGCCACGATGACGGACACGTAGAGCAGATGGGTACGGTCCTTCTTTTTAGTGGGTCCGCCGCCTGCCGCTGGCGGTTCTTGCGACGGATGTTCAGCCGGGGAAGACATGGCTTTCTCCTTTGTCACCGCTGGTCCTGCTGATGTAATAACTGTCCCACCGGCCATGTTCCAGCACCATAGAAAAGGGCCAATTACAAGGGCCAAACGCGTTCTTTCGCGCGTAGCATTGGAGAAGACACTGGGAGCCCGCTCCGGTGACTCCCGGACTTCTTTCCGCACGGAGACACCCATGCGCAACAGCCCAGCCCCAATTCCCTCCCGGCGCCCGCGGCTCGGCAAGACCGCCGCAGGGCTTCTCGGCATAGCCGCCCTGATCGCCTCAGCCGGCCCCGTCTCGGCCCACCCCCGCCATCATGACGGTCCGGACAATCCGCCGGACAGCATCGAACTTCCCGACGCCTCCTCGGCCGAGGGAATCACCGCCGGCAGGGGGAGCTCCTTCTACGCGGGTGACCTCTTCGAGGGTGACATCTACCGCGGCAGCTTGCGCAGCGGAACGGCCAAGGAAATCATTGACGCTCCGGACGGCCGAAAGGCAGTCGGTATGGACTTCAGCAAACGGCATGATCTGCTCGCCGTTGCCGGCGGGGATACCGGGCAGGCCTACTTCTACGACACGGACACGGGCGAAACCGTGGCCAAGTACCAGCTGGCCAAAGCGGGGACATCGTTCATCAATGACGTCACCCTGACCAGACGCGGTGCTTGGTTCACCAACTCACTCCAGGGCGAGTTGTACTTCGTCCCCATTGACCGCCACGACGGCGACCTTGGGAAGGCGAGAACATTGGATTTGAAGGGGCCGGCCAGCGAGACACCCGGAGACTTCAACCTCAACGGCATTGCCGTAGCCGACGACGGCCGCACCCTGGTAGTCGCGCACTCGGCCAAGGCATCGCTCTTCACGGTGAACACCCGGAGCGGGGAAAGCAGGCTCATCCGCAGTCTGGACCTGCCCCACGTGGACGGCATCGTGGTCGAAGGCCGAAATGTATGGGCCGTTCAGAACATGATCAACCAGGTGAGCCGGATCAGAGTCTCCGATGACCTGCGCCGCGGCGAAGTAAGGGAAGTCATCACCGACAAACTCTTCCAGATACCGACGACGGCGGCACTCATCGGGGATGATCTGGCCGTGGTCAACGCCAAGTTCGACACCGGCCTCCCGCCGACGGCCGACACTTACGAGGTGATCATCGTCGATGCCTTCGGCGAAGACTGATGCCCTACTGCGCCGCCGCTAGTCCGCGGCGACCGGCTGCTGCAGTCCGAGGTGCTGCTTGACCGCTGCTGCGAGCTGGTCTGCGGTGGATTGGGCGGTGGACATGTCGGCTGCCTCGACCATCACGCGGACTACGGGCTCGGTCCCCGACGGGCGCAGCAGCACCCGGCCGGTTTCGCCCAGCACTGCGCTGGCGGCGGCGATAGCGGCCTGCAGTTCGGCGTTGGTCTTCACTGCGGCCTTGTCCACGTCCTTGACATTGATCAGCACCTGCGGCAGGTGGTTCATGGCCTTGGCCAGTTCCGAGAGCGGTTTGCCGGTCTTGGCGACCTGGGCAGCGATCTGCAGGCCGGTGAGGACGCCGTCGCCGGTGGTGGCGTAGTCGGAGAAGATCACGTGGCCGGACTGCTCGCCGCCCAGGGAGTAGCCGTGGGCGCGCATGCTTTCGAGCACGTAGCGGTCCCCCACCGCGGTCTCTTCGATCCTGATGCCGGCTTCCTGCAGGGCCAGCTTCATGCCCAGGTTGCTCATCACCGTGGCCACCAGGACATTGTCCTTGAGCCGGCCGGAGTCCTTCATGGCGAGGGCCAGGATGGTCATGATCTGGTCACCGTCGATCACGGTGCCGTTCTCATCCACCGCCAGGCATCGGTCCGCGTCGCCGTCGTGCGCGATGCCGAGGTTCGCGCCGTGGGCCAGCACGGCTTTCTGCAGCTCCTCCAGGTGGGTGGAGCCCACGCCGTCGTTAATATTCAGGCCATCGGGCTCGGCGCCGATGACCACGATCTCGGCACCGGCGTCGGAGAAGACCTGCGGGGAGCAGCCGCTGGCCGCACCGTGCGCACAGTCCAGAACGACTTTGAGGCCGTCCAGGCGCGCCGGGAGGGTCTGCAGCAGGTGGACGATGTAGCGGTCCTCGGCATCGGCGAAACGCTGGATGCGCCCGACCTCGGCGCCCGTGGGCCGGTGGCGGGGGTTCTTCATCTCGGCCTCGATGGCGTCCTCGACCTCGTCCGGCAGCTTGTGGCCGCCGCGGGCGAAGAACTTGATGCCGTTATCCGGCGCCGGGTTGTGGGAGGCGGAGATCATCACGCCGAAGTCCGCGCCCAGGTCCGCGACCAGGTAGGCGGCAGCAGGGGTGGGCAGCACGCCGGCGTCGTAAACATCCACGCCGGCACTGGCGAGCCCTGCGGACACGGCAGCGCTGATGAACTCGCCGCTGGCACGGGGATCCCGTGCGACGACGGCGGTGGGCCGCTTTCCGTCTTGAACCTGCCGGTGGCCAAGGACTACCGCAGCGGCCTGGGAAACTTCCATCGCCAGTTCTGCAGTGATCAGTCCGTTGGCCAATCCACGGACACCGTCGGTACCAAATAATCTAGACACAGGAGACCATTTTACGGGAGGGAAACAGAGCAGCATGACATGTTGCTCCCAAAGCCCATATTAACGCCAGAACCCCGCCCAGTGGATTGCACTGTGCGGGGTTCTGAAGCAGTCCGGGCAACGCTGGTAGCGCTGGTAGCGCTGGTTCCGGAAAGCGCAGATTTAGCGCTTCGAGTACTGCGGTGCCTTACGGGCCTTCTTCAGACCAGCCTTCTTACGCTCGATGATACGGGCGTCGCGGGTCAAGAAGCCGGCCTTCTTCAGGGCCGGACGGTTGTTCTCGCGGTCAACCTCGTTCAGCGCACGGGCGATGCCCAGGCGCAGCGCACCGGCCTGGCCGGAGGGGCCGCCACCATTGATGCGTGCAACGACGTCGTAAGCGCCATCCAGATCAAGCAGCTTGAACGGATCGTTGACTTCCTGCTGGTGCAGCTTGTTCGGGAAGTAGTTGGCCAGTTCGCGGCCGTTGATGGTCCAGTTGCCGGAACCCGGAACGATGCGCACGCGGGCAACAGCTTCCTTGCGGCGGCCAACAGCGGAACCGGAAACGGTCAGGGCCGGGCGTTCCTTGGCAACGGCCTGCGTTGCTTCGGAGCTGCTTTCCGAGGTGTAGCTGGTGAGGTTCTCGCCAGCGTTGTTCAGCTCTTCAGTATTCTGAGCCACGATTCTCCTTGAATAAATTCTTTAGTTTGGTGGCCAGGACTACTGGGCGACCTGGGTGATTTCGAAGGTCTTCGGCTGCTGGGCAGCGTGCGGGTGCTCGGCACCTGCGTAGACCTTCAACTTGCCCAGCTGCTGGGCAGCCAGGGAGTTCTTGGGCAGCATGCCGCGGATTGCCTTCTCGACTGCGCGAACCGGGTTCTTCTCCAGCAGTTCGGCGTAGTTGACGGAGGACAGGCCACCCGGGTAACCGGAGTGGCGGTAGGCACGCTTCTGTTCGAGCTTGGCGCCGGTCAGGGCAACCTTCTCAGCGTTGATGATGATGACGAAATCGCCCATGTCCATATGCGGAGCAAAGGTCGGCTTGTGCTTTCCGCGCAGCAGTGTTGCGGTCTGGCTGGCAAGACGACCCAGGACAACGTCGGTGGCGTCAATGACGTGCCACTGGCGGTTGATATCGCCGGGCTTCGGGGTGTACGTACGCACGGTTTTTGCCTTCGTTTGTTGTTCTCAGGGTAGCGGCGCATCCGTAACGGACACGCACGCAAGTTCATCTATGCGCTACCGGAACTTCAGGTGAGGACTGAAATGTAACCAGTGGTCCAGAGAATCTCGGCTATTTCCATGGACCAGGTGACTCTGCAACTGAGCCGTCTCACGGACATAGACGTATCGAGGTTGGACACGCACAACGACTACCAAGGTTACCGTGTTTGAGTGGATCAGGTCAAAAGGACCCGCATGTTGTTCCCCCGGGCTTCGGGCAGAGCAGCTGCGGGACCCAAACGCGTCCGCCGTTATGGCGGGAATACGACCGGAAACCAGCCGTATTCGAACCAAAACTGCGGACGCGTTGGGTACTACTAAAGACGTGAGTTCTTAGCGCTCGATGTCGCCGCGGATGAAGGCTTCGACCTTGTCGCGGGCGATGTCGTCGTTGTACTGCTCCGGCGGGGACTTCATGAAATAGCTCGACGCCGAGAGGATCGGGCCGCCCACCCCGCGGTCCAGGGCGATCTTCGCCGCGCGCACCGCGTCGATGATCACGCCGGCGGAGTTCGGGGAGTCCCAGACCTCCAGCTTGTACTCCAGCGACACCGGGGCGTCGCCGAAGTTCCGGCCCTCCAAGCGGACGAACGCCCACTTGCGGTCATCGAGCCACGCCACATAGTCGGACGGGCCGATATGCACATCGTCCGCGTGCAGCTCGGCCTCGACGTTGGAGGTCACGGCCTGGGTCTTGGAGATCTTCTTCGACTCCAGCCGGTCCCGCTCCAACATGTTCTTGAAGTCCATGTTCCCGCCGACGTTCAGCTGGTACGTCCTATCCAGGGTCACGCCGCGGTCCTCGAACAGCTTCGCCATCACCCGGTGCGTGATGGTCGCACCGATCTGGCTCTTGATGTCATCGCCGACAATCGGGACACCGGCAGCGGTGAACTTATCCGCCCACTCCTTGGTCCCCGCAATGAACACCGGCAGCGCGTTGACGAAGCCCACGCCGGCGTCGATCGCGCACTGCGCATAGAACTTCGCCGCGGCCTCGGAACCGACCGGCAGGTAGCAGACCATGACATCGACCTTCGCCGCGCGCAGCTCCGCCACGATGTCCACCGGCTCGTCCGGGGCCTCGACGATGGTTTCGCGGTAGTACTTGCCCAGCCCGTCCAGGGTGTGGCCGCGCTGCACCGTCACGCCCGTGGCCGGGACATCGGCGATCTTGATCGTGTTGTTCTCGCTGGCACCGATGGCGTCCGCCAGGTCCAGCCCGACCTTCTTGCTGTCCACATCAAACGCGGCAACGAACTCGACGTCGTTCACGTGGTACTTGCCGAACTGCACATGCATCAGGCCGGGAATGGTCGAATCCGGATCCGCGTCCCGGTAGTACTGGACGCCCTGCACCAGCGAGGCCGCACAGTTACCAACGCCAACGATCGCGACCCTGATGGGGTTCTCTGCCACGGTTCTCCTTTGACAAACACTGCGATTGGGGCCGCGTCCGATGGAAGCGGCCTGTCCATTCTAGCGGCACGAAAATAGTGCCCTCGTGCACCATCTCCATGCCTGCGAGCGCGACTATCGTTGGCTAAAGCTCCTTGGCTGCCGGCTACATCGCGGCCTGGCGGGCTTCGATCAATTTCTGCACCTGCGGGAAAAGCGGGTGCTCCGCGGTCAGCCCCGTGATCAGTTCCGCGGCCTTGGCCGGTTCAGAGTCGGCCAGGATCCGTGCCAGCTCCTTGGCTTCCGCGTCCGCGGCGTCGTCGAAACGCAGGGCAGCGGCCATCGCCTCGAGCAGCGCCACGGGCACGACGCCGCGCTCGGCGAGTTCGGCCGCCGGACCAACGAAGCGCTCATGCCGGCTTAGCTTGCGCAGCGGGGCCCTGCCCACCCGGTTCACCGTGTCCGGAAGGTACGGATTGGTGAAGCGGGAGAGGATTTTCTGTACATAGGCTTCTTGCTCCGCCTCGGCGAAATCATGCTTGGCCACCAGCAGCTGCTTGGTCTCGTCCAGCACCGCGCGCACCTTTTCCGCCACGGCTGCGTCGGCCATAGCGTCGGAGATCTTCTCAATTCCCGCGGCGTAGCCGAAGTAGGCGGCGGAGGCATGGCCGGTGTTGACCGTGAACAGCTTCCGCTCGATATACGGCCCCAGCTCGTCCACGAACGTTGCTCCCGGGATTTCCGGCGTGGCCGTGCCGAAGGGTGCGCGCTCGATGACCCACTCGAAGAACGTCTCCACGGTCACGTCCAGGCCCTGGCCCTCCGCCTGGTTGGGCACAATCCGATCCACCGCAGTGTTGGCGAACACCGCCACGGCGGACAGCTCCCCCGCCGACGCGTCCCAGACAGACACAATCTCCTGGCGCAGGATGTCGGTGGCGTTGATTGCGTTCTCGCAGGCCATCACCTGCAGCGGCGGCAGCTCCGGCCCGCGTCCGGCCAGTCCGCGCGCAATCACCGGCGCCACGAACTTGAGGATGTGCGGGCCCACCGCGGTGGTGACCACGTCCGCCGTCGTTATTTCCGCGACGACGTCCGCTTCCTGTTTGCCGGAGTTCAGCGCACGGAAGTTGTCCACGGTCTTGACCGAGGGGTTCTCCCCCACTTGGTGGACGTCGTACGAGGACGCTGCGGAGAGCTGGTCGATCAGGGCGTCCGCCACGTCGGCGAACACCACTTCATATCCGGCTTCGTGGAGCAGCAGCCCCACGAAGCCGCGGCCGATATTGCCGGCTCCAAAGTGCACTGCCTTCACTATGCGTTCACCTTTCCGAAGAGTTCCATGACTTCCTCCACCGTGGTGGCCTGCTCAAGCTCGGCCACCTGCGCCTTGTTGGTGAAGATCTTGGCGATCGAGGCCAGGATCTTCAGGTGCTCGTTGTTGACGCCGGCGACGCCGACTACAAACTTGACCTGCTTGCCGTTCCAGTCGATGCCCTCGGGGTAACGGACCAGCGAGACCGCGGAGTGCATGATGTGGTCCTTGGCGGCGTTGGTGCCGTGCGGGATGGCCAGGAAACTGCCCATGTAGGTGGAGACGGATTCCTCGCGCTCATGCATCGAGTGCACGTAGCTCATATCGACGGCGCCGCGGTCCAGCAGGAGCTGGCCTGCCTCGTCGATCGCGGAGTCGCGGTCCTTCGCGGTGCCGTTGAGGACAATGCTCTCCTCCAACAGGACTCCCCTGCCGGTGGCTGGCTCCGCGGCGTGTGCCCCCGCGGCAACCTCGGCGGCTGGAGCTGCGGCCACAGCGGCGGGATCCTTGCCGGCCGCGGCAACGCCATCTGCGGTCAGCTCTTCGGCTGCTGCTTCGGCGGCGGGCACGCCACTCTTGCTTTCGGCGCTGTCCTTGACCAGTTCCACGATCTCGTCGTACCGCGGGCTGTTCATGAAGTTGTCCACGGAGACGTGCACTGCGCTGGAGGTGACAGGGCGGGCACGCTCAGTCAGGTCCTGGTGCGTCACGACGACGTCGTACGTGTCGCTCAGGTTGGCGATGGCCGAGTTGGTGACCTTCACGTCCGGGAAGCCGGCCGCCTTGATCTTGTTGCGCAGCACCGACGCGCCCATGGCGCTGGAGCCCATACCGGCGTCGCAGGCGAACACAATGTTCCGGATGGGACCGGCCAGGACTGCAGTACCGCCGGCGCCGCCGAGGGCGGACGCCACCGAGCTCTTCTTGCCCTTGAGCCCTTCCATCTTGGCGGTTGCTTCGCCGAGTCCGTCCACGTCCGTGGTCTTGCTGGCCTTGAGGATGACGGAGGCGATCAGGAAGGAAACGGCCGCCGCGAGCACCACGGACAGTGTCACGCCGAAGTAGCTGTCGCTTGCCGTTGCCGCATAGACCGCAATGATGCTGCCGGGGGCTGCGGGCGAACGCAGGCCGGCGCCGGTGAGCACCAAGGTGAAGATGCCGGTCATGCCGCCCGCGATAGCCGCGAGGATGATGATCGGCTTCATCAGGACGTACGGGAAGTAGATCTCGTGGATACCGCCGACGAACTGGATCAAGGCGGCACCGGGAGCCGACGCGCGGGCCAGGCCCTTGCCGAAGACCATGTAGGCGAGCAGGATGCCCACGCCCGGGCCGGGGTTGGCCTCGAGCAGGAACAGGATGGACTTGCCTTCGACGAGCGCCTGTTCGGTGGCGAGCGGGGTCAGGATGCCATGGTTGATGGCGTTGTTAAGGAACAGCACCTTCGCGGGCTCGATGAGGATGCTGGTCAGCGGCAGGAGGCCGTTATTGACCAGGAATTCGACGACGGCGGCAGCAGCGTTGCTGAAAACCGTCACCACCGGGCCAATCACCAGCATGCCGACAATGGCCATGATGGAGGCGAGAATGCCGGCCGAGAAGTTGTCGATCAGCATCTCGAAGCCCGGCTTGACCCGGCCTTCCCAAACCTTGTCCAGCTTCTTCATGATCCAGGCCGTCAGCGGTCCCATGATCATGGCGCCGATGAACATCGGGATATCGGTTCCCACGATGACACCCATGGTGGCTGCAGCACCCACCACGCCGCCGCGGATGCCGTGAACCATGCGGCCGCCGGTGTAGCCGATGAGCAGCGGCAGCAGGAAGCTAATCATCGGCCCGACCAGTGCGGCCAGAGTCTCGTTGGGCAGGAACCCGTCCGGGATAAAGAGGGCCGTGATGATGCCCCAGGCGATGAAGGCCCCGATGTTGGGCATGATCATGCCGGAGAGGAAGGTGCCGAACTTTTGGACACCCACCCGCAAGCTTGTTTTGGGCTTCGCAGCGGTCTCTGTTGCCATGTGAATTCCTAACGTGAGTCCCGCAGTGATGCGGGGTCAGCCGATACGTGACGAAGGAGTGAGCTCATGACGAGCTGCTCGATATTCTGTGGAGCCATTCGAGGAAGAGCCTCAATTCCGAGCCGGATAGTTGGTCCGAATGCGAGGCCTGGAGGGCCGCATTCAGGGCGATGGCTGCAACGACGACGGACGACTTGCCGGAGTCTTCCGCTACAGCCGCATGGGCCTGATCGGCCGAGATAGCGGAGATCATGGAGTCCCGGGTCATCGTGGACAGCTCCAGATTCCGATCCTCGGCAGGTTCCGAAATGAGCATGAGGGTCACGCCCACATTGGCCGCGAGGATGCTCCTTGCTGCCTCCCGGGGCGGCACATTGAGCTTCCCCGCGATCGCCGCCTTATTGAGCATCTCCTCCATGAGTGCCTCGGCATCGGCCACGAGGGCCGGACGGCTCTCGGGACGGATGTTGCCGAACATCACCAGGTAGAGGTGCGGCTGGCTCAGACCGAACTGGACGTGGTTGTCCCACATCCTCTTGATGTCCTCCAGGGAATCCCCCGTCGGCGCAAATTTCCGCTCCCGCGCCACATACTCCTCGAAACCGCCGGCAACGACGGCGTCGAAAAGACCTTCCTTGGTGCCGAAGTGGTGATACAACGTTGGCGCAGTGACGCCCGCCAGTTTGGTGATCTGGCGAGTAGAGACCCCTGAACCGTGCGAACTCGCCAAAAGCTCGGCAGCCGCCCGAAGCAACCGGATTTTGGCCGGAAGCTGGTCATCGACACTCATAGCCGCTACCCTAGCACCTATAGCAACGCTATATGAAGTGAATCACAAAAATCGTACTTCCCGGAGTAGGTGTCAGTCCCGGCCGCATCGCCACTGTCGGCCAGACGCCCAAGCCGGTGAGCGAGCACCCCGTAGCTTCTGCGACCCGAAAAGGTGACGACATTTTCATAACAGTTTGATAACGGTCTTTATAAGCGGTGGTGAAACCTTCCAATTAGCGGTTAGGATATTCTCGGTTGGGGGCAATCAAACAACTCCTTTCGAGACTTCTCTCTCGAATTAGTTGGGGGCAATTTCTGCAAAACCTCCTGCCATTGGCCTACATCCGTCCAATGGCCTATATGGTCATTTGCTTTTCAGGAGTTGAATCTCATGCTGGCTATCTACGCTACGCTTCACACTTTCATTACGACTCGCTTTACCCGCGAAGAAAAGGGCGCAACCGCCGTTGAATACGGCCTGATTGTCGCGCTGGTCGCGGTAGCAGTTGCGGCGGCTTTCGTCTTCTTGCAGCCCATGCTCGTAGGTGTTTTCGACAAGGTCGAGACCACTGTCGGCGTTACTGTACCGAATCAGTAGCACACTTCCGGCTGGCGAGGCATATCTCGCCAGCCGGAACACGTAGCGCGAGAAGGGCAGTCAGGATGCGAAGACAGTCCGAGCGTGGCGCTGTTGCCATTGAATTCGCGATTGTTCTGCCGGTACTCTTAATCCTCCTTATCGGGATGATCGAATTCGGCAGGATCTTCAGCGCTCAAATCATTCTTACGAATGCCGCCCGTGAAGGTGCCAGGACAATGGCCATCACCGATGATCTCAATCGAGCAGAATCAGCTGTACTGACTACTGCCGCAGGCCTCGTCCCATCTCTTCTTGATTCTGATATATCCGTATCTGCAGACTGCGCTTCGCTTGATCCTGCTTTTCCCACTGCCAAATTCAGCAGCGTAGTCATTTCTTACAGCGTACCGCCATTGACCGGAATAGTGGGCCCGATCGACGTTGGTGCTCGTGGAGTAAGTCGATGCGAAAAATAGTTCCAGGTGACGGAGTTCAAAAGCACATCGACAACTCTGAAGATCGAGGAACCACAGCAGTCATCGTCGCCATTCTTCTCGTGATTCTCCTTGGGTTTGCCGCAATTGTGATAGATATCGGTCGCATTTTTGCTGAAAGGTCACAACTCCAAAATGGTGCTGATTCTGCCGCATTGAGCGTTGCTTATAGTTGTGGTGACGACTCCGACTCGTTGGATTGCAATCCCTCATCTCACTCAGCCGTAGACGTAGCCAATGCGAATGCTTTGGACGGTCTCAGTAACCTCGTCGTGAATGTCGATAAGTCTTCGGGCGTCGTAAAAGTTGAAGCCCGGGCGCGAGAAGTCGGACAAACTCCAGGCTTCATTTCGATGACATTCGCGAGGGTCATCGGTCAGGATGCAGTCGCTGTCACGGCCAGCGCCACCGCAATGTGGGGAAACCCCGTCAAAGGACTCCCACCGTTCCCTGTCGTATTTTCAAAGTGCGAGATCCAAAGTGTCGAATCCCTGCAGCTAGTTCGTTTTCGGCAGCAAGGGACGTTCAGTCCAGGCTGTGCCGGAGGACCGCCAGGCGGCTTTGGGAACCTTGACCAGTTGGATGGTCGCTGCGAGGCGAATGTAGATATCTCCCAACTCGCCGCAGGCAGCAGTACGGGCAATGGTGTTCCTGCCAACTGTAGCGACTTGCTGAAATCATGGGCGACGTCCATTCAAGGCGGGGAATACCCAATCGGGCTTTTCCCCGTGTATGATTCGGTGTCCGAAAGCGGAAGTAAGGCTATCTATAACCTTACTGGATTCGCAGCATTTGAAATTCATGGTTGGAAGCTCAAGCAGGGCGGAAGCGAAAAGTACCCGGAATTATTCAGGGCAGATTACTACACCGGTTTGAAGTGTGACAAAGACTGCATCGGTGTAATCGGAAAATTCGTTCGTCACGTTTCACTGGATGAGAATTTTACAGTGGGTACGGGCGGAAAAGATATGGGCGCATACCTCGTGCGCTTGACGGACTAGGAAAAGAATGAAGTCTCGTCTATTTGCTGGCACGGCCGCAGTCATACTCGCCCTTGTCGGGGCCATGCTCGTCTTTACATACGCAGGCAATGCTGACGATAGAGCAATAGCCAAGCTGGATCCAGTCGGCGTCTTGGTTGTTCAAAAATCAGTTCCGGTCGGCACCCCGTCCGAGGAGTTGGGTGAGTATTTGGCCGTAGAGGCCTTGCCAACCAAGGCTGTGGCGGGATCTGCGCTAAGAAACTTGAATGACACTGCGGGGAAAGTAACCGCAACGGAATTGGTTCCTGGGGAGCAACTGATTTCTGAACGACTCGTCGCTCCGGAAGAACTTGAGTCTTCGGGAGCCGTCGAAGTGCCTAAGGGGCTGCACGAAGTATCTTTCCAACTTGAACCCCAAAGAGTTGCAGGAGGACAAATTGTTCCTGGAGACCATGTCGGGGTGTTCATTTCAATGGAAGACGGACCCTCGGCTTCGCCGGGCCCAATCACTCAACTGGCCCTTCGTAAAATTCTGGTCATCTCAATCCAACGCGCTCCACAGCCCGTGAACGAAGCAGGGGAGACTGACACTCAGACGTTGCCCGAAGGCTCCATGTTGGTAACTGTTGCTGTCGACGATCATGCTGCCCAGAAGATCGTCTTCGCATCAGAGTTCGGGCGGATCTGGCTGAGCAAAGAGCCGCACGACGCGAAGAAGAACAAGCCCGCTGTTCTCCAAAGTGATGAGGTCTACCGATGAGCCGCTTCCTGCTGATCGGATCGGATGCGTCGTTCGAGCAGAAACTTAGACTCGCCGTCGCCGGAGGACTGCCCGGCGACGTAGTAGCGGTGAGCCCAGAATCAGTCATGGTGCACGCTGAAGAGTTCCTGTCCATGATCAGCGAAAATCGGCCGGAAGTCATTGTGCTTGGGCCTGGACTCGCCGTCGAAGATGCTCTGCGTCTGGCAACAGTTGTGGACGTCCGGTTCCCGGGACTTAGCGTTGTGCTAGTCGCGGAGACCACTCCAGAATTAGTCCTCCAAGCGATGCGTTCCGGCGTCCGTGACGTCATGAGCCCGCTAACAGATATCCCGTCGATCCGAATCCTGTTGGAGCGGGCAGGCCAAGTTTTTGCAAATAGGTATCGGACAGCTTCTCCGGGTTTGTCAACCCCTGCTGAACAAGGCCTCGTCATTGGGATTTTTTCTCCGAAGGGTGGGGTAGGCAAGACTACAATCGCCGCCAACCTCGCCGTTGGACTGGGCAAGATAGCTCCGATGAACGTCGCTGTCGTCGATTTGGATCTTCAGTTCGGTGACATATCGTCTGCACTTTATCTGGACCCCGAGCACACAATGGTGGATGCCGTGTCCAATCCAGCAAGCCAGGATTCGATGGTCCTGAAAGCATTCCTGACCGTACATCCCGCGAATATATACGCATTGTGCGCACCAAAGGATCCAGTCTCCGCCGATCTGATCACGGCCGATCAGGTAACACATGTGCTACAGCAATTGACAGCCCAGTTCAAGTACGTTGTTGTCGATACTGGACCGGGACTGACAGAACATACGTTGGCCGCTCTTGAACAGTGCACGGACGCCGTCTGGGTTGCCGGGATGGATGTTTCAAGCGTTCGGAGTTTACGGACGGGCTTGGACGTGCTTCGAAAACTCGAGTTGACTCCGGACACCCGTCATGTCGTCCTAAACTTCGCCGATGCGAAATCTGGACTGAGCGTACAAGACATTGAAGCGAGCCTAGCTGCCCCAATCGACATCGCCATCCCGCGGTCCAAGGCACTGTCATACTCAGCGAATCGTGGCATCCCGATACTACAGGAAGATGTCAAAGACCATGCGACCAAGGGCTTGAAAGCTCTAGTTGAGCGATTCGATCCGCAACTGCGGGACAAGCCTCGCAAGCTGCACAGAAGGACGGTAATCCAGTGAAGCTTTCCGAACGCATGAGTGTTGTGCGCAATCATGCGCCTTCCGGCGAGTATGTGAGTGCGAGTTCAAACACGCAGGTACCTGGCGCGCTGCTCGAGGAAGACGTCCACACTGTGCCAGTTCATGTTCCCCGAGCACCCGCGGCTTCCACGGTACCGATCGACGCACTCGCAGGACTCAAACACCGAACTGCGAACGCATTGTTTGATCGGATGGGAGCACGTTTTAACGACTCCACGCTAACGGAGGAGGACTTACGCTCCGTCGCCCGCGAAGAACTCGGTCAGATCATCGACGAAGAGCAAGTTCCGCTTTCTGCCGAGGAACGGCGGCGCCTGATCCGAGATGTCGCGGACGACGTCATGGGGTATGGTCCGCTACAACGTTTCTTGGATGATCCGAGCGTGACCGAAATTATGGTGAACCGCATGGACCAGATTTATGTGGAACGCAAAGGGCTCGTGACGTTGACTGATGGCCGATTCAGCTCGGAAGAGCACCTGCGGAAAGTGATCGAGCGCATCGTCTCGAAGGTAGGCCGAAGAATTGACGAGTCCTCGCCGCTTGTCGACGCGCGGCTCGAGGACGGCTCGCGCGTTAACGCAGTTATCCCGCCTCTCGCCGTGAACGGGTCGTCTTTGACCATCCGGAAATTCAGCAAGGTCCCTTTGACGGTCCAAAACCTCATTAGCTACGGCACTATGACCCCTGAGATGGCTGAACTACTCGATGCATGCGTCAAAGCGAAGCTAAATATCCTTGTCTCCGGCGGTACGGGCACGGGCAAGACCACTCTCCTGAATGTCCTGTCCTCTTTCTTACCGGAAACGGACCGCATCGTTACGATCGAAGATGCCGTCGAGCTGCAGATCCAGCAGCAGCATGTGGTCCGTTTGGAGAGCCGGCCCCCGAATACAGAAGGCAAGGGCGCTGTGACCATTCGCGATCTGCTGCGCAACTCGCTTCGTATGCGCCCGGACCGCATTGTAGTCGGCGAGGTCCGTGGAGGAGAATCTTTGGACATGCTCCAGGCTATGAATACAGGCCACGACGGCTCGCTCTCCACCGTGCACTCGAATTCGCCCCGCGACGCCGTCGCCCGTCTGGAAACTCTGGTCCTCATGGCTGGTATGGATCTCCCATTACGCGCCATACGGGAGCAAATCGCTTCCGCAGTGGACTTGATTATCCAGATTGCTCGACTGCGTGATGGCACACGACGGATCACTCACGTCACGGAAGTCCAAGGAATGGAAGGCGACGTGGTCACACTTCAGGACGCCTTCGTTTTCGATTATTCCGCTGGCGTGGGCAGCGATGGCAGGTTCCTCGGCAAGCCGATACCGACGGGTATTCGCCCCCGTTTCATTGAGCGCTTCGAAGATATGGCCATCAAAGTTTCTCCGGCTGTCTTCGGACTTGGCGCAAACGCGACAGGTCGTCGATGACTATGGGCTCGCTCTTGGTCATTGGCACCGCACTAATCCTAAGTGCGGCACTCCTAAGTGTCTTTGCTCTTCAGCCACACGGCGGTGGCATTCCGAGGGATCGTCGTCGACCATTCGAAGAGGAATCGACTTCCCAGCTTTCGCGGTTTGCAGGGTCCGCCGTCCGGTTTGTTGAAGGGCTGTTGACTCACTATCCCATCCGGCTCTACCGCCGGGAACTACTGGAGCTCGCGGGCCTCAAGCTGAGCCAAGCGGATTACATCATCCTTGTAGGTTCCGGCACTTTGGTCTTGGGTCTGATGTGCATGCTCTTAGGAGGAGTAGGTCTCGCGCTCTTGATTGCCATACTGACGCCGTTTGCAGCACATGTGCTCGTGACGGTGCTCATTAATCAACGTCGTACCAAGTTCAATGCCCAGTTGAGTGATACGTTACAGCTACTGACCGGAGGCCTGCGGGCGGGCCACAGCATCCTCCGGGCAATTGATGCAGCTGCCGCCGAAGCTGACAGTCCTACTTCCGAGGAGATGCACCGCATCGTAACGGAGACCAGCTTGGGCAAGGACCTCCTCCATTCGTTGAACGACACCTCCACACGAATGGCTAGCGAGGACTTTATGTGGATCGCTCAGGCTATCCAGATCAACCGAGAGGTCGGTGGAGATCTGGCAGAGGTACTCGATCAGGTAAGCGGCACTATCCGCGAGCGTACTGAGATCAAGGGACAGATCAAAGCCTTAGCGGCTGAGGGAAAAATGTCCGCCTACATTCTGATGGCGCTCCCCATTGGCATTGTCACCCTGCTTAGCGTCGTCAATCCCGCTTACATCGGTGTCCTGTTTACCGAGCCGCTTGGCTGGCTGTTGATAGGCGTATCAATCGTTCTGATGATTATCGGCGCTCTATGGTTGCGCAAGATCATCGACCTGAAGTTCTGACGGCGGCGTGAAATGAATCTACTCGTTGTGACAGGCGCACTACTCATTTGCTGCTCCGTGACGTATGTCGCGTGGGCCCTCTTGGCTCACGACAAGAAGGGGTTGCATGCGGTACGAGCCAATCTTAGGCGTGGTTTCGAAGCCGAGGGCCCCTCAAGCCGCCGTGATCTGGGACCTCTGTATCAGCTCGGCGAACGACTAACACCTTCCGGTTATGCCAAGAAGCTGGACCAGTTTTTGGCCCTGGCAGGCCGCCCCGCGACGATGCCGTTGAATAGACTGCTGGCGGCGAAGCCCGCATTGGCTGGTTTGGGTGCACTTCTGGCGTTCCTCATGATCAAGACCAGCCCTACGTCAACCACGGTCTTTCTTGGGATCTTCCTGACTCTGTTGGGCTACTTCGCTCCGGATCTGATGCTCTACAGCAAAGGCCTTGAACGCCAGCAGTCCATACAGATGCAACTAGCGAATACCCTCGACCAAATGCTTATCTCAGTAGAAGCCGGGCTCGGATTTGAAGCTGCTATGGCCCGCGCCGGCGCCAACGGTAAAGGGCCGTTGGCCGAAGAACTGGTGCGAACGTTGCAAGACATGCAAGTAGGTCGAAGCCGTCGTGAATCTTATCTTGCCTTGGCGGACAGAACCAATGTCCCTGAACTGCGCAGTTTTGTTAAGACTATTGTGCAGGCCGATGCCTACGGGATTGCACTTAGTGGCGTACTGAGGACGCAGGCAAAGGTCATGCGCGTCAAGCGGCGCCAGCGAGCTGAAGAAAAGGCAATGAAGCTGCCCGTCAAGGTCCTCTTTCCTCTACTCTTCTTCATATTCCCGGTGCTGTTCATAGTCGTTATGGGCCCCGCAGTCCTGAATCTCATGGATACGTTCTCGGGGTCTTGACCTATGAATTTGATGCTCATATCTGGCTCTGTCGTGGCGTGCACGGTCGCAGGCTGGCTCGTTTTCCTTCTTGCTCAGCGAGAGGACAGGACGTTCCTGCCTGAGGGGTGGCGAATGCCGCTGGCATTGCTGTCCGGGTTCTTGTGCGGGCTGCTGGTGTGGATTTTCGACGTTGCCCCAATACTGCCGGCGCTTTTGTACCTTGCGGTGCTGGGAGTGCTGCTTGGTGCGATCGATGCCCGGCATAAGTTGCTGCCGAACCGGCTTGTCTTGCCGTTCTTGCTCGGAGCACTCTGTCTGCTCGGGATCGCCAGCCTGATAAGCGGTACATGGCTGCTGTTCCTCGGCGGCGTGCTGGGTGGGGCGGCCATGTTCGTCGTCTACCTGATCATGGCGCTGATCAAACCGGGCGGAATGGGGATGGGGGACGTGAAGTTGGCAGCCGTCGTCGGGCTTTATGCGGGCTACCTTGGGCTGAACGCTTGGTTGCTGGTGCTGGTCGGGGCGTTTATATTGAACGCGGTGGCCATACTGGTCCTCATGCTTGGCAAGGTGCTGACTCGGAAATTAGAGATCCCGTTCGGCCCTTCGATGATTGCGGCAACGCTGATGGTGCCGCTGGTTTCAGGAGTCGGTTGAGCGGCGGACTTCGATCCCGCCGTCGATGACGCGCGCTTCATAGACCGGCTGCGGATTGCTCGCCGGGCCGCGGACGATGCCGCCGTCGGACAACCGGAACGTGCTGCCATGCCAGGGACAGGTGACACAGCCGTCGCTGACAGTTCCCTCTTCCAGCGGGCCGCCCATGTGGCTGCATACGCTATCCAGGGCATGAATCTGACCGCCGTCACGGTAGAGCACCACGGACACCCCGTCCAGATCCACCTTTCGCAGATCTCCCTCCCTTAGTTCCGCCTCCGCAAGCACGGCCTGCCAATCGGTTGGCCCATCGCGCCAGGCGGTGCGGTTGACGTTGACGCCCTTGGAGTAGGACAGGTGGCCTCCGAGGTAGCCTCCGGCCATTAGGACCCCGAAGCCGGCCAATCCGAGAACCTTGCCTGCTCGGCGGTTTCCCTTCTTGCGGGCAATGAGTGATGCTGTGTAAAGGCTCACAGCTGTCGAGTTCGACAGTGCATGCAACAGTCCGATCCGGCGCTCCTTGCCCTGCGTATCGGACCAGTCGTTAGAACCGGATGCAGCAGTCGGAATAGCTGTGGCAATCCCGGCCATGACCAACAGATCAGCCGCCGGTTCGGAAGACTCTCCGCCGACACCATCAAGCAGGGTGGCCATAGTCCACGCGCCGATGGGGAGGTCGGTCAGTAGCGGATGCAAGGCGTGCCCCACGTAGGTACCGCTGAGCACATTTCGCAGGATTTGCGGCTTCAATACCCGGTGAACGATCGCAGCATACGGTTCAGCAATCTTGTCCAGGAATTCGAGGCCTTCCACCGTGTCCACTACCTGATGCAGCATCTTCATTGCAGCCTCCTGGTGCCGTTACCTGATGGGTCGGGTTTGGAACGACGCCAGCACAACGGGCATCATCCCCGGTTCACCAGAGTCTGCCATCGAGCGAGAGGGCTGGCAAGAGAAACCGAGGGTTTGGCTGGGCGGCAGCGCTGGCGGGGAAGGAATGGTCAGCCGGGAAGATTTTGCGGCCTCGCGGACTGAAGATCAGTCTTCGGAAGTGCGAAGGGCCCGGGTCTGCTCGGCGCGGCCGGAGAGCGCGGCGTCGTCCGGGTATTTCACTTCTTCGAGGATGAGCGGATGCGGCGGGGCCAGTATGGTTTTGGAGTCCCGGACCTTGGCGACGAGGCGCTCGTGCAGCCACTCCGGGCGCTCCTCCCCTGCCCCGACCGTCAGCGAGGCACCGATCAGGGCCCGGACCATGTTGTGGCAGAAGGCGTCGGCGCGCACGGTGGCGACGACTACGCCGTCGTTATTCCGGGTGAAACTGAAGTCCTGAAGTTCGCGGATGGTGGTGGAGAACTGGCGCGGCTTGCAGAAGGACAAGTAGTCGTTCACCCCCAGAATGCGCTCCGCCGCGGAGTTCAGCGCGTCGACGTCGAGGGCGTGCTTGTGCCAGAGGGTAATGTTGCGGGTCAGCGGATCCCAGCTCTCGGCGCGGTCAGCAATGCGGTAGCTGTACCGGCGCCAGAGGGCGGAGAACCGCGCGTCGAATCCGATCGGGGCCAGCTCGGCGGTGTGGACTTCGATGGCGCCGGCGAGATCGCGGTACGGCACCGGCGCACCGACGCGGCCGCCGAGGACCTTGGTAACGACGCCGCGCAGCCGGCGCAGCAGGGAGGCCGACGGATCGATCATCTTGCCCCGGGCCAGTGACTCCCACTCCCCCGGTTCCAGGTCGAAGTGCACCACCTGGCCGCGGGCGTGGACGCCGGCGTCGGTGCGGCCGGCCACGGTCAGCCGGATGGGCCGGCGCAGCAGCGTGGCAAGCGCTTCTTCCAGCGCCCCCTGGACGGTCAGCAATCCCGGTTGGATTGCCCACCCGCTGAAGGGACCGCCGTCGTACGCCAAATTCATCCGGACACGCAGAAGCCCGCTGTCCGGTTGCGGGACAACGGGCTTCTGGGAATGCATGCTCTAAATGCTAGCCGGATTCAGACGGGAAGAATTACTTCTTCTCGTCGGCTTCCGAAGCCTCAGCAGCTTCTTCGGCGGAAGGAGCCGAGGGAGCGGAAGCCGGCGAGTCAGCCGACTCAGCCGAAGCGGAGGATGCGGATTCGGCCGAGACGGCCTCTTCCTCAACCGGAGCGGGAGCGGACTTGGCGGCAGC
The DNA here is from genome assembly GCF_002849715.1 of Arthrobacter crystallopoietes. NCBI lineage: Bacteria > Bacillati > Actinomycetota > Actinomycetes > Micrococcales > Micrococcaceae > Crystallibacter > Crystallibacter crystallopoietes. Next base: position 302,573 of record NZ_CP018863.1, read on the forward strand.
CTTCTCAGCTTCGGCCACGACGGCCTGCTTCGGGGAAACCGGATCCAGGACCAGTTCGATGACAGCCATGGGAGCGTTATCGCCCTTGCGGTTGCCGATCTTGGTGATGCGGGTGTAGCCACCATCACGGTTCTCGACGGCGGTAGCGATGTCGGTGAACAGCTCGTGGACGATGCCCTTGTTGCTGATCAGGGACAGCACGCGACGGCGCGAGGCCAGGTCTCCGCGCTTGGCGAAGGTGACCAGGCGCTCGGCGTACGGACGCAGACGCTTTGCCTTGGTAACGGTGGTGGTGATGCGCTTGTGCTCGAACAGAGCAGCGGCCAGGTTGGCGAGCATCAGTCGCTCGTGAGCCGGACCGCCTCCGAGGCGCGGACCCTTAGCGGGGGTAGGCATTATGTTTTCTCCTCAAATGGTGCCGCTCGTGGCGCTACAGAGCACCATGACGGCAGAATTCTTGCGATTTAGAGTTCGTCCTCGCCGAAGGCTTCTTCGTCCTCTTCGATGGCTGCGGCACGTGCGGCAAGGTCGAATCCTGGAGGGGAATCCTTCAGGGACAGACCAAGCTCAACAAGCTTTGCCTTGACCTCATCGATGGACTTCGCACCGAAGTTGCGGATGTCCATGAGGTCAGCCTCGGAGCGGGCAACGAGCTCACCCACGGTGTGGATGCCCTCACGCTTGAGGCAGTTGTAGGACCGCACGGTCAGCTCAAGGTCCTCGATCGGCAGAGCCATGTCAGCTGCCAGCGCGGCATCTGTGGGGCTCGGGCCGATTTCAATACCTTCAGCCTGGGTGTTCAGCTCGCGTGCCAGGCCGAACAGCTCAACCAGGGTGGTTCCGGCAGAGGCGACGGCGTCGCGCGGTGCAATGGAATCCTTGGTTTCGACGTCGACGATCAGGCGGTCGAAGTCGGTGCGCTGCTCAACACGGGTTGCCTCAACCTTGAAGGTAACCTTCAGGACCGGCGAGTAGATGGAGTCAACCGGGATGCGGCCGATCTCCGAGTCGCCGGACTTGTTCTGGCTCGCCGAAACGTAGCCACGGCCGCGTTCGATGGTCAGTTCGAGCTCGAACTTGCCCTTCTCGTTCAGCGTGGCGATGTGCAGATCCGGGTTGTGGAATTCCACGCCGGCCGGCGGTGCAATATCCGCAGCGGTGACTACACCGGGTCCCTGCTTGCGCAGGTAGGCGACCACGGGCTCGTCATGCTCGGAGGAGACAGCCAGGTTCTTGATGTTCAGGATGATCTCGGTGACATCTTCCTTCACACCCTGAACGGTGGTGAACTCATGCAGCACACCGTCGATCCGGATGCTGGTTACAGCAGCACCGGGGATCGAGGACAGCAGGGTGCGGCGAAGAGAGTTTCCCAGGGTGTAGCCAAAGCCCGGCTCAAGCGGTTCGATAACGAACCGTGAGCGGTTGTCGGCCACTACTTCTTCGGTAAGGGTGGGGCGCTGTGCAATGAGCACTTAGATTTCCTTTCAGCGAGCGTCCGCTATATGACGCAGCACGAATTGGTGGAAAAGAACGGCTAGACAGCCGGGAGCGGAACCTTCAGCCGCCGTCGTAATTCCCATATACATGGGGACCGACGGCGGCCGAAGGAACCAAAAGGCGGCTGGTTAGACGCGGCGGCGCTTCGGGGGACGGCAACCGTTGTGGGCGCTGGGGGTGACATCCGAGATGGAGCCAACCTCGAGGCCAGCGGCCTGCAGCGAACGGATTGCAGTCTCGCGTCCGGATCCCGGACCCTTTACGAAAACGTCGACCTTCTTCAGGCCATGCTCCTGGGCACGCTTTGCAGCGGACTCAGCAGCCATCTGCGCTGCGAACGGGGTGGACTTACGCGAACCCTTGAAGCCAACCTCGCCGGCCGAAGCCCACGAGATGACAGCACCGTTCGGGTCCGTAATGGACACGATGGTGTTGTTAAAGGTGCTCTTGATGTGCGCCTGTCCGAGCGCAATATTCTTTTTATCCTTGCGACGCGGCTTACGTACCGCTCCACGAGTCTTGGGGGGCATATATTTCTCCTACAAAGTTGGTTGGTAGCTAGCAGACCCGCTGTTTAGCGAGTCTTCTTCTTACCGGCGACGGTGCGCTTCGGGCCCTTACGGGTGCGAGCGTTGGTCTTGGTGCGCTGACCGCGAACGGGCAGGCCACGACGGTGGCGAATACCTTCGTAGCTACCGATCTCAACCTTGCGGCGGATGTCGGCGGCAACCTCACGGCGGAGGTCACCTTCCACCTTGTAGTTGCCCTCGATGTAATCACGCAGCTGCACGAGCTCTGCATCGGTGAGGTCCTTGACGCGGGTGTCCGGGCTGATGCCGGTCTCCGCGACGATCTGCTCTGCACGGGTCTTACCCACGCCGTAGATGTAAGTCAGGGCGATGATTACCCGCTTTTCGCGGGGAATATCTACGCCAGCGAGACGAGCCATATGGCGGTTCTCCTTGTTGTATCCGGAGGTCTGAAGCAATGCATCCCTGTTACCAGGTCCCCGGCCTCCGAGCCCGGGGGTGTGCAGGAAATCCTGCTGCACTGCCTATTGAATTACTACGCGCGGGTAGTTCCTGCTTGGAAGCAGGAAGCTTAGCCCTGGCGCTGCTTGTGGCGCGGGTTCTCGCAGATCACAATGACGTTGCCCTTGCGACGAATCACCTGGCACTTATCACAGATCCGCTTGACGCTCGGCTGGACCTTCATGGTTATCCTTTGCGTTTGCAGTTGTCGCTTGCGTAACTACCTATTACCGCGGTGGCCCGCGGAGCTAAGTCTTTACTTGTAGCGGTAGACGATACGGCCCCGTGAGAGGTCGTACGGGCTGAGTTCCACTACAACACGGTCCTCTGGGAGGATCCTGATGTAGTGCTGACGCATCTTTCCAGAGATGTGAGCAAGCACAACGTGTCCGTTAGTCAGCTCAACGCGGAACATCGCGTTGGGCAGAGCTTCCTGCACAGTGCCTTCAATCTCTATGACACCGTCTTTCTTAGCCATATCCTCCGCTAACGTCAGTAACCACCACTTGCGTGGGGCTAGTTTTTGGGTTTTGCTTGCCGCTAGACTTCCGGTGGAATGCGCTCAAAGAGCGGCCCCGGGCCCGGCAACGGGCACGAAAGTAGAGACAACCAACAGATAACTGTACTCCGCGCGCCGCCTTAAGTTAAATCGGGATGCTTTGCAAGTACGACGGCGGGAGTTTCCACAGTCTCGGCACTCGCCACCGCGTCAAGGATGGCAAGGCGGACGGCTTCCGCCGCCAAAATCTGCAGTTCCAGGACCGGGGTGACGGGGCCCTCTTGCACCAGCTGCTTCTCGCCGGTGGCTAGGCCGAAGACCACATCGCCGTCGCCGAGTGTGTGGGAGGGATTGAGCGCTCTGGCCAGTCCCGCATGCGAGGCCGAAGCAGTGCGCTTGACCTGGGCGGGATCCAGCACGGCGTTGGTGGCGACGACGCAAAGCGTAGTGTTCAGCGGCGCATGGGTGGGTGGCGGCGCTTGGCTGGGGAGCGGCGGCAGCGCGGGGGCCGCGGGCAAGACCTGTTCCCTGCCGAGCCCAACGGGCGCGCCAGCGGCGTTGACTACCGCGATTGCACCGATGACCACCTCGGTGTTGCTCCCGCTCATCCGCAGCGAAGCACTGCCCACTCCCCCTTTATAGCGCTGGTAATCCAGCGCAGCTCCGGCGCCGGCGCCCGCGTTGCCCCGCTGTACCGGCGCAAAGTCTGGAGAGGCACCTGCAGCAGCAGCGGCGTCGTACCCCATTTGCTCGGTTGGCCGGGCCTTGGCATCGCCGCCGCGGCCGAGGTCGAAGATTGCTGCCGCGGGCACGATTGGAACTACGCCGGCGTCTGTGCGGAAGCCTCTGTCCTGCTCCTCAAGCCAGCGCTGTGCGCCGTGGGCGGTGATCAACCCGAAGGCGCTGCCGCCGGTGAGGACCACCGCGTCCACCGTGGGGACCAGCGTGGTCGGGTCGAGTGCGTCGGTTTCGTGGGTGGCCGGGCCTCCCCCGCCCACGTGCACGGAACCGATGGTTCCCGGCGGCGGCAGCACCACGGTCACGCCGGACAGCCAGCCCTCGCCGATCCGCTGGATCTGGCCGACCTTGATTCCGGGGACATCGGTGATGGAGGAAGTCATGCCTTCACTCTAGAGGGCGGTACGGATCAGATCCGCGTTGTCGGTGAGCCAGGCTTCGGCCCTGGGCAGCCGGTCCTTCACACCCTCGTCCCACCAGCGCCGGAAGACCGGGTCGGCGTCGGCGGCAGCTTTAGCAGTGATCGCTGCGTTGCGGCCGCGCCGGATGGCGACATCGACCAGACTGCTTCTTTGCTCGGAGTTCATTCCGTAGGTGTCGGCGAACAGCCGCACCCGAGCCGGAATGTCTGCGTCAGCCAGGGCCGGGGCCCGGTCTGACGGGTGCAGAAGCGGCGCCCACCAATAGAGGGCGTTGACGACGTCGGCGACCCGGGTTGTCGGCCTGGCGAGGTCGAAGTCGACCAGGGCAGCCGGAAGGCCGTTGCGGAAGACGACATTACCCGGGCAGTAGTCCTGATGGGAGACGAGTTCAGGCTTGGCGAACAGTGGCTTAACGCCTGAGGGACGGATACCGGGAAGGCTGCCGAACACCGCGCCTTCCGGCGGCACCCACCCCTGCGCGGCGTCGTGCAGCCGGCGGACGAGCTTGGCCAGCGCGGCCAGCACCTCCGGACCCGCTACTTCGGCGGGTAACGGCTCCACCGGGATGTCGCCCGAGACGTAGGAGAGGACTTCCCGTCCGGCGTCGTCGTAGCCGAGCGGGAGCGGAGCGGCATCGAAGCCCTGGGCATGCAGGTGCGCCAGATACTGCTGGACGGTGGCGGTGAACGGTCGGACCGGCCGGCGTACTGTGTCCCCGATTTTGACCACCTCGGTCCAGCCGCCCTCGCCCAACTGCTGCCCGCCGTCGTCGTTCATTGGATGCTCCTTATAAACTCGCATGTCATTGCGCGGCGGCGAGTTCTGCCCGCAACTCCTCCTCGAGAGCGGCGAGGGCCGCGGCCGCGGCGACGATGGCTTGGACCTGCTCGGCCGGAAGCTTCAGCAGGGCGGTGCTGATGGACCCGGACCACGCCTCCTCGATGAGCTTCTTGTTCTTTTGCGCGACTTCAGTCGGATAGAGCAAGGCCAGCCTGCGGTCCGACGGGCTGGTTTTCCGCTCCACCAGTCCGCGGCCAACCAGCGCCTTCACTGCGGCACTGGCATTACTCTGGCGCAACCCCAGTTGCACGGCAAGCTCCGAAACGGTCAGACCCGGTTGCGCGTGGATGCGCATGAGCACCACCAGTTCGGAGGTGGGCAGCGGATCAAGGCCGGCCGCCGAGGGAAGAATGCGGTGGATGGTCCAGGACAGAGAGTGCAGCAGCGATCCCAATTCGTGGGAGGGAACACTGGTTGTGGTCGACGACATAGTCCCATCCTAGTCCATATTTTGACATATATATAAAGTTATAACTAGATTCAATGCAGCCCCCATTCTCTTCCTGGTTAGGAAACCGCTGTGACTTCAACTCCCCCGCGCGATGCCACCCGCCTGACGGGCACGGTGATCGGGGTTCTGGCCCTGCTGACCGCGGTGAGCCCGCTGGCCACGGACATGTACCTGCCCGCCTTCCCGCAGATGGCGATCGATCTGGGTGTCTCGGCCACCAGCATCCAGCTGACGCTCACGACGTTTCTGATCGGGCTGGCACTCGGCCAACTCATCATCGGTCCTTTGTCCGACGGGACGGGACGGCGTAAGCCGCTGCTGATCGGCACCGCCATCTGCCTGCTGGCCAGCATCGGAACGGCCGTTGCGCCCAACGTTGAACTCCTCATCGCGGCGCGCTTCGTCCAGGGCTTGAGCGGCGCCGCCGGCGTAGTGCTAGCCCGCGCCATCATCTCCGACTCCGCCAAGGGGGTCCAGGCCGCCAAGGTGCTGGGTGTCATGATGATCATCCTTGGCATCGCCCCGGTGCTGGCCCCGGTGCTCGGCGGCGCCATCATCGCCGGCCTGGGTTGGCGTGGTGTCTTCTGGGTAGTGGCGTTCCTGGTTGCACTGATGTTCATCGCCGCGCTGTGCTTCATCAAGGAAACGCTCCCGGCGTCCGGACGTCAGGGCGGCGGCCTCAAGGCCATGCTCCGCAGCGGCAGGACCGTGCTTTCCAACCGGAACTACGTTGGGTACCTGGTCACGTTCTGTTTCGCCTTCGGTGCGATGTTCGCCTACATTTCGGCGTCGCCATTTGTCCTGCAGAATGTTCTGGGCCTGTCCACAACCACGTATTCGCTGGTCTTCGGGCTTAATGCCCTGGCCATCATGATCTCCGCGATCATCGCTACCAAGCTGGCCGGGCGCGTGGACTTCCGCAAGATGCTCGGCGGCGGTGTGATCGCTCTCGTGCTTGCGACCTTGGCCCTGCTGACGGTGGTGTTCACCGGCGTTGCGATGATCCCCACCCTGCTGCTGCTCTTCGTCTTCCAAGGCTCGTTGGGGTTCATCTACGGCAACGCCACAGCCCTTGCCCTAGGTGAAGCGCGGCAGCACGCCGGCACCGCCTCCGCCTTCCTCGGCGCTTTCCAGTTCATCCTTGCCGGCGCGGTTTCGCCACTCGTCGGTCTGGCGGGCGAGCACGATGCCCTGCCCATGGCGATCGCCATGGCGTTGGCTGCGCTCATTTCCGCAGCGGGCTTCTTCCTGCTGACCCGCAACCGCTCCGCCGAGGCGATCGACGGGGAAGCAGAGCCTGCGCGGCCCGAAATGAGCGAAGCGGCAACTCGCTGAACACCCTCAGAGCTTCGTGACGTCGATCGTCCCGGGCTTCATGTCGATGGCTTCGCAGAACTGCTCGACGTTGGCGGGCAGCCCGTCCGGCGTCGCGAAAACCGCGTAGCGCCAGTCATCCCGGATACAGGTCACCATGGCCGGCGGTTCGCTTCCCGGGGCCTGCTGGTCCTGTCCCTCCTGGGACCGGCCCTCCCCCGGCGCCGCTTCTTCCGGCGATGACTGTCCCGGCTCCGGCAGCGGTGCTTCCCGCCAGAGCGCGCCGCAGAGTTCCTGCGGGTCGATGCGCTGCGGGACGCCGGACAGATCCACCATGACGCTGCCGTCCGGATTGGTGCCCACGATCTCGCCGCCGCTGGCGAAACCCGCCTCCTGTTGCGGGGCATCGGGCGTGGAGCCCATGTAGCAGATGGCGGTGAAGCGCTTCTGGTCGTCCGTGAGGTTCAGAATGGCAAAGCCCGCAGTGGCGGAACCGGCCAGCACCGGCACGGCGACCGCAGCGGTGACCACCCGCCGTCGTCGTTTGTGGCGGGCGATGTCCTGCGTAATCCGGGCATTCAGCGCCGAGCGCACGCGCGCTTTACTGAGCTGGAGTTCGTCCATTCCTATTCACCTTCTTCCGCTGTGAGCACGTCCGAAAACTGGTTCTTCAGCCGGTTGCGCAGACGCAGCACCCGGTTCTTGACGGCGGCCTTGGTCAGGCCGAGTTCCTTGGCAATGTCGCCGTGCGGGCGGCCGCCGACGAAGTGGACCAGGAAGATCCGCTGGTCGGCTTCGGGCATGGCCGACACCGCGCGGTGGACCCGGTTGAGGGTGTCCTGCGCGATGACCTTCTCTTCGGTCGAGACTTCGGCAAGCACCCGCCCGATATCCATCCGGTCGATGTCCAGCATGTGCTGGTTGCCCTTCTTGCGCAGATGGTTCGCCGCCAGATATTTAGCTGTGGTGTAGAGCCATGGGAACACGGAGCCGTTGACGCACTTGACCCGCTTCGCCTTCTCCCACATGAGGAAGAAGGTTTCCTGCGCAAGCTCCTCCGCGGCTCCGACGTCGCCGGTGATCCTGCCCAGGTACCGCAGCACGCCATCAGCGTGGCGCTCGTAGAGCACGCCGAACGCGTCTTCGTCCCTGCGTCCGCAGCGCCGGAGCAGCGCGGACTCATCCGGCGGCCCCTCGGCCGCCGGCTCGTCATCGACTGCCATCTAGCCGAAGAAACTGGCTGACGAAGCCTCGTCATTGAAAGCACCGATCCAGCTCGAGAACTGGTAGTCACCATAGATAGCCCCTTCGCCGTCGCGGTCTTCGTGCAGCCGCACGTTGCAGCCGTTGTACCCGCGGAAGGACGTGACCCGGTCATTCCAGCCGACGTCGGCCAGATTGATGAAGGCCGAGCCGCCCGCGGAGCAGCCCCCGTAGTTCAGGATCCGGTACGAGGCCCCGGAGTACCCGGCGTTCGCGTACACAATGCCAGCTGTAACCAACGACGACGACGGCGCCTCTTCGGTCACGGGCGCCGGCTCAACTGTCGGCTGGGTTGCCATCGCGGGCACTGCTGTTGCCGGCGTTGCCATCGCGGGCTCCGCTGTCATTGGTGTTGCCGCGGCCGGTTCCACGGTTCGCTGCGTGGCCATGGCGGGCTCAGCCACCTGGGTCGCCATGGCCGGCTCAATCGTCTGCGTGGTTGTGGCGGGTTTAATCGTCTGCGCGGTTGACGCCGGTTCAGCCAACTGCTCGGTTACGGTTTGCTCGACCGTTCCGGCCAACTGGTCCACACCCAACTGCTCCAGTGCCGTGTCCAAGGCGGCCTCAGTTTCGTAGCATGCGGACGCAGAAGTAACGGCGTTGAACCAACAATGCGCGCCGGTGGACGCCTTAGTCGAGGTTGTCTCCGAGGTTCCAAAGGGCGCTGGGCTGGCGGCGGCGACCGCCGGAACGGCGCCTATTCCGATCAGTCCTGCGGTGATTACTGCCGCGAAGACGGCATGCTTGCGCTGTTTCAGTACTTTGCGGCCCATGTTTCCACCATATAAGAGCCCCTTCCCGGGCTCCTAAAGCCCTGTGGATCGGAAGGAAAGATGTGGCGGCCAACGGAGCGGTGAGCCGTTCGCTCCCACCGCCCCGCGGCCATACCCTCGATGACCCTCTCTCCATGCAATGCATCCTGACGGGCCGAAGCCGTTCGTTCCTCAGCCGGAGTCAGGTCCCTTGCGGGCCATCTACTTAGTAAATGTGCCGGGGATGCAAAAGGTCTCGCCTGGAATGAAAGTTTTTTCATCCCGGGCGAGACCGGCGGAAGGTGACGCTCAAAGGTTAAGCCAAGAGCCGCCGTCGTCCGCTTGAAAATGAGGGCCGATCAGTCCAGCGGAACCGGCGTGACGCCCAGCGGCGCCAGCTTGGCTACGCCGCCGTCTTCGGCAGTGAGGACCCAGATGCCCTTGTCGTGCACGGCGACCGTGTGTTCCCACTGGCACGAGCGCGAGCCGTCGGTGGTCACGACGGTCCAGTCATCGTCCAGGGTTTTGGTCTCGATGTCGCCGCGGACCAGCATCGGTTCGATGGCCAGGCACAGGCCCGAACGGATCTTCGGGCCGCGGTGGCTGGTGCGGTAGTTCAGCACGTCCGGCGCCTGGTGCATGGCAGTACCGATACCGTGGCCCACGTAGTCCTCGAGGATGCCCAGCGGCTTGCCCTCAACGCTGCTGACGTAGTCATCGATGGCGTTGCCGATGTCGCCGACGCGCGAGCCGTTCGCCAGCGCAGCGATCCCCCGCCACATGGCTTCCTCGGTCACGTCGGAGAGCCGCTGGTCTTCGGGATCGGCCGTACCCACAATGACTCCCCGCGCGGAGTCGCCGTGCCAGCCGTCGATGCTGCAGCCGCCGTCGATGGAGAGGATGTCCCCGTCCTGGAGCACCTTCGTGCCGGGGATGCCATGCACCACTTCCTCGTTCACGGAAACGCAGACGGTGGCAGGGAAGCCGTGGTAGCCCTTGAAGTTACTCTTCGCGCCCGCCTCGTTGAGCACGGCTTCGAAGGCAGCGTCCACGTCGCTGGTGGTGGCACCAACGACGGCGGCGGCCACGGCAGCGTCGAGGGCGCGGCTGACCACCAGACCCGCTTTGCGCATTTTGCGGATCTGGTCCTTGGTCTTGTACTCGATGCTGGGCTGGCCGAATGCCATGGTTTCTGTTTTCCTTCTGTTCTGTGATATGCCGCAGGCCCCGTCCAACGATTTCGATGGATCAGGGCCTGGGCTTAGGTTGGAGCGGCAGCTCCGTTGGCTAAGCGGTGACGCTCTTGAGCGCTTCCATAATGCGGTTGGTGACATCGTCGATGGCGCCCAGTCCGTCCACCTTGGTCACGATGCCGCGTTCCTCGTAGCGGGAGACGACTGCCTCGGTCTGCTCGTGGTACAGGTCCAGGCGGTGCCGGATGACGGTTTCGTTGTCATCGGCGCGGCCTTCCTGCTGCGCGCGGCCCAGCAGGCGCTTGACCAGTTCCTCGTCGTCGGCGGTCAGCTGCAGGACAACGTCCAGCTGATCCTCGCTCTCGGCCAGGATGCTGTCCAGCTCATCCACCTGCGCCGTGGTGCGAGGGTAGCCATCGAGGAGGAAACCCGGTTCGACGTCGTCCTTGGAAAGGCGGTCGCGCACCATGTTGTTGGTGACGCTGTCCGGAACGAAGTCGCCGTTGTCGATGTACTTCTTCGCCTCGAGGCCCAGCGGGGTCTCTTCCTTGACGTTGGCGCGGAAGATATCACCGGTGGATATGGCGACGATGCCCAGCCGCTCGGAGATACGTGATGCCTGGGTTCCTTTGCCGGATCCGGGCGGGCCGATAATGAGCATCTTTGTCATCGCAGTAGTCCTTCATAGTGAAGTTGCTGTAGCTGGGCATTTATCTGTTTCACGGTTTCCAGACCAACACCAACCATGATGAGGATCGAGACGCCGCCAAACGGGAAGTTCTGGTTCGCGTTGATCAGCACCAGGGCGATCAGCGGAATCAGAGAAATCACGCCGAGGTAAAGCGCGCCCGGAAGGGTGATCCGGGACAGCACGTAGGAGAGGTATTCCTCGGTGGGGCGGCCGGCCCGGATCCCCGGGATGAAACCGCCGTACTTCTTCATGTTGTCCGCCACCTCTTCGGGATTGAAGGTGATGGCCACATAGAAGTAGGTGAAGAAAACGATCAGGCCGAAGTACACGGCCATGTAGACCGGGTGGTCGCCGCTGACCAGGAAGGTGTTGATCCAGTTGACCCATTCCGGCGGCGGAGTGGTGCCGTCCGTCGGGGTGTTGAACTGGGCTACCAGGGAGGGCAGGTAGAGCATCGACGAGGCGAAGATGACTGGGATAACACCGGCCATGTTCACCTTGATCGGGATGTAGGTGCTAGTGCCGCCGAGTGTGCGGCGGCCGATCATACGCTTGGCATACTGGACCGGGATGCGGCGCTGCGACTGCTCCACGAAGATGACAGCGGCCACGGTGAACAGGCCGATGATGATCACACCGATGAAGATGTTGACGCCCTGTGCGCGCAGGATTTCACCCAGCGAGCTCGGGAAGCCGGCGGCGATAGAAACGAAGATCAGCAGCGACATGCCGTTGCCGACGCCCTTTTCGGTGACCAGTTCGCCCATCCACATGATCAGGCCGGTACCGGCCGTCAGGGTCAGGATGAGCAGCACGATCACTATCAAGCTGTCGTCCGGGATGATCGGCACCGGGCAGTCGCCCAGCAGTGCGCCGGAGCGGGCCAGCGAGACGAGCGTGGTGCCGTTGAGCAGGCCGAGGGCAATGGTCAGATAGCGGGTGTACTGGGTCAGCTTGGACTGGCCCTGCGCGCCTTCCTGATGCAGCTCCTGGAAGCGGGGAATAACCACCCGCAGCAACTGCACGATGATGCTCGCCGTAATGTACGGCATGATGCCCAAGGCAAAGATGGACACCTGCAGCAGGGCGCCACCGCTGAAGAGGTTGACGAACTGGTACAGCCCGCCGCTGGTGTTGCCGAGCGCCAAGCATTGCTGCACGTTTCCGTAATCAACACCGGGGGCAGGGATGAAGGCACCCAGGCGGTAGATGGTGATGATGCCGAGGGTGAACAACAACTTGCGCCGCAGGTCCGGCGTCCGGAAAACCCGGCCAATTGCGCTGAGCAAGCGTCCTCCTGAAAAGTCTTTGATGCCGCCGAGCGGCGATGCACAAGAACCGAGTCTATCTGCTCGGCCGCGTCCGGAATAACTCGCGGACTAAAAAGTAAACTGCCTTTAACCCAATGAAACTCTTGGTGGCCGGAATACACCGACCACCAAGAGTTTAGTCATTGGTTGTGAGAGATCACTACCGAAGCCGTTTGGCTACAGCTCCGTGACGGAACCGCCGGCGGCGGCAATCTTCTCAGCAGCACTGGCGGAGAAGGCGTGAGCCTTCACATCAACCTTGACGGTGATGTCGCCGGTGCCCAGAACCTTGACGAGCTGGTTCTTGCGAACCGCGCCCTTTTCGACCAGGTTATCCACGGTGACCTCGCCACCCTCGGGGAACAGCTCGTTGAGCTTGTCCAGGTTCACAACCTGGAATTCCACCTTGTTCGGGTTCTTGAAGCCACGCAGCTTCGGCAGGCGCATGTGCAGGGGCAGCTGGCCGCCCGCAAATCCTGCCTTGACCTGGTAGCGCGCCTTAGTACCCTTGGTACCACGGCCTGCAGTCTTACCCTTGGAGCCTTCACCACGACCAACACGGGTCTTGGCGGTCTTGGCACCGGGGGCAGGACGCAGGTGGTGGACCTTCAGAGTGTTGTTCTCTTCTGCCATCTCTACTTCGCCTCCTCAACCTTTACCAGGTGAGAAACAGTGTTGAGCATGCCCACGGTCACGGCATCGGCGTTACGGACAACAGTCTGTCCGATACGCTTCAGGCCCAATGAACGCAGCGTGTCGCGCTGATTCTGCTTGCCGCCAATGACGGACTTAATCTGGGTGATTTCCAACTGTGCATCAGACGCAACCAAGTTGTTACGAGTCGTCTGGATCATTACGCACCTGCCTTCTGCTGCTGCATTGCGCGGAGCAGGATCGGAGGAACAACCTCGTCCAGCGGCAGGCCACGACGGGCTGCTACTGCCTGAGGCTCTTCGAGACGGCGCAGTGCGTCCACCGTGGCATGCACAATGTTGATCGCGTTGGCCGAACCGAGCGACTTCGAGAGCACATCGTGGACACCGGCGCACTCGAGTACGGCGCGGACCGGCCCACCGGCGATAACACCGGTACCGGCAGCGGCCGGACGGAGCATGACGACGCCTGCAGCGGCCTCACCCTGGACACGGTGAGGCACCGTGCCGCCGATGATCGGGACGCGGAAGAAGGACTTCTTGGCTTCTTCAACACCCTTGGCGATAGCTGCGGGAACTTCCTTCGCCTTGCCGTAACCAACGCCGACCAGGCCGTTGCCGTCGCCGACAACTACCAGAGCGGTGAAGCTGAAGCGACGACCACCCTTGACGACCTTGGAAACACGGTTGATGGTGACGACGCGCTCGAGGTACTTGTCCTTCTCGGCGTCGCGTGCGTTGTCGCGGCCACCACGGCCACCACGCTCGCCACGGCCACCGCGGTCGCCACGCTCTCCACGACGCCCGCCGCGGCGGTCATCCTGGGAAGAAGCAGCTTTATCGGCGGTACCCGCGGTAGCGGTGGTCTCAGTTGCTTCAGTCACCTGAGTATCCTTTTCGTTATTCTCTGCGGTCACAGTGCCAGCCCACCTTCACGTGCGCCTTCGGCAACAGCTGCGACACGGCCGTGGTACTTGTTACCACCACGGTCGAAGACAACGGCCTCGATGCCGGCAGCCTTGGCGCGCTCGGCTACGAGCTCGCCAACGCGCTTGGACTTAGCGGTCTTGTCACCTTCGAATCCGCGCAGATCGGCTTCCATGGTGGAAGCCGAAGCCACGGTGATGCCCTTGCTGTCATCGACAACCTGGACGAATACGTGGCGTGCGGAGCGGTTGACTACCAGACGCGGACGGACCGCGCTGCCGGTGATGCGCTTACGGACGCGCAGGTGGCGGCGGCCGCGTGCAGCGGACTTGCTCTTACCCTTAATTCCGAGAGCCATGGTTACTTACCAGCCTTTCCGACCTTGCGGCGGATCTGCTCGCCTACGTAACGGATGCCCTTGCCCTTGTAGGGGTCCGGCTTCCGCAGCTTGCGGATGTTGGCAGCAACCTCGCCGACCTGCTGCTTGTTGATTCCCGATACAGAGAGTTTGGTCGGACCCTCTACTGCAAAGGTGATGCCGTCGGGGGCCTTGATGGCAACCGGGTGGCTGTAGCCCAGGGCGAACTCGAGGTCCGAGCCCTTGGCCTGAACGCGGTAACCGGTTCCAACGATCTCGAGGTTCTTCTTGTAGCCTTCGGTCACACCGATGATCATGTTGTTGATCAGGGTGCGGGTCAGGCCGTGGAGGGACCGGGATTCGCGCTCGTCGTTCGGGCGGGACACGGTCAGCGTGCTCTCGTCCAGGGCCACCTGAATCGGGGAAGCAACCGCGTGGGTCAGTTCTCCCTTGGTGCCCTTGACGGAGACAACGTTGCCGTCGACCTTAACCTCTACGCCGGCGGGAACGGTGATGGGGAGACGTCCAATACGTGACATTTTATCTCTTCCTTTCCGTTACCAGACGTAAGCGAGGACTTCGCCGCCCACGCCCTTCTTGCCGGCCTGACGATCAGTCATCAGCCCGGAAGAGGTGGACAGGATTGCGATACCCAGGCCACCCAGCACGTGCGGCAGGTTGGTGGACTTCGCGTAAACACGGAGACCGGGCTTGGAAATGCGGCGGATACCGGCGATAGAACGCTCGCGGCTCGGGCCGAACTTCAGTTCGATGGTCAGCTTCTTGCCAACCTCAGCTTCCTCTTCCTTCCAGCCGGCGATGTAGCCTTGCTCCTTCAGGATGTCGGCAACGCGTGCCTTGAGTTTGCTGTACGGCATGGACACGGATTCGTGGTAAGCCGAGTTTGCATTGCGCAGACGAGTCAGCATGTCTGCGACAGGATCTGTCATAGTCATTGTGGGCTCTTGCCCTTCCTCGTAACGGTTTCCTTGTTCCGGCAGGCTCAACCAGCGGAACGGGACCTTTTACGTAGTTGAATTAATCTTCGGTCTTGAACGGGAAGCCAAGCGCCTTGAGCAGCGCACGACCCTCGTCGTCGGTCTTTGCGGTAGTCACTACAGTGATATCCATACCGCGGACGCGATCGATCTTGTCCTGATCGATCTCGTGGAACATCGCCTGTTCGGTCAGACCGAAGGTGTAGTTACCATTGCCATCGAACTGCTTGCCGTTGAGGCCGCGGAAGTCGCGGATACGGGGCAGAGCCAGGCTGACCAGACGGTCAACGAATTCCCACATGCGGTCGCCACGCAGTGTTGCGTGCGCGCCGATCGGCATGCCTTCGCGCAGCTTGAACTGTGCGATGGACTTGCGGGCCTTGGTGACCTGGGGCTTCTGACCGGTGATCTGGGTCAGATCGCGTACAGCACCGTCGATGAGCTTGGAGTCCTTGGCGGCATCTCCAACACCCATGTTCACAACAACCTTGACAAGGCGGGGAACCTGGTTGACGTTGACGTAATTGAACTCGTCGCGCAGAGTCTGCTTGATCTCTTCTGCGTAACGGGTCTTCAGACGGGGGACGATCTTGGTGACGGTCTCAGTCATTAGAGATCCTTCCCGGAGCTCTTGGCAACGCGGATACGCACAGTGCGCTCACGGCCATCACGCTCGACGGTCTCGGTGCGGTAGCCAACACGGGTCGGCTTTTTGGTCTCGGGGTCAACAACGGCAACGTTGGAGATGTGCAGCGGGGCCTCTACGGTCTCGATGCCACCGGTCTTCGTGCCGCGCTGCGACTGACCGACCTTGGTGTGCTTGGTGACGGTGTTGACGCCTTCAACCAATACGCGGTTGGTCTCCGGGAAAACCTTGAGGACCTTGCCCTGCTTGCCGCGGTCGCCGCCGCGTTCCTGCTTGGCACCGGTGATGACCTGAACCAGGTCACCCTTCTTGATCTTGAACTTTGCAGCCATGAACTACAGCACCTCCGGAGCAAGCGAGATGATCTTCATGAACTTCTTATCGCGAAGCTCACGGCCAACCGGGCCGAAGATACGGGTACCGCGGGGGTCACCGTCATTCTTCAGGATCACTGCAGCGTTTTCATCGAACTTGATGTAGGAACCGTCCACACGGCGGCGTTCCTTCTTGGTACGAACGATGACAGCTTTGACGATGTCACCCTTCTTGACGTTGCCGCCGGGAATTGCATCCTTAACGGTGGCAACGATGACGTCGCCAATGCCTGCGTAGCGACGTCCGGATCCACCGAGAACGCGGATGGTCAAGATTTCCTTGGCACCCGTGTTGTCGGCGACCTTAAGCCGCGACTCCTGCTGAATCACTTATTACTCCTGTCGTCGCGCTGGTTCTCATCATGTGAGCCTTGCGGAACGGATATGGGATACCCCCACCCCGAGCTCCCCCTGCCCGCGCGCAAGCGTGGACCGAAGGCGGAAGTGGGAATTTGCCTATTCTGTCCATACGGAAAGGTGGATAGTCTTTCCAAACGGCACAGGCAAGATTACTAGTTTATTACTAAGACACCCCAGACGCGAAATTCACCGGATTTTCCCGAGAACTAAGCGGCCAGGGGCTCGTATTTTTCAAGAGGATCGCTCCCCTTCAAACCCGGTCCCGACTGGTTTGCGGCAACTGCCGGAAACCAGCTATGGGGCGGGAAATCTAAGGGGTTGGGCCCGCCCGTCGAAACGGACGGGCCCAACCGTAAACCCTAGGGTCTACTTGGCCTTTTCGACGATCTCGACCAGACGCCACCGCTTGGTAGCGGACAGCGGGCGAGTCTCGGCGACGACGACCAGGTCGCCGATGCCGGCGGTGTTCTGCTCATCATGGGCCTTGATCTTGGAATTCCGACGAAGAACCTTCCCGTAAAGGGCGTGCTTCTTGCGGTCTTCGATCTCGACGACGATGGTCTTATCCATCTTGTCCGAGACAACGTAGCCGCGGGCGGTCTTCCGGTTGCCACGAGCCTGTGCTGCTTCAGTCACAGATGCTTCCTTCTCACTCATTTGGCATCATCCTCGGCGGCCGGAGTCTCTGCTTCTTCTGCAGACTCAGCCTTCTTGGACTTCTTTGCCTTCTTCTCGGTCTTAGCTTCCTCAACGGGAGCTACGACCTCGGGGCGGATGCCCAGCTCGCGCTCACGCAGCACCGTGTAGATGCGGGCGATGTCGCGCTTGACTGCCTTGAGGCGGCCGTGGTTCTCCAGCTGACCGGTGGCGGACTGGAAACGGAGGTTGAACAGTTCCTCCTTGGCCTTGCGCAGCTCTTCTACGAGACGGTCCTTATCGAAAGTCTCGAGCTGGTCAGTTGCCAATTCTTTTGAACCAATTGCCATTTCTATTCACCACCTTCGCGACGCACAATGCGTGCCTTCAACGGGAGCTTGTGGATCGCCAGGCGCAGTGCCTCGCGAGCTACCTCTTCACTGACACCGGAGAGTTCGAACAGAACCCGCCCCGGCTTGACGTTGGCAACCCACCACTCCGGCGAACCCTTACCGGAACCCATACGGGTTTCGGCCGGCTTCTTCGTCAGGGGGCGGTCCGGATAAATGTTGATCCAGACCTTACCGCCACGCTTGATGTGGCGGGTCATAGCGATACGGGCTGCTTCGATCTGCCGGTTGGTGACGTATGCAGGCGTGAGCGCCTGGATACCCCACTCGCCGAAGCTGACCTGGGTGCCGCCCGTTGCAGCGCCGGAACGACCCGGGTGGTGCTGCTTACGGTGCTTGACTCGACGTGGGATAAGCATTTAAGCCTGTCCTCCTTCGGCAGCCGGAGCGGCAGCTGCTTCAGCAGCCGGAGCCTCGGCCTTGGGAGCTGCGTCGGCCGAAGCCTGTGCAGGACGGTCATTACGACGACGGCGTTCGCCACCGCGGTCGGCCGGGCCGCGGCCCGGACGGTCTCCGCCACGGCCACGGGACGGAGCTGCAGCCTGCTGCGCAGCCAGTTCCTTGGCAGTAACGTCGCCCTTGTAGATCCAGACCTTCACACCGATGCGGCCGAAGGTGGTCTTGGCTTCGAAGAAGCCGTAGTCGATGTTCGCGCGGAGGGTGTGCAGGGGCACACGGCCTTCGCGGTAGAACTCCGAACGGCTCATTTCGGCGCCACCCAGGCGGCCGGAGCACTGAACGCGGATACCCTTGGCGCCGGCCCGCTGTGCGGACTGCATGGCCTTCTTCATCGCGCGGCGGAAAGCCACGCGGGAAGTCAGCTGCTCGGCGATGCCCTGGGCAACGAGCTGTGCTTCGATCTCGGGGTTCTTGACCTCAAGGATGTTCAGCTGAACCTGCTTGCCGGTCAGCTTTTCGAGCTCGCCGCGGATGCGGTCAGCTTCTGCACCGCGGCGGCCGATAACAATACCGGGGCGTGCGGTGTGGATGTCCACGCGGACACGGTCACGGGTGCGCTCGATCTCAACCTTGGCAATACCTGCCCGCTCCATGCCCGTGGACATAAGCTGGCGGATCTTGACGTCTTCGCGAACGAAGTCCTTGTAACGCTGGCCGGCCTTGTTGCTGTCAGCGAACCAGTGGGAAACGTGGTCGGTGGTGATACCGAGTCGGAATCCGTGCGGGTTTACTTTCTGTCCCACTTACTGGTCCTCCTCTTTCTCCGGGGTAGCGACAACAAGTGTGATGTGGCTGGTCCGCTTGTTGATGCGGTAGGCGCGGCCCTGGGCACGCGGCTGAAACCGCTTCATGGTCGGGCCTTCATCGACAAATGCTTCGCTGATGTACAGGTCGCTCTCGTCAAAGGCGACGCCGTCACGGTCCGCGAGAACGCGGGCGTTGGCGACTGCCGATGCGAGTACCTTGCTGACCGGCTCCGAAGCTGCCTGCGGGGCAAACTTCAGAATTGCCAGAGCCTCATTCGCCTGCTTGCCACGAACAAGGTTGACGACGCGCCGGGCCTTCATAGGCGTCACGCGAATATGGCGCGCAATAGCCTTGGCTTCCATTGCTTTCCTTCTCTCGTCTTCTGCCGTACGAGCGAGCGCCTAGCGGCGCTTGCCCTTACGGTCGTCCTTCACATGGCCGCGGAAGGTCCGCGTCGGGGCGAATTCGCCGAGCTTGTGCCCGACCATCGACTCGGTGACAAACACCGGAATGTGCTTGCGTCCGTCGTGTACGGCGATCGTGTGCCCGAGCATGTCGGGGACGATCATCGAACGGCGGGACCACGTCTTAATGACGTTCTTGGTGCCCTTTTCGTTCTCTGCAGCTACCTTGACAAAGAGGTGCTGATCGACGAAGGGGCCTTTCTTCAGGCTGCGTGGCATGTCTCCAGGCTCCTATCGCTTGTTCTTGCCAGTACGACGGCGACGCACAATGAGCTTGTCGCTTTCCTTGTTGGGACGGCGGGTGCGGCCCTCAGGCTTACCGTTCGGGTTGACCGGGTGGCGTCCACCGGAGGTCTTACCTTCACCACCACCGTGCGGGTGGTCGACCGGGTTCATGGCCACACCGCGGACGGTCGGGCGAACGCCCTTCCAGCGCATACGGCCGGCCTTGCCCCAGTTGATGTTGGACTGCTCGGCGTTGCCGACCTCACCGATGGATGCGCGGCAGCGCACGTCAACGTTGCGGATTTCGCCGGAGGGCAGACGGACCTGGCCGTACTTGCCTTCCTTGGCAACGAGCTGTACCGAGGCACCGGCGGAGCGGGCCATCTTGGCACCGCCGCCGGGACGCAGTTCAACGGCGTGGATAACAGTACCCACGGGGATGTTGCGCAGCGGCAGGTTGTTGCCGGGCTTGATGTCGGCGCTGGCGCCGGCCTCAACAACGTCGCCCTGCTTCAGCTTGGCCGGAGCAAGGATGTAACGCTTGGTGCCATCAACGTAGTGCAGCAGTGCGATACGAGCGGTGCGGTTCGGATCATATTCGATCTCGGCAACCTTGGCCGGCACGCCGTCCTTGTCGTGACGACGGAAGTCGATCAGACGGTAGGCGCGCTTGTGGCCACCACCCTTATGGCGGGTAGTGATCTTACCGGAGTTGTTACGGCCGCCCGACTTGGTCAGGGGACGAACCAACGACTTTTCCGGCGTCGATCGCGTGATTTCAGCGAAGTCGGCAACGCTAGAGCCTCGGCGGCCCGGCGTAGTCGGCTTATGTTTACGGATTCCCATAGTTTATTTCCTCGTTAAAGTGGTCTCCGCTTAAGAAAGCGGACCGCCGAAGATGTCGATTGTGCCTTCCTTCAGGGTGACAATTGCGCGCTTGGTATTCTTGCGCTGTCCCCATCCGAAACGGGTGCGCTTGCGCTTCCCGGCACGGTTGATGGTGTTGATCGAGTCGACCTTGACGGAGAAGATTTTCTCCACGGCCAGCTTGATCTCGGTCTTGTTCGAGCGCGGGTCGACCAGGAAGGTGTACTTACCTTCGTCGATCAGGCCGTAGCTCTTCTCCGAAACGACGGGTGCAATGACGACGTCGCGGGGGTCCTTTACGGTGGTCGCGCTCACTTGGCGTCCTCCTTGTTGACGAAAGCCTCGTAGGCTGCCTTGGTGAAGACCACGTCGTCGGAAACCAGCACGTCGTAGGTGTTCAGCTGATCTACGTAGATCGTGTGAACTTCCGTGATGTTGCGCAGGCTCAGGGCCGCAACATCGTTGGCGCGCTCGATAACAACGAGCAGGTTCTTACGGTCAGAGACGGACCGCAGGGACTCGAGGGCACCCTTGGTGTTCGGCTTCTCGCCGGCAACCAGAGACTCGAGAACGTGGATGCGGCCGTTGCGTGCCCGGTCAGACAGGGCGCCGCGCAGGGCAGCAGCCTTCATCTTCTTGGGGGTGCGCTGGCTGTAATCGCGCGGGGTCGGACCGTGGACAACGCCACCGCCGGTCATGTGAGGTGCACGGATGGAACCCTGACGGGCGCGGCCGGTGCCCTTCTGCTTGAACGGCTTGCGGCCTGCACCCGAAACCTCGGCGCGGGTCTTGGTCTTATGCGTGCCCTGGCGGGCGGCAGCGAGCTGCGCGACGACAACCTGGTGCAGCAGCGGCACGTTGGTCTGTACGTCGAAGATCTCTGCAGGCAGATCGACATTTACAGTGTTAGCCATTGAACTAGGCTCCCTTCACAGCGGAACGGACGAGAACGACCGAGCCGCGGGCACCGGGAACGGCACCCTTGATCAAGAGCAGCGACTTCTCAGTGTCCACAGCGTGAACGGTCAGGTTCAGTGTGGTGTGGCGGACGGCGCCCATACGGCCGGCCATCCGCAGGCCCTTGAAGACACGGCCCGGGGTGGACGCGCCACCGATGGAACCGGGCTTACGGTGGTTCTTGTGGGCACCGTGGGAGGCACCAACACCATGGAAGCCGTGACGCTTCATGACACCGGCGAAGCCCTTACCCTTGGAGGTTCCGACGACGTCGACCTTCTGGCCGGCTTCGAAGGTCTCCACGGAGAGCTCCTGGCCCAGCTCGTAGGTGTCTGCATCTGAGGTGCGCAGTTCAACTACGTGGCGGCGGGGGGTGACACCGGCCTTGTCAAAGTGGCCAGCCAGCGGCTTGGACACCTTGCGGGGGTCGATCTGGCCGAAGCCGATCTGAACGGCGGTGTAACCATCAACATCTGCATTGCGCAGCTGAGTGATGACGTTGGAGTCAGCCTGGACGACAGTTACCGGCACAAGGCGGTTGTTCTCGTCCCAGACCTGGGTCATGCCGAGCTTGGTGCCCAGCAGTCCCTTTACCTGGCGTGTAGTGGTAGACATATTTATCCGCACTCCCCTACAGCTTGATTTCGATGTTCACGTCAGCAGGCAGGTCAAGACGCATGAGCGAGTCAACGGCCTTCGGCGTGGGGTCAATAATGTCGATCAGACGCTTGTGAGTACGCATTTCAAAGTGCTCACGGCTGTCCTTGTACTTGTGCGGCGAACGAATAACGCAGTACACGTTCTTCTCGGTGGGCAGCGGCACGGGGCCGACTACCGTTGCGCCTGCACGCGTGACCGTCTCAACGATCTTCCGTGCTGAAACATCAATGACCTCATGGTCATATGACTTCAGACGGATGCGGATTTTCTGTCCCGCCATGGCGTCTCCGCTCTCTTTCTCAGTGCTGCTCTTTTAATTTCCGGTCTGCGCCCCTCCGGCCGGATCAAATCCATGCCTGGCGCTCCTCCAACAGACTGAATCCGGAAATTTCCGGGTTCCTCACCCTGCCGAGGCTCCGACCCCCGCGCTCGGGCGTGTCGCGAATATTCTGCGCACGAACCCATGCAAGATTGGGGCGGGTTATATTTGGGCTTCTCCGCCTAGGTGGAACCTGACCCTGGCCCCGGGCATTATCCCGGGCGGGACGCGGTTTCGCACGACGACATAAGGAAGCGCTTGAACAACTCATCTAGTGTGGCAGATATCGGCATGAAACGCCAATCTGCGCCGGGTTGCCGGGCATCTGCACCGGCCGGGTATACACTCCGGCCCGACGGGAACAACAATGTGTTCCTTCCCAACCATAGCCATTTAGTTGCGAACGCCACAAATTGCCGTGACGCAGCCGTCTTGAAGTGAGATGCTTCTGATTATCGACGGCTCTTCCGGCCGCCGGCGGCTTGATCTAAGGACTTGATCATGGGCATGACACCGCAGAGCCTGGCAGCACTGATCCCGCCCGACTTCACGCTGGGAGTTGCCACGGCCGCCTTTCAGATTGAAGGTGCCGTGGCCGAAGACGGCCGCGGGCCCTCGGGCTGGGACGCCTTCTCCCAGCAGGAAGGCCACATCGTTAACGGTGACCGGGCCGACATCGCCTGCGACCACTATCACCGGATGCCCGAAGACGTCGAGCTGCTGCACGCGCTCGGCGTCGACTCGTACCGTTTCTCGCTTTCCTGGCCGCGTATCCAGCCCGACGGCCGCGGTCAGGTCAACCAGGCAGGCATCGATTTCTATGACCGGCTCCTCGACCAGCTGCTCGAGCGCGGCATCTCCCCCATGTGCACGCTCTATCACTGGGACACCCCGCTGCCACTCGAGCAGGCCGGCGGATGGCTCAACCGCGAGACCGCATATCGGCTGGCTGACTTCGCCGGGCTCGCCGCGGAGGCCTTCGGTGACCGGGTCCACCGCTGGGTCACTATCAATGAACCCACCACTGTAGCCCTCAACGGCTATGCCCTGGGCATCCATGCCCCGGGTTATCCGGGCCTGTTCGAAGCCTTGCCTGCAGCGCACCATATGATCCTGGCCCACGGGCTGAGCATCCAGGCGCTACGCAGTGCCAACGTCCCCGGCGAACTGGGCATCACCAACGTGTACTCCCCGGTGGTCTCCGCCCGCGGCGGCTTTGCCAACGATCTGATGGTGGAACTCTTCGACATCCTGCACAACGCGATGTTCTCCGACCCCGTCCTGCTCGGCCGCTATTCGGACTTCAATCCGCTCCTGACACCGTTCCTGCATTACCTCACGGATGTTTCCCCGGAAGATCTGGCGATCATGAGCCAGCCGCTGGATTTCTACGGGTTCAATTACTACTTCCCGACCAGGATTGCGCCCGGTTCGGGACCCAACACCGGTCCGCATGCCATTCCGGAGGGAGTGCCGGAGCATATGCTTGAGGACAGTCCAGACCTGCCCTTCCACATCACCGGTTGGCCGCAGTACGACCGCACGGCTTTCGGCTGGCCCATCGCACCCGAGTATCTCGCCGTGGCCCTGACGGAAATGGCGAACAGGTATCCAGGGTTGCCGCCGGTCTTCATCACCGAGGGCGGCGCCAGCTTCCCCGATGTGGTGGTCCAGGATGCCCTCACGATGGAGCCGCACGTTGCGGATGTAAACCGCATTAACTATCTCGGTGACCATCTGGCGGCGGCCCTGAATGCCACCGCTCCCGGCGGGCCTGCCGAATCAATCGACCTGCGGGGCTATTACGTCTGGACGCTGATGGACAACTTCGAGTGGGCCGCCGGCTACAGCCAGCGCTTCGGGCTGGTTTACGTGGATTTCGAAACCCAGCAGCGCATTCCGAAGTCCTCCTACAACTGGTTGCAGGAAATCACCTCGCTACGGGCTGCCGACACCAGCAGCCTCCGGCGCTGAGGTGCCGGCGACGGCATCCTGCAGCCT
Organism: Arthrobacter crystallopoietes; assembly: GCF_002849715.1. Classification (NCBI taxonomy): domain Bacteria; kingdom Bacillati; phylum Actinomycetota; class Actinomycetes; order Micrococcales; family Micrococcaceae; genus Crystallibacter; species Crystallibacter crystallopoietes. The sequence continues at coordinate 326,638 of NZ_CP018863.1, forward strand.
CCAGCCCAGCACCGACCCGCGCTTTGCGCCTTAAGCCGGTACGCGCTTAACGTTCGCCGTCCTGGTTGGCGCGACGGATCCGCTTGGCCCGGTCGATTTCATGCCGGAAGTACTTGCGGCCCCACACGACGGCCCCGGCCACGGCGACCACAATGCCGATTACGATCCAAAAGACTATCCACTCCATGGTCCGATCCTACTGCCGCTCCGCGTCCTGCTTGGCGTGCCGCATCAATTTCCAGACTGCGAAGGCCAGCAGAGCCAGTGCGGCGACGGCCAGCAGCAGGAACGTAAAGCCGCGCATAAACCACAACAGCGCAAGGGCAATACCCACCGCTCCCCACACGGTGAACAGTTTGCGAGACAGCATGACTCCCGCTACCAGCAGCCCGCCATGGCCCAGCAATGCCCAGACCTGCTTGCCGGCATCGCTCAGAATGATCGTTCCGAAGCCGGACAGCGACAGCCCGCCGGCTGCCACGGCCAGCACAACCGTGCCGCGTTGATCCCGACCGCGGACGAACTCGTCGGCAGCCACCAGAGCGCCGGCAACCACCCACCATTGCAACGCCCAGAACGGATCGATCCAGCCCGCGGCAACCGCATAGAGACGTTGCACAGCGAGGACGAACACTAAGAAGGCGCCCTCAGCCGCCGTCTCGCGCGCCCGCTCCGGAGTTTCGATCACGGCAAGCGCGGCTGCGACGATGATGGACAAGGACGCCGCAATAGCAGTGGGTCCGGGGAAAATGGCAAGCAATGAAACCAGGCCGAGCACACCAAGAGCCACACCGGTCAGGATGACCGCCCGCACCGGATCCGCATCTTCCCGTTCACGCAGCGTGAGCCGGAAGCCGTATAGCAGCACAGCCGCCAGCCAGGCTGCGGCCAGCCATTGTGCAGGCCCGCTGGCAAAGTCCAGCAATGCCGATTCCTGCAGTCGCTGCATCAATGCGAGCGCGGCTCCGAGGACTGAAACGGCACCACCGGCGTAAAGCCAAGGCAGCTCCTCGCGGTGCGAAAGTATGAAGAACAGCACCGCTGCCCCGAGCAAGGCCACGGGCGTCATCCAGGCATCTTCCACCAGCGACAACGCCAATGCCTCCAGGGTGAAAACAGCCGTGCCGGCAAGGAGTAGATAGCGCAGCCGCTCCCCCGGCCTGAACACGCGCAGAACTGCAGCAACGGTCCCGAACAGGAGTGCTGCCACCGAGCCGCCGTCCGCCGACAGCAGCGCCGGCAGCCATCCCGTGTCTGCCAGCGGGGCCGCATCGGTGACCACGGCAACGAGCGCAGCCAGACCGTACACGCTGACGTACCCGCTGGATCCGGCGCCCTGCCGCTGTCCGAAGTGGGCGGCGGCAACGGCGATCAACAGGAGCAACTGCAGTACGACGACGTCGCGCTGCGGCGCAGCAACTGCCGCGGCATATACCCATGGCAGAACCGTGAGCAGCGCAAGCCCCAGCCACGCAGAAGCTCTTTGCATCCCGTACTCCCCCAGCCACCGCCGGACGAGCAGCCGCGCGGTTTCCTGGAGTGCAGTTGTGCAGGCGACGAGGACGAAGATCACATGGATGCTAGCGTCCAGATCCTGCCCGATCAGTGCCACCAGTCCGGTCAGCGACAACTGGGCCGCGAGCAGATACACGCCCTTACGCCCACGGTTGCGCAAGACCGCGGCCATGGCCGCAGCATAAACCAAGGCAACGCCGACCAGGATCTCGTATCCCCGGATGCCGAGGAATGATGTTCCAAGTAACGCCCCTGCGGCCAGGACCACGGGGGCCAGCGGTTCCATCAGTCCGACCGGAGCATCAAGCGTGGTCTCTGCCCGTCTTTCGGACTTGGCGGGATCGTGCCGGACCCGCGGCGTCAGCATAAAGGAAGACGCCACACCGGCGGCAGTCCAGGCCCAGAATGCCACGTACCCCAACTGGACGCCGCTGTCTTGAAGGCCCGGGTCTGAGGAGAGTTCCGCAGCTATGAGCCCGCATGTGGACCCGAAGCCCAGTGCCGCGGAGACGAGCACGGTCAGCCGGGGTGCAGCACTGCCGACGCCGCGGTCCAGCAGCACGGTGCTGGCGACCTGGTTCATCACGAAGCCCAGCGACAGGACGAGCAGGGCCGCTCGTCCTGTTAGGTCCTGCTCCATGCCCAGCTGGGGCAGATGGGTCAGGGCCGTGATCGGCAATAGCAGCGTGGCCGCGCCACGTGCCGCAGACACTGCCCAAAGCCGCTCCTGGCCGGCCGACACCCGGATGCGGGCCAAGAGATAGGCCAGGGCCAGACCCAGTAGCAGTTCCTGCCGCCACGGGTTATGCCACTCCAGCAGGACCACGGCTGAAAGGACAGGCAGCACTATCAACGGCTCTGTCCAGCCACGGATTTTCCACGCGATCGTGAAAACGGAAGCGGCAAGGACCAGCAGCATGAGCACCGGCTCCGGCCCTGGCCTGCCTGCCGCGCCGATGCCATCAAGGATCTGGAGCAAGGTCAGCAGTATCTGGAGGACGAAGACCGTTCCCAGATCAATACGGAAGATCGATTCGGCCGAACCGGAACCGTCCGATGTCCGGTGCCGCACCCACGGTTGGTCCTTGAGGAACCGAAGCCAGACCGGGCCGAAAACCGCCATCGCCGCAGCCTGAAGGGCCAGCGCTGTGGCCACTGTGAACAACGCCCAGGGCCAGCTGCCGCCGGCGGCCACAACTAGATACATGGCAGCCAAAGTCACCGCGATGCGGAGCCCGTAGGTGTTGGCCAGTTTGTCCTGCCCGCCGCCTGTGAACAGCATGGTCCCGTAATACCCCGTAGCCATGGCGAGCAGCAGCGCGTAGTCTCCCGCCTGCAACTGGTCCCCTACGAAGAACGCGGCCAGCACGGCCAGGGGTGTGAGGTAACGGTGCACCTCTACCAGGGCCGCGGCATACACCCCGGGCATCCACCGTGGGCGGAAATAGGAGACGAGGCTGAACCCAACCGCCAGGGCAATGGAAAAGGTGAAATACCAGACCAGTGCACCGCCCAGCACGGCCACGGCTGACCAAGCGATGGAGATAAAGAATGGCAAGCTCAGGTACGCCACAACCCGGCTTTGCATCCGCACGGCGGCGTAGGCGTAGGCCGCCGTGCCCACAAGTGCCGTAATCAGCCAGCTGCTGGCGGCGTCGGCGAGGACGAAGTTGTACAGCGTCAGGCCTGCTACGGGCAGCAGCGCCAGTCCGGTACCGGTGAAGGCCATGCCGGCCGGGCGCAGCCGTGGTGCTCGCGAATAAACGCCCAAGCCGGCAGTGTAAAACAGCAGGGTCACGGCAAATATCGTTACCGCCCGGGCACCGGCAGGCACTGCGGAGCCGATGAACAGCGCCGCCGCCGCCACGAGCAGCAGGCTCGCCGAGTAGAGGGTGATGTTGATATTGCGCAGGTCCCGCCGCTGCTTAGCCCGCACCCGTTTTCGTTCCTCCTCTTCGCGGTGAAGCGCGGCCACTGCAGGATCCAGGACGGGAGTCTGCTCCGCCCATTCAGGCGTGCCGATATCCGGCCCCGAAGTATTCGGCACGGGGAGTTGCCCTGGCATAAGACCATATCCAGACAGAGGTTGTCCCCGATGAACGCCGCGCTGTTGCCCTGCCAGAGGCACCTGCGGCATGTCCTGCGAAGGCGGGCTAAAAGCGGGACTGGGCTGCGCCGTCGTAGTCTGCGGCGAAGGTTCCGGTTGCGTGGGAACCGGTGGCGCCGGAGCCCCGCCAGCGGATGCCGCCTGGACGCCGGCAGGCTCCATTGCTGCCTGTGCATCTAGGAATCCCTGACGGTAGCCCTCCTCATACACCTGGGCCGGCGGAGGCAGCTTGGCCGCCCAATGTCCCGGGGCTTCTCTGGCACCGGCACTACGAAGGCTGATGAACCAGCCCGCAATAAACGCCACGCCGGCCAGCACGATGACCGCGAATAGCTCCATATCCCCCGGACCTCTTCATTTTTTTTGAGACTGTTCCGCCCAGTATATGAGCCGTTAGGCGCGGCACCGCAGCCGCACTCCATGGCTGTGGATAAGCAGCAGCACGTCCGCCACCAGGGGCGATTCGGGCAGTCCGGTGCATGCTCAAATTTGTCGCTGTTGGGCCGGTCCGAAGAGCTCAGGGAAGACTATTCTGTAGATGTCCGCACGCCGATTGCACGAAGGGAGTTGGACGCAGTGCTCAGCACTACCAAAATGACCGCGGTCCTGCCCGTGAAAGATCTGGACCGCGCACGCGATTTCTACGAGAAGTCCCTAGGCCTCGAACCCCAGGGCCTCATGGATGACGACACCTTCATTTTCTCCGCCGACGGAGCCACCGCGCTCGAACTGCTGCGGCGGCCGGATGCCACTCCGTCGCAGAACACTGCCGTCAGTTTCGAAGTAGCCGATCTGGAAGCAGAGATGAAGGATCTTGAGAGCCGGGGCATCAGGTTCGAAGACTACGACCTGCCGGGTCTGAAGACCGTCAACCACATCGCAACCAGCGACAATCTCCGCTGCGCGTGGTTTGCCGATCCGGAAGGCAACGTTCTCTGCCTCCACCAACCCGTCTGAGAGGAGTTCAGCCTGCACGAACTGCCCGACCAGCCCGGAGCAGCGAGAGCCGGCCAATGAGAGTTAAGACAGAAAACCCCCGCTGCGTGAACAGCGGGGGTTTTCCTGGTCTCATTCCGGTGCAGCTGCACCGGGCCGATTACCCAAGAACCAAGTAATTACTTGATGATCTTGGTAACGCGACCGGATCCAACGGTGCGGCCACCCTCACGGATAGCGAAGCCGAGGCCCTCTTCCATAGCGATCGGCTGGATGAGCTCAACGGTCATCTCAGTGTTGTCGCCGGGCATAACCATTTCCGTGCCTTCCGGCAGGGTGATAACGCCGGTTACGTCCGTGGTACGGAAGTAGAACTGCGGGCGGTAGTTCGAGTAGAACGGGTTGTGGCGTCCGCCTTCATCCTTGGACAGGATGTAGACGTTGGCTTCGAAGTCGGTGTGCGGGGTGATGGAACCCGGCTTCACGACAACCTGGCCACGCTCTACGTCTTCGCGCTTGATACCGCGGAGCAGCAGACCACAGTTCTCGCCGGCCCATGCCTCGTCGAGCTGCTTGTGGAACATCTCGATACCGGTAACCGTGGTCTTCTGGACCGGACGGATACCGACGATCTCGACCTCGGAGTTGATGGCGAGGGTACCACGCTCGGCGCGGCCGGTAACAACGGTACCGCGGCCGGTGATGGTGAAGACGTCCTCGATCGGCATCAGGAACGGCTTGTCCTTGTCGCGGATCGGGTCCGGAACGTTTTCGTCAACGGCTTCCATCAGGTCCTCAACGGACTTGACCCACTGCGGATCGCCTTCCAGAGCCTTCAGGCCGGAAACGCGCACGACGGGAGCGTTGTCGCCGTCGAACTCCTGGGAGCTCAGCAGTTCGCGAACTTCCATTTCCACGAGGTCGAGGAGCTCTTCGTCTTCAACCATGTCGGACTTGTTCAGCGCGACCAGCAGGTAGGGAACACCAACCTGGCGGGCCAGCAGAACGTGCTCACGGGTCTGAGCCATCGGGCCATCGGTAGCGGCAACCACGAGGATTGCGCCGTCCATCTGAGCTGCACCAGTGATCATGTTCTTGATGTAGTCAGCGTGACCGGGGGCGTCTACGTGTGCGTAGTGGCGCTTCTCGGTCTGGTATTCGATGTGCGAGATGTTGATGGTGATACCGCGCTGGCGCTCTTCCGGGGCAGAGTCGATAGCTGCGAAGTCACGCTGCTCGTTGAGATCGGGGTACTTGTCAGCAAGTACCTTGGAAATAGCAGCGGTCAACGTGGTCTTACCGTGGTCAACGTGACCGATGGTGCCAATGTTGACGTGCGGCTTAGTCCGCTCGAACTTTGCCTTCGCCACGGGTTCCTCCTAGAACGTTTTGAGAAGAATTGCTCTTCGGTAACGCTTTTCGTTACCGAAACCTGAACAAGTCTACTTCGGGCTTTTGTATTTGGTGAAATTACAGATTTCTTCAGGTACCGGCAACTTGCCGTTACCCTCGGCCTGCGGTGCAGCGGGCCGCCCACCGGAGTGACCGGCCCACTGCGTTTGGTGTTGCCCCGGCGAACCGGGACACTACCGGAACTTACTCGCCGCGCGTCTTCTGGATGATCTCGTCGGCAACTGCCTTCGGGACCTCAGAGTAGCTCTCGAACTGCATCGAGTACACAGCACGGCCCTGCGTCTTGGAACGCAGGTCGCCGATGTAGCCGAACATCTCGGACAGCGGCACGTTGGCGCGGACAACCTTCACACCCGAGGCATCTTCCATGGACTGGATCATGCCACGGCGGGAATTCAGGTCACCGATGACGTCGCCCATGTATTCCTCAGGGGTACGTACTTCAACGGCCATCAGCGGTTCGAGCAGGACCGGGTTGGCGCGCTTGACGCCTTCCTTCAGTACCTGGGAACCGGCGATCTTGAACGCCATTTCCGAAGAGTCGACGTCGTGGTAGGCGCCGTCAAGCAGAGTGGCCTTCACGCCGACCAGCGGGTAGCCAGCCAGCACACCGAGCTGCAGGGCACTCTGGATACCTTGGTCCACCGAGGGAATGTACTCGCGGGGGATACGGCCACCAGTGACCTTGTTCTCGAATTCGTAGAAGACGCCTTCGGAAGTGTCCAGCGGCTCGAAGGCCACCTGGACCTTTGCGAACTGGCCGGATCCACCCGTCTGCTTCTTGTGGGTGTAGTCGACCTTGTCGACAGCCTTCTTGATCGTTTCCCGGTACGCCACCTGCGGCTTACCAACGTTGGCCTCGACCTTGAACTCGCGGCGCATGCGGTCCACCAGGATGTCCAGGTGGAGCTCGCCCATGCCGCCGATTTCGGTCTGGCCGGTGTCTTCGTTGAGGCTGACGGTGAACGTCGGGTCCTCAGCGGAGAGCTTCTGGATGGCTGTGGACAGCTTCTCCTGGTCGCCCTTGGTCTTCGGCTCGATGGCCACGAAGATCACCGGCTCCGGGAAGGACATCGATTCGAGGACGATCGGGGCATCGGGTGCACACAGGGTGTCGCCTGTGGTGGTGTCCTTGAGGCCGATGACGGCGTAGATGTGGCCGGCATGCAGCTCGTCGACCGGCATTTCCTTGTTGGCGTGCATCTGGAACAGCTTGCCCAGGCGCTCCTTCTTGCCCTTGGTGGAGTTCAGCAGCTGCTGACCCGCCACGGCCTTACCGGAGTAGACGCGGATGAAGTTCAGCTGACCGAAGAACGGGTGCGCGGCAATCTTGAACGCAAGCGCGGAGAACGGCTCGTCCTCGCTCGGCTTGCGCGTCAGTTCCTTTTCTTCGTTCTGCGGGTCGTGGCCGATCATCGACGCAACGTCCAGCGGGGAAGGCAGGTAATCGATGACGGCGTCCAGCATCGGCTGCACACCGCGGTTCTTGAACGCGGAGCCACAGAAGACCGGGTAGATCTCCGAGTTGACAACCATCTTGCGGATACCGGCCTTGAGCTCCTCGATGGAAGGCTCTTCGCCTTCGAGGAACTTGTTCATCAGCTCGTCGGAAGATTCTGCAACATCCTCGACCAGCTTGGCGCGGTATTCCTCGGCCTTGGCCTGCAGCTCCGCCGGAATCGGGCCGGTCTCGTAGGCAGCACCCATGGTGACGTCACCCTTGGCATCGCCGGGCCAGGTCAGTGCCTTCATGGTCAGCAGGTCCACAACACCGACGAACTCGCTCTCGGAGCCGATCGGCAGCTGCATGACCAGCGGCTTGGCACCCAGGCGGTTGATGATGGTGTCAACGGTGTAGTAGAAGTCCGCACCGAGCTTGTCCATCTTGTTGACGAAGCAGATACGCGGCACTTCGTACTTGTCGGCCTGGCGCCACACAGTCTCGGACTGCGGCTCGACGCCTTCCTTGCCGTCGAAGACTGCAACGGCACCGTCGAGGACCCGCAGGGAGCGCTCGACCTCAACCGTGAAGTCCACGTGGCCCGGGGTGTCGATGATGTTGATCTGGTTCTGGTCCCAGAAGCAGGTCACCGCGGCAGAGGTGATGGTGATGCCGCGTTCCTTTTCCTGCTCCATCCAGTCCGTCGTCGAAGCACCGTCGTGCGTTTCGCCGATCTTGTGGCTCACACCCGTGTAGAACAGGATGCGCTCCGTAGTGGTGGTCTTGCCGGCATCGATGTGGGCCATGATGCCGATATTGCGGACCTTATTAAGGTCGGTAAGCACGTCGAGTGCCACAGTTTCTCCCTTTTTAGGTGAGCCCCAACCAACGACGGCGGTGGGCAGCTGAGCCAGCCAGCCGCCGTCGTCGGTAGAGGTTTTTTACCAGCGGTAGTGGGCGAAGGCCTTGTTGGACTCGGCCATCTTGTGGGTGTCTTCGCGACGCTTCACAGCGGCACCGAGACCGTTCGAGGCGTCCAGAATCTCGTTCATGAGGCGCTCGGTCATGGTCTTCTCGCGGCGGGCCTTGGAGTAGCCAACCAGCCAGCGCAGGGCCAGAGCCGTGGCGCGGCCCGGCTTGACCTCAACGGGAACCTGGTACGTGGCGCCACCGACGCGGCGGGAGCGGACCTCGAGGGTAGGCCGGACGTTGTCCATGGCCTTCTTCAGAGCGGCAACGGGATCGCCACCGGTCTTGGTCTGGACACCTTCAAGGGCACCGTAAACGATGCGCTCCGCGGTGGACTTCTTGCCGTCGACCAGAACCTTGTTGATCAGCTGGGTGACCATGGGGGAACCGTGGACGGGATCTACAACTAGCGGCCGCTTGGGGGCCGGACCCTTGCGGGGCATATTACTTCTTCTCCATCTTCGCGCCGTAGCGGCTACGAGCCTGCTTGCGGTTCTTCACGCCCTGGGTATCGAGTGCACCACGGACGATCTTGTAACGGACACCCGGAAGGTCCTTAACACGGCCGCCGCGAACAAGCACGATGGAGTGTTCCTGCAGGTTGTGGCCTACACCGGGGATGTATGCGGTAACTTCGATGCCACCGTTGAGGCGGACACGGGCTACCTTACGAAGAGCGGAGTTCGGCTTCTTCGGGGTGGTGGTGTAAACGCGGGTGCAGACGCCGCGCTTCATGGGGCTGCCCTTAAGCGCGGGCGCCTTGGTCTTATTGACCTTGGGTGAGCGGCCCTTGCGGACCAGCTGGTTAATCGTAGGCACTTACGTGATCTCCGTTTATCTAGGCTTTGCCCCGCCACTTTTGCGAGGCCAGGCACTTTCCAGTCGTCTCCACGCCTACTGCGGATTGAAACGACCGTAGGCATGCAAAGGTGTGGCATTCACCGCGCAAGAACCCCGCGGACCGGAAACAGGCTCCATCCCAAATTCCCAACCTGCGGAAACTTCGGAACGGCCTTCATCCACTGCCACACAAAACAATCGGGTAATAGTCTATCAGAGATTAACGAAGCATCTGACAGCAGGCTCACTGCGCCTCTTCCATGGCCGCGAGCATCTCTTCCTCGAGCCGCGGCGCCAGCGTCTTCATGTAGGTCCTGGTGATGTGGTTCTTGTCCGCGTAGAGCAGCACGTTGCCGATCACGGCCGGGCAGGAATCCTCCCCGCAGAAGGCGTCCGAGAGGTCCAGCACCCGCGCCCGGGGCGCCAGTTCCGCGGCTTCGCGCGTGAGGTCCTGGCCGTCGAACCCTTCGCTGCGCGGCTGGTTGCACTCCTGCGGTTCCTCGTAGGATTGCGCGACACAGTCCGGGGCGATGGCCCCTTCGCGCGGCCGCGGCGTGTCCATCAGGGGAAAAACGTCGATTCCGGCGTCGGCCAGCGCGTTCCAGTTCTCGGCAAAGCCGGCAGCTCCCGGGCGGTGTCCGGTGCCGGAATCCACGAAGTTCACGTTGGCGTAGTAGGAAGTGACGACGGCGTCCACGTCTCCCCTGTCGATGATCCGGTCCAGGGTTTCGCGGTTCGGCTCGGTGCACTGCAGGTCGTCGTCCCGTTCGGCCACCCGCATTTCCGTGGTGAAGGGGCACGAGTTGTGCAGGTACGTCACCAGCCGCCAGTCCTGTTTTTCGGCAACCGGCTCCAGCGCGGCAAACCATTGCGCGGCGTGCGAGTCTCCCACCAGTGCCACGGTCTTCTCCGCATCCTCGTCCCCGAATTCGCATTCCTTCGTGTCCGGATCCGAAGCCAGCGAGGCACAGTCGCCGACGTCGAAATTATCTTCCTTCGCCAGACTGGGGTCCGGCACGATTACATCGGAATCAGCGGCGAACGCGCGGTCCGCGGCGGGTGACATTGCCTCTGCTCCGAAGTCCTCCGGAGGTGCGGCCAGCAGCGCCGATGTCTGGACTGCGCGTTCCGCCAGGATCCGCTCCTGCTGGTTGCCCGGAACGAAGGCCAGCGTGCCCACCAGCGCGGTGGCGGCGGCTCCGGCGGCCAGCGGGCGCCAGGCCTGGGAATTGAGCCAGCCGAACCGCCGCACCGGGGTTTCCACATAGTAGTAGCTCAGCGCGGCGAGGCCGAAGGACGCCGCCAGGAGCGCCAGGCTGGCCACTGGCCGGGCTCGCTGCCGGCCACCGTCTTGTAGAAGACGATCAGCGGCCAGTGCCACAGGTACAGGGAGTAGGAGATGTTGCCGGTCCACTGCACGGGTTTCAGGTCAACCAGCCGGTGCAGCGAAAGCTCTCCGCCGGTGCGGCCGGCGGCAATGATCGCCATGGTGCCCAGGACCGGGAGCAGTGCGGCGGTGCCGGGGAAGGGCGTCGAACCATCCAGCAGGAAAGCCGCGGCCAGGATCGCGGCCAGGCCTGCGGCCGCCAGGATGCTGCGCAGGTGGGGCAGGCGGTCCGTGTAGGTCAGGGTGAGTGCCAGCAGTCCGCCAAGCCCGAGTTCCCAGATCCGGGTTGGCGTAATGAAGTACGCAGCCGGGCTGCCGCTGGCGGTGTACCAGATACCGAAAACCAGCGAGGCCGCGGTGACCAGCGCGAAGAGCAGGCCCGCGCAGCGGGTGACCGAGTAACTTGCACGGCGCAGCTGCCCGCCGGCCTGCAGCCGCGCGTTGGACCTGCGGACCAGGTAGGCCGCCAGCAGGACCAGGAGCGGCCAGAACACATAGAACTGCTCCTCCACAGCAAGCGACCAGAAGTGCTGAAGGGCGGTGGCAGACTCCGTGGCGGCCAAGTAGTCCACCGAATTGGAGGCCAGCGCCCAGTTCTGCACGTAGAACGTGGAGGCCAGCGCCTGGATGCCGATCTGCGGCCACTGCGTCATCGGAGCGATCATCAGCGTGACCACCAGGACAACGACGACGGTGAGCAGCGCTGCGGGCAGGATGCGCCGGATGCGTGCGGCCCAGAAGTGGCGCAGCGATATGGTGCCGGTTTTGGCCACCTCGCGCAGCATGTGCCCGGTGATCAGGAAGCCGGAAATGACGAAGAAAACGTCGACGCCGACAAACCCGCCGGGCAGCCAGCCCGGCTGAAGGTGGTAGACCACCACCATCAGGACTGCCAACGCCCGCAAGGCCTGGATTTCGGGCAGGAACTTGCGTACTTTTCCTTCCGCCTGTTTGGTCTCCATGGCTGCTAAGTCAGTCATGCCCAGGTAAACAAACGGTGCATTCGACATGAACGCGGCATACTTCTGCTGCGTTTCACTCCGCCTTGGCGGCCTCGAGCTCCTCCCCCAGACGGTCGACCAGGGTCAGCATGTAGGTCCGGGTGACGTGGTTGAAGTCCCGGTAAAGCATGACATTCCCGATGACCATCGGGCAGGAATCCGCGCCGCAGAACTTGTCCGAGAGGTCGACTACCCGGGCCCGCGGTGCCAGAGCGGCTGACTCGCGGGTGATGTCTTGGCCGTCGAAGCCCTCGGACCGCGGCTGGCTGCAGCGCTCGGGCTCGCCGTAGTGCAGATCCACGCAGTCCCGTGGGTCCGCTCCCGGCCGCGGTGCAGGCGTGTCCACGATCGGATAGACATCGATGCCGGCATCGGCCAGCGTGTTCCAGTACTCGGCCATGCCTGCGACTCCCGGACGGTGGCCGGTGTCCGTGTCCTCGAAGACAGAGGAGGAGAAGTAGGACGTGATGACAGCATCCACATCGCCCCGGTCGACCAAACGCTCCAGTGTCTGCGCGTTGGGTTCGGTGCAGACGGATTTACCCTCGGCCTCGAGCACCCGCCGCTCCGGCGTGAACGGGCACGAGTTGTGGATGTAGGTGACGAGGTTCCAGCCACGCTCCTTGGCCAGGACGTCCAGTGCGGGCGCCCACTGCCCCGCATGGGAGTCTCCCACCAGCGCAACGGTTGGTCCGCCGTCGTTCTTGCGGTAGTCGTATTCGCACTCCGGCGTCTCGGCGTCGCGCTGCTGCGCCACGCAGTCGCCGAAGTCGAACTCGTCCTCCACCGCCTTGTTCGGATCCGGCACGATGGCTTCATTCGCGCCGGCGAAGCTCTTGTCGGCGCTGGCGTCCATCGCCTTCGCACCGAATTGCGACGGCGGGGCCTCCAGCAGCTGCTGCGTCTGCACCGCGCGCTCGGCCACCAGCTGCTCGCGCTGCTGCCCGGGGGCCAGCGCGAGCGTCCCGATCAGCCCCATGGCCACAATGCCGGCGCCGATGGGACGCCACGGATGCGCCGACAGCCAGCCGGCTTTGCGGACCGGGGTCTCGATGAAGTAGTAGCTCGCCGCCGCCGGTCCCAGCGAGGCCGCCAGCAGGAGCAGGCTCTCCCACGGGCTCGGGGGCCGGTCCGCGAGGGTGCGGTAGTACACCACCAGCGGCCAGTGCCAGAGGTAAAGGGAGTAGGACACGTTGCCCAGCCACTGCACGGGCTTGCGGTCGATGACGGCGTGCAGCGAAGCGGCGCCGGTGGTGCGGCCGGCGGCGATGACCGCCATGGTCCCGAGCACGGGCAGCAGCGCGGCCGCGCCGGGGAAGGGTGTGGCGCCACTGAAGGCCAGGGCTGCGGTGAGAATGGCGGCCGCCCCGGCCAGCGCCAGGACCTTGCGGATGCGCAGCCAGCGGTCTGTATAGGTCAACGTCGCCGCGAGCAGGCCGCCGAGGGCGAGTTCCCAGATCCGGGTGGGGGTGATGAAGTATGCGGCCGGATTGCCTGTGGCCGTGAACCAGATGCTGAAGACCAGCGACGCCGCCGCCACCACGGCGAAGACCGGCACCACGGCAGGCAGCTGTCGCCCGTGCTTACCCCGCCAGCGCCGGCCGAGCGCCACGGCGAGGAGCATCAGCAGCGGCCAGAACAGGTAGAACTGTTCCTCCACAGCCAGCGACCAGAAGTGCTGCAGCGGGGTGGCGCTGTTGCCGGCCGCCATGTAGTCGGTGGAGTCGGCGGCGAGCACCCAGTTCTGCGTGTAGAACGTGGAGGCCAGCGCCTGCGAACCGATCCTGCCCCACTGGGTCGCCGGGCTCAGCAGGAAAGTGGCAAGGCAGACCGCGGCGATGGTCACCAGGGCTGCGGGCAGGATGCGCCGGGCCCGCGCCGCCCAGAACGCGGACAATGAGAGTCTGCCCGTCCGCTTGACCTCGCGCAGCATGTGCCCGGTGATCAGGAACCCGGAGATGACGAAAAAGACATCCACGCCGACAAAGCCGCCGGGCAGCCACCCGGGCTGCAGGTGGTAGATCACCACGAGCAGCACGGCGAGGGCACGCAGCGCCTGGACTTCGGGCAGGAATTTGCGCCGCTGCGGCTTGGCAGCGGGCAGCTCTCCCCCGGCTTCGGCGGCTTGTCTGGTCAATTCAGGCATAGACAGCCAATATAACAAAAAGATAACAGGCTGCAGCCGGGAGCTGGCTGGATCGCCCGCGGAACGCCACCGGATTCCGCCGCCGGCAGAAAACCGCCGGGAAAAGTGGCGGCAGAAAGCTAGTGCTGGGCGCGCAGGGCGTCGGTGATCTTGGCGGAGACCGCCTGGAGTTTGGGCAGCGCCTCGAAAACAGCCTGGTCCAGGTCCGTGCCGTCGGCCAGCGAGGCCTGCATGGACATGTTCAGCGCGGCGACCACCGTGCCGTCCGGCTGGAGGATCGGGACGGCCACGGAACGCAGGCCGTTTTCGAGTTCCTGGTCCACCAGTGCCCAGCCCTGGCCGCGGACCTTGTCCAGTTCGGTGCGGAGCCGCCCGGGGTCGCTGATGGTCCGCGGAGTAAGTGGCTTCAGCTCCGCCCGGGCCAGGTACTCGTCCAGCTGGTCGGCCGGCAGCCCGGCGAGCAGCACCCGTCCCATCGACGTGGCGTAGGCCGGGAACCGTGTGCCTACGGTAATGCCGACCGTCATGATCCGCCGAGTATGGATGCGCGCGATGTAGACGATGTCGTCGCCGTCGAGAATCGAAGCCGAGGTGGATTCGTGCAGTTCCTCGGAGAGCTCTTCGAGCAGCGGCTGCACCAATTGGGGAAGGGACTGCCCGGCCAGGTAGGAGTATCCGAGCTGCAGCACCAGGGCTGTCAGTTCGAATACCCGCCCGTCCGTCCGCACGTACCCCAGGTCAACCAGGGTGTGCAGGAAACGGCGGGCGGTGGCGCGGGTCAGTCCCGTTCGTTTGGAGACCTCACTGAGGGTCATGCTGATGTGATCGGCGTCGAAGGCACGGATCACGGCAAGGCCGCGGGCGAGCGACTGGACGAACTGGTCGCCCGGCAGTTTGGTCTCGGTCATCATTCCCTACTGCGCAGCGCGCAGGTCAGTTGCGGTTATTCGGCGGGAAGCAGCTTCACTTCCATCTTGGCCTGCAGTTCCTCGATGGTGGTTCCGAAGGTTTCGCGCACGCGGACGCCGTCCTTCGTAATCAGGAATACAGCCTCATTAGTGTATATCCGGGTCACGCAGTTCACGCCCGTCACCGGGTAGGTGCATTCCGGCACCAGCTTGGACTGGCCGTCCTTGGTGAACAGGGACATCATTACGTAGACGTCCTTGGCGCCGGTGGCCAGGTCCATGGCGCCGCCCACGGCCGGGATGGCGTCCGGGGCGCCGGTGTGCCAGTTGGCCAGGTCGCCGGTGGCGGAGACCTGGAAGGCCCCGAGCACGCAGACGTCCAGGTGGCCGCCGCGCATGATGGCGAAGGAGTCAGCGTGGTGGAAGTAGGACGCCCCGGGCAGTTCCGTGACCGGAATCTTGCCGGCGTTGATCAGGTCTTCGTCGATCTCGTCGCCCTGGGCTACCGGGCCCATGCCCAGCATGCCGTTCTCGGTGTGCAGGGTGATGTCCTGCTCCGGGGTCAGGTAGTTCGAGACCAGCGTCGGCTGGCCGATGCCCAGGTTCACGAAGGATCCGGGCTTGATGTCCTTGGCTACAAGTTGGGCCAGCTCGTCGCGGCCGATTTTCTCGCTCACTTGCTTACCTTCTGTTCTGCCGCGGCGGTTGCGGGCGCCGCAATCTTGACGACGGTGTCCACGTAAATGCCCGGGGTGACGACCACCTCGGGATCCAGCTGCCCGGTTTCCACGATCTCGGAAACCTGCACGATGGACTTCTTGGCGGCTGCTGCCATGATCGGACCGAAGTTGCGGGCGGTCTTGCGGTACACCAGGTTGCCCGTCTTGTCCGACTTCAGGGCCTTGATCAGCGCGAAGTCGGCGTGGATCGGCGTCTCGTAGACGTAGCCCCGGCCGTCGATCTCGCGGGTTTCCTTGCCCTCGGCCAGCATGGTGCCGTAGCCCGTGGGCGTGAAGAAGCCGCCGATGCCGGCGCCGGCGGCGCGGATACGCTCGGCGAGGTTGCCCTGCGGCACGAGTTCCAGCTCGATCTCGCCGGCCCGGTAGGCGGCGTCGAAGTGCCAGGAGTCGGACTGCCGCGGGAAGGAGCAGATGATCTTCTTGACCCGGCGCTCCTTGATCAGCAGCGCCAGGCCGGCGTCGGCCTGGCCCGCGTTGTTGTTGACCACGGTCAGGTCCTTCGCGCCGCATTCGAGCAGCGCGTCGATCAGCTCCATGGGCTGGCCGGCGTTGCCGAAGCCGCCGATCAGCACGGTGGCGCCGTCATGAACGCCCGCCACCGCTTCTTGGGCTGTTTGTGCAATGTTGAGCATGCTCAAGCCTCTCTTGATTACTTACTTGGCGTTGACGTTTTCAAGCACGACGGCGAGGCCCTGGCCCACGCCGATGCAGATTGCGGCCACGCCCCAGCGCTGGCCGCTGGCCTGCAGGCGGCGGGCCAGGGTGCCGAGAATACGGATGCCGGAGGCGCCCAGCGGGTGGCCGATGGCCACGGCGCCGCCCCAGGCATTGACGATCGCCGGGTCGATGTCCCAGGCGTCGATGCACGCCAGCGACTGCGCGGCGAACGCCTCATTGAGTTCGACGGCGGCAACGTCGCTCCAGCTGATGCCTGCGCGCTTGAGGGCCTGGTTGGCGGCCTCGACCGGCGCGAACCCGAAGAACTGCGGTTCCAGGGCGGCGGCGCCGCGGCCGGCAATGCGGGCCAGCGGCTCCACGCCGAGCACCTCGGCGCCGGCCTCGCTGCCCAGCAGGGCCGCGGAGGCGCCGTCGTTAAGCGGTGACGCGTTGCCGGCGGTCACGGTGCCGCCCTCGGGGCCGTCGCCGACCGGGCGGAACACGGTCTTCAGGCCTGCGAGAACGTCCGGCGTGCTGGTGGGGCGGATGCTCTCGTCCCGCGTGAGGTCGGTGCCGGGGACGGGAACCACGAGGTTCCCGTACTTGCCTTCATTCCAGGCGGCGTCGGCCAGCTTGTGCGAGGCGGCGGCGAATTCGTCCTGGCGTTCGCGGCTGATGCCATGGCGTTCGCGCAGCTGCTCGGTGGCCTCGCCCAGCGAGACGGTCCACTCCTTGGGCATGTTCTTGTTCACCAGGCGCCAGCCGAGCGTGGTGGAAGCCAGCGTCATGTCGCCGGCCGGGTAGGGCTTGGCGGTCTTCGGCAGTACCCAGGGAGCGCGGCTCATGGACTCCACGCCGCCGATCAGCGTGACGTCGGCTTCACCGGCATTGATCTGGCGGGAGGCGATGATGGCTGCGTCCAAGCTGGAGCCGCAGAGCCGGTTCACCGTAGTGCCCGGAATGGAGGTGGGCAGGCCTGCCAGCAGGGTGGCCATGCGGGCCACGTTGCGGTTCTCCTCGCCGGCACCGTTGGCGTTACCGAAGATGACTTCGTCAATGCGCTCCGGATCCAGGCCCGGCGCCCTCGAGACGGAGGCCTTGACCACCTCGGCGGCCAGATCGTCAGGCCTGACGCCTGCCAATCCACCGCCGAATTTGCCGAAGGGGGTGCGGATAGCGTCATAGAGGTACGCCTGGTTCACTACGGGCTCCTTAGACCGCGGCCCTTCGCTCGGGGCGCGGATTCAGTCCCGGCCCCGGCCGCGCAGCCTTGCTCAGACTGTGCGGCCGGGCCGGGTGAAGTGCTGAAAAAGTTCTCGCCTCTGTCCGCCGGCTAACCCTGGAACGGATGTTCGCTGCACGAACAGATGTACGTGATATGAACTATAGCTACTTCGCGTGATCCTCGTCAAGGGTGGCGAACACGCCCTGGGCCACCTTGAAGGCGACATTCGCGGCGGGAACACTGCAGTAAATGGCGGACTGGAGGATGACCTCCTTGATCTCGTCCCGGGTCATGCCATTGGTCAGTGCGGCCCGCACATGCATGGCCAGCTCCTCCCAGTAGCCGTTGGCGATCATGGCGGTCAGCGTGATGGCGCTGCGGGTGGTCCGCGGCAGCCCTTCGCGCGTCCAGATGGTCCCCCAGGCGTACCGCGTGATCAGTTCCTGGAACTCCTGCGTGAACTCGTCGACCGAGCTGTTGGCCCGGTCCACGTGTGCATCGCCGAGCACTTCGCGGCGCACCTTCATGCCGCCGTCGTACACATCCTGCTGGGTCTGGGCCGGATCGAATGTCGGGGTTGTTTCGCTCACCGGTAGTACTCCTTGTTGGCTTGGTGGTGGTGGTTCTCGTGAGGTGGCTTGCGCTGGTTGCTAGCCGGCGAGGAAGAATTCGCGCAGCAGCTTGGCCGTTTCCTCCGGCGCCTCCAGCGGTGCCTGGTGGGCTGCCGAATCGACGACGGCGGCGCGGCCGTTGCGTACGCCGGCCGCCGTTGCTTCGGCGAAGTGCGGCGGGCAGACCTCGTCCTGGCCGCCGGCAATCGCCAGCACCGGGGTGGAGATTTCGCCGAGCTGCTCGCGCACGTCGAAGCCGGCCAGCGCCTCACAGCAGTGCGCGTAGGCAAAGCGGTCCGCGTCCTGCAGGGTGTGCAGCAGGCGGGTGGTGGCCTCCGCGTTCTTCTCGATGAAGCCCGGGGCGAACCAGCGCTGCGCCGATCCGGTCACCATGGTGGGTGTGCCCGAAGCCCGGACGGTCTCCGCGCGGTCCAGCCAGGACTGCGGCTCGCCGATCTTGGCGCCCGAGCAGATGACGCCGATGCCGGCGAAAAACTCCGGGTAGTCCAGGCCAAGCTGCAGCCCCAGGGCGCCGCCCAGCGAGACGCCGGCGTAATAGACCTCCTGGTCCGCGGCGATGTCGCCGGCAGCGCGCAGCTTCTCCACGGCATTGACGACGCCGGCGGCGAGCTCGGCCATCGTGAAGGTTTCGGTGGAGGCAGGGCTGGCACCGTGGCCGGGCAGGTCCATGCCGACTACCTGGAAGTCATCCAGGAACGGCACGGCGTCGATCCATAGGGCCTTGGCGCCGGTGCCCAGGCCGGCGCCGGCAATCAGGACCGGCTTGCCGCGGCCCTCGGACAGCAAGGTGGGGGTGATCTGGGGAATGCTCATGCTTGGCTCCAATCTGAAAAATGTTCGATGATCCGGGTGATCAGTTCGTCGCTTTGGCCCAGGTAGCCGGCCGGGTCCAGCAGCGCCTGCAGGTCCGCATCCGACAGCTTGTCCTCCGGCACGGCACCGCGCAGCAGCTGCGCGAACGGTGTTCCGCCGGAGAGGGACTCGTTGACCAGGGCCTGCACCTTGGGCTTGCCCGTTCCGGGCACTCCGTCGTCCAGCAACGGGGCGACCGTGGCCATGATCTTCTCGCTGACGACCAGCGGACCGGTGATGGCCAGGTTCTCCTGCATCCGGTCCGCGTGCACCACCAGGCCGGCCGAGAGTTCGGCCAGTTTGGCTGCCGCTCCCCCGGCCAGGCGCAGCAGCTGGCGCAGGGCCTGCCACTCCAGATGCCAGGAACCGTCCGGCCGCTCGTCGATGGCTCCCGCCGCGGCGGCCTGGACCTGGGCCAGGTGGCCCGGGGCGGCCAGCGCGGCGCTGCGGATCAGGACGGAGAGCACCGGATTCTGTTTCTGCGGCATGGCCGAGGAAACTCCGCGCCCTTCCGCCCGGGGCTCGGACAGTTCGCCGAATTCCGGTCGGCTCAGCAGCAGCACGTCATTGGCCACCTTGCCGGCCGCGGCGAGCACATCGGCCAGGGCTGCGGCCAGCGCGGTGACCGGCAGCCGGTTGGTCTGCCACGGCGCCACCGGATCGGCGAGCCCCAGACGTTCGGCGAGCTGCGCAGCCAAAGCCAGCGCCCCGCCGTCGTTGTTTGCGGTGTTGTTTTGGGCACCCTTCACGGCCACGGCGGTCAGCGCGGCCATGGTTCCGGCGGCGCCGCCCCACTGCAGCGGCAGCCTGCCGGCGACCTCGGACAGCTGGACGCCGGCCTGGCCGACGCCGGAAAGCCAGTTCGCGGCCTTGAGTCCGAACGTGCTCGGCAGCGAGTGCTGGGTCAGCGTGCGGGCCACCGTGACCGTGCCGCGGTGCGTCTCGGCCAGCCCTGCCAGCGCCGCCGCGGCGGACTTGAGGTCCGCGAGAATGACTTCGAGGGTGCGGCTGGCCATCAGTAGCAGGGCGCTGTCCAGGATGTCCTGGCTGGTGGCGCCCTTGTGGATTGCCGCCGCGGCCGCCGGCGAGGACTCCTTCACCCGTGCGCGCAAGTCGCCGAGCAACGCAATAACCGGGTTGCCGCCGCCCTGGGCGCGTTCGGCCAGGGACGCCGCATCGTACTGCTCGGCGGTGGAGGCCGCTTCGACTGCGGGGATGAGACCGGCGTCGACATAGCCCGCGGCGGCGAGGACGCGGACCCACTCGAGTTCGACGTCGAGCATGGCCTGGATGAACTGGTAATCGCTGGTTAAACGGGACGCTGCTGTCCCGGCCGAAGCCGGGGACAGCAGCCCGAAATCAGCGTTATCCGCTGGATTCATGTGTAGTTATGCTCCCGGGTAGCTCAGGAAGACCGTCTCGTTTTCACCCTGCAGCCGGATGTCGAAGTACAGGTCTCCATTGGCCTCGCGGGTGGCGACCAGGGTCTTGCGGCGCTCCTGGGTCAGCGAGGAAAGCAGCGGATCGTTGGCCAGTGCCTCGGTGTCTTCGGGCAGGTAGATGCGGGTGTGCAGCTTGTTCAGCAGGCCGCGGGCGAAAACCACCAGCGAGATGAACGGGGCTTTGCCCTCCTGCGTGGCGCCCGGATTGACCGTTGTGAAGGTGTAGTGGCCTTCGTTGTCCACCGCCACGCGGCCGAAGCCGGTGAAGGTGTGGTTATCGCGCACCAGCGAGCCGGTCTCCCGGGAAATGACACCGCTTTCGTCGGCCTGCCAGATTTCCAGCAGGGCGTCCGGGATGGGTGTGCCCTGGCCGTCGTAGACCACGCCGTGCAGCCGGATGGAGCCAGCGTGCGCGCGGTGGACCAGCTGGCTGTCCTTCTCGTACGGCAGCGCATAACCGTAGAACGGGCCGATGGTCTGGCCGGGGGTTGCTACAAGCTGTGTGGAGTTCTGCGTCATTACTCTGCGTCCTCGTCTTCCATCCAGGTGCGGTTGCTGCCGGAGAGCACAATGTCCCATGTGTAGCCGGTGGCCCACTCGTGGCTGGTGACATTGTGGTCGTAGGTGGCGACCAGGCGGTCGCGGGCCTTCTGGTCCGTGATGGACTGGTAGATCGGATCCAGGGAGAAGAGCGGATCGCCCGGGAAGTACATCTGCGTGATCATGCGCTGGGTGAAGTCGGTGCCGAACAGCGAGAAGTGGATGTGCGCCGGGCGCCACGCGTTGTGGTGGTTCTTCCACGGGTACGGTGCCGGCTTGATGGTGGTGAACTCGTACGAGCCGTCGTCGCCGGTCAGGCAGCGGCCCACGCCGGTGAAGTTCGGGTCGATCGGGGCCGGGTGCTGGTCGCGCTTGTGGATGTAGCGGCCGGCGGCGTTGGCCTGCCAGATTTCCACCAGCTGGTTGCGGACCGGGCGGCCGGCGCCGTCGAGCACCTTGCCGCGGACCACGATGCGCTCACCAAGCGGCTCGCCGTTGTGCTGGATGGTCAGGTCCGCTTCCAGCGCGTGCACGTCGCGGTGGCCGAAGGCGGGCGACCACAGCTCGATGGTCTCCGGATCCGCATGGTGCAGGTCCTTGGTGGGGTGGCGCAGCACGGAGCTCCGGTACGGGGCGAAGTCGATCCGCGGCTGCGTTTCCTCCGGCTTCCCCTCGGCCTTGCCCTGCTGGTACTCATCGTGGATCTGGTTGATCTGCTTGGTGATGAAGTCCTGGCTGTCAGCGGCTGCGTCGGAATCAATCACGGCGCTGTCATTTTCAATCACGTGGCTCTCGTCGAACGTCTCGTCGGTATTTGCTGTCATGGTCTCGCTCCTTTCCTAAAGTGATTCAGTAGTCTCGGTTAGCTGTGCGGCCAGCCCGTGTAGGACTCGGCAAGGTACTGCTGCCCGTAGCGCGAACTCGTCACGGTCTCCAGCTCCCCGAGCGCCCGCTTGAGCGAGAACGGGTCCGCGTTCGGCGAGGTGTGCAGCATGGAGGTCATCCAGTAGGAGAAGTTCTGCGCCTTCCAGACGCGCTTGAGCGCCAGGTCGGAGTACCCCTGCAGCAGGGCGTCATCCTTCGTGGAGTAGAAGGAATCGATTGCCTCGAAGAGGACCTTCACGTCAGCCAGCGCGAGGTTCAGTCCCTTGGCGCCGGTCGGCGGAACGGTGTGGCCGGCGTCGCCCACCAGGAACATACGCCCGTGGCTCAGCGGTTCGCGGACGAAGGAGCGGAAGCCCAGCACCGTCTTGTCGAAGATCGGGCCGGTCTTCAGCTGGAAGCCGTCCGGGCCGTCCACGCGCTTCTGCAGCTCGGTCCAGATCCGGTCATCGCTCCACTGGTTGACGTCCTCGTCCGGGCTGCACTGGAAGTACATGCGCTGCACGGTCTCGCTCCGCTGGGAGATCAGCGCGAAGCCGTGCGGGGAATTGGCGTAAATCAGTTCCGGGGCGCTCTTCGGTGCTTCGGTGAGGATGCCGAACCAGGCGAAGGGGTATTCGGTCTTGTAGTCTTGGGTGCCGGGGACGGCGCGGCGGCAGAAGCTGCGGGAGCCGTCTGCGCCCACGAGGATGTCGCAGTGCACCTCGAACGTGGCGCCGTCTTTGTCGGTGAAACGGAACTTCGGGGTCTCG
Source organism: Arthrobacter crystallopoietes (assembly GCF_002849715.1). Lineage (NCBI taxonomy): Bacteria > Bacillati > Actinomycetota > Actinomycetes > Micrococcales > Micrococcaceae > Crystallibacter > Crystallibacter crystallopoietes. The sequence goes on from NZ_CP018863.1 coordinate 349,023, forward strand.
GTTTCCAGGTCAAATACCTCGGTGACCTCGGATTCGTAACGGACGTCGCCGCCGTCGCGCTTGCGGGCCGCCGCCAGATCGACGAAAACCTCGTTCTGCGCGTAGAGGGTGACGGTGGCGTCAACCAGATCACGGAAGTCCAGCGGGTGCGACTCGCCGTTGAACCGCAGGTCGATGCCTGCGTGCTCGTCGCCCTCGGTCAGCACGCGTCCGTCCACGCCAGTATCGGTGAGGAGCTTGACCGAGCCTGCTTCGAGAATGCCGGCCCGATGGGTGTGGGTGATCGTGTCGTGGTCGCGGGATTCAACCACGATGTTCTCGACGCCGCTCTTCGCCAGCAGGTGCGAGAGCAGCAGGCCGGCCGGGCCGCCGCCGACAATCCCGACCTGGGTCTTGATGATCTGAGCATTGGCAGCCATAGGAATCTCCTCAGGAATGTGGGGCACGTCTTGAACCAGTGTGACTGCGGCGACAGCCTACCCGCGCCCCTGTTCGCATTGAATGAGAATTACGACGACGGCGGCCGGCCTTCAGTCCGGCAGCTCCCCCACCGCGCGGGCGATGCCACGGGCCCCGGCCATCAGCACCGGAACGATCGCGGGCAGGTTTTCCAGGCCCAGCGGCAGCACCACGCCGATCGCGGCGATGGCCTGCCCGTGCTTGCCCAGGACGGGAACAGCCAGACCGGTAGTGTCCGTGTCCACCCTGCCGTCGAAGGAGGCATAGCCCCGCTTGCGGATGCCCGCCAGATGCCGGCGGAAGTCGAAGGAAACCGCGTCCACCACGGCCACCGCCTCGGGGTGCCGGGCGAGGTAGGACTCCTGGACGTGGTTGGGCGCATAGGCCAGCAGCGCCATGCCCATCGCCGTGCGGTGCACCGGCATCCTGCCGGCGATCTTGGCCTGGTTGACCACCGATCCCCTGCTTGAGAGCCGTTCGATGATCAGCACTTCATCGTCTTTGAGCACTGCCAGCTGGGTGTGCTGGCGGACCACGGACTGGATGTCTTCCATAAAGGGCATGGCCGCCTGGCGCAGGTCCACCGCGGGCGAACTGCGGTTGGCCAGCTCCCACAGCCGCAGGCCGAGCCGGACCTCCCCCGACGGCTCCCGGCTCAGCAGTTCATGACGGGCCATTTCGTCCACCAGCCGGTAGGTGGTGGCCAGCGGCACCTCGGCACGCCGTGACAGGGTGGACACGCTCATCGAGGACCGAGTGGCGTCGAAGGCGCTGAGGATGCGCACAAACCGCTCCAGCATGGAGTCACCCGAACGCGAATTGGCCATGGCAACAGGTTCTCACAAGTGCCAGTTCACGCGGGAACGTCCCTGCCGGTCGGCTCCGCGGTTTAACGCAGAACACCCCTTGCACCCGTTTCCGGGTACAAGGGGTGTCCTGTTGCTACGTGCCTAGCGGTAGTCGTTGCCCATGTCGTAGTCATCCAGCGGGATGGCGTGGAACTCGGGGGTCAGACCGCCGTCGACACCGGGGTAATCGAAGTCGCTGAACGCGCTCGGGCCGGTGAACAGGTTGGCCTTTGCTTCCTCAGTCGGTTCAACGGTGACGTTGTTGTAGCGGTCCAGGCCGGTACCGGCCGGGATCAGCTTACCGATGATGACGTTCTCCTTCAGACCCAGCAGCGGATCCGACTTGCCTTCCATGGCCGCCTGCGTCAGGACGCGGGTGGTCTCCTGGAAGGAAGCCGCGGACAGCCACGACTCGGTTGCCAGCGAGGCCTTTGTGATACCCATGAGCTCGTCACGGCCGTTGGCCGGGGTCTTGCCCTCGGATACCGCCTTGCGGTTCTCCTTCTGGAAGCGGCTGCGCTCTGCCAGTTCGCCCGGCAGCAGATCCGTTTCACCGGATTCGATGACGGTCACGCGGCGGAGCATCTGGCGGACGATAACCTCGACGTGCTTGTCGTGGATACCAACACCCTGGCTGCGGTACACCAACTGGACCTCGTCGACCAGGAACTTCTGTGCCTGGCGCGGGCCGAGGATACGCAGAACCTGCTTCGGGTCGATGGCACCGACCACCAGCTGCTGACCGACCTCGACGTGCTGGCCGTCTTCGACCAGCAGACGCGCACGGCGCAGCACCGGGTAGGCGATTTCCTCAGAGCCGTCATCCGGAGTGACGATGAGACGCATCTGGCGCTCCCCGTCCTCGATGGTGACACGGCCGGCAACCTCGGAGATCGGAGCAACACCCTTGGGGGTACGTGCTTCGAAGAGCTCCTGGATACGCGGCAGACCCTGGGTGATATCGCCTGCAGAGGCAACACCACCGGTGTGGAAGGTACGCATGGTCAGCTGGGTACCGGGCTCACCGATGGACTGTGCCGCGATGATGCCGACGGCCTCGCCGATGTCCACGGTCTTACCCGTGGCCAGGGAGCGGCCGTAGCACAGTGCACAGGTACCGACGGCGGACTCACAGGTGAGTACGGAGCGGACCTTGATGTCGGTGATGCCGGCGTTGAACAGTTCGCGGATGAGCACGTCGCCCACGTCGGAACCGCCCGCAGCCAGTACCTTGCCGTCGGCGTCAACGACGTCGGTGGCGAGGGTACGTGCGTACGCCGAGTTCTCCACGTCCTCATGCAGGTGCAGCTCGCCGTTGGCGTCCGCTACTGCAATCGGGGTGTTCAGGCCGCGCTCGGTACCGCAGTCCTCTTCGCGGACGATGACGTCCTGGGACACGTCCACCAGACGACGGGTCAGGTAACCCGAGTTGGCGGTACGCAGAGCGGTATCGGCAAGACCCTTACGGGCACCGTGGGTGGCGATGAAGTATTCCAGAACCGACAGGCCCTCACGGTAGGAGGACTTGATCGGACGCGGGATAATTTCACCCTTCGGGTTAGCCACCAGACCACGGATACCGGCAATCTGGCGGACCTGCAGCCAGTTACCACGTGCACCCGAGGACACCATGCGGTTGATGGTGTTCTCCTTGGTCAGGTTCTTGCGCATCGCGTCGGCAACCTCGTTGGTGGCCTTGTTCCAGATGTCGATCAGTTCCTGGCGGCGCTCGTCATCCGCGATCAGGCCCTTGCCGTACTGGGACTCAACCTTTGCAGCCTGCGCTTCGTAGCCCTCCATGATGGCGGGCTTCTCGGCCGGCGCCTCGATGTCGGAGATAGCCACGGTCACACCGGAACGGGTAGCCCAGTAGAAACCGGCATCCTTCAGGTTGTCCAGCGTTGCCGCGGTAACAACCTTCGGGTAGCGCTCGGCCAGATCGTTGACGATCGTGGAGAGCTGGCCCTTGTCCGCAACCTTCTCAACCCAGGGGTAATCATCGGGCAGCGTCTGGTTGAAGATGACCTGGCCCAGCGATGTCTCGAGGAGCACCGGCTGGCCGTCTTCCCAACCTTCCGGAGCCGGCTGGTCTTCGCTGGGCACGTAGCCGCTGGAGATCCGGATCTTGACCACGGAGTTCAGGTGCAGCTCCCCGGCGTCGAACGCCATGATGGCTTCGGCCGGCGAGGTGAACACGCGGCCTTCGCCTGCGGAACCTTCGCGCTTGGTCGTCAGGTGGTGCAGACCGATGATCATATCCTGCGAGGGCAGGGTGACCGGACGGCCGTCCGACGGCTTCAGGATGTTGTTCGAGGACAGCATCAGGATGCGGGCTTCAGCCTGCGCTTCGGGGCTCAGCGGCAGGTGGACTGCCATCTGGTCGCCGTCGAAGTCAGCGTTGAACGCGCCACAAACCAGCGGGTGCAGCTGGAGTGCCTTACCTTCAACGAGCTGCGGCTCGAAGGCCTGGATGCCCAGGCGGTGCAGGGTTGGTGCACGGTTCAGCAGGACGGGGTGCTCGGTGATGATCTCTTCGAGCACGTCCCAAACCTGCGGACGGTAACGCTCCACCATGCGCTTGGCGCTCTTGATGTTCTGCGCGTGGTTGAGGTCAACCAGGCGCTTCATCACGAACGGCTTGAAGAGCTCTAGCGCCATCTGCTTGGGCAGACCACACTGGTGCAGCTTCAGCTGCGGGCCGACGACGATGACGGAACGGCCGGAGTAGTCAACGCGCTTACCCAGCAGGTTCTGGCGGAAACGTCCCTGCTTGCCCTTGAGCATGTCGGACAGCGACTTCAGCGGACGGTTGCCCGGTCCGGTGACCGGACGGCCGCGGCGGCCGTTGTCGAACAGCGAGTCAACAGCTTCCTGGAGCATGCGCTTTTCGTTGTTCACAATGATCTCGGGGGCACCGAGATCCAGCAGGCGCTTCAGTCGGTTGTTGCGGTTGATCACGCGGCGGTACAGGTCGTTCAGGTCCGAGGTAGCGAAACGGCCACCGTCGAGCTGGACCATCGGGCGCAGTTCCGGCGGGATCACCGGGACGGCGTCCAACACCATGCCCAGCGGGCTGTTGGTGGTGGTCAGGAACGCGTTGACAACCTTCAGGCGCTTCAGGGCACGCGTCTTGCGCTGGCCCTTGCCGTTCTTGATGGTGTCGCGCAGTGACTCTGCCTCGGCGACCATGTCGAAGGTTTCCAAGCGCTTCTTGATCGACTCGGCGCCCATGGAGCCCTCGAAGTACAGACCGTAGCGGTCACGCAGTTCGCGGTACAGGCCCTCGTCACCTTCGAGGTCGGCGACCTTGAGGTTCTTGAAGCGGTCCCAGACCTGCTCGAGGCGCTCGATGTCGGCATCCGCACGCTTGCGGACGTTGGCCATCTGGCGGTCGGCGGAGTCGCGGGCCTTCTTCTTCTCGGGTGCCTTGGCGCCTTCGGCCTCGAGACGGGCAAGCTCGTCTTCCAGGTCGCGGGCGATCGCGGCGATGTCCGAGTCGCGGGTGTCGGAGAGCTGCTTCTTCTCCAGGTCGTGTTCGGCCTGGAGGTTCGGCAGTTCTTCGTGGCGGCGCTCTTCGTCCACGCTGGTGATCATGTAGGCGGCGAAGTAGATGACCTTTTCGAGGTCCTTCGGTGCCAGGTCAAGGAGGTAGCCCAGGCGGGAGGGAACGCCCTTGAAGTACCAGATGTGCGTGACAGGTGCGGCCAGTTCGATGTGGCCCATGCGCTCACGGCGTACCTTGGCGCGGGTGACCTCAACGCCACAACGCTCGCAGATGATGCCCTTAAAGCGCACGCGCTTGTACTTACCGCAGTAGCATTCCCAGTCCCGGGACGGGCCGAAGATCTTCTCGCAGAAGAGTCCGTCCTTCTCGGGCTTGAGGGTGCGGTAGTTGATGGTTTCCGGCTTCTTGACCTCGCCGTAAGACCAGTCGCGGATTTCTTCCGCGGTGGCAAGGCCAATTCGCATGAGGCCGAAGGAGGATTCGCTGGACATATGGTCCCTGTTCTCTCTTGTTCTCTAAATCTGAATGTCTTGTGTCGGGTACGGAAAGAGGTACGACGGCGGCAGCCGGCACGGGTTCCGAAGGTTCCGTGCCAGCCCGCTCATCTAGACCTCTTCGACGGAGCTGGGCTCTGCGCGGGACAGATCGATACCCAGTTCCTCCGCGGCCCGGAAGACTTCTTCATCCGAGTCACGCATTTCAATCGTGGTGCCGTCGGTGGAAAGGACTTCCACGTTCAGGCACAGCGACTGCATTTCCTTGATCAAGACCTTGAAGGACTCCGGAACACCCGGTTCAGGGATGTTCTCGCCCTTGACGATGGCTTCGTAGACCTTGACGCGGCCGTGGATGTCATCGGACTTGATGGTCAGCAGTTCCTGCAGGGTGTACGCAGCACCGTAGGCTTCCAGCGCCCACACTTCCATCTCACCGAAGCGCTGGCCACCGAACTGGGCCTTACCACCAAGCGGCTGCTGGGTGATCATGGAGTACGGACCGGTGGAGCGTGCGTGGATCTTGTCATCGACAAGGTGGTGCAGCTTCAGGATGTACATGTAGCCCACGGAGATCGGGTCCGGGAACGGCTCGCCGGAGCGGCCGTCGAACAGACGCGCCTTGCCGGAGGAACCGATCAGGCGTTCGCCGTCGCGGGTCACATTGGTCGAGTCCAGCAGACCGGTGATCTCATACTCGGAAGCACCGTCGAAGACCGGGGTGGCCACGGTGGTGGAACCGATTTCGCGGGGCAGGTTCGGCAGGTTCTTGACCCATTCCGGGTCCCCTTCGATGGTCCAGCCCTGCTTGGCGGCCCAGCCAAGGTGGATTTCCAGTACCTGGCCGACGTTCATACGGCCCGGAACACCCAGCGGGTTCAGGACGATGTCGACCGGAGTGCCGTCTTCCATGAACGGCATGTCCTCGATCGGCAGGATCTTGGAGATGACGCCCTTGTTACCGTGGCGGCCGGCGAGCTTGTCGCCGTCGGTGATCTTACGCTTCTGTGCCACGTAGACGCGGACGAGCTGGTTCACGCCCGGGGGCAGTTCGTCGTCGTTGTCGCGCTCGAAGATGCGCACGCCGATGACCGTACCGGACTCGCCGTGCGGAACCTTCAGCGAGGTGTCGCGGACTTCGCGCGACTTCTCACCGAAGATGGCGCGCAGCAGGCGCTCTTCCGGGGTCAGCTCGGTTTCACCCTTCGGGGTCACACGGCCAACCAGGATGTCTCCTGCTTCGACCTCGGCACCGATGTGGATGATGCCGCGCTCGTCCAGCTGGGAGAGGACCTCTTCGCTCACGTTGGGGATGTCGCGGGTGATTTCCTCGGCACCAAGCTTGGTGTCGCGGGCATCAACCTCGTGCTCCTCGATGTGGATGGAGGTCAGCACGTCGTCGGAGACGATGCGCTGGCTCAGGATGATCGCATCCTCGTAGTTGTGGCCTTCCCAGGACATGAACGCAACGAGCAGGTTCTTGCCCAGAGCCAGTTCGCCCTGGTCCGTGGAGGGACCGTCGGCGATGATGCTCTTGACCTCAACCCGCTGGCCTTCGGCAACCAGCACGCGCTGGTTGTAGGCGTTGCCCTGGTTGGAGCGCGCGAACTTCATGATCGGGTAGTGCGTTTCGGTGCCGTCGTCATTCAAGGTGGTGACCATGTCGGCCGAAACCTCGGTGACCACACCGGCCTTGGCGGCAACCACGGAGTCGCCGGCGTCAACAGCGGCGTAGCGCTCCATGCCGGTACCAACCAGCGGAGCCTCCGAACGCAGTAGCGGCACAGCCTGGCGCTGCATGTTCGCACCCATGAGGGCGCGGTTGGCGTCGTCGTGCTCGAGGAACGGGATCAGGGCGGTTGCCACGGACACCATCTGGCGCGGGGAAACGTCCATGTAGTCGATCTCGGCCGGCTCGGTCAGGATCGGCTCGCCACCGCCACCGCGTTCGCGGCAGAGGACCAGCTCTTCGGAGAAGCGGTTGTCCTCATCCAGCGGCGCGTTCGCCTGGGCGATTACGGCCTCGATCTCGTCATCCGCGGTGAGGTAGTCGATCTGGTCGGTGACCAGGCCGTCCACGACCTTGCGGTACGGGGTCTCGATGAAGCCGAAGGCGTTGATGCGGCCGTAGGAAGCCAGCGAACCGATCAGGCCGATGTTCGGGCCTTCAGGGGTTTCGATGGGGCACATACGTCCGTAGTGCGACGGGTGGACGTCACGGACTTCCATGCCTGCACGGTCACGGGACAGACCGCCCGGGCCCAGCGCGGACAGACGCCGCTTGTGCGTCAGGCCGGCCAGCGGGTTGTTCTGGTCCATGAACTGGGACAGCTGGGAGGTTCCGAAGAACTCCTTGATGGCTGCCACAACCGGACGGATGTTGATCAGGGTCTGCGGAGTGATGGCCTCCACGTCCTGGGTGGTCATCCGCTCGCGGACGACACGCTCCATACGGGAAAGACCGGTGCGGACCTGGTTCTCGATCAGTTCACCGACGGCGCGGATGCGGCGGTTGCCGAAGTGGTCGATGTCGTCGACCTCGACGCGGATCTCGTGGTCCTCGCCGTCGCGCTTACCCGGGATGGACTTCTCGCCGGCGTGCAGGGCTACGAGGAACTTGATCATGGCGACAATGTCGTCATTGTTCAGAACCGATGCGTCCGGATCATCCAGCGGCTTGTCGATGCCCAGCTTGCGGTTGATCTTATAGCGGCCAACCTTGGCCAGATCGTAGCGCTTCGGGTTGAAGTAGAGGTTGTCCAGCAGGGACTGGGCAGCTTCCACCGTGGGCGGCTCGCCCGGACGGAGCTTGCGGTAGATGTCCAGGAGTGCGTCTTCCTGGGTCTCGGTGGTGTCCTTCTCCAGGGTGGCGCGGATGGAGTCGTACTCGCCGAAGGTCTCCAGGATCTGGCCTTCGGTCCAGCCAAGGGCCTTCAGCAGGACGGTGACGGACTGCTTGCGCTTGCGGTCGAGGCGTACGCCGACCTGGTCGCGCTTGTCGATCTCCAGCTCGAACCAGGCACCGCGGGACGGGATGATCTTGGCGGTGAAGATGTCCTTGTCACTGGTCTTGTCGGCGGAACGCTCGAAGTAGGCGCCCGGGGAACGGACCAGCTGGGAGACGACAACACGCTCGGTGCCGTTGATGACGAAGGTGCCCTTGTCGGTCATCAGCGGGAAGTCGCCCATGAACACGGTCTGCTGCTTGATTTCGCCCGTGTTGTTGTTCATGAACTCCGCCTTGACGTACAGCGGAGCGGAATAGGTGGCGTCGCGGTCCTTGCACTCCGCCATCGTGTACTTCGGGTCAGCGAACTCCGGCTCGGAGAAGCTCAGGGACATGGTGCCCTGGAAGTCCTCGATCGGGGAGATCTCTTCGAAGATGTCCGCCAGACCCGACGTGGTGGCCATGCCCTTCTGGCCTTCGGCCAGCGCCTGCTGAAGGCGGGTCTTCCAGCGCTCGTTGCCGACCAGCCAATCGAAGCTGTGGGTCTGCAGGGCGAGAAGATTGGGAACGTCCAGAGGTTCGTGAATCTTAGCGAATGAGATCCTGCGGGTGGCGCCATCGTTCGATGAAGCGTCAAGCAGGCTGTTAGCGGTATCAGTATTAGAGGTGCTCGAGGCGACCAAGAGAGGGATCCTTCCACAGACCTTCAGGCTTGTACGCGCTTCCGCACTACCGGCATCATGAGATGCCAAGCACAACCAGACCGGATCCGCTATATGATCCAGGCCCGCCAGGATTCCTGTTAAATACAGGAAGGCGTGGCAAAGCCCACCGCTATATGAAGGCTGAAGGTTAAGAGGGAAGACGCAGATTTATACTCTACGCCACGTCCCCTAAATTGTCCAGCAGGCAGAATATCCCCTTGCCTGCCAGTGCCGGTGAACTGCTTCCGGCGTGTCGGGCGGCGGAAGCCGAATCGTAATCTCCGGTCCCGGCCCTGCTCCCCTGTCAACGGAGGGCTTTGTCTTCCGCGCGGCTCCCCTGCAGCAGCTTCCCTGCTTATCCTGCGGCGGCCATCCTGCGGAACATCTGCGGCTGTTGCCGCGTTCCACAGATTGGAAGCTTATCGAACTCCCGCGCCAGCTAACTGTAGCCTGTCGGGAACAGCTATTTCAAGGATGAAAGCGAGCACAGGACAGTGTCAGGTAACAGAAACGACGTGGTAATTCTCGGCGGCGCCCGCACTCCGCAGGGCCGGCTCAACGGACAGCTGGCGGGTTTCAGCGCCGTCGAGCTCGGCAGCAAGGCCATCGCGGCGGCCCTCGAGCGCTCCGGCGTGCCGGCGGAGAACGTCGACTCGGTCATCATGGGACAGGTAATCCAGGCCGGCGCAGGACAGAATCCGGCCCGCCAGAGCGCCATTGGAGCCGGCATCGGCTGGGACGTCCCCACCGTGACCATCAACAAGGTGTGCCTCTCCGGCCTCGCGGCGATCACCGATGCAGCCCGTTTGATCCGCGCCGGCGAGGCAGACGTAGTAGTTGCCGGCGGCCAGGAGTCCATGACCAATGGACCGCATGTGCTCCCCGGTTCCCGGCAGGGCTGGACCTACGGCAACATCAACGTCGTCGACTCGGTGGCCCATGACGGACTGACCGACGCTTTCGACCACGAGTCCATGGGCGCCTCAACGGAACGCCGGAATACAGAGCTTGCCATCGACCGCACCGCCCAGGACGAGGTTGCCGCGGCATCGCACCAGCGCGCCGCCGCTGCCGCCGAATCCGGAGTGTTCGATGCGGAGATCGTCCCGGTCACGGTCCCCCAGCGCAAGGGCGATGACCTGGTGCTGACCAAGGACGAAGGTATCCGTCCGCAGACCACTGTAGAGTCGCTGGCACCGCTGAGGCCGGCCTTCGACAAGGATGGCACCATCACGGCGGGCAACTCGTCACCGCTTTCCGATGGCGCAGCCGCCGTAGTGCTGGCGACCCGCGGTTATGCCGAAGACAACGGACTCGAGTGGCTCGCCGTCGTCGGCAAACCGGGCCAGGTGGCCGGACCGGACACCTCCCTGCATTCGCAGCCATCCAACGCAATTGCCCAGGCCCTGAAGCGCGCCGGTTGGAGCACCTCGGATTTGGACTTCATCGAAATCAATGAGGCCTTCGGTTCCGTTGCCGTGCAGTCGCTGAAGGATCTGGACTACCCGCTGGAGAAGTGCAACCTCCACGGCGGGGCCATCGCACTGGGGCACCCGATCGGTGCTTCCGGTGCACGGCTGGCGCTGCATGCGGCCCATGAGCTCAAGCGCCGCAAGCAGGGCAAGGCCGCCGTTTCATTGTGCGGCGGCGGAGGCCAGGGCGAAGCGCTCCTGCTGTACCGCGACGAGGAGTAGCCAGTGGCTGACACTGCTGTCGGCAAGGACAGGTTCCTTGCCGACGCGGGCGACCGCGGGCTGGACGTGGAGCTGATTGCACGTCCGGCGGCTCGGAACCTGGCGGAGGCGGCGCAGCTGCTCGGGATCGCACCTGCGGACATCGTCAAGTCCCTCGTGGTTAAGCACAAGGACGGCACGTTCCTGTTCGCGCTGATTCCCGGCGACCGGCAGATCTCCTGGCCGAAACTACGTGCCTTGCTCGGGGTGAACAAGCTGTCCATGCCTGCTGCCGACGTCGCTTTCGAGGCCACCGGCTATCAGCGCGGCACCATCACGCCGCTGGGCAGCACCACGGCCTGGCCCGTCTATGCCGATGCCGCGATCACCGGCCGCCGCATCTCCATGGGCGCCGGGGAGCACGGCTACTCGGCCTTTGTGGATTCGGATGCCCTGATCAAGGCATTGGACGCTACCGTCGCGGACATCAGCGAACCGGAATAACGCCTCGGCCTCGGCCAGTGCAGACAAAAGAGCCCCGCACCTGAGTGCGGGGCTCTTTTGGGTGTTGCGAAAAGCTTACTTGACCGTGACGGTGGCGCCGGCAGCTTCGAGAGCTTCCTTGGCCTTGTCGGCAGCTTCCTTGGTTGCACCTTCGAGAACAGCCTTCGGAGCGCTGTCGACAACGTCCTTGGCTTCCTTCAGACCCAGCGAGGTCAGGGCGCGAACTTCCTTGATCACTGCGATCTTCTTGTCGCCAGCAGCTTCGAGGATAACGTCGAATTCGGTCTGCTCTTCAGCAGCCTCAGCGGCGCCACCGGCAGCGGGGCCGGCAACGGCAACGGCAGCAGCCGTGACGTCGAAGGTCTCTTCGAAGAGCTTCACGAAGTCGGAGAGCTCGATGATGGACAGTTCCTTGAAAGCTTCAATGAGCTCTTCGTTGGTGAGCTTCGCCATGGTTGGCGTCCTTCCTATAGGTGGTGTTCAGCGCATTGGCCGCGCACCAAGAGTTGTGGATTGGGAAGAGAGTCTTACTTCTCTTCGGCAGCAGCCTCGGCCGGAGCCTCGGTTGCCTCGGCAGCGGGAGCTTCTTCAGCAGCAGGTGCTTCTGCTGCCGGAGCTTCGGCAGCAGCAGTGTCTGCCGCACCGCCGTTCTCCTCCTGCTTGACGCGCAGTGCCTCGACAGTGCGGGCCAGGGCAGCCATCGGGGCCTTGAGGACGCCGGCAACGCGTGCCAGCTGGAACTCACGGGACTCGAGTGCGGCCAGCGCTGCAACACCGGGTGCGTCCAGGGCTTTGCCCTCGAAGAAACCGGTCTTGATGACGAGCTGCGGGTTGGACTTTGCGAAATCCGTCAGGGACTTTGCGGCTGCAACAGCGTCACCCTTGATGAAGGCGATAGCAGTGGGTCCGGAGAGCTGGTCATCGAATGCATCGATGCCGGCTTCCTTGGCTGCAATGCCAGTCAGGGTGTTCTTGACGACGGAGAACTTGGTCTCCTGGCCGAGAGAAACACGCAGCTCCTTGAGCTGTGCAACGGTAAGCCCGCGGTATTCGGTTAGGACTGCAGCGTTGGATTCCTTGAAATCAGTGGTGATCTCTTCAACTGCTGCCACCTTGTTTGGCGTTGCCATAACCCTCCTTCCGGGGAATAGTGCCGGTGGTTCGGGTCGCACGCATAAAAAACGCCCCGGGCAGATGCACGGGGCTTGGCCTACACACACCCGGCAGCACCGGATATGGAGGATTGCTTCGTTCACCTGCGCAGGCCGTCCCAGGCATGGGACTTTCGGTTGAATTCTTAGGGGAAATCAACGACCGACGGTCTTTGGTAGTTCAAGGTTACGCGATGGGATGGCCATGGCCAAATCGGGCATAGCCTGGCGACCAGTCAGGCGCTGGCACCCAGCCTTTTCTGCCATGCCGCCTCATACCCGGCGGGGACAAAACCCAAGGCATCGTTGATGGCGAGCATGTGCTCATTCTCGGCCGCATTCCAGGTCAGCAACCGCTGCCCTTCCGGCCAGATCCTGCCGACCCGCAGCAGGTTATGCGCCTTCATAAGCATGCCCAGACTGTGGCCGCGGTGGGCACGCAGGACCAAAGTGTCCTCCTGGTAAATGACGTCGGGCTTCTCCGGGTAGTAATCCAAAAAAGTATGCCCGGCAAGTTCTCCGCTCGCCAGCTGCAGGGCAGCGATGACGAGGGAATGGCCACCTTTACGCCGGAGTTCCTCTTCGCCTTGGCGTACCCTCGCGCGGTCCCAAGCTTCCTCCTGATAATCGATCTCACCCAACGGCACGTCCGTGCTCATTCTCTGCCGCAGCAACGCATACTGGTCCACGAATTCCTCCGGGCAAACGTCTTCCCAGACCACCAGCCGGTACTCCGCCGCCTTCGCAGCCGCCTGCGACTCCAGCGACTCGATCCTGGCGTCGTCCGCCGGCAGCGCAAGTACGCTGAAGCGCTCCACCTGCTCCAACTCATATCCATGGGACCGGGCGAAGCAGACGGCCGCCGAACTGCCCGGCAGTGAGCCTGTACCCGTTTTCGCTCGCAGGACGTCCGCTGCCTCCGGGTCAAAGCCCGCCCGGTGTTCACTATAGGACTGCAGCACCCTTCTGCCGTGGTCCCGGGCGGAGGCTTCAGCAGTCCACAGCAGTTCGCGTGCAATCCCCTGTCGACGGAAGCCGGGATGGACCATGACGTACACAAAGGCACTGTGCAGGTTGTCTCGCTTCGTCATTTCCAGGACGGCGCGGCCAACATGCCTGTCCCCGTCCTTGGCCGCCCACAGCAACGACTGCTCGTAATCATTGGCGCGGGCGCCCTCCAACCGCACGGCAGGGCTGACCCAAAGGTCGTTATTGCCCCACAGCTGGCCGGTCACCAGATTGGCCAGCTCGGAGGAGGCAACGAAATCCTCTGCATCCGAGGTCTCCAACGATTCGGGAATTCGGATGGGCTGTATGGTGATCGACGTCGTCGACATAGCGCCCTTCACTCAGTGATTGATTTTCCCCAATCAGCTTACCTGCTCCACCAATTCGACACCAGCAGCGATCTGCATGTCCAATCTCCTGCGAAGCCTTTCCCCGGCATCCCTCAACGGCCCTACGATGCAGTATGGAGCTCTTGAGCGGACGCGCTGGAAAACGAGCGGTGGCATTCATCGGCCGCGGCATGCTGGCAGGAATGGCCGGAACCGTGGTCATGACAGCCTTCCAGAGGCTGGTAGAAATGCCGATCACCGGGCGCCCGGACAGTTATGCGCCCGCAGAGCTCACGGAGAAGTTCCTGCCGGTGACGGTCGAGTCCATCCGCGGACGCAAGCTGCTGAACTACAGTGCGCATTTCGCCATCGGAGCCATGTGGGGAGCAGCCTACGGCACCGCCGCGGCACTCGGGCTGCGCGGCCAGAAGGCCATCAATACCGTCTTCGCCGTCGTGTACGGGGGTGAACTGCTGGGCGGATCGCTGTCCGGTTTCTCCCGGCCATCTGAATGGAGCGCACAGGACTGGGCCGTGGACGTCGTGGACATCTATGTCCAGGCCCAGGCGACGGGGCTCGTCTTTGACCGCCTGCTGGCACCCAAGTCTTAGCCGCCTTGCGGGAGCGGCGGCCGCGTCAGGGCCGGCTAGTTAAGCGCCACTTAAACGAACAGAACGGCCGCAGCATGATGCTGGGCCGTTCTGTTGTAGAAGATCCCGTAGGGATTGCTTCCTTAGGCTTCGGTGGAAACCTTGGTGACGTTCGGGTCCATCGAGATGCCCGGGCCGAAGGTCGTTGCAACGGTGGCCTTCGAGATGTAGCGGCCCTTGGAAGCGGACGGCTTCAGGCGAAGCACCTCTTCCAGTGCGGCTGCGTAGTTCTCCACCAGCTTGTTGGTATCGAAGGAAACCTTGCCGATGATGAAGTGAAGGTTGGCGTGCTTGTCGACGCGGAAGTCGATCTTGCCACCCTTGATGTCGTTGACAGCCTTGGCCACGTCCGGGGTCACGGTGCCGGTCTTCGGGTTCGGCATCAGGTTACGCGGGCCGAGGACCTTACCGAGGCGTCCAACCTTGCCCATCAGGTCCGGGGTTGCCACGGCGGCGTCGAAGTCGGTCCAGCCGCCCTGGATCTTTTCGATCAGGTCATCGGAACCAACGAAGTCGGCGCCGGCCGCGATTGCGGCTTCAGCCTTATCACCGGTGGCGAAAACCAGGACGCGTGCGGTCTTACCGGTGCCGTGCGGCAGGTTGACCGTACCGCGGACCATCTGGTCAGCCTTACGGGGATCGACGCTGAGGCGCAGTGCAACCTCAACGGTGGCGTCGAACTTGGAAGGATTGCTTTCCTTCGCCAGGGTGATTGCCTCGACCGGGGCGTACTGCTTGTCCGCCTCGATCTTGGCTACAGCTGCCTCATATGCTTTGCTGCGCTTTGCCATCTGCTTTTTCTCCTTGTGCAGTTGTGGTCTGCGGACCGCGCCCGGCCCTGCCACTACGACGGCGTTGCCACCTTGAAAAGGTGACGTATGGCGCCGTCGTTCTTTAGTTTTGTCTTGTTTGCTTCCGGCCTGGGAAACCCTGTGGCCGTTCAGCGGTAACGCCTTGGGGAATTAGCCCTCGACGGTGATGCCCATGGAGCGGGCGGTGCCGGCGATGATCTTGGCAGCAGCCTGGATGTCGTTGGCGTTGAGGTCATCCATCTTGGTGGAGGCGATCTCTTCAACCTGAGCCTGGGTCAGCTTGGCTACCTTGGTGGTGTGCGGGGTTGCGGAACCCTTCTGCACGCCAGCAGCCTTCTTGATCAGTTCTGCAGCCGGCGGGGTCTTGGTGATGAAGGTGAAGGAACGGTCTTCGTAAACCGTGATTTCAACCGGGATCACATTTCCGCGCTGGGCTTCCGTAGCGGCGTTGTACGCCTTGCAGAATTCCATGATGTTGACACCGTGCTGACCAAGTGCCGGACCAATCGGCGGTGCCGGGTTGGCGGCGCCTGCCTGGATCTGCAGCTTGATGAGGCCGGTGACCTTTTTCTTCGGGGCCATATCGGGTCCTTCTCTAATTTACGTACCGCAGACACAGGAGCGTGCCGGCGGTGGTTTGGCCGCCATGGCGTGGCGGCCGCCCGCGCAGTTCCGGCTAAAGCGGGCCGGGCTGCGCGAAATCTTTACTACTGGATCTTGGTGACCTGGTTGAACGAGAGCGTAACCGGAGTCTCGCGCTCGAAGATGGTCACCAGAACCACCAGCTGCTGGGATTCCGGCTTGATCTCGGAGATCGTGGCAGGCAAGGTCTCGAACGGGCCGTCATTGACCGTGACCGATTCGCCGACCTCGAAGTCCACCGTGATCGGGGCCGAAGGCTGTGCAGCCTTGGAGGGCTTGCCACCCTCGGTCTTGCCGGCGGTGACGGTGTGCTCCAGCATGGAGAACACTTCGTTCAGGCTCAGCGGAACCGGGTTGTGGGCGTTGCCGACAAAGCCGGTCACACCGGGAGTGTGGCGCACGGCGCCCCACGAAGCATCCGTCAGTTCCATGCGGACCAGCACATAGCCGGGGATGCGCACGCGGTTGACGATCTTGCGCGTGGTGTTCTTGATCTCCACGACCTCTTCCATGGGGACCTGGATCTCGAAGATGTAGTCCTCCATGTTCAGGGTCTGGATACGGGTCTCCAGGTTGACCTTCACACGGTTTTCGTAGCCGGCGTACGAGTGGATGACGTACCAGTCACCCTCCTGGCGGCGCAGCTTGGCGCGGAACGCCTCGACCGGATCCTCTTCAGGGGCTGCGGCGGGCTCCACTGCGGAAGCTTCCTCTGCGTCGGCGTCGGCAAGCTCTTCGCCTTCGGCCGGCTCTTCGCCTTCGGCCGGTGCGGTTTCAACGGTTGCTTCGTCGGCCGGTTCCGTTTCCTCGGAAACTTCCCCGGGAACGTCGGAAGCCGGTGCCTGATCGGCACCGGTCTCAGTAGCCTGATCCTCGGCTTCCAGATCAGCGGTTTCCTCGGTGGTCTGCGACTCGAGTTCCTGCTCGGACACTTAGCTTCCTGCTTTCTTCTTCAGCTCTGTTGATTCAATGGCGCCTGATTCTCAGGCCCGGCGCGTTGCCGTCTCCGGTGCACACGGCAGAATCCTGAGCAAAGACGCTACCGTTCGGGCGCTCCGTCACCGAAGATGTAGAGCGAGCCCTGGCCGAAAGCCAGATCCAAAACTGTCACGATCAGCATCATGATGACCACGAAGGCAATCACCACGAGGGTGTAATTCAGCAGTTCCTTGCGGGTGGGTGTGACCACCTTTTTCAGCTCACCGATTACCTGGCGGACAAAAAGGACGATCTTGCCGAAGAATCCGCGCTTGTCGGACTTCCTGCCTGAGGGGCGTCCCTTGGAGCTGTTGGCAGCCGTTTCGGTCAACCTGTGCCTCACTCATCTAGTCCGGTACACGGCCCGCCGGCGGAGACCGGCAACGCCGCTAGCTTCTACGTTGGATTGCTGAACTGCTGCTTCCCGTCCAAGACGGTTATGCGCAGGGCAGACAGGACTCGAACCTGCAACCTGCGGTTTTGGAGACCGCTGCGCTACCAATTGCGCCACTACCCTATGCGTTGAAACCAAGAGGTAAGCGTCCGGAATACGGGCGCAAACCATCATGGCGTTTTTCAACACCGAGGTCTAAGTCTACGTCAGGGAAACCCTCACGTCGAACCAGCCCTCATGCCGCCTTCACCAAGCGACTCTCCATTATGCAACATTTCCGCCGTCGTTATTAAACCGAACGGCTTGCAGGGCATTCATCTGGACGCTTTTCCCTGCCCAAGACAGGACAGGCCGCGGGGCAAGCCCCTAAACTGGGCCATGGACCAATTGTTCTGACGCCTCAAAGACGGGAAATCCATGCCTGCCAACGCGCGCATCTCACAGCGCATAGCCTCCATCGCCGAATCCGCCACCCTGGCTGTCGACGCAAAAGCCAAGGCACTGAAGGCAGCCGGACGTCCGGTCATCGGCTTCGGCGCGGGCGAGCCGGACTTCCCCACCCCGGATTACGTTGTCGAAGCCGCAGTGAAGGCCGCCCGCGAGCCGCGGTTCCACCGCTACTCCCCCGCCGGCGGGCTTCCGGAGCTGAAGCAGGCCATTGCCGAAAAGACGCTGCGGGACTCCGGCTACCAGGTCGACCCGGCCCAGGTGCTGGTCACCAACGGCGGCAAGCAGGCCGTCTACGAATCCTTCGCCACCCTGCTGGATCCGGGCGACGAGGTTCTGGTGCCGACGCCGTACTGGACCACCTACCCGGAAGCAATCCGGCTGGCCGGCGGTGTCCCGGTGGAGATTTTCGCCGGTCCCGAACAGGGCTACCTGGTGAACGTCGACCAGCTGGAAGCAGCGGTGACCAAGAACACCAAAGTCCTGCTGTTCGTGTCGCCGTCCAACCCCACCGGTGCCGTGTACTCGCCGGAGCAGGTTGCGGAAATCGGCCGCTGGGCCGCGTCCAAGGGCCTGTGGGTCATTACCGACGAAATCTACGAACACCTCACGTACGACGGCGTGCCGTTCACTTCCATTGCCACGGCAGCTCCGGAGCTCGGAGACAAGGTCGTGATCCTCAACGGTGTGGCCAAGACGTATGCCATGACCGGTTGGCGGGTGGGCTGGATGGTCGGCCCGAAGGATGTCATCAAGGCCGCCACCAACATGCAGTCCCACGCCACCTCCAACGTCGCGAACGTCTCGCAGATGGCTGCGCTGGCCGCCGTCTCCGGACCGCTGACGGCCGTGGACGAGATGAAGGTCGCCTTCGACCGCCGCCGCAAGGCCATGGTTGACGGGCTCAACGCCATCGAAGGCATCGAATGCCCGACGCCAAAGGGCGCCTTCTACGCCTACGCGGATGTGCGCGGGCTGCTGGGCAAGGAGATCGACGGCGTCCGCCCGTCCACCTCGGCCGAACTGGCTTCGCTGGTGCTGGACAAGGTGGAAGTAGCCATCGTTCCCGGTGAGGCCTTCGGTCCGTCCGGCTTCGTACGCCTCTCCTACGCGCTCGGCGACGAGGATCTGGCCACCGGCATCGGCCGCCTGCAGGACTTCCTCGGTACCGCCAAGTAAGCCAAGTTAGCCGCCTCATCGGGTGCCGGTCTCCTTCGGGAGGCCGGCACTCCGGCTTTAACCCCGTTCCTAGAATCCGGCGGTTTACAGGATCCGGCGGTCCACGGCCCAGCGCGTAAGCTCGTGGCGCGAGGACAGCTGGAGTTTCCGCAGCACCGCCGACACATGCGTTTCCACGGTCTTGATGGAGATAAACAGTTCCTTGGCCACCTCCTTATAGCTGTAACCACGGGCGATCAGCCGCATGACCTCCAGCTCGCGGGCCGAGAGCTTGTCCAGCTCGTCGTCAACGGAAGCAACAGCGGCCGTGCCGAAGGCATCCAGCACGAATCCGGCCAGCCGCGGAGAGAAGGCCGCGTCTCCCCCGGCCACGCGCACCACGGCATCCGAAATCTCCGCTCCGGAAATGGTCTTCGTGACATAGCCGCGCGCACCGGCCCGGATGACGGTCACAACGTCCTCGGCGGAGTCCGAAACACTTAGTGCCAGGAACCGGGTGGAGGCCAGCAGATCCGCACAGCCGGCAACCACTTCGGCACCCCCGCCGCCGCGGCCGCCGGGCAGATGCACATCCAGAAGAACGACGGCGGGCCTCACCTCGTGGATGACGGCAATGGCTTCGTCCACGGTTGCGGCCTCCGCAATGACGTCGATCCTGGAATCCAGGTCCGCTTTCAAGCCCGACCTGAAAATGGCGTGGTCATCGACCACGACGATGCGGATGGGGTCGGTCATGAGTGGTTTCCTTCCTCAGGATGCTTCAGGCTCAAATGTACTTCGGTGCCGTTTCCGGTGTTGCGGATACGAGCCTCGCCGCCATGGCGCTCCATCCTGCGGATCAGTGATTCCCGGACGCCCAGCCGGTCGGCGGGCACATTGGCCAGTTCGAAACCGGGGCCGCGGTCGCGGACGAAGACGTCCGTGCTGCCCCGGGTCTTTTCCAGGTAGACCGAGATGCTGCCGCCGGCGTGCTTGGCCGCGTTCTGCACAGCTTCCCGGGTGGCATGGATCAGGGCCTCGTGCTGTTCCGTCATCGGCGCATCGCCCACCGCCACCACGTCGATCGGATGACCGTACGCGTCCTCGATTTCCGCAGCGACGGCTTTGATCCGGTCCACCAGATTGCCTTCTTCCTTGCGCTTGTCCCGGTACAGCCATTCGCGCAATTCGCGTTCCTGGGCACGGGCCAGCCGCGTGACGTCCTGTTCCGAGGCGGCCCGGTTCTGGATCAGGGCCAGCGTCTGCAGTACCGAATCGTGCAGGTGCGCCGCAATTTCGGCCCGTTCAGTCTCCCGGATCCTGCCGGAGCGTTCGGCTTCGAGATCGGTCCAGTACTTGACCACCCACGGGGCCAGGACCAGCCCGACGCCGGCCAGGACGGCCAGCGTGGCCAGCAGCGTCGGCCACATCACGTCCCAGCTGATGGAACCGGAGATCAGGATGAAAATGCCGGCCACCACGAACACGAGTCCTGCGATGAGCCGTACTACCCCCTGCGCGCCGGTGGCCCCCGCACGGTCCATGATGCCGTTGCGCCGGGAGTTATCCAACTGCATCCAGGCGAGCACGGCCCCGGTGACAATGGCGAGCATTGGCAGCCAGGTTTCCCACGGTACGTTGAAGCCTGCCAACTGGGCGACGAAGGCTCCGCCGGCCAGGACCAGCGCCGCGCCGACAGCGATCTCCCAGCCGCCGCGCTGCATGAGTTCGGCGGTGCGGGTCCTGCCGCCGGGGCCAGCAGCAGAGGTAGCCGCAGCCGGAGTGCCGATCGGGCGTTGCGCAGGCGGCACGCCGGTTCCCGGCAGGAGGCCAGTCGGCGTTGGACCCGCCGGCCTCGGTCCGCCGAAGTTGCGGGCGAAGTTTCCGGCGATGTTGCGCGGGTTGAAGGCCGCGTTGTCGGCCCGGGCTGCCTCGTCCGCCGTCGGAACCAGCAGCCAGAGCCAGGCATAGAGCAACAGCCCGGCGCCGCTGGCGAGGGTGAGTACGGCCATCGAAATCCTGACCGACTTGACCGAAAGCCCCAGATGGGCGGCCAGCCCGGAGCAGACGCCCGCAATAATGCGGTCGGCGGGACGGACAAGAGGTGCGTACATGCCTTAATCCAAGCACGCCCGGCGGCGGGTCTGAACCAATCCGCGCGGATCTCAGGGCCCCTCGGCCACCGCTCAGGGAAGCTTCAGGGTAGCCCCCCATAGAACCAACCGGCGCGGCTTGGAATGATCGGACTATGACCTCACACCCCTCTGAACCATCCCGACCGGAAGGCTCCACGGACCGTCCCGGCGACGAGGATGTCCGCGGCACGGAATCGCCGGCGCCTCCTGCCTACACGCCCCCGCAGCCGTCCGGCAGCAACAGCTTCTTCGACTGGTTCCGCAGTCTGGGCACACCGCGCGGACAGGACCGCTGGGTCGGTGGCGTGGCCTCCGGCATCGCCCACCGGGTCGGGCTCGATCCGATTCTGGTCCGCGGCATCTTCGTGCTGCTGTTCATCTTCGGCGGCATCGGCGTCCTGCTGTATGGCCTTGCGTGGGCACTGCTGCCGGAACCGGACGGCAGGATCCACGCCGAGGAAGCCGGCCGGGGCCGCTGGACCTCGGGCATGACCGGAGCACTGATCGTCACCGTCCTCGGGCTGTTTGCCTGGCCCTTCGGCTTCTTCGCCGAAGGCTGGGACTTCGGCGGCTTCCTCTGGGCGGTGATCTGGCTGGGAGCCATCGTCTACTTCATCTACTGGCTCGCTACGCGTAACCGCGCCACGCCGCCGCCGGCATACGGCCCGTACGGTCCTGCACCGCAGGGCTTCGCCCCGGCCGCTCCCGGAGCTCCGGTTCCGCCTGCTTACGGCCCGGCCGCCGGCTCAGCCGCCGGTTCAGCCTATGGCCTGCCCACTGAGGGCGTGACGGGACGGGAGCAGGATCCGACCATCCCGCTGGATCCGGTTGGCATGCCGCACGCCGCCGCCGGCGATCCCTACACCACTGGGGCCCAGCCGGCAACGGAACAGCAGTGGCCCGTTTACACACCCCGGCCGGTTCGTCCTCCGGTGCCGCCGAAACCGCGGCGGCGCGGGCCCTCCGGTGCCGATATCGCCCTCACGCTGGGAGCAGCGCTGCTGGCGGGCGGCATCCTGCTGGCCCTGAACCAGCTGGGCTACCTCACCCTGGCCGGCGCCTGGCTGCCGGTAGCCACAGCGGCCGCACTGTTGTGCATCGGACTGGGCATCGTGGTCCTGGGCCTCCGCGGCCGCACCTCGGGCGTCCTCGGGTTCCTGGCTGCCGTCGGCGTCGTTCTCTCACTGGTCTTTACCGCCGGTGTGCAGTGGCAGACCGCCAACTATGCGGTCGGTACGAACTCCACCTGGACTCCCGAAGCGGGGGCACCTGCCAGCGAGGGCTACAGCGTTGTAGCCGGCAACGGAACCGTGGATCTGACCGACGTCACCGCCAGCACCTTCGGCGGCCCCGTGGTGGTGCCGGTGAACGCGGCGGCCGCGTCCGTGACGGTGATTGTGCCCGAGGACGTTCCGGTAGAAGTCCAGGCCGCCGTGGCGATGGGCAACGTTGAATACGAGGCGGACGGCCAAAGCCGGCAGACCGCTGGCATGTGGCAGCCGGGGTCCTTCATCATCAACGACGACGGCTCCGGGCCGGACATCATCCTGCAGATCAAGGGCGCAGCCAGCGATGTGAACATTGTTGAAGCCCAGGGAAGGGAAGGCTCGCAATGAGTACTGAAAACAACGACGGCGGCATCACCGGCCCGAGCACGGGAACCATTGTTTGGGGCCTGATCGCTGTAGCAGTGGGCCTGCTGGTCCTGCTCAGCGTGCTCTGGGAAATCAGCTTCGACGTCGGCCACGTCCTGATTGCCCTGCTGATCGGTTCCGGCCTCGCGCTGGTGGCCGGGGGCATCTGGAGCGTCCTGCGCAACAAGGACAATTCGGCCGACGCCGACGACAAGTGACAATCGAACCCAAACACGAAAGCATTGATCCCATGGACACCCTTTACAAGACTCTCCGTTCCATCCCGGTCCGCCGCGGCCCCAACCGCTGGGTAGGAGGTGTCTGCGGCGGCATTGCCGAGAAGTTCGGCTGGGACGCCACCGTGGTCCGCATCGTTACCCTGCTGCTCTTCCTCTTTCCCGGCATTGGCGTCGCCGCTTATTTGGTGGCCTGGCTGCTGCTGCCCAAGTATGACGGCAGCATCGCGCTGGAGAGGTTGCTCCAGAGCAAGGGCACCCGCCGCCGCTGAGAGCAGTTATCGCCGGCTGCTGCCGCTGGCTGTTGCCGCCGGGTGCCGCCGACACGGCCGAATGAAGGTCCCCGCGAGATCCGCCGCGGGGACCTTCTGCTGTTCCGGTGTATCGATTTTTTGCCTCTGCAGCAGGCGCATGCAGCGTCAGGGGTGCCCTCGTCAGTGGAGTTGCCTAGAATCGAAGGGAGCCCGACGGTGCGCTCTGGAGACGATCGGCAATTCCCGCGACGAAAGTTGGACCTGAGTGAAAATCGGCATCATGACCAGCGGTGGCGACTGCCCCGGCCTGAACGCGGTGATCCGCGGCGTTGTGCTCAAAGGCATCAAGTCCCATGACCACGAGTTTGTCGGCTTCCTCGATGGCTGGCGGGGCGTCGTCGACGGGGACATTATCGAACTGCCCCGCCAGCGCGTGCGCGGCATTTCCAAACAGGGCGGAACCATCCTCGGTACCTCCCGCACCAATCCCTACGACGGACCCAACGGCGGTCCGGAGAACATTGCGGCCACGCTGGACCGCCTGGATGTGGATGCGCTCATCGCCATCGGCGGGGAAGGGACCTTGGCGGGCGCTCGTGAACTGACGGACGCGGGCCTGCCGATTGTCGGAGTGCCGAAAACCATCGACAATGACCTTGACGCCACGGACTACTCGTTTGGTTTCGATACAGCCGTCCAGATCGCCACCGAGGCCATCGACCGGCTGCGCACCACCGGTGAATCGCACCACCGGTGCATGATCGCCGAGGTCATGGGCCGCCACGTCGGTTGGATTGCCCTGCACGCCGGGATGGCTTCCGGCGCCCATGCCATCCTCATTCCGGAGCAGAAGGTGAGCACCGCCCAGGTCGCCGAGTGGGTCCGCGAGGCTCACGACCGCGGCCGTGCCCCCTTGGTAGTGGTGGCCGAAGGCTGGGTTCCGGAGGGCGACGCCGAGCCCTGGGCCGAACGCGGCACGGACGCTTCCGGCCGTCCCCGGCTGGGCGGCATCGGTGAACACCTCGCGCCGGAAATCGAGGCCCTGACCGGCATCGAAACCCGGGCCGCGACCTTGGGCCATATCCAGCGCGGCGGCGTTCCCTCGGCCTATGACCGCGTCCTGGCCACCCGGCTCGGCATGGCTGCCGTCGACGCCGTTTCGGACAAACGCTGGGGAACCATGGTCTCCCTGCACGGCACCGACGTCGTCGTTGTTCCGTTCGAAGAGGCGCTCGGAAACCTGAAGACCGTGCCGCAGCACCGCTACGACGAGGCGGCAGTTCTCTTTGGCTGAGCCGGTCAGGAACTGGGTAGATGTAGGGTGGCAAACATGAAACTGGACTCAGGCACCGCGGATATTGTGATGCTGGCCTGGGCACGCATGCTCGGCTTCGAGGATTCCGCCTTCGCGTCGCCGTCGGGCCGGTTGACCCGGATAGACAACGACGCCGACACCCTCACCTTTGTGCGGCTGTTCGGCAGATCGGCGCTGGTCGGTCCGGAATGGGCCGTGGAGGCCGCGGCAGGCCATACCGACGCCGAGCTGGCCGAGTACCAGACGCTGCTCCAGCTGACCAAGGGCCACGGCGGCCACGGCCTGGGCAAGTCCCGGCTGTACTTTGCCGATGACCTGCCGATGGTCCAGCCGGACGAGGAAGTCACGGTTTCCACCGCCGTTCAGGACGCCTCCCGGCTGGAGTCGCTGTGCCCGCCGGATGACATCCACGAGGTGGCACTCACCGCGATGGACAAGTCCTTTGTCCTGGTCAACGGAACCGAACCCATAGCCGGCTCCGGTTACAAAGAGTGGCAGCAGATCCTGGGCCATATCGGGGTGCTGACCGCGCCGAGATACCGCCAGCGCGGGATCGGAACGTTGATCGGGGCCATTGCCGGCCACGAGGCGCTCACGGCCGGACTCATCCCGCAATGGCGCTGCCACGAAACCAACGAGGCCTCTCGCGCCACCGCGCTGGCACTGGGCTTCATTGAATCCGGCACACAGACGTCTGCCCACCTGCAGGCAGGCGGCCAAAGCTAGATCCCGGCCGCCGCCTGCACGGGTGGGTCAGCGGGGTCCGCCGCGCAGCAAGCCCTTGGGCCGGCCTACTACCGAGCCGGCGTCCGGCGCCACGATGACCTCCTGGGCCGCGTCGTAGTGCGAGTCCTCGTCTACCACCAGCAGCTGGGTCTCCGGGTCCACGGAGCGCTTAATCACGGCCAGCGCCACCGGGCCCATCTCAAAGTGCAGGGCCGCGGACGTTACCGTCCCGACCTTGCGCTCGCCCAGCCGGACTTCGCTGCCGGCGGCGGGGAGGGTGTGCTGCGACCCGTCCAGCTGCAGGAAGACGAGGCGCCGCGGCGGGTGGCCCAGGTTGTGCACCCGGGCAATCGTCTCCTGGCCCTTGTAACAGCCCTTGTCCATGTGCACGGCGGTGCGCATCAGGTCCAGCTCGTGCGGGATCGTCTTTTCGTCGGTCTCGGTCCCGAAACGCGGCCGCCAGGCGGCAATGCGCAGCGCTTCCACTGCCAGTGAGCCTGCCAGTTCCTTGCCGTCCACCGCCGATTCGAGTTCCGCTGCGGGAACGAGATATTCGAACCAGGTCCGCTCCCGGCCCGGGTGCTGCGGTTCTTCAATCCTCGTGTAGGCGAAGCCGCCGGCGCCGACCTCGGGCCACGGGTCCTGCCACACCAGCCGCTCCTCAAAGCCGGCAACAGCCTTCGCTGCCCCGACAACAGCCCACTGCGCCGAGACGTCCGCGATCTCCACGCGGAGCATGAACTTCATTTTGTTCAGCCACTCGGCCAGGCCCTCGGCTTCGAAGGCCTCCACGATGAGCCACGTTGTTTCGCCGTCGTCGATCACGCGGGTGTCATATTCAATCCGGCCTTGGACGGTCAACAGCAGGGCTTCGCTGGATTCACCGGGCTTCAATCCCAGCAGCAGCTGAGAGGACAAGGTGTTGAGCCAGCTCAGGCGGTCGGGCCCGGTAACCGTAACGACACCGCGGTGGGACAGATCGGCCAGGGCCTCGCCGCGCGCAAGCAGACGCTGCTCGCGCATTGGGTCCCCGTAGTGGGCGGCAACGCCGGCATCGGGGCCGGTGGCCTCGACGGCGCCGGGGCGGGACAACAGAGGGCTTTGATAAGTCATACCAGCGTCAACGTCCTAGCGGCTACGGTATTCCCCACGGCGTCGCTGCCAACGGGACAAGGGATGGTCAGGAGACCTTTTTGAGAATCGCCGAGGCATGGGCTTCGAGCTCTTTGCCCTGGGCTGCGGCGACGTCCCAGCGCCAGAACAGGTCCCCGTTGACCAGGCCGAAGATCCGGGTTGCGGCATTGTATTCCTTGGCCTGCGAACCGCGCATGACCATGTCCGTGGCCAACTGGATCTGCGGACCCTTGATCTGGCCGTAGTACAGCTCGGAAATGCCGCCCGGGTGGACGATGGTGGCCGTGATATCAAAGCCGCCGTTGCCGTTGCGGAGTTCTTCGACCTCGTCCGCCGACTTCAACGCGGGGACAATATCGGCCGGGACCAGGCCGGGTCCGACGTCGGCGTCGTTGAGTTTGCGTTCCAAAGCCCAGAAGCCTGTTTCCACGGTCAGCGGACGCAGCTTGGTCCCGTCCTCGTCCGTGAGCCAGCTCTCCGCGGTGTACTGCAGAAACGGCAAGCCATTGTGCTTGAACTTGGCGGACTGGAAGAAATGTTCCGATCCCTCGTCACCGGCACCAAGCCGCCCCGAGCCCTCCCAGGTACCCAGAAGCCAGGACAACGGAACGATCTCCGGTGTCAGGTCAGTAGGTATTTCCATGGCCATGGCTTGAAGGGGAAACCTTTACTTCTGGCCCTTGAACAGGCGCCAGACCACCAGACCGGCGAACCAGGCCATGGACAGACCCGCGACAACGAGCAGGCTAATGAAGAAAATCTCAAGTGCTAGATGCGACATGCCTCCATACTAACCGGCGGCTGCCGGTGCTGCCGCCGCATTACGCACCGCGCCGTGTGACCTCGGTCAACCCGTGTCTTCGGCGCGTGAGTCAGCGAAGCAGCAGCTTTTCGAGGAAGTACACCAGCGCTCCGGAGGCCATGATCGGGGCGGATCCGATGGCGAGGATGGCCGGGATTTTGTTCGGTCCGCCGTCCGCGAGGACCAGCCGGCGGAAACAGACAATGACCGTGCCGCCGAGCGCGCCCACCACCGCGGCCGGCAGGAGCGAGATGCTCGAACTCAGCGCGGCACCCAGCGGCGCTGCCAGCGTTGCGAGGACGACGCCGAGCGGCGCCACGAGCCGGTCGGGCCAGGGCAGCACACACACGCCGATAGCTACCAGCATGCTCACGCCGGTGATCAGCATCATGCCCGAGTTCGCCGAGTTGGCGGCCAGCCGTTCCGCCGCCACCCAGCCCGCCCCGAGGGTCGCCAGGACCAGGCCGGTGCTCGCCCCGAAGGTGGATTCGAGCCGGTGCGGCTGTCCCGTCCCGCGGACCAGCTGGATCAGGAAGACCGTCATCACCCCCAGCGCGACCACCACCACGGTCCAGGCCATCGACATGCCGGTAGGCGCCGCCGCGGCGAGCAGGACAGCGGCAATGCCGCCCACCGAGATGACGGTAGCCAGCGTCTTCTTGGCCGGCACGCCGAGCAGTTGCGGCCAGCCGATGCCGACCAGCAGGACTCCTACGCAGGCGATCACGACAACAGCCGTCTGCGACCAATAGGAGGCACCCACCAGGGCACACAACACTGCGGCTGAAGCGACCGCCACCATCCAGATTCTCACCCTTGTCATCCTGCCTTATCTCAAGAATCCGTGCGAGAACTCGGTGACGCGGGCCACCGCGGCGTTATACTAGTGCGCAACCGTCCGGCAACTCCCACGGTCACAAGCAGGTATCTGCCGGGCGTTCGCCCGATGGTGTGCGCCTAAATGATCCCTGGAGGAAAATATGCCGCACATTCTGCTCTTGACCAATGCCCCAGGCCCTTCCATTGGCGTCCTCCCTGCCCTCGAGCTGCTCAACCACAAGGTGCACGTCCTCCCCGCGGAACCGACCGCACTGCTGGAGACCGACCCCTCCGACGTGGTGATGGTCGATGCCCGTAAGGATCTGGTGGGTGCCCGGTCCTTGACCCAGCTGCTCAAAACCACGGGCCTGGCGGCACCCCTGATGCTGATCCTGACCGAAGGCGGTATGGCCGCCGTCTCGGCGAACTGGCTCGCGGACGACGTTCTGCTCGACAGCGCGGGCCCGGCCGAGGTGGAGGCGCGGCTGCGGCTGGTCATCGCCCGGGCCAACCAGCACGATGAGGAGGCCAACAGCGAAATCCATGCCTCCGGCGTCGTTATTGATGAAGCCAGCTATACAGCTCGCGTGGGCGGGACGCCGCTGAACCTGACCTACAAAGAGTTCGAGCTGCTCAAGTACCTGGCCCAGCACCCGGGCCGGGTGTTCACCCGCGACCAGCTGCTCCATGAGGTCTGGGGGTATGACTATTACGGCGGCACCCGCACCGTGGATGTGCACGTACGGCGGCTGCGGGCCAAGCTCGGCTCGGACCATGAGCAGCTCATCGGAACCGTGCGCAACGTGGGCTACCGGTTCACGCTGGCACGCAACCCCGAGGCCAACGCCGCGGACCTGGAGCAATCCGCGTAAAGGTTCCTCCCGCCGCAGCGGTACGCGGGTTACGCTGAAGGCATGAGTGCACAGACTTCTGCTGAATGGCCCGTGTTGAGCATCAAGGGCTCGCCGGATCCGGAGGTGCTCGGCGACATCCGTGCGCTGACCGACGCTGCCTCGGAGGCGGACGGCAACCCGCCGCTGTCGGAACAGACCTGGGTCAACCTGAAATCCGTCGACCCGGACAATCTGCTGGTGCTCGCCTCCTATGCCGGCGAGGAACGCTCCGATCCGTCCACCGCCACCTCGCTGGCCGGCGTCGCCGTCGTTAATCTGCCGGCGCATGGCGAGTCCAACGGAGTCCTGGAGCTGGTGGTGCACCCGACCTACCGCAACCAGGGCGTGGGCACCGGGCTGGTCGCCGCGCTGCAGGAACACACGGACCTGCCTGCGCTCAAGGCCTGGTCCCACGGCGACCACGAGGGAGCCGCCAAGCTGGCCGGCCGGTTCGGTTTCGCCCCGGTGCGCGAACTCTGGCGGATGCGGCTGACCCACGCCCCGCAGCTGCCCGACGTCGTGCTTCCGGACGGGGTGTCGATCCGCGCCTTCGTTCCCGGCAAGGATGAGCAGGCCTGGCTGGCAGCCAACGCCGCGGCGTTTGCGTACCACCCGGAGCAGGGCTCCACCACGCTCGCGGATCTGCAGGCACGGATGGCGGAAGACTGGTTTGATCCCGCGGGTTTCCTGCTCGCGGTGCGGAACAACGACGACGCCCTGCTGGGCTTCCACTGGACCAAGGTGCATCCGCGCACGGGCACGCATCCGTCCATCGGCGAGGTGTACGTGGTCGGAGTCACCCCCGAGGCGCAGGGCACCGGACTGGGCAAGGCGCTGACCATTGCCGGCATGAAGCATCTGCACGAACAGGGGCAGCAGGCGATCATGCTGTACGTGGATGCGGACAACGAGGCTGCGGTCGCGCTCTACCGCAAACTCGGCTTCACCCGCTGGGATACTGACGTCATGTACGGACCGGCCGGGACCGAGGGTAGCTGAAAAGCGGTTAATGTTGTAGGTACTGCTGCCCCACACAATGAGGGCTCCCCCAGCAACAGCACAGGAGACGCCATGGCCACTGAATCGGTAACCCCGGCCCCGGTACGGTTCGGATCCTCGGAAGTGGCACCGGCCCGCGCCACACAGGACCGCATTGACATCCCGGAATTCGCGCCCTCGCTCCTGCCCGACGGCAACTTCAGCCTGGACGACCGGTTCCTGGACCGCGAAATGAGTTGGCTGGACTTCAACGCCCGGGTGCTCGAACTGGCCGAAGATCCGGACCTGTTCCTGCTAGAGAGAGTGAATTTCCTCTCCATCTTCGCCTCCAATCTGGACGAGTTCTTCATGGTCCGCGTGGCCGGTTTGAAGCGGCGCATCGCGGCCGGTCTGGCCGTGCCGTCCGCTGCCGGGCTCAGCCCGATCGAGCAGCTGGAACAGATCATGGTGGAGGCCCACAAGCTGCAGGTCCGCCACGCCCGGATCTTCGCGGAGATCATCAGGCCGGAACTGGCCTACGAGCACATCTACATGGTCCGGTGGGAAGAACTCACCGACGGCGAGCGCGACTGGCTGACGAAGATGTTCCGGGAAAAGGTGTTCCCGATCCTGACCCCGCTGGCGGTGGACCCTGCCCACCCGTTCCCCTACATTTCGGGACTGTCCCTGAACCTGGCCGTGGTGGTCCGGAACCCGGTCAGCGAAAAGGAACTCTTTGCCCGCGTCAAGGTTCCCGACCAGCTGCCGCGCATGATCTCGCTGGACGGTCCCCGCGCCGGCTCGATACCGGGGCGGACGGCCCGCTTCATTCCGCTTGAAGACGTCATCGCCCAGCACCTGGATCTGCTGTTCCAGGGCATGGAGATCCTGGAACACCACAGCTTCCGCGTGACCCGCAACGAAGACCTCGAAGTGGAAGAGGACGACGCCGAAAACCTTCTCCAGGCGCTGGAGAAGGAACTGTTGCGCCGCCGTTTCGGGCCACCGGTCAGGCTCGAAGTCACCACGGACATCAACCCGAGCATCCGCGAACTGCTGGTGCGCGAGCTCGGCGTGGAGGAGTCCGAGGTCTATGCATTGCCGACGCCGCTGGACCTCCGGGGCCTGAGCGTCATCTCCAACATCGACCGCAATGACCTGCACTACCCGAAGCAGCTGGCGCATACCAGCCGCCACTTGAACGAAAGCGAAACGTCCAAGGCAGCCAACGTCTTTGCCGCCATGCGCCGCCGGGACATTCTGCTGCACCACCCGTACGATTCCTTCTCCACCTCGGTGCAGGCCTTCCTGGAACAGGCGGCATCGGATCCCAAGGTCCAGGCCATCAAGCAGACGCTCTACCGGACCTCCGGCGACTCCCCCATCGTCGATGCGCTGATCGATGCCGCTGAGGCCGGCAAGCAGGTCCTGGCACTGGTCGAAATCAAGGCCCGTTTCGACGAGCAGGCCAACATCGACTGGGCCCGCAAGCTCGAGCAGTCAGGTGTGCACGTGGTGTACGGCATTGTCGGGCTCAAGACGCATTGCAAGCTCTCGCTGGTGGTGCGCCAGGAAGGCGACCGACTGCGCCGCTACAGCCATATCGGCACCGGCAACTACCACCCCCGCACCGCCCGCTACTATGAGGACCTGGGTCTGCTGACCTCCAGCGACCAGGTGGGCGAGGACCTGTCCAAGCTGTTCAACCAGCTCTCCGGCTACGCACCCAAGTCCACGTTCAAACGCCTGCTGGTGGCACCCCGGTCAGTGCGCAGCGGACTCATAGACCGGATCGAGAAGGAAATCACCAACCGCAAGGCCGGTCTGCCGGCCCGCGTGGTCATCAAGGTCAACTCGATGGTGGACGAAGCAATCATCGACGCCCTGTACCGCGCTTCCCAGGCGGGCGTGCAGGTGGATGTCATAGTCCGCGGCATCTGCGCCGTCCGGCCCGGTGTGCCGGGCCTGAGCGAGAACATCCGGGTCCGCTCCATTTTGGGACGGTTCCTGGAGCACTCACGCGTGTTCGCGTTCGCCAACGGCGGCGATCCGGTGGTGTACATCGGGTCGGCGGACATGATGCACCGGAACCTGGACCGCCGGGTGGAAGCGCTGGTGCAGCTCAGTTCGCGTGAAGACGTCGCCGATCTGGTGGCCTTAATGGACCGGTACATGGACCCGGGCACGGCGAGCTGGCACCTGGACAATCAAGGCAGGTGGACCCGGCACCACAAGGACGCCGAGGGCAATCCGCTCAGCGACGTGCAGTCATGGTTGCTGGCTTCGCGCGCGCGCCAACGTGCAGTGACGCGCCGGTGATGACGGACTTGAAAACAACGGACCTGACCGAAGCCCCCGCCAAAATCAGCGTCACCGCGGCCGGCGCATTGTGTTGGCGTGTCAGCCAGGGCCGGCTGGAACTCTTGCTCATCCACCGGCCGCGGTACAAGGACTGGTCCTGGCCCAAGGGCAAGCTGGACAGCGGCGAAACCAATCCCGAGTGCGCTGTCCGCGAAGTCGAGGAAGAAGTCGGCGTGCGGGTGAAACTTGGCATCCCCCTGCCCACTATCCATTACCAGGTGCCCTCGGGGCTGAAGGAAGTACTGTACTGGGCTGCCAAATTGGACAAGGCGACGCCGAAACCGGACGGCAAGGAAGTGGACAAGGTCCGCTGGAGCACCCCGGAGGAAGCAGCCGAGCTGCTGAGCAACCCCTCGGATAAGGAACCGTTGGCTGCTCTGGTCAAGGCCTACGAGAACGGTGACCTGGAGACCTACCCCTTCATCGTCGTCCGCCATGCCAAAGCAAAGCCGCGGTCGTCCTGGACCCGGGCTGAAGGTGAACGACCGCTTGCTGCCACCGGCCTGCGGCAGGCGCTGGCGGTCTGCCGCTTGCTCGCCTCCTGGCAGCCCAAACGGGTGGTTTCCAGCCCTTGGCTGCGCTGCATGCAAACCATCACGCCGTACGCCAATTCGCAAAAAAGCAAGATCCGTACGGTCGAGGCCATCACGGAGCACAGCGCCCACCGGAACCCGCAGAAGGCCCGCTCGGCCATCGAGTATCTGTTGGACAAGCGCAAATCCACGGCAGTCTGCACCCACCGGCCTGTCCTGCCCCAGGTCATCAAGGTCCTGCGTGACCGGTTGCCTGAGGAACTGGCAGAACAGCTGCCCTCGAGAGATCCGTATCTGAAGCCCGGGGCGATGCTCGTCTGCCAGATCAGCGTCAAGAATCCGAACAGAATCGTCTCCCTGGAACACTTCGACGCCTACGACGACTGACGCTTTCCGGCGTGCTGAACGTTCAGCGGATGTGCCTTTGTGAGGTTCGGCTAAGGGAAATCTGGCTAGCCTAACCTGCCTATCCAAGACCAAATTGAGGTCCTAGAGTGCTTGCATGAGCACATTCAACGAACTTCTCGCGGACCAGGTCGGCAACGAATTCGCTGCCTCGCAGCAGTACATCGCCATCGCTGTCTGGTTTGATAACGAAGACCTGCCCCAGCTGGCCAAGCACTTCTATCGGCAGTCGCTCGAGGAGCGCAACCACGCCATGATGCTGGTTCGCTACATGCTGGACCGGGACCTCAAGGTGACCATTCCGGCCATTAACCAGGTCCACAATGATTTCAGCAACGTGGTGGAGCCGATCAGCCTGGCCCTGCGGCAGGAAAAGGAAGTCACAGCCCAGATCGAGGCGCTCTTCGCAGCCGCCCGGGCCGAGACTGATGCCCTGGGCGAACAGTTCATGCTGTGGTTCCTCAAGGAGCAGGTCGAAGAGGTGGCCTCGATGTCCACCCTGCTGGCCATCGCCGAGCGTGCGGACAACCTGTTCGACATCGAGAATTTCCTGGCCCGCGAATCCGTGGGCGATGAGGGCCGTGACTATGGCGCACCGGAAGCTGCCGGCGGCGCCGTCTAGGTACCGGTTGGGCATCACAGCTGGCCAGTCCGGATCCCATTGCCGGCTGGTCTAGACTGGTCAGCGTGAATGCCATTCCCACTCCGTACGAAGACTTGCTGCGTGAGGTCATGGCCTCCGGCACCGAAAAATCGGACCGTACCGGCACCGGAACGCGCAGCGTTTTCGGCCGGCAGATCCGGTTCGATCTGGCCGAAGGTTTCCCGCTGATCACCACCAAGCGGGTGCATTTCAAATCCGTGGCATTGGAGCTGCTCTGGTTCCTGCGCGGTGATTCCAACGCCAAGTGGCTGCAGGAACGCGGCGTGAAAATCTGGAACGAGTGGGCAGACGAGAACGGCGAACTGGGCCCCATCTACGGTGTGCAGTGGCGCTCCTGGCCAACGCCGGACGGCGGGCATATCGACCAGATCGCGGACCTCGTCGAGGGTTTGAAAAACAACCCGGACTCGCGCCGGCACATAGTTTCAGCCTGGAACGTGGCCGAGATCAAGAACATGGCACTGCCGCCGTGCCATGCGTTCTTCCAGTTCTATGTGGCGGACGGCAAGCTGTCCTGCCAGCTGTACCAGCGCAGTGCCGACATGTTCCTGGGCGTCCCGTTCAACATCGCTTCCTATGCGCTGCTGACGCTGATGCTTGCCCAGCAGGCGGGCCTGGAACCCGGGGAGTTTGTCTGGACCGGTGGCGACGTCCACATCTACGACGACCACGTGGACCAAGTGACCGAACAATTGGGCCGCGAACCGTATCCCTACCCGCAGCTGAGGATCCTGCGGAAACCGGCCAGCATCTTCGACTACAACTGCGAGGACTTCGAATTGCTGAACTACCAGCATCATCCCGCTATCAAGGCACCGGTGGCCGTATGATCCCCGCCGACACCCCCTCGGGCACGCATGCAGGCCGGAAGGAACCGGTACTGGGCCTGATCTGGGCGCAAAGCTCCAATGGCGTGATCGGCAAGGACGGCGACTTGCCGTGGCACCTGCCCGAAGATCTGGCCCACTTCAAACGGACCACCAAGGGCCACCCGGTCATCATGGGCCGCAGGACGTGGGATTCCTTCCCCGCAAGGTTCCGGCCGCTGCCGGGCCGGACCAATATCGTCATTAGCGGCAGCCCGGAACGGCGGGAAGAGCTGGCCGCTTCCGGCGCCGTCGCCGTCGGGTCCCTCGAGGACGCTCTGGCGGAGGCGGCTTCCAGTCCCGGCAGCGAAGAGGTCTGGATTATCGGTGGCGGCGAAATCTTCCGCAACGCCACCGCTTTGGCGAACACCGCCGTCGTTACCGTGATCGATCTGGAGACGGACGGCGACACCTTCGCTCCAAAGCTGGGCCCGGGTTGGACATTCGACGCCACCGAGCCCGCCGAGGGCTGGCTCACCTCGTCGAACGGCACCCGGTACCGCATCGCATTGTGGACGCAGCAGGTGGATCCGGCCAGCTGAAGGACCAATCCGGCTGCCGGAGCCGCGGCAGGCTAGATTGCCCCTGCCGCCGGGCCGCGGAAGTGGCTAGGATCGGTGGACGGGCGCCAACAGTGCCGCCGGTCCGATGCGCAGGAGGAACCATGTCTGTTTCACACGAGAACCTCACTCTGGTCCAGGACTCGAGCCGGGGCCGTTATGAGCTCCACTGCGGCGATACGTTTATCGGATTCGAAGGCTTTGAAACCGACGACGACGGCGTCATCACTCTGCAGCACACCATCATCGACGAGAAATACGGCCGCCGGGGCTTTGCCCGCGCCCTGGTCACCATGATCCTGACGGACATGCGGGCCAAGGAGCAGAGGATGGTCCCGCTG
The DNA here is from genome assembly GCF_002849715.1 of Arthrobacter crystallopoietes. Lineage (NCBI taxonomy): Bacteria > Bacillati > Actinomycetota > Actinomycetes > Micrococcales > Micrococcaceae > Crystallibacter > Crystallibacter crystallopoietes. The sequence goes on from NZ_CP018863.1 coordinate 384,382, forward strand.
TGCACCTACGTCCAGTCGTATCTTGAGCGTTTCCCGGAGTACAGTGACCTGGTCATCGAACATGCCCGCTAAGCTGCCGGCGCATGCACAGCGGCAGGTCGTCAGGGGCGGCAAATTCGTGGTATACGTCACCTATTTGGGGGTCGGACAGCATACTGGCCTAAAATGGAGTGTATGACTTCTCCCGCAGCAAGTTCCACTGTCCAATCAGTCGGCCTTATCGGCTGGCGCGGAATGGTCGGCTCAGTCCTTATGCAGCGCATGCAGGACGAGGGCGATTTTGATCTGATCAACCCGGTCTTCTTCTCCACGTCCAACGCCGGCGGCCAGGCCCCCGCGTTCGCCGAAGGAGCCGGCACTCTGCAGGATGCCTTCGATATCGAAACGCTGGCCAAGCTGCCGATTATTGTCACGGCCCAAGGCGGAGACTACACCGCCGAGGTCTACCCCAAGCTGCGCGACGCCGGCTGGGACGGTCTCTGGATTGACGCGGCTTCCACCCTGCGGATGGACCAGGATTCCATCATCGTGCTGGATCCGGTCAACCGCGAAGTAATCGACTCCGGCCTGGCCCGTGACGTCAAGAACTACATCGGCGGTAACTGCACCGTCTCCGCCATGCTCATGGGCCTCGGTGGCCTGTTCCGGAACGGCCTCGTCGAGTGGGGCACCTCCATGACGTACCAGGCCGCTTCCGGCGGCGGCGCCCGGCACATGCGCGAACTGCTCAACCAGTTCGGCAGCCTGAACTCCGTGGTGTCCGATGAGCTGGCCCATCCTTCCTCCGCCATCCTGGAGATCGACCGGAAGGTGCTGGCCGAGCAGCGGAACCCGGAGCTGGATGCCTCCCAGTTCGGCGTGCCGCTTGCCGGTTCAGTGATCCCGTGGATCGACAAGGATCTCGGCAACGGCCAGTCCAAGGAAGAATGGAAGGCCGGCGCAGAAACCAACAAGATTCTCGGCCTCGACGTTGCCGAAGGCAGCCGGATCCCGTTCGACGGGCTCTGCGTCCGGATCGGTGCCATGCGCTCTCACTCCCAGGCGCTGACGCTGAAGCTCCGGGAAGATCTGCCCGTGTCCGAGATTGAGCGGCTGATCGACGCCGACAACGAGTGGGCCAAGGTGGTTCCCAATACCAAGGAAGCCACCATGGAGCAGCTCACCCCCGTTGCTGTCAGCGGCACCCTGGAGATTCCGGTCGGCCGTATCCGAAAGCTTGAAATGGGACCGGAATACATCAGCGCCTTCACCGTCGGCGACCAGCTGCTGTGGGGTGCGGCCGAGCCGCTGCGCCGCATGCTGCGGATCGCCACCGGCAACCTCTAACCTTCGGGGCAACGAGAGCCGCCCTTAGCGCTAACGCAGTCCGTTCCCTTCGGGGAGCGGACTGCCGCCGTTAACGGCCAACACCTCCACGGCATGGATCCAGCGGCCGCCCCCCGTTCCTCCACAGACCGGGTCAAGACCACGGCGGTCCACATACTTCGAATACCCGTTCTATCCTAGTTGTCCCCCGACATAGCGTGAAGGAATATCAGAATCCGCACGCCGGGAAGGGGCCATCCGATGAAAACGCCAACAGCAGGCGAACTGCTGCACCAGTTTCTGGTTCAGTCGAGCGCTTGTAAACAGGAGGCGACGGCAGAGCGGTACCTGCTGGTTCATGCACAGCTGCACCGCTATCTGGAAAAAACCGGACACCGCATCCTGGAGACACAGCAGCTCCCCTATTTCCGCCGGGAACAGCAGAAGGATCCTGCCGATGCCTTCTGCCGATCGTTCTACGCCGAGGAGGTCATCTACGCTCTGCCCGGCTTCCTGGTCCTGCCTTGGCTCTACAGCAACCCGACGGACCGTCGTATCCAAATCAGCCAGACCGCGCGCCTGGCGGCATGGTTGTGCAAGAGCGGTTACGTTGACCGCCGCTGGCACAGCTGTGCCGTGCTGGAGGTGGAGGGAGCAGTCCGGCGAGCACGGGCTGAATCATGACTGGCAGCCCTAGCGTCGACAAGTTGCTCAGGATGTTCTTCCTCAGGTACAACCTGAGCCAGAAACCGGTGACCGTAGACCGGTGTAACCGGATCGAACTCCATCTCCGGCACTTCCTGGATCTCTGCGGCGAAGACTACCTGGCATCCGAGCAGCGTCAGCTGCTGGAGCTGGAACGCCAGTTCCAACCGCACGGTTCGGCTTTCGCGCGACTGATGTATGCCGGCGAGCTGCTTGCGGCACTGCCGGAATTCCTCGCCCCCGAATGGCTGATGAACCATGGCGTAGACCGCAAGGTACAGATCAGCCACAGCGACCGGCTGGTGCGCTGGCTCTGCGGGGAGCGGTTGGTGGACTTCCGGGCTCACCGGATGGATCTGCTGCACTTCCGCAGCGCCCATGACCAGGCGCTACGGGTGCAGCCGTGATCCACGGTCCAACGCCAGCGTCAGAGGGCGCAGCCGATCAGCAGCGGTTCCGGAACGAGCCGGATTCCAAACTTGTCCTGGACGCCATCCCTGACCGTACGGGCAATAGCCACAATGTCCTCGGCGGAAGCGCTCCCACGGTTCGTGATGGCCAACGTGTGCTTCGTGGACAGCGACGCCCTGCCTCCGGCGATGGAATATCCGTCCACGCTTCCGTTGGCCGTGCCCTCAAGTCCGAAGCCCTTGCCGAAACCGGATTTGTCGATCAACCACGCGGCACTTAGCTTCATCTGGTCGCCCACGGGCCACCGGGGCGCCGTTTCAGGCAGTTGGTCGGCCACTTCAGCAGCAACGATCGGGTTGGTGAAGAAGGAACCGGTGCTGTAGGTATCCCGGTCGGCGGGGTCCAGGACCATGCCCTTCGAGGCCCGCAGTCGGAGGACCTCGCTGCGCACGTCGTTGGCCTTCGCCCGCTCTCCGGCTTCGACGGCGAGGGACCGGGCCAGTTCGGCATAGCGGATGGGCGCGCTCATCCGGCTCGGGGACAGCTGGAACTGGACCGTCAGGACCACGAAGCGCGGCGACCCGTTGGTTGTCGTTCGCTTCAGGACCGAGTCACGGTAGCCGAACCGGAGGTCCGAGTTGGCGAACGTCTTAACCACGTTGGCTTCCCGGTCCCACGTCCGTACGCTGGCTACGGTCTGGGAGACGTCCGCTCCGTAGGCTCCGACGTTTTGGACGGGCGTAGCTCCGGTCAGGCCGGGAATTCCCGACAGCGCCTCCAGCCCGGACCACGCATGCAGAACAGTGGCTTCCACGAGTTCATCCCACGGCTGTCCGGCCTGGACAGTGACCATGACGCCGCCGCAGGTTGCATCGGCGTCGTCCACGTCGTAGCCGGTGCTGGCAATCCGCAGAACCGTTCCCGGGTACCCCTCATCCGCAATCACGAGGTTGGATCCGCCGCCGATAATCAGCAGGCCTTCGCCTGCCTCATCCGCGGCGCGGACGCCCTCAATGATTTCCCGCTCCGTGGTGGCTTCGACATAGCGCCGGGCGGGTCCGCCGACTCCTACCGTAGTGAGAGGCGCCAGTTTGATGGCGGCTTCACCAGGCACGGACAACGGCCTGCGCTTTTACCAGGACCTTCTGCCCGGCAGCAGTCACGGTCAGATCCACGCGGACCGATGAGTTCGCCTCGTCGACAGCGCCGATAACTCCGGCGACCTCGAGAGTAGCGCCGCCTGCATCCAGATTCTCCACAACCACCGGCTTGGTGAATCTCGTCTGGTAATCGACGACCGCCGCCGGGTTGCCCGCCCAGTCGGTTACGAGCTGCACGGCAGCTCCCATCGTAAACATGCCGTGGGCGATCACTCCGGGTAGTCCGACCTGCTCGGCGAACCGGTCATTCCAATGGATCGGGTTGAAGTCGCCGCTGGCACCGGCGTACCGCACCAAATCCGCCCGCGAAACATCGATGGATGTGGAACCGATTTCCTGTCCGACGGACAGATCGCTCAAAGCTGGCATCACTGGCCTTCCCCTCTCACCAGAATCGAAGACGTTGCAGTGGCAGTCTTCTCACCATCAGTAGTGCTGATCTCCGCGCGGGTGGTAATCATGGCTCCGCCACCCATCGCCCGCACCTGGTCCACATGCAGTTCGGCTACCAGCTGGTCGCCTGCCACGATGGGACGGTGATGGACGAACCGCTGGTCGGCATGGACAACACGGGAGAAATCGATGCCGGCCTCGGGGTCTTCGATCAGTTGTGCGTCTGCCCGCTGCGCAACAATGATCGCGAAGGTCGGTGGAGCGATCAGGTCCGCGTAACCGAGGTCCTTTGCGGCTTCCACCTCGAAGTGCGCCGGATGGGTTGCCTTAACAGCCCGCGCAAACTCCCGGATCTTCTCACGGCCTACGGTGTAGGCTTCCCCGGCCGGATAAACGCGGCCGGCCAGCTGCGGGTTGACCCCGATCTGTTCTGACATGGATCTCCTTCTCAAGGGCAGAAAGTCTCTTCAAAGCGTAGTGCAGGGGGTGTATCAATTCTTCTGCGGCCGGGCGGCTGCCCGGCGGGCCCTGGCGTCCCGCGCCCGCACCACCAGGCCGGCGAGATGCGTGAGCAGGCCGGTGATAATAATGGCCAGCGCCGCCCATACGAGGGGCTGCAGGCCGGCACTGGCAGCGATAATGGACAGCAGGATACCGGCACCGATTAGAACCATTGCTGAGATGACTAGTTTGCGGTAGAGCGGTGAGCCAATATCCCAGGGGTTCATACTTCAAGGTTAGCGGTTCAGAACAACGAAACCTGCACCGGGGGCAGCTGTGACTGATAGGGCCCCAACTCGATACGCCTGCCTTTGAGCCCGTTCAGGTCGGCCAGATAGGCCGGGCCGCCCTCCACGGTCCGGATCAGCGCAATACTGCCCAGAAGCGCCTCCAGCAGCAGTCCGTGAGTGCCGGCCGCCAGCTCCAGCGGATAAGCCGTGCGTGAATCCGATCCGATCACCCGCCTGCCGGGTCCCGGCAGTTCCCATGTTTGGTCGACGGCGGCAAAGCCTTCCAGCTCCACGCGTGCCAGCAGATTGCGGACAGTGCGCGCGTGGTCAGCGTTGATGTCGTCCAGCTCGGCCAGGCTCCGCGGAGCCTGCAAACCGGTCAGCTTCGCTGCGGAACGCACAGCCTGGGTCAATTCCGTTTGCTGGGAAACCATGTCCTCCAGCACGCGGACAATCCGGCCATCCTCGGCCCTGGCCACATAGCGGGCGGCTACGGCTCCTTGCTCGGCAAGGCGGAGCCGCTTGCGCAGGTCAGAGGCGGTGCCTACCTTGCTCGTGCCGGAGGCGAACGTAGCCACGTACAGCCAGTGCGGTTGGGCGAGGTAGGCGCGCAGTCCTTCCGGAGCGGCACCGCTGCGGTGCGCGTCATGAAGGAAGCGCAGATCATCGTTCAGAAAGCAGTTGATGCATTGGCCGCCCCGTTCGGCGGGGACTTGAAGGGGGCACGGCACGTGCTGCCTGGCCTGTGGCCCCTGAACCCGGTGGCTGCCCAAGCAGAACCTTCCCGCTTCTAAAATCCGGAAGCCGAGCAAAGTCCCTTCGCGTACATCCACAGCCGCAGGGATGCCGTCCGGGCTGGCCAACGCCAGCCGTGGCCCCGCCGCGTTCCACACTATGCCGTGGCACAGGAAAGTACCTCTCATGTAGCTACCCTAAGACGCGGGCTTGCCTGTCATGCACCCGGCATCACGACACGGCAACGTCCGACGACGGCGCACTCGTGAGGCGTCCGCCGTCGGGCGTTGAAAGTCCTTGGCCTTGAGGCATGAAACCCTACGCGGTCTGGCCCCGGTGCTTGCCTTCGGCTATTTCTTCAACCAGTTTGGCGTTGAAGGCGGGCAGATCGCCAGGATTCCGGCTGGTCACCAGCCCTTGGTCCACCACTACTTCCTCGTCCACCCACTTGGCTCCGGCATTCTTCAGGTCGGTGGCCAGGGTGTGATAGGAAGTCAGTTTGCGGCCATCGGTCACCCCTGCCTCGATGAGAATCCAGGGACCATGGCAAATCACGGCCACGGGCTTCTGGTTATCGAAGAAGGAACGGGTGAAGTCCACTGCCGCCTTTTCCGCGCGCAGATGGTCCGCATTCACGACACCGCCGGGGATTACCAGCGCGTCGTAATCGTCGGCCCGGGCCTGGTCGGCGGTCACGTCCACCGGGAAGGTGTCAGCCTTATCCGTGCCTTTGAACCCTTGCAAGGTCCCGGATTTGGGCGCGACGAGGACGGGCTCTCCGCCGGCGTCCTTGACCGCCTGCCAGGGGCTGGTGAGTTCGACTTGTTCCACGCCGTCCGTGAGCAGGAAGGCTACTTTCTTACCGGAAATATTCTGTTCAGACATCATTCCTCCACTTCCCAGGGGCCGAATCGGCGCCAGCCCCATACCCTCCACGCTAGCCACAGATGGATTCGGTAAGCAAGCTGATCATTGCGCCGGGCAAAGCTTCGACACCGACGGCTGGATTGCCCCCTGGGGACTCCACCCGGTGAATAGTTGAATCTTCTCAACATGTAGCCTTTTGAGAAACCCCAGCAAGGGAGACCATGAAAAAAGGCTTTGCCGTAGTAGCCGGTTTGATACTGGTCGCGGGATGTTCGGCACCGGCCGAAGAGGCGCCTGCGCCAGCGGCTGCAGGAACGTCCCATCACGCGGAACCGAAACAGGAGCCGGCTGAGCCGGAACCTTCGGCCGGGCCGACGCCAGGACCCAACGTTCTCGATGCCCCTAACGGGCGGGGAATTGAACCGGGCGACTATGATGTGTTCCTCGCCGAGTACAAAACCACTCTGGAATCGGGCCTGGAGAAGCGTGTAGAGCAACAGCGCACCGATCAGGAGGCTATGGACCTCGCGGCCGATATCTGCCGACTATTCACCGGCGGCGAGGACCCTGCACGGCTCAGGCTCGTCTACTCCATGGGCGCCGTTGACCCGGAACCAACAGAAGACATGGTCCGAGACTATTCTGCGATTCTATTGGCGGCAGAGGAAACACTGTGCGGCCACGAGGACGAATTCTAGCGCTGGCCTCACATCCGGATCACAGCGCCCGTCTACGGCGGGCGGCCTAGCCGGGCCGCAACCGTTCCCCATGGCGCCGCATCGGGCTACGCTCTGGTTATGGCAGGACGTGCGCTGGCGCGCTTCCCCACGTGGATGTTCTCGGTGCTCATCGTGGCGTCCGGGCTCGCAGGTTGGTACCTGCTGTCCGGCGTACTGCATGCCGAGTTGCCAGTCATCCTCTGGCTCTACTGGCTGAGGCTGGTCCTCGGGCTGCTGGCCTACGGTCTCTGCGCGTCATCGGCGTGGCTGTGGCTCAGGCGAGGCATCGATAAGGCATACCGACAGGAATAAGAGGCCATGCCTGGGCATGCGGCTTTCCCGCCCCAGTCCCGCACGCCAAAAAACAAAGCGCAGGCCCGAAGTAGAAGCTACTTCGGGCCTGCGCTTTCTTGGTAGCGGTGCCCGGACTCGATCCGGGGACCTCACGATTATGAGTCGTGCGCTCTAACCAGCTGAGCTACACCGCCACGAATAGGAACGCCCGCGCTGCGTCTTTGCGACACAGACGCGGGCTTCGCTATTCAGAGCCCCCCACCGGAATCGATCCGGTGACCTCGTTCTTACCAAGAACGCGCTCTACCACTGAGCTAGGGGGGCAACGGAGAAAAACTTTACCAGCAGTTTAGCTCCATGTGAAATCGGAACCGGCAGTTGTGGCCAGCCCCACATTCGGGGCCCTAACACCGCCGCTGTTTCGCCTGTTGAAAGGCGCCAACAGCGGCGGCTAGTCGTCTCCGCCGTCGTCGTCCCAGTCATCGTCGGCACCGTCATCCCAATCGTCGTCGTCAACAACAACCGGCGGCGCAGGCGCGACCTGTTCCGGCACCGGGGCCGGAACCGGCTGTTGCTTCGGGGCAGAGTCCTGCGCCGGCTTGGCCGGCTCATCCTTGCCCTTGGGCTCCTGCGGTTCATTGTCGGGCGAAGGTTTCAGCGGCGCTTCGGGGGCGGGATCTGCGCTGGCTTCGGGATCGGCAGCAGGGGTCGGTTCCGGCGGCGACGAGGCCTGCTGCAGGTGCGAGACGTCGATGGTGGAATCCTCCGGCTGGGCCACGGCGACGTTCCACAAAATCACGCTCGCTGCGCCGACCAGCAGCAAGGCCAGTATGGACGAAAAGATTTTCACGAGAGTCCCTTTCTTGTCTGCGGCGCCAGCAAGCTGTCCAGCCACGACTGGGCAAGTTGCTGCCATTGCGGACGGAAGGCGTAGACGCAGACCAACCGCAGCTCGGTGGCCACGGCGTAGAGATGCAGCCGGCCGGCCGGCACCGACAGGTCTGCCGCCGCCGTATCCACCGCCGTTTCGGCCGTCTTACGGGCCTCCGCGGTGACGGTGCCCTGGTCCGCCCGCAACCGCAGGTGGACGGCCAGGTTTGCCAGATCCAGCGCAGGCTCGGCCAGCGCAGCGGTGTCGAAATCCAGCAGTCCAAGCGAAGCCGTATCGGCACAATAGAGCAGCTGTTTGTCGTGCAGGTCCCGGTGTGCAAGGCCTGCTTCCCCGCGGCCGCACCCCTTCGACAGTGCCCCACACACCTCATCAGCGAGGCTCCGGACGGCAGCCGGATCGGCATCCAGCGCGCCGAAGTCCAGCAGCTGAGCCACCCACTTGCGTACCGTAGCCGCTTCTGCCGCGCCGTCATGCAGGGGTATCTCCTGCACTCCGGCGGCGTCCCGGACCAACGACGGCCACCGCTCCGCCCAGAGCTGCCAGGCGTGGTCCCACGCGCCCGCGGTATCCGGGGCCCCGAGTTCATGGAGACTGCTGCCGGCCAGCGCTGCGGAAACCACGCGGTCCGGCCCGCTCCCCAGCACCTCGGGCACCGCGAAGCCTGCGCGGGTTCCTGCTTCATGCATCAGCGCCGACTGCCCGGCAACCATGGCAGCCTTACCCGGGGCCAGCAGCTTGGTGTAGTGGGCTCCGTCCTCGGACCGCAGCACAGCGCGGCGTTTATAGCGGTGGACCAGGAGCTTCCCGCCGGCCTCCCCCAGCCCTGGCAGCGCAGGGTCCGTTCTGAAGCCGGCAACCGTGGCTTTTCCGCCGTCGTCAATCATGCCCGCCCGCAGGCGGCCGTATTGATCCATAGCTTCGAAGGTGAGCCGGCGTCCGCTCTTGGGCCACGCGCGGTGGACCGACAGGGGTGCGCCGGCCTGATCGTAGACTGTTGAAGGAACGACGGCGGTCATGCCAGCATCCCTTCAATCCGCGCCAGCCGGTCGAGGATGTGCTGCCGCCAGTCCGGCTCGCACGCACGGAACGGCTCCAGAATCCTCGAGAACAGGTGGCAGGCCGTCCAGACGTTCAGCTCGTCGGCATCCAGCCCGGCGCCGGACCTTCCGCGCTGGCCTTCCTGGTATCCCTCGAGCAGGGCGGCAGTCAGGGTTCCCGTGCCGGTGTCCAGCAGCTCGACCGCTGCGAAGCAGCCCAAATCCGAGACCACCGCACCGTAACCGAACCGGTCCAGATCGATGATGCGCAGGCCTTCGTTCCCGACCAGGATCTGGTCGGCGGAGAAATCTCCGTGCACAAAGCCGGCCCGACCCGGCCGGCGCAGCCGAATGGTCAGCAGGTCGGCGGCATGATCCAGGCGTTCAACAGCTGCGGGCACCAGCTGGCCGGTGTTGGCTGCCAGTTTCTGTAGTCCCGGCATGGCAATGTGGCCGGGCGCGGGAACCTTGGCATCTGCACCGGTATCGCCCTCGCCGGCCCTCGGCAGCTGGAGAAGGTCCGGGCCCGCCCACGGTGGCTGGGTGTGGAGCAGCGCCAGGAACCGCCCCGCTTCGGCCGCGAGCGCCAGCGAATCGGGCTGGCCCTTCTCCGCTGCACCCTGATCCTGCTGGTGCAGGCGCTGCAGGTCGGTGTCGCCGAACCACGGGTAGTAGACGGCGTGCCGGGCCTCGGCGCCTTCCGGCCCGGCATCCGCACCGTCCCCGGAAGATTGTTGTTCCAGGACCGGGATGCCGGCGCCCTGCAGCCGCCTCAGCATGTCTGCGTGCACCCGCGCCGGTCCGGCCGTGACCTTGGCGACCCGGCGCTGCGCGCGCTGGCCGAACGCTGCGACCAGCCGGCGGTGGGGGTTGTAGTTCAGCACGTCGATTTCACCGGCGCGGCCGGACAGCAGTCCGGTCCCGGCGAGGGCCCGGTGCAGTTTGCCGTCCAGCGCCAGCGGCCCGGACACCAGCAGATGACCGGGGGCTTCGGGGAGCTCCGCCGATTCAAGCTGCACTCCCTGCTGCTCGGCGCGCTTGAACGTCTTGGCCAGCTTCGAGTCCTGGCTGCGGGAGTACCCGGCGATCCAGGCCGGTCCGTCGCTTCCGGAAAGCCGGGCCACCACGGACACACCGGGCTTGTAACGTACATGCGCCGCGGCGACGGGGCGGCCGAACAGGCTGCTGAGCCGCTCCGGGTCCATCACGGCATCCAGCGCCGGGAGGGCAGGATCAACAACGGAACCGGCCACCTAGACCACCTCCGCCACGGCGGCGCCGGCGGAATGGCCGGCGTCGACCTGTGCCTCGCTGGCATTGGCCGCCTGCTGCTGTTCCACCCAGGCCTTGAAGGTGCCGGAAGGATGATCGAGCAGTTCTGCAGGTGTGCCGTCCAGCACCACATTGCCGCCCTGGACCCAAAGAACACGGTCGGCGGCGAGTGCCGGTCCGGCGTCGTGCGTAATCGTCACAGTGGTACGTCCTTCGGTCAGGGTGCCCAGAGCTGCGAGCACTTCACTTGCCGCTTCGGGATCCAATCCAGTGGTGGCCTCATCCAGCACTACCACCGGGGCGTGCCGCAGCAGGGCACGGGCGATGGCCAGCCGCTGACGTTGTCCGCCGGAGAGCGTGCTGCCGCGCTCCCCCACCACAGTGTCATAGCCGTCCGGCGAAGCCACGATGAAGCCGTGGGCTTGGGCACGCCGAGCAGCCTGCTCCACTTCCTCGTCCGTGGCCTCCATCCTGCCGTACCGGATGTTGTCGCGGATGGTGCCGGTGAAGAGCACCGAGTCCTGCAGCAGCAGGCTGACCTGCGAGCGCAGCGAAGCCAGCGTCACCTCCCGCAGGTCGTGGCCGTCCACGCTGACGCAGCCGTGCACGGGGTCCATCATGCGCACCAGCAGCGAAGCCAACGTGGACTTCCCGGAACCGGATGGCCCGACCACGGCAACCTTCTGCCCGGCCGGAATATGCAGGTTCACGTGGTGCAGCACGGGTCGTCCGTCGCCGTAGGCGGCCCGCACGCTTTGCAGGCGGATCTCGCCCCGGACACCGGACAGCTCCACCGCGCCCGGGGCGTCCTGAATGTCCACGCGTTCGTCCAGCAGGTCGGCGACGCGTTCGCCCGAGGCCGTGGCACGGGCGATCCGTCCGGTGTACTTGGCCAGATCGCGCAGCGGCTTCATGGCTGTCTTCAGGTAGGTCAGGAAGATGACCAGGTCCCCGGGCGTCATCGCGGCTTCGGCCACCCGCATGCCGCCGCCGAAGAGCACTGCCGCCGTCGCGACGCCGACGATCACGTCGGTGCGGCGTTCCAGCCCGGCGGCCAGCCGGCGGGCCTGCACGCCTTCGGTCAGGGCCTGTTTGTTGCTGTTGGAGAACTTGCCGGCGAGGATACCCTCCAGTCCATACGCCTGCACCACGCGGATGGCACCGAGGCTCTCCTGGGCGGTGTTGGCCAGCGCGCCTTCACCCTTGCGGGTCTTCCGGGAAGCAGCGGTGATCTTGCCGGTGCTGCCGCCGGAAATCAGCAGGAACGCGGCCGCGGCAAGGACCACCACAAGGGCCAGCAGCGGATCCAGCCAGAACATCACGCCGGCCATCACCACCAGGGTGATCACGTTGGCCACCAGCGGCAGTCCGGCCGTGACCGCAACTTCCTGGAGCCGGCCGATATCACCCACCAGCCGCTGCACGGTATCGCCGGTGCGCGCCGAGGAGTGGTATCGGTCGGACAGTGCCTGGACATGGGAGAAGACGCGCACGCGCAGCGCCGCGGCGACCCGCGAGCCGGCGAGTGCGAAGGCGACGGTCGCCAGATAGTTCGCCAGCGCGCGGAAGCCGACAATGCAGATGGTGGCCAGGGCGCAGGAAAGCAGCAGCGCCGGAGTAGCCGTGGGCCCGCTGCCGGCCAGGTCCGCGCCGAGGCTGCGCGTGACCGCGTCCACCACAAACTTGACCGGCCACGGCTCGAGCACCCGGAACACCACCTCGAACAGCAGGGCAGTAATGCCGCCGCCCATCAGGAGCTTGTGCCGGCCCACGTGCGGCCGGATGATGCCCAAGGTGCGGCGCAGGGCCGCGGGGCTGGCTTGTTTCCGGCTCATACCGTCAGCTCCTGGTTCTTGTCCGGCAAGCGTATTCCGGCCAGGCTGTGCTCCAGCACCTGGTGCCAGCTGTGCCGCGCGACCGCCTGCTCCCGGGCGGCCAGTGCCATGGCCAGGCGCCGCTCAGGGTGGGCCACCAAGCGGTCGATTGCGGCGGCCAGGGCGGCCGGATCCGAGGGTTCCACCAGCAGCCCGGTTCCGCCGTCGTCGATAATTTCCGGAACCTGGCCTACGTCCGAGGCCACCACCGGCAGCGCCGCGGCAAGGTACTCGTAAATCTTCAGCGGCGAGAAGTACTGGTCCGCGTCCGAGTCCATCGCCGGGTACGGCGCGGCGGCCAGCGAGCAGTCTGCGAGCACCGCGGGAATCCGTTCGGGCACCACTGCGCCGGTAAAGTCCACCGTCAGGCCCAGTTCCGCCGCACGCCGCTGGAGTTCGGCCGCCAGCGGGCCATCGCCGACAATGCGCAGTTGCCACGCCTGCGAGGCCAGCGCGGCGGCTTCCAGCAACACCTCCACCCCGTGCCACGGTTTGAGCGTGCCGACAAAGGCCACTACCGGCGCGTCCTCGGGGTCGGGGCAGGCAGGCAGGATCCGGTCCGTGTTCACACCATTAGGTACGACGGCGATGCCGCCATGGTGGGCAGCTTCCATTTTGCCTTCCACCCACCGGGCGACAGGTGCGGAGACGCACACGGTCCGGTCCGCAGCGGCAACCTGGGCGCGCAGTGCTGCGGCGGCAGCGGCTTCGTCATGCAGGTAGCGGTGGGTGCGCTGCTCGTCGATCAGCGGGGCGTTGACCTCGAGGATGCCGGGAATGCCCAGTGCCGCGGTGGCCTGGGCCAGCCCGGTGCTGAAGAGGCTGTAGCGCTCGTAGACGAGGTCTGCGCCGTCGTCGATAATTTTCCCGGCCAGCTCCGCGGCCGCCGCGGCCTGGGCGGTTTCGCGCTCGGGACCCTGGCTTTTGGGTACCTTGAGCAAGGTCACCGGGAGGTCGGCCAGGTCCGCGGGGACGTCGTCGCCGGTGCGCGTGCAGTAGACGCTCACCTCGGCGCCGCGAGCCCGCCAGGCGCGGATGATCTCCTGGACGTGGACCGAGGCTCCCTTGGTGCCGAAGACCGGAATTCCCGGGTCCGCACACAGATATGCCACTCGCATTACGCCACCTCCACGCTCTCCCCGGCAGCTACTGTGAGCGCCGGCGCCTCCGCCAGCTGCCGCAGCCGCTGTGCCTGCTTGGTGGAGTCGAAATTCGCTTCGATGCGCCGCCGGGCAGCTGCGGCGATGCCCTCCCGGTCAAAGTCCGGCCGGGCGGCCTCCTCGAGCGCGTCCGTCAGGTCCGCCGCCACACCGTTGCGGACCAGGGTGCCGGTCCGGGCGTCATCGCCTTGGGCCGGATGGATGACCTCCGGAATGCCGGTGACATCGCTGGCGATGGCGGGCACTCCCATGGCCATGGCTTCCAGCAGGACCGTGGGCAGCCCGTCGGCGTTGCCGTCCTCTCCAACCACGCAGGGCGCGGCAAAAACATCGGCCCAGCGCAGCAGGTCGGCGACTTCCCGCTGGGTCCGCGGGCCCAGCAGCCGGACCGTGCCTTCCAGGCCTAGCGAGGAGATCTGTTCGGCCAGCTCGGTTTCGAGCATGCCGCCGCCGGCAATCCGGACATCCAGCCGCAGGCCGCGGCCGCGCAGTTCGGCCGCCGACTCAATCAGCAGGCCGAAGCCCTTCTTCTCCACGAGACGTCCGACGGCGGCAACCCGGAGCGTCTGTACGGGTACCTGCGGCGCGGTGTAGGGAAAGCGCTCGAGTTCCAACCCGTTATAGACCAGGTGCAGGTTGGCCGTTTCGGCGGGATACGTGGAGCGCAGGTAGCCGTAGTTGTACTCGCTGATGGTGACCACGTGCGACGCATTGGCCAGGGTTTGGGCCAGGCGGGCGCGGTCCACATCCTGATGGAAGATGTCCTTGGCGTGGGCGGTGAAGGAATAGGTGAGGCCGGACAGCGCAGCCGCAATTTCCGCGGTGCGGGCCGCCAGCGAACCAAAATGGGCATGCAGGTGCGTGATGCCGCGCTCGAGTGCCATGGTGGCCAGCTCGATTCCCTGATGCACTTCCGTAGGGTCATAACCGGCAAACTTGGGCAGCAGCTGTGCCCATCGTCCGGCGAATTCGGCGTTCAGTTCCTGGGCGCGGGCGACAATGGCCCAGCCTTCGCTGAGCTTGGCCGGCTTGGGCACATAGTTGACCGGGGCCTGTACCCGGGCCAGCTCAGGGTGGAACCGCGGATCCGCCGGCGGCCGCAGGGAGAAGATCTCCAGCACTTCGCCGGAGGCTTCCCGGGCCAGGATCTCGGTGACAATGAAGGTCTCGGAAAAGCGCGGGTAGACCTTGAGGACATAGCCAACTCTGGGCGTATTGGGCTTAGCCTGCAACACGGTTCAACTCCTTCTGCCCCGCAGGGCTCACTGCGTTTTCGGCGCCGGCGGTTCCCAGCAGGAACGCGGCCAGTCGGGCCACCGAGCTGAGTCCGTCCAGCTCGATGCCAGTGCGGCCGGCCGCTGTTCCGGCAACCGTTTCGAACCAGTTGCCGAGGACTTTGCTGCTCATCTGGGCCGGTTCGCAGACGTCCACGAGCTGGCGGTTGCTGAGCGAACGTGCGCGGATCAGCTGCTCCTGCCGGGGCCAGACCCGCGGCACCACGAGGGCAGGCGTGTCCGTGCTGAGGATTTCGCAGACCGAGTTGTAGCCGCCCATGGTCACGATGGCCGCGGCTGCATTGATCTCCACGAGCGCATCCGGGACACTGGCGATCACGTCGGTCCGTTTCCGGGCAGCACGCTCAACCTGGCGCCTTTGGTCTGCTGCCATCTGCGGGCCGGTAATGACCAGGTGGCGGTACCCCGCCGGCACCTTGGCACGCGCCGCCGCCATGGTCAGGTCGAATCCGTCCGATCCGCCGCCGACCATGGTCAGCAGGTACGGCTTGCGGGACTGTGGCCTGCGCGAGGAGCAGGGCCGGCCTGCGGCCAGGTAGCCCGTGAAGCGGACCTTGTCGCTGAGAGCCGCGGGAATTTCACCCGAAGCCACCGGATTGTGCACGGCCGGGTCGCCGTAGACCCAAAGCTCGTCGAAGGTGCGCCGGACGTGGCACAGATCCCCGAGCGCGGTCCATTCGCGGGCCGCGACGGCGGGATCGTCAAGGACCTCGCGCAGGCCGAGGATGACCTTGCAGCCGGGGTCGGCTTCCCGTACCGCGGCCAGCGCGTCTACCAGCTCACCGTCCACGCCGAAGGCATGCCGGTCCACGATGACCAGGTGGGGACGGAAGGCCGTCAGGGCTCCCTCGATGACTGCCGAGCGGAGGCTGATAAGCCGGCTCATCCGTACATCCAGGTGGCGCGGCGCGTAATTGCCCTCGCGTTTGCTGATGCCGGGAATGACCATCCAGTCCCAGCCTTCGGGCCGCCGGTAGCTGGTGGCGGTTCCCTCGCCGGTGACCAGCAGGCCCGACACTTTCCGTCCGGCCAGCGCCGGCAGGTGGGCCGCCAGTGCATGGGCGATGGCGAGGTTGCGCCGGGTGTGCCCCAGGCCCTGCGAATCATGGGAGTAGAGAACTATCCGTAACTCACCGCTGTCCTGCTGGTTGGTATACATCGGTCCTCCGTAGGTTTCATACTCGTCATGCTTGTTATTCACTTTGGCGCAGAATGATGAAACGTTTATGAAACCTTTATGAGAGAGTTCTCATGCTCGGCGTGGTGCACCTCACATCGATGTCAGAACGGGGCGGAGGACAACGTCCCGGGCATGCAAAAAGGCACCCGTTCACACGGGTGCCTTTTTGAGAGAGGTTACTTCAGCTGCCGATTCCCTGCGGGAACTGCCGGGACCGGCCGCGGCTTAGTAGCTCTTGTGGCGTGGCTTGCGGGCTCCGGCGCCTTGGCCGGCGAAGTCCGAACGCTCGCCGCGGTCCTTGCTGAAGCTGCGGTCGCCGTCGAACTTCTTCTTGTACGGACGGTCGCCATCGAACTTTTTCTTGAACGGACGGTCGCTGCCGTAGCCGCCTCGGCTGCCGCCGAAGTCGCCCTGGTCGCGGCGCGGCTTGCGGCCGGAGTCCAGTTCGAGGTGGATCAGTTCGCCGCCGATGCGGGTGCGGGACAGTGCGCGCAGCTGGTCCTGGGACAGGTCCGCAGGCAGTTCCACCAGGGAGTGGTCCGAGCGAATGTCAATGCCGCCGATCTGTGCGGCGCTGAGGCCGCCCTCGTTGGCGATGGCACCGACGATGGAGCCCGGCATGACGCGCTGGCGGCGGCCGACGGCGATGCGGTACGTCGCATTGCCTTCGGTCAGTGCACGCGTCGGGCCGCGGGAGCCCATGGCGTCGCGGCCACCGGCGGCGCGCTCGCGCTGGCCCTTCGGTGCCTCCGGCAGGTCCTGGACCAGCAGCGGGCGTCCGCCCTGGGCCATGACGGCCAGTGCGGCGGCGATCTCCGCGGCAGGCACGTTGTGCTCGGTCTCGTAGTTCGTGATCAGGTCGCGGAAGATGGAGACATCTTCGGACGAGAGGGTCTCAGTGATCTTCTCGGCGAACTTGCTCATGCGCAGGTTGTTGATGGTTTCCGCCGAGGGCAGGTGCATCTGTTCGACCGGCTGGCGGGTGGCCTTCTCGATGGCCCGCAGCAGGTACTTCTCGCGCGGAGTCATGAACAGGATGGCATCGCCTGAGCGGCCGGCACGACCGGTACGGCCGATACGGTGCACGTAGGACTCGGTGTCGTGCGGGATGTCGTAGTTGACCACGAGGGAAATGCGCTCGACGTCGAGACCGCGGGCGGCCACGTCGGTGGCGACCAGGATGTCGATCTTGCCGTCGCGCAGGGCCTCGACCGTGCGCTCACGCTGCTGCTGCGGGATGTCGCCGTTGATGGCGGCGGCGCGGTAGCCGCGGGACTTGAGCTTGTCGGCCAGGTCCTCGGTAGCCATCTTGGTGCGCACGAAGGCGATAACGCCGTCGAAATCTTCTGCTTCCAGGATCCGGGTCATGGCGTCCAGCTTGTGCGGACCCATGACCTGCAGGTAGCGCTGGCGGGTGTTGGTGCCCGTGGTGGTCTTGGCCTTGACCGTGATTTCGGCCGGGTCCTTCAGGTACTTCTTGGCGATCCGGCGGATGGCGGTGGGCATGGTGGCCGAGAACAGGGCAACCTGCTTGTCTTCCGGAGTCTTCGAGAGAATCTGGTCAACTTCTTCGGCGAAGCCCATGCGCAGCATTTCGTCGGCCTCGTCCAGCACCATGTACTGCAGTTCGGAGAGGTCCAGGGAACCCTTCTCGATGTGGTCGATGACGCGGCCGGGAGTACCGACAACAACCTGTGCGCCGCGGCGCAGGCCGGCAAGCTGGGGTCCGTAAGGGGATCCGCCGTAGACCGGAAGAACGGTGAAGTTCTCCATGTGGGAGGCGTACGAGGAAAAGGCTTCGGCTACCTGGAGCGCGAGCTCACGGGTGGGGGCCAGCACCAGGATCTGGGTGTTCTTGGTGGGCGGCAGTTCTGCCATCCGGGACAGCGCGGGGATGGCGAATGCGGCGGTCTTGCCGGTACCGGTCTGGGCCAGGCCCACGACGTCGCGGCCTTCGAGCAGCACGGGGATGGTGGCGGCCTGGATGGGGGACGGCTTTTCGTAGCCGACGTCGCTCAGGGCTGCGAGCACGCGGCCGTCGAGACCGAAATCGGTGAACAAAACCGTGTTTTCTTCTGTCGCTTCGGCGGCGCTGTTGTCCGTGGCCGGCTCAGTGGCGGCGTTTTCGGACATGGTGGCAGTGGGGGTTTCAGACATGGGGTTCCTCATATTCATTTGGGGACCGTGGCCGCGCAAAGCATCACCGTCGGGCTCGATTGAGCTATGGGCGGTGATGATCCGAGAGGCCTGTTGACACAAGTCCGGCGCTGTTCCAATCCCTTGGCAGGACTTCCCGCCATAACTTTGCTGGCTGCCTCACGGCAGGCTGTATGGCGTTTTCTCAGCCGGCGCTCCCAAAATGAAAACTGTCCGCTTTACGCGGACCCTACACACCATCAGACGCGTTTTCCGCGTCGAAATCAGGGAATACCGGAGTGGGGGATGTATCCAGTGTACGGTACGATGCAACTTCTTTGCGCCCGAATGCACGACGGCGCCTGGTGACCTTGGGCACAGCCGGCGTCACAGTGCGTCGAGAGTCTGCTCCGCCCAGGCAATCCACGTTTCTTCGAACATGATGCCCGCTGTAAGCACTGCGCGCTGGAGCTCGTTGCCCCCGCCCCAGTTCCCGCGCTTATCGAGCTGCTGGTAGGTCGCCAACTGCTCCCGGTGCAGCTGAAGGTGCCGTTCCAGTTCATCCGCGATGGGCTCCCCAAGCACCGAGGCCGCGCGCAGCCTGATCATCAGCGCCTCGCGGACCGGGCGGGGGTCCTGCTGTTCGGCCGTCCACCGCTGCAGCTCGCGGCGCCCTGCAACGAGCACCTCGTAGTCCTTGGCCCGCCCCCGGCTCGAATCGCGGCCGGTGGAGCGGATCATTCCGTCTTTCTCCAGCCGGCCAAGTTCGCGGTAGATCTGCTGATGCGTGGCCGGCCAGAAGAAGCCGAAGGACTTGTCGAAGCGGCGTGCCAGCTCGGCCCCGGAGCCGGCTTGTTCCAGCAGCGCGGTCAGAATGGCGTGCGGCAGTGACATCAGATGGCCGCCGCCAGCCGGGTGCCCTGGTTGATGGCCCGCTTGGCGTCGAGCTCTGCCGCCACATCCGCTCCCCCGATCAGATGCACCGTCTGGCCGGCTGCTTCGAGTTCCGCCTGCAGTTCGCGCTGCGGTTCCTGGCCGGTGCACAGCACCACAGTATCCACGGAGAGCACCTGGTCGGTGCCGTCCACGCTGAAGTGCAGTCCGCCGTCGTCAATCCTGCCGTAGGTGACGCCGGGAATCATGGTGACGTCCTTGGCCTTGAGCTCGGTCCGGTGGATCCAGCCGGTGGTCTTGCCCAGGCCGGCTCCAATCTTGCTGCTCTTGCGCTGCAGCAGGTAGATCTTGCGCGCCGGCTTCGGCGGGTGCGGCCGGGCCAGTCCGCCCGGCGTTCCATAGTGGGGGTCGATGCCCCAGTGCTCGTAGAACAGTTCCGGCTCCAGCGTGGCGCTCGGCCCGGACTGCGCGAGGTACTCGGCGACATCGAAGCCGATGCCGCCGGCGCCCAGGACCGCGACGCTGTTACCCACCGGCTTCTTTCCGCGCAACACGTCCAGATAGCCCAGCACCGACGGGTGGTCCAGGCCCTCGATGCCGGGAAGCCGGGGCAGCACGCCGGTGGCGAGGACAACTTCGTCGAAGCCTTCGGCCAGCAGGGTTTGCGCGGTGGCTTTCGTGTTGAGCCGCAGATCGATGCCCCGGAGTTCAAGCTGGCGGCCGAAGTAGCGAATGGTCTCGTGGAACTCTTCCTTGCCCGGGATCTGTTTGGCCAGATTGAACTGACCGCCGATCTCGCCGGCGGCCTCGAAGACCGTAATCCGGTGGCCGCGCTCCGCGGCAGCGACCGCGAACCCCAGGCCCGCGGGGCCCGCGCCGACCACGGCAAGCTTCTTCTTCTCCGCGGCCGGTTCCAGGAGAATCTCGGTCTCGTGGCAGGCCCTTGGATTGACCAGGCAGGAGGTGACCTTTCCGACGAAAGTATGGTCCAGGCAGGCCTGGTTGCAGGCGATGCAGGTGTTGATCTCGTCCGACGTCCCGCGCGAGGCCTTGAGCACAAAGGCCGGATCTGCCAGCAGCGGGCGGGCCATCGAGACCATATCGGCGCAGCCGTCCGCCAGAAGCTGTTCGGCCACCTCGGGGGTGTTGATGCGGTTGGTGGTGATGAGCGGGATGCCGAGCCGGCCCATCAGCTTACGGGTTACCCAGGCGAAGGCGCCGCGCGGAACGGAGGTGGCGATGGTGGGGACGCGGGACTCGTGCCAGCCGATTCCGGTATTGATCAGCGTAGCGCCGGCGGCCTCGATCCCGTGGGCCAGTTCGAGCACCTCTTCGAAGCTGGATCCGCCCTCCACCAGATCCAGCATAGACAGCCGGTAGATGATGATGAAGTCCGTGCCGACCCGTTCGCGCGTCCGGCGGACGATTTCCAGCGAAAAGCGGATCCGGTTGCGGTAGGAACCGCCCCACTCGTCGGTACGGTGGTTGGTCCGTGCCGCGATGAATTCGTTGATCAGATAGCCTTCGCTGCCCATGATTTCGACGCCGTCATAGCCCGCCGATTGCGCCAGCTCGGCAGCGTAGGCGAAGTCCTCGATGGTTTGCTCAATGTCCGATGTTGACAGCTCGCGGGGAGCCAGCGGATTAATCGGAGAGGCCGCTGGACTGGGTGCCACAAGGTCCCGGTGGGCGGCATAGCGGCCCGCGTGCAGCAGTTGCATGGCAATCCGGCCGCCCTCGGCATGCACCGCATCCGTAATGACGCGGTGCTCGGCCGCCTCCTCCGGCGTCGTTATTTTGGCGCCACCCGCACCCAGCCGCCCGGCCTCGTTGGGCGAAATGCCGCCGGTGACAATTAGGCCGATTCCCCCGCGCACCCGTTCGGCGTAGAAGGCCGCCATCCGGTCAAAGCCCCCGGGCAGCTCTTCCAGGCCCACGTGCATGGAACCCATCAGGACCCGGTTGGGCAGTGTGGTGTAGCCAAGGTCCAGCGGCTCAAGCAACCGGGGGAAGGTAGACGACGTCACTATGCACTCCTTTGCACAACTAGTTGCATAAAGACTAGAGGGCATAACGCCTCCCGGCAATAACTGCGGGTCAGCCCCTGCGCAGTCCCAGTTTGATCGCCTTGTTGACGTTGCCGCCGATGCTGATTTCGCCAGCCGCTTCCGAGTCCAGCAGTGCCTGTGCCTGGGCCTTGTCCAGCCCCCCGAAAACGTCCGCCACACTCACGCCGTGCCCGGGACGGAAGACCACCTCAATACTGTCGCCCGATGCGATTTCCCCGGCCTGCACCACTTTGCAGTAGGCGCCGGGCAACCCCTTGCGCAGGAAACGCTTGGCCCAGCCCGGTTCTGCCATATGCCGTTCGAAGGTGGCGCAGGGAATCCGCGGCATGGTCACCTCCGCGGTGATCCTGCCGATCCGCCACCGCTCCCCCACCAGCGCCTGGCTGACCGCCAGGCCCTGGGTACGCAGGTTTTCGCCGAACAAACCGGCCGGTACCTCGCGCCCGAGCTCGGCCGCCCACTGCGCCGCGTCTTCCTCGGCATAGGCGTAAAGTGCCTTCAGTTCACCGCCGTGGTGCTTGCGGTCCGCCTGCACATCCGTCCGCAGCCCGAGCTGGTGCACCAGCACCGGGCCTTCTACGGTCCGCTTGTCGATGGCGGTCACGCCGACAATGCTCTCGTCGGGCTTCAAGGCATGGACAGAGCAAACAGCAAGCAGCGATCCGGAAGTCATTGCCCCAGTTTAGGGCTGTTGCACCGCGGAATTGGTTCGCGGACCGGTCCCGGGCGGCAGCAGGGGTGTGGTTACGGCGTCGTGGTCAGTAGGGTGTACCCATGGAATTCCTGGAAGAGTTATTCGGCACGTGGGGCAACGAACTATGGACTTGGGTGGTGCTCCCTGTCCTGGCGGTTCTCGGGATCTACTTCACTGTCCGCTCCGGCGTGGTACAACTGCGTCTGCTCCCGGCCATGTTCAAGACGCTGACGGACAGAGCCCTGGTCAACGAGGACGGCTCGCGCAAATCGATTTCCTCTTTTCAGGCTTTTACCGTTTCGGCCGCATCCCGCGTGGGAGTAGGCAACGTGGCCGGCGTGGCCACGGCCATTGCGGTTGGCGGCCCCGGTGCCGTCTTCTGGATGTGGGTCATGGCGTTCGTCGGCGGTGCCTCCAGTTTTGTCGAATCCACCTTGGCCCAGCTGTACAAAGTGCGGACCAAGGACGGCTACCGCGGCGGCCCCGCCTATTACATGGAGCGCGGCCTGAAGAAGCGCTGGATGGGCATCATCTTCGCGGTCATCCTCATCATCTGCTTCCCCTTCGCGTTCAGTTCCCTGCAGGCCAACACCATTTCCCAATCGGTAGCCGGGGCTTTCGGCGCCGAAGCGGTCACTCCGATCTTCGGCTGGACCGTTGGCCTGGTGCTGGCACTGCTGACTGCACTGGTGGTCTTCGGCGGTATCCGACGCATTGCCCATGTCACGGAATCTCTGGTCCCCGCAATGGCGCTGCTGTATGTGCTGCTCGGCCTGGTCATCGTCGGCATGAACCTCGAGCGTGTACCGGACGTGCTGGGCGCGATCTTCGGCGAGGCTTTCAACTTCCAATCGGCCATCGGCGGCGGCCTGGGCACAGTCATCATGCAGGGCGTCAAACGCGGCATGTTCTCCAACGAAGCCGGCCTCGGCTCGGCTCCCAACGCCGGCGCCACCGCCTCCGTTACGCATCCGGTCAAGCAGGGGTTGGTCCAGACCCTCGGGGTCTACTTCGACACTTTCCTGATCTGCTCGATCACCGCGTTCATCATTCTGTGCACCGTGGAGAATCCCGTCGGAGCATCGCAGGGAATCGAGCTCACCCAGACCGCCATCACATCGCAACTGGGGTCCTGGGCGAGCATCATGCTGGCGGTCATCATTTTCATGCTTGCTTTCAGCTCCATCATCGGCAACTACTACTACGGGGAAACCAACATCGGTTTTATTACCGACCACGAAACCGTCCTGATGATGTACCGCACGCTGGCCACCGCGGCAGTCTTCCTCGGTTCCATTGCCTCTGCCGGGCTGATCTGGAACCTTGCCGACGGCATCATGGGCCTGATGGCGCTGACCAACCTAATCGCCATTGGGCTGCTCTCCGGCGTCGCCTTCCGGCTGCTCAAGCATTACACCGCACAATCCAGGCAAGGCGTTGACCCGGTCTTCACCGCAGGAGACATGCCGGACCTGGACGGAGTCGAATGCTGGAGCCCTGAGGACGTCACCAACCACGAGGTTTCGGTTCCCACCAAGCGTTAGGGACACCTGCTTCGCAACCGACGACGGCGGTGCCGGACTTCCAAAAGTCCGGCACCGCCGTCGTTGTTAAGGGTTTGAAACCGCTAGAGCTGCTTGAACGCCTGCTCCAGATCGGCGATCAGGTCCTCGGTGTCCTCGATGCCGACCGAGAGGCGGATCAGGTTGGCCGGGACCTCCAGCTCCGTACCCTTCACGGAGGCGTGGGTCATCTCCGACGGGTAGTTGACCAGGGATTCGATCCCACCCAGCGACTCCGCCAAGGTGAAGATCGTGGTGTTTTCGGCAACCTTACGGGCCGCGGCCTCGCCGCCCTTGAAGGAGACCGAGACCATGCCGCCAAAGCCGCGCATCTGCTTCTTCGCCAGCTCGTGGTCGGGATGGTCCGGCAGGCCCGGGTAGTAGACAGCCTCGACCTCGGGCCGGCCCTGCAGCCATTCGGCCACGGCCTGTGCGTTGGCCGAGTGCCGGTCCATGCGCACGCCCAGCGTCTTCAGGCCGCGGGTGGTCAGGAACGCGTCCAGCGGTGCGGACACCGCGCCCACGGCGAACTGGATGAAGCCGATCTTCTCGGCCAGCTCGTCATCGTTGAGCACCACGGCACCGCCGACCACGTCCGAGTGGCCGCCGATGTACTTGGTGGTGGAGTGCACCACGATGTCCGCACCGAGCGCCAGCGGGTTCTGCAGGTACGGCGAAGCGAAGGTGTTGTCGACCACCAGCAGCGCGCCGGCGCCGTGCGCAACCTCGGCGAGCGCGGCGATGTCGGTGACCTTCATCATCGGATTGGACGGGGTTTCCACCCAGACAAACCGGGTCTTGTATTCGTTCACGGCCGCCGCCACCGCGGACGCATCAGACATGTCCACCACCGTGTGGCCCACGCCCCAGTCCCCGAGGACGCGGTTGATCAGGCGGTAGGTGCCGCCGTAGGCATCGTTGCCCAGCACGATGTGTTCGCCCGGGGCCAGCAGCGCGCGGATCAGCGAATCCTCGGCCGCGAGGCCGGAGGCGAAGGAGAATGCGTGCTTGCCGCCCTCCACCGCCGCCAGCTGTTCCTGGAGCGAATCGCGCGTGGGGTTGGTGCCGCGCCCGTACTCGTAGCCGTCGCGCAGGCCGCCGATCCCGTCTTGGGCGTAGGTGGAGCTGAAATGCACGGGCGGCACAACCGCACCGGTGCGCGGTTCGAAGGCCTGGCCGCCGTGCACGGCGCGCGTGTTGAAGCCTTGGTTCTTCTCTGCAGTCATGGAAATCTCCTTCAGCTCGTCAGGTAGGTCAGCAGGTCGTGGCGGGTCAGCACGCCGATGGGGGCGCCTACAAAGGTCACCATCAGCGCATTGTTGGATTGGAGTTTTTCGCGGGCGGCGGAGATGGATTCCAGCGAGCCGATCAGCGGCATCGGTTCGCCCATGTGGTCGCCGATCTTGTCGGTCAGTTTGGCTTCGCCCTTGAACAGCTGGGCTGTCAGAGTGCGCTCATCCACCGAGCCGAGCACCTCGCCCATCACTACGGGCGGTTCCTGCGAGAAGACCGGCAGCGTGGAGACGCCGTACTCGTTCATGATCTCGATGACGTCGCGCACCGATTCGGTGGGGTGGGTGTGGACCAGTTCCGGCAGTCGACCGGCTTTGCCCTTGAGCACCTCGCCCACGGTGGCCTCTTCGCCGCCGGCAATGAAGCCGTAGGACTTCATCCATTCGTCATTGAAGATCTTGCCCAGGTAGCCGCGGCCGGAGTCCGGCAGAATAACAACGACGACGTCGTCCGGTCCCAGCTCCCGGGCCACCTTCAGCGCGGCGACCACGGCCATGCCGGAGGAACCGCCGACCAGCAGCCCCTCTTCCTGGGCCAGCCTGCGGGTCATGGCGAAGGACTCGGCGTCGTTGACCGCGATGACCTCATCCGGCACGGACTTGTCGTAGTTCGCCGGCCACATGTCTTCGCCGACGCCCTCCACGAAATAGGGGCGTCCGGTGCCGCCGGAATAGACGGAGCCTTCCGGGTCGGCGCCGATGATCCGGACCGGACCCGATGCGCGGTCCGCCGAAACCTCTTTGAGGTAGCGGCCGGTCCCCGTGATGGTGCCGCCGGTGCCGGCACCGATGACCACGTGCGAGACCAACCCGTCCGTGTCCCGCCAGATTTCCGGGCCGGTGGTTTCATAGTGGCTCAGCGGAGCCGCCGGGTTGGAGAACTGGTCCGGCTTGTACGCACCCTCCACCTCGCGGACCAGACGGTCGGACACGCCGTAGTAGGACTCGGGGCTGTCGGGCGCCACGGCCGTGGGCGTGACAACTACTTCGGCGCCGTAGGCCTTGAGCACGTCGCGCTTCTCCACGCCCACTTTGTCCGGGGTGACGAAGATGGACTTGTAGCCCTTCTGCTGCGCCACGAGCGCCAAGCCCACGCCGGTGTTGCCGCTGGTGGGTTCCACCACGGTTCCGCCGGGCTTGAGCAGTCCGTCCTGCTCCGCGGTTTCCACCATCTTCACCGCGATCCGGTCCTTGATGGATCCGCCCGGGTTGAAATACTCCACTTTGGCCAGCACCGTGGCGCTGATGCCTTCGGTCACATTGTTGAGTTTGACCAGCGGCGTATTCCCGATCAGGTCCAGTACAGAATTGGCAAACTTCATGCGCCCAAATCTACCGGCCCGTCCACAAGGCTCATAGCCGGAACGAAACCCTGCGACTCAAGCCAGCCGCCCTGCCATCCCCGGCGCGTGCGACCATGGATATGTGCCTTCCACGTTTGCCGCCACCGCTGCCCCCACCGCAGACGCCGCGGCAACGGTGGAACTTCCTGCCGGCTACGATCTGCCCGGAACCTTGGGCATCATTCCCCGCGGCAAGCAGGATCCTACCTTTCAAACCACGCACGACGGCGCGTGGCTGGCGTTCACCACTGCCCAAGGGCCGGTGACGCTGCGCCTGACCAGCGAGGACGCGGGTCCCAACGGCGGCGCTGATCCAGCCGTCATCCGGGCCCTCGCCTGGGGCCCAGGCGCCGAGGCAGCGCTGCCCGGATTGCCGGCCCTGCTGGGCGCAGATGATGACTGGACGGCCTTCGACCAGACAGCGTTCCACGCCACGCTCCCGAAGCTCGTCACCGAACCACGACGGCGGCATCGAGGCCTGCGGCTCCCAAGTACGGGCCGCATCCTGGACGCCCTGGTTCCGGTGGTGCTGGAGCAGAAAATCACCACCATCGAAGCCCGCTATTCCTGGCGGTACCTGGTCAGCAAGTACGGTACGCCCGCCCCCGGACCCGCGCCAGCAGGACTGAAGGTCGCGCCTTCCGCGGAGCAATGGCGGCGCGTCCCGTCCTGGGACTGGCACCGCGCCGGCGTGGACGCCAAACGCTCCGCCACCATTCTTCGCGCCTGCAAAGTTGCCTCCGGCCTGGAGCGGCTGGCGGCACTCTCCCCCGGCCCGGAACTGGCGGCAAAGCTCTGTTCCATACCGGGCATCGGGCCGTGGAGCGCCGCCGAGATCGCCCAGCGCACCCATGGCGACCCGGACTCGATCTCCATCGGGGACTTCCATCTAGCCGCCTTCGTCGGCTACGCCCTGACCGGAAGGAAAACGGACGACGCCGGGATGCTGGCTTTGCTGGAGCCTTGGCGCGGGCACCGGCAGCGGGTGGTGCGGATGCTCTACCTCAGCGGTTTCCGCAAACCGGCCTTCGGTCCGCGGCTGGCCCCGCAGGACCACCGCTTCCACTGATCTAGCCAAAAAAGCTCCCCGCCGTATCGGAACGGCGGGGAGCTCTTGTTGGCGCGGGGGCAGAGTCCTACTCCGCGTCGGCCTGCTGGGTCTGCTGCTGCTGAGCTGCTACCTGGGCGTGGACTTCCGTCATGTCCAGGCCCTTGACGGCATCCACCAGTTCGGTGAACTGGCCCGAGTTCAGGGCGCCCGGCTGCGAAAAGACAAGGACCTTCTCGCGGAACGCCATCAGGGTCGGGATGGAGGTGATGCCGGCTGCGGCGGCGAGGCCCTGCTCGGCCTCGGTGTCTACCTTCGCGAAGACAATATCCTCATGCTGTTCGGAGACTGAATCGTATACGGGGGCAAACTGCTTGCATGGGCCGCACCAATCAGCCCAGAAGTCCACGAACACAATGTCGTTCTCTTCGATGGTCTGGGGGAACTGGGCTTCGGTGATATTAATCGTTGCCATGCTTCCACGCTAACGGGATCAGTCGAATATGTCGCCCCCTGTTCGCTCAGCGCATGAGCGCTGGTGTCCAACGCCCCGATCGTGCACGTGTTTTCCACAGGTTTGCGGCCGCCCTACCCGCCGCTTCAGGTGCCGCCTAATCTCGGTTCCGACGGATCAACCACAATCGAAGGAGCAACCGATGGAACGCCAAACTGCACTGATCCTGACCGAGGGTTCGACTATCGATGATGCGGTGGCACTCAGCACGGCCCTGATTGATGAACTGGTGGAGGAGTTGCCCTTCGGCCACGACCCGTCCAGGACCGAACTTTATGCCGTGGGCCGGGCCGCCTCGCTGAGATCCAAGCTGGACCTGCCCAGAGGCAACGCCGGCGACAATCCGTACGAGACGATCAACGGCAAGCTGCATCACATTTGGTGCC
Source organism: Arthrobacter crystallopoietes (assembly GCF_002849715.1). Classification (NCBI taxonomy): domain Bacteria; kingdom Bacillati; phylum Actinomycetota; class Actinomycetes; order Micrococcales; family Micrococcaceae; genus Crystallibacter; species Crystallibacter crystallopoietes. The sequence goes on from NZ_CP018863.1 coordinate 412,350, forward strand.
GCGGCAGCTGGTATACACCGGGAAGCTGTCCGCCCGCTCCCGCGGACAATAACGGTGCCTCCGCCTGGAAATGGCTGCACTTCAACCTGATGCATGTTGTGGAAGCTGAAGCCACTTGTTTCCTCTGGGACATCTACCCGCTCGCCAGGGCGGAGGCCGCTTGAAGCCGCCTCCGCCCCGCCGCCACCTAGCGGCGGTTTTCAGGGCGCGGGTCGGCCGGCGGGGCAGGCTCTGACGGCACGGGTGGCGGAGCCCAGTCCAGGATGGCCGGAACACCTATGGCAGAGTCGCAGTCAACCTGCCTCACCTCAGGCTGCTCCTGCTCCTCCTCCTTCGGCTCCTCCTTGTCCTCATCCTTGTCCTTGTCGTCCGAGTCTTCGGGCTCTGGCTTGGGCTTGGGCTTGGGCTGCTCCGCCGCCCTCCGGTTGTCCGCCTCGCACTGGGCCAGCGCGTTCAGGTAGGACCATTCGGCGTTCTCCTGGTCCCGGAAGAACTGCGCGCGTACCCCCAAAGCGCTTTCATAGGCAGCGTAGGAAACCCAGTAAGCATCCCATTCGGCGCCTATGGCCGCCCAGGCCTTGTTGACCTTGCGGACTTCCTTGGCATAGTCCTTGTAATCGTCCGCGGCTTGGCCGTACTTGTCGTACGCCGTCCAGTAGTCGAGCACGCTTTGCTGCCACTGCTGGGTCCCTGCCGTCAGCTTCTGGCTGGCCTCCCGGCGCCGTTCGGCATTCGTCTGCTCTGCAGCCTTGGCGTCGAAAACCATGGGACTCATTCCGGTGAACGCCCAGCCGCAGCCCGGTCCTTGCTTGTCCTCTGCGAGGATCCTGATGCTGGTTTCGGTCACGGCTGCCTTTGCCGGGCTCTTCGGCGGTTCCGGTACGTCCATCTGTTTGGGCATCGGCGGCCATACCGCGTAGTAGGGATCCGCAGCCGGCTGGACGTATTCAACCTTGATCTTGGGCCCCGGCAGCGGAACGGCTTCGATCCCTGAGCCGGCCGGCACCGTGGGCAACGGCACGTCGCGGACAGCCACTTTGTCCTTGACCATGTACGGCTTGTACCCGGCCGCGGACCACGGCGAGCGCGAGGCATCCGCAGCCACCGATTTCTGGTCTACGCAGACGTCTTTGAGCCCGGCGGCAAGATGATCGTCCAGCTGCCTCGCGATCCGGCTCAGCGGAGCATCCGGCGCGCCGACCAGAAAGGCAAGCACATCTCCACGCCGGAAGGAGACCACTTGGGCGGCGCTGCTGCCTTTATAGGTAAAGACACGGTGCGCTTCCACGCCTGGATCTTTGCCGCCGACTTTACTCTCGTTGATTGCCACCGCGCTGCCGGCACAGGACCGCGCCTCCTCCACCTGCTGCCGCATGACCTCGGCGCCAAGTCCCGCGGTATAGGCGGCAGTAACGACTTGGACACGATCGCCGTCGACGCTGAACAGCCGCGACAGGGCTACCGACGGAGCCGTGTCGTTGACGGCGCAGGAGTATGGCACCGGCTGCGACGCCGAGCGCTGCAGCGTGCCGGAAGGCCGCCATCCCTTCGGCGGCTCCGCCAGTGCTGCCGACAGTACTTTTTCCGCCGGCATGTCCCGGATCTCGGCGAAGATAGGTTTGGCCGCGGCGCTTTCTGACGCCTTTTCCTCAACGGAAACCTGTTCGGAGGCAACAAAAGGCGTTCCGGACAGATACAGCGCGCAGAGTCCGCTCCCTGCGACAGCCGTCAGTGCCAGGGCACCAGCTGCCAGTGCCATGCCTGGGCGCTTTTCGAATACAGACACGATGGCTCCTCAACTGCTATTCGGCCGGAACACTGATCGACGTATCGCTACCGGCGCTCAAAGTGATTGCCACTTCCTGCCGGTACTTCAAGGAGCTGCCGGGGGCCGGAGTCTGCGCGGTCACCGTATCCGGCGTGTACAGCGGATTCTCCTTGGCCGGCTCTTTATTGATCACCGGCGTCAGGTTGTTCCGCAGCAGCACCGTGATGGCTTCGTCCACCTTCAGGCCGCGGACGTCGGGAATGGCTTTGGCAGTAACTGTTCCTACCCCGACGGGCGCGGATTCGGGCAGCGGAACCGCCGGCAGTCCCTTGTGTGCACCTTCCATCGTGGCCTTCCAAACGGGCCCGGCCACCTCGGAACCGGTGAGATCGTAGAACGTGGTCCCGTAGGCGTCGACTTCGTCCAGCGGGTACTGGCCGCCACCGCGCGGATCGCCAAGCCACACCGCCGTCGAGAACTGCGGCGTCATCCCCACAATCCAGTTGGCGGAGAAATCGTTGGTTGTGCCCGTCTTGGCCCCGGCCTCGCGCCCCTTGAGTTTGCCCATGCCGGAGAGAGTGCCGCCGGACTTGAACGGCTCTTTCAGGGCGTCCGCGACCGTATCGGCAACGCCCGGATCAATACCCTGATGGCAGTCGGCATCGGGAACCGGGATCTTCTCGCCGGTATCGCTGCGGATCCCGGCGATCACCGTGACCGGTTTGCACACCACGCCGCCGCTGACGAACGAGGCGTAAGCGTTGGCCATTTCGAGCGGCGAAATCTCATACGCCCCCAGTGCCAGGGAAGCTTCCCGGCCGCTGAGCTTGTCCGTCGGCAGAGACGTCACTCCCAGCATTTCGGCGAACTTTGCCACGTCCACCACTCCGGTCTGTTCGATCAGCCGGACGAAATACACGTTGATGGACTTGCGGATGGCTTCGTAGGCGTCGACGCTGCCGTGGTTGATGTAGCCGTAGTTGTGGAATCCCTCCACCGGATCATCGAGCGACGGCGAGTAGTACGGCCCGTTCGCGGAGTAACGCTGCGAGGCAGGAACCCCCTGGCTCAGGGCCGTGCCCAGCACGATCGGCTTCATCGAGGAGCCGACCTGGAACTCGCTGGTGGCGTAAACCACCTCGGTTGCGCCCTTGCCCTTACCCCACTTCCGGTTCTGGGTGATGGCCGCAACATGGCCGGTTCCCGGTTCAACGACGGCGACGCCGAGGGCGGCCCGGTTCTTATCGCCCAGTGCTTTGGTCACCGCTTTCCGGGACGACTCCATGGCCTGCCGGTCCAATCCTGTGGTCAGGGTCATCCCGCCGCGTGATAGCCGGTCCGCCCTTTGCTCGGGTGTGGCTCCGAAGGCCGGATTGGTCAGAATTTCCTCGCGGACCAAATGGCAGTAGAACGGATACTCCGAGTCGCCGCAACTGGAGGGAACAGATCCGCGTTCAAGGCCCAAGGGCGCTTCCCGGGCGGCATCCGCTTCTTCGGCGGTGATCGTCCCCCGTCGTTCCAGCACGGAGAGCACGGTGTTCCGCCGCATCGTCGCCGCTTCCGGATGGACCACCGGATCATAAACTGCCGGCCCTTTGAGCATGCCCACCAGCATCGCCGATTGCGTCAGGTTGAGCTTCGATGCCGAAGTGTTGAAGTAGATCCGGGCAGCGGCCTCGATGCCGTAGGCGCGGTTGCCGAAATATACCGCGTTGACGTACATCTTCAGGATTTCGTCCTTGCTCAGCTGCTGTTCGAGCCGGACCGCGTACTTCGATTCGCGGATTTTCGCGTTGTAGGTGTCCCCCACCGCGACCGATTCTTCGGTTTCGTCGCGCGCGTTGTTGACCAGGATGTTCTGGACCAGCTGCTGGGTGAGGGTGGAGGCACCTTGCTGGCTGGCATTGACGGCGTTGTTCACGAACGCCCGCGTAATGCCGTACGGATCCACTCCGTTGTGCTCGTAGAAGCGTGCGTCTTCGGTATCGATCAGCGTCTCGAGGAACGTCGGCGACACGTCGTCGACGTCGATGTCGATCCGGTTCTCGCTGTAGAAGCGGGCGAACTCCTTGCCGTCCTTGTCCAGCAGCACCGTGTGCTGGGGCAATGAACGCTCCAGCGGCAGGTCCTCGGGCAGGTCCTCCCAGAGGTTTACCAGCGTGTTCGCTCCGGCCGAGACCGCAACCGCTCCCGGGGCGACCAGCGTCCCTGCACTCAACGCAACAACCGCCACGGCTCCGGCCCACACGGCCAGGCGCGCCGGCCACGCACGTTCCTTCTCCGGATAACCCGACCGAGCAGACCCCATGAGTTCATGGAGACTTGTCAATGCCGCGTTTTTTCGTCCCATCTAGTACTCCTGACGACTGCGAACGCAGATCTGGCAAGACCACGTCACTGTGGCCACCGGCGAGCGGTATGTCCAGAGTACGTCCTCGCACCTCGTGCACAAGGGAATGTTGCCGCAGTGTTGTAAGACGTCCGAAATGTGACGTAATTGACATCTGGGGCATATGAGACGGCCCGAACTAGGGCAGTAAATGGTTAAGCAAAAATCCCCGGAACCTCACACTCATGAAGTTCCGGGGATCTTATGTCCGGTGGCAGATGAGGGATTCGAACCCCCGTAGGCATTGCCAGCTGATTTACAGTCAGCCCCCTTTGGCCGCTCGGGTAATCTGCCGAACGTCTTCTTTGAAGACCGCCTCCGTAAGTGGAAGCAAGACAACCTTACAGAAGATCGGGCCGAGAATCGAATCGAGCTCCTGAACCCATGTTTTCCGCCCTAAAACCCGCGATCTATGCGGGACGCCAGCTGGGTAATGAAGCCATCAGCCTGGCGCTGCGTCACCATCCCCCAGGCAACGGCTTGGTCCATCTCGGCACGCAGTCCCGCCAACCGCGACTCACGTTCGGCATCCTGCCGGCCGCCAGTGATCCGGGCTTCAGCAGGCTGCTTCACCGGCAGATCGGATTCCCGCCGGATGAACGTGCCGGTTCCGGCCACGGCGAGATGGGAATGGACGGCATTCGCCGTTGATGAACTTGCCGCCGCCGGTCCGGAACCGATGACCGTCAGCGTAGCCACCGTTGCGGCCGTGAGGAATGAGCCGGCAGCCACCCTCATCGAACGGACAAGATACCGCTGGCGGCTGGACATCGGCTGTCTCCTCAAATGGTTCCCTTGGTGAATCAATTATTCGAGTCTTTCGCCGGAAGATGTACAGGGACTGAGGGCAACCTGAGTAAGGGCTGTGAACATACCCGCCGGGCCTGCGGACAGACAGTAGGCTAGTGGCAGAGCACCTTTCCCACACTCAAGGAGGAACCATGGCCAGTGAGTCATCATTCGACGTCGTCAGCAAGGTAGACACCCAGGAAGTTGCCAACGCCCTCAACCAGGCGCAGAAGGAGATCGCGCAGCGGTATGACTTCAAGGGCGTCGGCGCAGAGGTGGACTTCAGCGGCGAGAAGATCCTGATGAAGGCCAACTCCGAGGAACGGGTCAAGGCCGTTCTGGATGTCCTCCAGTCCAAGCTGGTCAAGCGCGGCATCTCGCTGAAGTCCCTCGACGCCGGCGAGCCGTACGCTTCCGGCAAGGAGTACCGGATCGAGGCCTCGATTAAGGAGGGCATCGCCCAGGATCAGGCCAAGAAGATCTCCAAGCTCATCCGGGATGAAGGCCCCAAGGGAGTGAAGGCCCAGATCCAGGGCGATGAGCTGCGTGTGAGCTCCAAGTCGCGGGACGACCTGCAGTCAGTTATGGGGATGCTGAAGTCAGCTGACCTGGACGTAGATCTCCAGTTCATCAACTACCGCTGAAACCTCCAGGCGCGGCAGCAGTGTCCCGCTGCCGCGCCAAATCCGCCCAGCCCGGCTTGAACGCTTACGGCTCTTCCCGTGCGGGAACCGGATCACCCGTCGGCCCGTCGGCCAGCGTATCCGCCAGCTCGGCTCCGCCCACGGCCTGGCCCATCCAGGTCAGTGCCCTCCAGCCGGTGGCCAGGCTGCCCTCAAGGACAACCACGCCGGTGTTGCTAAGAATCTGACGCGCCACGAACGGCACGCTCAGGTTTCCGGCCCTCGCTCCGGCCCAACTACGGATCATGGCACCGTGGCTGAAAATGGCGGCAGTTGCCAGCCCTGCGGCCTCGGCCTCGGCGACTACCTCTTCGAAGCGGCCGAACGTCTCGTGGCCGTCCGGCCCACCCGGCATCCGCCGGTCCAGATCTCCGCCGGACCAGGCGAAGACAGTAGTCATGTAGCTGCGCACGGATTCAGCGTCGCCGAGCATCTCGAGCTGTCCGGCCGAGATTTCCTTCACGCCGTCGCGAATTTCAACGTCCAGCTGCATCCCGGTGGCAAGCGGCGAGGCGGTCAGCTGGGTTCGGATCGCGGTTGAGGCGAACAGTGCGTCGATCGGCTCGCCGTCGAGGGCTTTTGGCAGTGCACGGGCCTGCTTGTGGCCCAGCTTGGTCAGCTCCGGTCCGGGAACGGCAGTGTCCAGCAGGCCTTTGATATTCGACGGCGTTTGGCCATGGCGGATCAGCAGCAGGCGCATCTGGTCCGCTCCTTAGCCAAGGGTCCGGCCCGCCATACGTTCCAGCCGGGCCACCCGGTCGTCCATCGGCGGATGGGTGCTGAACATCTTCTTGAGCCCGCCGCCGCGGAACGGGTTGGCAATCATGAGGTGGCTGGTGTTGACCAGTTTCTGGTCCTGGGGCAAAGGCGCCTGCTGCGTGCCGTACTGTAGTTTGCGCAGCGCCGAAGCCAGCGCCAGCGGATCGTCGGTCAGCTGCGCACCGTCCTCGTCGGCGTCGTATTCCCTGGTCCGGCTGATGGACATCTGGATCAGCATGGCGGCAACCGGCGCCAGCAGCGACATGGCGAGCAGCGCGATGGGGTTGGCGTTGCGGTCCCGGCCGTCGAAGAACAGCATGAACTGGGCGACCGACGTAATGACACCGGCTACGGCGGCTGCCACCGAGGACGTGAGGATGTCGCGGTTGTAGACGTGCATCAGCTCGTGGCCGAGCACCCCGCGCAGCTCGCGCTCGGTGAGCAGGCGGAGGATGCCCTCGGTGCAGCAGACCGCCGAGTTCTGCGGATTGCGGCCGGTGGCGAAGGCGTTCGGCGCCTGCGTAGGCGAGACGTAAAGCCGCGGCATCGGCTGGTTGGCGCGGGTGGAAAGCTCGCGGACAATCCGGTACATCTGAGGCTGCTGCTGCTCAGTCACCGGGTACGCGTGCATGGCGCGGATGGCGAGCTTGTCGCTGTTCCAGTAGCTGTACGCCGTGGTGCCGACACCGATCAGGGCCATAATCCAGATCCAGCTGCTGCTGCCCGTGCCGCTGGCCAGCAGGGCACCGATGCCCAGCAGGATCGCAAACAGAACGCCGAGCAAGCCGGCTGTCTTCAAACCGTTGAAATGATTGTGCACCGCGTCAGGTCTCCTTCTACGCCGGCCGTCGGTGACCAGCGTGGCACGCCCGGCCATCTTCTGACCAGGCACTCCATATAACGTACAGTGGCGGCGCCGTGTTCCTTACGGCTCCGGGTTCCTATCGTCATAGCGGGCAAAGCGCGGCTGCCATTTATGCAGCAGCCAGACCGCCACGATGCACCCCGCTCCCCCGGCGACGGCGGCGAACCCCTCGCCCAGCCACTCCCCGTTTCCGCCGGCCACCGCATCCCCGAGCCGCGGCCCGCCGGCAACGACAACGATGAAGATGCCCTGGAGCCGGCCGCGCATGGCGTCCGGCGTCGCCGATTGCAGGATGGTGTTGCGGAACACGCCGCTGACGGTATCTGCCGCCCCGGCGACCATCAGGCAGGCCACCGCCGGAACCAGCCAGGTGCTGATGCTTCCATCCGCCGCCGCTTCGGCCCTGCCGGCAAGAACGACGACGATGCCAAAGGCCGAGACCGCGGCTCCCCAGACCGCCACGCACCACAGCACGGCCAACCCCTGCCGGCGGATCTGGCCCAAGGGCCCGGAGAAGAGGGCCGCGAGAAAGGCACCCGCAGCAACTGCTGCCAGCAGGATGCCCGCCGTCGCTTCCCCGCCGCCGATGACCAATGCTCCAATGGCCGGCATCAGGGCGCGGGGCTGCGCCAGGACCATGGCCGCCATGTCCACCAGGAAGGTCATGCGGATGTTGGGCCGGGTGCGCAGGAACTGCAAACCCTCGAGGACGGACCGGAGGCCGGCCTTGCGGACTTCGCCCTCCGGCGGGATCGGCGGCAGCCGGAACACGGCCCAGATGGCGGCGGTAAACGTGACGACGTCGATGGTGTAGGTCCAGCCGAACCCGACGTTGGCCACGAGCACACCGGCGAGCAGCGGGCCGATGGTCATACCCAGTCCGAAGGTCATCATGGTCAGGGCATTGGCAGCAGGAAGGATTTCCCGCCGGACCAGTCGGGGCACAATGGCGCTGCGGGCCGGCTGGTTGAGGCCGGCGGCGGCGGAATGGATGGCAATCAGGACGTAGAGCAGCCAGACCTGCCCCAGCCCGGACCAGGCATGCAGCGCGAACAGCCCGGCACAGGCCCAGAGCACCAGGCCGGAGTAGAGGGCGACCTTCCGGCGGTCGTGTGCGTCCACCACCGAGCCGCCGTATAGTCCCGCCAGTACCAGCGGGACCAGTCCGACGATGCCGATGGCGCCGACCGCGAGGGTCGACTGCGTGAGCTGGTAGACCTCGAGGCTGACCGCCACGAGCGTGAGCTGGGCTCCGATCGAGGACAACGAGGTCCCGATCCACATCCGCCGAAAGTCCAGGCTCTCCTTGAGCGGAGTGGTGTCGGCGAACAGTTTGGGCATGGACGAGATTCTAGTTGCCGGAAGCACCTTTCCCTGACAGCACGCTGCGGATCACCTCGAGCACCTTTGAGTCGCCGATGATACGGAAGTGGCCCATCAGGTCCAGCTCGATGTTCTCCGCGCCCGGTAGTTCGCTGCCGCCGGGGATGTGGGGGTCAAAGGTGCTGTAGACAGAGGTGATCCGGTGGTTCACGGACAGTTCGGCGGCGAGGGAACGCAGGGCGCTGTTGCTGGGCGAGAAGGCCCTGATGCTGGGAACAAGGAAGAAGCGGGCGTAGACGGAACCGGAAAACGGAGTGTTGATGGCAACCATGCGGGCAATGCGTCCGGCGGCGCCCGGTATGGTCATGGCGTACTTGCCGATGAGCCCGCCTTTGCTGTGGGCCACTATGGTCACGTTCTGCAGGTCTGCCGCCGCCAGATAGGTGCTGACGAGTTCAGCCATCCTGGCCACGGTGCCTCGGTTGTATCCGAGCGGCTCCACCACGTGGACCGGATGCCCCGCCTGGCTCAAGTCCTCGGCGATGGGCTTGAGGAACTGCCATTTTTCGTAAATGCCCGGGATGAGCAGCACCGGCTGGTCCTTCCGCCCCGCTGCCTGTAGATAAGGCGCCGGATCATCCCGGAACAGGAAGCCGTGTACCTGCCAATAAGCCACATAGGCATAGTCCTGCAGCCATGCCCAGCCGCGGCGGAGCGTCATTCCAATGCCTCGGCCCCGGCCGCCGCTCATGCTCGTGCCGCCAATTCCAGGCAGTAGGAAGCGACAGTCCTGGGCCGGCGGAACATCGCCACGTGGGCCTCGCCCCGGATTTCCGCAATCCGCGCGCCGGGGCATGCCCGCCCAAGTTCAGCAACCCACTCGCGCGGCGCGATCGGGTCGCGTTCACCGCGCAGGACCAGCGTGGGCACGTCAATCTGGGCCACTGTTTCCTCCAGCCGGTGCCCGACCATTTCAGGGACGGTGGTTAGGTACCAACGCTTGCTCGACCGCGCATAGTCGCTCAGCACCACGAAATTGACCTGGGGCGGTTCCCTCAGCGTGTCCTGGAACAGCCGCCACCCTTGCTGAAGGGCGCTGCGCTCCTTCCGGTTCGTCGTAGGCCCCAGCAGCACCAAGGCGCGGGTCAGTTCGGGATGGGAGACGGTCATTTCCGCGGTGATCTGGCAACCCATCGAATGCCCTACAAGCACCGCCGGGCCAATTCCAGCAGAATTCAGCGCGCCCCGCACTAGCCGTGCGAAGTCCGGCATCGACAGCGCCTGTCGTGGAGCGCGGGTACCGCCGAATCCGGGCAGCTCAACAGAATGCACGGCGCCGTAGGCAGCCAGTTCGCGGGCCAGCGGGGCAAAATAGCGCGGCGAGACACCGATGCCGGGCACCAGTACGAAGGTTTCCGGCCCGCTCCCCCGGGTCAGAATTTTGAATTCCCGGCCTTCTACCTCCACCGTGAACTCCTGGGCTGGAAACATAAAGTGCGCACCTCCTCACGTGAATGTCATCGTAGGCTACGAGGCGGCGCCTGCGGACGATGAGGGACTTTTGGTGCGTCAATAGAAGCGGCCAGCTCTCCGGTGACGCCCGACACGCCCGGAGCGATTCTTTTCTGGACTCATTCCAGAAAACATGAAAGTATCGGTGCCATGGTCGATATGAGGGAGCCGGAGGACTTGCTGCGTGAAGCCATGCTTCGCGTGACCCGTCCACGGACTGCAGTGCTGGAGGCCGTCCGTGCCCACCCGCACGCCGATGCCGACACCATCACCGGTGTGGTGAAGGCCGAACTCGGCACTGTCTCGAAGCAAGCCGTCTATGACGTGCTCGCAGCGCTGACCGATGCCAGGCTGGTGCGCCGGATCGTGCCGTCAGGTTCACCGGCCCGCTTCGAGGCCCGGGTTGGCGACAACCACCACCACCTGGTGTGCCGGTCCTGCGGAGGGATCGAAGACGTGGACTGCGCCGTTGGCGCCGCACCGTGTCTCTCGGCCTCCGATGACCACGGCTTCACGATTGATGAAGCCGAGGTCACGTACTGGGGCATCTGTCCGGCCTGCACTGCCAAAAAAGACCTTCACAATGGAAGATCCGACAAGGAGCAATAGAACACATGGCTGAAAACACCAAGCCGCTGACAACCGTTGCGGGCGCGCCCGTCGCGGATAACCAGGACAGCCTGACCGCCGGCCCGCGCGGTCCGATGCTGCTCCAGGACGTCTGGTTCCTGGAGAAGCTCGCCCACTTCGACCGCGAAGTGATCCCCGAGCGCCGTATGCACGCAAAGGGCTCGGGCGCCTTCGGTACGTTCACGGTGACCAACGACATCACCAAGTACAGCAGCGCCAAGATCTTCTCCGAGGTCGGCAAGAAGACCGAAATGTTCGCCCGTTTCTCCACCGTTGCCGGTGAGCGCGGTGCCGCCGACGCCGAGCGCGACATCCGCGGCTTCTCCCTGAAGTTCTACACCGAAGAGGGCAACTGGGACATCGTCGGCAACAACACCCCGGTCTTCTTCTTCCGCGACCCGCTGAAGTTCCCCGACCTCAACCACGCAGTGAAGCGTGACCCGCGCAGCAACCTGCGCAATGCCGAGAACAACTGGGACTTCTGGACCAACCTTCCTGAGGCTCTGCACCAGGTCACCATCGTCATGTCCGACCGCGGCATCCCGGCCTCATACCGCCACATGCACGGCTTCGGTTCGCACACCTTCAGCTTCATTAACGACGCCGGTGAGCGCTTCTGGGTTAAGTTCCACCACCGCACGCAGCAGGGCATCAAGAACCTCACCGATGCCGAAGCAGCCAAGCTGGTCGGTGACGACCGCGAGTCGCACCAGCGCGACCTGTTCGACTCGATCGAAAAGGGCGACTTCCCCAAGTGGAAGCTCATGGTCCAGATCATGCCCGAGGCTGACGCGGAGACCTACAAGTACCACCCGTTCGATCTCACCAAGGTCTGGTCCAAGAAGGACTACCCGCTGATCGAGGTTGGCGAGTGGGAACTGAACCGTAACCCTGACAACTACTTCGCTGACGTCGAGCAGGCCGCCTTCTCGCCGGCCAACGTCGTACCGGGCATCAGCTTCTCCCCGGACCGCATGCTGCAGGGCCGCTTGTTCTCCTACGGCGACGCACAGCGCTACCGCCTGGGTGTCAACCACCACCAGATCCCGGTCAACTACCCGCGCGGCGCCAAGGTGGTCAACTCCTACCACCGCGACGGCGCAATGCGCATCGACGGCAACCAAGGTGCCACCCCGGGCATCGAGCCGAACTCCTACGGCCGCTGGCAGGAGCAGCCGGCGTACCGCGATCCGGCACAGGCCGTGGGCGCGATCGCCGACCGGTTCAACTACCGCGAGGATGACGCCAACTACTTCGAGCAGCCCGGCATACTCTTCCGCGAGAAGATGACCGCCGAGCAGAAGCAGGTGCTCTTCGAGAACACCGCCCGCGCCATCGACGGTGCTTCCGAAGCCACCATCGAGCGGCACATCGCCAACTGCACGAAGGCCGATCCGGCTTACGGCGAAGGCGTCCGTAAGGCCATTGAGGCACTGCGGGCCGGCAAGCTTTCCGAGACGGACGTAAACTCCGACTCGGTCTAAGGGCCAAAGAAATGCCCGGGACCAGCCATGCGGCTGGTCCCGGGCATTTTCTATTTCTCCAGCAGGTGTTCCCGGCCGAACATCTTGGCTGCGTCGCGCGCGGTCGGGGTGCCGGCATCGAGATCGGCACCGGCGGCCAGAAGCTTGGTCACTACGGCGTCTTCGCCCTTGAACAGTGCCCCGGCGATCGGCGACTGGTCGCGGACATTCCGGATGTCGGGATTGGCTCCGCGTTCGAGTAACATCGCCACCGTCTCTTCCTGCCCGTGGTAGGCAGCCAGCATCAGCAGGGTGTTGCGGTCCGAATCGAGCACGTCCACCTGCAGACCATGGTCGAGAAACTCGGCAAGTTCGCTGGTGTTGCCTTCACGGGCCAGGTCCATGGCGAGTGCTACGACCCGGCCGGCTTGTTCATCATTGAGTGGAATATTGTTCGTCACTGCTCCAGCCTAGGGGAAGACTGAGCGTACGAGAGGTAACGATCGAGCAATCGGCGGAAGGCCGCCGTCGTTTGTTGCGTTTGGCCGGTGAGCACATGCTCGTACAGCAGGCCATGGACCCCTGCCGCAAAGAGGCGCCCTTCGACTTCTGCCGTCTCCGGGCCTAGCCCCTTGGCCCGCAGCCAGCCGGTAGCGACGTCCTGCCAGCCGCCATAGAGGTCGGCGGAGTGGTTGCCGAATGCCCCTCCCGGATCCTGCATCGCAGCTTCGAAACCGAGCCGCTGGAGCTGCCGCCCCCGAGCCGTCATCGACTGGCTCCAGAACCGGAGCATCTGCTCGCGGAACCCCTCGGGTGCCAGCTGGAGCATTTGGGCACGCGGCGGCGCCGCCAAACCGGCTTGGACCTGGGCCACGATTTCGGCAACCAACTGTTCTCTGGTACCGAAGTGATAGACGAGCATGTAACTGCTGATCCCCAGCCCTTCCGCCAAGGACCGGAAGGACAGACCAGCAAGGTTCTTGTCCTGCAAATAATCCAGAATGCCCGCCAGCAGTTGCGGCTTGCGCTGGAGATTCTGCGGTCTGGCCATGCCTCGTGCGCGCTCCTCGTCCTCTCATGGCATCCGGCTGGATGCTCTGCTGGACCCCAGCATAGTGCGGCACAATATGAAGTTTGATTTTCACAACTTTTTCTAGGTGTGCCGTCCTAAGGTAGAGAGCAATGGCTCGCATACTGGTATAGGGACGGCACGGGGGTCGGACCAGCCGGAAACGGTTAAGCCATCAACTGAGGATGGGTATCGTGGCTACAACACAGACTTGGCTGCAATGGAGCACCGCTAAGCTGACCGGCCGGCGCAGACCGGCCGAAAAAACGCGTTCGGGGCCGGGCGCCCAAGACAAAGGTCCGGAGCCGCTGATCAACAGCCTGCGGACGGTCTATCCGGAGGCGCGGATCAGCACTCCGAGCCGGAACAAGATCCGGCTCGAACTGCCCAGCGGCGACGTCCTGCGCTTCTACGTCAATCCGTAGCTAACGCAACTGGCCAACGTCCCGGTCGCACACTGCGTCGGCCTGACGTTCCTGGGGATCAGCCGCGGGAGACGCGCACCATCTCGTCGCGCGGCACAACCTTGACCCGTTCGCGCTGGACGGCGGGAGCACCGCCGTCGTCGTTCGCCGCTGCGAAATCGGCACCGAGCTTGCGCTCATACTCATCCAGCTTCAGCCAGCCCTGCCAAGTGGTGTATTCGACACCGCGTTCTTCGAGCAGCTTGATGATGGCGTCCTCGCCGGGGTTCTTCGCCGCAGGCAGATCCAGCCGGTCCTCGAGCAGGAAACCGATGGTTTCCAGCGCGTCGCCCTTGGTATGGCCGATGAGGCCGACCGGACCCCGCTTGATCCAGCCCGTGGTGTAGATGCCCGGAACCGGATTGCCTTCGGTGTCGATCACCCGGCCACCCTCATTCGGGATGACGCCGCGGCGTTCGTCGAAACCGACCTCGGGCAGCTCTGAACCGAAGTAGCCGATGGCGCGGTAGACGGCCTGGACCGGGTACTCGACGATCTCACCGGTGCCCCGGACATTGCCGGTGCCGTCCAGCTCGTTGCGCTCGAATTTCATCGCGGCAACCTTGCCAGCGCCGTCGCCGGTCCCTTCGACGATTTCAACCGGGGTGTGCAGGAAATGCAGGTGCAGCCGGCGCGACGCTCCGGTGTCCTGCTCCTCGACAAGCCAGTTGGTGAGCGTGTTGACCATTGTCTTGGTCTGGTTGTTGGAGCGGATCTGCTCGTCCGAACCTTCGTCGAAGTCAAAGTCCTCCGGGTAGAGGACAATGTCGACGTCGCGGGAATGGGAGAGTTCCCGCAGCTCCAGCGGGGTGAACTTCACCTGCGCCGGACCGCGGCGGCCGAAGACGTGGACGTCCGTCACCGGCGAGTTCTTCAGGCCCCGGTAGACGTTGTCCGGGATCTCGGTAGTCAGCAGGTCGTCGGCGTGCTTGGAGAGCACCCGGGCAACATCGAGGGCCACGTTGCCGTTACCGATGACGGCAATTTCCTTGGCCTCCAGCGGCCATTCACGGGGGACGTCCGGGTGGCCGTCGTACCAGGAGACGAAGTCCGCGGCTCCGAAGGAGCCTTCAAGGTCGACGCCGGGAATGTTCAGGTCCGCGTCCTTGATGGCGCCGGTGGAGAAAATGATTGCGTCGTAGAAGTCGCGGAAATCCTTCAGCGTCAGGTCACGCCCATAGTTGACGTTGCCTAGGAAACGGATGTCGCCACGATCCAGCACCTTGTGCAGTGCGTTCACGATGCCCTTGATGCGCGGGTGGTCCGGGGCAACACCGTAGCGGATCAGGCCGTAGGGCGCGGGGTACTGGTCGAAGAGGTCGATGCTGACTTCGAAGTCGCGTTCGGCCTTGGTCAGAATGTCGGCAGCGTAGACACCTGCAGGGCCGGCTCCGATGATGGCGACCCGCAATGGGCGCTGCTCCCGGTCCGCAACTGAGTTAGACACTGATCGTCCTTCTTTCGGGGAATCCTCCTGCGCAATAGCGCACAGTTTCCTATTCTAAATGCCGCAGTCGCCCACGTCCTAAAACGGTGGTGTCGGACACAGGGCGTCGACCTATGCGAGGCCGCATAGCGGCGGACCATGGCAGACATAATCGAGTACCCGGATCGTGGCAAGGGCGGGCCCTCCACTAGGTGAAGTTGATAGCATCACCATGCACCGGAAGAAAATCCGCCCGGGCGGTCACTTTTGATGATTCCTTAGTCGTGCCAACCACTTCCTGGGCTGCAATTCTCCGATCCTCATCAGGCGGTGGGCATATCTTCTCAAGGAGAAGTGCGCGTCCCCGCTAGCCGGCAAATAGCCAGCGTCTGCCATCATCCAATTCGGAATGTTCTCCATGGGACGCGGATACCGTTCCAGTTCCTCCCCATAGAGCCCGGGCTCAACCCCAAAGGCCCACTCTGGCGGTTCGTCATAGTTGTAGTCGATATCCACGCTTCCGTCTGCGCTGATGGAAATCCTCACACTGAGCCAGGTACCGATGTCCGGGCGATACATCGAATCCTTAAGTTCCTCAAGAAGATCAAGGACCTCCTCAGAAGTGCATGGCGATGTCGTTTCTCCTCCCGCCACGACATCGATAGACGAAGATCCGAATCCAGCCGCTTCAGCCCACCAAATTTCGATCCGGTCCCATCCCGGCTTCTGGGAGCTGACGACCAGTGAAACTATCTGGCTGACGATCCCTTGACCGGTAATGCCACTCGTCACTGATACCGAGGTTCCTGCCTCAACCTGCTTGCTCAGACTTTTTCCTTTGAGGGCATCCATCAGGTTACGGTGCCTCACCATCTGGAAAGCGGTCAGTTCGGCGACCGGTACCACGGCTTCGACGGTGCTCTGATCGATCTGGTGGTGCCAGTACCCCGATTGCTTCAGCTCTGCCATTAACTGTCCGCGGGCGAGCGCACTGCCGTCGCGCTCTCCGGCCCACCCGAGAGCGAATTCGTCGGCGCCGATACGCATGAGGCTGAAACCGTAGCCACGCCAGTGCGCGTTGATCTTAAATTCCTCATAGGCTTCCAGGTCCTCAAAGGGCACACCGCGGGTGAAGCTCCGGGCGGAACCGCATCCCGCCGCAGTCTCCTGCCACCCATCGCCGGGGGCCGACTCAGTCTCGCAGCGGAGCAGTATCAGCCTTTCCTTATCGCTATACGTCTGCGCCTCGTACCAACCGCCTTGCCAGAGCGCCCACTGGCCCGGATACGGCACTCCATAAGGCGAATCTATGGTCGTGCGGACTTTGTAAGGCGCATTGGCCGTCGTGCGGACTTTATCCGTCGACGTTGTCCGGGCCGCCGGACGAGCCGTCAACGGACGAAGTTGGACTTCGCTCAGATCAACGACATCATCGCGGGCTGCAGCAGCACGGTACACGCCGGCATCTGACTGCTTCAGACCCAGCGACTCCGCCGATGAAGCGTCCTGGCCGATATAGTGCAGCTTGAAAGTCTCCTGCCCATCCTGGCTACGCTCTTGAGCCGTGATGCGCCAACGTAGCCCGCGGTATGTGCAGGTCCAGACAGCCTCAAAGACATCGGTAACCTCGCCGATGTCAACTTTCTTCCGCCACAGCCCGCGCGCCGTTTCGACCCACGGCTCCCAGAACTCGTCCTGGTCGAGCTCGCCATCCTCCAGTTCCTCGTCATCGGGCTTCTCGAACGCGCACAATACAACGGCTTCGCCGCCGTCTACGATGTCGGCGAGATACGCGTTGAAATCCCACACTGCAACCGTTCCAAGCATGTCCTGCGGCAGTAACTTCCTCCGGGCCACCCGACCGTCCCATCCGACTGGCACCCAGCCAGTCGCCGTGTCCGGATG
Organism: Arthrobacter crystallopoietes; assembly: GCF_002849715.1. NCBI lineage: Bacteria > Bacillati > Actinomycetota > Actinomycetes > Micrococcales > Micrococcaceae > Crystallibacter > Crystallibacter crystallopoietes. The sequence goes on from NZ_CP018863.1 coordinate 429,395, forward strand.
GACACCCAATAGGGTCTCGGCGCCCTGTCCGCTAATCCTCCATAGCTCCGCCCCGGCCGGCACCCGGACCGGGTCAAGGTAGTAAACCGGCACCGGCATGCCGCCGTCCCCGCTTTCGAATCCGGTCCAGGTATACGATGGACGGTCGCGCACCTCCGGTTCCACTGCATCCTGGAGCTCGCCTCCCGGCCCTCGAAACCGCAGAACGTCCACGTACTCCGGCTCGGAGGGGAACGGCGAGCCTGCAAACGCCAGCCTATGGACTGAATGGAGCTGCGCGGGCGTCAGGCCGTCAACCTGTGCGGCCGGAACCACGTACCCTGCCAACAAATCAGCCGAGTGGCCCAGGAACTGTTGCAGATCGTGGATATGCACGGCTTTCTGCAGGATCGTCATCAGTTCGATTTCCCTTCTACAGACCGGTGATACAACATCGATCGGATCGTACCCTTAGATTCGGCTTAGTCCCCCGGCTCGTAGACCCGATACCTTGACCCCTCCCAGTGGAGCGGCAGGCAAAATATCCAATGACCTCGCCAAGCGGCGGTGTCCCGTACCGCACGTAGAGCGCTCCCTCGGTTTCACCCGGCTCTACTACGTGAGCCGGAGGCTGATGCACTTCAAGAATTTCGGAAGTCTTGGTCAATTTGCCGGTAGCGCGCAAGGCGATCTGGGCATTCGGACAGGCAAGACTCGCCACGTCTAGCGCCAGGGCGCCAATCCCTTCCACCCCTGCATGTCCCTGACATCCACGCAGAAGTTTGCTGGTTCCTCACCGCCAGCCCCGTTTCTTGTACTCGACGAAATCGTCGCGGGTTTCCGTCTCCTGCAAATCTGTTAGGTCAGATACGGGCACCGTTACCTCAATATGGCCTGGTCCATTGAATGAGCACTTCAACCCGGCCTGCTCCAAGAGCGGCTTCAACTCGCGAAGTGCACGCTGCCAGTCCACGTCGGCATAGCCAACAGCCAGTCCGTCATCAGTAAACGCAATAATCGTCAGCCGGTAGCCCTTCCAAAACGCCACCGCAGCGATAGATTCCCATTTTTCTAATACCTTGTAGCTGAGAATCCGTGTGAATCTAAATTCTGCTGCTCCTACCGCTCCCCTCTTGGACCATTCTGGTCCGGGTGCGACCTTAGCGACCGTGGCCAGCATGATCGTGTGGTGTAGGCGGTTGGGAAACGAGCGGAAAGAGAGGCCCCCCATCCGGAGCTTGAAGGGATTCCACCAACTCATCCAACGGGACAGCTGCGTAATGGGTGAACGCCCTAGCCGCGTTCCGGAAACTGAACGCGGCCGAATAGCGCACTCCCCCGCGGCTGCCCTCGATCACCGTCGGATATGTCCCCTCCGGTGATACTGTCCGGCCGCTGAATCTTTGGTCCGCGTGGTCCTCCAGCGGCAGAGAAGGCAGGGCCTGCTGTTTCCTATAACGGTGCGAGGCAATGTACAGGACACAGCGGCTCACAGGGTCTGCCGAGATCAAATACTGGGGCCGGCGCTCGCCATTGGACTGGTAAAGACGGTCGTAGACACATAGTTCCTGCCGGAGCACTTGATGACCATTCGGTAGTCTTCTTCATCAAAGGCCGACCAAATACCCTGGCGCACAATCGTAGGCCCGCTTCCATACCAGCGGGCTGCTGTCGCCAGTACCGTTTCGTCCAAGGCAGCAAGATCCGCGTGCGCTGCCTCCGTGCCTTTTTGCATGACCGCAGACGCTTATAGGTCACTGTGCCGGATGACCACAGACGGGCCAGCCGGGTTGATCACCAGTTCACGGTCCGGGTTCCGGCGGATAGTATCCAGGACCCAGGCCGCATCGACCTCTGTGAAGCGGGCAGAAGAATCGAACGCTGCCACTTCGACACCGGACGAAAACACTGGGAGGACGGGCTGCCCCTCGGGACCGGCCAGCACCAGCGGGCCGCCGCCCTGGCCGGTTTGGTCCTTGTTGTCTGCAAGCAGGACCCGTGCACCCTGGGCAGACAGCTCCGCCACTGCGGGTGCTGCAGACTGCGTTCCAGCCGCAGCCTTCAGACGTGGATTGACCATGCTGGCCACAGCGAAATTAATCTCCGGCCGGCCAAGAGCGCAGGACGGTCCCGCAGGATCAAGATAGAGGTAATGCACCTCCGGGCTGCTGTCGACGAACCTTAACAGTTCTTCCCCCCGCTGCACCCAGGAGGCAGGCGGGCCCGGCCGCCCGGTATTGGCCCTGAATGCGGCCAGCGTCTCCTGCGAGGTGAAGGCCATCACCGCTGGGACTCCATTGGCCTCGACAATCGAGATGCTCGGCCTGTCGTTCCCGGCATCGGTAATGTCAAGGAGCAGTTCCGAGCCGATGATCTGGCGCAGGACATTGATAGCCGCCTGCTGGCTTGGATTGCGGCTGAACTCCTCGATCGCTTCCCGTACGAGGCGGTTGTCGACGCCGGCATCCGGAGCTGGGTGTTCCCCGTTGCCCCGGGGGACGTCCCCGGGTTCCCCGAGCCCGAAATCCGGCGCAGGCTGATCATAGTTGAAGTAGGTGTCCAGGTTGTAGCGCGCGTCCGGCCAACCGTGAGCCGAGACGTTGATAGCGGCGTTCTTCCACGACCTGCCATCAGTGCCTCCCGTCAACTGGTGCAGTTCAGCCGCGTCATTGAACGCAGTCGTACCCGGCTGCAGTTGGCCGGCATTGGTGCCAGACGCCCCCTGCCGTTCCTGAGTGATCCGCATCAGGATCGCGCCAGCGGACGGCTTGAGCTCGAGCACCATCCGGTCCCAGCCCGGTTCTGTGTTGACGGCCGAGAGCATCCAAGCGGCCAAGCTCTCAACCAGCTCCTGCTGGCGGACCATGATGGGCGTTCGTTCAGTCATGTGTCTGTCGTCCTCGGGAAATGTTTGTCGGAACGGATCGACGCCTCATAGGCTCGGCTCCTCGTACGGGATGCGTTCTTCGCCGAACACAACCTGATCATCGGCGGGGTCAAGGTACGGAACGGCTTCACCATGAGCGTTCAGTGAATCGACCATCCAGGACGGAATATTCTCCCGATACCGGGGAAAAATCACGAGCTCGTCCTGGATCGATTCCACCGAAAGAGGCATCCCGATCCCTTCCGAGATACGGTCCATGCGGTCCTGTGGGAAACGTTCAAACGATGCTTCCGCATCCCGACGCAGTCTCAGCCTGGCTTCGAACCAGGATCCTGTCCCCTTGCTGTAGCTCGCTACCTTGTCGTCATCGAGCAACTGCGGGTCAAACTCAACTTTGTCCGTGAAGTCCGTATTCTTCCAGCGGCAGTCCTCCCCGAGGGCTGATTCGGTCAGGCTCAAAGCGGTACCGAACATGTTGATCTCAAGGCGGATCTCTGCGGCTTGGGGATACTTTGCTCTGGCAAGGGTATTAAGCCCGCCCAATTCGGCGCTGCCGATCAGCTGTGCCAATGAATATCGGCCTCTCTTATTCCGGAAGAAAGCGGTAGACCGGCTTCGCGTCCCACGTTACCGCCGGCTTTACGGTCCCTTGCGGGCATCTTCAGCCGATCCCGGATCCGTAGTTCCGTCTCATACCAGGTGCGCGCGTTTTTGAATGACCGGCGTCGGTCGTAAGCCGTGCCACGAGTCGCCCAGCCTTTCTGGTCGTTGTCAGGGGCGGGCGTATTCCAGGCTTGAGGCAGGAACTTTTCGGACGTCGGCAAATAGCGGCGAGCCGTCGGCAGACTCCATGGATTCGCGGATCTGGGCAAGCGGTGCGGCGCCATAGTAGGTGAACTCCACTGCATGGCCGTCCTGGGCAAGGGTGGCTGAGTGCTCCGACCCTTCGCTGGTCCAGGCGACTTCCCCCCGAACCCCTTCCGGAGTAGGAGTGATGGAAAAACCCGGTCGAACCAGTTGCAGGCTGTACGGCACCAGTATCCGGTCCATACCTTGGCGCTGACGCCATTTGGTTCCGGCGGAGTACAGCAGGAACTTCAGGACGTTTGTGGCAGAATCACAAATCAGGTCCGGACCGTTTCCGCTGCGGTTGTTCTGAAAAATGTTGAAAAACACTTTGAGCCGGGGCCCGCCCGTTTGGATCACGATGCCGTAGTTGTCCGCGTCGTAACACAGCCAGCGGCCATCCTTCCACAGCGGTTCCGGATCGCCGAACCACCGTGCAACCAGTTGGAGATAGGCGGGGTCGAAGTCAGTGCTCATTCGGCCGCACCTTCGCTGGTCAGCTTGTCCTTGAGCCACTGCGGGATGTGCTCGGGCCTTCTGGGATAGCGCTCCAAGTCCGCGGCGTATTCGTCATCGCCAATAGGAACATCCCACTCCGGTTCCTGATCGTAGTTGTAACTGGCCCGCATGTGTCCATCCGGTTCCAGTTCCACTGTCATGGAGAACCACGTCCCGTGGCCTTCCCTGAACATGGCGTCCCTCAGTTCCCGGAACCGCCGGTAAGAGGGCCGCGGCGGGAATTCGCGCTCTTCAACCCCGTTCCGGTCCACAAAGATCAGGCCGCCTTGAACATTGCCAACGCAGTTCATCTCAATCTTCAACGACGTCCAGCCTGGAGCCGGAGCACCCGCCAGCATACGCGCGATTTCGAGTTCAAGTTCGTTGCGGCGGCCGATCACGTCCGTTCCGGCGGTATCTGCGTTCACTGGTGGATCACTCCTGGTCATTTGCGGTTGATGAACAGCCGGGGCGCCTGCTTGACGCCGTCGATGGTGTACTCAACATAGAACTCTACCGGCGTCTTGCCGCCGTCGAACTCGCTGTAAATATCTACCTCGATCCGCCGGGCACGCTCCGCAGCATTGATCAGCGTACGCTCGAACCGCCAGAAGCTCTCCGACCCGCCGAGGCTCTGATTCAGCTGGCGCAGCATTGGCTGCAGGTTGATCCGTTCCGGAATACCGCCGGCATCCGTACCGTGGAGGTGTCCGCCATCGAAATGGTAGCGGCTGGGTATTTCGGACCGGTCGAGATCCGGGTAAATCTCGTCCATTCCGGTCCGACCTACAGCACTTTGAACACCCTCGCTGCGGATCCCGGTGTCCTTCCGATAGTCCACGATATGAGTTTCGGCAGTGTTTCCGTCGGCATCGGTCCGGTAGACCACGTTGTCATTCACCCTGTAGGTGGTGTCAGGCAAGGGGTTCTGCAGGTTCGGGTTCAGTTTGCCAGTCCCTCCGGCCGCTTCCACCACCTTGATGGCGCCGTTTTCGTCCGTGTAGAACCGGCCGTGCCCGGGAACTGAATATTTGGTGTTCCGTTCCAGCAATTGTCCGGCCGACGACCAGGGCGTGCGTGGTCCTGGCGCGTCGGCTGCATCGATATCGACGAAGTTGTACACCTTGGGCATGACCTCGTCAATAAGGTCCTGCGCCGGATTCCTCAGGGGTCCTGTCTCGGTCAGGACCCGCTGGTTCAACATGTCATTGACGCCGAGCACTCTCCCGGACCGGGAATCGACGAACTGGATCTGCGTGCCGCCTCCGGGACGGCCGAATGCCGGCGCGATCTCGGATACTTCAACCTTGATGTGATCCGGAAGCTCATTGAGCTCAAAGTGGTGCAGTTCTTTGCCCAAGGTGTTGACGGGCAGGCTGCGCATATGCCAAGGCGTGCCATCGACGGCCAAGTACGTGCCGCCGTTGTGGCCAATGCGGTCGAACGTGAGATCCTCACCGAAGTCTTGGCGTAGCCCATCGAGACTGTCGTAATGACGGATGCTGCCGTCAACCGCGCCAGCATTGTCCGGGTAGCTGTCCCATTCCAGATCGCCGGTCTTGGGATTGATTTCGCCGTAGCGGTTCGCGTATTCCTGTTCCGTCAGGGCCCGGCCGTTCTCGTCCACACCGAACTTGGGCTGGTTCTCATCCACAATGCCGGCCAGGCCGCCGTTAATCTCTTCCGGATAGCGAGCATTGCCTTCCAGGTTCCGGTCTTGCAGGCCCATATCATCCCGATGCTGGCCATAGTCCTTGTGTCCTGCCGGATCCTTGATGACATCGGGCTGCTCGACACCGTTGGCGGGGCGTGCGGGGTGCCGATAATTGTCGTCGATCCGTTGGCCCTCTGCTTCGAATGTCGGCCGTTGGCTTGCCGGGGCGGACGTTGACGAATCAGTGGCTGAGCTTGGACGGTTCGCAGCGTCCGGTGTGTTGGTGTCACGCGCCAGTGCCGGTTCCGGAGTTGAGGTCCCACGGGCGGGGGTGGTATCCGGGGCGGTTCCACGGTTGGGGCTGGAGGGGCCTTCGGCGTCGAAGCGGTTGATGAGATTATCGATGCGTGTGCTGACCGGGCCGGGTCCGTTGCCGGTAGGAACCCCGGCGTAGGCCGGACGCGGGCCGGAAAGGGAAGTGCCGACGTCGTTAATGAAGTTGTCCACGCGGACGGCCGCAGGGGCCACGCGGCCCAGGGTGACGCGGGCCGTGTCCGTGGCGAAGTTGACCGTGTTGATCTTCAGCGCACTGCCCAGGTCGATGACCCGCCCGGTGTAGCCGGCGATCTTCGTCAGTCCGGTGGCGTTCACGACGCTGGCCACCCGGCTGCCGGTGCTGCCGACCCGGGTCACGGCCGAGGCCACGGAACCGGTCTTGGCCACGGCCCCACCGCCGGCCGTGAGCAGGATTGAAGCCAGGTCGAAAGCAGACGCGCCGGCCGCATAGGCAGGATCGCGCTTCCAGTCATCCCAATGGACGGCGGCCTTGCCCACGGCCACCAGCCGCTCCGCCGACTGGTCCACAATATGTTTGTTTCCGGTGGCGCGCAGGGCGACCTGGGCCACCGGGCTGGTAACGATCGCGACGTCCAGCGCGAGCGTGCCGATGCCCTTCCACGTCGCGGAGAAGGTCTCCATGTCCGTGAAGTTCACCATGTTCCACAGGCCGGTCACCGTGCCGGTGATGCCGCTCCAGACACCCTTGCCGAAGGACACCACCCCGTCGAGGGCATCGCGGTACCACGGCTTGTCCCACTCGGTCGGCTCGCCCCAGGGAATGTTCCCCTCCGCCGCCGCGGCGTCGAGCTGGTCCGCGGTATACCCGTAGGCGACCTGGTTGGCTCCCGGCCCATCCTGCGTTGTCACCACATACGAAGGCCCACCGAAGAGACCGGAGATCGCCGTCGCGCACGTGCGCTCCGCTTCCATATGCTCGGCCAGCAATGCGTCGGCGGACTTGAGGATGTTGTTGTCGTCGTTGACCAGGTCCTGGTCCTCACGCCAGTCCCCGCCGCCGTCGTCGATCCGCGACTGCACCGAGAGCCAGTCGGCGTAGAGGGCGTTGTAGCGCCGCTTGGCATCCCTGGCCCACTCGGCGAAGGTGTCGATGGCGTCCGCGACGGCATTCGCGTCCTCGAGGACAACTTCAGCCTCGGAGGCCACCTTGTTGAAGGCGGTGTGGACCTGCCAGTCCCCCGGGCCCTTGTAAGCGGTGGACATGCCGGCCCACAACGTGTGCGATTCCTCGGCCGCCGACTGGATGCCTTCTGCCTTGGTCCGCAGCTTGCCGGCGTGCTGTTCCAGCAGATCGCCGTCCGGCAACGGAGGAAACTCAGAGGGATTCCAGCCCATGGTTCAATACCTCATGTGTGCGAGTGAGTGAATGAGTGAAGGTGCGGCGGCGCAGAGGTGGTTCAGACCGCTTGGGGAACCGGTCCGTTCCGGTGCGGAGCAGGTGCCGGCTCGGGGATGTAGGCGTTGTTGGCGGTGTCCTGGGCCGCGCGGACGTTCTGTTCCATCGTCTGGTCACCGGTGATGATGGCGTTGACCGCAGTGGACGTGGAATTAAGCGCCTGGGCGCTGCGGCCCTGGACTTGCGTCATGGCCGCCTGCAGCTTCTCTTCGGACAATCCGACCAGCGCCTCGCCGATGATCTGCGACTTCGAGGCTTCCATGATGGAACTTACTTCCGCGCCGAACTCCACAAACAGGTCAGCATACTTCTCGGTCTGTGTCTGCACTTTGCAGATGATGGATTGGATCGTCGCCGATTCAATGTCCCAGTCCGCTGCCATCTTTCCTCCATGCCTGCCGTGCCTGATCCGTACGAAAGACAGCGCCGGGGTTTCGACGCTGCCTATCTGGCTGGTTAGCCGATGTTCTGGACGGCGGCACGGGCGCGAGCCCCGGTGTTTGCCGCGGTCTGGTCATTCTGCTCGAGGGTGTTCCGGACCAGGCGGATGATTTCCTTGACCTCGCCAGCCGCGTTCTTCCAGCGGGATTCCACACCCTGGTATTCCTCGGAGACGCCGTCGGCCTGGTAATCGGACATGGCGGCGGCAACGGCTTTGTCGCGCTCGGCGATCAGGCTCTCGAGCCGGCCGACGATGGACTGGATTTCGCCCTGTACCTGGGCGGAAATGTCGGTGTCGTAAGTAAGACGGTCCTGGGACATAGCTGTTCCTTTCGGAGATCCGGCAGCTGCCGGGAGAAATGAAGTCTGTAAGGGATGCCCGCTGCTGCGGACCGGAGTGACTAGCGCGAAGAGCTGAAGTTGGCGGCGTCGAAGTTCGCGGCGCCCTGCTGCTGCGAGGCGTTGTCGGCGGACTCTTGGTCGCCGGTGTGGAACGCCAGGTCCATTTCGCTCTGGCCGGTCAGGATCGCGGCGAGCGCACCGTTGAGGTTGTTGGCGATTTCGTCCGCACGGGCCTTGAACTCGTCGAACTTCACGCGCGCCTGGCCGTTGAACTTGCCTTCGAGCGGCGCTACCGCGTCAACCAGGTTCCGGACCAACTGGCCCATATCCTCGTTTGAGCCTCCGGTCTGTGAGGTCAGCTGCGACAGGGTCTGTGAGCCCATATCAAATTTCATCATTACCACCTTCATGGCGCTTGGCTGCGCTCTCGTCTGTCCTGGTTGATCGTTTCGCAAGAATTACCAGCAGAAGCTATTGGAGACTGTAGGGGGTCTGCGGTAACCGGGTAGTTCAATAGAATCCCAAACGCCACATGCGCCGCAACCGTTCAGCATGGGTAGAACTCCCCACTCGGCCTGTAATCCGGCGATTTGGCGGTTTCGGGATGACATGATGGATGTGCGTTGCCCGGCCGCAGAGCCGATGAGCACCGCCAGCCACACGAAACCGACGCCAGAAGAGGAGCGCCTGCATGGCCAACGACTACGACAGTCAGCTCATCGAGTCTGTGGTGGTCCGGCGCAACCGGCTGACCTCGGCCCTGCTGTACGGCGAGAATCCGAACCAGCGCCGCTGGATGGACAGCCTGAGGTTGTTCCTGTTCAGCATTGCACTGGCCGCGTTGATTGCCGCTATCTGCGTGGGCTACTCCTTTGTCAGCAACCTGCTGGCCGAACAGCGGCAGAAGCAGCAGGAACGCTCGGCCTCGGCCTGGGTGCAGCTGCATGCAGATCCCAAGCACGGGGATCTGCCCCTTAAGAACCTACGTCCGGGAGCCTGACCGATGCCCCTCGCTTTTACCCGCGTCACGCTGATCGGCGAAAGCCGGCACCTGGATCTGTTGCTGCCGGCGGACCAGCCGGTGGGCACCCTCATGCCGCAGATCCTTGACCTGATGGCGGATTCCCCACGCGAGGAGGTCGCGGCCAAAGTGCTGGTCCAGGCCTCCGGAGAACCTTTGGCCGACCAGACGACACTGTCCGACGCCGGCGTCAGCGACGGCGGCAAGCTCACCTTATTCAATGCCTCCGATGCTCCTCCGCCCGCCGTCGTCTACGACGTCACGGATACGGTGGTCGAGGAAACCGAGTCGGTGGGCGGGCGCTGGGATGAGCGCTTCCGCCACCTGATGGCCGGCGCCTTCGCGGCCCTGGGCAGCTGGGGTGCCGTGGAAATACTGCTGGGCTCGTTCGCGGGCGGCAGCAGCTGGTGGATTCTGCTGGCGGTCGCGGTTGCCCTGCTGGCCGGCTCAACTCTGTTCGGGCTGCCGCAGCGCAGGAATGTGGGACTGACCCTGGCCGGCACCGGCTGGCTCTTCGGGCTCGGCTCCGTCCTGCATCTGGACCTCGGCATCGAGCTAAAGCTGCTGGTTCTCGCGCTGCTCTCTACCGTGGCCTTTGCCGCCGTCGGGGCAGTGCTGGGCCGGTCCAAGGCCATGTTCGGTGCGGCCGGAACGCTGGCCGCGTTGACCGCTATCTGGGCTGCCTGCGGCTTTTTCTCCGGCGATCCGATCCGGGCAGCCGCCATCGCCGGCACCATCAGCATTGTGCTGCTGGGCCTCACGCCGAAGATCGCCCTGTCCGTCTCCGGTCTGGCCACCCTGGATGACCAGCGTTCCCAGGGCGGTTCCATCCGGCGTGCCGATGCCCTGGACTCCATCCGCGCCGCCCACCGGACCCTGGCGCTGGGCACCGTTCTGACCGCGCTGTCCATCGCTACGGCACTGTGGATCCTCGGCACGGACCCGGCCGAGCAGGTGTGGACGCTGCCGCTGCTGGCCGCACTGGTCCTCGCTGCAAGCCTGCGCGCGCGGTCCTTTCCGCTGGCCGCCGAGCGGGTCTCCCTCTACATCGCCACGTCGGTGGGAGTCGCCGCGCTGGCCCTGTCCGCCCTGCGGCTGCTGGACGGCTCCGAATGGCTGGTGGGCCTGCTGCTGCTGGTGATGGCGCTGGCCATCGGCTCTGTCCTCACGCTGAACCTGCCGGCGCATACCGCCGCGCGCCTTCGCCTTGCCGGGAACAAGATCGAAACCATCGCCATCCTGGCCACTGTGCCGCTGATCCTCGGATTGTTCGGACTCTTCGCCCAGCTGCTGACGAGCTTCGGTTCATGAGTCCGGCACGCACCGCAACCGCACACCGGCCCGCAGCCCCAGCCCGACCCCGCTCCTTGGGAAGGAAGCCCCAGTGACGTACGATCCGTGGACTCCCCAGCCGGCGCCGCAGACCCGGCGCGAAGCTCAGGCCGCACAGGCCACCGGAGAAGGCAGCTTCGGCGGCTTCGAAACTTCCACCGACACCTTCCGCCGCCGCCTGCGCACCCGGCAGGGACTGCCCGCCGGAGCCCGCGTTCTGCGCCAGCTCACCAGCCTCTTCCGCGCCGACGACTACCCGCAGCGGCTTAGCGCGGCGGCCGCGGGAGCCCAGGAACCGGTTACCACCGGCCGCCGCATTGCCGTCATCAGTTCGCGCGGCGGTGCCGGCAAGACAACGACGACGGCGCTGCTCGCCTCAGTGTTTGCCGCCATGCGCCAGGACTCGGTGGCTGCCGTGGATAACGACCCGGGGCTCGGCTCCCTGACGCTGCGTCTTGGCCTCGAGCAGGCGCCGTCCGTCGACGAGCTGGCCGCCGCCGTCGTTAGCGGAACCCCTGCGAGCCACGCCGAGCTGGCCGGCCGGATGGGGTCAGCCGGCGCCAATCTTTACGCCACTGGCGTCCGCCTGTGGCAGCAGCGCGCGGAGTACTCGGCGCTTGGAAACGCCCTGACCGCCGTCAGCCGCTACTTCCCGATCACGCTGCTTGACTGTCCCACCGGCATCAGCCATCCGGACAGCGTGTGGGCCATCAAGTCCTCGCACGCCGTGGTGCAAGTGGTTCCGGCCACCGTGTCCGGGGTCAACGACGCGCTCAGCTACGCCCGCGCCTGGCGGCAGGATCCGGCCACCCATGTGCTGCCCTTGCTAACCGTGGTGACCAGCGCCGATGCCGACGCGCCGCTGGATCCGGTCAAGGAGGCCGTCCGGCTCAGCCGCGAGGGCCTGGACGTGCTGGCCCTGCCCTACGACCGGCATCTGGCCGCCGGCGTCGAAATCGACCTGGGTCTGCTGGCACCGCAGACCCGGCTGGATGCCACTTCGCTGGCGTCCACGATCCTGCACGCAGCCAACGGGAACCGGTGATATGAGCGTCAAGCTGATCCACCGCCCCGCCCGGACCACACCGCCGGCGCGCACCGTGGAACCCTACGCCCTGGATGCGCCACCGCCGGTCAACGAGGGCCGCAGCGGCATGAACATGATGTCGCTGGTCCCGCTGCTCGGCGCGGGCGCGTCCATGACGGTCATGATGCTCTTCCGCGGATCGTCCCTGGCCGCCGTCGGTGCGTTGATGATGATCGTGACCATCCTGGCCTCCATCGCCATGATGGTCAGCCAAAAAGGAAAGCAGGCCCGGCAGAGCCGCGACCAGCGCGAGTACTACCTGGAATATCTGGAGCGCGCGCGGACCGAACTGCGCACCGATGAGCAGCGGGCCATCAAGGTTGCCCGGGTCAGCAGCCCCCCGCCGTCGGCCTTGTTCGACATCATCCGCAATCCCAAACGGATCTGGGAACGCCGCCGGCGCAACGAGGACTTCCTGGACGTACGGATCGGCAGCGGCGAGCGGCGGAACCGGGAGATCCGAGTCAATGACTCCACTTCCGGCTTACAGCAGACGGACCAGTTCATGACCACCGAACTGCGGATCCTGCGCCAGCGCTTCGAGGCCTCGCCCGAGCTGCCGCTGACCATTCCGCTGGACTCGGCCGGCAACGTCAGCCTGGTCGGTTCACGCGAGTTCGCCCTGGCCGTCTGCCGGAACCTGCTGGTGGAGGCCGCCGCGTTCCATTCCCCCGAGGACCTGCACATCGCCCTGTCCGTGCCGGAGGACCGGTACGACGACTGGGCCTGGGCTACCTGGCTGCCGCATCTGGCGGACCAGTCGCGGACGCACCGCACCGGACCCGTCCGCCGGCTGGCACCCTCGCTGGATGCCCTCTCCGACCTCCTCAAGGACGACCTGCAGAACCGCTCCACCATCGCCGCCGAGGCGCGCAAGAACTATCTCAAGGGCGGCGTGGGCAATTCCATGCCGCGGCTGCTGATCATCGCCGACACCTACGGCGAGCCGCCGCAGGAACTGGCACTGCCGGACAAGCTGTCCTCCCCCGGCCAGCTGGGCGCCACGGTCATCTACCTCACCGATAACCGCCGGCATGAACCCGGCGAGGTGAGCATCCGGATCAGCGAAGCGGCGGCCGGCCCGAGCAGCTTCCTCAGCCAGAACTACCGCGAGGACCCGGTTGACCCGGTGACCGAGGAAGGGCTGCTGGACCAACTGCCGCTGGCCACCGCGGAGTCGCTGGCCCGCGAGCTGGCGCCGATGCGGCTGTCGCCGGATTCGCTCGAGCACAACAGCGCCGAAAGCTCCGTGGGCTATCTGGAGATGCTCGGCCTTTCCCCTCGGCTGGACGCCGCGGACATCCGCAGGCTGTGGCAGCCGCGCAGCGAGATCGATTTCCTGCGCGTCCCGCTCGGTCCGGATGACCGGGGCAAGCCGGCCATGCTGGACCTGAAGGAATCCGCGCAGTTCGGCATGGGCCCGCACGGCCTGTGCGTGGGCGCCACGGGTTCGGGCAAGTCGGAGATGCTGCGCAGCCTGGTGCTGGGCCTGCTGGCCACCCACTCCCCCGATGTGCTGGCCATGGTGCTGGTGGACTTCAAGGGCGGCGCCACCTTCGCACCGTTCGAGGGCGCCCCCCAGGTCACCGGCATCATCACCAACCTCTCCGATGACCTGACGCTGATCGAGCGCGTCTACGCCAGCCTGAACGGCGAAATCCTCCGCCGCCAGGAACTGCTCAAGGCCGCGGGCAACATCGCCAACATCACCGACTACCAGCTGCACCGCCAGGAACGCCTGGCCCGGGGCGAAGAGATGGACCCGCTGCCGCATCTGGTGGTCATCATCGACGAGTTCGGCGAGCTGCTGACCGCGCGTCCGGACTTCATCGAGCTGTTCCTGTCCATCGGCCGCATCGGCCGGTCCATCGGCGTGCACCTGCTGCTGAGCAGCCAGCGGATCGAGGGCGGCAAGCTGCGCGGCCTGGACACGTACCTGTCCTACCGGATCGGCCTGCGCACCCTCTCCGAGTCCGAGTCCCGCACGGTGCTGGACACCCCGGATGCCTTCCATCTGCCGCCGGTCCCCGGTTTCGGCTACCTGAAGGTAGACACCACTACCTACACGCGCTTCAAATCCGGTTATGTCTCCGGCCCGGTCGAGGTGGAGGAACCGGAAGAGGAACAGGACGAGTCCGAGGAACTTGTCCTGGCTGTCCCGCGCTACGCCGCCGTGCTGGAAGACGCTGCAGCCGGTGCGTCCGGCAGCAAGCCGGCAAAGTCGGGCCTGCGGACCAAAGCTTCGCAGCGCACCACGGGGCCCACCGTCATGTCCACACTGATGGAAACCCTGCGCACCTTCCCGCGCTCGGTTCAGCCGATCTGGTTGCCGCCGCTGCCGAAGGGCATCGCGCTGGATACCGCGGCCGGCTCCGCCGCCGCCACCAGCCAGGGCATCCGGCTGGCCAAGGGCGGCAACCTGCGCATCCCCATCGGGCTGCTGGATGATCCGGCCAAGCAGTGGCAGGGCCTGTGGGAACTGGATCTGAACAATGCCGGCGGCAACGCCATCATTGTCGGCGGGCCCCAGTCGGGCAAGAGCACCGCACTGCGCACCATCGTGTGCAGCCTGGCCTTGACGCACAGCCCCTCCGAGGTGGGTATCTACGCCGTTGATCTGCTGGGCAGCGGCCTGTTGCCCTTGGAGGGACTGCCGCACGTGGGCGGCGTGGCGGTGCGCACCAACCGCGAAGTGGTACGCCGCACCATCGAGGAGATCGCGGGCATGCTGGACACCCGCGAGCAGTTGTTCGAGCGGTACCAGATCGATTCGCTGCAGACGCTGCGCCGGATGTGTGCCCAGGGCATGATTCCGGAACTGGCCAGTGCGGACATCGTGCTGGTGCTGGACGGCTACGGCCAGCTGAGCGACGAGTTCGACGACGTCGAAAAGAAGGTGCACTCGATCATCTCCCGCGGCGGCGGCTACGGAATCCACATGATCGTGACTTCCACCCGCACCAACGAGGTCCGCATTGCGCAGCAGAGCTTCTTCGGCAACCGCATCGAGCTGCGCCTGGGCGATCCGGCGGAATCGAACTTCGGCCGCAAGCTTGCCGAGTCCATCAGCGCGGACCGGCCGGGCCGCGGCCTGATGGAGCAGAAGCTCATCGGCCACATCGCCCTGCCCCGGATCGATTCCGAGCCGGATCCGGACACCGCGGTCCAGGGCATGCGGGATTTGGTCGCCGCCGTCGCGGCCTCCACGGATGACCGCGCCATGCAGGTGCGTGTCCTCCCGCCGCTGGTCGGGGCGGATACGGCTGTGACCCCGGCCCGGCAGGGCCGGATCCCGCTGGGCCTTCGCGAGACGGATCTGGGCACCGAGCATCTGGACATGCACGTCAAGGACCGGCACCTCGTGGTACTCGGCGACGACGGCGCCGGCAAGACCAACGTGATGCGCTCGGTGATCCGGCGGCTGGCCGAACAGCACACACCGGAAAACCTGGTCTTCGCGGTCTTCGACCCCCGGCGCGGCCTGGCCGACGAGGTGCCCGAGGAGTACCTGGGCGGCTATGCCACCAGCCCCGCACTGGCCGAACAGCTGGCCGGGGCCGTGGCTTCGGAGCTGGACAAACGGGTCAACGGAAACAACGACGGCGGTGCCAACAACGGCGGGAATCCTCCGCGCGTTGTGCTCATCATCGACGACTACGACATTCTCACCGCGGGCGGCTCCTCCCCCTTGAGCCGGCTGACGCCCTACCTGCCGCTGGGACCCGAGATCGGCCTGCACGCGGTGCTCTCGCGCCGGGTACGCGGTGCCAGCCGCGGCATGTACGAGGCCTTCTTTATGTCGCTGCGCGATTCGGGCAGCACCGGCATCCTGATGTCGGGCGACCGCGGCGAGGGCGCGCTGCTCAACGGCATCCGTGCAAGGGCGCTGCCGCCCGGCCGGGCGCAGCTGGTGCAGTCCGGCAAGCCCGTGAACACCGTTCAGCTGTACTACAACGCAACGGAGGCCGATACCGATGAGCAGTGACTGGACCGTCATCAGCCTGCGGGAACCGGACCAGCGCACCGTGGTCGAGGCCCTGGTCGCCACCGTGCCGGAGCTCAATGTCAGGGAAACCGCGGAGAACTCCCTGCTGGAACTCTTCAACGACGACGGCGAGGTCGAGCTGGTGCTTGAGCTGCCGCGGCTGGTCCGTGTCCCGCAGGAGGTGCAGCGGCTGCTCGCCGGCGCGGAAGTCTCCGCCGTGCCCGGCGTCCGGGTGCCGGCCGTCTTCGCCCCCGGCACCGGAGATCCCGCCGCCGAACCGCTC
This sequence comes from Arthrobacter crystallopoietes, assembly GCF_002849715.1. Classification (NCBI taxonomy): domain Bacteria; kingdom Bacillati; phylum Actinomycetota; class Actinomycetes; order Micrococcales; family Micrococcaceae; genus Crystallibacter; species Crystallibacter crystallopoietes. The sequence continues at coordinate 445,503 of NZ_CP018863.1, forward strand.
TGGTGGCAGGACATCCACGTCCGCGACGGGATCCCCCACGCTGCGGCCAGGGCCGACGCCCTCTGCCACGCCCTTGCCCGCCGGTGCGAGGGCGCCGTCGTCGTTCCCGGGATGGTGCAGCCGTGAGCCACGCTTCCGCCTTCGACTTCAGCAGTGCCGCCACCGGGGTCCTTTTCCAGGACAAACCCGTCACCTACCTCTCGCCCTGGATCGCCAAGTCGCACGCGGCAGCCCAGGAAGACGGACGGCGCTTCGCCGTGCTGACACCGGGTACCGCCGCGATCAGCCTGCCCTTGAGCATGCTGCTCGCGGAACCGGGCTGCCAATGGCTGGCCACCAGCGCGGACGGCACGTTCTTTGACGGCTTCACCGGCCGGGTCCACGAATGGAACGGCGAGGTCTTCGAACCGCTGGACGAGCTCGCCGAGGACTTCCTGCTGACCCCGCGCACGCCCGGCGGACTGCTCCATGTCCGGGCGGAGACCATGCACCCGGCAAGCCTTGGCACCCGCATCGGGGAGTTCACCGGGCAGCTGTTCACCGAACTCACCGGCCACCCGCCCGTCGGCTGGGGCCGGGCCGAACCGGTCAGTGAGCCATGGGACACCGCGGCGATCACGGCCCACTGCTATGACCGGGCACCGGAAACCTCCGTGCTGGTTGCCGTGGGACAGCCGCGGGTGGGGACGGCGGCAGCGGCGATCGCCGTCGTCACGGTGGAACGATCCGCGGCCGGGGTACACGAAAGCGTGGAGCTTCTGGCGGAAAGCACAGATCCGCTGGACCCTGACCAGCTGGACGCCTTTGCCGCACGCATGCACCGCAGCCACGCCCGCACCGCCGTCCTGGGCCACGCCGTCGGCTTCAGCAATCTTGTCCGCCCGGCGCGTTTCACTGGCATGTCCGTTCCGGCCTGTGCGTTCTTCGGATCGGAGGCGCTGCGGGACTTCGGTGCCCGGCAGGCGCTGGCAGCCGCGGGGCCGCGCGCACGGCTGATCGGAGTTCCGCCGGTGCAGTCCCTGGCGGTGAATTACGCGCAGGAACCCGCCCCGGAGGAGAAGCACCCGCTGGAAGCCTGGGCGGAACTTGCGGGCAAACTTTCCGGCCAGCTGCCCGGCTGAGGCCCGGACTTAGGACCCCACCGGCCAGTGGGTTGGAATACCGGGCCTGCCGGTGATGTTATGAGCTCTGTGTCAACTAACGACGGCGATCCAGCCTCCCCTCCCCGCCAGCAGCTCACCGCCGTCGCCCCGGATGTGGATGCCACGGCGGAGGCGGATGTTGTAGCAGCCGGCACCGCGGGCAGGAAACCGCGCAGCGAACACAGCACGGGCCTGATCTTCGGGCTGGCTGCCTACGGGCTGTGGGGCATGCTGCCGCTCTACTTCGCCATCCTGGAACCGGCCGGTCCGCTGGAGATCGTGGCCAACCGGGTTATCTGGTCGCTGCTGTTCTGTGTGCTGCTGATGACGGCCATGCGCAGCTGGCGCCCGTTCAAGGCAGCGCTTGTGGACAAGCGCATCCTGGGCACGCTTTCACTGGCAGCGGCGCTCATCGCCGTCAACTGGCTGACCTATACCGTTGCCGTACTCAGCGAACGAACGGTGGAGGCCTCGCTGGGCTATTTCATCAACCCGCTGATTTCCGTCCTGCTTGGTGTCCTCATCCTGAAAGAACGGCTCCGGCGTGCCCAATGGGCTGCACTGGCCGTAGCGTTCATCGCCGTCCTGGTGCTGGCGTTCGGTTACGGCAACGTGCCCTGGCTGTCACTGGTCCTGGCGTTCAGTTTCGGCTTCTACGGCCTGGTCAAGAAGAATGTCGGGTCCAAGGTGGATGCCGTCTCGAGCCTGAGTGTGGAGACCTTGGTGCTGACTCCCCTGGCCGGAGCCGTGATGGCGGTGCTGATGGTCCAGGGCCAGGCAACGCTGCTCGACAACGGGCCCGGGCATTTCTGGCTGATGGCTGCCGGCGGACTCATCACCGCGCTGCCCTTGCTGTTCTTCGGCGCTGCGGCCCGGCGCCTGCCGCTGAGCATGGTGGGCATGCTGCAGTATCTGGCCCCGTTGCTCCAGTTCATCCTCGCGCTGGCCGTCTTCCACGAACCGATGCCGCTGGAACGGTGGATCGGGTTCGGCCTGATCTGGCTGTCCCTGATCATCCTGACCACCGACATGCTCGCCTCCTACCGCAAGCTGCCCCAACCGGCAGCCGCCTGAACCGGTCAGACGTGGCCGGGCGCATCCAGTCCGTGCACGCCCTCCTGCGGTACCACGACCATGGGCACGGGCAGTGCCCGGAGCACTTTCAGCGCCGTGCTGCCCAGGAACAGCCGGTTGCGCTGGGCAAGCCGGCTTGAGCCGATGATCACCAGTTCGCCGTCGTCCCAGTCCAGGCTGTCGATGGCCTCTTCAATGGTCCGTCCGTGGGCCACGGTCACGGTTGCAGTTCCGTCGAGCGCATTCGTGGCGGCTTCCGACAGAACGGAGTTGGCGTGCAGATGGGCCTGGTGGATCGCCTCACCGGAGTCCGAGCGTTCGTGCGTGTCCAAGGCGACGAGCGAGACCAGCCGCAGCGGCAGTCCGCGGCGGCCTGCCGCCCGCAGTGCCACATCCCGTGCCGTCTGGGCGCCCTGCCGCTCGCCGATGAAGGCCGTCAACCGGGTCAGCGGCCCCTTCCGCTGGTAGCCGCGCGGCGCAAGGGCCACGGGCACCGGCGAGGCATGCAGCAAGGCGTTGGCGACACTGCCTACCGAGAACCGCTTGAACAGCCCGTTGGAGGCGGCACCGATGACGATCAGCGCGGCCGATTGCGTAGTGGCTGTCTCGATCAGGCCTTCGGCGAAGGAGTCCGAGTCCACCACCCGGAATTCGGCGTCGATATCGGAAGGCACGAGTTTCAGCGCTTCGCGGCGCGCAGTCAGCACCTCCTGCTCGCCGGCGCTGACGCGCTTGCCCTGCGGATTGACGGCCACATAGGGCGCGTTCTCCGGCACCACGTAGACGATCTCCAGCCCGGTCCCCTGTGCCCGCGCTATGGCTACCGCCAGCGCGATGGCATCGGCGCCCCGGTCATCCGGCTGGTACCCCACGACATATCGCATCCGTTCCACCCTCCACCGCCACGGCGGTCACCGCATGAGCATTATGAGGCGACTCTACCGTGAGGCAGGACACATTTCACCAGCCGGTTTCCGGAAGCACCGAGGGGACAGGGCCCGGCAAAGGCCGGATCCTGTCCCCTCGGATAAGTACGCTGGACGTCAGGCAGCGGCTGCGCGGATGGCGCCTTCGAGCACGTCGAGGGCATCCGCCAGCAGGTCGTCGCCGATGACCAGCGGCGGCAGGAGACGGACCACGTTGCCGTAGGTGCCGCAGGTCAGGATGATGACGCCTTCCTTCAGGCAGGCGGCGGAAATCGCCTTGGTTGCCTCGGCGTTCGGGGCCTTGGTGGTCGCGGCGGTACCCGGCTGCACGAATTCCAGCGCCAGCATGGCTCCGCGGCCGCGCACCTCGCCGATGATGTCCACCTCGGCCGCCAGCTTCTCCAGCCGGGCACGCACCTGGGACTCGATTGAGCGCGCCCGGGCGTTCAGGTCCTGGTCCTTCATCGTTTCGATGGCAGCCAGTGCGCCGGCGCAGGCCACCGGGTTGCCGCCGTAGGTGCCGCCCAGCCCGCCGGCATGCACGGCGTCCATCAGCTCCGCACGCCCAGTGATCGCGGACAGCGGCATGCCGCCGGCGATCCCCTTGGCCATGGTGATGATGTCCGGGACAATACCCTCGTGGTCGGAGGCGAACCACTCACCGGTGCGGCAGAAGCCGGCCTGGACCTCGTCCGCGATGAAGACGACGCCCTTGTCCTTGGCCCACGCGGCCAGCGCCGGCAGGAAACCTTCGGCCGGGACGATGAAGCCGCCCTCGCCCTGGATCGGCTCGATCAGGATCGCGGCGACGTTTTCGGCGCCGATCTGCTTCTCGATCATGGTGATCGCGCGGCGGGCCGCGTCCTCGCCCTTGATCTCGGCTTCCTCTCGGAAGGGGTAGCTCATCGGCACGCGGTAGATCTCCGGTGCAAACGGGCCGAAGCTGCCGGCCGGGCTGGACTTGTAGGGGTTGGCCTTCGCCGTCAGCCCCATGGTGAGGTTGGTGCGGCCGTGGTAGGCGTGGTCAAAGGCGACGACGGCGGTGCGTCCGGTAGCAACGCGGGCCACCTTGACGGCGTTTTCAACGGCTTCGGCACCGGAGTTGAACAGTACGGTGCGCTTGTCGTGGTCGCCCGGGGTCAGCTCGTTCAGCTGCTCGGCAACCGCGATGTAACCCTCATACGGGCTGACCATGAAGCAGGTGTGCGTGAAGTGCTCCACCTGTTCCTTGACCGCGCCGACGACGGCGGGATCGGACGCGCCGACGCTGGTCACGGCGATACCCGAGCCCAGGTCGATGAAGGAGTTGCCGTCGACGTCCTGGACGATGCCGCCATCGGCGTCGGCCACGTAGACCGGCACGCTGGAGGCGACGCCGCCGGCCACGACCTTGGCACGGCGGGCCGCGAGTTCAACGGACTTGGGTCCGGGGAAGTCGCCGAGGATCTTGCGCTTCTGCTCGAGCCGGAACTGGGGCTCGGTAGCCTGAGTGGTCATTTCTTAGCCTTTCAACTGGTTCAGGTAGGTAGGTTAGTGCAGGCCTAGGCGTCCAGCGCGCTCATGACGTGCTTGATGCGGGTATAGTCCTCGACGCCGTACATGGACAGGTCCTTGCCGTAGCCGGACTGTTTGAATCCGCCGTGCGGCATTTCTGCCGTGAGCAGGATGTGGGTGTTGATCCAGACGGCGCCGAAGTCCAGATCGCGGGAGACGCGCATGGCCGTTCCGTGGTCACTGGTCCAGACGCTGGAGGCCAGGGCGTATTCGACGTCGTTGGCCATCTCCACGGCTTCGGCCTCCGTGCCGAACTTCTGCACGGTGATGACCGGGCCGAACGTTTCCTGCTGCACAATGTCATCCGTCTGCTTCGCGCCGGTGACGATGGTGGCTTCGTAGAAGAACCCCTTGTCACCGGCGCGCTTGCCGCCCACCGCAACCGTGCAGTGCTCCGGCAGTGCGTCCATGACGGCGTTTACAGCGTTGAAGTGGTTGATGTTGTTCAGCGGCCCGAAGTAGTTTTCGGCGTCATTCTCGGAGCCGGTCCGCAGTGTCCTGGTGTGCTCGACCATGGCATTGACCAGATCATCGTGCGCGTTGTCTTCCACCAGCACGCGGGTGATCGCCGTGCAGTCCTGGCCGGCGTTGAAGAAGGCGAATTCGGCAATGGCCGCGGCACTCTTCTTGATGTCGGCGTCGGCGAAAACAATGGCCGGAGCCTTGCCGCCCAGTTCCAGGTGGGCACGCTTCAGGCCCTTGGCTGCTCCGCTGGCCACAGCGATTCCGGCGCGGACGGAGCCCGTGATGGAAACCAGGCCGGGGGTCTTGTGTTCCACCATGGCGGCGCCTGTGCCGCCATTGCCGAGCACCACATTGACGACGCCGGCCGGGAAGATGTCCTTAATCAGCCGGGCCAGCACCACGGTGGACTCGGGCGTAGTGTCGGAAGGCTTGAGCACCACAGTGTTTCCGGCGGCCAGGGCCGGACCGATCTTCCAGACGGCCATCAGCAGCGGATAGTTCCACGGTGCAACCTGTGCGACCACGCCGATCGGTTCTCGGCGGACAAAGGAGGTGTGTCCTTCCATGTATTCGCCGGCGGACTTGCCTTCGAGCAGACGTGCGGCCCCGCCGAAGAAACGCAACTGGTCGGCACCGGCGGCCACTTCCTCGGAGGCGATCATTTCCCTGACCTGGCCGGTATTGCGGTGCTGCGCCTCGACCAGTTCCTCGCTGTGGGCTTCCATCGCGTCCGCGAGCTGGAGCAGCAGCAACTGGCGCTGGCTGGGTGTGGCGTGTTTCCAGCTCTTGAAAGCCGCGGCCGCCGCAGCCATCGCATCATCGACATCGGAATCAACCGAGACCGGGGACTGGGCCACCACTTCGCCGTTGGTCGGGTTGATGATGTCGAGCAGTTCGGTTCCGGCGGGAGTGACGAATTCGCCGTTGATGAAGTTCTGCAGGGTCTGAACCACGGTTTACATCCCTTTTCTGGCCGCAAGGCCGTAACGCGCATAACCGGTCAGCGGCTGTGATTGCCGCAACACTGCCGACAATATGCCCCCGGCCCTGCCCTCAGCCATAGCTTCCTGCACACGGCTCCGCCCCGGCCTTCGTGCAACTGTCCAGCCAGCCGTGCACCCCGGACGCGTCGATGCCCCGCTGCGCAGGCAACGGGGCATCGACAGGAGGAACAGTCGGGCATCAGAGCTCGGGCGCGTGCTCCTCGGGCATCCTGGTGTCGTCTTCCGGGTGCCGCTGAAGGTTGAGCAGTGCGAGGCCAAGGCCTCCCCAGACAGTCAGGATGGAAATGATCAGCATGACGATGGCCGCAGTGCTCATTTGCTTACCTCTTTCTTATTCGGCGCATCCAGCACAGGATCGTTGGCCGCGGATTTGCTGCTCCACGGGATGAGGGAGAGGACCAGGGCAACCACGATCAGCGCCACCACCATGCCCCAGCCAAAGACGCCCACGAACCACGCTGGCATCTCGCCGTAGCCTTCCTGGATTTTCTTGATCAGTTCGCTGATCAGAATGTAGCCCAGGACGATCGGCGACAGAATGCCCACGAGGATCCGCCAGCCAAGCCCGATCTTGATCGAGGACACGTCGCTGACGTGGCCGCCCAGCAGCGGCAGCTTGCGGAAGGCGTATGTCAGTAGCAGCACCGTGACCAACGCACACGCCATAATGCCGAAGTTGTTGACGAAGGCATCCGTGACATCCAGCAGGTTCAGTCCCGTGGTGGTCGGGAACAGCAAGATCGAAATCAGCGCCAGCGGGATACCGACGATCCAGGTGGTCTTAACCCGTCCCATGCCCAGCTTGTCCTGCACAGCCGAGATGATCACCTCGATAATGCTGATCAACGAGGTGAAGCCGGCGAAGACCAGCGATCCGAAGAAGAGGACGCCAAGCAGCGCGCCCAGCGGGGCCTCGGAGATGATGGTGGGGAAGGCGATGAAGGCCAGGCCGATGCCGCCGGCTCCGGCAACGTCGCCTACCTCTGCCCCTGCGGTGAAGGCCATGAAACCGACGGCGGCAAAGACACCGATGCCGGCCAGGATCTCGAAACCTGAGTTTGAGAAGGCCACCACGAAGCCCGAGCCGGTCAGGTCAGTCTTGCGCTTGAGGTAGGACGCGTACGTGACCATGATGCCGAAGGCCACCGACAGGGAGAAGAAGATCTGGCCGTAGGCAGCCGCCCACACACCGGTGTTGGTCAGCGCACCCCAGTCCGGCGTGAACAGTGCGTCCAGCCCGTCAGCTGCACCGGGCAGGAACAGCGACTGGACCACCAGGAGCAGGAACATCACCAGCAGCAGCGGCAGGAAGATGATGTTGGCCCGGCCGATGCCTTTCTGGACGCCGGCGGCCAGGACCAGCAGCACCAGGGCCCAGACAGTGACCAGCGGAATGAGTACAGTCGGCACGAAGTCGAAGCCAATGTTGACGTTCTCGCTCACTTGGAGGAAGTCACTGAGGAAGAAGGTCGCCGGATCGGCGCCCCAGGCCTCGGTGAACGAGAAGATCATGTACATGCCGGCCCACGCGATGATCACCGCGTAGTAGATGGAGATGATGAAGCAGATGGCGACCTGCCACCAGCCGAGCCCTTCGGCCTTCGGCGTCAGGCGCCGGTAAGCCAGCGGCGCGGAGCCCCGGTGGCGGTGCCCCACTGCATAATCGAGGAACAACAGCGGGATGCCGGCCGTCAGAAGTGCGACCAGATACGGAATGATGAACGCCCCGCCGCCGTTTTCATAGGCGACGTAGGGAAAGCGCCAGATATTTCCCAGGCCGACGGCGGAGCCGATGGCGGCGAGAATGAATACTTTACGGGTGGACCACATCTCGCGCGGCGGCTTGGCCGGCGGCGCCCCCTGCGGGTGCGACAGGTTGCTCATGCTGGGACCTCTTAACGATTGCAAAATGACTGATTTCGCCCATCATAGACCCGGCCCCATGCGCGAGGAACAGCACCCCGCTGGTCAACGCACAAACCGTTATCCCTGTTCGCCCTAAACCTCGTTGCTTTTCCCGCTGCGTCGTCGACCCCATGTAGTGCAGCTGCACAATGAATACCCGTATAGTGGCCCTATGGCTGTATCCCTCGCCAATCTCCTGGCCCAAAAGTCCCTGCACCTGCGCGTGGTGGGGAAGGCGGCCGGTAATCCCGATGCTGCCATCACCTGGGTGGCGACTACCGAACTGGAGGATCCGCTGCCTTTCCTCAGCGGCGGCGAAGTCGTGCTGACCACCGGGCTGCGCCAGAAAACCGCTGCCGCCCAGCGGCGCTTCGTTGCACGGGTCCATGAGGCGGGCGCGGTCGCCATCGGCTTCGCTTTGGGCCTCTCGCACAGCAAAGTGCCGCCGGCATTCCTGAACGAGGCAGACCAGCTGAACCTGCCGGTATTCGAGATCCCCTACGAAACGCCGTTCGTCGCGATCAGCCGGATGGTGGCCGATGCAATCTCGGCCGACCACTACCGCAAACTTGAACGGCTGCTCTCCGACCATCAGGCTCTCTCGGCCTCGCTGCTGGGCGGCGGCGGGCTGCCGGCGCTGCTGCGCACCCTGGCAGGAATGGTGGGTACCGACGTCGAGCTTTCGCAGTATGGAGCAGTGCTGTTCAGCACCGGAACCGGCACCACCGGCAGCTGGAACAAGGTGCCCATCGCCACCGGGCTGAAGGACCGGTGCACGCTCGCACTGGCCGAACCGTACGAACGCAATGCCATCGTCGACTATGCGCAGAGCATGATCAGCCTGGAACTAAGCAACCAGGCAAAGCACCGGGCGGCCCAGCGCAATGCCGCCGGACAGATACTGCAGGACATTGTCCGCGGCACCCTTCAGGGCCAGGATGCAACCTTGAGGCTGAACACCATCGGCGTCGACACCGCCCGGCGCCAGCTGGTCATGCTGGTCCAGACCGCCACCGGGCAGCGCCCCGCCCTGCGGACCTTGCCCCTGCCCGCCGCATTTGAGGGGACCGCCACGGGACTGGTCGACGAGCGGCTGGTCCTGGTGGTCCGGGACGCGGAATCCGGCGAGCGGCTCGGCGAGGAACTCAGCAGCTACCTGTACGACGCCGGCCTGACCGCCACCGTGGGCGTGGGCGGCAGTTATGCCCAGCCCAACGGCCTGCGCTGGAGCTACTTCGAGGCGAAGGAAGCCCTCACCCACGGAGCCCGCCTGAACGTCCCGCAACGGCTGTCGCTGACCTCGCTGCTGATGGCCTCCGAAGACGTGCCGCTGGCGGACCTCGCCGCCGAGGCCCTGGATCCGCTGTCCGAGTTCGACGCCGCCCACGATGCCCAGCTCATGTCCACGCTGGAAACCTACCTGGAACTGAACGGCTCCGTGGCCGCCGTCGCGGAAACCTTGGGCCTGCACCGCAACTCGGTTCGGTACCGCCTGGCCCAGATCATCGAGCTGACCGGCTACGATCCGGCATCCACGGCAGACCGGGTCCATCTCTGGCTGGCCCTGACCGTGCGCCGGCTCGCGGCCGAATCAGGTTCCTCCTAGCTGCGTTCCGTGCCGGAGGCGGCTGCGGCTACTCCCCCGGCGACGACGGCCCCCGTTGGCAGGGAGATCCGGACCATGTCCTCCCGCGGCACTACCTTGACCCGTTCGCGCGCCACCGGGCCGGCTTCCGTTGCTTCGGCACCCAGTGCCCGCTCGTGCGCGTCCAGTTCCAGCCAGCCGTCCCAGGTGGTGTACTCCACCCCGCGGTCCCCGAGCAGTTCCAGAATGGCGGCTTCGTCCGGCCGTGCCGCAGCGGGCAGTCCGGCGCGGTCCTCCAGCAGATGGGTAACGGTTTCCAGCGCGTCGCCCTTGGTGTGGCCGATCAGGCCCACCGGACCGCGCTTGATCCAACCGGTGGCATACAGCCCCGGTACCGGATTTCCGTCAGCATCCAGCACCTTGCCGCCGTCGTTCGGAACCACGCCGCGCTGGTGGTCGAATTCAATATCGGGCAGCGCGGATCCGAAGTAGCCCACCGCCCGGTAGACGGCCTGGACCGGGTACTCAACGATCTCGCCGGTACCGCGCACGTTGCCGGTGCCGTCGAGTTCGGTGCGCTCGAAACGGATACCCGTGGTCCGGCCGGCTGCCTCGCCGCTGCCAGCCAGGATTTCCACCGGACTGTGCAGGAAATGCAGGTGCAGCCGGCGCGACGCTCCGGTGTCCTGCTCTTCCACCAGCCAGTTGGTGAGCGTGTTGACCATTGTCTTTGTCTGGTTGTTGGAGCGGATCTGCTCGTCCGACCCTTCGTCGAAGTCAAAGTCCTCCGGGTAAAGGACAATGTCCACGTCCTTGGAGTGGGACAGCTCGCGCAGCTCCAACGGGGTGAACTTCACCTGCGCCGGACCGCGGCGGCCGAAGACGTGCACGTCGGTAACGGGTGAATGCTTCAGGCCCTGGTAAACGTTGTCCGGGATCTCGGTAGCCAGCAGGTCGTCGGCGTGCTTGGACAGGATCCGTGCCACGTCCAGGGCCACGTTCCCGTTGCCGATCACCGCGATCTCCTTGGCCTCCAGCGGCCAGTCGCGCGGGACGTCCGGGTGGCCGTCGTACCAGGAAACGAAGTCCGCCCCGCCGAAGGACCCCTCAAGCTCGACGCCGGGAATGTTCAGGTCCGCGTCCTTAATCGCGCCGGTGGCGAAGATGATGGCATCGTAGTGTTCGCGCAGATCGGCCAGGGACAGGTCCGTGCCGTAGTCCACGTTGCCGAAGAACCGGATGTCGCCGCGGTCCAGCACCTTGTGCAACGCCGTCACAATCCCCTTGATGCGCGGATGGTCCGGGGCGACGCCGTAGCGGATCAGGCCGTACGGGGCCGGGTAGCGGTCGAAGAGGTCGATGCTGACCTGCACCGCGCCGGAGGCCACCTCGTCGCTTTTCGTCAGGATATCCGCGGCATAAACACCGGCCGGGCCGGAACCAACGACGGCGACGCGGAGCGGCCTCCCGCCGTCAGGCTGAGGAGCCGGTGCAGCCTCCGGCTCGGCTGAAATTCCTGCGCCTGGCTGGGGCGAGGCAAGAGGGGATGTGGTCATGGGAGTGTTCCTTTCGGGGAATTCAGGCCAGTGGGAAGAGAGGTTGTGAAGGGCAGGTCCTGCCGGGTTCAGGACGCACCGGACTTCAGCAGTCCCCGTCCGCGCAGCAGCCTGCGCTCCACGGGGGCGAAAACCAGCAGTTCGATGACAATGCCGATGGCTAGGATCAGCAGAATGGCCGATACGACGATGGCCATGTCGGACAGGTCCCGGCCCTGCTGCAGCAGCGAGCCCAGGCCGAAGCCCATGGACCCGCCGACGGTGATGATTTCGGCGGCCATCAGCGAGCGCCAGGAGAAGGCCCAGCCCTGTTTGAGACCGCCGATGTAGCCGGGCAGCGCGGCCGGCAGGATGATCCGGGTCGCCTGCTGCCAGCGGTTGGCGCCGAGAACATGCCCTACCCGCAGGAACTGCGGCGGCACCTGGTCCACGCCGGAGATGAGCCCGTTGATGATCGAGGGCACGGCGCCCATGAGCACCACGAAGTACACGGTGGCATCGGTCAGCCCGAACCAGATGATGGCCGCCGGAACCCAGGCCACGGACGGCAGGACCTGCAGCCCGGAGATGAGCGGGCCGAAAGCTGCTCGCAGCCCCTTGTGCTGGGACAGCAGCAGGCCGGCCGGGGTGGCGATCACCGCCGCGATCAGGAATCCGAGCACACCGCGTTCCAGACTGGTGAGGATGGTCTCCTGCGCCGCGCCGTCGCCCCACAAGGAGCCCAGCGCCGCGGCCACGTCGGCCGGCCCCGGCAGGATGTCCGGGCGCGGCTGCACAATCCAGATGTACATTTGCCACACATAGACGATGGCTGCGAGCGCGAACACGGGCAGCAGGGCCTTGCCCAGAGCCCACCTGACTGTGGCCCGGCCCGGTTGCTCGGCCTGCAGCGCATCCAGTCCGGCTTCGAGCTGGCCGACGTCGTCGTTGGATTCTGTCTCAAGCCGCATGACGGCGGATCTCCCGTCGCAGCTCGGTGGTGATTTCGCCGGCCAGTCCGGCACGGTCCCGTGGGTCCAGCCCGTCCCCGACATTCCACTCGGCGACGATCCGGCCGGGGCGGGAGGACATCAGCAATACCCGCTGCCCCAGCCTCACCGCTTCACGGACATTGTGCGTGATGAAGATGATGGTCCGCCCGGTCCGGTGCCAGATCCGTTCCAGTTCGTCATGCAGCAGGTCCCTGGTGATGGCATCGAGGGCGGCGAACGGTTCGTCCATCAGCAGCAGCTCACGGGACTGGGCCAGCGACCTGGCCAGGGCCACCCGCTGGCGCATACCGCCGGACAGCTCGTGCGGGCGCTTTTTCCCGGCTCCGCCGAGGTGAACCAGCTCCAGCAGTTCCCTGGCCCGTTCCGCCCGCTCCTGCCGTCCCACCCCGCGCAGTTCCAGGGCCAGCTCGACGTTCGCCTGCGCCGACAGCCAGGGGAATAGCGCGGCGTCCTGGAACATAAACGCTGCTTCCGGAGCCTTCAGCTCTCCTGCCGTCGGTTCTTCCAGCCCAGCGACCAGGTTCAGCAGCGTGGACTTGCCGCAGCCGGAGGCTCCAAGCAGCGCAACGAACTCGCCGCGCTCCACGCTCAGATTGACGTTGTCCAGCACCAGCGGGGCGTCCGGTCCGAAGCGCTTGGACAGGCCGCTGATTTCCAGCTGGGCGCCAGTGCGTTGCAGCACGGCGTTTTGGGAAGTCATGGTCCTTGCTCCTTGCCCAGGCCGGCGGTGGGAATGGCAGGATTGCCCTCCCGCGACCGGAGCCCGTTGAGAATGGAGAGATCCAGGATGGTGCTGATGTCGGCCTGTTCGGTGGTGCCGGCGGTGACGCCGTCCTCCAGCAGCTGGGCCAATGCCGTGGCATGGGGATCCAGAGTGAACGTGATGTTCGCCAGCGAGCGTCCGATCACCTCGTCGGTGAGCGGCAGGCCGTAGGCGCTTTTGAGCCCTGCGTTGATGGCTTCGGCCACGGCGGTGGGATCGGCGGGCAACGTCTCGTTGAGCCAGTCCACGGACCGTTGTTCGCCGGCGATCAGGGCCTTGACCTGTTCGGGATGCCGGTGCAGGAAGTCGGTGCCGACAATCAGCAGCGTGGTGGTGAACTGGCCCTCGGGCCACAGGTCCCGCTCATCGACCAGCACCTTCGCGCCGGCTTCGAGCACCAGCCGGGAAGCCCAGGGTTCCGGCACCCAGGCGCCGTCGATCTGTCCGTCCTTGAACAGCTGCAGGGTGCGGGCATTCTCTGTTGGGTTGATGGCAGCGCCAGGTTGGCCGTCCATGGCGATGGCAATCCCCTGTTCCTTCAGCCAGACCCGCAGGGCAACATCCTGGGTCCCGCCAAGCTGCGGCGTGGTCAGGGTGGCTTCCTCCAGGTCCTCGGGGTTGTCGATTCCTTCCCGCACCACCAGCTGGGCGCCGCCGGAGCTTGCCCCCGAGACGATCCGCAGGGACCGTCCCTCGCTCTGCACATAGGAGTTGATGGCCGGATTAGGGCCGATGAAGGCGGCGTCGATGGCGCCGGCATTCAGCGCCTCCACTGCTGCCGGACCGGCGTTGAAGACCTGCGTGGACAGTTCCGTTTCGCCAAGCTCCTCGGCGAAGAACCCCTTGTCCACGCCGATCAGCGCCGGTGCATGGGTCACGTTGGCGAAGTAGCCGAGCCGCAGCTCCTGCGCATCGCTGACCGGCATCTCGGCCTCCGGACCACCGCTGCGGTTAGCCGCGTTCGAAGCAGCAACCGCCCCGGCAACAATCGCGACGGCCAGCCCGACCGCGAGCAGGATTTCGGATGTGCGGCTGGAAAGCAGGAGCCCGTTCTTCCGGGTCCGTTTAGCCGCCACGGGGCTCCCCCTCCCCGTCCGGAACCCCGCTGGCGATGCCGGCGGCGAGCGTGTTGCCGTCCACGGGATCGATCACCAGGAAGGCGCCGGTCCGGCGGTGCCGTTCGTAGGCTTCGACCGGCAGCGCCGAAGCCAGCCGGATCTGCACGGTACCGATGTCGTTGAGCCCCAGGTCCGCCGCCGGCTCGTGCGAAAAGCTGGCCAGATCCAACCGGCCGGTGATGGAGCGGACGAGCCCCTGGACGGTCCTGCTGCCATGCTTGATCAGCACCTTGGCGCCCTCGCGCAGCGGCTTGGGCGAAAGCCAGCACAGAGAGGCCTGCAGGTCCTGGCTTGCCGCCGTAAAGGTGCCCGTTTCCACCAGCAGGTCGCCGCGGCTGATGTCGATGTCATCGCTGAGCCGCAGCACCACGGACTGCGGCGCGGAGGCCTCCGGCAGGGAGATGCCCGCGAAATCGATGCCGGCCACCGACGTCGTTATTTGGGTCCCGACGGCGGAGCCGAGCACGGTGACGGTGTCGCCGACGCGGACCACACCGGAGGCCAGTTGCCCGGCGTAACCGCGGTAGTCGCGGAAGGCCTCGGGATCCAGACCCGGCGCCAGCGCCCCCTGCGGCCGGATGACCGACTGCACGGGGAACCGGAACGCTTCGAATTCGTTCTCGAGTTCGTCCACCGCGGGCAGCGTTTCCAGCACCTCGAGCAGCGCCGGCCCGGTGTACCAGGGCGTGCGCGCCGAGAGCTCGACGACGTTATCGCCTTCCAGTGCGGAGACCGGCACAACGCGCACGTCGGGCAGCCCCAGCTCGGCGGCGGCGCCCAGCAACTGTTCCTCCACATCCCGGAACACGGCCTCCCTGAACCCCACCAGGTCGATCTTGTTGACCGCGGCGACAATGTGCGGCACGCGCAGGAGCCGGGCGACGGCGAGGTGCCGCCGGGTCTGTTCCAGCACGCCCTTGCGGGCGTCGATAAGTACGACGACGGCATCCGCAGTGGATGCGCCGGTCACCGTGTTCTTGGTGTACTGCACGTGGCCCGGGCAGTCGGCCAGGATGAAGCTGCGCTTTTCGGTGGCGAAGTAGCGGTAGGCGACATCGATGGTGATGCCCTGTTCCCGCTCGGCGCGCAGGCCGTCGGTCAGCAGGGCCAGGTCGATCTGCTGGCCCTGCCCGCTGCCGGACGCGGCTCCGCCGAAGCCGCGCTCGGCGCTGGTGCGGGTGACTGCCTCGAGCTGGTCCGCGAGGATCGATTTGCTGTCATGCAGCAGCCGGCCCACCAGTGTGGACTTGCCGTCGTCGACGGAGCCTGCCGTGGCGAAACGGAACAGCGTGGCGGTCTGGAGGTCGGTGGTGGTCATTAAAAGTACCCGTCCTTCTTGCGGTCTTCCATGGCGGCCTCGGAGATGCGGTCATCGGCCCGGGTGGCGCCACGTTCGGTCAGGGTGGAGGCCGCGACTTCGATGACGACGTCGTGCGCGGTGGCGGCGGCTGATTCCACGGCGCCGGTGCAGGACATGTCCCCTACCGTCCGGTAGCGCACCCTTTTGGTCAGCACTTCCTCGCCGTCGCGCGGCCGGGACACGTCGCCGACCGCCCGCCACATGCCGTCCCGCCGGAACACTTCGCGTTCGTGGGCGTAGTAGAGGCCCGGCAGCTCGATGCCTTCGCGCTCGATGTAGCGCCAGACGTCCAGCTCGGTCCAGTTGGAGATCGGGAAGGCGCGGACGTGCTGGCCCACGGTATGCCGGCCGTTGTAGAGGTTCCAGAGTTCGGGGCGCTGGTTGCGCGGGTCCCACTGGCCGAACTCGTCGCGCAGGCTCAGGATCCGTTCCTTCGCCCGTGCCTTGTCCTCGTCCCGCCGGCCGCCGCCGAACACCGCGTCGAACCGGTGGCGCGAAATCGCGTCCAGCAGGGGCACCGTCTGCAGCGGGTTGCGGGTGCCGTCCGCCCGCTCGGACAGTTCGCCGCGGTCGATGAACTCCTGCACGCTGCCCACCACCAGGCGGAGCCCCAGCCTTTCCACTGTCCTGTCGCGGAATTCGAGCACTTCGGGGAAGTTATGGCCGGTGTCCACATGCAGCACAGGGAACGGCACCTTGCCGGGCCAGAAGGCCTTGGTGGCCAGGTGCAGCATCAGCACGGAATCCTTGCCGCCGGAGAACAGCAGGGCCGGCCGCTCAAACTCGGCGACCACCTCGCGGATGATGTGGATGGCCTCGGATTCCAGCGCGTCCAGCGAGGACAGCGCGGCGCGCGGGGCGCGGGCCGCCGTGCCTGTAGGCGCCTCACCGGGCAAACGGTCTTCAGTCAGGTAAGTGGTGTTCATTGGTGGATTCCGCATTCCGTCTTGGCGAGGCCAGCCCAGCGGCCGGCACGGGGGTCTTCGCCCGGGGCAACCGGGCGGGTGCAGGGCTTGCATCCGATGGACGGATAGCCGTTGGAGAGCAGCAGGTTCACCGGCACGCCGTTCCGGCCGGCGTACTCCAGCAGGTCATCGAAACTCCAGCCGGCCAACGGGTTGACCTTGACCAGGGCATGCGCGCTGTCCCAGGTGACGAGTTCGGTGTTGGTCCGGGTGGGTGCCTCGTCGCGGCGGACGCCGGTGAACCAGACGCCGTAGCCGGACAGTGCCTTTTTCAGCGGGCGCATTTTGCGCAGCTCGCAGCACAAGGCCGCGTCGCGCGAGAACAGGTCCGTGCCGAGGCTACGGTCCTGCTCGGCCACTGTCTGCTCCGGCAGCACGTCGACCACCCTTACGTCCAGCGAGCGCGCTACCTCGTCGCGGGTGGCCTGGGTTTCCGGGAAATGGTAGCCGGTCTCCAGGAACAGGACATCGACGCCGGGCAGCTGCTGCGCGACCAGATGCGGCAGCACGGCATCGGCCATCGAGCAGGCGACGGCGGCCTCGGCTGTGCCGAAGTTCCGTGCCACCCAGGCAACAACTTCGGGTGCCGGAGCGTCCCAGCCCAGCTCGGCCGCCCCGGCGTCGGCCAGCGCGTGCAGCTGCTCCTCGCTGCGGGAACGGGATGACGATGTGGCAGTGGTTGGACGTGCGGTCATTTCAGTGCTCCTTCCTCGGCGCGGTGCGCCCATTGCGCGAAGGTCTCGTCGTCGTGCTTTGCGGCGGTGTACTGCCGGATGAGCCGTTCCACGTAGTCGACCAGGCCATCGGCCGTGACCTTCAGTCCCCGGACGGTCCGGCCCAGGCCAGGTTCCGCACGGTCCACTGCAGCCAGTCCCCCGCCGAGGTGGACCTGGAAGCCCGGGGTCTGCCCGCCGTTGCCGTCCGGCAGCAGCTGGCCCTTGAGCCCGATGTCGGCGGTCTGGATCCGGGCGCACGAGTTCGGGCAGCCGTTAATGTTCAGGCTCAGCTGCTGCGGCAGTTCCCCGCTGTCCGCGAGGTCCTTGAGCCGGGTTTCCAGCTCGGTGATCGCCGCGGCGGCGGTGGTCTTGGTGTCCACGATGGCGAGCTTGCAGAACTCGATCCCGGTGCACGCGATGGTGCCGCGGCGGAACAGCGAGGGCGCGGAGCTGAGGCCGAGCCTGTCGAGTTCAGCCCTCAGCTCCGCCACGTGTTCCTCGGCGATGTCCAGCAGCACCAGTTTCTGGTGCGGTGTGGTCCGCAGCCGGTAGGAACCCCTGGCCTCCAGCAGGTCGGCCAGCTGGACCAGCGTGCTGCCGGAAACGCGCCCCACCACCGGCGTGACGCCGAGGTAGAACCGGCCGTCCTTCTGCCGGTGCACCCCAACATGGTCCCCGGGCGAGGTGGGCTTGTGCGCGGCCGGGCCGTCCGGCAGCGGGGCGGAGAGGTACTCCTCCTCCAGCACGGCACGGAACTTCTCCGGCCCCCAGTCGGCCAGCAGGTATTTCAGCCGGGCCTTGTTGCGCAGCCGCCGGTAGCCGTAGTCACGGAAGATGCTGGTGACGCCTACCCATACTTCGGCCGTGCGCTCCGGCGGGACGAAGACGCCCAGCCGTTCGGCCAACCGCGGATTGGTGGACAGCCCGCCGCCCACCCAGAGGTCGTAACCGGGACCGAACTCGGGGTGCACCACGCCCACCAGTGCGAAGTCGTTGATTTCGTGGACCACGTCCTGGCTCGGATGCCCGGTGATGGCGGTCTTGTATTTGCGCGGCAGGTTGGCGAATGACTCGTCGCCGATGTAGCGCTCGGCGATTTCCCGGATGGCCGGCGTCGGATCGATGATCTCGTCCGCCGCGATGCCCGCCACGGGGGAACCGAGGATGACGCGCGGCACGTCGCCGCAGGCTTCGGTGGTGGAGAGTCCGGCCGCCTCCAGCCGGTTCCAGATTTCGGGTACGTCCTCCACCCGGATCCAGTGCAGCTGGATGTTCTGCCGGTCCGTCAGGTCCGCAGTGTCCCGCGCGAACTCCGTGGAGATCCCGCCGATCACCCGCAGCTGGTCGGTACTCAGCACACCGCCGTCGATGCGCACGCGGAGCATGAAGTACTTGTCTTCGAGTTCGTGCGGTTCCAGCGTGGCGGTCTTGCCGCCGTCGATCCCCGGCCGGCGCTGGGTATACAGGCCCCACCATCGGAAGCGGCCGTGCAGGTCCGTGGCCTCGATGGAGTCGAAGCCGCCCTTGGCGTAGATCTGCTCGATCCGCTGGCGGACATTGAGCCCGCCGTCCTGCTGCTTCCATTCCTCGTTGCCGTTCAGCGGCTCGGTTCCGTCGACCTTCCACTGGCCGTGCGGCTTCGTGGGCGGACGGGACGGCCTGCCGGTTCTGGTCTCTGCGGATGCTGCTGGTGCGCTCATAGTGGACGAGCGTACGGAGCCCGCCGGACCGGCGACAATGCTCCCGAAACATCCGGTCACGGCCTGTTGCGCGACGTATTGTGCGGAAATATTGCCCGTCTTCCGACGACTTATTACGCGCTTCCCGTAATGAAAGAGTCCCGGGTGAAGTTCGCTGCCACGGCAGCGTCGTAACGGTCCAGCACCAGCTGGGCCAGGACCGGGTGCGGCAGCAGCGGTCCGGTGACGATGTCCGCACCGGCGTCGGCAAGTTTGTCATGGAAGAACCCCGGCGCCAGCAGGTAGGATGCCACCGCCACCCGCGCAGACCCCACTCCGGCGGATCCCGCTGTAGCCGATTCCTGCCGGGCAGCTGCCACGGCCTCGGCAACGGACGGCTTTGCCGAGGCACCGAAGCCGGCGGTCACCGGACCGGACCGCAGCTTACGCAGCATGCCGGCCAGTTCCGCCACGGCTCCCGCTGCCGCCGTCAGGCTGGACCCGGCCGCGGCCAGCACCACGGCGTCGTCGTTGGCTGCCCCCGACTCCGCCAGGCGTTCCTGCAGCAGTGCGGCCAGCCGCTCATCGGGCCCCAGCGGTTCCGCCGCGCAGGTAGCCGGGCGGCTCGCCACCGTCTGCCGGATGTCCACGCTCGTGTGGTAGCCCGCGGAGAGCAACAGCGGAACAACGACGACGGGGCGGCCGGCCGGCAAGGCGGCCACGACGTCGGGCAGCGCCGGCTCCTGCACATCCACATAGGCCTCGAGCACCTCGGTCCCCGGCCGCAACCGGGCCACCTCGTGGCGGAGGGCATCGATGGCACGGCGGCCTGCCGGATTGGACGTTCCGTGCGCGCAGGCAATCAGGACAGGTGGCATGAGCCAATACAATAGCGGTAGTTTCGCCGTGGTCTTGCCATATCCGAGTACAGGCACAAGGCTTGGGCCATGGCACACGAAACGCATGAAAGCCGGACGCACAGCTGGCTGGGTGAGGACGACCCGAGCCGGGCGGAATCGGCCACGATCAACCTCGAGCCCGAACGGCTGACCGCCCACGGCGCTTTCCGCACCTCCGAATACGCCGCCAGCTGGTCGCTGACCACCACGCAGAACTGGTTCACCGAGCGCCTGATGGTCACGGTGCACGGCCAGGGCTGGAGCCGCCACCTGGAATTGCTGCGCGCGACCAGCGGCGAGTGGAGCGCGGACGCGCGCGCCTGGGGCACCGTGGACCTGCCCGAGCCGGGGCTGGCGGATCCGTCCGCGCTGGTCGGGGCGGTGGACTGCGACCTGGGGCTGTGCCCGGTCACCAACACCATGCCGATCCTTCGCCTGGGCCTGGTCCATGACGAGCAGGTCTCCGCGGACCTCGCCGTCGCGTTCGTGCGGATGCCCAGCCTGGAGGTGGTTCCCGCCCTGCAGCGCTACACCGGAATCAAGGCGTACGACGACGTCACCGGCACCGCGCTGGTCGGTTTCGATTCGGGCAACTTCAGCGCCGAAGTCACGGTGGACGCGGACGGCATCGTGGTTGACTACCCCGGGCTGACACAGCGCCGCCGAAGCTGAGGCCACAGGGGTAACAGGGCTGGCCAACGGGCACCCGCGGGTAGGATGGTGAGCGACCCACCCCACCAGTCAAGGAGCCCCCATGCCCGAAATGTTCGTGGACAAGTTCCGTGCCCTCGTCCCCAAGTACCTGGGCCGGAAGTGGAGCGAAGAAGACGGCATCTCCTACGACGAACTCGAAGGCCTCCTCGGCGAACACAAGTTCCAGGTTCCGCAGGCCCTGGTGGAGTTCTACCACGCGCTGGGCGGCTGCGAGGACCTGATGGAAGCCCACGATTTCTTCTGGGATCCGGACGAGCTGGAAATCGAGGACGGCTTCCTGCTCTTCCTGGACGAGATGGATGAGGAAGCCAACTGGGGCTTCCGGACCGAGCACCTTGCCGTTCCCGACCCGATCGTCTGGATCCGTACCAACACCGGCAAGCAGCGCTGGCAGAGCGAGGAATCCACCTTCAGCGAGTTCGTCTTCGACATGTTCGACTGGGTCTTCAATGACGATGAGAACGACGACGACCTGCAAGACTGACCCATGATCTGGCCGAGCCACGCTCCCGAAAATTACCAGTGCCCCTTCTGCGACTTTGCCTCCGGCGAGTTCCGGTTCCAGAAGAACCTTTGCCGCCCGGAGGATCTGGTGGCCTCCACGGACCTGGCCATGGCTTGGATTGCTTCGCACGGCTTTGAACCCGAACCCGGGCACGTGCTGGTGGGGCCGAAGGAACACTTTGAGTTGCTCTACGACATGCCGGACGACGTCCTGGCAGAGATCGCGTCGCTAAGCCGGGACGTCGCCGTCGCCATGAAGAAGGCCTGGCAGCCGGACGGTATTACCACCCGGCAGCACAACGAGCCCGCCGGGAGCCAGCACGTCTGGCACTACCACCAGCATGTGCTGCCCCGCTGGCACGACGACGGACTGTACTTCACGCCGCAGCGCCCCATCGTGGATCCCGCCATCCGGGCGCGCAAAGCGGCCGAACTCCGGGCGGTCATGGCGCAGCGCTGACCGCCAGTGTGAGCCGGAGTCGGGGCTTGTTCACGGCCTGCGACGGAGCGCCTCAGGCGTCTTCGCGGTTAGGGTTCTCCAGCCGGAAGAAATTGGAGTCGGTGCCGTCGGTGCGCTGTTCCTGGTAGATGAAGTTCAGCCGGCGCTCGTCGAAGGTCTTGAACCATTCGTCCCAGCTCACGTGCTGCAGGTCCTGGCTTTCCCCGCCGAAGTCGAACCGCAGGACGCCCAGGTGGTCATCGTGCTCGGTGCCGCTGACGGTGGCTGGGGTGGCGTTGCGTTCCTCGGCCCATTGCTTGATCACCTCGTGGTGCGTGGTGACCAGGCTGCGGCCTTCCCGCTCCGGTTCGTCTTCCGGGGACGTCACTTCCTGCGAATACTTCAGCGAGTCCGAGCTGTCCGGGCCGGTGCGGACCTTGCCACCGTCGGGACCGGCACCCGCATCCCCGCTGTCCCCGCGCTCGCCGTCACCATCGCCGCCGGAAGCCGGCCTGCCGCCGTCGTTCTTCGCCGCTGCCAAAGCGTCGACCAGGTCTTCCTTTTTCATGTCGTGGACGCCGCTGACCCCGGCCTCTTTGGCCGCGTCGCGCAGGTCGTCCACCTTGATATTGCGGAGTTCGGTCTCGCTGACGTCCGGGGTGTCCGGAGTCTGGTTGCCTGGTTTTTCAGCCACGGAAGCCGTCCTTTCCACAGAGGTTGCCTTATTATGCGAACCTACTGCAGTTGCGCTCCGGCCACTAGGGGAAGTCCCGCATTGGCCAAGGCGTGCCGGATCAGACGTCGCGGTCGACAACCGCCTCGGCGAACGCGGTCAGGGCCAGCTTGACGGTGCTTTCCGGCAGCCGTTCCAGGGCCGATTTGGCGTCGTCGGCCCACTTGCGCGCCACGGTCCAGGCTTCCGCCGTCACCGGGTGTTCGCGCAGCGCTTCGACGGCGCGGGCCAGGGCCTCGTCCGAGGTCAGGTCCGCGTCCACCAGCTTGAGGACGGAGGCCGCCGAGCTGTCGCCGGCCGCGGCGGCCTGGCGCAGCAGCAGGACCGGCAGCGTGGGCACGCCCTCGCGCAGATCAGTCCCGGGCGACTTGCCGGACTTGACCTTCAGCCCGGTGACATCGATGACGTCGTCCGCGAGCTGGAAGGCCACGCCGACCTTTTCGCCGTATTCCAGCATCATGTCCACCACATCGGAACCGGCGTTGGCGAACATCGCGCCCAGCTGGCCCGAGGTCGCGATCAGCGAGCCGGTCTTGTCCGCGATCACCGAAAGGTAATGCTCCACGGGATCTTCGTCTTCGCGCGGTCCCACGGTTTCGTGCAGCTGGCCCAGCACCAGCCGTTCGAACGTGCGGGCCTGGATCTTGACGGCTTCCGGGCCGAGCTCCGAGACCAGGATGGAGGCGCGGGCAAAGATCAGGTCGCCGGCGAGGATCGCCACCTGGTTGCCCCAGACCTCATGGGCCGTGGGCGCGCCGCGGCGGTACGGGGCGGAGTCCATCACGTCGTCGTGATACAGGGTGGCGAGGTGGGTCAGCTCAACAACGACGGCGGCCTGCAGCACCTCGGGCACGGGGCCCTCCCCCAGCTGGGACGCCAGGATGGTCAGCAGCGGGCGGATGCGTTTGCCGCCGGCCTCGACGAGATGCCGGCTCGTGGTGTCCGCCAGCGGATCCGAGTGCGCGATGGCGGCACGCAGCCGCTTCTCCACTCGGGCCAGGGCCGTCGAAACGGCGGGCCCGAGAGCAGGATCCTGGGCCACCGGGGCGAAGCCCGCCGGCAGGTTCAGGCTGGTGGCGAGGGCGGCGGTGGCCGTGTCCAGCTCCAGGGAGTCCGGCACGCCGGCGCCTGCAGGAGTCCAGCTCGGTTTTGCGTCAGTCACTGTATAACACTAACTAATCGTCGGGGCAGATGGTGTGCGGCTGTGCGTGGAAAGGCCTTGGTTGGACGCCGGCGGCGTGAGCTTCTCCAACAGATGAATAACTCTATCCTCAAAACCCTTGCCGCCCTGGTCCGTCAGGTTGGCGAGCATCCGCACCACAAAGCGCATCAGCACCGGCACCGGCATTCCGGTCCGCAGTGCCAGCTTCATGATGGCAGGTTTTCCGATCAGGCCGGCAAAAACGCGGCCCAGCGTGAAGTGGCTTCCCCAGTGGCCCTGGATAATGCCGGCGTAACGCGCCAGCGAGGAGTCGAAGCCGGCCTGGCTGAGGATCTGGCCATGCGAGCCTTCCAGCCGGCCGAAGGTGTCAATGATCAGGTCCGCGGCGTAGCGGGCCGATTCCATCGCGTAGGAAATGCCCTCGCCGTTGAACGGGCTGACCATCCCGCCGGCGTCGCCGAGCAGCAGCAGCCCTGGAGAGTAGTGCGGAGTCCGGTTGAAGCCCATCGGCAGGGCCGCGCCGCGGATCTCGCCCACCTGGTTCTCCGGGCTGTAGCCCCACTCGGCGGGCATGGCAGCGGTCCAGTCCCGCAGCACCTGCTTGTAATCCAGCTTGCCGAAGGAGCGCGACGAGTTCAGGATGCCCAGGCCCACATTCGACGTGCCGTCCCCGACGCCGAAGACCCAGCCGTAGCCGGGCAGCGGATTGCCCTGGGCATCGGGCAGCTCCAGCCAGCCCTCCATCCAGTCATCGTCGTGCCGGGGGCTGGTGAAGTACGTCCGCACGGCCACGCCCAGCGGCCGGTCGTCGCGTTTTTCAATGCCGAGGCTCAGGGCCGTGCGGGTTGAATTGCCGTCCGCCGCCAGCACGACGTCGGCGCTGAAGTCCTGCGTCTGCCCCGTTTTCCGGCCGTGCTCGTCCAGGATGTTGGCGCGCACCCCGGTGACCCGGCCGGCGTCGTTCCTCAGCGCGGTGGAAACGGAATGGCGTTCCAGCACCTTGGCACCGGCCGCCTCGGCATGGCGGGCCAGTTCCTCGTCAAAGCCCAGCCGGGTGCGGATCAAACCGTAGTCCGGGAAGTCCGAGAGCTCCGGCCAGGCAAGTTCCAGCCGCCGCCCGCCGGCGATCAGGCGCAGGCCCTTGTTGCGCCGCCAGCCAGCCGATTCCTCGTGCGGCAGGCCCAGCAGCTGGACCTCGCGGACCGCGCGCGGGGTCAGGCCGTCGCCGCACACCTTCTCGCGCGGAAACGACGTCTTTTCCAGCACGGTAACTTCAATACCCGCTTTGGCCAGATAGTAGGCAGCGGTTGAGCCGGCAGGTCCGGCCCCGACAATCAGAACGGACACGGTTACAGCGCAGCCCTCGTGCCCCGGCGGCGGAGCGCAGTCTGGGCGTCGGCGTTGGCAGCTTCCGTCCGGCCCGGCTTGCGGGCGCGGTGGACGGCGACGATGCCGCCGGTGAGGTTGCGGTAGGCCACGTCCTGCCAGCCTTCCTCGGCGATCCACTGGGCCAGCTCGTTCTGGTTGGGCCAGGCGCGGATGGATTCGGCCAGGTAGATATAGGAGTCCGGATTGGACGAGATCTTGCTGGCGATGGCCGGCAGCATCCGCATCAGGTATTCGGTGTACATGGTGCGCCAGACCGGCAGGGTCGGCGAGGAGAACTCGGCGATGACCAGCCGGCCGCCGGGTTTGGTCACGCGCAGCATTTCCCGCAGCGCCTTGCGCGGTTCATTCACGTTGCGCAGGCCGAAGGAGATAGTCACGGCGTCGAAGGAGTTGTCGGCGAACGGCAGGCTCGTGGCGTCCCCGGCGACGAAGTCGATGTCCGGGCGGCGGCGCTTGCCCACCTGCAGCATGCCCAGCGAGAAGTCGCAGGCCACCACGTGGATGCCCGCATCGGCATAAGGCTCGCTGGAGGTGCCGGTTCCGGCGGCCAGATCCAGGACGCGCTGGCCCCGCTTGGCGCCGACGGCGTCCACCACAATCCGGCGCCACCGGCGGGTCTGCCCCATGGACAGAACGTCATTGACGACGTCGTACTTTGGGGCGACGTCATCAAACATGGCTGCTACTTCATCAGGGCGCTTGTCCAGGGATGCACGGTTCACCCGTTCATTGTCTCAAAGTTTGCCGCGCCGGTTTGCCGCGCCCCAAGACCCGGCGCG
Source organism: Arthrobacter crystallopoietes (assembly GCF_002849715.1). NCBI lineage: Bacteria > Bacillati > Actinomycetota > Actinomycetes > Micrococcales > Micrococcaceae > Crystallibacter > Crystallibacter crystallopoietes. The sequence goes on from NZ_CP018863.1 coordinate 470,926, forward strand.
GGAGCGGCCGGCGTGGCCGCGCGACGGCGGGTGTGGGCCAGCTTGCACCGGTGCTTTGGCGCGCCGCCGGCGGGGTAACCTTGAAGTCATTATGACCTCCCTGCGCGCCGTCACCGTTGACCTCGGTGAGCACTCTTCACCGACCGGAATAATGGACTATCTGGTCCGCGACGACGTGCTCTGCTGGGTCCGCCGCGGCGGCGGCCTGGTCGGTTTCGGCGAGGTCGCCCGGTTCACCGATGCCGGTCCCGGACGGTTCCAGACCGCGGCCCGCTGGTGGCGGGAGCTGCAACAGGACGCCCAGGTGGACAACCCGGTGGGCCTGCCCGGCACCGGCCTGGTGGCTTTCGGCTCGTTCGCCTTCTCCAAAACCTCCGGCCACGCCTCACGGCTGATTGTTCCGCAGGTTGTTGTCGGCCTCGGCGAACAAGGCTGCTGGCTCACCTATATAACCGACGACGACGGCGCCGACCTCACCGCCGAGACGGCCGAAGCCGCACTGGCCGGCTGGCTGGACGAAATTTCCGCCGAGCGTGGCGCCGAAACCGCCGACCGGCTGCACCCGGGGCAGGTTTCCGAAAGTGCCTTCAAAGCCGCGGTCGCGGCCGGCGTGGAGAAGATCTCCGGCGGCGGCCTGAGCAAGCTGGTGCTCGCCCGCGACGTGATCGCCGAGCTCTCCTCCCCCATCGCCACCGCCCAGGTGCTGCGCGAGCTGGCGATCCGCTACCAGGACTGCTGGACCTACGGCGTGGACGGCCTCATCGGCTCCACACCGGAGATGCTGATCAAGGTCGAGAACAACGTGGCGCGCGCCCGGGTCCTGGCCGGGACGCTGGACCGTGCCAACACCCACAAGATCGACGGCGAGTCCGACGCTGCCTACGCCGAACGGGTGCTCGCCGGCTCCGAGAAGCAGCAGCACGAGCACGAGATCGCCATCGACTCGTTGACGCGCAAACTGGAGCCGTACACCTCCGAGATGACCTCACACAGCGAACCCTTTGTGCTCGAATTGCCCAACGTGTGGCATCTGGCCTCCGACGTGTCGGCGGAGCTGTCCACCAATGGCGGCCACGCGCCGTCGTCGTTGGAACTGGCCGAAGCCGTCCACCCCACCGCGGCGGTCTGCGGTACGCCCACCGAGGTGGCCGGCGCGCTGATCCGCGAGCTCGAGCAGATGGACCGCGGCCCTTACGCCGGTCCGGTGGGCTGGACCGACGGAGCCGGCAACGGCGAATGGGGTATTGCCCTGCGCGGTGCCGTGGTGGAAAGCCCCACCCGCGTGCGCCTCTACGCCGGCTGCGGGATCGTGGACGCTTCGACACCGGAAGCGGAACTGGCGGAAACCTGGGCGAAGTTCAGGCCCATGATTGAAGCCTTGGGCCTGCGCCGCTAGCCGTGGCCGAAGCACTCTTGCTGGTCGCGGCGCATAACAATTTGTACAGTTGGGCGGGTCTCGCTTGTTGACTAATAAGCAATCAATATAGCCTGTGAGGCATATCACCCGTTACCGAATGTTACGGCTAGACTTAAGCCGGATTTTTCATCAAAGAACAGGTAGGAAAGCCATGCGCACAAACGCATCCACGGTGGTCAAGGTATTCTCCGTCCTTGCCACGGGTACCCTGGCCCTCACCGCATGCGGTGGGGGCTCGTCTACGGACGGCGGCTCCCCGGCAGCTGACGGCAACGAGTTGGGCCTGGTGACCCCAGGCACGCTCACGGTCTGTTCCGACATTCCGTACCCGCCGTTCGAGTTCGAGGAAAACGGCGAATACACCGGGTACGACATGGACCTGATCCGCGAGATCGCTACGGGCATGGGCCTGGAGACACAGATTCAGGATGTCGGCTTCGACGCCCTGCAGTCCGGCGTGGTCCTCGCCTCGGGACAGTGCGACATCGGCGCCAGCGCGATGACCATCACCGAGGAGCGCGAAGAGAACCTCGACTTCTCCGAGCCGTACTACGACTCGTTGCAGTCGCTGCTGGTTCCGGCCGATTCCGATATCAAGGCCATCGGGGATCTGGCAGGCAAGTCCGTGGGCGTGCAGCAGGGCACCACCGGCGAGGCGTACACCCGCGAGAACGTCCCGGCAGACACCGAGGTCCGAGCCTACCCGTCGGATGCCGAGCTGTTCCCGGCGCTCCAGTCTGGCGGCGTTGACGCCGTGCTGCAGGACCTCCCGGTCAACCTCGGCCATCTGGAGGGCGGCAAGTACGAGATCGTCGAAGAATACCCGACGGATGAGTCCTACGGTTTCGCTGTGAAGGAAGAGGGCAGCGAAGCTCTGCTGGAGGCAGTGAACGCCGAACTGGCCGAGCTGCGGGACAGCGGCAAGTACCAGGAGATCTACGACAAGTACTTCACCCAGTAATGCCCTTACAGCTTCGCCCCGGATCAGCCGTCCGGGGCGAAGCTTGTCCTGAAGACCTCTGGAAGGCCTGAATGTGAAACCGTCTACCCGTAGGCGCCTGTTCCGCGGCGTGCTCTACGCCATCTTCATCCTTGCCGTCGCCGCCGTCGTATTCGTCGCCGACTGGGAAGCAATCCAAACCAACTTCTTCAACCCCGAGGTTGCTGCCGCAGCCTTCCCCGAAGTCATCCTGATCGCTGCGAAGAACACGATTGTCTACACCGCAATCGCCTTCGTCGGAGGCCTGATCTTCGGCCTGCTGCTGGCGCTCATGAAGCTCTCCCCGGTGGGGCCCTATCGCTGGGTGGCCACCGCTTACATCGAAATCTTCCGTGGTTTGCCGGCACTGCTGGTGATCTTCGGTTTCGCGTTCGCCGTGCCGATCGCCTTCGACTGGCGGCCGCCGGGCGGCAGTGCCGGTGCCGGCCTGATCGCTTTGATTGTGGTCTCCGCCGCGTACATCGCCGAGACCATCCGCGCGGGCATCGAGGCCGTACCCCCGGGCCAGCGCGAGGCAGCCCGCTCCCTGGGCATGAATCCGAGCTGGACCATGGTGTCCGTTGTCCTGCCGCAGGCCTTCCGCATCATCACCCCGCCGCTGACCAACGAACTGGTCATCCTGATCAAGGACACCTCGCTGCTGTTCATTGCCGGCATGGCGCTGAGTGAACGGGAACTGACCACCTTCGCCCGCGACGCCGTCTCGCAGCAGGCGAATGCAACACCGCTGATGGTGGCGGCGCTGATGTACCTGATCATCACGCTCCCGCTCACCCAGCTGGTTGCCAAGCTTGAACGACACAACAAGAGAGGCCGGTAAGCCATGGCGACGGAGAGTTCCCTGCGAAAGGACCGTCCCGCAATCGAGGTCCGAGGCCTGTACAAGAGCTTCGGGGACAACGAAGTCCTCAAAGGCATCGACTTCCACGTCGACCAGGGCGAAGTGGTGTGCGTCATCGGGCCGTCCGGCTCGGGCAAGTCCACCCTGCTGCGGTGCGTGAACCGGCTGGAAGAACCCACCAAGGGAACCATCCTGGTGGAAGGCGTGGACATCACCGACGAGGAAACGGACCTGGACAAGATCCGTACACGGATCGGCATGGTGTTCCAGCAGTTCAACCTTTTCCCGCACCTGAGCGTGCTGCGCAACCTCACCCTGGCCCAGCAACGGGCCAAGAAGCGCGGCAAGTCCGAGGCCGTCGAAACCGCCCGGCGCAACCTTGCCAAGGTCGGGCTGGACAACCGGGAGAACGCCTATCCGACCCAGCTGTCCGGCGGCCAGCAGCAGCGCGTGGCGATCGCCCGGGCCCTGTCCATGAACCCGGACATGATGCTCTTCGACGAGCCAACCAGCGCACTGGATCCGGAGCTTGTGGGCGACGTGCTGGAAGTCATGCGCCAGCTCGCCGACGAGGGCATGACCATGATGGTGGTGACCCATGAGATGGGCTTCGCCCGCGAAGTGGGCGACCGCGTGGTCTTTATGGACGGCGGAGTTGTTGTGGAGCAGGGCAAGCCCGAGGACGTACTGGGAAATCCACAGCACGAGCGCACCAAGGCCTTCCTCTCGAAGGTGCTCTGACCCCTCGCCCAGCATCCGTTTTCTGAGCTGCCGGCCTTGACCGGCAGCTCAGATTCAGATGGTGACGTTCAGCGAGGCGGTGTAGCCATCGGCCGCGGAGCCGGACATCGTGGCCAGCTGGTAGATCCCGCCGTCGTCGCCGAAGACGTTGTCCCTGGCCAGCGGCGTATTGGGGAAGTTCCGCCGGCTGACCTCGTACCCGGGAGCGGCGTAGGCGTCTGTACAGGCGGCCTCGGTCAGGGCGATCTGCGAAACCTTCAGGATCCGCCCGGCACTCGTGGCGTTGGACATAGACTCGAAAACTTCGAAGTGGATGTGCGGCCAGCGTCCGTTGTAGGCACCGGGAAAGACGGTCGTAAACGTCACCTGCCCGTTGGCGTCGGCTTCCTGCACACCGCGCAGGAAGTTCTCGCCTTGCAGGCCGGAATCGTAGATCGAGTATCTGCCGTCCCGGTCGCAGTGCCAGACATAGACCGCGGCCCCGGCGAGCGCCTTGCAGCCGTTGGCGTTGTCCAGCAGGGTCAGCGTGAACTTCAGCGGCACGCCCTCCGCCCTCGTTGTCGAACCGTTGAAGCTGGACGTGATATCGCTCCGGACCACGCCTGATGCCTCCAGCACATTCGGGCCGTTGGAGCCGTCGCCGGGGAAGGGACCGGCGGTTTCATCCGGCATCTCCGCCCCGCACTCAGCGATGGCACGGGTCACCGTGGACGACGGCGTAGCGGCGCCGGAAGCGGATGCCGTTGCGGAGGCCGAACCTGCCGCGGGAGGTGACGTGGCCGCCGGCGTTGTTGAGCCGTTGGTGGTGCCTGAGGGAGTGCAGGCGGCCAAGGCCGCCATCGTGCCGGCGCTGAAGAACAAGCCGAGCGTGCGCCGGCGGCTCAGCACGTTCAGGTCGAATTCGAGTCCGCGGTCGTGGTCAGGGTGGGGCATCTGGTTCGTCATGGGTTCCTTTCTAGCCGGGAACCCTACGCTTCGGTTATGACTGGTCCGCGCTCCCCGCCCGATGTCAGCTGGGAGTTACCTGAGGCAGTGTCCGGGGCCGCTCGGGCAGCCGGGCACGCAGCGCTGCTCCCACCGTCTCCGATATTCCGGCATGCAGTTGCCGCAGCGCTGCCCGGTCCGTGCGGACCTCAAGGATGCTCCGGCCTGCCACCGGCTCCCGTAGCGCGTCCCCCAGCCCGGCTTCATCCTCCACCAGCCGGTAGCCCACTCCGTAGGCTGCGGCGATGGCGGAGAGATCCACTTGGTGCGGGGTGCCGAAGAGGCGTTCGACGGCGGCGCTGTAGTCAGCGCGTCCGCCCACCTCGCCGTGTTCGAGCAGCGAGAAGATGCCGCCGCCGGCATCGTTGACGACGACGATCCGCAGGTCCGGTTCCGCTTCGCCGTTGCCGAGGAACAGGCCGGTGGCATCGTGCAGGAAGGTCAGGTCCCCCAGCAGGACGGTGGTCGGCCGGCCCGCACCCAGAGCGATACCCGAGGCCGTCGAAATGGTTCCGTCGATGCCGGCCAAACCGCGGTTGGCGTGGACGAACGCCGCTGGCACCGCCGCCGGAGTGCCCATGAGATCAACATCGCGGATCGGGTTGGAGGAACCGAGCACCAGCCGGCCCTGGGCAGCGGCCCAGACCGCCCGGCCCACATGCAGTCCGGTGAGGCCCGGTGCCTGGTCCAGCAGTTTTCCGATGGCCGGCATGGCTGCGGCAGCGGCGTCCTGCCAGCGCTCCAGCCACCCGGCCGGGCCGGTCCCGGAGAAGGTGGAGAGTTCCGCCGGTTCGCCGATGATCCGTTCCCGGCGCCGACCGGGTTCGAACCAGGCCACGGGTTCGGGCATGAACAGTGCCGTTTGGACGTCCGACATGGCCAGCAGGGCGGCAACCGGCCGGGAGAGCGTCGGCCGGCCGAAGACGACGGCTCGCTCGATGTCCCTACCCAGATGCCCCAGCAGCAGCCGGTACGCCGCGATGGCGTTGGGACCGAACCGCGCATTCGACGACGGCTCGGCCAGCAGCGGCAGCCGGTGCGCTCGGGCGAAAGCCTCCGCCTGGGCGCCGGCACCGTGGCCTGCAATCACTACGGTCCGCCGCTCCTCCGCCGATTCCGCCGTCGGTGCCGCTACGGCGGCGGGCGCGGCCTTGGCGGACTCCGTCCCCAGGACTGCTGGCTCCGGCAGCGCGGCCGGTGGCTGCCGAAGCTCCGGCGCCTCCTGATGCTCCTGCCCTTGCTGTACCCCTGCGGCAGGTGCGCCCGCCCGCGAACCCGGGGCCCCGCCGTCGTTCATTGCCGGCACCAGCGGATCGCGGAACGCCAAGTTGATGTGCACCGGGCCCACGGCGCCCTGATGATGATCCGCGCCATGCTGGCCTTGGTGTCCCTGCGACGGCGTGGCGGTCAAGGTGTGCGTGGCCTGCACCGTCTCCACCGGAGCGACCGGGATGCCCTTGCCCGCCAGCAAACCGGCGTTGATGGCCTCGGCAGGATCCTCGCCCGCGGCCACGTCCACTGCGTAGCGGACGTGGCGGCCGAAAATGCCCGGCTGGCTGGTGGTCTGGTTGGCACCCGTGCCGCGCAGCTCCTCCGGCCGGTCCGCCGTGAGCACCACCAGCTCGACGCCGGCGTGGTTAGCTTCCATGACGGCCGGCAGGAGTTCCCCGACGGCGGTGCCCGACGTCGTCACCACCGGCACCGGGCGCAAGGATCCCAGCGAGAGGCCCAGCGCGGTGAAGGCCGCGGCCCGCTCATCAATCCGCACGTGCAGCCGCAGCTCCCCGCGGGCCTCGGACTCGGCGAGCGCGTAAGCCAGCGGAGCGCTGCGCGAACCCGGCGAAATCACCACATCTCGCACCCCGCCGTCCAGCAGGGCGCTGACAGCGGAGCGGGCGGCATCGAGGGATTTCAGTTCAACGGTCACCTGTCCATCCTAGGCAGACGGCCGCGCCCACCAAGGTGGACGCGGCCGTAGGCACTAGCTGCTAGCGGCCGACGAAGCCGTTCTTGCCCTTGAACATCTGGATCACGGCCGGGCGGGGCAGACCGCCCTTGCCCGACGGCGTGCCGGCCGGCAGGTAATCCGGGAACAGCGAGCGCTGCTTGTCCCAGGAACCGTCCTCGCCCGGATGCTGGACCGCCACGAAGACCAGGCCGTCCTCATCATGGATGACCGGGCCGCAGGTTTCGGCATCGATCGGAACCGCCATGAACTGCTCCACCTTGCCCATCTCGGGGCCTTCCATCGTGACGCGGTACAGGGCGTCATTGCGCTGGATGGTGCCGGGCTGGCCGTCGGTGGAGATCCACAGGTTGCCGGCCGAGTCGAACGCCAGGTTGTCCGGGCAGGAGAGCGGCTGGACCTGGTCGGCCGGGTAGCCGTTGAAGTACACGCTCTCGTCCATCTCGGGGTCACCGGCGACCAGCAGCAGCTTCCACGCAAACTGGGTGGAGGTCTGGTCCCCGGTCTCGGTCATCTCGACGATGTGCCCGTGGCGGTTGTTGGCCCGCGGGTTCGGCTCGTCGGCCTGGGCGGCGGTGCGGTTGATGTTGTTGGTGCAGGCCACGTAGATCTTGCCGTTGACCGGGTTGATCTCCACGTCCTCCGGGCGGTCCATCTTGGTGGCGCCCATCTTGTCCGCGGCAAGCCTGGTGTAGACCAGGACCTGGTCGACCTCCATGTCCGGCACCAGCGACTCGTTGTTGCGGGTCAGCTGGATCCAGTGGCCCACGCCGTCGAACGCACCGTCGCTGGGCAGCACGCCGGAACCGTCAATCTGGTTCGCCGGGGAGTTGCCGGAGAAGCTGGCCACGTACAGGTCGCCCTCCGTCAGCAGCGACATGTTGTGCTTCTTGTCGCCCTCGCGGTACGTGTCCTTGGAAACGAACTTGTAGAGGTAGTCGAAGCGCTCGTCATCGCCCGAGTAGGACACCGCGTGGCCGGACTTGGCGATGGTGACGTTGGCGCCCTCGTGCTTGAAGCGGCCCAGCGCGGTGTGTTTGCGCGGCGTGGACGTCGGATCGAACGGATCCACTTCCACGATCCAGCCGAAACGATTGTCCTCGTTCTTGCCGTCAGGGGTGTCCGTGTCGAAGCGGGGTTCCTCGACGTGCCAGCCGCGTGACGGATTGGTGTTCGTGAGACCGTAGCGGCGCTGTTCATCCGTCGGCGCCGAGACCTTGAAGTACTGGTTGAAGTTCTCTTCGCCGGAGAGGATGGTGCCCCAGGGTGTGGTGCCGCCGGCGCAGTTGTTCTGCGTGCCCAGCACCACGCGTCCGCTCGCATCCGCCTTGGTCTTGAGCAGGTCCGAGCCCGCGGCAGGGCCGGTCAGCTCGTACTCGGTGTCCATCAGGAAGCGGCGGTTCAGCTTCGCCCCGCGGACGTACTTCCACGGCTGGCCCTTGCCCTTGCGCTCCACCTCGACCACGGACAGACCGTGCGCGGCCATGGCGGTCTTGCGGACCTGGCTGATATCCATGTCCGGCGGGAACATGATGTTCTCGTTGGTGTATTCGTGGTTCGAGAACAGCACGCCGCGCTTGCCGTTGCTGCCCTGGATCTCGATGATGTCCAGGTAGTCGCAGTTGTAGCCGAACTGGCCCGCCTGCGACTCCGGCGTCTGGTTCTCCGGGTCGAACTCGGCCGAATCGTGGAACAGCGGATCGCCCCAGCGGATGACCGGCTCCCAGTTGTAGCCCTTGGGCACAACCACGTCATCCACCGTGTTCGCCACGCCGTCGATGCCCGCGAACTTCAGCTTGCTCGCGTTGCCGGAGCCGAAACCCTTCTTGGCCGCGGGCGCCAGGCCGGCCGCGGAGCCGCTGGCCGCTGCCGCTCCCCCGCCGAACATCAGCGCCACCATGCCGGCACCGCTGACGCCGAGCATGTTCCGCCGGGAGAATTCGGCAGAGACGATGTCGCGGAAGTAGTTGTTGTCCGAGGTATTGCACACGCCCTTGGCGCAGGCATTGTCGCACTTGAGCGCACAGGTCATGGCGCTGCGCTTGCCGGAGGTATGTCCCAGCATCGGCAGCAGGCGTTTTTTCAGATCAGACACTTCAGAGGCCTTCCACATCGAACGGTTGCGAACGGCTTTCACCATTTCAGCGCAATCCGACCAACAGGCCGAGGCTAAGTAAACGCAAAACAAACAAACAACGACGGCGGGGCGAACCCTCCGCGGTCGAGCCCGGCCTTCGCCGTCCGGCCCTTTCCTGGCACATCAACCGTCATCTCCCGTCCGGCCACCCCACTCGATCCCGCTACCTCGCGGCTGCCACCTCGGCCAGGGTCCTATAGGTGCGTTCGAGCCGATCGGTCCACCACTGCTGCCGCTCGGCCGGTGCCGCGTACCGTTCCAGCAGATCCTCGTCCACGTCCACCTGGCGCACTGGCAATTCGCCGCCGGCCGGCACCAGGGGCCGGTCCGTCACGTCGCCGTCCATCAGCGAGACCGTGGCCAGGCCGCAGGCGTAGGGCAGTTCGGGCAGCGCCGCGGCCAGCGCGACGCCGGCGCTGATCCCCACGGAGGAGTCCAAGGCGGAACTGACGACGGCGGGCAGGCCGGCCTGCGCGACGATATCCAGCGCCCGGCGCACCCCGCCCAGCGGTTGTGCCTTGACCACGATCAGGTCCGCCGCCTCTTCCCGGGCCACCAGGAGCGGGTCGCTTTCCTTACGCACACTCTCGTCCGCAGCAATCAGGGTGCCAATGCCGCGCCGCCGGAGCTCAAGGCGCACCTGCCGCAGGCCATCGATGTCCGGGGCGGGCTGCTCGGCATATTCGAGCCCATACTCGGCCAGAAGGGTCAAGGCTTCGACGGCGGTGGGAACGTCCCAGCCACCGTTGGCATCCACCCGCAGGGCCGAACCCGGTGCGGCCGCCGATACCGCCGCCACCCGGGCAACATCATCCTCGAGGCTCTGGCCCCGCTCGGCGACCTTGATCTTGACCGTCTTCGGTCCGTCATAGCGCGCCAGCACCGCCGGTACGTCCTCCGGGGCAACCGCGGGAACGGTGGCATTAACGGGCACGCTGGTGCGAACCGGTTCGGGGAAACCCTGCCAGCCCGCTTCCAAAGCCGCACGCAGCCACGAAGCGGCCTCGCCGTCGTCGTACTCGGTAAAAGGAGAGAATTCAGCCCAGCCCGCAGGGCCGTTGAAGAGCATCACCTCGCGCCGAAGCACCCCGCGGAATTTCACTTTCATGGGCAGCGACACCACCCGCGCCGTGGCCAGCAGCTCGTCCAGGGTCGGCATCCTAAAGGGCTCAGTCGTCACCATTCCACTCTACGCCGGGGGCACGAGGGCGCGGCCTTCGGCATCCGTCCAGCAAATTATGCGACCCTTGAAGGCGATGACTAACCAGCAGAAGCGCATGGCCCGGCCCGCCGCCGGCCGACGGGCGGGCAGAAGTCCCATCCTGTTCTGGCTCGGCGCCGTCCTCTGCGTAGCCGCGTTTGCCTTCACGTACTACGCCTTTGTCCGCACCACCTTGGGCCAGTTCGCGGACGAATCCGCCTGGGCCGAAGCCGAAGTAGGCTGGCAGTTGGGCCGCGGGGTCTTCCTCGACTTCCTGGACCTGCTGCCGGATATCTCGGTGGCGCTCGCCGCCGTCGTCCTCCTGGTGGTGGCGCTCGCCCGGCGCCGCTGGCGGGCGGCCGGGATCGCCGTGGGCGTGGTTGCTGCCTCGGCCGCCAGCACCTGGATCCTGAAGAACCTCATCCTGGACCGGCCCGATCGCGGTGTGCCCACGCTGGAACACAACTCCCTGCCCTCTGGCCACACCACTATTGCGGCGGCCGCGGCGATGGCCATTTTCCTGGTGGTATCGCCCCGCTGGCGCCCCTTCGCCGCCGCAGCAGGCGGCGCCTATGCAGTGCTCGCGGGTGCGGCCACGCTGATCAATGGCTGGCACCGTCCGGCCGACGTGGTCGCGGCGTTCCTGGTGGCGGGGTTCTGGGCCCTGGTCGCCGGCCCGCTGGTGCTGCGTTCGGGCGACGGCTGGAACTTCTTCCACGGCTACGGCAGCCACTGGTCGTCCTCGCCCGTATGGCCGCGGCTGTGCTGGCTGCTGGCGTTCCTGGGGCTGGGCCTGGCCGCGGCGCTCTACTGGTTTATCCAGCAAATTGGCGCCGCACCAACGCCAGGCGACGGGCGGCTGCCGCTGTTCTTCTGGGCCGGGATGGGCTTAATCGTCGGCGCCGGCATGTTGCTCAGCGCCCTGCTGATTTGGCTCTTCAGCTTCCAGTCCCGCCGGAAATAACCGGCTCCGGCTCAAGCGGCCCGGTGCGCGGGATCCAGTAGGCCATGGCCGCCGCGCCCAACAGCCCCAGCCCGGCGGTCACCCAGATCCCGGCGGACAGGGACACCGTGGCCGTCACGAGGCTGAGCAGCGCGGGCCCGCCCATGATGCCGGTGTCACTGAGCAGGCGCCAGAAGCCGAGGAACTGCGCCCGGCCCACCGGCGGAGCATAGTCCGCGCCGAGGGTCATGACAATCCCCGAGCCCAGTCCGTTGCCGAGCCCGATCAGCAGCGCCGCGAGCAGGAAGCCCAGCATGGTGGTGGTGAACGGGATCAGGAACAGCGCTCCACTCATGATAATCAGGAACGGAATGGCCACGGCCAGCCGGCCCTTGAGGTCCATCAACTTTCCGGCCGGGTAGAACACCAGCATGTCCACCGCGCCGGAGAGGCCGAAAATCACCGACGTCGTCGCCGCATCCAGCCCGATGCTGTCGCCCCACAGCGGGATCACCACATTGCGCGACGCGCGGACGGCCCCGATCAGCAGGATGCCGATCCCGATGGTCAGGTAAATGCGGCGGTGGCTGCGGGCAATCGAACGCATGCTGGGCCGCGCAGGTCCTTCGCCGTCGCGGTCAGTGCGGGCCACCTCCAGTTCGGGGACCGTCAGCGAAATTCCCGCAGCCACGAGGAAAGCACCCGCACCCAGCCAGTAGGCGCCTGCGGTTCCGGCCAATCCAATAATGACGGCGCCGGCGAACGGACCGATGAACATCCCGATCCGGTGCACGCCGCCGAGAGTGGACAGCGCACGGGCGCGGAAGTGTATCGGCACGGCCTCGCTCAGGTACGACTGCCGGGCCAGCAGGAATACGGACCCTCCCATGCCGATCAGGAAGACGGCCAGCGCGAAGACCGTGATGTTTGGGGCCACCACCGCCAGGAACATGGCGGCCGCGCACCACAACGACGCCGCGACCAGCGCCCGCTTCTCACCGAAACGTGCAGTGAGCATCGAGGCCGGGATGTTGGTCACCAGGGATCCGACGCCGAGCAGCGTAACCATCAGCGCGGCAAGAGCCACGGTGGCCCCGAGGTCCCTGGCGCTCAGGGCCACTATCGGCAGAATGGCGCCCTGGCCTACTCCGTAGAGAAGGGACGGGCCATACGCCGGCACAGCAATCCGGCGGAGGCTGAAACTCTCTTCGGGCCTCAGCTCAGCACCCCTTAACGAGGTGCTTGCTTCAGGCGCGTGAGCAGCGCCCGTGACTGGAGCGGGCCGTACGGCAGGATCGGTATCGCCTTCGTGGTGTCCGCGGGCGTGTCCCTGCTGGCCTGCTCACCCATTCGGACAGCCAGCGACATGGTCTCCCACATGCTCCTGACGAAAGCATCGCTGACCGTCTGGCCATGGCCAGGCACCAGCACATCGTATTCGTGGCGCAGACCGGAGATCTTGCGAAGCGTTTCCACCCAGTCGCGCGGGTAGGAATCCTCGAACGCCGGATTCGCCCCCTGCTCCACGAGATCGCCGGCGAAGAGGGTTGACGGCGTACCCACCAGCAAATCGCCGTCGGTATGGCCCCGGCCCAGGTAGAACAGTTTCACCGGCATGTCGCCGAGGTTCACCGTGACTTCCGTATCCACCGGCTTGGTCGGGACACGGATGCGTGTGTGCTCGCCGGTCCCCTCGGCCATCTCGGGTTCCGTCTCCGCTACCTGCTCACGCTGGAGCGAGGCAGTCTCAGCCATATCGTGCGCGCAGTTGCGGTGCGCATAAAAGTCATGGACGCCGTTGTCCGCGAAGAAGGCGTTGCCGAAGATATGGTCGAAATGCGAATGGGTGTTGACTACCACCAGCGGCAGTTTCGTTAAGGACCGGACCGCCTTGTAGATCTGTCGTGCCTGCCGCGGGCCCGCCCCGGTGTCGATCACCATGGCTTTTTGCTTCCCGATCACCAAGCCGCTGTTGAGCGAGTAGCTCCGCGTTCGGATGACATAGTTTCCGGGTGCCACCTGAACGTGCTCGGCCTTGTCCTCGGTTTGCACGGTCTCGCTCATGCCGGCCATTTCCTCCTGGATCTGTTCCCGGACGCAGCGTCATTGCGCGCCCAACCCCAACCGTATCGCGGTGAGCGGGAAGGAAACAGTCACAGACCGGATAGCGCGTAACCGAACAGCCTCGCTCCGGTGGGGTGGGAACGGAAACCGATTTACTGGTCCATCAGTCCCACATATACCCTTCATGGATCTCGCCAAAGGGGACACGAGGGTCGACCAGCGCCTGGACATGGTGTGACCCCGCGCCACGGATCAGAATCCCATGGTCGCCTTCCGCCACAGACTCCAGAAATACCGGACGAATGGCGTCTGCCTCCGCGGCACTCAGTCCGGCCAAATACAGTTCGTAGGCCTCAGGAAGAGCTTTCATGTCACAAGGGTAGCCCGGGCAATGTCGGCGGTACAGGGATTTGCACGGCCGGGGTTCGGGCCGCCACTGGGTGGTGCCGCGCGAGGCTTCACAGGCGGTCAACAGCTTCGGCCTTTCCCTCCTACCTAGCGCCACCTTCTGGTTATCCACCGCCACAGGAAACCCTTGTACCCTCCATCACCCTCACACTAGAATCGAAACTATGTTCGAGTCAATCGTTCCAGCTGAGATGGATCCGGTGAAGCCGGTTCCCGGTGATCCGGGTGCTGCCCTGGTCCGCTCAATGATCCTGGAGCTGGCGGACATGGACCAGGAGGTTTCCGAGGGGGTGCGGATTGACCGGATCGCCGCGCTGGAGGAGCTCAAGGCCGCCTCGGCTGCGGGGCAGGCCCGCGAGACCGAGGCGTTTGTGGCTTCCCGTAGGGAGGCCCGGGGGGCGGCCGGGGTCCCGGTGGAGCGGCGGGGCCGCGGCCTGGCGAAGGAGATCGGGCTGGCCAGGAAGGATTCGCCGAACCGGGGCGGTAAGCACCTGGGGATGGCGACCACGCTGATCAGGGAAATGCCCCACAGCTATAGGGCGTTGGCGGAGGGCCGGCTGAACGAGTGGCGGGCGACCATCCTGGTCCGCGAAACCGCGTGCCTGAGCGTGGAAGACCGCGCCCGCATCGACCGGGAGTTGTGTGCTGATCCGAAGACGCTGCAAGGGTGCGGGGATAAACAGATCGGGGCGATGGCGAAGCAGGCCGCGCTGCGGCTGGACCCGTTGTCGGTGGTCCGCCGGTCCGCGAAAGCCGAAAACGAACGCCACGTCTCCTGCCGTCCGGCGCCGGACACCATGGCCCAGGTGAGCTGCCTGGTGCCGGTGACACAGGGCGTGGCCGTCCTCGCGGCCCTGACCAAGGAAGCCGACCGGATGAAGGCGCAGGGCGACGAACGCTCCCGGGGACAGCTGATGGCCGACATCTTCGTCGAACGCGTCACCGGCCAACCGGCCGAGAACCCGGCAAAGATCGAGGTGCAGCTGGTCATGACCGACCGCACCCTGTTCCAGGGTGACTCCGAGCCGGCGCACCTGGCCGGGTACGGCATCGTCCCCGCCCAATGGGCCCGTAACCTGATCCGCACCGAAGACACAGGCACCGACACCGAGAACGGGAACGATGGCAAAGACGCCTCCATCGCCAGCAAGCCGGAAAAGGGTGCAGTTAGGCAAGGCGAAGCCGGTGCTGGCACAGCCAATCCTGGCACTGGGGGCGGCGCTACGGCATCCGGTCCGCCAGGAACTGGCGAACCGGAACCGGTCATCGATGCTGCTGCCGGGAACGGAGATACCGGCGACAGCGACGCCGGCATTACAGGAGAAGCCGGCACGGCGACCGGGCCTCCCGGTCCGAAGCGAAGAGCCCCCGGCGATGCGGGTGATGCGACGGAGGTGGAAGTGTGGGTCCGCCGGCTCTACACCGCGCCGGGCACCGGGCAGCTGCTCGGCATGGATTCGCGGGCAAGGTTGATGCCGGCCGGCATGCAGCGGATGATCCAGGCCAGGGACCAGCTCTGCCGCACCCCCTGGTGCGACGCGCCGATCCGCCACCACGACCACGTCGTGCCCTGGCGCAACAACGGGGAGACCAGCGAGATCAATGGTCAAGGCCTATGTGAGGCCTGTAATCTCGCGAAGGAATCAGGGGGCTGGCACGCCCAAACCGTCCCCGGACCGCGGCACACGGTGGAAACCACCACCCCGACCGGGCACACCTACCTATCCACCGCACCGGCACTGCCCGGCACACCACCGGCAACCGCGCAACCGGACGACATGCCAGAGCCGGTGTCAATCTTCGAACAGGCCCTCGGCCGCATCGACTTCCTCTACTACCGTGCAGCCTGACAAAGAACAGCAAAGTCAGAGGTCGGCGAGAACCGATCCCGGGCTTTCAATGGCATCCGCTATGTACCGGAGGAAGCCGCCGGCTGTTCCGCCGTCGCAAACTCGGTGGTCGAAGGCCAGAGTCAGCTCGGTGACTTTACGCACCGCCAGCTGTCCATCGACGACCCACGGCTTATCGATGATCCGGCCAACCCCAAGGATCGCCACTTCTGGGTAATTGATGATGGCTGCGCTGCCGTCCACTCCAAAGACCCCGTAGTTGTTCAGCGTAAAGGTTCCGCTGGTCAGTTCTGTCGGAGTGGCTTTGCCTTCGCGGGCAACCGCAGCCAGCCGGCGTATCTCGGCATCGAGTTCACGGGCGCTGAGCTTATCGGCTCTACGGATGCTGGGAACCATCAGCCCACGATCCGTTTGTGCTGCAAAGCCGAGGTTCACGCCGTCAAAGCCCACAATCTCATCGTTTTCCACACGAGTATTGAGTTCAGGGAACTTGGCCAAACCTGCAGTTACGAAACGGGCAATGAAAGCCAGGAGACCCGGAGTATTGTCGGGATCCTGCTTCTTCAACGCGGCCCGCATCTCAAGCAGAGCGGTGGCATCCACGTCTACCCATACTGTGGCTTCCGGAATCTCCCGCCGGCTCTGCGACATAGCCGCAGCTACCGTCTTCCGCACACCCTTCATGGGCGTGCGGGTAGCGATCCCAAGGCCAGTGCGCGCATCACCAGCACCGCTGCCGGCAGCCGTAGTGATGGAAGCGGCGTCGGCCGCTCCCGCGGCTGCAGGGCTTTCGCTTAGGCCCGCGAGCGCAGCTTCAACGTCCCGGCGCAGGATCAGTCCACCGGGGCCCGAACCGTGCATCCCGGAAATACTGAGTCCACCGTCCCGGGCCATTTTTCGCACCAGCGGTGAAATCACTTGCGGAGCCAGACCAATAGGAGCCGATCCATTGGACGACCCGGGAGCCGCCGGAGCCTGTGGTTCGCCGGCTTCGGCAGCTCGCACAGCCTGGGCTACGGCGGCCCGCGGTGCACGATCAGGCGCTGCAGCAACTGCGGGCGCTGCAGCGGGGACGGCCCTCGGCTCAGCCACAGGAGCGGCTGTCCCGGCCCGCCCGCCTGCACTCCCCTTTGGCCGACGGGTACGCTTGGCGCCGCCATGGCCGCCCGGTGTTCCGTAGCCGATGAGGACATTTCCGGATCCGCCTTCTTCGGCGGGCTCAGCAGGCTCAGCCGGGGCTTGGACGCCGGCCCGTTCCTCGTTCCGGTACGCTTCGGCGTCGGGATGCGCTTCGGCAGCGCGTGCCCCGCCGGCAGCTGAAATGGAAGCCCCGGAGGGCCCGGCAGAACCAGCGGCTCCTGCGGCGTCGACGGAAATCAACGGTTTTCCGACATCAATGGTGTCCCCGGCCGCGCCGTGTAATTCGGCAACGGTGCCGGCAAACGGACTGGGTACTTCCACCATGGACTTCGCGGTTTCGACTTCGGCGATCGGCTGGTCGACCTTGATTTCATCGCCGACATTGACCAGCCAGTTGACCAGCTCGGCATCGGTCAGTCCCTCGCCCAGGTCCGGGAGGTTGAATACCTGACGTGACATGATTATGCGTCCTCCCACTGAAGATCATCCACGGCGTCAAGGATGCGGTCCACGCTGGGCAAGTAGAACTGCTCCAGCTTCGGCGCCGGGTAAGGAATGTCAAAACCGGTGACGCGCAGGACCGGCGCTGCCAGCGAGTGGAAACAGCGTTCCTGCACCCGGGCCACGATTTCCGAGGCCACCGAGGCAAAGCCAGGGGCCTCGGCAATAACGACGGCGCGGCCCGTCTTACGCACGGACGCCGCCACTGTTTCATCGTCGAAAGGAACGATGGAACGCACGTCGATGACCTCCAGCGACCGGCCTTCTTCGGCAGCGGCGGCTGCGGCGTTCAAGGCGGTCGACACTGAGGGTCCGTAGGCAATCAGCGTGGCATCGCTGCCCTCGCGCGCAACGACAGCACGTCCGAAGGACCCGACGGATTCGCGCAGGGACTCCAGCTCCAGGTCTTCCTTGGACCAGTACAGCTTCTTCGGCTCCAGGAATACCACCGGGTCCGGGTGGCGGATGGCGTCGCGGA
Organism: Arthrobacter crystallopoietes; assembly: GCF_002849715.1. Taxonomy (NCBI): domain Bacteria; kingdom Bacillati; phylum Actinomycetota; class Actinomycetes; order Micrococcales; family Micrococcaceae; genus Crystallibacter; species Crystallibacter crystallopoietes. The sequence continues at coordinate 488,597 of NZ_CP018863.1, forward strand.
GCATCGTGTAGGCGTCCTGCACGGTCGCCGGCGCCACCACTGTCAGCCCGGGCGTGTGTGCATAGTAGGACTCGGAGGAGTCACAATGGTGCTCCACACCGCCAATGCCACCCGCGTACGGAATGCGGATAACCATGGGCAGCTTGACCTTGCCCTTGGTCCGGTTCGGCATCTTGGCAACGTGCGAAACGACCTGCTCGAAGGCCGGGTAAGCGAAGGCATCGAACTGCATCTCCACCACCGGACGCAGCCCGTTCATCGCCATGCCGATTGCCATACCCATAATGCCGGACTCGGCCAGCGGCGTGTCGAAGCAGCGCTCCTCGCCGAAACGGGCCGTCAGGCCGTCGGTAATCCGGAAGACGCCGCCGAGAGGGCCGACATCTTCACCAAATACGACGACGGTCGAATCCGATTCCATCTCATCGGCCAGTGCCGTGTTAAGCGCCTTGGCAAACGTCAGTGTTGTGCTCATGGTGGGTTCCTCTGGTGGTAGCAGCTAGGCCGATTCGCGTGACAGCTCGTCGCGCAGCTTGGCCGCTTGTTCGCGCAGCTGGCTGGTCTTTTCGGTGAATACGTAGCGGAACAGGTCCTCCGGATCCACCTCGGACTCGGCGTTCAGCCCGTCCCGCATTGCAGCTGCCACAGTCTCCGCCTTCTCGGCAATGTTCTTTTCCACTTCTTCGTCCAGCAGGTTGAGGTCAGTCAGATAGGTGCGCATACGCTGGATCGGATCCTTCGGCACCCACTGCTGGACCTCGTCGTCCTTGCGGTAGCGGGTGGCATCGTCCGCGTTGGTGTGGGACTGCATGCGGTAGGTGTGTGCTTCCACCAGTGCCGGCCCGCCGCCGTCCCGCGCCCGTTCGACGGCCTTGCCCAGGACGGATAGCAGCGCCGCGAGGTCATTGCCGTCGACCCGCTCCCCCGGCATGCCATAGCCAATGGCCTTATGGGCTAACGACGGCGCTACGGTCTGGTGGTGCAACGGCACAGAGATGGCGTACTGGTTGTTCTGAACGAAAAACACCACCGGCACGTGGAAGACGGCTGCAAAGTTCAGCGCCTCGTGGAAGTCGCCTTCGCTGGTTGCACCGTCGCCGCACATGGCGACTACAACGGTGTTCTCACCCTTGAGCTTGGCCGCGTGGGCCACCCCGACGGCGTGCAGCAGCTGGGTGGCCAGCGGCGTGGCCTGGATGGAAACGTTATGTTCGTACGGGTCGTACCCGCTGTGCCAGTCGCCTCGCAGCAGGGTGAGCGCCTGGATGGGATCCACGCCCCGGGCCAGCACTGCGACAGTGTCGCGGTAGGTAGGGAAGAGCCAGTCCTGCTTGTCGATGCAGACGGCTGCCGCAACCTGGCAGGCTTCCTGCCCATGCGAGGACGGATAGACGGCCATGCGGCCCTGACGCACCAGCGCATTGGCCTGGTCATTGACACGGCGGCCGACGACGAGTTCACGGTAGGCAGCCAGCAGGGCTTCGCCGTCCGGCAGGGGGTATTTGTCATTGTGGACGTGGCGGCCGTCCGGATCCACCAGCTGGACCGGCTGCCCGGACGGCAGCATGTAGGACTCGGCCGTTGCCTCGTGATCCAGGTCTGAGCGGCGGGAGGGGTCCTGCATCGATCCCTCGAGCGGGTTTCCGGTTGAGATAGTCATCGTTTGCTCCCTCGAATCCTTCGCATACTGTTGGCCGCCAGGCGGATAATCGTTCACCGCAGCTGTGCCGGAGAGTAGAAACTGTGTGGCTTTAGTATGCGTTCGGATGACTATTCGTATCCACTTCCAGTAGAAATCATGGAATTTTCACTTCGGACGCCGTATTCTTATGGACGAATTGCAATTGTGAGCTGCCTAACTAAACGAGGTGTAGACGAATGACAGATGGCGATTCGCCGAAGCTGGACGACATTGATCGCAAGATCCTGTCGGAGCTAACCCGGGACGGCCGGTTGTCGGTAACTTCCGTAGCCGAGAATGTGCACATTTCCCGCGCACACGCGTATTCGCGTATCGCTCGTCTGACCGAAGCCGGAGTCTTGACGAAGTTCACGGCGCTGGTGGATCCGATCAAGGCCGGTTTGAAGTCTTCGGCCTATGTGACCCTGAAGTTGCGTCAACATTCCTGGCGAGAACTGCGGGAAGCACTACGAGCCATACCCGAGGTCCATCACATCGCGCTTGTCGGCGGCAACTTTGACGTGATCCTGCTGGTGCGCGCCATCGACAACGTGGATCTGCGCCGGGTGATTTTTGACCAGATCCAGTCAATGCCGGGGATTCTGGACACGCAAACGTTCCTCGTGTTCGAGGACCTCGACACTCGATAAAGGCCGGGCCCGTCAAGGTTCCGTGAATTATTAATCGGATCCCCCTGAAAGCCGGTTAATAAACCTGCCTTAAACGGCAGTGCCGCCGGGTTTTTCCCGGCGGCGTTCCGCTAACCATGGTCAGGGCTGGTGCGCTCCGACTGCAACAGCCTCGCGTTGCGGAACTGCCCTCCCCCATGTGGCCGCAGAAGCGGACCAGCCCTGCCATGCCTTGTGGGTTTCCCCAGCTCGCATCGTTTCATCGGGTTAGAAAATCAGTTTGATAAATTCTCTGCCCGGACGCATGACATGTCAAGGGTACGGAGGGACTGGCAGTCGATCTGCCACGTGTTTCTAGCCCTTGAAGACCGGCTTGCGCTTTTCCTGGAACGCTTTGAAACCCTCGGTGTAGTCTTCGCTCTTGCACAGCTCGCCCTGAGCGGTGTTTTCTTCTTCGACGGCGGACCACAGTCCCAGCCGTTGGTCCCGGATGTTCGCCACCAGTTCCTTCGACGCGCGGAAAGCACCCGTTGCACCCTGGGCGACCCTGGCTACCGTGGCGCGCGTGCTGTCCAGCAGTTCATCCGCCGGCATGGTCCGGCTGAACAGGCCGGCCCGGACAGCTTCTTCGCCGCTCATCAGGTCCGCCGTGTAGATCAGATCCAGTGTGCGGTGGGCGCCGAGCCGCTCGGTGAACAACCAGTGGCCGCCGGAATCAAGGGTGGCACCAAGGTTGGCGAAGGGCGAGCCGATCTTCGCGTTGTCGGCAACGTAGACCACGTCGGTGGCGATGAGCAATCCCAGGCCGACGCCGAGGCAGGCACCCTGTGCCGCTGCGAACGTGGGTGCCGGGAAGGCAGCCATCTTCTTCAGCAGCGGCGTCACAAGATTGCCGAGGTAGCCGTAAGCGTCATCGGTTTCGGGCACGACGCCGGAGATGTCGCGTCCGGCGCAGAAGCCCCGGCCTTCACCGCGGAGCAGCAACGCACGGACGGAACCGTCAGCGGCGGCCGCGGCAGCGTCGTCGTACGCCTTTTCCAGTTCAGCCAAAGCGTCTTCGTTGAGCGCGTTCATCTTCTGCGGCGCGTTCAGCACCACTTCGGCGACGTTGTTTTCGATCGACAGCTCGATCATGCCCACGGTTTTCTCCTTCGGTGCAGGTGCAGTGCAGGTAAATTCAGCGGCGTCTACGCGTCGTAGTTGACGGTGATTTCATCGCCGGTGGGCCGGGTCTGGCAGGTCAGCACGTAGCCGCGCTCGATCTCTTCCGGCTCCAGCGCGTAGTTCTCCTCCATCTCGAACGTCCCGGAGACAACCTTGGCGCGGCAGGTGCCGCAGACGCCGCCGGCGCAGGCGAACGGAACGTCGGGACGGACACGCAGGGCCGCGTTGAGCACGGTTTCGCGGGCATGCTTGGGGCTGGCCACCTGGGCGGAGAGCCCGTCGAGCTGGAAGTTGATTTCGAAGTTGTCCGCGTTCGGGTCCACCTCGACCGGGCGACCGATGTTGCCCTGCGGCTTGTTCGGCTCGCCGGTGGTGAAGAGCTCGAACCGGATTTTCTCCGCTGGCACGCCGCGCTCGGCCAGGGTGTCCCGGCAGAGCTGGACCAGTTCGAACGGACCGCAGAGGAACCACTCGTCGACGTCGTCGGTGCGCAGCACGTCGTCGAAGAGGCTGGTGAGTTTTTCGGCGTCGATCCGCCCGGAGAGCAGCGGCGAGATGCGCTGTTCGCGGGAGAGCACGTGGTGCAGGGCAAAGCGGGCCGGGTACTTATCCTTCAGGTCCGCCAGCTCCTCCACGAACATGACGTCCATGGCGGCTTTGTTCGCGTAGACCAGGTCAAACCGGACGTTGGGGTTCGCGGCCAAAACGGTGCGGGCGATGGAGATTACCGGCGTGATACCGGAGCCGGCGGCGAACGCCACAAAAACGTCTTCGGCGTCCGTGTCGATGGATTCCGGGTGGTTGATCTCCGTCATCTGGTGCTTGGAGATGAACGCGCCGGTGGGGCTCATGACGTCCAGGACGTCGCCGACCTTGAGGTTCTCGTTGGCCCAGTTGGAGAACAAGCCGCCGATGTCGCGCTTGATTGCCACGCGGATCTCGCCCGGGCGTGGCTCGGCGCAGATGGAGTAGCTGCGGCGGACTTCCTGGCCCTCCATCGTGGTGCGCAGCGCTACGTACTGGCCCGGGACATAGTCGTACTGGCCCTGCAGTTCCTCGGGCACGGCGAACATGACCTCGATGGCCTCGTCGGTGAGGCGGCGGACCTCGGCAACGCTCAGCGGGTGGAAGGACCCCCGCTTCTTGGCCGGCGCGTCGGTGGCGGTACCGCCGGAAGCGTCGGAAGCTGAGGCCGGCGATGTGGAAGTAGTCATTTAGAGCACCTTGAAGTAATCGAAAGGTTCTTTGCACTCATTGCACTGATAGAGCGCCTTGCAGGAGGTGGAGCCAAACCGGGTCAGTTCACGGGTGTTGAGCGAGTTGCACTGCGGGCATTTCACGCTGAGGCCCAGGCTGATCGGACCGGTACGGAGGGCAGCCATGCCGGTGGGCGGCGCGATGCCGTACTCCTCCAGCTTGGCCTTGCCCGAATCCGTCATCCAGTCCGTAGTCCAGGCCGGCGCCAAGACGAGCCTGACCCGCACGTCACCGTAACCTTGTTCGCCCAAGGCGGCAACGACGTCGTCCTTGATGGCGTCCATGGCGGGGCAGCCGGAATAGGTGGGCGTGATGGTCACGTCCAATGCCGGGTTGCCGTTGCCGTCGAATTCCCCGGGCACGACGTCGACACTGCGTAGGATTCCCAGCTCGGCGATATTGATGACGGGAATCTCAGGGTCGCAGACCGTCGCCGCGATGTCCCAGGCCCGGGCTGCTTCAGCCTCGGCCGGGCGCACTGCTGTGTTGGTAGACATAACCTGCTCCGTTATCTTTGTTGGCTCGTCTTGGCTGTTGCCGGTTTACCAGGTGGCGCCGGGGTGCTCGCGCGCGATGACCTGCATCTCCGCGAGGATGTAGCCCAGGTGTTCGCTGTGCTTGCCGGTACGGCCGCCGGTCATGGCCGGCTGCACGTCGGGGAGCTCCAGCCCTGCTTCGTCCAGCACCTGCGCCATGAGCGCGTCGAAGGGTTCGCGCATTTCGGATGGACGCGCGGCAACGCCGCCGAGGCGTTCGATGAGTTCGTCATCTTGGAACAGCTCGGCCACGTAGGGCCAGACCGAGTCGAGGCCGGCCTGGATGCGGAGCTTGGACTCCTCCGTGCCGTCGCCGAGGCGGATGGTCCACTGGATCGCATGGTCCCGGTGGTAATCCACTTCCTTGAGCGCCTTGGCCGAGATAGCGGCGATCGTCTCGTCCGCGGAATCGATCAGCCGTGAGTACAGCTCATGCTGGAAGATGGAGAACACCAGCTGGCGGGCGATGGTCTTGCCGAAGTCGCCGTTGGGCTGCTCGACCAGGAAGCAGGAGCGGAATTCTGCCTCGCCGCGCCAGTACGCCAGGTCATCCTCGGTCTTGCCCCAGGCGGAGCCGGCGTAGGTGAGGAACGAGCGAGCGTGCCCCAGCATGTCCAGGGCGATGTTGCCCAGGGCCACGTCCTCTTCGAGCTCGGGCGCGCGGGAGATCCACCAGCCGAGCCGCTGGGCCAGGATCAGGGCGTCATCTCCGAGCCGCAGGGCGTATTCGCCGACGTCTTCGCCGACCTTAATACCACCGGCAACCCGCTCGGCCACGTCCTCAGGACGCAGGGCGTTGCCCGGCGTGATGCGTGTTGCGCTTTCGCCGCTCACAGGTGCTTCACCCCTTCACTCTTCTTGTAGTACGTGGCGTGGCGGTAGTCCTTGCCCTTGGGCGATTCGAAGAACTCACCCTTGGCATCCGGATCGCTGGCAATGATCGACGACGCCGGCACTACCCACAGCGATACGCCTTCGTTGCGCCGTGTGTACAGATCCCGCGCGTTGCGCACGGCCATCTCGGCGTCCGGTGCGTGCAGCGACCCTGCGTGCACGTGCGAAAGTCCGCGGGATGACCTGACGAAAACCTCCCAGAGCGGCCAGGGGGCCTTCTCCGGCGAATGGCCGATTTCCGTGGCGGGCGTCTTATCCGACGTCCCCATTGCGGTCTGGTCTGATGTTGCCATTAGGCTACCTGTGCTTTCTGTGCCTTCTTAGCTGCGTAGGCAGCTGCTGCTTCGCGTACCCATGCGCCGTTCTCGTGCGCCTCGCGGCGGCGTTCCATCCGCTGGGCATTGCAGGGGCCGCGGCCCTTGAGGACCTCGTAGAACTCGTTCCAATCGAGCTCGCCGTACTCCCATTTGCCGGTTTCTTCGTTGAAGCGGATCTCATCATCGGGCAGGGTCAGTCCGAGGACCTTTACCTGCTCCTGGATCATGCCGACAAAGCGCTGGCGCAGCTCGTCATTGGAGAAGCGCTTGATGTTCCAGCGCATGGACTGCTGCGAGTTCGGGGATTCGTCGTCGTTCGGACCGAACATCATAAGCGCCGGAGCGTAGAAGCGGTTGACCGCGTCCTGGGCCATCTGCTTCTGCGCAGGCGTGCCGTTGGAGAGCTCGAGGAGGATCTCGAAGCCCTGCCGCTGGTGGAAGGACTCTTCCTTGCAGACCCGAACCATCGCCCGGCCGTAGGGACCGTAGGAAGCGCGGCACAGCGGCACCTGGTTGACGATAGCGGCACCGTCCACCAGCCAGCCGATGGCACCCATGTCCGCCCAGGTGAGCGCCGGGTAGTTGAAGATGGACGAGTACTTCGCCTTGCCGCTGAGCAGCTGGTCGAAGAGCTCCTCGCGCGGCGTGCCCAGGGTCTCCGCCGCAGAGTACAGGTAGAGGCCGTGCCCGGCTTCGTCCTGCACCTTGGCCATCAGGATGGCCTTGCGCTTCAGCGACGGGGCGCGCGTGATGAAGTTCGCCTCCGGCTGCATGCCGATGATTTCGGAGTGGGCGTGCTGGGAAATCTGCCGGGTCAGGGTCTTCCGGTACCCGGCCGGCATCCAGTCCGCCGGCTCGATCCGTGAATCCTCGGCGATGATCTTGTCAAAGTAGGCCTGGCCGGCCTCGTCCTCAGCGGACGGAACAGGCTGCAACTGTGCGTCCCGGGGGGATTGCGTCTGCGTTGCCATGATGGTCACCTCACTATGGGGGAATTTCCGGCGCGAAATATTTACCGACCGTTCGTTCAGAATATAGTCACGGCGGCGAGCCAGTCAAGCGTCACGCGCCGAACGTTCGGTTCACCTGTCAGCCAAACCATGCCGCGGCGCAATGAGCGGTCTATATATTTGGGACATGAGCCACTCTCCCGCAGACACCGCAGCAGACTCCCCCACCATCGGCACTGCCAGCCCGGCCGCCGGGACCCCGCACACAGGACTGCCGCAGCCGCCGGTCGCCCGGAAGGTGCCGGTGGAGCGCACCCATCACGGGGACACGTTCGTGGACAACTACGAATGGCTCCGCGAGAAGGACAGTCCGGAGGTCGTGGCCCACCTGCAGGCCGAAAACCAGTACACCGACGCCGTCACTGCCGACCAGCAGCCGCTGCGCGAGGCAATCTTCAACGAGATCAAGAACCGCACGCAGGAAACCGACCTTTCCGTCCCGGTGCGCAAGGACGGCTGGTGGTACTACGGGCGGATGGAGGAGGGCAAGCAGTACGGCATCCAGTGCCGGGTCAAGGCCCAGGACACCGGCGACACGAAGGCAGATTGGACGCCGCCGCAGGTTGAACCGGGCAACGAAGTGCCGGGCGAGCAGATCCTGCTGGACGGCAACGCAGAGGCCGAGGGCCACCCCTTCTTCTCCCTCGGTGGCGCGGCGGTCACCCGCGACGGCAACCTGTACGCCTACGCCGTGGACAACGCCGGTGACGAGCGGTTCACCCTGCGGATCAAGGACCTGCGGACCGGCGAGCTGCTGCCGGATGTGGTGGAGAACGTGTTCTACTCGCTGGCCTTCTCCCCAGACGGCAGCCAGGTCTTCTACACCGTGGTGGACGATTCCTGGCGGCCGTACCAGATCAAATCCCACACGCTCGGCACCGAGGTGAGCGCCGACGTCGTTGTTTATCAGGAAGACGATCCGGCGATGTGGACCGGCTTCGAGCTCTCCGCCGACCGCCGGCATCTGGTCATCGGGATCGGCTGCTCCGAATACAGCGAAACACGCCTGCTTGATTTCGCGCACCAGGACGCAGGCCTGCGTACCGTCATTTCGCGCGACGAGCGCATCCTCTACGAGGCCGAACCGTTCCTGCTCGACGGGGTGGAGAAGATCCTGCTCACGCACAACAAGGACGCGGTCAACTCCATGGTTTCCGTGGCGGACGCGGCCGAGTTCGCCAAGCCGCTGGCACAGCAGCGCTGGGATACCGTGACAGCGCACGACGACGGCGTGCGGGTCAACGGCGCGGGGGTCACCGCTACCCACGTGGTGCTGTCCGTACGCAAAGACACGATCGAGCGCGTCCAGGTCATCTCGTTGGCCGGGCTGGGGATGCCCGGGCAGGCGCAGCCGGTGGAGCCGGACTTCGACGAAGAGCTCTACACCGCCGGCGTCGGCGGCTCCGACTACGACGCTCCGGTCATCCGGCTCGGCTACAGCTCGTTCCTGACCCCGCCCCGGGTTTACGACTACGAGCTGGCTACCGGAGAGCTGTTCCTGCGCAAGGAGACGCCGGTCCTGGGCGGCTACCGGTCGGAGGACTACGTTGCCGAGCGGGCCTGGGCCACCGCGCAGGACGGGACGCAGATTCCGCTCTCGGTTGTCCGCAAGGCCACAGTGGAGCGCAATTCCGCCAATCCTGCGCTCATCTACGGCTACGGCAGCTACGAGGTCAGCATGGATCCGGGCTTCAACACCGCCCGGCTGTCGCTGCTGGATCGCGGCGTTGTCTTCGTCATTGCGCACGTGCGCGGCGGCGGCGAGGTGGGACGCAAGTGGTACGACGACGGCAAGAAGCTGGCGAAGAAGAACACCTTTACCGACTTCATCGACGCCACCGACTGGCTGGCAGCATCCGGCTGGGCCGATCCCGCGCGGATCGCTGCGATGGGCGGATCAGCCGGTGGCCTGCTGATGGGCGCGATTGCCAACCTGGCTCCGAAAAGGTACGCCGCCATTGTCGCCCAGGTGCCGTTCGTGGACCCGCTGACCTCGATCCTTGATCCGGATCTGCCGCTGTCCGCCCTCGAGTGGGAAGAATGGGGCAATCCGATCACCGACCCCGAGGTCTACGCCTACATGAAGTCCTACACGCCGTACGAGAACGTGCATGAGGTGGCCTATCCGCGCATCGCGGCGGTGACCAGCTTCCACGACACCCGTGTGCTCTATGTGGAACCGGCCAAGTGGGTTGCCCGGCTGCGCGAGGCCACCACCGGCACGGAGCCGATTGTGCTCAAGACGGAGATGGACGGCGGCCACGGCGGAGCCTCGGGCCGGTACGAAGCCTGGAAGGACCGGGCCTGGGACTACGCCTTCGTGCTTGCGGCGTTGGATGCCCGCGAACTGATCTAGTCGGTGTCCGGGCTGAAGTTTGCCACCGCCCTTTGTGAGCAGCCTCGGTCCGACCGCCAGCCGTTCTATCTCCGTCAGTTCTTCTGCAGTCCGGAAGGGTCCGGGGAGGTCTTCACATCGGCGGCCCCGGCGGCCCTTGGCATCATGTCCGCACTCCTGCCTGTCGGCTTGGCGCTGTTCCTGGCCGGATCTGCCGCCCTGGCAACCAGAGCACGCTGGTCTGGCGCCGCCGTCGTTCCGCCAACCGGAACCGGGGTCCGCCAAGCTGCCGGCTGGGCGCTTGTGGACGGCGTGGCCTGGGCGGCGGCATCTTCACCATCATCGCTTTCGCTGCTCCACCGCTAGGCGGCGCCCTGGCGGTATTCCCTGTGGCCGCTGCACTGTCCTGGCGCACCCGCCGCGAAGCCCGCGGACTTGACTTGGCTCACAAATCAGGATTACCTAATGAACATTCGGTAAAGAACAATGAGGGGCGCATATGACTGGAATCGACGTCGACACCAACCTCGGCGGGCAGCCCGACAGCCCGGCCGCGGAATACGCTGAGCCCTTCCACCCTGCCTTCGTCAACGATCAGGCCGCCGCGTGGATGGGCGTGGAACTGGTTCGCGCGAAGTTCGGTGATGTTGTCATCCGGATGCGTTTGCGGGACGAGATGCTCAACGGCTTCGGCATGGCGCAGGGCGGTATGATTTTTGCCTTCGCCGACGTCGCCTTCGCGCTGGCCTGCAACGATCCGCATGGTGACGGCAGCACCATTACCGTTGCCTCCGGCGTCGATGTTAATTTCATGAATCCGGGGTTTTCCGGCCGTCAACTGACCGCCACCGCCACCCTCGTCAACCAGACCGGCCGCAGCGGTCTGTACGACATCCGCGTGACCCAGGAGTCCGGGAGCGGCGAGGAAGTCCTCGCCGAGTTCCGCGGCAGATCGCGCACCGTACCAAACCCCGCCGCCAAAAAGCACTAGCAAGGACCCCCTTAATGACCACCACCACCGGAACGAAAGCCCGCAAGTCCACTCCGGCCGAGCCCGAGACGCTCGATCCCGAGGAGCTGATGAGCCGGGACGAACTCGAAGCCCTTCAGCTGGCGCGCCTGCAGCACACCGTGGCGTACGCCTACGAACGTGTGCCGATGTACAAGAAGAAGTTCGACGACGCCGGCGTGCGCCCGGAGGACCTGAAGGAACTGGCCGACCTGGCGAAGTTCCCGTACACGGACAAGGAAGACCTCCGCCAGTCCTACCCGTTCGGCATGTTCGCTGTTCCGCAGAACGAGGTCGCCCGCATCCACGCCTCGTCCGGTACCACCGGCCGGGCCACCGTGGTCGGCTACACCAAGGGCGACCTGGAACGCTGGGAGACGCTGTTCGCCCGGTCGCTGCGCGCTTCCGGCGTCAAGAAGGGCTGGAAGGTCCACAACGCGTACGGCTACGGCCTCTTCACCGGCGGACTCGGCGCCCACTACGGAGCCGAAAAGCTTGGCTGCACGGTTATCCCGATGTCCGGCGGCCAGACCGAAAAGCAGATCCAGCTGATCCAGGACTTCGAGCCGGACGCCATCCTCTGCACGCCCACCTACCTGCTGACCATCGTCGACGCCATGGAGCGCAAGGGACTGGACCCCCGCAAGACCTCGCTGAAGGTTGCCGTGCTCGGCGCAGAACCGTGGACCGAAGAGATGCGCCACGAGCTCGAAACCAAGCTCGACATCGATGCCTGCGACATCTACGGCCTTTCCGAGGTCATGGGCCCGGGCGTGGCCGGCGAGTGCGTCGATTACAAGGACGGCTCCACAATCTGGGAGGACCACTTCCGCCCCGAGATCATCGATCCGTCGACGGATGAAGTGCTGGCCGACGGCGAACACGGCGAGCTGGTGTTCACCTCGCTGACCAAGGAAGCCATGCCGGTCATCCGCTACCGCACCCATGACCTGACCCGCCTGCTGCCGGGCACGGGCCGGGCCAATATGCGCCGCATCGGCCGGATCACCGGGCGCAGCGACGACATGATCATCCTGCGCGGTGTGAACCTGTTCCCCACCCAGATCGAGGAAATCGCGCTGCGGATTCCGGGCCTGAGCCCGCACTTCCAGCTCGAAATCACCCGGCCGGACCGGATGGACGAACTGACCGTGAAGATCGAGCGCCGCGACGACTGCACGGCCGAAACCGCCGCCGCGGCGGCCAAGGACCTGCAGAAGCAGATCAAGATCCACGTCGGCTCCAGCTGCCGGATCGACATCGTTGAACCGGGCTCCCTCGAGCGGTCCAACGGCAAGCTCCGCCGGATCTACGACCTGCGCAAGAGCGAGAGCTGACCGACCGAACGTTCATGGAAAGATAGTTGTCATGGTGAAGACGAAAAATCCGGAAACAGTCCGGCGCGGACGCCCGGGATACGACCAGCAGTCAGTGCTGAGCGTAGCCGTAACCGTCTTCAACAAGCATGGCTACGAGGCGACCTCCATGGGCATCCTGGCGGAAAACCTCGGCATCTCCAAGAGCGCTATCTACCACCATGTTCCGTCCAAGGGTGATCTCCTGCGGCTGGCACTGGAGGAGGCGCTGGGCTCGCTGGAAGCAATTCTGGAAGAGCCCGGTGCCTCCGCCGGCCGGGCGGATGATCGGTTGGAGTACGTGCTGCGCCGGACCATCGACGTCCTGACGGAGAAACTGCCCTACGTCACCCTGCTGCTGCGGCTGCGCGGAAACACCGAAGTGGAGCGCAACGCGCTGGAACGCCGCCGCGAGTTCGACCACAAGGTCGCGGGCCTGATGGACGCGGCCCGCGAAGAAGGCAGCCTGCGCAGCGATATCGATCCGCGCACCACCACGCGCTTGCTCTTCGGCACGATCAACTCCATCGTCGAGTGGTACAAGCCCGGCGGAAAGCTGACCTCGCAGAAGCTGGCCGATGACCTGATTTCCATGATGTTCGACGGCCTGCATCTGCCCACGGCCGCCCGCGTTATCGCCTAAGAGTCTCCCGCCCCCGGCCGCCGGACTGTTAGGCTGGCAGCAACCAATCGGCGTCAGGGGGACGTTATGGACTGGTTCGCGGATTTTCCTGGGGAAACCGGACCGTATATTTGGATATCGCTGGCGAATATGGGTCTCACCATTGCCGGCATTGCACTCTTTGCCTTCAGGTTCCGATGGGCTTGGCTGTTTCCCGTCGCAACTACCGTGGCCTTTCTTAGTCTCAGCATCCAGGCCCAAGGCATCCGGACCAGTTTCGGCCCGGTGCTCACGCTCGCGGTGTGTGTCTACGGACAATGGCGCTGGCAGCTCTACAAAGACGGTGCCACCACCTCGATCCCACTGCGGCGCGCCTATCCGGTGGAGTGGGGCATCGCGTCCGGGCTCTTGATCCTCTTCACCCTGATCACCGGTTTTGCCGGCTCCGAACTGATTTCCTTTGTCGGCCCCGGATACGTCCTGAGCAGCCTGCTGTCGTCCCTGCCGCTGGTGATGTACCTCGGGTTCGCGCACGGCATCTTCGAGTCCTGGTATGTCGGCGCCGCTTTCGGGGCCTTGAACCTGGCCAGCCTGGCCGTGCTGGTCCCGGCCCCGCCTGCGGCATTCGTCTATACCGCCGTCGTTCTAGGTCTCTACGTGTTCGGGCTGCTTAAATGGAAGGCGGCCCTGAATCATCAGGGCCGCCGTGCTCCGGTGGCTCACCCTGCCGGCAGCTGATGCCGCCTGGCAGGAGCAACCGTAAACGCTGCTACTTTTCGACGAGCGTCAGCACGTCGTAGGTGGCAACGATCTCATCGTTCTGGTTGGTCAGGACTGCATCCCAGGCAACCTCGCCGTACTCGTCCGTTTCACGCGGCGTGATCCGCTTCGCGGTCAGCGTCACCCGAATGGAATCCCCCGCCGCGACCGGCGTGACAAAACGCAAGTTCTCCAGACCGTAGTTGGCCAGCACGGGTCCCGGAGCCGGCTCCACGAAGAGGCCTGCACCCCAGGAGAGCAGCAGGTAGCCATGCGCCACGATGCCCGGGAAGAACGGATTGGCTTCTGCGGCCTCCTGGTTGGTGTGCGCGTAGAACGTATCGCCGGTCTCATTCGCGAAGGCCGTGATGTCCTCCAGGGTGACCTGCCGCAGGTCCGAGCGCAGCGCATCGCCGATCTTGAGTTCGGCGAGGTTTTTCCGGAAGGGGTGCACCTCATCGAAGTTGCGGTCGGCGCCGGTATGCCAGACACCCGTGATCGCCGTGAGCATGTTGGGCGAACCCTGGACCGCGGTGCGCTGCATATGGTGCAGCACGGAACGGATGCCTCCGAGTTCTTCACCGCCGCCTGCACGTCCCGGGCCGCCGTGGACCAGGTGCGGCACCGGGGAGCCGTGGCCGGTTGAGGTGCGCGCATCCTCGCGGTTGAGCACCAGCACGCGGCCGTGGTGGGCGGCAATTCCGGTCACCAGCTTGCGCGCGGTCTCCGGGTCATTGGTCGCGACGGTGGCGACCAGCGAGCCTGAACCCATGGCCGCGAGCCGGATGGCGTCATCCAGGTCCTTGTAACCAATGACGGAGGAAACCGGCCCGAAGGCTTCGCGCGAGTGCACCGCCTCCGCCTCGGCGTCGGCAAACTTCAGCAGCACCGGGGACATAAACGCGCCGTCGTCGACGCTCCCCACTGTTCCGTCCTGCAGGGTGACCTTCGGGGAATCCAGCGTTCCGTACGCCAGTTCGCCGCCGGCGTCGAGCATTTCCTGAACTGCCGCGCGCACATCGGCAAGCTGCTCCAGCGAAGCCAGGGCGCCCATGGTCACGCCTTCGGCCCGCGGATCGCCGACGACAACCCGCTCCTCGATCCGCGCACGCACGGCGTCGACGACGTCCTGCACACGCTCCGTCGGGACGATGGTGCGGCGGATGGAGGTGCACTTCTGGCCGGCCTTAGCTGTCATTTCAGTGACCAGCGACTTGATGAAGGCATCGAACTCAGGGGTGCCGGGCACAGCGTCGGGGCCCAGGATCGCGGCGTTCAAGGAGTCAGCTTCGGCCGTGAAGCGGATACCGCCCTGGGCCACATTCGGATGGGACTTCAGCAGGTTGGCGGTGGTTGCCGAACCGGTGAAGGAGACCGCATCGCGGTAGTCAAGGTGGTCCAGCATGTCCCGGGCGGAGCCGGAGATCAGCTGCAGGGAACCGGCCGGCAGAATGTTGGACTCGATGATGAGCTTGACCGCGGCGGCCGTGACGTAGCCGGTGGGAGTGGCCGGCTTGACGATGGTGGGAACGCCCGCGATGAACGCCGGCGCGAACTTCTCCAGCATGCCCCAGACGGGGAAGTTGAAGGCGTTGATCTGCACGGCCACACCCGGGATGCGGGTATAGATGTGCTCGCCGATGAAGGAACCATCCTTGGCGAGCACCTCGGCGGGCCCGTCGATGACAACCTGGGAATTGGGCAGTTCACGCCGGCCCTTGGAGCCGAAAGTGAAAAGCACGCCGATGCCGCCGTCGATGTCGATCATATTGTCGATCTTGGTGGCGCCTGAGCGGTGGGAGAGCTCGTAAAGCGCCTCACGGTGGCTGTTGAGGAACTGTGCCAGTTCCTTGAGTTTCAGCGCACGCTGGTGGAAGGTCAGCTTGCCCAATTCGGTCTGGCCGACGCTCCGGCCGTACTCAACCATTTCTGCCAGATCCAGCCCGTCCGTGCTCACCTGGGCCAGCACATCGCCTGTGCTGGCGTCCCGGACCTCGGTGCCGGTCACCCCGGCTTCCGGCGTCCACCAGGCGTCCTGGACGAAACTCGGCACAAATTCAACACCAACGGAGGTTGTGGTCATCGTTGACTGCCCTTTCCTTCTCTGGGGACGAATCGCAGTATCGTCCACAGTATCGACAAGCATCTGAACAACGCAGGATAAACAAACTGAACGGTCGTTCGGTAACATGTCTACACTACATGAATGCGTCCGAAGCCGACAGGACGGAAAGGTCAGGATCGACTAATGCAGCCGGATATCAAGACAGAAACCGAACAGGACCAGCCGTGGAAGATTATCCTCGGTGAACTGGACGAGAAGATGGGCGTAAAGATTCTGGAAGAGTCCGCAGAGCGCGTGGTTGCCACCATGCCCGTGGAGGGAAACCGGCAGTCTTTCGGCCTGCTGCACGGCGGCGCCTCGCTGGCGTTCGGCGAGGCCATTGGGTCCTGGGCCGCCGTCATCCATGCCGGCAAGGGTCGATCCGCCGTCGGGGTCGATGTCTCGGCCACGCATCATCGTTCAGCACGCAGCGGCACGATCACAGGGATCGCCACCGCAATCCACCTGGGCCGCACCACCACCAGCCACGAGGTCGTGATTTACGACGACGAAGAACGCCGGCTCTGCTCCATGCGCATCACCAATTTGATTCTGGACCGCCCCAAGCCCGGCGAATAGTCCGCCTGCTACTCAGGAAAAACCAGTAAAAAATCGGGTAGTGAAGATCCTCACTTCTCCTCCAACCGGCCGGTAGTGTGTCAAACACGAAGCCCGCACCGGCGTCAGCGGAGGCCCGGCAGACCGCCCAGCAGAAATTGCTGACGGTAAAGCAGCCACCATCCGCGGACTCCAGCCCCGCACGTTCAAGCGAACATGACGACGGCGGTGGGCGGACCGCCAGGTGCAGCACCGTGTAACGCATGACTCCCTCGGCGGCGTTGGGGAAGGCCGCGGCGGCAGCTTGGGAAGCTGCCGCCGCCGCCAGGATCAGTCCAGGTGCAGTCGGTTCCGTAGCTGCCGCAGCTCTGCCTCACCCAGTCCGTTCCGCAACAGGTACTGCGCGGCGTCGAAACCCTCCGCAGCTGCCTCTACCGCGGCGCGGGTGTCCTCGATCCGCGCCGCAAGCTCCGGCCCGGAAAGGTACCGTTCGATCGGATGCCGATAGGGGCTGACGCGGTGCCATTCATTGATGCCGCGCAAGCCGAACTCGTAGTGGTCCGCAATAGTGCCCGTGTCCGCGCCAACGAGGTTCAGCAGCAGCATCGCGATGAGTCCGGTGCGGTCGCGTCCGGCCGAACAATGAATGACGACGGCGCCCTCCGCCCCTGCGAGGGTCCGGGCTATTGCCGTGATCTTATCCGGAAAGAGCCGGAGGTTGTCCGGGTAGGAACGCGGATGGCTCAGGTAGGGCCCGCTGAGCTCGCGGAACTCCGCGTGGTCGGGCTCTTCCGTGGGGCAGTTGAGCACGGTGAAAGGCGAGCGGACCTCGGCGGCAACCTCGGGATCCGTCTTGCGGCGCGAGCGCTCCCCCACGTTCCGCAGATCGACAACGGTGCGCACGCCGTCGTCGTACATCTGGCGCCATCCGGTTTCCGTCAGCCATTCCGAACGCCCCATGCCGAAAATGTCGCCGGCGATCCGGCGCGCATTGACAGCACCGTCCCACTCCATCGGGCGGATCCGCTCCAGCCGTGCCGTCATGCCCTCACCGTTTCGGGGCGGACCTTGTCCAGCCGGGCCTGGAGCCCGCGCTTGACGATGGGCCACTCGGAATCGAGGACGGAGTAGACAACGGTGTCGCGCACGGTTCCGTCCGGCATTTTCGTGTGGTTGCGCAGGACGCCGTCCTGCTTTGCACCGAGCCGTTCGATGGCTTCGCGGGACTGGCGGTTCATCCAGTGCGTCCGGAACTCAACGGCGCGGCAGCCGAGCTTTTCGAAGGCGTGGGTCATCAGGAGCATCTTGCTGTCAGGGTTCACTCCGGTCCCTTGTGCGCTGGCACGTGTCCAGGTGTAGCCGATCTCCACACGCGGGGTGTCCGTGTCGATATTGCAGAAGGTGGTCATGCCCAGGACGACGCCGTCGGAAATCCGGCTGACAGTGAACGGCAGCATGGTCCCCTGGTCCTGTTTCTCCATCCGGCGGCGGATCTCCAGTTCCATGGTCTCCGGGGAGGGAACCCGCGTGTACCAAAGGTTCCACAGCTCGCCGTCACGTACAGCATCCTCCAATTCAGGCATGTGGCGCCTGCGTAAAGGCTGCAGTCGGACGTACTTACCGGTCAGGGTCAGCGGCTCGAACAGTGGCATGGACTCATCTTAGAACCTTGGAAAAACCTTAGGATCCTGAATCTGCCGGCGGCCTTCAGCGGCGTGTCGAAAACTTCCGGTTGGACGACACGGAGTGAAACGTGCCACGTGGGCAGCGGCCGAGGGTATTTTGGGACGCATGAATGCTAACTTTCAGGGCCGTACCGGCCTGGCTAAGCGCGTTGGGGCGCTGACAGTTCTGGTTGCCGGTCTTGTAGCGGGCTCTGTGGCCGCTCCTGCCGTCGCCCATGAGGAATCCGTTGATCTAGTCGTTCTCGGTGACTCTTATTCCGCAGGCTTGGGCGCCGGCACACCCGCTCCGAGCACCTTTATCGATGACCCAAGGTGCCTGGTCACTTCGTCCGGATATGCCGAAGCGCTTGGCGAGCGGCAGCACTCTGTTGAACTCACGGCCAACGCCGCGTGCTCAGGTGCCTGGGCCGGCAGCGGACCGTCCGAGCCAGTCAATGAGGACGTCCCCGACGTGCCCCAGCAGATTCACCTCGCAACGAAAGATGGCTTGCTTGGATCCGAAACGGACCTCGTGACCCTGACAGCAGGCGGCAACGATGTCCAGTTCAGCCGCATCATCGGTGCCTGCATTACGCAGGATTTGCAGACTTGTAAAGCAACAGTGAAGCACGCCGAGTACGTAGCCAGGATGCAGGTAGCCCCGGCGCTGATCAAGGACTACCAACAGATCAATGCCGCCGCTTCGGACGCCACCATCGTTGTACTTGGGTATCCGCATCTATTCTCAACGGAAGGCGCCACAGCCTCGCCTCTGTCCCCCGAAGCCGCAACGGTCTTCAACGACGGTGTGGACACGCTGAACAGCATCATCGCGGGATCAGTTGAATATTCCGAATCTGCGATCTACGTCGATGTGACAAAGCGATTCAGGAATCATGGGATTGGGTCATCCGAACCGTGGATCAAATTCGATTCCACCGATCCGCGAGCCTACGACAACTACCACCCGAACGAAAAGGGCTATGAGAAGGGCTATGCGAAGGTCCTGAAACCTGTAGTCCGTTCCTTGCAGGACTAGTAGTCCACCGAAAGCAATAGCCCTAAACAATCGCCTGCCGGAGAAGCTCTCCGGCGGGCGATTGTTTGCATGCTTAGTTCGTGGCGGTCGGAGTGTACCTAGCTATCCCAGCTGAAGAAACCCTTGCCGCTCTTGCGGCCCAGCTCGCCCTTGGCCACCTTGTCCCGCAGGATCTGCGGCGGCGCAAAGCGCTCCCCCAGGGTGGAGTGCAGGTACTCGGCGATGCCGAGGCGGACGTCCAGGCCCACGATGTCCGTGGTCTTCAGGGGTCCCAGGGGGTGCTTGTAGCCGAGAACCATGGCCGCATCGATGTCTTCTGCCGAGGCCACGCCCTCTTCCACCATGCGCATGGCTTCCAGGGCGATTGCTACACCCAGCCGCGAGGAAGCGAAGCCGGGGGCGTCATTGACGACGACGGCGGTCTTGCCCAGCGACTGGACCCATGACCGTGCTGCGGTGCCGAGTTCGTCCGAGGTCTCCTCGGCGAGTACCACCTCGACCAGCAGTGAAGCCGGTACCGGGTTGAAGAAGTGCAGTCCGCAGAAGTTGGCGGGCCGCTCGAGCTGTTCGGCGAGCTTGCCCACCGAGAGCGACGAGGTGTTCGTGGCCAGCCAGGCGTTCGGCTGCAGCTGCCCTTCCACGGCTTTGAGCGCCGTCGACTTCAGTTCGAAGTCTTCCGGCACAGCTTCGACTACCAGGCCGCAGCTGCCGAAGGAGTTGTAGTTGACCGAGACCGACAGCCGCTGGGTCAGCGCCTCAATGGTCTC
This sequence comes from Arthrobacter crystallopoietes, assembly GCF_002849715.1. Classification (NCBI taxonomy): domain Bacteria; kingdom Bacillati; phylum Actinomycetota; class Actinomycetes; order Micrococcales; family Micrococcaceae; genus Crystallibacter; species Crystallibacter crystallopoietes. The sequence continues at coordinate 508,297 of NZ_CP018863.1, forward strand.
GCTAGTGGTGCCCCGCTGCACGCTCTTGAGCAGCGCATCGGTGACCCGGCGGCGCGCGCCTTCCGCGGCGTCGTCGTCCCTTTCCACCACCACTACCTCGGCACCGGCGGTCAGGAAGGCGTGGGCGATGCCCGCACCCATGCGGCCGCCGCCGAGCACGCCTACTTTGCTAGGTACCGTATCTATTGTTTCCATGTGGCTTACTTGCTTTCTGTCTGCTTTTCCTTGGCCGCGCGCTTGGCAGCGCTCTTATCCAAGAACGCCTGCATGCGGTCGAATTTGGCTTCGGATTCGAACAGGATTCCCTGCGCGATGGTGTCGATAACGGGATGGACTTCCCGCGGAGTGTGGAACACGCTCTTGGTGATCCGGACGGCCAGCGGGTCCTGCGTCCCGATCCGGTCCGCCAGCGCGTGAGCGGCGTCGATCAGGACGTCGGCCTCGTGGACCTCCGTAACCAGGTGCACCGCGAGCGCTTCCTGCGCACCGAGGATGCGGCCGGCCAGCAGGATTTCCTTGGCTAGCGGTTCGCCGACCAGTTCCTTCAGGCGCCAGGTAGCTCCCGCGGCTGCCATGATGCCCAGATTGGTCTCGGGCTGACCGATCTTCACGCTTGGCGTGGCCAGGCGGAAGTCCGCGGCGTAGGCCAGTTCGGCCCCGCCGCCGAGGGCATAGCCGTCCAGGGCGGCGATGACCGGCATGGGCAGCTGGGCGATCCGGTTGAAGATGGTCGAGTTGATCCCGGCAAGGGCATCCTCACGACGGCGTTCGCGCAGTTGCGCGATATCCGCACCTGAGGCGAAGATCCCCTTGCCGTTGACCTGCGTGCCGGAGAGGATCATGATCCGCGGCTGGCGCTCCAGCACCGCGCAGATGGCGTGCAGTTCATTGACCATGGCCTGGTCGATAGCATTGCGGACCTCCGGCCGGTTCAGCTGGACATGGATCCGGTCTTCGCGCTCTTCGACCAGCAGGGTGGAGAATTCGTGTGCGTCGAACAGCATCAGACCCGCTCGATGATCATCGAGGTGCCCTGGCCAACTCCTACACACATGGTGGCCAGGCCGCGCTGGGCGTTCTCGCGTTCCATCCGGCCCAGCAGCGTCACCACCAGACGTGAGCCGCTGGAACCGAGCGGATGCCCCAAAGCGATGGCGCCGCCGTCGTTGTTCACGATGCTTTGGTCAATCTTCAGATCGCGCAGCACGGCCAGGGACTGCGTGGCGAAGGCTTCGTTGAGTTCGACGGCGCCAAGGTCCTCGACGCTCCAGCCGGCCTTGTCCAGCACCTTCCGGGTGGCCGGAACCGGGCCAACGCCCATGATTTCCGGAGCCACGCCGGCGGAGGCGCCTTCCACAATGCGGGCGCGCGGGGTCAAGCCGAACTTCTTCACGGCCGCCTCCGAGGCCACGATGATCGCGGACGAGCCGTCGTTGAGGGAACTGGAGTTGCCGGCCGTGACCACGCCGCCGGGCTTGATGATGGGCTTCAGGCCGGCGAGGACCTCCAGGCTGGTACCCGGGCGCGGTCCCTCGTCCGTGTCGACCACGGATGTGCCCTTGCGGCTCTTGACCGTGACGGGGACAATCTCGTCCTTCAGCCGGCCGCCCTCGATGGCCGCGATGGCCCGCTCGTGCGACTGCACGGCGAAGGCGTCAGCGTCTTCGCGGGAGATGCCGTAGACATCGGCGACCTCTTCGGCCGTCTCCGGCATGGAGTAGGTCATTTTGCCGTCGCGGGACAGGTCGCCCTTGGCGAAGCGCTCGTTGACGAACCGCCAGCCGATGGACGTATCGAACTGCTCGCCGGGCTTGGCGAAGGCCTTCATCGGCTTCTCCTGCACCCAGGGCGCACGGCTCATGGACTCGACGCCGCCGGCCACAACGATGTCCGCGGCGCCGGCCTTGATCATGTGCGAGGCCATGATGATGGCGCTCAGCCCGGACGCGCAAAGGCGGTTGACGGTGATGCCCGGCACGTGGTCCCCGTAGCCGGCCAGCAGCCACGCCATGCGCGCGACGTTGCGGTTTTCCTCGCCCGCACCGTTGGCGTTGCCGAAGATGACCTCGTCCACGGCGTCCGGATCCACGCCCGCGCGGTGCACGGCTTCCTTGACCACGAGCGCGGCCAGATCGTCCGGGCGTACCGCGGACAGTGCGCCTCCATAGCGGCCAACCGGGGTACGGGCCCCGCCAATCAGGAATGCCTCAGCCATTGAATTTTCCCTCGCGCTCGAGTGTCTTGGATGACGATGTGCGGACGGTTCCGACGGATTTTGCCCGGCAGAAATTACCGACCGACCGTTCTATAAAGAATCCCACGCGCACTGGCGAGGGTCAACTGAAGCATCAGACCAAGGCGCTACATGACATCGGGCGCTGACAACACAACGACGACGGCGGGCGGCGTACTTACTGTCCGAGCGCCTGGCTGTAGTGCCGCACGAGTTGTTCATGAGACTGCCCGGTGTCGCCGGCGGAGCCATCGAGGAACGCGGCCAGCTGCTCAAGGCAACCGTGCCACCCGGCGGCAACGTTGGCAATCTTGGCCGGATCCTGGATGGTGTTCGTGAGCATGAGCAGGCTGCCGCCGGCATCAGGCTGCAGCCGCCAGCGAAGCACCTCCTGGTCCCAGCTGAAGGCGAGCAGGTGCGGCGGATCCAGCTCCAGGACCTTGCCCTGGTCAGGTTCCTCATCCGGGAAGCGGAATTCAACGATGCCGCCAACCTGCTGTTCCAGCCGGACAGCACAGGGGAACCATGCCGAGAGTTCCGAGTCCTCGCTCAGCGCGCGCCACAACCGTTCGACGTCGTGGCTGAACCGGCGGCGGAAACGCAGCACGGGCTGGCCCTCCACCGTGCTGTCCAGACTGACGTCCACCTTGAATTTCCCTGCCGTCATACTTCCTCCTCAGGCGCGGTTTTCGGCCTTGGCCGCGATGTCCTTCAAATCCTGCGCCATCGCTTTACGTGCGGCGTTCATGCCGATTTTGCCGAACACGGCCATCATCAGCTTGGTCAGCGTGCCCGGGCGGGCCTGCTCGGCACCGAAGAACATTGTCAGTTCCGTGCCGCCCGGCACCGGACGCAAGGTGAAGCGGGTGGTGTAGTCGGCGCCGCCGGACTGTGCCTTAACCGTGGTGGCGTGGGGAGCCTGGGCATCTGCCACCCACATCTCTTCGGTGGCTTCCTTCCCCATCATTTTCCGGGTTTCCCGCCAACGGAAGCCTTCGGTATAGGGGCCGGGCGTGAGGACTTCCACATTGGTCACGCCGGACAGCGTTCCCGCCGCTCCCTCAATATCCGTCAGTACCTCCCACACGGCCTCCGCCGGTGCGTTCACGTGCTGGGTCAACTCCAGTTGATGCGCCATTGATCCCTCTGGTTTCTCACATGTGTATCCGCGTTGGTCTGCCCAACACAGTAGCCCATGGGTCAGACAGGCACTGGGAAGGACGCGACCCGGCCGTCAACCAGCCGAAGTTCCGCGCCGGCACCGGTTCCGCCGAAGCGCCCGGCGAACCAAGCGCCCAGTTGGCGGTCGTGGCTGACCATGACGAGGGTTCCAGCGTAGGCGGCGAGCGCTTCCTCCAGCTCGCCCACCAACGCCGGGGCGAGATGGTTGGTGGGCTCGTCGAACAGCAGCACGTCGTAGTGGCCGACCAGCAGCCGGGCCAGCGCCAGCCGGCGGTACTGCCCCACGGACAGCGCCCCGACGGGCACAAAGAAGTCCACGGTCCGGAACAGCCCCAGGGCCAGCAGCTTCTCCGCATGTTCCTCGGTATCGCCGGGCAGCCCGGCGCTGAAGGCCTGCAGCAGCCGGTGCGTCGGGTGGGCCGGCGGGGCGAGTTCCTGGGGCAGGTAGCCCAGCTCTCCGTGGCGCGAGACGGTCCCGCTGTCCGGGACCAACCGGCCGGCCAGTACATCCAGCAAGGTGGTTTTGCCCGCACCGTTGGGGCCGGAAACCAGCAGTTTCTGCCCCGCCGCCAGCTGGAGCTTAGCCACGTGCAGCCTGCCTTCAACAACGACGCCGGAAGCCTCCAGCATCGTTCCGGTCAGGCCGGTACCGCCGAAGTCCGCGGCCAGCTTCAGCGGTTCGGGCGGCCGCTGGACCGGTTGGGCCTGCAGCCGGCGCAGCCGTTCCTGGGCGTTGCGCAGCCGGCTGGTCCGGGCCGACTCCACGGTGCTGGTCTTGTAGGAGAAGGCCATCTTGTCCTTGTCGGGGCGGTCCGGAACGTCACCGAACTGCTCCCGGTGCCGGGCGATTTTCGCCCTTTCCGCCGCCACCGCATCCAGCCAGGTACCGTAGGCCTGCACCCAGCGCTGGCGCTCGGCCGCCTTTTCCCGCAGGTAACCGGTGTACCCGTTGCCGTAGCGCGCTAGGCTGCGGCGGTCCGCGTCCACCTCCACCACCGTGGTGGCGACGCGTTGCAGGAAGGTCCGGTCATGCGAAACGGCGACGACGGTGCCCGGGTGCGCGGCGAGGGCATGTTCCAGCCACTCGACGGCGCTGTTGTCCAGGTGGTTGGTCGGCTCGTCCAGCAGCAGGACCGGCGCGGGATCCGCCAGCAGGCAGGCGAGCGCGAGGCGCCCCTGTTCACCGCCGGAGAGCGAGCCGATCATCCTGTCCCTGGTGACCTGCCCCAGGCCCAGCCCGTCCAGCGCACCATCCACGCGGGCATCCGCGGCGTAGCCATCGCGCAGCCGGTAGGCCGCGAGCAGTTCGTCATACCGGCCGTTTTCCTGTTCCTTGCCGCCGGCCATCGCGGCCTCGAGCCCGCGGAGCTCCGTTTCCATGGCGCGCAGCCCGGACAAGGACGCGTCGATGGCCTGCCCAACGGAGAACGACGGCGGCAGATCCAGCGTCTGCCCCAGGTAACCGTGGGAGCCGTGCACGGTCACGGTTCCGGCGTCCTGCTGTTCGAGACCGGCCAGCAGCCTGAGCAAGGTGGACTTGCCCGCGCCGTTCTCGCCGATGATGGCCAGGTGTTCGCCGAACGGAACGACAAGGCTGACGTTGTCCAGCAGGAGGCGGCCGCCATAGCCGTGCGAAAGGTGTGAGAGCTGAATATGAGCGGACAAAATAACCCCATTGCGTCGAAAACTTATGCCTGCGGGCACATCCGGCAGAGGGCCGAGGCCGAGCGGGCAGGCAAATGGACGTAAGCGGGTTACAGCTTCATGCCACCTAGTGTGGGAGCGCCGGGACACAGTTGTCAACGTTTCAACGCCCCGTCAGTGCAGATGGTGGCAGTGGACGCCGCAGGTGCCGGAATAGCCATCGTCGCTTTCGCGGACAAAAGTTGTCCTGAAGACTCTGGCGCGGTATCGGCCGGACGCCTACCGTCGAAGCATGACCTACAACTTGCAGATAGTCGTGGATTGCGCCGATCCCCATAGCCAGGCCGACTGGTGGGCCGAAACCCTGGGCTGGACGCTGGAGGGAACGGACCCGGACTTCATCAAGAAAATGATCGCCCAGGGCCACGCCCGCGAGGAAGACACCACCACGCATAACGGCAGGCTGGTTTGGCGGGCCGGCGCCGCCATCTCTCCGCCGGGGGAAAAGGACTTGCCCGACCGCCGGCGGATCCTCTTCCAGCCGGTCCCCGAACCGAAAACGGTGAAGAACAGGCTGCACTGGGATATGCGCCTTGCCGGCGACGACAGGGACGTGGTCCGGGCGCGGCTCGAAGCCCGCGGTGCCAAGTTCCTGTACGACGCCCAGCAGGGACCGTACAGCTGGTACACCATGGCCGATCCGGAAGGCAACGAATTCTGCCTCACGTGACAGGCCGGTTTTGGGCCCAAGGCTAAACTCGCTATGTGAGCATTGAGAATTCTGCCCCCGCGCCCGCCACCGCCGCACCGGAAGCCAGCAACCACGCCCAGGCCGCCGCCCTGCCCGAAAAGGTGTCGGATGTCTTCGACCCCGCCCACTGGCGCGAAGTATCCGGTTTCGATTTCCAGGACATGACGTACCACCGCCAGGTCGAACGCGACGCGTCCGGCGCCGTGCTGCGCGACCTGCCCACCGTGCGCATCGCCTTCAACCGTCCCGAGGTCCGCAACGCCTTCCGGCCCGGCACGGTGGACGAGCTCTACCGGGCGCTGGACCACGCCCGGATGACGCCGGATGTGGCGACCGTCCTGCTGACCGGCAACGGCCCCTCCCCTAAGGACGGCGGGCACTCGTTCTGCTCCGGCGGCGACCAGCGGATCCGTGGCCGCGACGGCTACCGCTACGCCGACGGCGAGACGCAGGAAACCATTGACCCGGCCCGCGCCGGCCGGCTGCACATCCTCGAAGTCCAGCGTCTGATGCGCACCATGCCCAAGGTAGTCATCGCCGTCGTTAACGGCTGGGCGGCCGGCGGCGGCCATAGCCTCCACGTCGTCGCGGACCTGACCATCGCCTCCCGCCAGCACGGAAAGTTCAAGCAGACCGACGCCACCGTCGGCAGTTTCGACGCCGGCTACGGCTCTGCGCTGCTGGCCCGCCAGATCGGACAGAAGGCCGCCCGCGAGATCTTCTTCCTGGCCCGCGAATATTCCGCCGAAGACATGGTCCGGATGGGCGCCGTCAACGAGGCCGTGGACCATGAGCGGCTGGAGGAGACCGCGCTGGAGTACGCCGCGGATATCGCCCGGCAGTCGCCGCAGGCCATCCGCATGCTCAAGTTCGCGTTCAACCTCGCGGACGACGGGCTGGCCGGCCAGCAGGTCTTCGCCGGCGAGGCCACCCGGCTGGCCTACATGACGGATGAGGCTGTGGAGGGCAAGGAAGCCTTCCTGGAAAAGCGCGACCCCGACTGGTCCCGCTTCCCGCGCTACTTCTAAGGCCGCCCGGATGAACATCGATCCGGCGCTGAAAGCACTCTCGGCCGCGCTGGCAGGTACCGGCCCCGCCGTCGAAATCGCACCCGACGGCACGCCCGGGCCGGTCACCTCGGCCGGCCTGGCGCCGGAGACTGCAGCGGTGGTGCGGACCTCGGGTTCCACCGGCACGCCGAAGGCCACCATGCTGGGCATTGATGCGCTGGCGGCGTCCTCGATGGCCACGGCCATGCGGCTGCAGGGCGAGGGCCAGTGGCTGCTGACCCTGAGCCCCAACTATGTGGCCGGCCTGCAGGTGCTGGTACGTTCTCTCTACGCGGGCACCAGGCCCTGGGTGATGGACCTGTCCGCCGGCTTCACCCCGGAGGCGTTCACGACGGCGGCGGGCGAGCTGACGGACAGGTTCCGGCTGGTCTCGCTGGTCCCGACCCAGCTGCACCGGCTGCTCACGGACCCGTCCCCGCAGACGGTCCAGGTGCTGCGGCGCTTCGACACCATCCTGCTCGGCGGCGCCCGGATGTCCGACGATCTGCGCGTGGCGGCCCGTAAGCATTCGCTGCGGATTGTCCGCACCTACGGCATGAGCGAGACCTGCGGCGGCTGTGTTTACGACGGCGTACCGCTGGACGGCGTCCAACTGCGGCTGGATGCCGGCCGGATTTCCATCGGCGGCGACGTGCTGGCCTCGGGCTACCTGGACAATCCCGAGCTGACCGACGCGCACTTCAGTACCGGCCCGGACAAGGACGGTACTGCCGGCCGCTGGTTCCTCACGGAGGACCTGGGTGAAATGCACGACGGCGTGCTGACAGTCAGCGGGCGGGCGGACGATGTGCTCATCACCGGTGGCGTCAAGATCTCCGCCGCCGCCGTCGCCGCGGCCGTCGAGACCGTCCCCGGTGTGGAGACCGCGCTGGTGGCCGGTGTCGAGGACCCGGAGTGGGGCACCCGGGTGGGCGCCGCCGTCGTCGGTCCTGCCGACGATGAGCTGATCTGCCGGACGGTCCGCGAGGCACTGGGGCCGGCCGCGGTGCCGCGTATCCTTGTACGGCTGGACGCCCTGCCGCTGCTGGCCAATGGCAAACCGGACCGGCTGGCCGTGGCGCGGGCGCTGCGCGAAGCCGGCTGATACGCGCAGCCCGCCGGCGATAAGCGAGAATAGTTCACTGCGGCCGGCACCGGATCCGGTCCGCCGCCATCATTACCGCTCACGAAAGCAGGATCTTCACGTGGCTACAGTTGCCCAATGGATTGAAGGCGCACGCCCCCGCACGCTGCCGATGGCGGCTGCCCCGGTCATCGTGGGCAGCGCCGCGGCCTTCGACCTCGAGGCCTTCGACCCGACGCGGGCCTTGCTGGCGCTGCTGATCGCCCTGCTGTTCCAGATCGGTGTCAACTATGCCAACGACTACTCCGACGGCATCCGCGGCACCGACGACGTCCGGGTGGGGCCCATCCGCCTGACCGCTTCGGGCGTGGCCTCGCCGAAGTCGGTGAAATTCGCGGCGTTCGGCTGCTTCGGGCTGGCATTACTCGCCGGACTGGCCCTGATTATTTTGTCCCAGACCTGGCCGCTGCTGCTGGTGGGGGCCGGCTGTGTCATCGCCGCGTGGGGCTACACCGGCGGCAGCAACCCCTACGGCTACCGGGGCCTGGGCGAAGTCTTCGTGTTCCTGTTTTTCGGCATCGTGGCCACCATGGGCACCACCTACACCCAGGCCCTGCAGGTCAGCTGGGCTTCCTTTGTGGGTGCCGTGGGCACGGGATTGATCGCCACGGCGCTGCTGATGGCCAACAACGTACGGGACATTCCCACGGACCGCGAGGTCGGGAAGATCACCCTGGCCGTCCGGCTGGGCGACGAGGCCGCGCGGATCAGCTACGTGATGATGCTGGCCGTTGCCATCCTGCTGCCGCTGGTCCTGGTCAACGACCATCCGTGGATCCTGCTGGTGCTGCTGCTGGCCCCGGTGTGCCTGATGCCCAGCTGGGTCATGCTCAAGGGCAAGAAGCGCAAGGACCTGATCCCGGTGCTCAAGCAGACCGGCATCATCAACCTGTGCTTCGCCGTCGCCTTCTCGCTGGGTCTGGCGCTGACGCGGTTGATGTAGCGGTCAGTCCGCCGTCGGCTTGTCTTCGGGCCTGGTGTCCTTGGGCTTGCGGTCCGCGTCCATCCGGAGCTCTCCGTAGCGGTCCACGGCCTCGTCTTCGGCCATCGCATCCGAGATCTCGGTTGAGGTCCGCAAGGGCTTGGCGTTGCCGGAGAACCGGTGCCGCAGGGATTCCGAGGCGGCGTCGCGCATTTCGCGGAAGAACAGGTATGTGATGCACCATCCGGCCACTGCAGCCACGAGGGCGGAGAAGATCAGACCCACGCCCAGCCACATGCAGATGACGAAGATGACGGCAACGATACCCAGCCGCAGAGCGGTAAATTTCCAGAAAGCCACCACACAAGTTTACGCTGTCGGCGCCGGCCGGGCCGCCGGTCGCGCTGAGAGCGGAAAGCCTGCTGCACGCGCAGTGGCGACGCCCCGGCTCAACTACACTTAATGCATGGCCCGTGTCTACATAATGCTCGTTGTACTCGCAGTCGCAATTATTGTTTATGCGCTGATCGAGTGCATCCGCTCGCGGCCGCAGGAAGTCCGCAGCATCTCCAAACCGGGCTGGATCCTCACCATCATCCTGGTTCCGCTCATCGGCGCCCTGCTCTGGTTTGCGTTCGGGCGTCCGCGCGCTAAAAAACAGGCGCAGCAGGCCGCCCCGCGCCGGCCCATGGCACCCGATGAGGACGTCGCGTTCCTGCGCAACCTGGATGTGCAGCGTCGGCAACGCCAGCGCGAGGAAGCGCTGAAGAAGCGCGAAGAGGAACTCAAGAAGCAGGCCAAGGACAAGGGCCGCAGCGGCAGCAACCACAGCGGCACCAACCAGGTCAGCGAAGAGGATCCGGAAAATCCGAACACCCCGCGCTGACGGATTACGACGGCGGGCCCTCTTCGCCGGCGCAGCGCTGACTATCGCTGCGGGGCTGCTGGTCCGGTTCGTGGGCAGTGGCACTTGGACCAACCACACCGGCGATGCGCTCTACGCGGTGCTGATCTACCTGCTGGTGGCCGCCGTGGCTTCGCGGAATCCGAGCGTACTCATCTCGGCCGCCGCATTAGCGGTATGCACCGCCGTCGAACTCCTTCAGCTATCGCCCCTGCCCGCCGCACTTGGCGAAATCTTCCCACCGGCGCGCCTGGTTTTCGGCACCACATTCGGCATGCTGGACCTGGTTTCCTATGCAACGGGAGTGCTGGCAGCGGGACTGCTGGACGGCGTGCTGCGCCGTCGCCTCGGTGCCCCGCGTTCTGGCCGCCGGATTCACAGCGGCGCAGTCTCCGCGGAAGCCTCGGCCAGAACGTGCCGAAGGTAGCGTTCCTACGCGTTCAGGTAGGTCATGGCCGGCGTCGAGCTGAAGCACAGCGCCGCCTTCCGGCCAATACAAGAAACGGGACCTGCGTTGGTTGCCCAATGCACAGGTCCCGTTTAGAAAGCCAGTGGAGATCCGCTTACTGAATTCCGGAGTAGCTGTGCAGTCCGGAGAAGAAGACGTTCACGATGGTGAAGTTGAAGACCACGCAGAGGTAGCCGACGATGGACAGCCAGGCGGCCCGGGTTCCGGTCCAGCCGCGGGTGGCGCGAGCGTGCAGGTAGCCGGCGTAGACCACCCAGATCACGAAGGTCCAGACTTCCTTGGTGTCCCAGCCCCAGTAACGGCCCCACGCCTTTTCGGCCCAGATGGCGCCCGCCATCAGGGTAAAGGTCCACAGCACGAACGCGATGGCATTCACCCGGTAGGCGAAGTTCTCCAGCGACAAGGCCGACGGCACGAGGCGAAGGAAGCCCATGCGCTCCGGTTGGCCGGCACGAGCGCGGGCTTCCCGGTTGGCCTGCAGCAACTGCAGCACGGACATGGCGAAAGTCAGGGTGAACAAAGCGGAGGCGATCACAGCGATCGAGACGTGGATGATCAGCCAGTAACTCTGCAGCGCGGGCACCAGGTGGGCCACCGGCGTCGGGAAACCGATCGCAGCCGCGCACAGCATGATGACAACCAGGCCGATAACGAACGAGCCCAGAAAGCGTACGTCCTTGCGGGTGAGGACCAGCAGGAATACGACGGCGACAACCAAGCCGCCGGTGGTGCAGAACTCGTACATGTTGCCCCACGGCACGCGGTGCGCCGCGATGGCCCGTGAAATCACTCCGGCCGCGTGGACCAGAGCAGCCACGATGGTAATGGCGACGCCGATACGCGCGGCAACACGGCGTTCCTTGGTGTACACCATGGCTTCGTCTGCCGTCTCGACGGAGGTGTCCGCCCCTGCATTTCCAGCGGAACCGGCCGCTGCCCCACCGCCTGCTCCGGCCAGGACCTTCTGCTCGGACTGTTCGCGGGCCAGACGGGATTCGACCGACCGGATGGTCTTGCTGGAGGTTGCCAGGTCCCAGCAGAAGGCAATGAACGCCACGGTGTATGCCATGGCAGCCAGCAGGATGAACAGTTCGCTGTACTGGCCGAGCGTCTCGTCAATGGAGGGCATTGGAGGGGATCCTTAGGAGTTCTTTACGCCGACGGCGCTTTTGTTATTGTCTGCCTGCTGGTCCTGGTTGGCCAGCCATTCCTTCTCGAAGAGTTTGCGCAGGGCCGCGGATTCGCCTTCCAGCCTGGGGTCTTCGCCGCGGGCCAGCAGTCCCCACTCAACCATGGTCCGGCCGTCCTCGTGGGTACCGGCGCGGACCCAGACGCGGCGGCGGCCGATGAACAGGGAGGCGCTCAGGCCGATGATGGCGAGCGTTGAGAACACCAGCGCGCCGGCCTGGCCCGGGTCGTGGTCGATGTCCAGGGCGACGTAGCGCTTCAGTCCGTCGAAGGTGACGCTGCCCAGCCCGTTCGGCAACTCGTAGCTTTCGTAGGCGCCGAGGGAGAATTCGCCGGCCTCGTCCTCGCCGTCACTCATCGACGTCAGGGTGGAAGTGTCGAGCACAAAGACGTTCTTCGGGTCGCCCTCGTCCAGGCCGAGGTCGCCGTAATATCCGTTCAGGTACAGCCGCGGGTTGAACGGATCCGGGTCGCTGCCTACGGCCACGCCGTCGGAACCTTCCACCGCGGTGGGCAGGAAGAAGCCCACAAAGCCCAGCTGTTCGGGCTGGGCGTCCGGGACCTTGATGACCATGGTGGAGGTGTAGGCACCGTCGTTCGGCACCGACACCACAGGACCCTGCAGCGCGATGTTGCCATCGCCGTCGCGGATCGTCACAACGGGTGCATAGCCGTTGCCGACCAGATACACGCTCGTTCCGCCGATGGACAGCGGTTCGTTGACCTTCAGGGTCTGCTGCTCCGGCTCCGCTTCGGGTGATTCCTTGGTGGTCAGGACCGCGGTGAAGTCCAGCGGCTGGCCGTAGTGGGTGTCCGATTCCCGGTCGAAGACCACGTCGAAGCTGTCCAGCTGCAGCGAATACGGCTCCAACTGGTCCTCGTGGAAATTGCTGCCCGGGGAGAAGTTGTCGTAGCCCACCAAGGTGTTGACGAAGGACTCGCCCTCGACAATGATTTTCTGTCCGCGGTAGCCGAACAGCCCGCCGACGGCAACGGAGACCAGGACACCGATCAGCGAGACGTGGAAGACCAGGTTGCCGATTTCCTTCAGGAAGCCGCGCTCGGCACCAACGGAAGGCATCGCGCCGTCCTTGCCGCGCACCTCCACCCGGTATCCGCGGCGCTTGAGCAGGCGGGCCGCGTCGTCGACGGCGGATTCCCGCGTGACCTCCAGACCGGACGGCAGCGCCATCGAACCGTATTCCGGCAGCCGGGAGAGCCGGCGCGGGGTCCGCGGCGGCTCGGAACGCATGGCCTTCCAGTGCTGGATGGCACGCGGAACCACACAGCCGATCAGGGAGATGAACAGCAGCAGGTAGATCGCCGAGAACCACACCGAAGAGTAGACATCGAACAGCTGGAAACGGTCCAGCCAGGGGCCGGTTTCCGGATTGTCGGTGATGTACTGGGTGACGACGGCGGGATTCGCCGGCCGCTGCGGGAACAGCGAGCCCGGCACCGCGGCGACGGCCAGCAGCAGCAGCAGAAACAGTGCGGTGCGCATGCTCGTCAGCTGCGTCCACATCCAGCGCAAGGTGCCGACGAAACCTAAGGCGGGCAGGGCGACGTCGTTCTTCGCCGAAGGCATTTTGTCCTTCTTCGCCGGCCCCCAGCCGCGGGCGGCATCCGCCTTGCCGGCAGGCCCTGCCTGCTCCGTGCCCGGCGTCTGGGACGCGTCGGAAGCAGACGTCTCGGACGTGGGCGTCTCGGGAGTCTTAGGTGTTTCGCTCATCAGATTGGGAGCCTCACTTCATTTGCGAACCAGTCCTGCAATTGCGTTACCCAGGTTCCCCACATCCCGCTGGCCATCAGCACACCGAGAACCACCAGCAGTGCGCCGCCTGCCCGCTGCAGAAACAGCCGGTGCTTGCGGAAGAATGCCATGGCGCCCATGCCCCGCCGCACGCCGAGCGCGATCAGCAGGAACGGGATGCCGAGCCCCAGGCAGTAGACAAAGGCCAGGAAGGCACCCTTGGTCGCGTCGGCACCGCCGGAATAGGCCAGCGCCTGGACGGCGGAGAAGGTGGGGCCGATGCACGGCGCCCAGCCCAGGCCGAAGGTCATCCCGAGGACCGGGGCGCCCCAGAGTCCGGCCGGCGGGCGGGAATGGATCTTGCGGTCGCGCTGGAACCAGGACAGGCCGCCCATGAAGATCACGCCCATCGCAATAACGACGACGCCGAGCGCCTGCGTGACCCACGCGGCTTCGGATCCCTTCAGCCAGGCTCCCAGTTGCCCGAACACCGCCCCGATGGCGACAAAGACAATGGAGAAGCCCAGCACAAACAGGCCGATGCCGGCAAGCATCCGGCCGCGCCGCTGGCGCTCCAGGTCCACGCCGGTCAATCCGGTGACGTATCCGAGGTAGCCCGGGACGAGGGGCAGGACGCAGGGGGACAGGAAAGACACCAGCCCCGCCAGCATGGCCACGGGGATGGCCAGCAGGACGGAGCCGTTCAGGACGGTATCGCCGAAGGCGCTGCCGATGCTCAGGGGGACGTAGGCCGCAGTAAGTTCCACGGTCAGGCGGCCGCTGTGTCTCTGATCAGCGCTTTCAGCGTGCCCTTGTCAGCGACGCCGAGGATGCGGGCCGCTACCCGGCCTTTCTTGTCGAGCACGAGCGTGGTGGGGACGGCCTGCGGCGGGACGTAGTTGGTCATTGCCAGCAGGATGCCGCCGTCCTTGTCTTGAAAACTGGGATAGGTCACGCCGAAATTGCGTTCAAAGGCTTCGGCCGTTGCCCGTTCGTCGCGGATGTTCACGCCGTAGAACTGCGCCTCGTCGGCGAACTCCTCGCTCAAGGCCTGCAGGTCCGGGGCTTCCAGCCGGCACGGTGCGCAGGCGGCGTACCAGAAGTTCAGCACGGTGACCTGTCCGGCGAAATCGGCGGCCTCCACGGTGGTTCCGTCGAAAAGCTTTCCGGAGAGCTGGACCGGTTCGCCGCGGGTGGCGGCGTCGTATTCGGTCACCGAGCCGTCCCCGGCGATGTAGTTTTTGTTATCGCCGGCATTGGCCTGCTGGGCCAGGGAGTCCTCCACTGTGCAGGCGGCCAGGGGCAGGGCAAAGACGAGTCCCGCACCAAGCTTGAGCAGGGAACGGCGGTTGAACGGCTGGGGGGTTTGGGCAGTCACAATCACACTTTTCTTCGTGGGCTGGGAAGTATCCCACTTCTACAACGCGTAGTAATTCTATTACGCTCCCGGGATATTCGCCGCACCGGGCAAAAGGTCGGCGCTGGGCTCGCAATATTCGACCCCGACGAGGCGTTCGCCGTCGAACTTCAGACTGGTTACCGAGGTCAAAGTGCATTGCCGACGGCGGGGGTCATGCCACAGCCTGCGTTGTTCCGCTGCCAGCCGCGTCACCCAGATGGGCAACTGGTGGCTCACCAGCACTGCTTCGGCACCTTCTCCGCCGCGTTCGACGGCGGCGCGCCGGGCATCCTCGACCGCTTCCATGACCCGGGCGACCTGTCCGGAGTAGGGCTCGCCCCAGGACGGCAACATCGGATTGCGCAGGTACCTCCAGTGCCGCGGATCCCGCAGGTGCCGCTTGACGTCGGAGAGGCCCTCAAAATGGTTCTCCGCTTCGATAATCCGCTCGTCGGTCACAATCTCCAGGCCCAACGCAGCGGCAGTTGGCTGGGCCGTTTCCTGTGCGCGGGTAAGCGGCGAGGCCACCAGATAGCTGATCTTGGCACCGTCCTCGGCTCGCTGGGCAAAGTAGTCCGCCGCCCGCTGGGCCATCTCACGTCCCAGCTCGGACAGACGGAAATTAGGCAGCCGGCCATAGAGGACGCGGTCCGGATTATGGACCTCGCCGTGGCGGAGTAAATGCACAGTGGATAGGGGCATGGTCTTAATTCTCTCAAAGCCAAGGGGATTGCCCAAAGCCGAGGGGGTGGCAAGAATGGGCACTGAGTGAAGATCTGCTGCTCAGCCTGATGAAATCGTTTTTCCCACGTAAGGAGATCGTTATGACGTTGCCCCAAGGTCTGGCTCAAGGCGTCTGGAATCTCGACCTGACGCACAGTGAAATCGGCTTCACCGTCCGCCACGCCGGGATCAGCAAGGTCCGCGGCCGTTTCACCGATGCAACGGCCGAGGCACGTGTTGGCGAGTCGCTCGCGGAGTCCACTCTCCACGCCACGGTCAATACAGCCAGCTTCGAGTCCGGGGATGCCAACCGCGATGCCCATGTCAAGGGACCTGACTTCTTCGACGTCGAGCAGTACCCCGAAATGACTTTCGTCGCCACAGGAGTCGAAGGCGACGGCGAGGACTACACGGTCACCGGCGACCTGACGATCCGCGGCGTGACTAAACCGGTGGAAGTCGAGGTGGAGTTCACCGGCGTGGCTGTCGATCCGTTCGGGGCGACCAGGGCCGGGTTCACCGGCGAAACCGAAATCAGCCGCAAGGAGTTCGGCCTGACTTGGAACGCGGCACTGGAGGCCGGCGGGGTGTTGGTCAGCGACAAAGTGAAGATCCATCTGGATGCGGCACTGGTCAAGCAGGCCTGAGCTACCCGATCCGATGCATGGATTTGCCCGGCTGCGACAGCTGTTCCGGCCGGGCAAAATCATCCTTCAGAGCTAGTCCCTGCCGGTATGTCTGCGCTGTAGGGTTGCAGTAGGAGCTGTCCTGTCCTGCCTTGTCAACGCGGTACCGGCGGCTATCTGCAGTGTCGATCGACAGAAGAAGGATGCGACCATGTCCACTCCCGAAAACAATCCAAATCCGTCCGAGAAACCGGACCAGCAACCGGGACAGTCCGGCCAGAACGGCGACGTCGCACCCCGCTACGGACAGAACTCGCCCTACGGCCAGAACACACCGCAGTACGGGCAGAACCCTCCTTATGGCCAGAGCTCCCCCTACGGCCAGAATTCGCCCTACGGCCAGAACCAGCCGTACGGACAACAGCCCTATGGCCAGAACACCCCGTCGCCATACGGGTACCAAAATGCACAGCCCGGCCAGTACAGCTACCCGAGCAGCCAGCCCCAAGGTGGTACAGGGAAGCCCGAGGCTCCTAAAGAAGTCATGATCGCCTTCTGGCTGATCATCGCGGCAGCCGTGCTGACCGCAATCAACACGATATTGATCCTGACTAATCTCGAATCGGAGTTGGAAGCGGCGTTCCGTGACCCTGCGCTGCGGGACATGCTCGCGCAGTCCGAGGGTGAAATCAGCCAGCAGGAACTCATGGATATGACAGCCGGATTCGCTGGCATCAGCGTCGTCATCGCTGCACTCATCGGCATTGGCCTTTACCTGATGGTGGCCTTCGGCGTGAAGGCCGGCAAGAACTGGGCCCGGATCACGGGAACTGTCTTCGCCGCGCTTTCGCTGTTCTTCCTGATACCGTTCGGGCTTCAAACGCTGGTGGTCTTGCTGGGCATCGCCGCCATCGTGCTGCTGTTCATGCCGAACTCGAACAGCTTCTTCAAGGCAGTGGCTGCCCGGAAGTTCGGCATTTACGGCCGCTGACATTCCCTACTGTGCTTTACGGGCGCGGGTTTCGGAGTCCAACTCCGATTCCTGCGCCCGTTGTGCGTGGTAGGCCAGGATCTGCAGTTCGGTGGCCATGTCGACCTTCCGCACCTGCACATGCGGCGGCACCTGCAGCACAACGGGGGCGAAACTCAGGATGCTGGTGATCCCGGCAGCGACGAGCTTGTCGCAGAGATCCTGTGCCACGCGGCCCGGAACCGCCAGCACCACCATGTTCGCGCCGGTCCGGTGCAGCACGGTTTCCAAATCGGCCGTGTTGTGGATTTTCAGGCCACCGATCTCGGTTCCGATGATCGACGGGTCAGCATCGAAGATGGCCGCAACTTCGAAGCCACGCGTGGTGAACCCCGAATAGCCTGCCAGTGCCCGGCCGAGGTTACCGGCACCGATGATGGCAACGCGCCATTCCTGGGTCAACCCCAGCCGGGCGGAAATGGTCCGTGTCAGCAGCTGCACGTCATAGCCGACGCCGCGCGTGCCGTAGGAGCCGAGGTAGGACAGATCTTTGCGGAGCATTGGCGATTTCACCCCGGCGGCTTCGGCGAGTTCCTCCGACGAGGCACGCTCCACGCCCTCGGCAAGCAGGGAGTTCAGGGCGCGCAGGTAGATCGTCAGCCGCGCAACAGATGCCGGCGGAATAGTGCGGCCCGAACTTTCGGGATTCCCGGCGGTACTGGGAAGATCCTGCGTGGTCACGATGTGGCTCTCCATTGCTAGCTGTAGTCCCACTTTAGGCGGTGGGCAAAATGGCAACCAATTGGCTCTGCTGGATCAGGACGTCAACAGGCGCCGCAGCCGCTCCGGATCGATGCGCCAGAAATCGCGCTGTACACCGTCGATCATGACCACCGGAATCTCCTCGGCGAACCGCCGCTCCAGCTCCGGATCCTCCAGAATGGACTTCTCCTGCCACTCCAGCCCGAGGTCATCGGCAACTGCCGAGACAGTTTCCCGGGCCGCTTCACAAAGATGGCAGTCCGGCTTGGTGAGCAGCACCAGTTCATGGCTAGGGCGGGGAGCAGCTGAATCTGTCATAGCTAACAACGTAGCCCCACCGGGTCAGGAGTCAATAACCGGACAGCGCCCCGCCCTCCACCCGCAGGGCGGCTCGGCATCGATGCCTTCGGCTCGTTAGACTCGAGACATGCCCTCAGCCGCCACAGGTCCTGCCCACCGAAAGCCTGATCCCGCCGGCGCAGAAACCGGGGCCGCGTTTTTCGACGTCGACAATACTTTGATGCGCGGGGCAAGCCTGTTCCATGTGGGGCGCAAGATGTACCAGCGCGGTGCCTTCCGGATGCGGGACGTTGCCGGGTTCGCCATCAAGCAGGGAAAGTTCCTGTGGCGCGGGGAAAACCTCAAAGACATCCAGTCTGTCCGCGATACCGCCATGGCGCTCGGTGCGGGGCTGATGGTGACGGATGTGAAGGCCCTGGGCGAGGAAGTCTATGACGAGATCATCGCGTCCAAGATCTGGCCCGGCACCCGTGCCCTGGCGGATCAGCATCTGCGTGCCAGGCGTAAAGTGTGGCTGGTGACCGCCACTCCCCTGACGGTCGCGGAAGTCATCGCGGACCGGTTGGGCCTGGACGGGGCTTTGGGTACTGTGGCGGAAATTGCCGACGGCGCCTACACGGGGGCGCTGGTCGGTGAAATCCTGCATGGGCCGGCCAAGGCCTACGCCGTCGCCGAACTCGCCAAGCTGGAGGGTCTGGAGTTGGAGAACTGCTGGGCCTACAGCGACTCCTACAACGATGTTCCCCTGCTGTCGCTGGTGGGCAATCCGGTGGCTATCAATCCGGACGCGAGGCTGCGCCGCCATGCCCGGGACCGCAACTGGCCGATCTACGACTTCCGCAGCGGCCGCAAGGCTGCAACCCTGGGGCTCAAAGCTGCCACCGGCGCCGGCGCCGTGTACGGGCTCTGGCGCGGGGTGCACAAGTTCCGCGGTCCACGCGGCTGAACAAGCCCGTTGCGGTCTCCCCGCCACAGTGCAGGTCCGAGTCCCGCAGGGTTTAACGCAAACGGCCCGCCAGTTGCCTGGCGGACCGAGAAGCATGCTGTAAAGCGAAAGCTCTACTTCTTATTGCGACGCTGGTGGCGTGTCTTGCGAAGCAGTTTACGGTGCTTCTTCTTGGCCATACGCTTGCGGCGCTTCTTAATAACTGAACCCACGAGTTCCTCACAAATTCACTTCGATTAACATCCGACTGCCACAGTTTGCCCTTGAGAACAGCAGTGGCCGGCGGATTCTTACGATGACGTAAAACGTTCCTTAACAGGGTACCGCCTAAATCAGGCGACAATTTACCGGCCGTTGGCGCCCGGTCCGTTGCCCAGATCCAAAACCGCCTAAGCGGTATCCGTCTGGCCCTCCACAACGGCACCGCGAAGATACTGCTCCACGGCCGATTCCGGCACCCTATAGGAGCGGCCGAAACGCACAGCAGGCATCTCTCCGGAGTGAATTAACCGGTAAACGGTCATCTTGGAAACACGCATCACCTCGGCCACTTCCGACACTGTCAAGAAGCGGACGTTCGAGAAATTCTTCTCCTCAGCCATTTCCAAAATCCTTTACTCCGGTTGGGCCGAACGGCATGCCGCCTTGCCCTGCGAGTAATTGCCGTCTAGCTAGACACTCTAGAGGGCCAAGTGACCAAAGTGAAAGTTGCCCTGTTGATTAAGCGTTACATGATCCCGCTGGCTTTTTCAGCGGGACACTCGGGCGCGCTGAACACTGCTCAAGGCCAGCTGGGCGAGCGTGGAAACCGTCATGTCCCAGTCCATGCACGCATCCGTCACACTCTGCCCGTAAACCAGTCCGGCGTCGTCGGCGGCCTGGTCAGCGATATCTAGTTTCTGCGCGCCTGCCACCAGGAAGCTTTCCAGCATGATCCCGGCAATGGCGGAGGCGCTGTGTCCGGCCCCCTCCAGTTGGGCCGCCACGTCCAGCGCCACTTCTGCCTGCCGGTGGTGGCTCTTGCCGCTGTTGGCGTGGCTGGCGTCCACGATCAGCCGCGGGTTAAGCCCTGCTTCCGCCAGCAGCTCCGCGGCACGGACAACATTGGCGGCGTCGTAATTTGGTCCGGCATTGCCGCCGCGCAGAATCAGGTGCGTATCGGCGTTCCCCGCCGTCGAGACCATGGCGGCGCGGCCGGCTTCGTCGATGCCCAGGAAGGTCTGGGCAGCCGAGGCTGCGGTGCAGGCATCGAGCGCCACCTGCAGACCGCCGTCGGTCCCGTTCTTGAAACCGATCGGCATGGACAGTCCCGAGGCGAGCTGGCGGTGGATCTGGCTTTCCGTGGTGCGCGCACCGATCGCTCCCCAGCTGACCAGGTCCGCCATGTACTGCGGGCTGATCGGCTCGAGGAACTCGGTGGCAACAGGGAGCCCGAGGTCGGCTACGTCGAGCAGGAACCGGCGCGCCGTCCGCAGCCCGGCGGCAACGTCATGGGAGCCGTCGAGGCGTGGGTCGTTGATCAGGCCCTTCCAGCCCACCGTGGTGCGTGGCTTTTCGAAGTACGCGCGCAGGACGATGAGCAGCTCGGAGCTGTGCTGCTGGGCCACCGCGGCCAGGCGCCGGGCGTAGTCGAGCCCTGCTTCCGGATCGTGGATGGAGCAGGGGCCGACGATCACCAGCAGCCGGTTATCGACGCCGTCCATGACCGCACGGATCTCGGCGCGGCCGCGATCAACGACGGCGGACTGCTCGGTAGTCGCCGGCAGCTCCTCGATGATCTCCTGCGGCGTCTGCAGTGCGCTGAAGGAGGTGACCCGCAGATTGCTGGTCTGGATCTTGTCTGCGTTGAGTACCGGATTCATGGTTTTCCCGTCCTATGGTGGCGGGAACCAGTCAGAACCCGCCGTGGAAATGGCGAAGGGCAGAGAATGATCTCTGCCCTGTTGGCTCTGAAGGTGTCGGTTGCGCACGCCGTTAGGCAGTCACGTTAGGCCCCTCCAGAGCCAACGGAAAATACGCATACCAACGGGTTGTCATGTCCACGAGCATAAGCCACGGTTTCCGCCCTGCGGCAATTGTGACGATTATGACTTGCGGGAATCCGGAGTTGGCGCGTCCGAAACCGCGCGGCTCGCGCGTCCGGCCGGATCGTCGAGCAGGTCCACACCGTAGACCGGTTCCCGGTCCAGCTGGCGCACGTCGTCGATGCCATGCGGGGCAAGAGCGGCGGCAATGCGTGCCGCCAGTTGCGGCACGTTCGCCCCCAGTCCGCCGCCGAGGATCACTGGCCCCGAAATATCCAACCGGCCGGCAACCTGGAGGATGAGCCGCGCCAGATCATTCGCGGCGACAGCCAGCAGCTCCGCGGCCACCGGATCCGTGGCAGCAGCCTCGACAATCAGCCGCGAACGCTGCGCCCAGTAGCGACGGCCGGTGGGACCGTGGAAGTGTGCGATCAGCTCCACCGGATCCGCCAGCGAGCAGTCGGCCAGAAGTGCACGTGTCAGCGCATCGGGCCCCAGGCCTTGGTCGCGGCGTCGCAGTGCGTGCCGGACCAGTTCCCGGCCCAGCCAGTAGCCGCTGCCCTCGTCCCCCAGCAGATAGCCCCAGCCCCCTGCCCGGGCCTCATTCCCGGTGCCGTCGGTGCCCCAGACCGCCGATCCGGTGCCGGCGATGACCGCGATGCCGCGGCGGGCCCGTCCGGCGGCGAGCACCAGGCGTGAATCGTGGACGGCACGGATTTCCGCATGCGGCGCAAAAGGCGAGATGAGCGCGGCCAGGGCACCGGCGTCGTTCGCTGTATCAATCCCGCCGGCCCCGGCGATCACCCTGTCCGCATCGCCGCCCAGGGCAGAGAAAACTTCGGCCAGCGCGGTGGACGCCGCTTCACGGGAAACGTTCTGCACGTTGGCACTGCCCGCCACGGCTTCGGCAGTGATGGTGCCGTCCTCCAGGCGGATGGCATGGGTCTTGGTGCCGCCGATGTCCAGTCCGATCAGAATGTGCGCCATAGCGTTAGAGCATACTGCCGCCGGGAGAACCCGGGTCCATGCCGGCCTCGGCATAATAGCCTTCGATGTGCCGGCAGCTGATCCCGGCGGCCTCCTCTGCACGGCCATAGCACACCGCTGCCAGCACCCGCAGTTCCCACATTGGCCCTTGCCGTGGTCCTACCACATGCATTAGGCTGTGGTTGGACCACATAGGTTTCCACCCACGAGGGAGCTAAGCCATGCATGAAGAATTGCCCCCGGCCCTCAAACGCCGGATCCCCAAAGTTGCAGATCTCGCCCCGCTGATGCAGTTCAAGCGGCCTACCTTTGGCAGCGCCGCCCGGTTGCAGCGCGCCAACACCATCTGGGACCTGCGTGCGATGGCCAAGCGGCGCACGCCCACCGCGCCCTTCGACTACACCGACGGGGCCGCGGAAGCCGAGATCACCCTGAACCGGGCGCGCGAGGCATTCCTGGACCTGGAGTTCCGGCCCGGCATTCTGCGCAACGTCCAGAACGTGGACTTGAGCACCGAGGTGCTGGGCCAGCGGTCGGCGCTTCCTGTCGGCATTGCGCCCACCGGTTTTACCCGGATGATGCAGTCCGAGGGCGAGTACGCCGGCTCCCGGGCCGCGGCCGCGGCGGGCATCCCCTACACGCTCTCCACGATGGGCACCGCTTCCATCGAGGATGTCGCCGCTGCCGCGCCGCATGGCCGCAACTGGTTCCAGCTCTACCTCTGGACCGACCGCGAGAAGTCCCTGGCGCTGATCGACCGTGCAGCCAAGGCGGGCATGGATACGTTGATGGTCACGGTGGACACTCCCGTGGGCGGGGCCCGGCTGCGCGACGTCCGCAACGGCATGACGATCCCGCCGGCGCTGACCGCAAAGACCGTTCTGGACGCTTCCTACCGACCCGCCTGGTGGTTCAATTTCCTGACGCATGAGCCGCTGTCCTTCGCCTCGCTCTCGCGCTACTCGGGAACCGTCTCCGAACTGATCGACTCCATGTTCGACCCCACCTTGAGCTTCGACGACCTGGCCTGGCTGCGCGACACGTGGAAGGGCAAGCTGGTGGTCAAGGGGCTGCAGACGCTGGAAGATACCCGGAAGGTCGTGGACTACGGCGCGGACGGAATCGTGCTCTCGAACCACGGCGGACGCCAGCTGGACCGCGCGCCCATCCCCCTGCATCTGCTCAGCCAGGTGGCGCGGGAACTGAAAGGCAAGACGTCCATCATGCTGGACACCGGCATCATGAGCGGCGGCGATATCGTGGCCGCGATCGCGCTGGGAGCCGACTTCACCCTGATCGGCCGGGCCTACCTGTACGGGCTGATGGCCGGCGGGCGAATGGGAGTGGACCGCGCCCTGGAGATCCTCTCCGGCGAAATGGCCCGCACCATGCGCCTGCTCGGCGTCAACAAGGTCGAAGACCTGAACCCGGATCATGTGAAATTGCCGGCCGGTCTCTGACGACCGCGGCTGTTCCTGCTTCAAGCACTGCATCAAACAACGACGGCGGGGCTCACATTTGGTGAGTCCCGCCGTCGTTCGCTGTAAATTCCCCTAGATGACGCCCAGGGCCAGCATGGCGTCCGCTACGCGGCGGAAGCCGCTGATGTTGGCACCGGCGACGTAGTTGCCCGGCATGCCGTATTCGTCGGCCGTCGCGGCACAGCTTTCGTGGATGCCCACCATGATGTCGGCGAGGCGCTCCTCCGTGTGCTCGAAGCTCCAGGCATCGCGGCTGGCGTTCTGCTGCATCTCAAGGGCCGAGGTAGCCACACCGCCGGCGTTGGCTGCCTTGCCCGGGCCGAACAGAATACCGGCTTCCTGGAACAGCGCCGTGGCCTCGGCGGTGCAGGGCATGTTGGCGCCTTCGGCCACCGCAATCAGTCCGGAATTGAGCAGCTTCGCGGCTGCCTTGTCGTCCAGTTCGTTCTGCGTGGCGCAGGGTAGTGCCACGGCGGCATCGACGTCCCAGACCGAGCCGTCCTCGACGTAGCTGACGGACCCGCCACGGCGTTCCGCGTACTCGGAGATACGGCCGCGCTCGACTTCCTTGATCTGGCGGAGGAGCTCGACGTCGATACCGGCCTCGTCCACAATGTAGCCGCCGGAGTCGGAGGCCGTGATGGCGGTTGCGCCCAGTGCCTGTGCCTTCTCGATGGCGTTGATGGCCACGTTGCCCGAGCCGGACACGGAAACCCGCTGTCCGTCGAAGGACATGCCCTTGGTCTTGAGCATTTCCTCGGTGAAGAGCACGGCGCCGTAACCGGTGGCTTCAGGCCGGACCAGGGAGCCGCCCCAGCCGATGCCCTTGCCGGTCAGCACGCCCGACTCATAGCGGTTGGTGATCCGCTTGTACTGGCCGAACAGGTAGCCGATTTCACGCCCGCCCACGCCGATGTCACCGGCGGGAACGTCCGTGTACTCGCCGATGTGGCGGTACAGCTCGGTCATGAAGGACTGGCAGAAGCGCATGACTTCGCCGTCGGACTTGCCGCGCGGGTCAAAGTCCGCCCCGCCCTTGCCGCCGCCGATGGGCATTCCGGTCAGGGCATTCTTGAAGATCTGTTCGAAACCCAGGAACTTGACGATGCCGAGGTAGACCGACGGGTGGAAACGCAGTCCGCCCTTGTACGGGCCAAGCGCGGAGTTGAACTCAACGCGGAAGCCACGGTTGATCTGCACCTGCCCGGAATCGTCAACCCACGGTACGCGGAAAATGATCTGACGTTCGGGTTCGCAAATGCGCTGAAGTATAGCGGCGTCTGCATACTCGGGGTGCTTGTTCGAGAGGGGGACCAGGCTTTCAAAAACCTCGTTGACGGCCTGGTGGAATTCAAGTTCGCCGGGATTGCGGCGAAAGACTTCGTCCCGGATTTCGAGCAGATTCGCATCCATGGGGGTGGGTCCCTTCAATAGCTATCGGAGTGCGGGCAGGTGCATGTACGGAAAAACCTCGTGATTGAAAGACGCAGCTGCGCAACCTTCAAATCGAAACATACCCGGTGGGCAAGATGATAACGGGAACGAAATAACGCCCGCTAGCGGCGTAATGAATCCGGCCCTCTGCGCTAGCCTCGGCGGCTGCGCCGCAGCTTCGGCAGGTGCGCAAAAAGGTCCGCTGCCTGTTTGGCGGCCTGGTTGGCCGCGTGGCCCAGGGACCGGCCCAGCTGGGGCGGTATCTGGTTCTCTCCGTCGCCGTCCAGCTCCGCGGCGGACGCCGTGACCAGTGACACGGCAGGTGCCAGCGGTTCCTCCACGGGCAGGTTTACCGACGCTAATCCGAAGCCCGCAACCCAGTCCGCGACATCCTGCAGCGGGTCAGTCTGCAGGGCGTAAAAACGCTTCTGTCCCTGGGCCCGCATCGAGACCAGCCCGGCCTCTCGCAGCACCTTGAGATGTTTTGAGACAGTAGGCTGGCTGACCTCGAGTTCCTCGACCAGTTCGCCCACGGATTTGTCGCCCTCACGCAGGGAGCCGAGTATTTCGCGGCGTGTCCCCTCTGCGATTACGGCGAAAACATCATCAATGACCATTCCATTACCCTAGCCACATATACACCGTGCGGCATCCCCGCGCCGTCCGTGGCGGGCAACCGCATGGAAATTGTTATGGTCAGTCAAACCAAGGGTCCAGCCCGTGATAGGGGAACACTTCCTTGCGGGTTGCCATGACCGTGCGGTCAACGGCGTCGTTGGGGTCGTAGCCGACTTCCCATGAGCGCCACCAAAGCTGGGCGTCGTCGTTCATCAGCAAGGGGGCGGTCTGCCCGTAGCGTTCCAGCACGTAGTCCCGCCAGCGTTGCGGCACTTCCGCCCGCAACGGGACGGGCTGGCCGGAGACAATGGCAACCAGGTGGCTCCACGAACGCGGCACCACATTAAAAATGTCGTAGCCCCCGCCGCCGGTGGCAATCCAGCGGTCATCGGTCACCTCACGCGCCAGCTCCGCAATGTCCAGCATCATCTGCCGTTGTGCGTCCACACTGAGTCGGACGCTGCTAAGGATGTCCCGGGCATGATTGTCGCAGCCGTGCTGGCTCACGATGATCTCCGGTTTGAAGGCATGTGCCAGTTGCGGGACCACCGCATGGAAGGCTCGCATCCAGGCCGCATCCCCGGTGCGCGGCGGGACCGCCACGTTCACGGCGCTGCCCAACGCGTCCGGACCGCCGATCTCATTGGCAAAGCCCGTACCGGGGAACAGCGACATGCCCGTTTCATGGATGGAGACGGTAAGCACCCTTGGATCGTTCCAGAACAAGTTCTGTGTGCCGTCGCCGTGGTGCGCATCGACGTCGACATACAGGACGCGCTGGACGCCGCCGTCGAGCAGGCGCTGAATGCCCAGCGCGCAATCGTTATAGATGCAGAAGCCACTGGCTTTGTCGCGCGCGGCATGGTGCATTCCCCCGCCGAAGTTGACCGCATGCACGGCCTTCGAGCTCAACAGGGCTTCCGCCGCCTGCAGCGTTCCGCCGGCGAGGCGGGCACTAGCCTCGTGCATCCCGGCAAAAGCCGGGTCATCCTCGGTGCCCAGCCCCCGGGACTCATCCGGCGCGTCCGGATTGGCGCTGACGGCATGCACGGCCGCAACATACTCCGCGTCGTGCACCGTCTGGAGTTGTTCGTCGGTGGCGACCTCGGGTGCGACAACCGAGACATTGTCCCTGTCGAAGAGACCGAAGTCTGCCGACAGCCGCGCAGTCAGGTCCAGCCGGATCGGCGACATGGGATGTTGCTGCCCAAAATTGTAAGCGAGCATCGATTCATCCCACATGACGTGAGTTGGAACACTGGCCGCTGGGTTCGCTTGCATCAGGGACAGGCTACGCGAAACGGTGGCCGGGGTGCATGATTAGCGTCCCCGATGACGGCGGATAGATGATTTACTACTGCAAGGACCAAGTCCCCAACCGCCGAGAAACCTACCAACCCGTCAGAAGCGAACCGTATGACAATCAACCAGCCGTTCAGTCGGCAGGATCGGAAGCAAGGGAAGCTCTCCTTCCTGCTGAGCATCCGCGATTTTGTCGACAACGTCGCCAACAGTTCTCCGGCGCGGCTGGCCCTTATCGTCTACGCCGGCGTTATCTTGGTCTTTACCGGCCTGTTGTCGTTGCCCGGCGCGGCTGCAGACGGGAACATCACGCCGCTGCATGACGCCTTCTTCACCGCCGTTTCTGCCGTGTGCGTGACCGGCCTCACGGTAGTCTCCACGGCCGCCCACTGGACCTTCTTCGGCCAGGCGATCATTCTGCTCGGCATCTTCATCGGCGGGTTGGGCACCCT
Organism: Arthrobacter crystallopoietes; assembly: GCF_002849715.1. Lineage (NCBI taxonomy): Bacteria > Bacillati > Actinomycetota > Actinomycetes > Micrococcales > Micrococcaceae > Crystallibacter > Crystallibacter crystallopoietes. Next base: position 535,560 of record NZ_CP018863.1, read on the forward strand.
GACGCTGGCGTCCATGCTGGCCCTGATGGTGAGCAAACGCCTGGGCGTCCGTGGCAAGCTGATCGCCCAGCAGGCCATGAACAATGCCGGCCGGCTCGGCGAAGTCGGCACGTTGCTGCGGATCGTCATCACTACCTCGGTGCTCATCGAACTGGCCCTGGCCCTGATGCTCATCCCTCGGTTCATCATCCTGGGCGAATCGTTCGGCGAAGCCGTCTGGCACGGCGTCTTCTACTCCATCTCCGCATTTAACAACGCAGGCTTCACACCGCACTCGGATGGCTTGGTCCCCTATGAGACGGATGAATGGATCCTGCTGCCCCTGATGGCCGGGGGTTTCCTTGGCAGCCTTGGATTCCCCGTTGTCATGGTCCTGCTCGAACGCGGTTGGCGGTTCAGCAGGTGGAACCTGCACACCAAGCTCACCATCCAGGTCTCGCTGATCCTGCTGGTCATTGGTGCCGTGGGCTGGGGTGCCCTGGAGTGGAACAGCCCGGACACGCTCGACGGCATGACGCTTTGGGACAAAGTCCTGCACTCGGTCTTCGCGTCGGTCATGACCCGTTCGCTGGGGTTCAACCTGGTGGATATGAACGATATCGAACCCAGCACGATGCTGCTCTCCGATGCGCTGATGTTTGCCGGCGGTGGCTCGGCTTCGACCGCCGGCGGCATTAAGGTGACCACCATCGCCATCGTCTTCCTTGCCATTGCCGCCGAGGCGCGCGGCAACAGGGACGTCAACGCCTACGGCCGGACCGTTCCCGAGGGCGCCATGCGCGTGGCGATCTCCGTCATTGTCATGGGGGCAACGTTCGTGGCCGTGGCATCGGGCATGCTGCTGTCGATGACCGATGAAGATCTGGACCGCATCCTGTTCGAAGTGATTTCTGCCTTCGCCACCTGCGGTCTGAGCACCAATCTCAGCGCCGAGCTTCCACCTGAGGGCAAGTACATCCTCTCGGCCCTGATGTTCGCAGGCCGGGTAGGTACTATCACACTGGCCTCCGCGCTAGCCTTGCGTGAAAGCCGACAATTGTTCCATTACCCGGAAGAGAGGCCGATCATTGGCTGACAAGTCGAACAGCAACCGTCCGGCACATAACGCTCCGGTGCTGGTGGTGGGCCTGGGCCGTTTTGGCGCGGCCACGGCCGAGCAGCTGGTGAAGCAGGGCCGGGAGGTCCTGGCCATCGAGCGCGACCCTGCCCTGGTCCAGAAATGGTCCGGCCAGCTCACCCACATCGTCGAAGCCGACGCCACCAATATCGACGCGCTCCGCCAGCTCGGCGCACAGGACTTCACGTCCGCCGTCGTCGGTGTGGGTACCTCGATCGAGTCCTCCGTGCTGATCACGGTCAATCTGGTGGATCTGGGTATCGAACACCTGTGGGTCAAGGCCATTACCGCCTCGCATGGCAAGATCCTTACCCGCATCGGCGCCAACCACGTCATCTACCCGGAGGCGGACGCCGGACGCCGCGCCGCGCACCTGGTGGGCGGACGGATGCTGGACTTCATCGAGTTCGACGACGGTTTCGCGATCGTGAAGATGTACCCGCCGAAGGAGACCCAGGGGTTCACCCTCGGCGAGTCGGGGGTCCGTTCCAAATACGGCATCACCGTGGTCGGCGTGAAGTCGCCCGGCGAGGATTTCACCTATGCACGGCCCGAGACAAAAGTGTCCAGCCGGGACATGCTGATTGTGTCAGGCCATGTGGATCTGCTCGAACGGTTCGCGGCGCGGCCGTAGTCCTTAAGCGAGTTCGCGGGAAATCTCCGCGGCACGCTCCGCAGCTGCACGCGCACCGGCGGCGATGATGTCCGGCAGCCCAGCCTCGTCGAAGGCGGCGATAGCGCGCTCGGTGGTGCCGTTAGGGCTCGTGACCGCCTTGCGCAACGCCGCTGGGTCTGCCCCGTCCTGGGCGAGCATGGCGCCAGCGCCGGCCACGGTTTCGCGGGCCAGCACCATGGCCAGCTCCGGATCAAGGCCGAGCTTCACACCGGCTTGCGCCATGGCTTCGGCAAGGTAGAAGGCATAGGCCGGGCCCGATCCGCTGATGGCGGAGACCGCGTCAAGATTCTCTTCCGGCACGATGACGGTGGTGCCTGCGCCCGTGAACACCGCGGCTGCCGCCGCCAGCTGATCCTCGGTAACGTTGCTGCCGGCCGAGAGCCCGACGGCGCCCCGGCCCACCTTGAGCGGCGTGTTGGGCATTGTGCGCACGAGCGGCTGGCCCTCGGGCAGCGCAGCCTCCATGGTGGCGATTGTGACCGCGGCCGCAACGCTGATGACCACGGTTTGCGGCGACAGCGCGGACGCAATGCTGCGGCACAAGTCGACGATGCCGACCGGCTTGACGCCCAGCACCACCAGCGCGGCACCCTCGACCGCCTTGATGTTGGCCTGCGCGTCCTCGTTTTCGGCCAGCACGGTCAAACCCTCGTAGCGGCTGCGCAGTTCTTGCGCCCGCTCGCTCCGGCGGACCGTCGCCGTCACATCCGCGGCAGCAGTACCGGCGGCCAAGAGGCCCGCGAGCACCGCTTCGTTCATGGAACCGCATCCCAGAAAGACGATCCGGCCGGTGTTTTCAGTAGTCTGCGCAGTCATGTTGCCATTGAATCACGCAGCCGCTGGCCGCGGCATGTTCTGTGTCGGGACCGATTCACAGTCTTTTCCCAGCATCTTAAAGGCGATATCCCAACAAGGGAACCTACCGTAATGAGTACCTCATAAAGGTGCGAGTGATTATGGATCAGTTCTCCTGATCCGGTGCCGGCAAACCCGCGGATGTCTCCCCCAACCGTCCGCAGGTTGTGCCGGCACCTTCTCTTTAACCAGCAACTGGCTACGGTATCGCGCTGTCCAGCCTTTCCACCGCCGGAGCAGGTTCCAGCGCCTTCTGGACGAGGGCGGTGCCCACCGGGCGAACCGGTGCATCGCTGTCGTACAGCAGATGGTCGAAACGCTTAAGGATGAGTCCTTCGCGCAGGGCCCACGGGCAGATCACCATCGAGTTGATGTTGAACATCTCCATCGCTGCCTCCGCGACCAGTGCCCCGGCCAGCAACTGCGGGGCACGCACCAGCGAAACGCCGGGCAGGTTGGCGCGGTCGCTGGCCGGCATGGCTGAAAGCCTCTGGGTCCAGAGGGAGAGATCTTCACGGCGTAGTTCGCGCCGGATGTAGGGGCCGGCCGCGGACGGGGCCGCTCCCGTAATCCGGGCCAGCGACCTGAACGTTTTGGACGTGCCGGCGACGAGATCAGGGAACCCTGCGCCGTCGAACTCTTGAACGGCCGGCGCAAGGGTTTCCCTGATGTAGTGCCTCAGGTCCTTAACGCTGCCGGCGCTGGGCGGATCCGACGGCAGCCAGTCGCGGGTCAGCCGTCCGGCACCCAACGGAACGGATGCCGCCACATCCGGTTGTTCATCATGCCCGATGGCCATTTCGAACGAGCCGCCGCCGATGTCCAGATCCAGAATGGTGCCGGCGCCCCAGCCGTACCAGCGCCTGACCGCTACCAGGGTCATCGCCGCTTCCTGCGGACCGGTCAGTTCCTGCAGGGCGACGTTGGTTTCAGCCTGCACGCGGGCCAGCACGGCGTCGCCGTTGGCCGCCTCGCGGATAGCGGACGTGCAGAACGCCAGCATGTCCTCGGCGCTGTGCTGGCCGGCGAAAGCCCACGCTTCCCGGATGAACCCGATCAGCTCCTGCTGGCCGGCCTCGTTGATGTTCCCGTCGCCGTCCAGGAAGGCCACCAGCGACAGCGGCCGCTTATGCGAGGCAAACGGAACGGGCCGGGCACCCGGGTGGGCATCGACCAATAACAGGTGGACGGTGTTCGAACCGATATCGAGGACGCCTAGACGCATGCTCTTATTATGTCGGCTGGAAGCACGGCTGATTGTCCCCTACTTCTTGGCTGTGGCCTTGCGCCGCGCGGCCGGCTTTTTGGCCGGACCCTTGGCACGTTTTTCGGCCAGCAATTCAATGGCCTGTTCGCGGGTCAGCTCCTCAATGCTCATCGAACGGGGCACCGTAATATTGGTCGCGCCGTCGGTAATGTACGGACCGAAGCGGCCGTCCTTGACCACAATGTTCTTCTCCGAGACGGGATCCGTGCCGAATTCGGCCAGCGGCGGCGCCGCGGTCCGGCCGCCGCGCTGCTTCGGCTGGGAGTAGATCTCCAGCGCCTGCTCCAGCGTGATGGTGAAGATCTCCTCTTCGGAGCCAATGGACCGCGAGTCCGTACCCTTCTTCAGGTACGGGCCGAAGCGACCGTTCTGCACGGTGATCTCGTTGCCCTCGGCATCCGTGCCCAGCACCCTTGGCAGACTCATCAGCTTCAGGGCGTCTTCCAGGGTGACCGTCTCAACGGTCATGGACTTGAAGAGGGAACCGGTGCGCGGCTTGACCTTGACCGGTTTCTTCGGCGGTTTGGGCTTGCCGTTCTTGTAGTACTCCACGGGCTGGTTCGCCAGCTCCTCGGCAGTGAGCTCGGGAATGATCTCGGTGACGTACGCACCGTAGCGGCCTTCCCTGGCCACGATGGTGCGGCCGGTCTCCGGGTCCTGCCCCAGTTCGCGTTCGCCCGGGCCCTGGTTCTCCATCAGTTCCACGGCTTTTTCGGCGGTCAGCTCGTCCGGCGCGAGGTCATCCGGAACGTTGGCACGCTGCGGGTCGGCCAGTTCACCGGTTTCCGGATCGAGCACGGCGGCGCGCTCCAGGTAGGGGCCGAACTTGCCCACGCGCAGGGTGATGCCCTCGGCGATGTCGATGGAGTTGATCTCGCGCGGGTCGATTTCGCCCAGGTCGTTGACGATGGTGTTCAGGCCTGTTTCCTTGCGGTCCCCGTAGTAGAACCCGTCGAGCCAGTCCACCCGCTTCGCCTCGCCGCGGGCGATGCGGTCCAGGTCCTCTTCAAGCGCGGCCGTGAAGTCATAGTCCACGTAGTCGCGGAAGTGCTCTTCCAGCAGCCGGACCACGGAGAACGCGATCCAGCTGGGCACCAGGGCCGAACCGCGGGTGCTGACATAGCCGCGGTCCATGATGGTGGAAATGGTCGCCGCGTAGGTGGACGGCCGGCCGATGCCGCGCTCTTCCAGCGTCTTGATCAGCGAGGCTTCGGTGTAGCGCGGCGGTGCGGATGTTTCGTGTCCGACGGCGGCGACGTCCTGCGCCTTCAGCGCATCCTTTTCGGCGAGCCGGGGCAGGCGGCCGGTGGCGGCGTCGTCGTCCTCATCGCGGGCTGCGTCCTTGCCTTCCTCGTAGGCGGCCATGAAGCCGGGGAAGGTGATGACGGTACCGGAAGCGGAGAAGACCGCGTCCCGGCCGTCCGGGGCAACGGCGCCCAGGCGAACGGTGGACGTTGAGCCCTTTGCGTCCGCCATCTGGGACGCAACGGTGCGCTTCCAGATCAGTTCGTAGAGCTTGTATTCGTCGCTGCTGAGCTGGCTGCGGACCTGGCCCGGCGTGCGGAAGGAGTCTCCCGCGGGGCGGATGGCCTCGTGGGCTTCCTGGGCATTCTTGTCCTTGCCCTTGTAGACGCGGCGGGAATCCGGCACGTACTCCGGGCCGTACAGCTCCGAAGCCTGGCGCCGGGCGGCGTTGACGGCCTGGTCGCTCAGCGCGGGCGAATCGGTACGCATATAGGTGATGTAGCCGTTTTCGTACAACCGCTGGGCCACCTGCATGGTGATCCGGGCCGAGAAGCGCAGCTTGCGGGCGGATTCCTGCTGCAGCGTCGAGGTGGTGAACGGCGCGGCGGGGCGGCGGGTGTACGGCTTGTTCTCCACCGAGCGGACGGCGAACTCAGCGGTGCGCAGACCGTCGGCGAGGGACGAAGCAGCCGCCTCATCGAGGTGCACCGCGGACTTGGCGGTGAGCACACCGGCGTCGTTGAAGTCTTTGCCGGTGGCCACGCGGGAGCCGTCAAGTGAAACGAGCTTCGCCTTGAACGCGCCGCCCTTGGCGGCGTCCTCCGGCTCGACCGTGGCCAGCAGATCCCAGTAGGACGCGGACCGGAAGGCCATGCGCTCACGTTCGCGCTCGACCACCAGGCGCGTCGCCACGGACTGCACGCGCCCGGCAGAGAGCCCGGCCTTGACCTTGCGCCACAGCACCGGGGACAGCTCGTAGCCGAAGAGCCGGTCCACAATGCGGCGGGTTTCCTGGGCGTCCACCAGGTCGGTGTCCACATCGCGCATTTCCTGCAGCGCGCGCTGAATGGCTTCGCGGGTAATTTCGGGGAAGGTCAGCCGGTGGACCGGGACCTTGGGCTTGAGCACCTCAAGCAGGTGCCACGCGATGGCCTCGCCCTCGCGGTCACCGTCAGTTGCGAGATAGAGCTCGTCGGCGTCCTTGAGCAGGCTCTTGAGTTCGGCGACCTTCTTCTTCTTGTCCGCAGAAACCACGTAGTAAGGCTCGAAGTTTTTCTCGACATCGACGGCGAATTTGCCCACCGAGGTCTTCTTCAGCTCGGCCGGCAGGTCCGACGGCTGCGGCAGGTCCCGGATGTGGCCCATCGAGGCCGTGACCTCAAAACCCTCGCCGAGATACCCGGCAATAGTCTTGCCCTTGGCAGGAGACTCGACAATGACGAGTTTCATACCGGTTTTTTCGCGGGCCTTGGGTGGCACGATTCTCCTACGTCAATTGCTGTGGCGGTGCGGCAGATGCATCCTGTCCCCGAAGTATCCGGGACAGCTGCCAGCTCTAGGTTAGCCCCAAGAATGGCACAACGAAGAAAACCGGGTGCAGTCACGGGGCCGGCGGGAGGTTTACGCGTCGTCGATATCCCCGGGCAGGAAAGAGAATACGTAGTACAGCTTTTGGGCGTCTTCGCCCCGGTTTTCAGGATTTGTGGTGGGGCTGAACTCGAGCAGGATCTCGCCGATCCGGCGGCCCAGATCCGCGCGCTGCTCCTCGGTCAGGTAAAAACGGCCGGTGCTCAGCGCGGCGAGGTGGCCCTCCTGGCGCCAGGTGTCCGGGTTCGGCGCCTGCTTGTCCCGCTTGACGTACTTGGAGAGGCGCTGGCGCAGGTCATTGAGCTCAACATCGACGACGCCGAGGGTTGCCGCCCGGCTGTCCGCCACCGAGGTGACATCCAGCCGTCCTGCGGCGGCCTGCCAGTGCCGCTCGCGGCCGTCGCCCTGGTTGGCGCTGCGCTTAACGAAGCCCCACTTCTCCAAGGCCCGCAAGTGGTAACTCATAGCACTCGGCGTAAGCCCGTGCCGCTGCGCCAACTCCGTCGCGGTGGCCGGCTGCTGCGTATCGAAGAGCTCCTCGATGACTTTCAGGCGCACCGCATGGGCGAGCGCACGGATGGCCCTCGCATCTGAAATGTTGACCCGGTCCCCCGAGCCCGCCGGCGCCCCTGCTCCGGAAATTTCGCCGGGCGCTGAGTCGGTATATGGCGCTGCACCTTTGGTCATGGAAGGTAAGTGTAATGCCCTTCAGAGTGCGGCAGTGAGCCCGTTCACTTGCGAAACGGCAACGATTGAGGCGCCTACGCCCCGGCAGGAACGAGGAAGCCGTCCGCCACGAGGTTGCGCACCTCGGAGGTCAGCTGCTCGGCGAATTCCGGGTCCGACCTCTCCAGCAGGGCTGCAAGCGCAGCCACCAGCTGGCCGACCGTCAGCTCACCGTCGCTGGCGGAGACAAAGCCGGCGAGCTCCGAACTCATCAAATTGGTGCGGCGGAACCCGGCTCCCTGCCGCAGCAGGATCACGCCCGGGTGTTCTGCCCCCGGGCGCTGATGGCGTTCCTCTGTGACGTCCTCCGCCGGTTGCAGCCGCTGGTCCGCGAAGTCTTCGGCATGTGCCTCGAGCCAATCGTGCCGCTGAACCGCTGCGGCCAGATGCGGACCGATGGGCTGCTCGATCGCGTAGCCGATTTCCTCGAATCTGCGCAGCCGGGCGGCGCTTTCGGTGCGCCGAAGCCACATCATCCCGAACCCGACGCTTTCCACATCGCGGGAAGCGAAATCCTCCAGATACGCTGCGTAGGAACGCCCGTAGAGACCCGGATCCCGGTTTTCCGAAGCGTCCCGCAGCCAGGTCTGTGCGTACGACGACGGGGTGAGCTGTTCGCGCTGGATCACCCAGGCCTCGGTTTTCGGATCGAGCCAGACTTCGAGCCGGTCATGCCAGGAACCGGCACCGGCGGGAATCTCCCAGTTTCCCAGCAGCTGCGCCACGCCGCCCGTGTCCAGCGCCGAGGGCAGCCGGCGGACCAGTGTGGAGACAATATCGTCGCCGGGCAGCCCGCCGTCGCGGTACGTGAACTGCTCCTCGCCGGCCGTCTCCTCGGTCCGCGGCGTGATGACGAACGGTGGGTTGCTCACTACCAGGCCGAACTGCTCGCCGGCCACCGGGTCGAGCAGGCTGCCCAGCCGGAGACTGACCCGCGCGGCCAGGTTCTGCGGATCCAGATCCAGCGGCCCCGCGTTGAGCAGCAGGTTGAAGCGGGTGAAAGCGAGCGCGCGTTCCGAGATATCCGTGGCCGTCACATGCCGCGCATGGCCCAGCAGGTGGAAGAGCTGGATGCCGCAGCCGGTCCCCAGATCCAGCGCACGTTCCACCGGCGCGCGGACAGTCAGCTGTGCCAGCGTCAGCGAGGCCTGCCCGATCCCCAGCACGTGGTCCCGCCGCAGCACCCCGGGCGCCTGGTGGGCACCCAGGTCGCTGGCCACCCACAACTGCGTTTCGTCGAACGCATACGGCCGGAGGTCAACGGCGGGACGGAAGCGTCCGCCGTCGTTGTTGATCAGCCCCAGCGCCAGCAGCCCTTCGGGCGTGACGGCGGGAAAAGCCGATGCCAGCTGGTCCCGTTCCAGTGTCCCGCCCAGCAGCCACAAACGTACGACGGCGGCCAACGGCTTGGGCCGGGCAGCGGCAAGTTCGCGATCGGTTGCCAGCTGGGCCGGAATCAACTGGTCCCGGTCCAAGGCCTCGTAGGCCTCGGCGCCCAGCAGTTGCTGGACGCCGTCCACCGTGTAATCCAGCGCCGTCAGGTCCTTAGCCAGTGCAGCCATCAGCTGCAGATCCGTACTTTGCGGGGCGTGGGGAATGTTGCCGCTATTGAACTCAGTCACGCCTCAAAGTCTAGGCGCGGGGCAGGAATGGTTAAATGGGCGCATGCTTGTTACCACCACCCATCTGGAGCAGACCGCGCCCGAGCAGCTGGTTCCGGGATCGCGCCCGCTGCCGTCCGGTACCCGGATCGAACAGGTCCGCAGCATCAGCCCCGAATTCAGCAAGTTCCTCTACCGGTCTGTCGGCAGCGGGTGGAACTGGTCGGATCGCCTGGCGCTGACGCGCGCCCAGTGGGATGAAGTATTGCGCACTCCGGGCTCCGAGACCTGGGTGCTGTGGGTGGACGGCTCGCCGGCAGGCTACGTGGAACTGATGGGGCGTCCGGGCGCGGCAGGCACCGAAGTGGAAATCGTGTACTTCGGGCTCTTTCCGGAGTTCATCGGTGCAGGGTTCGGCGGCGCGCTGCTGACGGAAGGGATCCAGCAGGCATGGCAACTGGACACGCGCTGGGAGCGCTTTGCGCCCGTAAGCAGGGTCTGGGTCCACACCTGCTCGCTGGACGGACCGTCGGCGCTGGCCAATTACCAGGCGCGCGGCCTGCGGATCTTCAAGACAGAAGAAGAAGTCGCCGAGCCGCAGGACGCCTCCGCCGGGCTGTGGCCCGAGGCCGGGCCAATGGAATCCACCGGTTCCGCCCGCGAGCTACCCGTGGAGGCCTAGCAGCCGGCGCGCAAGCCGGTCTGGACGCGCGGGAGGTTGAACCCGGCACTGGAACCGGTTGCCCCCTCTTAGGCTGCGCAGCCGTCCGGGCAGCGGAGAGTCTCGGGGTTCGACGCGCACTCGGTGCAATACAGGGTGAGGTTGCGGCAGCTCGGATTCGAGCAGTTCTCGAACTTGTTCGTCGCGCCCTGGCAGCGGACGCATTCACCGATGGTCTTCGCATCGGGCGTGAATTCCATATGCATGCGCTTGTCGAAGACGTAGAGCGAGCCTTCCCACAGCCCGGCGTCCCCGAACGTCTCGCCGTAGCGGACAATGCCGCCCTTCATCTGGTAAACCTCCTGGAAACCGCGGTTGACCATGAGCGAGGACAGCACTTCGCACCGGATTCCGCCGGTACAGTACGTCACCACGGGCTTGTCCTTGAGGTCGTCGTACTTACCGGATTCGAGCTCTTTGATGAAATCGTGGGTGGTGGCGACATCCGGGACTATGGCGTCCTTGAACTTGCCGATCTGCGCCTCGAACGCGTTGCGGCCGTCAAAGAAGACCACATCCTCGCCAGCCTGCTTCTTGGCCTCCACCAGTTCGTGCAGTTCTTCCGGCCTCAGATGCGTCCCGCCGCCGATCACACCGTTCTCGTCGACCTTGAGTTCTCCCGGTGCGCCGAAGGACACGATTTCGTCACGGACCTTTACGCTCAGCCGTGGGAAGTCCTCGGCACCGCCTTCCGACCACTTGATGTCCATCTTCTTGAACGCCGGATACTCGCGGGTGGCCTTCACATACTGCTTGACTGCACTGATTTCCCCGCCGACGGTGCCGTTGATGCCGTCCGCGGAGATCAGGATCCTGCCCCGCAGACCCAGTTTTTCGCAGAGGGCGCGTTGCCATAGCCGTACCGCTTCGGGATCCGGCAAGGGGGTGAACGCGTAATAAAGCACAATTCGGTTTACAGCCACGTATTTAAGGGTAAGCGCAGATGGCAAACCGGTTATTGTGACCTTGTTGTCATCTACTTCGGATGCCGCCCACGCTGTTGGTTCGGTACTGTCTACCTATGGCCCTCGATTTCACAGCAGACGTACCTGATAACTTGCTCCCGGCGTGGGTTGCCGGATGGTCAGCCTGCCGCGGCTATTCCCCGGCTCGCGAAGCCGGGCATCCGGCCATCGTGCTCGCCGATAAGACCGGCGACTGGGAGTTCTTTGCCTATGAGCCCGGTGACGAGGAGTTCGCGGATCTCGCCAGGAACACACTGGAATCGCCCAAGCGCATGCTCACCGTGCTGACCCGTGATCCGCAGCGCTACCATATGCTGGCGCCGCAGCACGGGCTGAGGGTCCATCACAGCGACCAGTCCATGATGGTCACCGACATGTCCGAACAGGACGCCGAGGATCCCTGGTACCGGGACACCGATTTCAAGACCGTCATCGACCGGGACGGCAACGTGCACCGCGCCCGCGTCATGTACGGCGAGGAGGAAGCGGCCCACGGCGTGATGGCTGTGGTGGATGGTGTCGCAGTCTTCGACCACATCGAAACCCATAACAACTTCCGCCGCCGCGGCCTCGCAACGCACATCATGCGCGCCCTGGCAGCTTCAGCGTTCGAGCACCTTGTAGAAACAGGCCTGCTGATTGCCTCGCACGACGGCCGCATGCTGTACCAGCACCTGGGCTGGGACACGGTGTGCGACGTCCTGATCCTCAAGCCCTCGGACGCCGCTTAGCCGCACCGCTGGCAGGCGAGCCCCGGGTTCGTTCCTGTTGTCTGCTGCTGCCCCGGGGTAGGCTGCGGCGCCGTCTGCTTCCGGCAGGTGACACAATATTCGGGTGGCACTGCATGATTCTCTGATCCCCCTGCTCGGCTCCGGTCCGGACCCCGAACAGCTCATGCACGTCCGCGAACTGTCTGCACGGGACGCCATCCACGAACCCTGGCCGGATTGGGCGCACCCGGATGTCGTCGATGCCTATGCCACCTTGGGCATGCATCAGCCGTGGCGGCACCAGGTCCTCGCCGCCGAATCGGCCCACGCCGGCCAGCACACGATCATTGCCACAGGCACTGCGTCCGGGAAGTCGTTGGCCTACCAGCTCCCGGCGCTGGACTCGATCCACCGCACCTCGCTGGAGGACCAGGCCAGGCTGGAACCCACGGGATCCGTCGCGTTATACCTGGCTCCAACCAAAGCCCTCGCCGCGGACCAGCTGTCCGCCATTAAATCCCTCAAACTGCCGACGGTGCGGGCCGAAACGTACGACGGCGACACGGATCCCGGCGCCCGCCGCTGGATCCGTGACCATGCCAATTTCGTCCTGGCGAATCCGGACATGCTCCACTTTGGGATCCTGCCGAACCACACTTGGTGGGCCCGGTTCTTCCGCCGGCTCAAGTACGTCATCATCGATGAAGCCCACAGTTACCGAGGCGTTTTCGGTTCCCATGTGGCCAACCTGATGCGCCGGTTGCGCCGGATCTGCGCCAGCTATGGCGCCGACCCTGTGTTCATCGGCGCCTCCGCCACGTCGTCCGATCCAGCCTCTTCCTTTGGCCGGCTGATCGGTTCCGAGGCCAAGGCGGTGACGACTGATTGTTCGCCTCACGGCGCCACCACCGTAGCGTTCTGGGAGCCTCAACTAACGGAGCTCAAGGGCGAAAACGGCGCGCGCGAGCGTCGGACCGTAGTAGCCGAAACGGCGGACCTGCTGGCCAACCTTGTCTCCGCACGCGTCCGGACCATCGCCTTCATCAAGTCAAGGCGCGGGGCGGAAACCATCTCCAGCATTACCAAAAGGCTCTTGGAAGAGGTCCATCCGTCGCTGCCTAACCGGATCGCAGCCTACCGCTCCGGTTATCTGCCCGAAGAACGCAGGGAACTTGAAAACAAGCTCCGGTCCGGCCAGTTGCTTGGGGTTTCGAGTACTTCCGCGCTGGAACTGGGTATAGATATTTCCGGGCTGGATGCGGTACTGGTCGCAGGCTGGCCCGGCACCCGGGCCTCGCTGTTCCAACAGATTGGACGGGCCGGCAGGGCCGGGCAGGATGCCGTGGCAGCGTTCGTGGCCAGCGATGATCCACTCGACACTTATCTCGTGCACCATCCCGAAGCGGTCTTCGACGTCTCCGTCGAAGCCACCGTGTTCGACCCGTCAAACCCCTATGTCCTCGGCCCGCATCTCTGTTCGGCGGCCCAGGAGCTGCCGCTGACTCCGGCGGAGCTGGGGCTCTTCGGCCCCACAGCCGAATCCCTGCTGGATCGCCTCACGACAGACGGTTATCTGCGGCGGCGTCCTGCAGGCTGGTATTGGACACATGCCGAAAGCGCAGCGTCCCTGGTTAACCTCCGGGGCGACGGCGGTGGTCCCATCAACATCGTCGAATCGGAATCGGGCATGCTGCTGGGCACCATGGACTCGCCGCAGTCCCACTACCAGGCGCACACCGGAGCCATTTACGTCCACCAAGGCACCACCTACATCGTGGACGAGCTCAATGAGCAGGACCACTGCGCCATGGTCACCCGGTCCAATCCCGATTACTACACGCAGGCCCGGGACATCACCCAGATCGAGGTTCTGGAAGAACTGCGTGGCGCAGACTGGGGCAGAGTCCGTGCTTCCTTCGGTGAAGTCAAAGTCACGACAAAGGTGATCTCCTTCCAGCGCAAGGCCTTCATCTCCAATGAGATCCTGGGTGAAGAACCGCTCGAATTAGGTGCGCGGGAACTCTTCACCAAGGCAGTCTGGTTCACCATCGACGAGGCCGATCTTGCCGCGGCCGGCCTCGTTACGGCCAGGATTCCCGGAGCGCTGCATGCCGCCGAGCATGCCGGGATCGGGCTGCTTCCGCTGGTAGCGTCGAGCGACCGGTGGGACATCGGCGGAGTCTCCACGGCCTTACATGCCGACACCGGGAAACCGACCATCTTCGTCTACGACGGTCATCCGGGCGGAGCCGGTTTCGCTGAACGAGGTTACGACGCTGCCCGGACCTGGCTCACCGCCACTCGAGACGCGATCCGGGCCTGCGAATGTGAGTCCGGCTGCCCGTCGTGCGTGCAGTCACCCAAATGCGGCAACAAGAACAACCCCTTGGATAAGTCTGGTGCCGTAATGCTGATCGACGCGCTGCTCGCCGCGGCCGATATACCCGCGGCGGAAGCAGCGCGCTGACCGATCAGGGCGGCGGTCCGGCCCTGGCCCGCCCTTCAGCCTCCTTCCACGGCGCATGCACCATACCGAACAGCTGCGGTAAGGGGACGGCGACGTCGATGTCGACTACGGCTCCCGCCGCTCCGTGTCGGCGGCAATTGGCCAGCTCGGCTCCGTGTTCTCGTGCAACTTCACCGGCCAAGCCGCAGGGATCCCCGTCCAACAGACCACGGGCGGCGTCGGCGGCTGCCAGGGCAGCAAGATCCGCAGCCTTGGACGCACGGGCTACGGCGGTACTGGCTTGCATTCCCGCTGCCAGTGCCGCCGCCAGAAAGCACATCAGCAGTGCCGCTGCCGCCGCCATCACGGTGCCGGAACCACATTCGCGCAGCGGGTCGACGGCGTCTCGCGTCATTTCCCCGCTCCCGTGATCGTCGGCGACGAAACCGCGTGCTGCTCAGCCGGTGCCGTCGCCTCGGCAGCCAAGGTCCAGCCACCGACGCCGGCCCAAGGAACGGGTACCGCCGCAGTGGTCCTCACGGTGATCCAGCCTCCCGCGTTTCCGCTTGCCAACGTGGCCCCGCTGCCCGCAATCCTGCGGACGGCGGAGGCCGCCACCGACGCCGTTTCGCCCCGGGCCAACTGTCGCGCGGCTGTCTGTGCGGCCTTCTCCAATTGCAATTGCGTTGACCCGGCGGCGGCCCCGGCCAGCAGCATGGCCAGCACCGCCACGATTGCCGGCATCACGATGGCGGTCTCGGCTGTGACCGACCCGCGGTCACCGTTCTGCTGGCGGGTCATCGTGGTCTTTCCTGCTGCCGCGCCGGGCGTACGCCTACCGCGGCAGCAGGAATCGCGTCGCTTGAGCACAGGTCTCACACCGCGGTCAGTGCCATTTCCACGAGGCCGGTCAAGAGCCCCCGCACCTCCCCGCTGCGCAGGATGAGCACCAGCAGCCCGGCAAAGCCCACGGCGGCAAGTGTAGCGATGGCGTATTCGGCGGTAGCCATTCCCGCTTCGGAACCGGTCAGCCGGCGCCAGCCGCGACCGGCGGTTTCGTCCACATGCGGGAGCGGAAGCTGAATGACCTCGGCGATCTCCTCCGATTCGGCGGAAGCTTCTGCCGCGGCGGAGCCGTCAAAAGAACGGGAGAACTGGGTTGATCGTGACAATGACATTTCTACCTCCTGGTTGGTCCGCAGTGTTGCGGTACTCATGAGCCTGCCGCGGCGCCAGCTGGCGTAACAGCGACGTATTCCCTCAAGTGCACAAGCCCATCAGGACGAAGGTGTGTGGAGGATAACTGGCTCCGGAGCCGTTTCACAGGTCGGGGAGCAGCGAGATCAGCACCGGCACAATACCAAGGCTGATGAAGGACGGCAGCGCACACAAACCCAGCGGCAGGACCAACCGCGTCCCTAAGGTGGCCGCACGCCGCTCGGCTTCCTGCCTGCGGCGGCGGCGCAACTGGTCCGCCTGCGCATACAGAATGGCCGCAGAGGGCGCGCCGGTGGCTGCTCCGAACCGCAGCGCCTCCTGTATCTCGTCCAGCCTGGTGTCCCTGCCGACGAGCCCCCAGGCCGTGTGCCACTCTGTTCCGAGCTGCAGGGCAGAGGCGACTTTATCCAGCCGTTCCCTGCTGCCAGATTCGGCGACCTGAGCAAGCGTCGCCACCGCGGCAGGCAGCGAGGTACCGGATTGGATCATGGCCCCGAGCAGATCCAGCATCAGCGCCGTGTCGGGTGCGCTTACCCCGACGCTGCCGCTGGCGGCACCTGTGCGGCCTGCTCCAGTATCTGACTGCTGCCGCTTCATAACACGGAACCGGTGTGGTGTGCCGGCCGGCCCACGTTCCCACCTGCGTTTCCGAAGTAGCGGCCAAGGAACCACGAGCAGCCACAGCGCTCCAAAGATGAGCAGCGGGATAATCAACCCAGCCATGTCGGTCCTCTCCCTCGGCGCATACGGACTTATCCGTCCGCAGCGCGGCTGACCAAACGCTGGGACCAGAGCCGGCCTGCTGCCAGCAGCCCCAACCCCACGGCGAGGATGGCCCAGCCCGCCGGGGTTCCCAGAAGGATGCCAAGAGGATCGGCACCCATGGCAATGCCGAGGCCGAGACCAAAGATCGGAAGCCACGTCAGCAGCGTGGTCGTGGCACGTGGGCCGGCCAATGCGGTACGCCGGGCGGCTGCCCCGTCCAGGGTGTGCTGCAGATGTCCGGCGTAATTTTCCAGCAGGACGGCCAGCGGCGCTCCGGTCTGTTCGGCAGCGTCCCAACAGGCCGCCATATCCTGCCACATACGTCTGGCCATTACGGCAGCCGGCGACCGTGTCCCGACGCCGGGTACGTTGGCCTGGCGCAGGGCGAAGCCGACGCTTAATCCAAGCTCGGCCGCCTGTCCGGCCGATCGCATGCCAGGCAAAAGCAGCGCAGGAAGGCCCTCCCCCGGACGGTCCGCTTGCTCCGCCTCAGGTGGATTCCGGCTTGCTTCCGGCGCGAACTCTTCAGGTCCATAGACCCGGAGAATGTCTGCCCACATCTGGGCCGGGGTCCGTCCCGAGCGCAGCAAGGAAGCCACTTGCCGCACGAACATGGGCAGTTCATCGGCGCTGTCCCGACCGCGTTTGCCCGGACGCCGGCGGGGCTGCGGCAGGCGTAGCAACCCAGCACTGATTGGAGCCAGCCGACGTTTCCCGCAGCCCAGGACGACGATGGCTGCCAGACACAGCAGCGTCACCAGCAGCGCCGTCATGACCCGGCTGTTCTTGCTTGGCCTGTTCCCGCCCCGAACAACCTGGGCTCCAGTTCCCGCCAGCCTGGTCCGAATTCCATAGTGGTGCCGCGGGCCACCAGTGCCGGCACCGTTTCGAGGGTTCCCGCCGACGTGGCCCGCAGCAGCGCCAACTCCCTGATCTGCCTGCCGGCAGCTGTGCGGTCCAGATGAATGATCACATCCAGTGCCGTACTGGCCTGCAAGGCCAGCGCCTGGGGTTCCAAACCGGCGAGTGCTCCCATGGCCGCCAGCCTGGCCGGCACACCGGCGGCTGAATTGGCGTGCACAGTGCCGCCCGCCCCGGCGTGACCGGTGTTCATGGCAGCGAGGAACTCGCGCACCTCTGCACCCCGGCACTCCCCCACAATCAGACGGTCCGGACGCATCCGCAGGGCTTGGCGGACCAGCTCGCCCAGGTCGACACTGCCGCTGCCTTCCAGATTGCTGTGCCGGCTTTGCAGACCGACAACGTGCGGATGGTCGGGATTGAGCTCCGCTGCGTCTTCGACCAAAACCAACCGTTCAAAGGACGCGGAGAGCCCGAGCATCGCGGACAGCATCGTGGTCTTGCCCGAGCCGGTGGCACCGCTGATCAGGAAGTTCAGCCGCCCGGCCACCACTGCTTCGAGATACGGTAGCCAACCGGATGCAGGCCCGACCAGTTCGGCGAGGGTAAACACGCGGGGCCGGCGGATGCGGATTGACAGCAGCGTTCCCTGGGTGGATACCGGCGGCAGGACCGCATGGACCCGGTATCCGTCGAGGCGCACATCCACGCACGGGTTGCCGTCGTCGAGCCGGCGGCCCCCTGCAGTCACGAGCCGGGTAGCCAAGGCGCGTACCTCTGCATCGTTGCTGAAAGTGACTTGGCTTCGCTCCAGGCCTCGTTCCCCGTCGGTCCATACCTCGGAGGGCCCGTTGACCAGAATGTCCGTGACTGTCCCTTTCAGGGCCAGCCGCTGCAGCGGTCCGAGACCCCGCAGGTCAGCCGTCAGGTTCTCCACGGCCTCCAGCACACCGTCGGTGCCCAGAAGCTGGCCGCTCGACTGTACCGCCGCTGCCACGCGAGCTCCCGTGACGGGCGACGGATCGGACAACACTGCATCCCGGAAAGGAGCCAGGTTGACCGGGGACCCTACAGGCCCGGTTGCGGCACGGCGGCCGCGAGAGCCAGCTGGTACGGCCATGGTCAACGCTCCTTGCTTGGTAGATGCATGATCTGCCGCGCCAGCCTTCTCACCGGCCGCCGGACCCTGCGGCTCTGGCCTCTTTCCAACAGCCTTCCGGTTTCCTGCACCAGCCCCATCCCGCGAAGCCGAGGAACATACCCTGCGAGTTCAAGCCCCGCCGAAGCGGCCGCCAACTCTTCGTCCAGTCCCGCAGGCAACGGCCCGCGGACCACCGCACTGACTGTCAGCGGGTGCAGGATTTCCGCCGCGGCACGGGCTGCGAGAACACCGCGGGTGCCGGAAGGCATCAACAGCAGGGCTTGATCAGCGGTATCCAGCCAGCGGTCCAGCCCCTGCTGGACCCGGCCGGCGTCTATGACCACGAGCGAAAATCCTTCCGACGCCGCAGCCATAACGCCGCCAATGGCGTGTGCCGGCACGTCCAATGCCGGCGATGAGGTTTCGCCGCCTCCCCAGGACAGCACGGAGAATCCGTTAGTGACCGGCAACGAAGCCCTCAGCTGGGCCGGGTTGACGGCTCCCTTCACCCCAGCCAGATCCGGCCAGCGCAACCCGGTCAGCGGTTCGGGCGCCAGCCCGAGGTCGAGCCCGCTACCGAGCTGGTCCGTGTCCACCAACAGGGTAGACACTCCCTGTGCCGCCGTCTCCGCGGCGAGCCAGCAGGCCAGCGTGGAGCAGCCAATGCCGCCAGTGGCGCCCAGCACGGCCACCACGGTCCCCGCGCCGTCCCGCTGCCTGTTCCTGCTCAAATACTCTGCCAACCACGCGGCCGCGTCCGGCAGCACGGCCACGCGGTGGGCGGCAACCATCGCGGCCTGTTCCCAGAGCAGCACGGATTCCTCCGGGAAGCCGGCCACAATGACATCCGCTCCCAGCCTAGGCATCCGGGAGGCAGCATCGCTGCCCAGTACCAGGACGCTCCCGTCCGGAACCCGCCCCAGATCCTGCACGGCCACAATCCGCAGGCCCACTCCGGCTGCGGCCGCGATCCTGGCGACTTCATCGCGCAATCTCGCCGCCTCGGTGACCAGCAGTACCTCGGGCATGCCGTGCTCCGGTGTCCACGGCTGGGCTGTTGAAATCTGCTCCTGCATGTTCCGAGACTGGCTGTCCCTGCCTGCCGCCGACACCCGCCTGCACCGGATTGTGCAAACCCCGAAAACCTTCCGCCGCTGTGGAGGAGAACTGCCGACAGCTCCCATCCGCAGTCTGCGGGCATCTCACGCTCAGCCGGCAGAGGAACCCGGCGAAACAGGAGAAACTGGAGACATGTACATGGTCCTTGCCCCTGCTGCGCCCGGCGCCGGCACTGCTTCGCGGGACGGGCAGGCCTTCTGTCTCCAACCCGCAGACGCAACGGGCGCACCCACCGGCCCCGCCGCCGTCGTAAGCCTTGCAGACCTTCCCGGCGCCGTCCGCCGTGCCGAGCAAGGACGTGTCCGTTGGGTCTGGGACACGACGCGGAGCAGTTACCTGCCGATGCTCAAGGCGGGAGCGAGCGTGGAGCGTTGCCACGATCTGACCCTGACCCGCAACATCCTGTCGCTGTCCGAGTTCGCGCCCGGCAGCGATTATGTCCTGTCCTTGCGGCGGTCCGCCGTGACGGATGAAGAACGTGACGGCTTGCCCCGCCAGGTCCTGCCTGTGCCTGATTCGCCGGATCAGTTCACGCTCTTTGATTCGCCGCAGCCCCGCGGTAGAAGCGTGCATGAACTGATCCGGGAGCTGCAAGACCAACTGGCAGCTGTTGCTGGGTCATCCCGGCGCGGACGGCTCCAGTTGCTGGTGGCAGCCGAATCCGCAGGCGCGCTCATCGCCGTCGAAATGGAATACGCCGGCGTGCCCTGGCGCGAAGACATCCACGAGCAGATCCTGGCAGGATTCCTCGGTCCGCGTCCGCGCAACGGCGAGCGCCCCCTTGAGCTGGAGAGGCTCGTCGCCCGGCTGCGCGAGCTGCTGGACAACCCACGCTTCAACCCGGATTCCGCCCAGGAGCTGCTACGCGCCCTGCACCGCGCCGGGATAGAGGTCAAGAGCACCAGATCGTGGGAACTGCAGGAACACAACCACCCGGCCATTGCCCCGCTGCTCGAATACAAGAAGCTCTCGAGGCTGCATTCGGCCAACGGCTGGACCTGGCTGGATACCTGGGTGCGGAACGGCCGCTTCCGGCCCGAATACATTGTGGGCGGGGTGGTAACCGGCCGCTGGGCGTCACGCGGCGGCGGCGCGCTGCAGATTCCGCAGCAGATCCGCGACGCCGCCCGCCCGGACCCCGGCCACAAGCTCGTGGTGGCCGATGCCGCCCAGCTTGAGCCGCGGGTGCTGGCCGCGTTGGCCCAGGACTCCGCGCTCGCGGCGGCAGCCCGGGGCAAGGATCTGTACCAGGGCATCGCCGACGTGGGATTCGGCGGCGACCGGGCCAAGGCGAAAGTGGCCATGCTGGGAGCCATGTACGGCGCGACTACCGGCGAATCCGGCCGGCTGGTGCCGCAGCTGACGCGGACCTACCCGCGGGCCATCGGCATCCTCGAACGTGCCGCGCGGACGGGCGAAGCCGGCGGCATCGTCAGCAGTTATCTGGGGCGGAGCTGCGCCACTCCCTCGGAACGCTGGCTGCAGGCGCAGCGGACCACCACGGCGGAGGAACAGCGCCGGGCGGACAGCATCGCCCGCACCAGGGGACGTTTCACACGTAATTTCATCATCCAGTCGACAGCAGCGGAATGGGCCTTGTGCTGGCTCGCAGAATTACGACGGCGGCTGCGCAGCGCAGCGGCGGACGGCACCTATGTGGGGGAACTGGTGTTCTTCCTGCACGACGAAGTGATGCTGCACGCGAACGCGGACCAGATCCAGCTGGTGTGCCGGATTGTTGAAGAGTCGGCGGCGGAGGCTACGCGGCTGATGTTCGGTCCGATCCCGATCGAGTTCGCCGTCAGCATCGCGGTGGTGGATTCCTACGCCGATGCGAAGTAGCGGTTATCCACAAGTAGCAGAGGGGCCATGGCATTGGCGCCTGCCGTCCCCCTAGGCTCGAACCAACGTTGTTCGACCGGCCCAGACCGGCAGCTGACAGGGGGTGCTGGTGCCAATCTTGACTATCGATACAGAGGCTATGCTCGTCTCGGCTGCCGCGGCGCAGGGTGCTGCGGACAGATCCGCGGACTTGCGCGTCGACGCCGTCTCGCGAACTGCCGCGGCGGCGGGAATGTCAGGCTGGGAGACGGAGGCGATGGAATGGGGGCAGGCGTACGACGACGCCGCCGTCCAGATCCTCACCTCGCTTGAGCGGCTCGGCTCGGCCTATGCGTCCGCCGGGTTCCATACCCGGGCCGCGGCCGAGCTCTACCGCTTTACCGAGCAACTGGCCAGTGGGAAGGACCATCCCTATGCGGCGCCGCAGGAGCCGGCAGCGCCCGCGCTGTGCCGGCAACTGCCGGTCTCCGCAGTCGGCGGCAGGATCCCGGTCCTTCCCGAGTTCGGACAGTTCATCGCAGACGCCGCCGGTGAAAGGTGGCCTTCGGGCGATGCCGACGCCATGCGGGCTACCGCTGGCGCCTGGCGAATGGTTGGCGCAGATCTCCGTGCGCTCGGCAGCGAAGCCTTGCGCACCACCACAGCCCCGTTGGCCGGACAGCGGGGAGCAGACATCGTGCTGCTCGAGTCGCATCAGGAGGAGTTGTACCTCAGTGCCGTGGCCGTCGCCGAAGGGTGCGATGCCTTGGGGAGGGACTGCGACGAGCTGGCAGGCGCGGTAGAGGAAGCACACGCCGCCCTGGTCCAGGAAGCCCGGGACTTCGGCTTGCAGATCGCCGCGCTGATCGGCATGGGAGCAGTGACAGCCTGGCTGACCGCCGGTGGCGGACTCATCATTACCACCGGCCTTGTCGCCACCAGAGTTGGCCAGGCCGTAGCGGCGTTCCTGGCTGCCACCGGCAGGCTCGGTACCCAGGTGAAACCGCTGATTACCACCACCCTCGATATCTCCCGGAAACTGGCCGGCATCGGAAGGCTGACGGAACTTGCACAGCGCTCGTTGCCCGGGCCGCTGGGCATGCAGGCGGTGGCCATGGGCACCTTCGCCCGATCGGCGCTCCATTCCGCACCGGTAGCTGCTGCCCGCAGCTTTGCTGCCAAGCATGCAAGCTTGGCAGCAAAGCAAGGTGACCGGCTGCTCAGTGTTGCCGCCAGCGGGCCGGAGGCGTTGCTGACCGGGGCCCTAACTGGAGCTGTGCGAAAAGAGGCCCAAGGCGCTGCGGGGATGGTGGCAAAACAAGTACGCCCGGTTGCCGGCCGCGCCGGCGTCCGCATGCTCAATCCCGACGTCGTCTCACCGGCAGTCCTCGGAGCCTACTCCGCCTACGGCTGGTACTCCCGTATGAACAACACAATGAAGGTCTGGGAGAAAGAGGGCTGGCTGGGTTCCTCCCGCTACCGCTCCGGCCCGCCGCGGGTGGACCCGGCCAGCGTCTGGTTTCCGGCGCCGCTGAAGTTCAAGCTTGGGACGGGTCCTCAACCGGAGCAACCGGGCGCAGCGGCGCGGGGATCTCATGGGACTGGTCCCATGGGATTGTCCAGCCCAGATCGTCGAAAAGATGACTTAGCAGTATCGCGGTGAAGCCCCAGACAATGACGTTATGGACCAGGAAGCCGGGGCTCTTGAAAACCTGTCCTTCCCGCCGGACAACTGTCGTACGCCGGTTGGCGGGATTAAGCAGGTCGGCCACGGGCACCCGGAAGACCTGGGCAGACTCGGCGAAGTCGACCACGGCTACCGGCGACGGCGCGGACCACCAGGCCACTACTGGGGTGACCAGAAAATTGCTGACCGACAGCGGAATCTCCGGCAGCACACCAAGCACTTCCACTCCGGTGGCATCGAGCCCCGTTTCCTCCACTGCTTCACGCAGGGCCGCGGCAATCGGCCCGTCGTCTTCGGGGTCGATTCCGCCGCCGGGAAACGCTACCTGTCCGGGGTGGGAGGACAAGGTGGTTGCCCGTTCCACGAACAGTACGTCCAGGTCATCGGGGACAGCCGACTCATGGAATTGGGATGGCGTGCTGTCCAGCGCCCCGAACAACAGCAGGACCGCTGCCGCCCGGGATTCCTCGTCGTCGAGCTCGACGTTGTACCAGCCCTCACGGTCCCGTACGGACAGCCGCTCTTCCATGGGGACGTTCAGAAGCTGCTGCAGATCGGACTTCGCGCTCATGCATCCAGCTTAAAGCCGGCCGCGCGCAGTTCCGCACGGCTCTCGCCGGCCCGCATCCTGGCCAGCAGCTCCTCGCGCCCGGGGGCAAGTTCATATTTGAGCAGCTTGGCCGCCTTGTCCGGGTCGACTTCGCCTTCCCCGAAGGACGGACAAAGCGCCGCTACCGGGCAGACACCGCAGGCTGGCTTGCGTGCATGGCAGATCCGCCGGCCGTGGAAAATGACGCGATGCGAAACCATCGTCCAGTCTTTGGGTTCGAAAAGCTCTGCAACATCGAACTCGACCTTGACCGCGTCGGTGGCATCGGTCCAGCCGAAACGGCGGGCCAGCCGGCCGAAGTGAGTGTCCACGCTGATGCCGGGAACGCCGAAGGCATTGGCCAGCACGACGTTTGCCGTTTTCCTCCCGACACCTGGAAGTGTGACCAGGTCTTCCAGCCGGCCGGGGACTTCGCCGTCGAACTCGTCGACGATCCTGTTGGACAACGCCAGAACGCTGGCCGTCTTGGCCCTGAAGAATCCGGTGGGCCGGAGCATCTCCTGCAACTCGGCTTCATCAGCTTCGGCCATGGCCCGGGCATCCGGATAACGGGCGAACAACGCGGGCGTCGTGGCATTGATCCGGACGTCAGTCGTCTGGGCCGAGAGCACCGTGGCAACGAGCAGTTCGAAGGGGTTACGGAAATCCAGTTCCGCAACCGCGTAGGGGTACTGCTCTGCCAGTATCTTGTTGATGCGGCGCGCGCGGCGTTTGAGGGCCAGCGGGGACTCATCCGGACTGATCTTGCGTCGCGCCACGGGCCGCTGGCCCTTAAGCGCGTTCAATGTTGGTGAGATCCCTGAGCACGCCAACCCGGCCGTCGGTGTGCTGGACGAGGAACTCATCCCCGCGGTCCTGCAGCGCCAAAATCCAGGCGCCCGGTTCCAGCATGAAGGCTACTTCACCCGTGTTTTCGTCGTATGTCGGCCGGGTACGGCCGACGGCGAACCAGAAGGCTTCATAAGTGACATCCTCGTCGGATTCCTCGATGTGATCCCGGGTGGCGCTGATCGGTTCAGCGGCGTCAAGCCTGGTCCCTTCGGTGCTTGCGCCCGCTACCGAACCCATGGCCGCAGTTTTCGGCATTTCGGACTCGGACCGTCCTTCGGCCCGGTCTTCGGAGCGTCCGGTCTCGACTGTCTGGGCGGCAGGAGCAGTTTGTGATGCGCTGGGCTGCTCGCCGGCGGATTCGCCGGAAGCAGCTACCCCGGCGTCCGGCTGCTCCTTGCCGGCATCCGGTCCTCTGGATCCCGCACCGGCGATGCTGTCCGCCTCGGTCACTTCCCCGCGGTCCTGCGGCCGTGCCGCGTCCTTCGCCGCCCGGGCCGACGAAGCCGCACTCGACTCCTTGGCCGATTGCTTGGCGTCGGCTTCAGCCGTCACCTCGTCGTCGGACATCGGAATGCCCACTGCCTCGCCATCGGCGGCGCCGGGGGCCGTGAGATCCTCGTTCCCCGCTGCCTCACCGTTTCGCGCCGATGAAGTTTCTTTCTTCGAGTCTGCCTTGCCCGCTTCCGCCGCAGCGGCCACACCGGCCACGCCCGCGGCGCCTGTCCCGGCAGGCGCCGCGAAATCAGCGGCGGAACCGGACGGTGCTGCAGCACCGGTGCCATGGGGCTGGGAACCGGTCCTCGCCTCACCCGAAACGCCCGTCGGCCCGGCAGCCTCATGCGAGCGGCCCTGCGGCGCAACGCCGGAACGGCCCTGATCACGAGTTCCCTTGTCTTTGCCTGGAGCACCGGCCCCTGCGTTGGATGCCGTTGCGAATGCTCCGTGGGTGCCGGGGCCGGAAAGGCCGGCAGCGGCGCCGGACGCGGCACCGGTTGCAGCTGCTGCACCGCCCTTGGTGCCGAGCCCCGTTGAATTGGTGGCCTTCGCCCCCCTTGTCGAAGAACCGGCTGCACCCGCCTTCACTGCTGAGCCATTTGTTGCCTGTTCCGTCCCCTGTCCGGCTTCTGCCGTGACCGGTTTGGGCGCTTTGGCCCGGGCCGGAATCGCATCCCGCGCAATCGGATGTGCCGGCGTTTCGAGCCGCCCTGCAAAATCTGCCCGGAACTGTGGAATCCAGCGTGCGCAAACGGTGGCGGCGAGCAGACCGAGACTGCCGATGAAGCCGATCGCGGCGCTAAGGCTGAATGCGCTGACCAGCGTCAGGAAGAAGTATCCGGTAGTAAACGAAGCCACTACCGAGGCGAACTGGTCCACGGACAGTGAGCCGATGCGCAGCTTTGTCTTCGGTGCCAGCCGGCGGATGATAAACAGCGCCAACACCATGGCCGGCAGCAGAATACTCAGACCAAGGCGGAAGAGGTTGGAGGAATTCCACTGGTTCAGCCCGATTCCCTGAATGACAGCGGTGGGCAGCACTGAGGCCAGGAACAGCAGCACCACGGACAGTGCCACGGCAACGTCCCGCACAGTGAACGGCCCGGCTACTGCCTCGCTGACGCCGTCCGAAGTGGTTACTGCGTGATCTGTCATAGTCATTCTCCGATCGTCGCGGCCAAAGCAGGCCTTGGCAGAGCTTGCGCTGGTCTCAGCGTAGTCAAGGAAGTAAGCCATCACTAGCCGAACCGCGGTGTCCGCAGGAGCCGTTCGACACCCTTTTTCACCGCTCACCGCAGAATTACGTCCTTTTACATCCGAACCTGTGACCCGTGCCACGATGACTAAGCGCAGGGACTAATGTGATGATCAGCACGAGTGGCCGCCCGTCCTGGCGGAATGTGCCACGCACAGCCGCAACACCACGAAAGGGTCTTCATATGTCTGAAGCCAACGGAACCCAGCCCGCCACGAGCGATGCCCTGGAAAACCTGCTGCAGGAGAACCGGAAGTTCGCGCCGAGCGAGGAATTCGCCGCGAACGCGGTGGTCAAGCCCGGCATCTATGAGGAGGCCGACGCCGATCATGAAGCCTTCTGGGCGAAGCAGGCACGGGAACTGTTGTCCTGGAACGAAGACTTCACCCAGACTCTGGACTGGTCGGATGCGCCGTTTGCCAAATGGTTTGTCGGCGGGACGCTCAACGCGGCATACAACGCGCTGGACCGCCACGTGGAGAACGGGCTCGGCGACCGAGTGGCCATCTACTTCGAGGGCGAGCCGGGCGACTCCCGCTCCTACACGTACGCCCAGCTGACCGAAGAGGTCAAGAAGGCGGCCAACGCGTTCGAGTCCCTCGGCTTGGCCAAGGGCGACCGGGTTGCCGTCTACCTGCCGATGATCCCCGAAGCGGTCATCACCATGCTCGCCTGCGCCCGCATCGGTGCCATCCATTCGGTGGTCTTCGGCGGTTTCTCCGCGGACGCCCTGCGCAGCCGCATCGACGATGCCGAGGCCAAGCTCGTGGTGACCTCGGACGGCACGTACCGCCGCGGCAAGCCCAGCCCGCTGAAGCCGGCCGTGGACGCCGCCCTGGAAGCTAAGGGTCATTCCGTCAGCAGCGTCGTCGTCGTCAAGCGCAACGGCGAGCCCGTGGACTGGCACGAGGGCCGCGACCGCTGGTGGCACGAAGTGGTGGAATCCGCGTCCGCGGACCATACCCCGGTGCCGCATGACGCCGAGCACCCGCTGTTCATCCTGTACACCTCCGGCACCACCGGCAAGCCCAAGGGCATCCTGCACACCACCGGCGGGTTCCTGGCCCAGAGCGCGTTCACGCACAAGGCCACCTTCGACCTGCACGCCGAGACCGACGTGTACTGGTGCACCGCGGACATCGGCTGGGTCACCGGCCACACCTACGTGACCTACGCGCCGCTGATCAACGGCGCCACCCAGTTGATGTACGAGGGCACACCGGACACCCCCCACCAGGGCCGCTGGTGGGAACTGGTGGAGAAGTACAAGGTGTCCATCATGTACACCGCGCCCACCGCGATCCGCACCATGATGAAGTGGGGCGAAGACATTCCAGCGAAATTCGACCTGTCCTCCATCCGGGTCCTCGGCTCCGTGGGCGAGCCGATCAACCCGGAAGCCTGGATGTGGTACCGCCGCGTCATCGGCGGGGACAAGGCCCCGATCGTGGACACCTGGTGGCAGACCGAAACCGGCGCGCACATGATTGCCCCGATGCCCGGCATCACGGAAACCAAACCCGGTTCGGCACAGACTCCGGTGCCCGGCATCGCCGTCGACGTCGTCGACGAGATGGGCCAGTCGGTGCCCAACGGCCATGGCGGCTACCTGGTCATCCGCAAGCCGTGGCCGGCCATGCTCCGCGGCATCTGGGGTGATCCGGAACGCTACAAGGAGACCTACTGGTCCCGCTTCGACAACATGTACTTCGCCGGCGACGGCGCCAAGAAGGACGACGACGGCGACTTCTGGCTCCTCGGCCGCGTCGACGATGTCATGAACGTCTCCGGCCACCGCCTGTCCACCACGGAGATCGAATCCGCCTTGGTAAGCCATCCCTCGGTGGCCGAAGCCGCCGTCGTCGGCGCCTCGGACGAAACCACGGGCGAAGCAGTCGTGGCGTTCGTGATCCTCCGCGGCAATGCCGTCGAAGACCCGGAGATCGTCACCACCCTGCGCAACCATGTGGGCAAGGAAATCGGTCCGATCGCCAAGCCGCGCCAGATCCTGGTGGTGCCGGAACTGCCCAAGACCCGCTCCGGCAAGATCATGCGTCGTCTGCTCAAGGACATCGCTGAAGGCCGCGAAGCCGGCGACTCCAGCACCCTGGCGGACAACACCGTGATGCAGCAGATCACTTCCTCGCTCAAGGGCTGAAACCTGCGCACCAGATGCGGCGGCGGCGGCCGGCAGGACATCCTGCCGGCCGCCGCCCTTCGTTTCGGGGCAGGTCCCGTCGGGAGGCCGTAACGCGGCTCGGGGGCGCGTCCGCCGCTGAGGCATAGTTAAGCCATGACTTCGCAATCCGCCGGTACGGCAGACAAGAAAATCCTGGTTCTCAACGGCCCCAACCTGAACCTGCTGGGGACCAGGGAACCCGCCATCTACGGCTCGGCCACACTGGCAGACGTAGAGCAGCTCGCCGCGCAGACAGCCAAGGCCCACGGACTAGGCACTACCTGCTTCCAGTCCAACCATGAGGGCGAACTCATCGACGCCATCCACGGGGCCCGCGGCACCGCAGCCGGCATCGTGATCAATCCCGGCGCGTACACCCACACCTCCGTGGCACTACGGGATGCGCTCTCCGGCGTCGAGCTTCCCGTGGTGGAAGTGCACATCAGCAACATCCACCGTCGCGAGGAGTTCCGCCACCACTCCTACATCTCCGGTATTGCCCAGGCCGTTATTGCCGGCGCGGGCATCAGCGGCTACAAGTTCGCGATCGATCTGCTCGCCGAAGCCCTCTAGCCGGCCTGATGGACGCGGGCAGCGGTGCCGGACCGGGAGCTGGCCGGAGTTCCGGAGGCGGCAGCGGCGCAGTTTCAGGGACGGGTTCGAGTACGGCGGACTGGTACCGCAATTTCAGTCTGTTCGAGGCGCGCGGGCAGTCCGACTGCTATGCGGAGTGGACGCTGGCCATCAGCAAGGATCGGCAGCTACTGGCCCTGATCGACGCGCTGCCTTATGCCAAGCGCCAGCCGAACCTTGTCCTCGCCGCGGCCAGGTTCGCCGGTGCCGGCATCACCCCCTATACGGCATTCCGGCAGTTCATGTTCTCCCGCTGGCCGCAGGTACGCCGGGTCATCCTGAACCGCTCCACGCAGACCAATGAACCGGGCCGCTGCGCGGTCTTCCTTCCCTCGCTGGCCGGCATCGCCGCGGCCGAAGGCAGACCGCTGGCGCTGCTGGAGGTCGGCGCTTCCGCGGGACTGGTGCTGTTTCCGGACCGCTACCGTTACCAGTACAACGGCGGCCCTGTCCTTGCGGGGCCGGCCTCGGCCCCGGACTCGCCGGTGCTGAGCTGTGCCGTCACCGGACCTGCACCGCTTCCGTCCGAGCTGCCGACGATCAGCTGGCGGGCCGGCATCGACCTGAATCCATTGGACAGCGCGAACGACGACGACGTCGCGTGGCTCCAAGCGCTGGTCTGGCCGGAACAGGAGTTCAGGCAGCAGCGGCTGCGGTCGGCCCTGGCGATAGCCCGGCAGGATCCCCCGCGGCTGGTCGCCGGCGACCTTAACCAGCGCCTTGCGGAAGTGGTTGCCGAGGCACCTGCGGAAGCGGCCGTCGTCGTACTTCATTCAGCAGTGCTGGCCTACCTGGCTCCGCCCGAACGGCGGAAGTTCGCGCAGACAGTGCGGGAGCTTGGCGTGCACTGGCTGTCCAACGAAGGCGCACAGGTGCTGCCGCAACCCGGCGACGGGCCCGAAGGTATCGACGCCGACCATGTGCGCGGCAGATTCGTGCTCCGGCACAACGGCCGTCCCGTTGCGCTCACGGGCCCGCACGGCCAGTCATTGGACTGGCTCTAATACCGCCGGCAGCTTGGGATCCTGGCGCTACTTCCGGATGCATTGCCCGGCGGACACCGTCTCCTGGTAGACCATGGCGTTATCGATGACCGGCCGGATTTCGTCCAGGGACAGCGCGTAGCCTACCGGCACGTCGTCGGTGGCTTTGGCGAAAACGAGACCGGCGATGCGCCCGTCCTGGTCCAGCAGCGGGCCGCCGGAGTTCCCCTGCTCCACGTCGGCGGCCAGCGTGTAGACCTCCAGTTCCTCCGGGTCAGCGCCATAGATGTTCTGCACCAGTACGGTGGACAGGCCCTGCACTGTGGCGGGCTGGCTCTGGAAGGGACCGCCGGCCGGGTAGCCCTGGAAGGCGGCCAGCGTGCCGTCGGCCAACTCCTCCCCTACCGGCAGCGGGCGCACGTCCAGGCCTTCCACGGCCAGCACGGCGATATCGTGGACCGGATCGAAATGCACCACGCGGCCCGGCAGGACCCGGCCGTCCGGGATCTCCACCACGGGCTCGTTCACGGACGCCACCACATGGGCGTTGGTCATCACACGGTCCGGCGCGATCACGAAGCCCGAGCCGGTCTGGTTCTGGCCGCACTGGAATGCGGTGCCGGCGATCTTCACCACGGATTCGGCGGCCTCGTTCAGTGCGGCCGTATCCGCGCCCGCGTCCGGAACCGGCACCGGGTCGGAGGGCGCCACGCCGTCGATCACCTGGGGAATGCCGTCCTGGACGGCGATGGACCGAGCCTGCGCCAGCCAGGATTTCACCGGGGCCGGCGTCAGGGAATCGATGGTCTGGATGACCTTCGAACCGGCGATCTGCTGCGAGACAAACGGCACACCCAGGGCGCTGATGCTGAAGGCCAGCATCGACATCACCAGTGCTGCGACGGCCACGTTGGCGGCTCCGCCCAGCAGCCGGTCCACCGGTCTCACCGGGGGAAAGTCGAGCCTTCGCCGGATTGCACGGCCGATACCCGAGCCCATGGCGTGGCCCAGGATCACCAGCAGGACCGCGACGGCGATGATCGCGGTCAGGCGCCAACCAGGGTCCGGTACCCACATGCTCACAAAAGGAACCGACAGGAATGCGGCGATGGCACCAAGGACAAACCCGACGATGCCGCCCAGCGTCACCAGGAAGCCCTTGCGCAGCCCCCCAACCAGATAGGCGAGCAGGATCAGGATCAGGACAATGTCCAGGATCGTCAGGCCAAAAAGCAAGCTGTCTCCATCGGGGCCGGAAGTTTAGGCATTAGTCTAGTATCCGAGGCTGGGAATATGCCGGGCCGCTGCTACGTTCTGCGCTACGGCACCTCAGACAACGCTGTCTTCCCATTGCACTGACCACCATTTTCCTCATCCCTAAGCGAAACGCGCCTGTGGAAGATGTCACAAGTGCTTTATATACGGCAAAATGGGACGCAGTGCCTAGCTGACGAGCAGCCGGCTGACCGCCGCAAGACTGAAACAGGAGACTCCATGGACATTGAGATATTACGCCGCGCACCGCTTTTCGCTTCCCTCGACGATGATGTGTTTGCCGCACTGACCGACGAGCTGACCGAAGTGGACCTTTCCCGCGGCGCCTCAGTGTTCCGTGAAGGCGATCAGGGCGACCAGCTGTATTTCATCGTCTCCGGCAAGATCAAGCTCGGCCGCACCGCTGCCGACGGCCGCGAAAACCTGGTGGCCATCCTCGGCCCGGGCGAGCTGTTCGGCGAAATGGCACTGTTCGATCCGAGCCCGCGCAGCACCTCGGCCACCGCGGTCTCCGAGACCCGCCTGGCTGGCCTGAAGAACGAAAACCTCCGTGGCCTGCTCGAAACCCGCCCCGAGGTCTCCGCCCAGCTGCTGCAGGCATTGGCCCGCCGCCTGCGCCGCACAAATGACTCGCTGGCCGACCTGGTCTTCTCGGACGTTCCCGGCCGCGTGGCCAAGGCCCTGTTGGACCTTGCCGACCGCTTCGGCCGTCCGGCCACGGACGGTGTCCTGGTGGCCCACGAGCTGACCCAGGAAGAGCTGGCCCAGCTGGTCGGCGCTTCGCGTGAAACCGTCAACAAGGCCCTCGCCGAGTTCGTCCAGCGCGGCTGGCTGCGCCTGGAAGCCCGCGCAGTGGTCATTCTCGACATCCAGCGGCTGCGCCAGCGCTCCCGCTAAACGCTTACATTCCGCTTCGATTGGGGTTTCTGCTTACGGGGGGCAGCCGTAGGCAGAAACCCAAAACGCAGCAAAGCGGAAAAATAACGACGGCGACGCTCACCTTGGAAGGTAAGCGTCGCCGTCGTTATCTCTACTGCGGAACTTGTGCTGCGGAAATTACCGTCCGCGCTGCAGCGAACCGCCTTCGGGGGCGGTGAGGGTCTCGACTTCGAGCATCGGCTCGCCCTCCACCAGAACCAGTTCCGGATGATAGACGCGCAGCGGCCGCTTGTGGGACAGGTAGGCAATGCAGCCGCGGGCGGAAGCAATCTTTTCGAGAATTGTTTCCACCGCAGGTGAGGAGACCTCGCTGAGGTTCAGCCCGCGGGTGTCTTCCTGGTCCGCCAGATCCCCGAGTGCGGAGGTGTTCCGCTCTGCAATCACTTTGCCGGCGCAGACCCAGGACGCCCAGACACCCTTGCCAGCCAGCAGGCTCGGCTGCTGGCTGACCGGCTGTGCCGCGGCGAAGTACCTTGTATCGAACCGGCGGTGGGCGAAGTCCGGGCTGAGCCACCGCGAGAGCGGCTTCAACAGGTCGGTGCGCAGCCCCAGTCCCCAGCGGTCCAGCAGCTGCGGAAAGCTCTTTTCCTGCTCCGCGACCGCCAGGCGTGCGCGCATCCATTCCTCGCTGTCGCCGCCCTCGACCAGGGATGACTCGTCCTGCCCGGCCAGCAGGATGCCGCTCTCTTCGAACAGTTCC
The DNA here is from genome assembly GCF_002849715.1 of Arthrobacter crystallopoietes. Taxonomy (NCBI): domain Bacteria; kingdom Bacillati; phylum Actinomycetota; class Actinomycetes; order Micrococcales; family Micrococcaceae; genus Crystallibacter; species Crystallibacter crystallopoietes. Next base: position 567,988 of record NZ_CP018863.1, read on the forward strand.
CTGATGGCGGCCACCACAAGAGCCCGGGCGTGCTGATGATCTTCCAAGCCCATCAGCTGGGCCCATTTGGCCGCCGACGGCCCGTACCACGGCACCGGCTCGAAGTCCGCCTCGTCATCGATAGTTCCCCCGGGGAACGCGATGGCGCCCAGCGGCGAACTGCCGGAGCGGTACCCAAGGTAAGTCTGGGTACCCTCCGGGCTGTCGCGGATCAGGACAACGGACGACGCGTACCGCGGTTTGCGCGGCGTGCGCTCGCCATGGTCGAACCAGCTGCGGGCGGCCTCCAGCTGGTCCGGCGGAAGCCGGAACAGGCGCTTGGTCTGCCGAAGCGGACTAGCTGAACTCGGCAATCAGTTCCACCTCAACCGGAGAGTCGAGCGGCAGAACGGCAACGCCGACGGCGGAACGGGCATGTGCGCCTGCCTCGCCGAAAACCTTGCCGAGCAGCTCGGAAGCGCCGTTGATGACAGCCGGCTGGCCGGTGAAGTCCGTCTCCGAGGCCACGAACCCGACTACCTTGACGATCCGTGTGACACGGTCCAGGTCGCCGATGACGCTCTTAACGGCGGCCAGTGCGTTGATGGCGCAAGTGGCAGCGAGCTCTTTGGCCTGCTCGGCCGAGACAGAACTTGAGACGTTGCCCACTTTGCCCTTGGCGGCCAGTTCACCGTTAACCATCGGCAGCTGGCCGGAGGTGTAGACGTAGTCGCCGGACACGACGGCGGGCACGTAGGCGGCTACGGGAGCGACCACCTCGGGCAGGGTCAGGCCGAGTTCAGCCAGGCGCTCTTCTACGGCGGAAACGGCGGACTGCTGTGGCTGCGTCATGTTACTGCTTCTCCCTCTTCAGGTAGGCAACGAGATTGGTGGAATCGGGTCCGGGAACTACCTGCACGAGCTCCCAGCCGTCCTCTCCCCATTGGTCCAGAATCTGCTTCGTGGCGTGAATAATGAGCGGAACTGTGGCGTATTCCCATTTGGTCATAAGTCAACCGTAACGCGTGCTTGTAAACTAGAGCCCATGGCGGCTCGTAAATCCCCTTTTTTTGACACTGCTACAACGCTGGGCAAAATCATGGCGTTCCTTGGCATCAGTGCGCTCTGCGGCGTGCTCGCTGCCGGATTGCTGGTGCCCGCAGCGGCCGTAGCCGGTGTGGGGGCGACCTCGTCCATCGACTATTTCGACCAGCTGCCGGATGAGCTGCAGACCAGCCCGCTCTCCCAGCCCTCCAAGATCTACTCGGCGGACGGCAAGCTGATTGCCACCTTCTACGCCGAGAACCGCGTCCCGGTGACGCTGGACAAGGTCTCGGAGCACATGCAGAACGCCATCATCTCCATTGAAGATGTGCGCTACTACGAGCATGGCGGCGTGGATCCGCAGGGCATCATGCGCGCGGCCATGAGCAACATGGCCGGCGGCGACCTGCAGGGTGCTTCCACCTTGACCATGCAGTACGTGAACAACGTGCTCATCGACGCCGGTGCTTCCGCCGGCAAGAGCGCCGACGAACTGACCATCAGCGGCACCAAGTCCATCGGCGACAAGTTGCGCGAAGCCAAGCTGGCCATCGCCGTCGAAAAGGAATACTCCAAGGAAGAGATCCTGCAGGGCTACCTGAACATCGTGCTCTTCAGCGGCCAGACCTACGGCATTGAAGCCGCGGCGCAGACCTTCTTCGGAGTCCCGGCAGCCAAGCTGAACATCGCACAGTCCGCCATGCTCGCGGGCATGGTGCAGTCCCCCAACTACTTCAATCCGGTGTCAAATCCGGAAGCGACCATTGAACGCCGCAACACGGTGCTGGCCGCGATGCTGAGCAACCAGAAAATCACCCAGGAAGAGTATGACAAGGCGGTGGCCTCGGACCTGGGCGTCGACCTGCAGCCGGTTCGTTCGGGCTGTGTCGCCGCGAATTTCGCCGACTACTTCTGCAGCTATGTGCAGCACGTCATCATGCAGTCTGATGCTTTCGGCGCCGACGCCACCGAGCGGTCCAAGCTGCTGGCCCGCGGCGGCCTGAAGATCCAGACCACCTTGGATTCCCGCCTCCAGAAGTCCGCCCAGGAAAACGTTGAAGAGCAGGTTCCCATGGGCGACGAGTCCGGGGCCGGTTCGGCCATGGTGACCGTGGAGCCCGGAACCGGCAAGATCCTGTCGATGGCCCAGAACACCAATTACAGTCCGGAACAAGGGGCCGAGAACACCGAGCTGAACTTCAACGTGGATGCCGACATGGGCGGCACCGCCTACGGCTTCCAGCCCGGCTCCACCATGAAGCCGTTCACCACGGTGGCGTGGCTGGAGTCCGGCCGGAAGCTGAACGATCGGATCGATGCCAGCCGCACCATGTACCCGGCCGGCTACGACTGGAACGCCAGCTGCCTGCCCGCCGGGGCCTGGTTCGACAAGTGGGACTTCAAGAACGCAATCTCCGGCTGGGAGCGGACCATGACCGTCAGCGAAGGGCTGACGAAGTCGATCAACTCCGCCACCGCCGCGCAGGCCGCCATGCTGGATCTCTGCGATATCCGCGATGCCGCCACCCGCATGGGTGTTCATCGCGCGGTCGACGGCGAGCCGTTCGAGGTCAACAGTCCGTCGTTCGTGATCGGCGGCCAGGAAGTCGCACCGATCACCATGGCAGCGTCCTTCGCTACGTTCGCCAGCGGCGGCATCTACTGCAAGCCCATCGCGCTGACGTCGGTCAAGGATGCGCAGGGCAAGGAATACGAAGTACCCAAGGAATCCTGCGAGCGGGCCCTCTCCAAGGATGTGGCCAACGCCGTGACTATCCCGCTCGAGAACCTCGTGGCGGACAGCCCCGGCTACATGCGGCCCATGGGCTTCCCTGCCGCTGCCAAGACCGGAACCACAGACGTGTCCGAGCAGACCTGGACGGTCGGCTACACCACCGGCCTCGCCACCGCATCGTGGGTGGGTAACTGGACCTCGTACGATTCCCTCAACAACATTCCCATCAACGGCGTTTCCCGCGACTACGTGGACGGCGCCACCATCGCCGGCGCCCAGTGGACCGACTACATGATGGACGTTGCACCGCTTTACGAAACGAATGCGTTTGAGAACCCGCCGAACAGCATCGTGAACCCGGCGCAGTCCCAGCCCCGGCAGTCCCAGAACAATGGCCGCGGTTCGGGCAACGGCGGATCAAACAACGACGGCGGCTCCGAGGACCGCGGCAACGGCAACAACGGCCGTGGAAACGGCGGAAACGGGAACGGTAACGGCGGCGGAAATGATGACGACTGACCATGGACGCTGAACACCTGCGCAAGCAGCTTCGCACTGCCGGCCACGTGGCACTTGGTGTCACGGCGGCCGGCAGTGCCGCCTTTGCCTACGGCAGCCTAATTGAGCGCAACCTCTTTGGCGTCCGTGAAGAAACCCTGGCCATCCTGCCGCCCGGACGCCGGCCGCTGAGGATCCTGCACCTTTCGGATATCCACATGACCCCCGGCCAGAAGCGGAAGCAACGGTGGCTGCGCTCCCTGTCATCCCTGGAGCCTGATCTGGTGGTCAATACCGGGGACAACCTCAGCCACCGCGAGGCCGTGGAACCGCTGCTCGAGGCACTCGCTCCCCTGCGCGACTTCCCTGGCGTCTTCGTCCCGGGCTCCAACGACTATTACGCGCCGGTACTGAAGAACCCCTTCGGCTACTTCGCAGGCCCGTCCGACCAGCCCGAGGACTACGCGGACCGGGAGCTGCCCTGGCGCCACATGCACGCCACCTTCAGCACCTCGGGCTGGATGGATCTGACCAACCGCCACCAGTCCATGGTGCTCCACGGGCTGCGGCTGGACTTCACCGGCGTCGATGACCCGCACCTTGAGCGCGACCGGTACACGGGCTATCCGCACGGTTCCTCGACCTCCGCGGAGGCAGACCATGTGCGCATCGCCGTGGCGCATGCCCCGTACCAGCGCGTGCTGGACTACTTCACCGCCGATGATCCCGACCTCATCCTGGCCGGCCACACCCACGGCGGCCAGGTCTGCATTCCGGGCTACGGCGCCCTGGTGAGCAACTGCGACCTTCCCACGTGGCGGGCCAAGGGCCTGACGTACTGGGAGCACGCGGGCCGCAGCGTGCCGTTGAACGTCTCCGCGGGGCTGGGCACGTCCCGCATGGCGCCGGTGCGTTTTGCCTGCCGCCCGGAGGCTGTTCTGCTGACCCTCACACCCCGCTCCGCCTGACGATTACGGGAGCCGTCCAGAGGCGGCCTGACCGCCGCAGACGGTGTGTCCAGCGTCACCGGCTCCCCGATTTCAGCTTTCGGCCCTTCTCCGCTATTCTTGAACAGTTGCTTTTGCTGCTGTGGACAACGACGGCGGAGCAAAGGTTTCGGGGTGTGGCGCAGCTTGGTAGCGCGCGTCGTTCGGGACGACGAGGTCGCAGGTTCAAATCCTGTCACCCCGACGAAACCAGCAGGAAAGGCCTCCGGCCGGCAGCAATGCCAGGCCGGGGGCCTTTCTTCTTGCCAGCTTGATCTTTCGGCCAAATACACAAAGTATTGGTTGCATGGGTGCAACTGAGCGCAAGGCAATCATCATCGGAGCCGGAATCGGCGGCCTGGCCACAGCCTTGGCCTTGCAGAACACGGACTGGAAGGTCCACGTGCTGGAACGCTCCGGCACCCTGTCCCCTTCGGGCACCGGCCTGTCCCTCTGGCCCAACGCCCTGGCCGCCTTGGAACGGCTCGGCGTCCTGGACGAGGTGCTGGCGGCCGCCGTTCCGGTCCGCGGCGACGTGCTGGACATGGACGGCAACCCGATCATGCTGCTAGAGCAGCTGGACGTCCGGCGCCGTTACGGTCTGCCCATCCAGATGATCCACCGCGCGGACCTCACCGCCATTCTGGCCAAGCCGCTGGCGGTCAACACGGTGCACCTGGGCCTCAACGCCGTCGGCTTCCAACCCGGATTTCCCAGAAGCACTGTCGAACTCGACAACGGCGGCCGGCAGAGCGCCGAACTGGTGGTCGGCGCGGAGGGGCTCTACTCGGTGGTCCGCCCCGCCTTGATCGGCCGGGATAAACCGCGCAGCTCGGGAACCACGGCCTTCCGCGGCGTATGCGATGCAGCGGGGCTAGACCTCGATTCCGTCCCGTGGGGCGAAATGTGGGGAGACGGCGGCGTTTTCGGTGCCACTCCCCTCTCCGGAAACCGCATCTACTGGTACGCCACCGCGCCCAACGAAGAGCTGGCAGCCGCCGGCCAGGACGGGTGGAAGATGACGGCGATCGAAAACTTCGCCCACTGGCACCCCGGTATCGAGTCAGTCCTGGACAAAACCGAGGAAAGCGCCATCATTGCGCACGAGCTATTTGACCGGAAGCCGGAGCCAGTCTGGTCCGGGCGTTCGGCCACGCTGGTCGGCGACGCGGCCCACCCCATGCTTCCCTTCCTCGGACAGGGCGCCTGCCAGGCGCTGGAAGACGCCGTCGCGCTGGCAGACGCGCTGGCGGGCAAGGATTCCATTGCGGACGGTTTGGTGGAATACGAATCGATCCGGGCGCCGCGCGCCAACGAAATAGTGGAACGCTCACGGTCCATGGCGCGCCTGGCCCAGCTGGACTCCGCGCCGCTACGCAAGGCACGCAACACCACCATGCGGCTGCTGCCCAAGGCCCTGCGGCTCCGGCGTCTCGACGCCGTGGTGGGCTACGAGGGGCATTGACTTACCTGCCGGTCCGTACTGCAATGGCTTAAAGGGCTGTGCAGTTAGGAGGTCCCGGCCATGAACCTGACGGACTACGGTCAACTGCTGCTTGCGGGCATGGCCGTCGTCGCCATCCTCACGGCGACCACGTGGGCTGCCGGGCGGGGAATCGACCGTCCGGATGACCTGGACAATACCTTCTGGTACGCCTTTGCCGGCCTCTCCTGCGCCCTGACGCTCGTCTTTCTGGCCTCGGCCCTCAGCGCCACCGCGGCGTCGGTCCTGATGGCCCTGCTGCTGCTGACGCTGGTGCCGGCAGGCCTGCACTTGCGCCGCCGGTGGCTGGCGGGCAGCCAGGCTGCGGGTACAAATGCCGCAGCGCCCTTGGCTGCACAGCATGATGCGCTGATCAAGCGGTGGCTGCAGTACGAGCTGGATCCGGCCGCCGCGGCCGCTGCCCCGGCTCTGAGCGACGCCGCCAATCCTGCAACTGCGGCGATGCTGCGCGGGATGCGGCGTGCCGAACTGCTGCGGCCTGAAAGAGGGCTGCAAGGAACAGGCGGATTCGGCCGTGGCAGCGAGGAGCTGGTGGCCTATGCCAGGGCTGTAACCGAATTCGGGCGGCTGCTCGCCGCCGCCGAGCGGGAGGCCGGAGTGACGGCTGACGAGGCGGCACACGTAATTGCCCGCCCCGTCAGCGAGCCTGGACCTGCAGGCCGCGTTCTGCCTGTGGTCAGGAGAACTGCCGGCCAGTGAGCCGCTCGTACGCCTCTACATAGCGGGCCCGGGTCTTCTCCACAATGTCCTCCGGCAGGGCCGGCGGCGGTGTGTCCGATGACTTGTCCCAGCCGGATTCCTCGGAGGTGAGCCAGTCCCGGACAAACTGCTTGTCGAAGGACGGCTGGGCCTGCCCGGGCGCATAAGTGGCCGCGTCCCAGAAGCGGGAGGAATCCGGTGTCAGGACCTCGTCGCCCAGGGTGATCTCCCCGGTTTCCGGATCCATCCCGAACTCCACCTTGGTATCAGCCAGGATGATGCCCCGTTCGCGGGCGATCTCCTCGGCGCGGCGGTAGATCTCCAGCGTCTTCTTGCTCAGCTGCGCGGCGATATCGTCGCCCACCATGGACACCACGGCGTCGTATGTAATGTTCTCGTCGTGTTCGCCCACTTCGGCCTTGGCCGAGGGCGTGAAGATGGCCGGCTCCAGGCGGGAACCGTCCACCAGCCCCTCGGGCAGCCGGATGGCGCAGACCGTGCGGGACTCGCGGTACTCCGCCAGGCCGGAGCCGGTGAGGTAGCCGCGGGCGATGCATTCCACCGGGAACATGTCCAGCTTCTTGCAGACCATCGCGCGGCCGGCAACGGCCTCGGGGACGTCGGTGGACACTACATGGTTGGCCACGCCCTGAAGCTGCTCGAACCACCACAGGCTCAGCTGGGTCAGGACCCGTCCCTTGTCCGGAATCGGCGTACTCAGCACATGGTCGTACGCGCTGATCCGGTCGCTGGCCACGACCAGCACTGTCTGCGCATCATCCATCGGATCCGGCAGCCGGTGCCGCGCCGCGGACTTGTTGTTGTTGTTGTTCTGTGCGGAGCCCTCGGCCGGCTGCGCGGGAATATACAGGTCGCGCACCTTGCCGGAGTACACGTGGGTCCAGCCGGGCAGCTCCAGGTGTTCGGGGTTGAAATTCATGCCAGATCCTTTGCTGCTGTTTCGTTTCGCTGGCCGGGCAGGACGATCTCGCCGTTGGCCGCCTTAAGTCCGATGTCCGTGCGGTGCTGTGAGCCGTCCAGGTGGATCAGTTCCACTCCGTCGTAGGCTTTTTCCCTCGCCTCCACCAGGTCTTCACCCAGGGCGACGACGGCGAGCACCCGCCCGCCGGCGCTGACCACCTTGCGGTGCTCATCCAGTGCGGTGCCCGCGTGGATCACGTGCACGTCCTCGAGTGCGTTGGCCTTCTTCAGGCCGCGGACCCGGTCACCCGTCCGGGGCTTGCCCGGGTAGTTCTCCGAAGCGACAACCACGGTCACGGCGCTGCGCTTGGACCAGTTCAGCTGTTCGGACGGGTCCAGCTCGCCCTTGGCCGCGGCGAGCAGCAGCCCGCCCAGCGGAGTGCGCAGCCTTGCCAGCACGGCCTGGGTCTCGGGGTCACCGAAGCGCGCGTTGAATTCGATCACGCGCAGGCCGCGGCTGGTCACGGCCAGGCCGCAGAACAGGACGCCGACAAAGGGCGTGCCGCGGTTGGCCATCTCGGTGATCGTCGGCATCGCCACGCGCGCCATGACCTCGTCCACGAAGCCGCGCGGCAGCCACTCCAGCGGCGTGTAGGCGCCCATGCCGCCGGTGTTCGGACCTTCGTCGCCGTCGTAAATCCGTTTGAAGTCCTGCGCCGGCACCAGCGGAACGGCCCGCTCGCCGTCGGAAATCACAAAGAGGGAGACCTCCGGGCCATCCAGGTATTCCTCGATCACCACTTCCCCGCCGGCGTCGAAGCAGGACTGCGCATGGGCCAGGGCCTCGTCGCGGTCCTCGGTGACCACCACGCCCTTGCCCGCGGCCAGACCGTCATCCTTAACCACATAGGGGGCGCCGAAGATGTCGAGCGCCGCGGCGGCTTCCTCCGCGTTGACGGCTACCCTGGCCATCGCGGTGGGCACGTTGGCCGCGGCCATGATCTGCTTGGCGAACGCCTTGGAGCCCTCAAGCCGGGCCGCTTCCTTACTCGGCCCGAAGACCGGAATGCCGGCTTCCCGCAACGGATCCGCCACGCCGGCCGCCAGCGGGGCCTCCGGTCCGATGACCACCAGGTCCGACTCCAGCCGCTGCGCGAGCGCCAGCACTGCTGCCGGGTCATTGGCGTCAATGTCGTAGGTGGGCACTATCTGCGCGATGCCCGCGTTTCCGGGCGCTGCATGCACCTCGGTCACGTAGGGGTCGGTCAGCAGGGCTCGGACAATTGCGTGCTCGCGGCCGCCGGGGCCAATCACAAGTACCTTCACAACGTCTAAGCGTACTGGGCGGGAGCGCGGTGCCCGAAGTTGTTTCAGCCGGCCTAAGCCGCCACCTAGACTTAGGGGCATGCCCGAAACCTTTAAAGCTGCCGACGCCGTCGAACTGGCAGTCGTGGAACGCAATGGCTTCATCGAGTCCCGCCACCTGGGCTCGGCCGTCGTGATGGCCGCGGACGGTTCCGTGGTCACCGAGCTCGGCGACATCGGCGCGCCGATCTTCCCGCGCTCCGCGCTCAAGCCCTTCCAGGCCCTTGCCTCGATGCAGTCCGGCGTCCCGCTGCGCGGCGTCCAGGTGGCCCTGGCCTGCGCGAGCCATACCGGTTCGCTGGAACATATGGACGTGGTCAACGGCATGCTCAAGGCCGCGGACCTCACGGACGAAGACCTCCAGTGCCCGGCCGCCTGGCCGCAGGACGAGACGGCGCGGGGCTGGCTGGTGCGCACCGACCGCGGCCGGCAGCGTGTCGCGTTCAACTGTTCCGGCAAGCACGCCGGGTTCCTGTGGGCCTGTGCGGAAAACGGCTGGGACACCAAGACGTACCTGGATCCGAACCACCCGCTGCAGCGCCGCGTGATGGAGATCATCGAGGAGTACACCGGCGAGCGGATCTCCCATCTGGCCACGGACGGCTGCGGCGCCCCGGTGCCTGCCGTGTCGCTGACCGGGCTGGCGCGCGCCGTCGGCAAGCTGGCCAAGGCCCCCTCGGACAAGAACGCGGATGCCCGCGCGGCCACGATCGCCACCGCGATGGTGGACTACCCCTGGGCGGTCCAGGGCCACGGCACGGAAAACACCGTAGTCATGGAGGACCTGGAGATCATCGCCAAGCTCGGCGCCGAAGGCGTCATGGTGATGGGTACCGACACGGGCGTCTCCGTTGCGGTGAAGATTCTCGACGGCGGCGCCCGGGCAGCGTCGCTGATTGGGCTCACGCTGCTGGCTGCCGCCGGCGCCCTCGACGCGGAGAAGGTCGGCCCGGTCCTGGAGAAAGTGGTCAAACCCGTGCTCGGCGGCGGCGAACCGGTGGGCCGGATCCGGCTCGCTGCTCCGGTGATGGCGCTGCTGGACTAAACCGGCCGGGAAGCGAAGAAAACATGGGATTACGACGGCGGATCGCAGCTGCCGAAGGCCACGTCGCCCTGAGCGCGTGGCTGGGCGGGGCAACGGACCGCAAAACGACCGCAACGGCCGTGCGGTTTTCGCTCGAGGAACTGGCGGAGCGCGCGCCGGGCAACAGCGTGGAAGTGCGCGTACCGCCGTTCGGCGTTACCCAGTGCATCGAGGGCCCGCGGCACACCCGCGGCACCCCGCCCAATGTGGTGGAATGCGACGGCGCCACCTGGCTGGGGCTGGTGACCGGCGCCGAGAACTGGAGCACCGCCGTCGAAAGTGGAAAGGTCTCTGCCTCGGGACTGCGGGCGGAACTGGCGGAGCTCCTGCCGCTCTTCGCTCCGGACCACGGCGCCACCGGCAGCCGGTAGGCTTGAAGCATGAGTTCCGAGCACGTTCCCGCTGAACCAGCCGAGCCCCGCGAGCCGGCCGGATCCAGTACCCCCAACCGTCGCGAGGTGCGGCTGCGCCGCGCACCCAAATTCGGACCCTTCATGGGCGCCGGAATTGTCCTCGGTATCATCGTGGCCGCCATTTCCGCCTACACAGGCCCGGAAAACGCGGAGTTCACGCGCAGCTCAATTTTCGGTTTCCTGGCCGTACTCTTCGGCATCGCCGGCATGCTCCTCGGCGCCCTGGTGGTCCTGGTGGTGGACCGGATCAGCATCAAGCGCAGCGAGAAAATGATGGCCGTGGAAACCCCGGAACAGGCCGACCCGGAACAAGAAGAGGACTGAGCCGGATTTAGCGACCTGCGGGCCGAATCCACAGTTCTTCCACAGTGCCGTTGCTCACGCTGGACCGCTCCGGCCCCAAGGACGGCGCGCCCGGCCGATGGTGGTTGCCGTAATCCGTTGCCCGGGTCCGTTATTAGCGTGAGACAATACTGGGGTGGCACGCGGTGACGGAAAACTTTCCCATGATCTTCTCCCCGGCGAAAAGGGACCCCAGGATGCCTGTGGCGTCTTCGGAGTCTGGGCCCCAGGCGAAGAAGTAGCAAAACTGACCTACTACGGACTGTACGCTCTGCAGCACCGCGGACAAGAGTCCGCGGGTATCGCCACGAGCGACGGCAAGCGCATCAACGTCTACAAGGACATGGGACTGGTGTCCCAGGTCTTCGACGAGACGACGCTGAACACGCTGAACGGCCATATCGCCGTCGGCCATTGCCGCTACTCCACTACGGGCGGCTCCACCTGGGCAAACGCGCAGCCCACCCTAGGCGCAACCGCTACGGGCACCGTGGCGCTGGCGCACAACGGCAACCTGACCAACTCAGCGGACCTCTACGACAAAGTCATCGAGAAATTCGGCAAGCCGGAGCGCGGCGAGCTGGCCCAGGGCAACACCACGGACACCGCCCTGGTGACCGCGCTGATGGCGGGCGAGCCGGGCCAAACCCTCGAAGAGCGCTCCATGGAGCTGCTGCCGAAACTGCGCGGCGCCTTCTGCTTCACCTACATGGACGAAGGAACCCTCTACGCGGCACGGGATGAGTCCGGTGTCCGCCCGCTGGTCCTCGGCCGGCTGGAACGCGGTTGGGTGGTCGCGTCCGAAACCGCTGCCCTCGACATCGTCGGTGCCTCGTTTGTACGCGAAGTCGAGCCCGGCGAGTTTATCGCCATCGACGAGAACGGCCTGCGCTCACAGCGCTTCGCGGAGAAGAAGCCCGCTGGCTGCGTCTTCGAATACGTCTACCTGGCCCGCCCGGATACCTCCATCAACGGCCGCAGCATCCACGCCGCACGCGTCGAGATGGGCCGCCGCCTGGCCAAGGAACACCCCGTTGACGCCGACCTGGTCATTCCGACGCCGGAATCCGGCACGCCGGCGGCCATCGGCTACGCCGAGGAATCGGGCATCCCCTACGGGCAGGGCCTGGTCAAGAACGCCTACGTCGGCCGGACCTTCATCCAGCCGAGCCAGACGATCCGCCAGCTGGGCATCCGGCTGAAGCTGAACCCGCTCCGCAGCGTGGTGCAGGGCAAGCGCCTGGTCGTCATCGACGACTCGATAGTCCGCGGAAACACCCAGCGGGCGCTGGTACGCATGCTCCGCGAAGCCGGCGCGGCAGAGGTCCACGTCCGGATCTCCTCACCGCCCATCAAATGGCCGTGCTTCTACGGCATCGACTTCGCCAGCCGGGCAGAACTGATCGCCAACGGAATCGGCGTGTCGGAAGTCCGCGCCTCACTTGGCGCCGACTCGCTGGGCTACATCTCCGAAAACGGCATGATCGAAGCCACCGAGCAGCCGCGCGAGAAGCTGTGCACTGCCTGCTTCACCGGCGAATACCCGATCGAGCTGCCGGATGCCAGCCGCCGCGGCAAGAACCTGCTGGAACGGCCGAATGCCGACGAACAGGAGCACGGTTCCTGCGACCCGGGCCCGGACTCGGATTTGGAAAACCTCCTGACTGACGATGACAAGAAAGAGCGAGTATGACCTCCCCTGACCTGGGCGCCAGCCAGATCACCTATGCCAGCGCCGGCGTTGACGTTGAAGCCGGCGACAAAGCCGTTGAGCTGATGAAGGGTGCCATCAAGGCCACCCACAACACCAACGTCATCGGCGGGGTCGGCGGGTTCGCCGGGCTCTACGATGTCTCCGCGCTGCTGAAGTACCGCAAGCCCCTGCTGGCCACTTCCACCGACGGCGTCGGCACCAAGGTCGCCATCGCGCAGGCCATGGACATCCATGACACGATTGGCTTTGACCTGGTCGGCATGGTCGTGGACGACATCGTCGTAGTCGGCGCCGAACCGCTGTTCATGACGGACTACATCGCCTGCGGCAAGGTTGTCCCCGAGCGCATCGCCGACATCGTCCGCGGCATCGCCGCCGCCTGCGAGGTCGCAGGTACCGCCCTGGTCGGCGGCGAAACGGCCGAGCACCCCGGCCTGCTGGGTGAACACGAGTACGACGTCGCGGGCGCCGCCACCGGCGTGGTGGAAGCAGACAACCTGCTGGGACCGGACCGGGTCAAGGACGGGGACGTGGTCATCGCCATGGCTTCCTCGGGCATCCATTCCAATGGCTATTCGCTGGTCCGCCGCGTGATCAACCACGCCGGCTGGGCCCTTGACCGCCAGGTCTCCGAACTGGGCCGCACCCTTGGCGAGGAGCTGCTTGAGCCGACCAAGGTTTACGCAGCGGACTGCCTCGATCTGGCACGGTACGAGGCGGCCGGCGTGCACGGCTTCAGCCACGTGACCGGCGGCGGTCTCGCTGCCAATCTGGCGCGCGTGCTGCCGCAGGGCCTGATGGCCACCGTGGACCGTTCCACCTGGGAACTGCCCGCCATCTTCAAACTGGTCGCCCAGCTGGGCAATGTCCCGCAGGCAGACCTGGAACGCACCCTGAACCTCGGGGTGGGCATGGTTGCCATCGTGGACCCTGCCGGCGCCGATGCCGCACTCGCACGGCTGAACGAGCGCGGCATGACCGCGTGGGCCATGGGTACCGTGGGTGCTGTTGACGGCTCGCTGTCCGGGCCGGACTTCGTCCAGGGTGCCAAGGGCGTCGACGGCGGAGCCGTGCACCTCGTCGGCAACTACGCATAGCCTCACCTGCGTCCCGGGTGCCAGACTGGGCACATGGGAGCATTCGTCGTCGTTGTTTTTGTGCAACCGGTTGCTGCCGGTCTCACGTTCGAGCGTTCGCGATGGCCGCTGCATATAACCTTGGCGCGCTTTGACGCGAAAGAAAACGCCGACGTCGTCATGGGCCGCCTCGGTCCGGCGCTGACCCCTCACCTGGGCTTCCGGGTGCGGATCGGCGGGGACGACTATTTCGGCCGCAACGGGACTGTGCACGTCTCGCTGGTGGAACCGGAAACCCGGCTCCAGCGCCTACATGAGGAATGTCTTGCTGCCGTTGGTTCCGATGCGCATCTGATGAGCCCGCACCACACCGGCAAACATTTCCGGCCGCATGTCAGCCATACCGTGGGCCGGCTTCAGCCCGGCGACGAGGTTGCGGTGCGGCAGGCGGCATTGGTGGACATGCGCCCGGACTCGGACAGCCGGTTCCGCCGGGTCCTCGGAGTTTGGGATAGTGACGCGGAGGCCGGCACAAACCCGCCCTTAAACGCCTCTTAGCGGCGTGCCTTGGCACGCCGCTAAGAGATGAGATTCAATACTGAAAGTGCCGGCAACTGGCCCGGCGACGCTCAGCCGATGCGGCGAGTTTCCTCGTCCTCATCGTCGAATTGATCTGCGTATTTGTCCTCATACGCCGAATAGTCCGGCTCAGCCGGTTCCTCCGGATACCGGCTGGAGGCACTACTCTTAGACGCTGCGAGCTCGCGCTGCAGCGCCGTGTAGTCAGTGTTCGGGGTGAAATACTTCATCTCCCGAGCCTGCTTGGTTGCTTTTGCCTTTTGACGGCCGCGCCCCATGGCGTGACCCCCTTTATCGCCTCGATCCGGAGGTGGTCGCTCGGGCGACGAGCGAGGCCCCGGAATGTTTGATCAATTCTGTCGTATATCTAGGGTACATGCTTTCTTCGGGTCCCGTTGCCGCAGCACAGGCACCGAAGTTCGCAAAATCCGGCCCGTCACAGCCCGGTCGGGTCGCGATAACCTGCATTGGCGCCTGATAGTTGGCTAAAGTCGGGAGTAACGGACATTTCCGCAGAGCGCGCGGCAGGTATCAGGAAGGCAAGTTTCCCCATGAGCGAACAAGGCAAAAAGCCAGACGACGCCGCCCCGGCGGCCGAACCGGAGGCTGATGCCGCGCCCGTCGCGGAGCCGGAGCTGGAGACGAACCCCGAAGAGCTGAAGTTCCCGGAGCCCACGCTCGACCATGCCCAGATCGGCGATGATGCCGCGCAGGAAGCCGAACTTGATGCCGTTGCCGCCGAAACGGAAGCTGCTGCCCAGGAAGCCGCAGCGGTCGGTCAGCAACTCGGTCGCGGCCAAAGCACGGATGTTCCGGCGACAGCGGCAGGCACCGCACCTGCCGGCGCGGCGGCCGGCGATACAGCGGCCGCGTCCGGCGGCGAAACTAACGCGGGCCTGAGCCTGGAAGCGGCCTCGCCCCAGCCGCAATGGGCCCCGGAGGCCACCGATGACAAACAATGGGACCGGATCTTCGACGCGGTCCAGGTTTCCGCCGCGGCACAGCATCCAGAAGGCGGCGCCCCTGCCTCCGAGGAAAGAGCCGCCGACGCCGGCTCACCTGTCCCGGCAGAAGGCAACGCCGAGCCGCAGCCCCGCGCAGCCACTCCCCCGCCCACGGAGAATCCCGGCGCCGTACCGCCGTCGCAATGGACTCCTGCTCTGGGAAATTCCGACGGCGAGACTCCGCAGAACACGTGGTATTCGGTCGGTCAGCCGCCCTCCGGAAAGAAGCCGGCAGCAGCCGCCGGTCCCGCCGACAGGCCACGAGGCAAAGCTCTGCTGTTCATCGGCCTCGGCATTGTCGCCGCCATCGTGATTATCGTGGTGATCATCATCAGCCTGCTCAACAGGGGCGGCGAACCAACGAGTACCGCCACAAGCTCGTCGCCGGCCGCTGCGAAGGAGTCGCCAGGCGCGGACGGGATCATCGCCGAGGACGTTTCGCCGTTCGACTTCGAAGAGGGCCAGTGCTTCATCGACTTCGAAGCGGCCACGCAGAATGCGACCGTCGTCAGCTGCGAAACCCCGCACGCTGCGCAGCTCGTCGGCACGTACTTCTACGAGGAAGCCGACGAGTTCCCGGGCAAGGACGAACTCAATGTTCAGGCCGAGGAATTCTGTTCAGCAATCGAACTGAATGACAATGCGGACGAGTACCAGAACCTGCGCAATTCGTACGGTATGCCGTCGGAAGGCACCTGGCAGGAAGGCGACCGCCGCATCGACTGCTTTGTCATCTCTGACGAAGGAAACAACATCTCGGCGTCGCTCATCGGCGAATAACCTCTTCGGCGCCGAAGACAACCAGCATAGAAGCAGGAGAGCCTGCCCCATGACCGGGGCAGGCTCTCCTGCTTTACGCAGGGGCGGTGCTACTTCGCCCGGACCGTCAGGCCTTCGGCACCACCTTCGAGGGAGGCCTCGGCGACGTCTACCAGGACGGTGTCCCCATCCGAGATGTCACCGGAGAGCAGTCCGCGAGCCAACCGGTCGCCGATCTCCCGCTGGACCAGGCGGCGCAGCGGACGGGCGCCGTACGCCGGATCGAAGCCGGTCAACGCCAGCCACTCGCGGGCGCCGTCGGTTACCTCCAGAGTCAGCCGGCGCTCATTGAGCCGGGCCGCGAGCGACTGCACCTGCAGATCCACGATCCGGGACAGCTCTTCGATGCTCAGCGGATCAAACATGATCACGTCATCCAGCCGGTTCAGGAATTCCGGTTTGAAGCTCGCGTTGACCACCTTCATAACCGCCTCGCGCTTCTGCCCGTCGTCCAGCATCGGGTCCACCAGGAACTGGGAACCCATGTTGGAGGTCAGCACCAGGATCACGTTGCGGAAGTCCACGGTGCGGCCTTGGCCGTCGGTGAGCCGTCCGTCGTCGAGCACCTGGAGCAGGATGTCGAATACTTCCGGATGTGCCTTCTCGACTTCGTCCAGCAGTACCACGGAGTACGGCCGGCGGCGGACAGCTTCGGTCAACTGGCCGCCTTCTTCGTAACCAACATAGCCCGGAGGGGCACCAACCAGGCGGGACACGGAATGCTTCTCCGAGTACTCGCTCATGTCGATCCGGACCATAGCGCGCTCGTCGTCGAACAGGAAGTCCGCCAGCGCCTTGGCCAGCTCGGTCTTACCCACGCCCGTGGGCCCCAGAAACAGGAACGATCCCGTGGGCCGGTCCGGATCACTGATGCCCGCGCGGGCACGTCGGACCGCATCGGACACTGATGCTACCGCCTTCGTCTGGCCGATCAGGCGGCCGCCGATGAACTGTTCCATCTGGAGCAGCTTCTGCGACTCCCCCTGCAGCATGCGCCCGGCAGGAATTCCCGTCCACGCCGAAATGACCTCGGCGATGTCATCCGCCCCGACTTCCTCGGACACCATGAGTTCAGGTGCTTCCGTCTCGGTTTCGGCTGCTTGGGCGGCATCCAGGTCCTTCTGCAGGGCCGGGATTTCGCCATAGAGGATACGAGAGGCCTCGGCCAGATCGCCGTCGCGCTGGGCCTTGTCCGCGAGGCTCCGCAACTCGTCGAGTTTCGCCTTCAGGTCGCCGACTCGGTTCAAACCGGCTTTCTCGGCTTCCCAACGGGCATTGAGGGCAGCCAACTGCTCCTTTTTGTCGGCCATGTCCGCGCGCAAAGCCTCGAGCCGCTCCTGCGACGCCACGTCCGTTTCATCGGCAAGGGCCAGTTCTTCCATGGTGAGCCGGTCGACGGCACGGCGGAGCTGGTCGATTTCCTCGGGAGCTGAGTCGATTTCCATCCGCAGCCGGGAGGCGGCTTCGTCCACCAGGTCGATCGCCTTGTCCGGCAGCTGCCGGCCGGCGATGTAGCGGTTGGACAAGGTAGCAGCAGCGACCAGCGCCGAGTCGGCAATGGAGACCTTATGGTGTGCTTCGTAACGTTCCTTCAGACCGCGCAGGATGCCGATGGTGTCATCCACGCTGGGCTCCCCTACATACACCTGCTGGAAGCGGCGCTCCAAGGCCGGATCCTTCTCCACGTTCTCGCGGTATTCATCCAGCGTGGTGGCACCGATCATGCGCAGCTCGCCACGGGCCAGCATGGGCTTGAGCATGTTGCCGGCATCCATGGATCCTTCTGACGCGCCGGCCCCGACGACGGTGTGGAGTTCGTCGATGAAGGTAACGATCTGTCCGTCCGAGTTCTTGATTTCCTCCAGCACGGCCTTGAGCCGTTCCTCGAATTCACCGCGGTATTTGGCACCGGCCACCATCGAGCCCAGGTCGAGGCTGATCAGCGTCTTGCCCCGCAGGGACTCCGGAACATCGCCGGCAACTATCCGCTGCGCCAGCCCTTCCACCACGGCAGTCTTCCCGACGCCCGGCTCACCAATCAGTACCGGGTTGTTCTTCGTCCGGCGGGAGAGAACCTGGACAACACGCCGAATCTCGGCGTCGCGGCCGATTACGGGATCCAGTTTGCCCGAGCGTGCAATGGCGGTCAGGTCCACGCCAAACTTCTCCAGCGCCTGGAAAGTGTTTTCCGGGTCCGCACTGTCCACCTTGCGGTCACCGCGCACGCCGGACAATGCCGCCCGCAGTGCTTCATGCGAGGCGCCGGCATTCTGCAGGATCTTCCCTGTGGCAGCCGAGTCAGCGGCCAGCCCCAGCAGCAGGTGTTCGGTAGATATGTAGGAGTCGCCCAGCCTCTCGGCCTCCTGCTTCGCCACATTGATGACCTGCAGTATGCCCCGCGAGTACTGTGCCTGGGCCACCGAAGTCCCGGACGAAGCCGGCAGGGCTTTGATGGCAGAACTGGCTTGGACGCTGACCGCATCAGGATCAGAGCCCGCGGCTTTCAAAAGTGCGACGGCGACACCTTCACGCTGATCCATCAGCGCCTTGAGCAGGTGCGCTGGTTCGACCTGGGGGTTACCCACCGTCGAAGCATTCATGGCAGCGGAGGAGAGAGCCTCCTGGCTCTTGGTAGTGAATTTGGCGTCCAACATGAGCTCCCTTCCTTAGGCTGTTAGTGCATAGCCTCAACGCAACTAAGTTGAGTGTAATACGCTCAACTTTGAAAGTAAAGTTATCCACAGCCCTCCGGGGTTCCGGCCCTTCTATCGTGGCACCGGAAAACAGGTACGTGAAGGGAACCTCTTGGATTGCTAGGACGGCACCCTGAGCACGGGGCTACGCTGGTGGCATGGCAAGAATTTCGGCAAGGCCGCGGCAGGCAGGCGATGGAAACGACCCTGCAGACTGAGCGCCTGATCCTCAACCGGCCGCGGGGCGAGGACGTGGACGCCATGTTCCGGATCCTCTCCGACCGGCGGACTACCCGGCACAATCCTGGCGACACGCTGGGCTGGCGCGAGGAAGCGGAAGGATTGTTCGCGCATTGGGAGGACCAGTGGGACCGCCACGGCGTGGGGTACTTCGCCGTCCGGTTGCCTGAACGCACCGATCCGATCGGTTTCGCCGGCGTCAAGCATGTACTGCTCGACGACCGTCCCGTCCTCGATCTGTACTACCGGCTGGAATACCGGTCCTGGGGAAAAGGCTACGGGACGGAAGCAGTCCGCGCCGTCGTCGTGCATGTGAACGAACTGTTGGAACTGCCGCCCATCATGGCCCGAGTCAAGCCCCGCAATGTCGCCTCAGCAAAAATTGTTGCGGGTTTGGGTTTCATACGGGCACCCGGCCTGGACTTGTCCGCCGATGACGAGCATGAAGACGTCTATGTGCTGAACTGGGACAGACAGCTCTGACCGACAAAGGAAATCATGCGCATCATTGAATTCGCGTCGTTAAAAGTGCAGCCCTGGCGCAATGGCGGCGGCGTTACACGTGAGATTGCGCTGGGCGGCACGGCAACGGAACCGGCGTGGCGGCTGAGTATCGCCGACGTCACGGCGGCCGGTGCCTTCTCCGCTTTCCCCGGGATGGAGCGCACGTTCACCGTGATCGAGGGGGACGTTGTTGAACTGACGGTCGATGGCATTGCGCGTCGGCTGGAGCGATTCCGCCCCTTTAGATTCGACGGCGGCAGCACTACCTCATGTGCGCTTCCCACCGGTGACTGCCGTGCCCTGAACGTCATGACCCGCCGGGATTCCTTCGGGGCCGGCGTCCTCATTGCAGAGCTATCCAAGAAGCAGCCCCTGCCCCTCCAGCCGGACCAGTTCCTGGTGCTGTTGCAGGGACAGGCACAGGTCCTGGATGGGACGGTTACGCGGACCTTGGCGCCATTCGACACCGTCGCCGGCAGCAGTCTGGAGGATGAGACAGCCGCGGCGGTACCGGGCGAACCGCAAGACAATGTTCCGTCCCCGCCCGAAATCAGTGGCCGAGGCTTCGCCGCCCTGGTGTCGGTCTTCGCCCTGTAGCGTGGCCAGGCGGCCTATCCGCCGCCGTCGGAATTGTTTTCGACCTTTACCGCGGAGACCTCGAATTCAAGCACAATCCGGTCGGACACGAGTACCCCGCCGGAGTCCATGGCGGTGTTCCATTTAACGCCGAAATCCTGGCGGTTGATCCGGCGCGTTCCTTCGAAACCGGCGCGCAGTTGTCCGCCCGGATCCCGTTCGACACCGACGAACTCGATGGGAATGGAAATCTGCTTGGTGATGCCGCGGATGGTGAGGTCCCCGTTGACGATGAAATTGCGATCGTCCACCTGGTCGATCTGTGTGCTGGCGAAGGTGATTTCGGGGTAATTCGGTGCATCGAAAAAGTCGTTGGTCCGCAGGTGTCCGTCCCGCTGTTCACTGCGCGTATCAATGCTGGCTACTTTGATGGTGAGCTGGACTGACGAATTGGACGGATTCTCCACATCCGCATGGATGACCCCGTCAAACTCGTTGAACGCACCCCGTACTTTGGTGACCATAGCGTGCCGGGTGGAAAATCCGATGCGGGTATGGGCCGGATCAAAGCGCCAGTCTCCGGACATGTCGGCCGTGAGCTCAGACATTGCTGCCTCCTGAATATAGGGCACAGGCACTGCCTCCCCAGGCAGATGGACGTGTCCGGCCCATGAGTAAATAGCCTCAGCGGCTATGCAGGTAATTCCAGCACATCCGCAGGCAGATTGCACCTGTTTTCCACGATGAATGATGCTGGTCATGTCGCTGTTCCTGCATCCCCTGCAATGGCTCGCAAGATCGCGCTGACGGGGCTATCTTAGTAACCTCCAGCTCAAATAGACTGTGGTTATGACGGCACTAGAGGCATCCCACAGCATCGAGAACCTTTCGTCCAGCGAGTGCTGGGAAATGTTCCGCAGCACCGATTTCGGCCGGCTCGCAGTAGTTGTGGAAGGGCATCCGGAGATTTTTCCGATCAACTACGTTGTCGATCATGGCTCCCTGGTATTCCGCACCGCGCCGGGCACGAAGCTGGATGGCGCACTGTCCGGAGTAAACGTCGCCTTTGAGACGGATGGCTACAACCCGGCGACCAATATGGCTTGGAGCGTGATCCTCAAGGGACCCGCTGAGCGCCTGAGCAGCATCGAAGATGTCCTGGCCTCGTCCATGCTGCCGCTGTTTCCTTGGCAGGGCGGCGAGAAGAACAACTTTATCCGGGTTGTCCCCTCCGACATCACCGGTCGGCGCTTCCGCGTGCAGTCCGTGGCACGTCGCAATTCCGGGCTTAGCGATGCACGCCGGCTCAACGTCGAATAGTCGCTCTAGCGCCCGTACCCCTGGTACTGCCTGTCGTAACCGATGACCGGGTACTGCTTGTCATAGCCGATGAACGGACGGTCCGTGGGCACGATTTCCTTGCCCAGCGGGGTCAGGGATACCGGAATCATCTTCAGGTTGGCGATCGCCATAGGGATACCGATGATCGTCACCGCCTGCGCGATAGCGGTTGCCACGTGCCCGATGGCGATCCAGATCCCGGCCACCAGGATCCAGATGATGTTGCCTAGCGTCGACATGACATAAGTGCGGCCGCCTTTGTCGACCACCTTTCTGCCGAACGGCCACAGCGCGTACCCCGCAATGCGGAAGGACGCGATGCCGAAGGGAATGGTGATGATCAGCGCGCAGCAGATGATGCCGGCCAGGAAATACCCCGCAGCCAGCCAGATGCCGCCCAGCAGCAGCCAGATGATATTCAGTATTGCCCTCATACCACCCATTCTGGCGGCTGCAGCCAATATGCGCCATCAGGTAAGGCCCTGACCAGCCCCTCATTCGGGGTTGGTCAGGGCCTTGGCTGGCGCGCTGGTTGAGCGCCGCTGAAGGATCTAGCGGCTGCGGCGGGCGTTGCTGGCCGGTGCCGAAGCGCGGCGATTGCCGCGGCGCGGAGCGGACGAGGGCGCCTGACCGAGGCCGCGGCCCTCTCCGCGGGCGCTGGATGACTGCTGTCCGCCAGTAGATCCTGCGGCACGCTGTCCGGTGGCCCGCTGTCCTGTGGCCGGACGGCGCGAACGGCCCGGCTGAGCTACATCGGCGTCAGCACGGCGGCCACCCGGCGCAGCGGTATTGCGCGCTGCGGGTCCGCGGCCGGCGTTGTCCGCCGCAGTTGCGCGTCCCGTTCCGCCAGCGGATACACCGGCAGTTCGGCCGCGGCCGCCCTGCGACCGGGCAGCGCGCTTGCGCTGGGCATTGGCTCCAGTGGACTTGCCCTGCTTAGGGGCAGCACCACGGTGGGCGGCTTTGGCATCCATCGCCGCCCGGCGGGCCACCGGATCCACCGGGGCTGCGACGTCTCCGACAAGTTTGGCCACCAGCGGAGAGGAAGCGGTCACGGATTCAAAGGCTACGTCAACGCCGGCAGCCTTCATCAGCTTGCCGACTTCGAGCTTCTGGTCCGGAATCACGATGGTGACAACCGTGCCGTCAGTGCCGGCACGAGCGGTACGGCCGGAACGGTGCAGGTAAGCCTTGTGCTCCGTGGGCGGGTCCACGTGAACGACGAGTTCGATCTCGTCAACATGCACGCCGCGGGCGGCTACGTCAGTGGCGACCAGGACCCGGACGTCGCCCGAGGAGAACTCGGCCAGGTTCCGGTCGCGCGCATTCTGCGAAAGGTTTCCGTGCAGATCTACTGCGGGAATGCCTGAATCGGTCAGGGTCTTGGCCAGCTTGCGCGCGTGGTGCTTGGTGCGGGTGAACAGGATACGGCGGCCGGCGCCGGACGCCAGCGCCTTCACCAACTGCTTCTTCACGGTCTGGTCCGGCGAGACCAGCACATGGTGTTCCATGGTGCTGACGGCTGCCTGCGGATTGTCCACGGAATGGGTCAGGGGGTTGGACAGGTAGCGCTTCACGAGCTTGTCCACGCCGTTGTCCAAGGTGGCGGAGAACAACATGCGCTGGCCCTGGCTCGGAGTGGTGTCAAGCAGGCGCTGGACCACGGGGAGGAAACCCAGATCCGCCATGTGGTCCGCTTCGTCGAGGACGGTGATTTCTACCGACTCCAGCGTGAGGATCTTCTGCTTCATCAGGTCCTCGAGACGACCCGGGCAGGCGACCACGATATCGATGCCGGCGCGCAGCGCTTTTTCCTGCCGCTGCTGCGAGACGCCGCCGTAGATCACGGTGGTGTTCAGGCCCATTTCGCGGGCCAGCGGTTCGATAGTCGCGTTGATCTGAGTAGCCAACTCGCGGGTGGGAGCGAGCACCAGGCCAAGCGGACGGCCGGGCTTACGGCGGTAGGCTGCTTCCTGCTCGGCCAGCCGGGAAACCAGCGGCAGGGCAAAAGCGAGCGTCTTTCCGGATCCGGTGCGGCCCCGGCCAAGGACGTCGCGTCCGGCCAGTGTGTCCGGGAGGGTTTCTACCTGGATCGGGAACGGTTCGGTGATGCCGCTGCCGGTCAACGAGGTGACGAGCGGCGAGGGAACTCCGAGCTGCTTAAAAGAGCGCACGGCAGTAGAGGTAGTCATGAGAGTAATCAGGTACTTTCGGTCAGTGTCCCCGGCACCGGCATGG
Source organism: Arthrobacter crystallopoietes (assembly GCF_002849715.1). Classification (NCBI taxonomy): domain Bacteria; kingdom Bacillati; phylum Actinomycetota; class Actinomycetes; order Micrococcales; family Micrococcaceae; genus Crystallibacter; species Crystallibacter crystallopoietes. The sequence goes on from NZ_CP018863.1 coordinate 591,342, forward strand.
CCCAGGGTTTCGCCGAAGAAAATCATCAGACAGAGTCAACCGCTCGGCTTCTTACCTGTTGGTCAGGACTTCTGGAGAAGCGATGGAACTGCGGGAGAAATGTGAAAGCGTTCATCGACGCAGGGAACGTACACCAATGCACGCTCCAAGTAAGTCAAGTTTACCAGCCCCACGGCAACATCCCGACCACGGCTATTCTGAAGGAGATGACTCACGAGACCAGTTCTTCCCACACACCTTCGTCCGGCGGCACGGGCAACGCCGACGGCGACACCGAAACCGCGCATGCAGCGGAGCCATTCCTGACCCGCACGGTCAGCTTTGTCCGCCGCGGCAACCGGCTGCAGGGACGCCGGCAGCAGGCCTGGAACGACTATGCGGAAAAGTACGTGATCGACGTCCCCCGGGACAAAACCGACACGTCCGTGCATCCGGACTTCGTCCTCGACGCGCACGCCGCTTTCGACCGTGAAGCACCGCTCGTCGTCGAAATCGGTTCCGGACTGGGCGAAGCCGTCTGCCATGCCGCCGAGCAGGACCCCGCGCGCAACTTCCTGGCGCTGGAGGTCTACAAGCCCGGACTGGCGCAAACGCTGCTCCGCGTCGGGCAGAAGGGTCTGCGCAACGTCCGGGTGGTCCAGGCCAACGCGCCGGAGGTGCTCGCCACCATGCTCCCGGCCGGTTCGGTCAGCGAATTGTGGGTCTTTTTCCCGGACCCGTGGCACAAGACGCGCCATCACAAGCGCCGCCTCGTACAGGAAAGCTTTGCCGGTCTGGCGGCGCGCGTATTGGAGCCGGGGGGCTTGTGGCGGCTGGCCACGGACTGGTCTTCCTATGCAATCCAGATGCGCGACGTGGCCGATGCCTCAGAGGACTTTGACAACGTCCACGCCGGCGAACGTTCAGGCGCAGACAGTCCGCTGACCAAGGTCTGGGAAAGCGGCGTCGAAAAAGTGGTCGGCGGTGCGCCTGTCCGCGAGGGCAAGCTGCCGGTCAGCACCGGCAACGCAAGCGAAGGTGAAGGCATGGACGACATCGGCGGTTGGGCACCGCGGTTCGAGGGCCGGGCGCTGACCAGCTTCGAGCAGAAGGCGCATGAGGCGGGCCGGGAGATTTTCGATCTGGCCTACCGCCGCAAGCAGCGGTAGGCGCTGGCGGCAGGGCACCGGGCGTTCAATCGCGCGTGACTACCGAGGCGACCGGGACAGCGGCGTCATTCTTGATCTCGACCCTGACGATGTCTTCGGTTCCGACGTCGGTAGCTGCCGTGAGCCGTGCCCGGCCCGCGGGCGTTGCCTTCCACGTGGCCACCTGGCGGGCCTTGCCCGTGGAATCGGTGACCCAGAGGGAGAGTACACCGCTGTCAGGCAACTGTTCGCCGTCCACAGCCAGCTCTGTGCCCCACCGCTTGTACACCAAGTCCAGATCCACTTGGAGACCGCGGGAGGAAGCCATCGTATAGCTGTCCATTTCCTGCTCCGGCGCCGTGACCACCGGCCCCACGACCGCACCGATGACCAGCGATGCCGCGGCGACGGCGGCAACCAAGCCAGCCACCCGGCGTCGTGCTTTGCGGCGGCGCACCACCAATTCGTTCAGCAGCCGCTTGGTATTCTGCTCGATTTCTTCGACGGGCGGTTCCGCCAGCTCCAGCGCCTCGTCCCGCGGCACAGCGTCCAGCATGCCCGGGAGGCTCTCCAGCTCGGCGGCTTCCTGCCGGCAGACCGGACAATCATTGAGGTGCGCTTCGAAGGCCCGGGCCTCATCCCGCCGGAGACCGCCGAGGATGTAAAGGCCGAGCAGTTCCCGCAGCTGCTCATGGTCGCCTTTCATCGCTTGACTCCCATCTCATCGAGTACAGACCGTAGCGCTTTCACACCGTAAAAGGCGCGCGATTTAACCGTCCCCAGCGGCAGGTGCAGTTCCTCGGCTGCTTCAGCGGCGGTCAACCGCTGGTAATGCAGCGCCAGAATGACGTTCCTGTGGTCCACGCTGAGCCGTGTCAGGGCTTCCTCCATAATCACTTTGAGCAACAGCCGGTCCACTTGATCGGCCGTTGCCAGCTCTTCTTCCGGCATGTTCGTTACCTGCGCCCTGCTGCTGCGGCGCCGGTAGTTGTCGATAATGACGTGCCGCGCGGTCCGGTACAGGTACCCGCGCATGTTCTCAACCTCCGGGCCCAGTTTCCAGACACGCAGGATCGTCTCCTGCACCACGTCATCGGCCTGGTCCGGGTCTGAAGTGGCGGCCAGCACGAATCGTCTCAGTGCCGCCGCATGGTCGCGGTACAACTGCGCGACCGCTTCTTCTTCCATCGACATCGATGTTCCTCCTGACCGCACAGCCCGGGTTCCGGAGCCATCCGCAATCAGGAAGACGTGCCCAACAGCGGAAAGGTTCACCGGCTAGGAAGAAGAACATCCCCCAGGCGTTGAACCATTTTCGCCCGGCAGTACGTCTTTGCCAATAGCGGCCCGCAACCGGCGGGCCGGGACCGAGCGCAGCCCGGTTGATCGTTAGGAATTCCTCATGAAAATCAAACTCAGTGGTGCTGCTGCCCTTATGACCGCAGCCCTTCTCGGCCTCACCGGATGCGGAGGCGGCGACGAATCAGGCACGGAAGCCCCGCCGCCGGCCGAAGAAACAACCGCCATGCCCGAGACCACCGAATCGGCACCGGGCGGGGCAAGTGCCCCGGCCTCCGGTGAAGCCGGGGCGATGGCTGGTTCCCAGCTCATGACTGCCGAAACCGATCTCGGCGAGATTGTGGTCGATGGCGAGGGAATGACCGTCTACTACTTCACCAAGGACGAAAAAGGCTCTGGTGTCAGCAACTGCACCGGCGACTGCCTGGTCGCGTGGCCACCTGTCTTGACCGAAGGCGATGCCCCGGAAGTTGAAGGCATCACCGCGGAAGTCGGCACCATCGACACCCCTGACGGCAAGAAGCAGGTGACCATCGACGGCATGCCGATCTACTACTGGCAGAACGACAAGGCACCGGGAGACGTCGACGGCCAAGGCGTCAACGACGTCTGGTACGTAGTGGCCCCGGACGGCCAAATGATCCGCTGAAAGACTGGCGGAGGGTCCGCCGCGCGGGTGGACGAGGCCAACAGGCCTGGAGTATCGATCCGCGCGGGGCTCTCCGCCTGTCTGGCGTCCCCGGGCATCACTGTTACTGCGCCATGACTGCCAGTGAACGTGCTGCCAGGTGGTTCATTACGGCCGGGCCCCATCTCCACAGGGGCCGTTCCACACCTGCCGTGTCCACATTGCCTCGGCGCCGCCTTCGGATCAGTCCTGTCTGCACCTACTGTTGGCCGCATGAAGACAAGTCACAGGAACCATCGCGCGATTGCGCAGATGCAGGCGGAAGACCGGCCCAGGGAGCGCATGGCCCGGATGGGAATCCGCAGGTTGAGGGATGCGGAGGTGCTGGCGCTGGTCATCGGCTCCGGGACGAGGGAAGCCAGCAGCGTGGAACTGGCACAGTCAATCCTGAAAAGGCTCGGCGGTCCGGGCGGGCTGCAACTCGCCGACCCCGGGGAACTTCAGGAGGTGCCAGGGGTCGGCGCTGCGCTGGCGGCCAGGATCGCCGGCGCCATGGAACTGGCGCGGCGGGCAGCCATCAGGAGTGCGGACGCCAGACCACCAAGGCCTGGCTCCGCGGCCGCGGACGCTTCCCGCGGGCCAGCGTGACCACGTCGCCGGCCAGCCCGGCGGCGAACACCCGGCTGGTTTCCGTTCCGCTCTGCCGGCGCGTGCCTTCGAGCTCGGCAGTCAGTTCCTGCACCCGGGATCGCAGGGCGTTCACCTGGTTCTCCAGTTCCAGGATCCGCTTGATGCCCTCCAGCGATACGCCTTCCTGCGATAACCGCTGGACCTCACGCAAAGTGTCCACGTCGCGTTGAGAATAGCGGCGCTGGCGGCCGCGCTGGCGGGAGGGCGAGACGAGTCCCAGCCGGTCGTACTGGCGCAGGGTCTGCGGATGCATCTCTGCGAGTTCGGCCGCTACGGAGATCACAAAAATAGGGGCGTTGCGGTCAATACCCATTGCTTTCTCCATTCTTCCGGCTACAGCCTGGCCTTAGCCGCCAGGTTCTCACGCGGGTTTGCACCCGAAGTGGCCGCAGCGAAGGCCTTGACTGCTTCCTGAGCTTCCTTGTTCAGGTTCTGCGGAACAACGACGTCGATAGTCACCAGCAGATCCCCCGTAGCCTTGGACGTGTTCACGCCCCGGCCTTTCACGCGCAGGGTCCGTCCGGACGGAGTTCCGGCAGGTACCTTCACCTTAACCGTTTCGCCGTTCAGGGTGGGTACTTCGATCTGCGCGCCGAGCGCCGCCTCGTCGAAGGATACGGGGACATGGATCCGGATATTGTCCCCGTCACGGGTAAAGAAACTGTGCGGCTGGACATTCACGGTCACCATCAGATCGCCGTTACCGGCAGGGCCTGGCTGGCCCTTTCCACGGACGCGGACCTTCTGGCCGTCCTTGATACCCGCAGGAATCCGGACCTCGATGACCTCGCCGGAGGGCTCGCGCAACCCGATGGTGGTCCCCTTGATGGAACCGGCGAACGAAATACTGGTTGATGCGGTCCGGTCCGCACCCTTGCGCGGGGGTGCCTGCGGAGGCTGGAAGCCGCCGCCGAAGCCGCCACCAAAGAGGTCGGCGAACTCGGGCGGAATATTGCCGTTACCGAACCCGCCGGATGAACGCCCGCGCGTGCTCTGGCCGAACATACTGCCGAAAATGTCCTCGAATCCGCCGCCGCCCGGCGCGCCTGCCCCGCTGGCCGTAAAGCGGGCCCCGCTGCCCATCGCCCGGATGGCGTCGTATTGCTGGCGCTCCTCCGGATCGGAGAGCACCGAATACGCTTCGGAGACGTCCTTAAACATCTTTTCAGCCGCGGCGTCGGAGGAGTTGGTGTCCGGATGGTACTTCCGGGCAAGTTTGCGGTAGGCCTTCTTGATGTCGGCGTCCGACGCGTCCTTGGAGACACCAAGGATCTTGTAGAAGTCCTTCTCGACCCAATCCTGGCTAGCCATTCAGGCGCCTCCCTTCACGTAGTTCAAAGTCTATGGTGGCCAAGAGCCCATGAGAGCCGGGGACGCCTTACGACGTCCCCGGCTTCATACGGTGCTACTCGGCCGGTACAGCCACAATCACCTGGGCAGCACGCAGGACGCGCTCCCCGGCCTTGTACCCGGTCCGCAGGATCTGGCTGACTGAATCAACCTGGACATCTGCGCTTTGCTGCTGCATCAGCGCTTCGTGGACGTTCGGGTCAAACTCCACGTCCGTCTCGGAGATTGGCTCCAGTCCGTAGACCTTCAAGACGTTTTCCAGCTTCGTCGCGATAGCGGCGAAGGGTCCGTCCTCGAGGTCTCCGTGCTGGCGTGCGGCGTCGATGTCGTCGAGTACCGGAAGCAGCGAGTTGAGGACGCCAACGATGGCCATCTGGCCAGCCACCGCGCGGTCCCGCTCCACACGCTTGCGGTAATTCACGTACTCCGCCTGAAGGCGCAGCAGGTCATTCCTCAACTCGGCGGCCTGTTCCGAATCCACGCCCTGGGCCACCGACTCCCCTGCGGGGACGTCGGTGCTGTTCAGGATCGCCTCGGCCTGGGACAGTGCATCTCCGTCAACACCCTCGGCTGCGGGTGCCTCCGCGGCGGCAGCCTCATCGGCTGCCTCCGCATCGGCAGGTGCTTCCTGGCCACGGACCTTGCCCGTCTCCGGGTCAATCTTGCGGTTGTCGCGGAAGCTCACCGGCTCTGACTCGTGCTCGTGCTCGTTACCGTGGTTGGCCATAGTTACTTCTTCTCTTCGTCTTCGTCGACAACTTCGGCGTCGACAATGTCCTCGTCCGCTTTGCCCGAGCCCTCGCCCGCGGCACCCTCTGCTCCGGGTGCGCCTTCGCCGGCTGCGCCCGAGGCCTGGGCCTGCGAGTAGATGGCCTCGCCGAGCTTCGTCTGGGAAGCCTGCAGCTTCTCGAACGCGGACTTCACCTCGTCGTCGTTGTCCTGCTTCTCCAGGGCGGCCTTCAGGGCGTCGACGTCTGTCTTGACCTCGGTCTTGACTTCTTCGGGCAGCTTGTCGTCGTTGTCGGCGAGCAGCTTGTCCACCGAGTAGGCCAACTGCTCGGCCGAGTTGCGGACATCGGCGGCCTCGCGGCGCTTCTTGTCCTCGGCGGCGTGCTCTTCGGCCTCGCGGACCATGCGGTCGATGTCATCCTTGGACAGTGCGGTACCGCCCGTGATGGTCATCGACTGCTCGGCGCCGGTGCCCTTGTCCTTGGCGGACACGTGCACAATGCCGTTGGCGTCGATGTCGAAGGTGACCTCGACCTGGGGCACGCCGCGCGGAGCCGGGGCGATGCCGGTCAGCTCGAAGGTGCCCAGCGGCTTGTTGTCTCGGGTGAACTCGCGCTCGCCCTGGAAGACCTGAATGGCCACGGACGGCTGGTTGTCATCCGCGGTGGTGAAGGTCTCGCTCCGTTTGGTCGGGATGGCCGTATTGCGCTCGATCAGCTTGGTCATTACGCCGCCCTTGGTTTCAATACCCAGGGAAAGCGGGGTGACGTCAATGAGCAGCACGTCCTTGCGCTCACCCTTCAGCACGCCGGCCTGCAGGGCAGCGCCCACGGCGACGACCTCATCCGGGTTCACACCCTTGTTGGGCTCCTTGCCGCCGGCCATTTCCTTGACCAGGTCGACCACGGCCGGCATACGGGTGGAGCCACCGACCAGAACGATGTGGTCGATGTCGCCGACCTTGATGCCTGCTTCCTTGATGACGTCGTGGAACGGCTTCTTGGTGCGGTCCAGCAGGTCCTTGGTCAGTTCCTGGAACTTGGCACGGCTGAGGTGCTCGTCCAGGTGGACCGGACCCTCGGGAGTGACCGAGAGGTACTGCAGCGAGATGTTGGTGGAGGAAGCCGAGGACAGTTCCTTCTTGGCCTGCTCGGCAGCTTCCTTCAGACGCTGCAGGGCAATCTTGTCCTTGGAGAGGTCAGCGCCCTTGGACTTGGCCTGCTGGAGCAGGAAGTCCACAACGCGCTGATCCCAGTCGTCGCCGCCAAGGCGGTTGTCGCCCGAGGTGGCACGGACCTGGATGGTGGAGAAGTCATCTTCGTCCTTGCCGACTTCCAGCAGGGAGACGTCGAAGGTGCCGCCGCCGAGGTCGAAGACCAGGATGAGTTCGTCTTCCTTGCCCTTATCGAGGCCGTAGGCCAGTGCTGCAGCCGTCGGCTCGTTGACGATACGCAGGACGTTCAGGCCGGCAATTTCACCGGCCTCCTTGGTGGACTGGCGCTCCGCGTCGTTGAAGTATGCCGGCACGGTGATCACAGCGTCGGTGACCTTCTCGCCCAGGTAGGACTCGGCGTCGTGCTTGAGCTTCTGCAGCACGCGGGCAGAGATTTCCTGCGCGGTGTAGTTCTTGCCGTCGACCTCGACCTTCCAGTCGGTGCCCATGTGGCGCTTGACCGAGGCGATAGTGCGCTCGATGTTGTTGACGGCCTGGCGCTTGGCGATTTCGCCGACAAGAACCTCGCCGGACTTGGAGAATGCCACGACCGACGGGGTGGTGCGGCCACCCTCGGCGTTGGCGATAACGGTGGGCTCGCCACCTTCCAGCACGGAAACCACGGAGTTGGTGGTACCGAGGTCAATACCTACTGCACGAGACATACGCTTGTCCTTTCTTGATGAACCGAGACCGGCCCGAAATAGCGGTTCCGCCGCCGACTGGATCCCTGAGGATCCGAACCCGCGGAGCCCTGGCATTGCAGGGCCTGAACCATATTGAGCGTTCTGCACTCAAGTTTACTCAGACTCGAAAGGATGTCAATTCAACCTGAGCCAATCCGACTCAAGTTTGGCTCGTGCGGTCAAGCAGACCAGTTCACAATAAATGCCGCCATGGCGCGGCCTTGTGCCTAAAACTCAGACATTGGCATCGACCGTCTCAGCCGCGGATTCAGCACTCGGCGAAGTCCGTGAGAGCTTGCTTGGCCACCAGATGCGCCGCCCCAGATCGTACGACAGCGCGGGTACCAGCAGCGAGCGCACCAGCACCGTATCCAGCAGGACTCCGAAGGCCACAATGAACGCCAACTGCCCCAGGAACAGGATCGGGATGACGCCCAGAGCGGCGAAAGTCGCTGCCAGGACGATGCCGGCCGAGGTGATGACACCACCGGTGGCCCCCAGTCCGCGCAGGATCCCGGGGCGCGTCCCGAGTCTCAGCGACTCTTCCCGCACCCGGGTCATGAGGAAAATGTTGTAATCCACGCCGAGCGCCACCAGGAAGACAAAACCGTAGAGGGGCACGGAAGCGTCGGCGCCAGGGAAACCGAAGATGTGGTTGAACACCAGCGCGGAGACGCCAAGTGCCGTCAGGTAGGACAGGGCAACACTCAGGATCAGCAGCACCGGCGCCACCACGGCCCGCAGGAGCAGCATCAGGATGACCAGGATGACCAGCAGCACGATAGGGGTGATCTTGAGCAGGTCGGCCTGGGCGGTCACGTTGGTATCCAGTGCGACGGCGGTGACCCCGCCTACCAGCACGGATTCATCCACGGCGTCCAGATCCGCACGGAGATCGGCAATATCGTTCTCCGCGCCTTCCGAGTCCGCGGCCTTTTCCAGCGTGGCGTTGATCATCACGCGCCCGTCCAGCTCAACAACTTCGCCGTCTTCGCTGAAGAAACCGGCTTCGGCAACACCGGCATGTCCGCGCACGGCGTTGAGCACATCGTCCCGCACCGAGCTGTCCGCCACGACCACGGCCGGAGACCCGGATCCGGCGTCGAAATGGCGGGCCAGCGCCTCCTGCCCGTCCGCCGAGTCCGTCTGCACCATCACCAGTTCGGACTGCGGAACACCGTGTGCCTGCAACTGCAGGACGCCCAGGGAGCCCGCCACGAGGACCAGCAGCGAGACGAGCCACGTGGCGCGCGGACGCTTGGCAATCAGTCTGGCTACCAGGCGCCAGGTACCGCGCAGGCCCTCGGCGCCAGCCGGCACCGTTCCGATTTCCGCACGGTGCGCGTGATGTCCGGGACGCGGAACAATCGGCCAAAAGGCAGCGCGGCCGAAGATCACCAGCAGGGCCGGCAGCAGGGAGAGTGCGGCCAGGACGGAGAAAACGATCCCGATGGCGGCGATGGGACCGAGGCTGCGGTTGGAGTTCAGATCCGAGAACAACAGGCACAGCAGCGCCAGGACCACCGTGGCTCCGGACGCCGCAATCGGCTCCAGCGAGCCTCTGTACGCAATCTTCATCGCAGCCCATTTGGAGTCCCGCTCCCCCAGCGCCTCGCGGAAACGGGAAACCAACAGGAGCGCATAATCCGTGGCGGCGCCGATCACCAGGATGAACAGGATGCCTTGGCTCTGCCCGCTCAGCTGGATCCATCCCATCAGCGCGAACCAATAAATCACCAAGATGGCAGCACAAAGGGCGAAGACGGAAGTCAGCAGGACCAGGAAAGGCAGCAGCAGCGCCCGGTAGACGATCAGGAGAATGACGAAGACCGCCAGCAGCGCGACTCCGAGCAGCAGGCCGTCGATCCCGGCGAAGGCCTCAACCAGATCGGCGATGAATCCTGCCGGTCCGGTGACATAAGCGGTGGCCTCCGCAGGCAGTTCAGCCTGGAGCACGGTCCTCAGTTCCTCAACCGCGTCCCCCGTATCCCCCGCGATCGGGACAATGAACTCGATCGCTTCGAAGTCTGCTGCAGGAATCGGGCCGGCGACCTGGCTCTCCGACGCCGCGGTCACGCCTGCCGCCTCGGCGAGCTTGTCAGCCAACGGGACATAGCTCCGCAGCTCCTGAGGCTCGATCGCCTGGTCGAACTCAATAACGACGACGGCGGGCACGGCGTCGGAATCGAGGAACCTTTCCTGCCACTCGCCGGCCTCCGTGGACTCCGCGCTTTGCGGCAGGAACCCGGCCTGATCATTGGTGGAAACGTCCGAAAGTTTGCCAAAAGTAGGCCCCCCAGCGCCCGCCGCGGCGAGCCAAACGAGGACGATCAACACAGGGAACAAGGTTCTAAGCCAGCGCTTCATACGTTCTTTCGAGGGGAGAAAAAGTTCTCTCCACTATAAACTATTTCCATCATCGAGACAGTTGTTTCTTCCCCACCTGGCTCTCCGGCGGGGCTTGCCGCCCGAGCTTTGATAGAAAGGAGAGCATGGAACTCGATGACCTCCTTGAGGCACTGAACGCCGGACAGACCATCACCGGGGATTCGCCGTTCCACAAGGTGATGCACCGGACCAGCCAGGACGCCCTGCGCATCACCGGTGAACTCAATGGCAGCTATCAGGAACCGGCACACGTACGCGAACTGTTGGCCCAGTTGACCGGAAAGCCGGTGCACGAATCTGTGACGGTTTTCCCTCCCCTCTACTCCGATTTCGGGAAGAACATCACCCTTGGGGAACGGATCTTCATCAATTCCGGATGCAGGTTCCAGGACCAGGGCGGCGTGGTCATCGGGGACGACTGCCTGATCGGGCATAACACGGTGTTTGCCACGCTCAACCATGACCTCACGCCAAGCCGCCGCGCGGACATGCACCCGGCCCCCATCGTCGTCGGCCGCAATGTTTGGATCGGCTCCAACGCCACCATTCTGCCGGGCGTGACCATCGGCGATGATGCCGTCGTAGCGGCCGCATCCGTGGTTACAAAGGACGTACCGGCAAAGGCGATTGTTGTGGGCTCGCCTGCACGCGTGGTGCGCTCGGTTCCCAACTGAACCGCGGCCCGGCGACACCTTGCGCAACAGAACGGGCACGTCGCTGTCTCGAGGAGGCCGATTCAGAGTAGTCTGCCCACTATGAAGGATGAGGTGTACTCCCACGGCCACCATCAGAGCGTTGTCAACGCACACGCAGTCCGCACTGCCGAGGACTGCGCAGCCTACCTGCTCCCCCATCTCAAGCCCGGCCTGAAACTGCTCGACGTCGGCTGCGGCCCGGGCAGTATCACCGCGGACCTGGCCGAGCTGGTAGCCCCGGGCGAGGTCATCGGGCTTGACCGCTCGGACGATGTACTCACGCAGGCTGCCGAGCTGGCCGCACTGCGGGGGCTGGAGAACGCCACCTTCCTCAGCGGCAACATCTACGACCTTGATTACGACGACGACACGTTCGACGTGGTCCACGCCCACCAAGTCCTCCAGCACCTGACGGATCCGGTTGCCGCCCTGTACGAGATGCGCCGCGTCACCAAACCCGGCGGACTTGTGGCCGTGCGGGACGCTGACTTCCACGGCATGAGCTGGTTCCCGCAATTACCGGAGCTGGATGACTGGATGGACACCTACCAGCAGATCGCCCGCGGTAACCATGCGGAGCCGAACGCCGGCAGGCATCTGATTTCCTGGGCCATGGCCGCCGGGTTCCGAGACATCACGCCGTCCTCGTCCAACTGGCTCTACGCAACGGACGAGCAGCGCGCCTGGCAGGGCAACGTCTGGTCGGAGCGGGTGCTGCATTCGGCCTACGCGGAACAAGCGCTTGAACGCGGCATCACCGACCAGGCAGGTCTGGATCGCATCGCGCAGGGCTGGCGCGAATGGGCGATGGCCGCGGACGGCTGGTTCCTGATTCCCAATGGCGAAATCCTGGCCCGCAAACCGTAAGGGAGCAGCCACATGGCCGGGCAGCCGCCGCAGCACGAGCATTTCGACGTCGTGATCGTCGGCGGGGGCCACAACGGACTGGTCGCCGCAGCCTACCTGGCCCAGGCAGGCCGGTCCGTGCTGATCCTTGAGCGGCAGGACCATCTGGGCGGCGCAGCCGTGTCCAAGGAAGTCTTCCCCGGCACCGGCGCCAAGCTCTCCCGCTATTCCTACCTGGTCAGCCTGTTTCCGCAGCAGATCATTTCGGATCTGGGCCTGGACCTGCAGCTGATCCGCCGCCGCTACTCCTCCTACACGCCCCTGCCGGATACAGACCGCGGACTACTGGTGGACAACCAGGACGGCCAGGCCACACGGGAGTCTTTTGAATCCGTCGGGACCGTTGCGGATTTCACCGCTTTCAACGACTTCCACCGCCGCACCGGGCAGCTGGCACGGACCTTGTGGCCCACGGTGACGCAACCGCTACGCCGCCGCAGCGAGATCCGGCAGTTTGTCGCGGACAGCCAGCTCTGGTCGGATGTCTTTGAGCGTCCCATCGGCGAGGTGCTCGAACGCACTTTTTCTTCCGACCTGGTGCGCGGCACTGTACTGACCGATGCGCTGATCAGCACCTTCGCCGGCGCGCACGACGCGAACCTGCAGCAGAACAAGTGCTTTCTCTACCACGTCATCGGCGGCGGCACCGGAGACTGGGACGTTCCGCGCGGAGGTATGGGAGCGGTCTCCGGAGCCTTGGAGCAAGCGGCGCGTGCCGCCGGGGCGCGGTTCCGCACGTTGTGCGAAGTCACGTCCGTCAGTCCCGAGGCAGTGGTGATGTACGACGGCGGCGGGCAGACCGGCGTCGTCGTCTCCGCTAACTTTGTGCTCGCCAACGTTGCGCCGGCGGTGCTGCACCGGCTGCTGGGCGACGAGCCGGACAATTCCCTCCCCGCACCTGAAGGTGCGCAGGCAAAGGTCAACCTGCTGCTGGCCCGGCTGCCAAAGCTGCTTGACCCGCAGCTTGCGCCGGAGGCGGCGTTCGGCGGGACTTTCCATATCAATGAGCTGTATTCGCAGCTCGAGGCTGCCCATGCGGCGGCCGCCGCAGGTAACGTCCCTGACCCGCTGCCGGCCGAGATCTACTGCCACACGCTCTCTGATCCGTCTATTCTGCCGGAGCAGCTGCGCGCTACCGGCGCACACACCCTGACCGTCTTCACTCTGCAGACCCCGCACCGGCTGCTGACGGCGGGGAACAACAGCAGGATGCGCCAGCAACTGCAGGACGCGGTCCTGGCTTCGCTCAACTCCGTCCTCGCCGAACCGATCGAGGACTGCCTGCTCCGAGACGCCGACGGCCGACTGTGCATCGAAACCAAGACCACAATAGATCTGGAAGCCACCCTGAACATGCCGGGCGGCAACATTTTCCACGGCCCCTTATCTTGGCCTTTCTCGGAAGACGATGATCCGCTGGACACCCCTGCCCGCCGCTGGGGCGTGGGCACTGATCATTCCCGCATCCTGCTCTGCGGTGCCGGCACCCGCAGAGGCGGCGGCGTCAGCGGGCTCGGCGGCCACAACGCGGCCATGGCGGTACTCGACCAGGGCTAACGTCCAGCCACTTTTCCTGCACAGCAGCCGGGCACTGCCAATCAATCAACATCACCGCGCCGGCAGCTTACGACCTGCACCCGCCGCGCCTAGCCTCCTTGTAGGAATGGGATTCACGGTCATCACCGCGGATACTGCGCTGCACGACTTCGAGCTGCTTCAGGCAGTATGGTGAAGGGTGGCCTGCGGCGCGTAATATCATCTGGTGCAGATTTCCCTGTGGCTGGCGTTGGTAGGCGCCGGCACCGTCATCAGTTTCACCCCGGGTGCGGGTGCCATCAACACCATGAGCAATGCCCTCAACGCAGGCTTCCGCCGTTCCCTGTGGGGCATCCTCGGGCAACAAGCGGCACTGATTATCCACATCCTCATTGTGGCCCTCGGCGTTGGCTTGCTCGTGGCCAGTTCCCCGACAGCTTTCTACGTCATCAAGTACGCCGGCGCGGCCTACCTCGTCTATCTGGGCATCCGGCAGCTGCTGGCCAAACCCTCGGCCGACCAGGAACTCATCCAGGCCCAACGGAACGAGCCCGCGTGGTCGATGTTCCGGCGCGGCCTGTGGGTCAATCTGCTCAATCCGAAGGCGATCGTGTTCTTTCTGGCCTTCATGCCCGGCTTCATCCGCCCCGAGCAGCCCCTGGCCCCGCAGTACGTTGTCCTGGCCGGCACCATTGTCATCATCGACATCCTGGTCATGTGGTTCTTCTTTGCTGCAGCAGCGCGTTCCTTCCACCGGTTCACCAGAACCGAACGCGGCCAGCGCATGCTCGGTTACGTTTTTGGTGTCCTCTTCATCGGTGTCGGTCTGCTGCTGGCGTTCTTCTGACTAGACTCGTGGCTATGTACCGGATAATCACTGTCTGCACAGGCAATATCTGCCGCTCCCCTATGGCCCAGTACATCCTTACCAAGGCCTTCGAAGATGCCGGCCTGTCCGACGAGGTGTCCGTCGACTCGGCAGGCACTACCGGATGGGAGACCGGCCGTCCCATCGATGAGCGCGCCGCCGCCCGCCTCAAACAAGCCGACCTGCTCACCGCAGACCATCGCGCCCGGCAGTTCGAGCCTGCCTGGTACGCGGACCGGGACCTGATCCTGGCCCTGGACGTGGACCACTATGAACAGCTGCGTGGCGACGCTCCGGACGATGGCGCCCGGAACAAGGTCCGCATGCTTCGCGCCTTCGATCCCAAAGTCGCGGACCACGGGCCTGCCGAACAGGGAATCTACGACCCGTGGTTCGGCGACGAAGCCGACTTCGATGTCAGCTGGAACCTGATCAGTGCAGCGGTGCCGGGCATTGTGGAACATGTCAGGGCGCAGCTTGCCACCCACTGACAAACCGGTCATCATCGCCGTGGACGGACGCTCCGGGGCGGGGAAGACCACTTTGGCGGTGGAACTGGCCGCCCTCCTGCGTGAGCACCACAGCGTTACGTTGTTCCATCTGGAAGACATCTATCCGGGCTGGCACGGCCTGGCCGACGGGCAGCAGCGCTACCTGGAAACGGTGCTGCAGCCGCTTGCCCGCGGCGAGCGCGCAACCTGGACGGCATGGGACTGGGAGCAGAACGACGACGGCGAGCGCCGTTCCACGGAACCTGCCGAGATCGTGGTGGTGGAAGGGGTTGGTGCTGCCCATACCGCCGCACGGGAACTCACCGACGTCGTTATCTGGATCCAGGCCGAAGCGGTGGATCGCCGGGTCCGGGCTATTGCCCGCGACGGTGCCGGCTACGAGCCGTTCTGGGATGTTTGGGCGGCGCAGGAAGAAGCCTGGCTCGACGGCGACGACGTCCCCAGCGCCGCAGACCTGCTGGTCCACGGGCAAACCGGCGCCACCGCTGCTGCTGGCGTGCTGAAGGCCCTGGCCTCGCTCCCGCAACTGGACGCGCTGCTCTCGGTGGAGCGTTCCCACGGTGTTGCTCCTCAACTGCTGACCGAGCGGATTGATGCCCTGCCCGACGGAGCTGCCCTCTTCGGTGCGCTTTATGCCGCTTCGGACCGCGCGGTTTGGCTGGACAGCTCCAATGCCGGAGCCACGGCGGTGCCGGACCGCAACGAATACAGCATCATGGCCGACGACGCCGGGGCCTTCGGCCGCTATGCCGAACATCGCTCGGGCATCACTTCGGTGGCCGACGGTGCTGTCACCACCCGGATCCGCTCGCCCTTCTTCCGCTGGCTGGATGGAGTGTGGGGCACTCCCGCTGTCACCGACCCGGTTGAGGTTCCCGGCGGATTCGCCTTGGGCTGGCTGGGGTATCTGGGCTATGAGCTCAAGCGTGAATGCGGTGGCAGCGACGTCGCGGCCGCCACTCCCGACGCGGCCTTGATCTATGCCGGCCGCGGTATCGTGCTCGACCACGCCCGCAGGTGCACCTATCTTCTGGCATTGGCCGGCGAGGCATCCCGAGACGAAGCCCGCGACTGGTTCGCCCTGGCCCGGGCCGCGATCGGATCTGTGGCGGGGGCCGGAGACCTTTCCGGTCCCGAAGCCGCCGGGTACGTTCCGGCGGCTTCCAGCGGCCCGGCCTTCAAGGTGCGGGACGGCAAGGATCAGTACCTGCTCAAGGTCCGCCAGGCGCAGGCGGAAATCCATGTCGGCAACTCCTACGAAATCTGCCTGACCACCGAGCTGTCCGCCACGGCAGC
Organism: Arthrobacter crystallopoietes; assembly: GCF_002849715.1. Taxonomy (NCBI): domain Bacteria; kingdom Bacillati; phylum Actinomycetota; class Actinomycetes; order Micrococcales; family Micrococcaceae; genus Crystallibacter; species Crystallibacter crystallopoietes. The sequence goes on from NZ_CP018863.1 coordinate 607,265, forward strand.
CGCTGGGTCGGATCCGCTGGAAACATATCTGTCCCTGCGCCGTCGTAATCCCGCACCGTTCGCCAACTACCTGCGCTTCGGCAGTTTGACCGTCGCGAGTACCTCGCCGGAGCGGTTCATGAGCTTGGCCGCCAATGGCGCTCTGCGCGCCGAACCGATCAAGGGTACCCGGCGTCGGGTCGCGGATCCGGCGGCGGACGCGGCCCTGAAGGCAGAGCTGGCAACCAGCCTCAAGGACCGCGCCGAGAACATCATGATCGTGGATCTGCTGCGCAATGACCTGAGCCACTTTGCCGTGCCCGGTTCGCTGCGGGTCAGCCGCTTATGCGCGATCGAAAGCTATGCCACGGTGCACCAGATGGTTTCCACGATTGACGCGAGCCTGCGTCCGGACGCGTCCCGTGCGGAGGCCGTTGCTGCGGCGTTCCCCGCCGGTTCGATGACCGGCGCCCCGAAAATCAGCACGATGGACATCCTGGACCGGCTGGAGTCCGGCGCGCGCGGCGTCTATTCGGGGGCGGTAGGCTACTTCTCGCTCAACGGTGCCGCCGACCTGTCCGTGGTGATCCGGACCCTCGTCCGGCAGGGAGACAAGCTGACGTTGGGCGTCGGCGGTGCCATCACGGCCGACTCCGATCCGGAAGCCGAATGGGACGAGGTCCGGGCCAAAGCCTTCGGCGTGCTCTCGGCGCTCGGCAGCGTCTTTCCCGACTAAGCCGGCGCGACGCGCGCACCGGCCCCGCGACGCCTTCTGCAAAGAAACCTGCTGCAGGTCTGTTTTTTGGACAGTGGCGCGTGGTAGACCGGAATCGAAGTATTTGGACGAGCGTCCAAAAGATTCGAGGTCATTGCAATGACAACCACCCATGAGAAAACTGCCAAGGGCACCCGGACGCGGGACCGGATGCTGGAGTCCGCCGTCGTACTAATCCCGCAGCTGGGCTGGTCAGCGGTCACGGCCCGCGCCCTCGCCGGGCATGCAGGTGTGCGCCCGGGCATCATCCACTACCATTTCGACTCTTTGGAAGCCCTGCTCGCCGAAGCGGCCGTGGGCGCAGTCCGTGAGGCGCTCGAGTATCCGAGCCGCCAGCTGGAGTCCGGTATCAGTCTTGATGAAGGACTGCGCATGTTCCTCGCCGCGCTGGACGGGTTCGCGCCCGACGAGCCCGTCAATCTGCTGTTCATCGAAACGTTTCTGGCGGCGGCGCGCGGCGGGGTGCTGCGGGATGAACTGGCGCAAGTGCTACTGGATTTCCGCGGCCGCACCGCCCGTTGGCTGGAGCGTGTGGATTTCGACGGCGACGCCGACGCCGCGGCTGCCGTTCTGGCTGCCGCGATCGACGGGCTGATGCTGCACCGGGCGCTTGACCCCGGACTCACTGCCGACGTCGCGTTCCCTGTACTGCGCAGGGCCCTGGGCGCTACTGCTGCAACGGAAGGAAGTTCACCATGAAAGCCATTATCTGCGGTGCCGGCATCACCGGTTTATCCGCCGCCAATTTCCTCAGCGCTAACGGCTGGGACGTCACCCTGGTGGAACGCTCAGCCGGGCCGCGGCCCGAAGGCTACATGATTGATTTCTTCGGCTCCGGTTGGCAGGCGGCCACCCACATGGGCGTTATCGACAGAATCCGTGAAGTGGGATACGACGTCAACCGGATCGACTACGTGGACAGCAACGGCCGAAGCACGGCCCATCTGGGCTACGAGAGCTTCACGAAGGTGGTCGGCGACCGGCTGCGCAGCATCCTGCGCCCCGATCTGGAACAGGCCATCCGCGAAGTGCTGCCGGACTCGGTGGAGCTGCTCTATTCCACCACGATCACCTCGATCCACGACTCCTCCGCCGCCGCGACCGCATCCGGCGGGAAGGTGGACGTGGAACTCTCGGACGGCCGGCGGCTCACCGCCGACCTGCTGATCGGGGCCGACGGGATCCACTCGGACGTCCGCAGCATGGTCTTCGGGCCTGAGGCCGACTACTTCAAATTCCTGGGGTTCCACGTCGGCGCGTATTCCTTCCGCGACAACCGGGTCAAGGACATACTGGCCAACCGTTATGCCATTACGGACACCTGCGGCGAGGCCATGTTCTTCTACCGGTTGCGGGACGGCAGCATTTCGGCACTGGGCGTGCACCGCACCGACAGGCGGGAGCGCCCGGACGATATCCAGCAGGAGTTCCGCGAGCGCTACCGGTCCCTGGGCTGGCTGTGTCCGCTGGCGTTGGAGCATTGTCCCAAATCCTTCTACTACGACCAGGTGGCGCAGATCCGGATGCCGTGCTGGCGCCGAGGCAGGGTGGTGCTGCTGGGAGATGCCGCTACGGCAGTCTCGCTGCTGGCCGGCCAGGGCGCGTCGCTGGGTATGGCCGGCGCCTACGTGCTCGCCGACGAACTGGCCAAACATGCGCAGGTTCCCGATGCCCTTGCCGCCTTCGAGGCACGCTGGCGCCCGCAGGTCGCCGAGCAGCAGAAGGCCGGGGTGTCCGCCGCCAAGTGGTTTGTTCCCGCGGACCGCCGAGCCCTGCTCATGCGGCGGCTCTCGATGCGGCTGATCAAGGTCCCGGGCGTCAGCAGGCTGGTCAGCGGCGCCGTCGTCGGTAAAATCGGGGCTGCGCTCTGAGCACCCCGTCCGGCTCCGGCAGGGCCGGAATTACTGGAGGGTCGCGGTCAGACGGGCCACGTTGTCGACGTAACGCTCCCACCGGGTTCGCTGGCGCCACTCCTCCAGGGTGACCTCCCGGGAAACCTCGCGGTAGCTTTGCTGGATTTCGCGCATCTTGGCAACGATGTCCCCGCCAAGATGCATGACCGACACTTCCAGGTTCAAGGAGAAGGAGCGCATATCCATGTTGCTCGACCCCAGGACGCCGACCTCGTCGTCCACGGTGAAGTGCTTCGCGTGCAGCACCAGCGGTTTCGGATACAGGTAGATGCGCACGCCGGCTTCCAGCAGGGCTTGGTAGTAGGAACGCTGGGCGTGGTGGACCAGGAACTGATCCCCCTGTTCCGAGACGAAAAGTTCGACGTCGACACCGCGCTGCGCCGCCGTCGTAATCGCATAGAGCAGCGAATCATCCGGCACGAAGTACGGGCTGCAGATGGACAGCCGTTCCACCGCCGCGTAGATCAACGTATTGAACAGGCGCAGATTGTTCTCCGTGGCGAAGCCCGGGCCGCTCGGAACCACCTGGCAGGTCATGGGGCCCGGCTCGCGGACCGGTGGCGGCGTGAACAGCTCGCTGCCGAGGGTGTCGTCCGTTTCGCTGGACCAGTCCGTAGCGAACACCACGTTGAGCGCAGTGACGATGGGGCCTTCATACCGGGCCATCAGCTCCACCCACTGCCGGCCGGTCCGCTCGCTGGAGGCACGGTGGTAGCCGGGTTCGATCAGGTTCTGCGATCCCGTGAAGGCCACGCGTCCGTCCACCACGAGAATCTTGCGGTGGTTGCGCAGGTCGATGCGGCGCCATTGGCCCCGCACGGGGAGCAGCGGGAGCATGCGCTGCCACTCAATCCCGCTGCCCTGCAGCCAGCGCCGGAACTGCCGGTAGCCCCTGATCCGCATGGTGCCGAGGTGGTCGAAGAGCAGACGGACCCGGACACCGCGGGCCGCGGCCTCCTGCAGGGCCACAAAGAGCTCCTCGGTGACCTCGTCCTTGGCCATGATGTAGAACTGGATGTTGACGAATTCCTCCGCCTTGCGGACGGCGGCGGCCATCGCGGCGATGGAACCCTCGTAGTCCGGATAAAGCTCCACGTGGTTGTTGTCCACCATCGGGAAAGAGCCGAGCGAGCGGTTCAGTTCGGCGGCCGAATGGACCCAGGCGGGTGCTTCGCGTTCGCTGCGCGGTTCTTCCATGTCCTGGGTGGCTGCCCAGACTTTGCGGTTGATCTCGGTCTGTTTGGCGATCCGGCGGTCCGAAAGCCGGAAACTGCCGAACATGAAGAACAGCGCAATGCCGACCAGCGGAATGAAGAAGATGGCGAGCAGCCAAGCCATGGCGGTGGTGGGGCGGCGGTTGCCCGGCACAATCCCCAGCGCCGCGATCCGGATTCCCATGTCCAGTATCGAAGCCACCACGACAACCCAGTCCGGGAACGTGCCCAGACCCGCAAGCGACCACAACACGGCAGCGAACTCCTCCCTTTCCCGCCGGTCCACGGCGCTGTCCTTGTACAGCCTAATGTGCCCGCGCGGCAATCTATGCTGATCCCATGACAGTTTTGGTGTTTCTCGACCCTGCCCTGGAGAACGGGCGCATCGCCGATGCCACGAAGCCGCAGCTGATGGCGACCGATCTGGGCGCCACCCGTGGCGACGGCATTTTCGAATCGCTCCTGGCCGTGGACGGTGTTCCCCGCAAGGTGCAGGCGCATCTGGACCGGCTGGCGTCCTCGGCGCGCATCATGGACCTGGACATTCCGCCGTCCGATGCCTGGGAGCGGGCCATCGCCACCGCCGTCGCCGAACATGCCCCGGCTGAAGAGCTGGTGCTCAAGCTGCTGGTCACGCGCGGCGTGGAGGGCGCGGAGCGTCCCACCGCGTGGGTGCAGGCCTCGCTGCCCGGTTCCCTCGGCAGGGACCAGCGGCAGGAAGGCCTCGATGTGCTGCTGCTGGACCGCGGCTACGACAGCAACATCGCCGAGCGCGCGCCGTGGCTGCTGCTGGGCGCCAAGACCCTTTCCTACGCCGTGAACATGGCCGCACTGCGCTACGCCAAGGCCAACGGGGCGGACGATGTCATCTTCACCTCCACCGACGGACTGGTGCTGGAGGGCCCCACCTCCACGGTGCTGATGGCGACCGTGCGCGACGGCGTCCGGACGCTCACCACGCCGCTGCTCGAAAACGGCATCCTGCCCGGCACGTCCCAGGGCGCCCTGTTCAACGCGGCCGCGGATGCCGGCTGGCAGCTGGGCTACGGGCCGCTGGAGCCGCACCACCTGCTGGCAGCCGATGCGGTGTGGCTGGTCTCCAGCATCCGGCTGCTGGCACCGGTCAAGTCGATCGACGGCCGGGCCATCCCGGTGTCACACGAGATGACGGAGGAACTGACGGCGCTGCTGGCCAAGGGCAGCCGCGAGTAGCCCAGCGCTTCCCACGGCGGCCAGGGCTGCGGCCTTCCGCCGTCGTAAACCTACGTAACGGTTACCAATGATGACGACGCCGACGCCCCGGCTTGGGTGCCGGGGACGGCCCCGTGCTACTTTCTTGAGCAGAGTAACGAGGTCCAGCGTCAAGCCCTGACTGTGCTGGCCGGCAACCCTCTTCACGGCGGGGTGCCTCAGGTGACTACTCGGCAGTGTTCATTTGGTTCATTTGCAAGCGTGATCAGGAGTGCCCCATGCCCCCGTTGGAACAACCCGTCCAGTCCCCCGTTGGCAATGCAGCGGGCAGCCCCCTGCCCTACCGGTTGCTGACCGGGCCGGACGACAGGTCCTTCTGCGCGCGGGTCAGCGCCGCGCTGGCGGAGGGCTACGAACTCTACGGCAACCCCTCGATTGCCTTCGACGGCGAACGCGTCATCGCCGCCCAGGCCGTGGTGCTGAAGGGACACAGCGCATGAGCTACGCCGGAGACCTCACCGTTCAAGAAGCCGTGGAGAAGCTGCGCGGCGGTGCCGTCCTCGTGGACGTCCGTACCGAGACCGAATGGCAGCAGGTGGGCGTGCCCGTGACGAACGACGACGGCGCTCCCGCGCGCTTCATCGAGTGGAACCGGATTGACGGCAGCCGCAATGCCGGCTTCCTCAACGGGCTGCAGTCGCTGCGCGGCAAGGAGCTGCTGTTGATCTGCCGTTCGGGGCGGCGCTCCATCGATGCCGCCATCAGCGCCACCGCCGCCGGTCATACCGCGTACAACGTGCTGGGTGGCTTCGAAGCCGCCGGCGGCTGGCAGCAGAGCGATCTGCCCTGGAAGCGGGGCTAGCCGATGGTGCCCGCGGAGCCTTCCGGCCCTGGGCCGGACCCGGCGGAGCTGCTCGCCGGCTGGGACCCGCAGACGCGGGCAGTCCGCGGCGGCCTTGACCGCACGGGCTTCCAGGAAACCTCCGAAGCCTTGTTCCTGACCTCCGGCTACGTTTTCGATTCCGCCGAGGCAGCCGAAGCCTCCTTCAACGGCGAGGTGGAACGCTTCGTCTATTCCCGCTACGGCAACCCCACGGTCGCTGCCTTCCAGGAACGGCTCCGGCTGCTCGAGGGAGCCGAGGCCTGCTTCGCCACCGCCAGCGGCATGAGTGCGGTTTTCACGGCCTTGGGCGCCCTGCTCGCCACCGGTGACCGGGTCGTTGCAGCCCGGAGCCTGTTCGGTTCCTGCTTTGTCATTCTCAACGAGATCCTGCCGCGCTGGGGCGTGGAAACGGTCTTTGTGGACGGCCATGACCTGGCCCAGTGGGAGCAGGCCCTCGCCACCCCGGCCGCCGCGGTGTTCTTCGAGTCGCCGTCCAACCCGCTGCAGGAGCTGGTGGACATCCGGGCGGTCGTCGAACTGGCGCACGCCGCCGGGGCGCAGGTGGTGGTGGACAATGTCTTCGCCACCCCGCTGCTGCAGCAGGCAACGGAACTGGGGGCCGACGTCGTTGTTTATTCGGGTACCAAACACATGGACGGGCAGGGCCGTGTGCTGGGCGGTGCCGTGCTGGGGCGTGCGGATTTCATCAACGGCCCGGTCAAGCAGCTGATGCGCCACACCGGTCCCGCGCTGAGCCCGTTCAACGCCTGGACACTGCTCAAGGGGCTGGAGACGATGTCCCTGCGCGTGAACTATTCGACGGCATCCGCCCTGGAGATCGCCCGCTGGCTGCAAACCCAGCCGGCGGTGCGGCGGGTGGTCTACCCGTTCCTCGAATCGCATCCGCAGTACGAATTGGCGCGCCGCCAGATGAGCGGCGGCGGAACCGTGGTCACGTTTGAGCTTGAGCCGGATGCCGCCAGCGGCGCGGACGCCAAGGCCGCCGCGTTCCGGCTGCTCAACTCGCTGACCACGGTGGACATTTCGAACAACCTCGGCGACGCCAAGTCCCTGATCACCCATCCGGCCACCACCACGCACCGCGCGATGGGACCGGACGGACGGGCCGCGATCGGGCTTGGCGACGGCTTCGTCCGGCTGTCCGTGGGTCTGGAAGCCACCGGGGACCTGCTCAAGGACCTGGACCGGGCGCTCTCCAAACCGTAGCCGGCCCGTAGATCCAGGGCGTTGACGAAGGCACGCGCCTTTTGCGCGCAGCCGTAATCGAGGAGGCAGCTGCGGCCCTTCCCAAATCTGAAAAGGGCCGCAGCTGACCAGTGGATCGCGAAGGAGCCGGGGTCAGCCGAGGATGAAGTTCCAGGTCCCGGCGGAGACGGCGGCGGCAACGGCTGCCGCCGAGACCAGGGCACCGCCCAGGAAGACCCAGATATCCACCCTGCTGAACGTCGATTCCCGCGCCCAGGTGCGTTGTGCCCCGCCGAAACCGCGGGCCTCCATTGCCACCGCCAGGCGGGTGGCGCGCCGGATCGCCTGCACGATCAGCCCGAACGCCTGGCCAAGGAACGCGGCGAATTTGGCCAGCGGCTTGTTCTCGGCGCCGACTCCGCGGGCACGGCGGGCCAGACCCAGGGTCCGCCATTCCTCGACCAGCAGACCCACCAGCCGGAGGCCGGCCAGGGCCCCGAGCACAAACCGGTGCGGCAGCTTCAGCTTCTGCGCCAGCGCATCGGCCAGATCGGTGGGGTCAGTGGTCAGCAGCAGGAAGATTCCGGGCAGTGCCACCGCCAGGGACCGCAGCCCGATGGCGACGCCGGAGTTGATGGAATCCTCGGTGAACAGCAGCGGGCCCGCTTCGAAGACCACCGCGCCGGTTTTCTCCGCCAGCAGCGCCGTGCCGTAGGCGCCAACCGCGGCCGCCACCACCAGCGGCCAGCCGCGCCGGAACAATGCCCAGGCGCTGATGCCCAGTACCGGCAGCAGCAGCAGTTCCGCGGCCAGCACCACGCCGGCGCTCACCCAGTCCACGCTGAGCATCACCACTACGGTGACCATGGCAACGGCGGCGAGCTTCGAGAGCGGATTGGCACGGGTGAAGGGCGAGGCAGTCAGCCGCGGGGTCATGATGTCCAGGCTCATGCCGCCCTCCCGCTCGCGACCCGCGCCTGGACCTGTGCTGTTCCCTCCGCCACGCGCAGGACGTTGCCGCCGAGCGCCGCGGTGAAGTCGCCGTCGTGGGTCACGGACACCACGGCGTGGCCTTCGGCGATCAGTCCGCCGAGCAGCGAGACCAGTTCCGCCCAGGTGTTCGCGTCCTGCCCGAAGGTCGGTTCATCCAGGACCAGGATGTCCGGGCTGGTGGCCAGCATGGTCGCCACGGACAGCCTGCGCTTCTCCCCGCCCGAAAGGGTGAAGGGATTGGCCTGCAGGAGTTTGGTCAGCCGCAGCCTCTCGGCGATGGCATCAACGCGGCGGCGCACCTCGTCCTCCGGGAGCCGGGCGACGCGCCGGGGACCGAATTCGAGTTCGTCGATCACCCGGTGGGTCAGGAACTGGTGCTCGGGTTCCTGGAAGACAGTGCCGATCCTAGTGACGAGTTCAGCTGATTTCCACTTGTGCACCGTACTGGCCGCACCCCGCCGGAGCTCCGGTGCGGCCTCAAGCCTGCCGCCCGCGGGGGTCAGCAGCCCGGCCAGGGTCAGCGCCAGGGTTGACTTGCCGGCGCCGTTGGGGCCGGTGATGCTCAGCGCCTCGCCCGCCGCCAGTTCCAGCGAGACCTTACTGACTACCGGCCCGGCCCTGCGGGTCCGGGCCACGGACAGCTCCGCCGCCCGGAGCAGGCCCGTGCCCGGCGTGCTGTGGCTCCCGCCGTTACCGCGGCCGCTGGGGGGCCCGGGCGTGCGCAGCCGGGGCGTGTAGCCGGGGACCCAGACACCCGCTTCGATCAGTCGTTCCCTGGTACCTGCGGCATTGAGCACCTCAGCCGGCGGACCGTCGGCGAGAACTCCACCGTCGGCCGCCAGCACGATGACCCGATCCACCACGTCCGCCCAGATGGCCACGCGGTGCTCCACCACAATCAGGGTGGCGCCGGTGCGCTCAAGCACCCCGACGACGGCGTCCCGGACCTCCAGTACGCCGTCCGGGTCCAGGTTCGCCGTGGGCTCGTCCAGCAACAGGACTCCCGGCCGCATGGCCAGGACCGATGCCAGTGCGAGCCGCTGCTTCTGTCCGCCGGAGAGTGCGGTGGTGGGGTGGTCCAGCGGGACTTCGAGGCCCACATCCGACAGGCTTTTGCGCACCCGCGACCAGATTTCGTCCCGCGGCAGGGCCATGTTCTCCGCGCCGAAGGTGACCTCGTCCCCCACCCGGGCCATGACCACCTGCGACTCCGGGTCCTGAAGCACCAGTCCCGTCCGGCCGCGGGACTGGACCGGGTGCATGCCGTCGACGGTCAGGCGGCCGGCTTCGTCCCCTTCGCCTTCGTCGCCCAGCACCCCCGCGATGGCATGCAGCAGGGTGGATTTGCCGGCACCGGAGGCGCCGAGCAGCAGCACGCGCTCCCCCGGCTCGATCCTGAAGCTCACGTCGCTGACCGCCGGATCCTTGCGGCCGGCATGGCGCCAGCCGTATCCCTCGGCGGTAACGGCGGCCGGGCGGCCGCGCTCCGCCGTCGTGCTTTGAGTGTTTGCCATGGCCTATACGTCTGCCGTCCGGCCGGCGGCAAAGGACGAGAGCGCGCCCGTCTTGGCCAGTCCCCTCATCGCCAGCCAGGGCAGCAGGCCGGCGATGACCACGCCGGAGACTGCGGCGAACAGCGTGTACCAGAGCTTCCAGTCTGTGGCCCATTCCACGTTCCACAGGATGTTCTCGCCGATGGCCAGCGCCAGGCCTGCACCCAGCCCGGCCAGCAGCGACACGCCGAGGTTGAACTTCTTGTAGAGGAAGAGCAGGAAGACCAGTTCCGCGCCGACGCCCTGGATCAGGCCGGAGAGGAGCACGGTGAGGCCGAACTGCGTGCCCAGCAGGCTCGACACGGCGGCCGCGAGGACCTCGCAGTAGATCGCCGCGCCGGGCTTGCGGATGAGCAGCCCACCCAGGACCCCGGCCGTGAGCCAGCCGCCGGCATAGAGCCCGCCGGCTGGCGGGAAGGCCGCGGTCAGCACCGCGATGCCCGAATAACCGGCGGACCAGGCCCAGAAGATAACGCCGATGGCTACGCCGATCACGGACGCCACGACAATATCGACAACTCGCCAGGTGTAACGGGGTTTGCGCGCAGCAGCCTGCGGGGAAGGTGTAACGGTGTTCATGGAAAATCCTCCTGAGGTTCAGGAGGGGAGGGCAACCCGGCTTTTCCGGGCACACCCTGAGATCTCGACTCCCTTCGCCGGTACTAACCGGAGCAGGTTCGAGGGTCTGCGGCTGGCCGCACTCTCAGCGTCCCGACCCGGTACCGCTGCTTGCCGTGGTTACCGTGACGGACGCTCCCCTGTCGTCATGTGTGCTTTTTCAAGCGTCTTCCAGTGTACTACTGACGACGGCGGGTGGCAGCCGACCCGGAAAACGCTAGGCTGGGTGGCAGATGACATTACCGACGAAGGGCAGTGGCAAATGAGTATGGTTTTGAAACTTCTGGGTACGTTGGTGAGCATCGGTGCGGGCCTGGCCGGCGCCAAGCTCATCGACATCCTGTGGAAGGCCGTCACCGGGGAGGACTCCCCCAAGCATGACGACGACATGGAGAACAGCCTGCGCGCCACCCTCGCCTTTGCCGCGATTTCCGGTACTGTCAGCGCGATCATCCGTGTGCTTTCCCAGCGCGGAACCATGCAGGCAGTCAACCGCTTCAACCGGACCCGCGACATGGTCTAGTCCCCGGGGCAGTTTCAGGATTCGCGGCGGCGTTTGGCGGAAGCCTTCGCCGCCGCTTCCTTTGGCTCCTTGATCCGCAACGCGCCCTTCAGCTTTCCTGCAGGCTTTTCGTCAGCCTTCCCGGCGGCGTCCAGTTCCGCCGCCAGCTCGGGATCGGCAGCCAGCGCCGCCTCTTCCGCGGCATCCGCCTTCCGGCGTTCGGCTTCTTCCGCCGCGGCTTTCTGGACCACCGCATCCAGGTCGTCCACGCTCAGTGTTTCCCGGTGCAGGTGCTTGGTGCGGTAACCAGCACGGCCCACCATGTGTGCCGACACCGGAACCGTCAGCAGCTGGAACAGCCAGGCGATAATCAGCACCGGCACCGCTGCCCAGCTGCGGAGCTGCAGGGCCAGGCCGATCAGCAGCAGCAGCAGCCCGAAAACCTGGGGCTTGGTGGCTGCGTGCATCCGCGAGAGCAGGTCCGGAAACCGGAGCAGCCCGATAGCGGCGGCCAGGGACATAAGCGCCCCGAGGACCAGGCAGAGTCCGGCGGCAATTTCCAGCACAAAATCAGTGTTCATGGGTCCGCCTGTCGATGACGAAGCGGGCTACCGTGACTGAGCCGATGAAGCCGATCAGGGAAATGATGATCACCAAGGTCAGATTGGCCTGATGCTTCCGGACGGCCATGTCAGCTATCAGGCCCGCGCAGACGATGGCCAGCAGAACGTCGATAGCGATCACCCTGTCCAAGATGGAGGGGCCTTTGACAATGCGGGAGATTGCGACGGCGGCGGAGAAGGCCAGGACGACCGTGACGATCACCAGGACAACTTCCATGAACGGACTGTTCAACTGGTTCCTCCGTTCCGCCGGTTTGCTGCCTCCGCTTTGACCATGGCGACTTCCTCTTTACTGCCGATGGCCCGGATCAGCCCGGCCTCGATCCTGCGGACCTGGTCGCGGAACCGGTCCGCCTTGTCCGGGTCCGGAATGTCCAGCACGTGCAGGTAGAGCGTCGACGTGGACCGGTCCACGTCCACCACGAGACTCCCGGGAATCAGCGAGATGGTGTGACCGGTGGCGGTAACCAGCAGGTCCGAATGGCTGCGCAGCTGGACGGCCACCACACCGTTCTTGGTCCTTGGTCCCCGGGTGAGCGCGATCCAGAAGACCTCGAAACTGGCCTTGGCCACGTTCAGTACGAACGCCGCCACGAACACGGCTGCTGCCCACAGATTCAGCCGTCCGGCAAGTTCTACCGGCGGCAAGTAAAAGATATTGACGACGGCGAGGGCGATGAGCAGTCCGAAAATCAGGTTGCCGGCGCTGAAGTCCTGCCAGAGGGCGCCCCAGAGGATGACCAGCCAGACCAGCAGGGGAATTTCGACGAGCAGCGGAATCCGGGAACGGGTCATTGCTCAACCCCCTGTGCCGCGCCGGTGCCGAGAACGGCTTCGATGTAGGGTGTGCGCTCGAGCATCGCCCGGGCGCCCTGATCGCTCAGCTGGAACAGCGGGCCGGCGAAGACGGTCAGTGCCACTCCGAGTGCCACCAGGCCCATGGTGGCTCCGACCATGCTCTTGGGCAGCAGGTGGATGGTCCCCCTGCCGGAGAACCGGCCGGTGGGCTTGTCGGTCACGTACTTGGAGGTGCGCAGCGTGGAACCGTCCGGCTTGCTGGCCAGCAGCACCGGATCCGGATGCTCGGCGTCCTCCGGCGTCCGCCAGAAGGCCCTGTTCCAGACGCGGGCCATGGCCATCAGGGTCAGCAGGGAGGTGACGACGCTGCCGATCACCAGCGTGTACGACACCGGGGTGGCAAGATCGACGCCGCCTTGCAGCAGGCCCAGCTTGCCGAGGAAGCCGGAGAAGGGCGGGATGCCCGCCAGGTTCATGGCCGGCACAAAGTACAGGATCGCCAGCAGCGGCGAGAGCTTCGCCATGCCGCCCAGCCGGTCCATGTTGGAGGTGCCGCCGCGGCGTTCGATCAGACCCGCCACCAGGAACAGGCTGGTCTGGACGGTAATGTGGTGCGCCACGTAGTACATCGTCGATCCCAGTCCGACCACTGAGCTCATCGCCAGGCCGAAAACCATGTAGCCGATGTGGCTGACCAGCGTGAACGAGAGCATGCGTTTGATGTCGATCTGGGCCAGCGCTCCGAGGATGCCGACCAGCATGGTCAGCAGCGCAACGATCATCAGGAAGGTGTTGATCCGGTCCCCCGGAAAGAGCAGCGTCTCGGTCCGGATCAGGGCGTAGACACCCACCTTGGTCAGCAGGCCGGCGAACACTGCGGTAACCGGGGCCGGTGCGGTGGGATACGAGTCGGGCAGCCAGAAGGACAGCGGGAACACCGCGGCCTTGATGCCGAACGCCACCACCAGCATCAGGTGCAGAATCATTTGCGTGGAGTCATCCAGTTCGCCCAGCTTCACGGCCAGGTCGGCCATGTTGATGGTGCCGGTCGCCGCGTAGATCATCGCAATGGAGAGCAGGAACAGCATCGACGAAATAACGCTGACCACCACGTACGTCACGCCAGCCCGGACACGTGGCCCCGTCCCGCCCATGGTCATCAGGACATAACTGGCGGTCAGCAGAATCTCGAAACCTACGTAGAGGTTGAACAGGTCCCCGGTGAGGAAAGCGTTGGACACCCCCGCCACGAGGATCAGGTAAGTGGGATGGAAAATCGAGATGGGACCGTCCTCGTCCCCATCTGCCATGCCTTGGCCGGATGCGTAGACCAGCACCGCCAGGCTCACGGCCGAGGAGATCACGAGCATCAGGGATGAAAGCTCGTCCACCACCAGGGAGATGCCGAACGGAGGCACCCAGCCGCCGAGGAACACGGCCTGCACGCCCTGGGTCCAGGCCGACCACAGCATGAGCAGTTCGACGGACAGGGTCAGGGCGAGCGTGGTGATGGCCACCGTGCGTTGCGCAACCGGCCGGCGGATCAGGATGAACGCAAAAGCAGCGCCCAGGAAGGGAAGGACAACGGCCAGCGGGGCCAGGCTAGCGGCGTTCATTCTTGTCCCCGAACTCTGGTCTTCGGTGCTGCCGGCCGTTCATCGGCGTCTGCCGGCATGACAAACTCGGTGGTCTCTACCGGGATGGCGGTATCGTCCTCGGCGTCGAAGCTGGGCTGATTGGCCACGCGGCGGTCTTCAATATCGTCCTGCACTTCGTCCTGGCGGCCCAGTACCCAGGACCGGTAGATAATGCCGAGCATGAACGCGGTCACCGCGAAGGAAATCACGATGGAGGTCAGGATGAGCGCCTGCGGCAGCGGGTCATTGTATTCCCCCGCAGGAATATCTGCGTCGTACAGCGGCGCCAAGCCAGCGGCGCCACCGGTAGTCAGCAACAGGATGTTGGCGCCATTGGCCAGCATCATCAGTCCGAGCATGACCCGGGTCAGGCTGCGTTCGAGGATCAGATAGACGCCCACTGCCACGAGAACGCCCATGACCACGAGCAGCGTGATGTTCACCGTCATCGTGCTACTCCTTCCTCGATGGAGTCCGGTGCCGGCTGCGGCACACCCTCATCCGGTTTTGGTGCCTTCTCCTGGCTGCGCTCATCTACTTCCGCGCCGAAACTGCGCAGCACGTCGAGCACCAGGCCCACCACCACCAGGTAGACCCCGATATCGAAGAGGGTCGACGTGACGAACTTGTGGTCCCCGAAGACCGGCAGGCTGAAATGGATGATGGCGCTTTGGAAGACCTCGCCGCCAAAGAGCAGCGGTGCCATGGCGGTCAAGGAAGCGATCCCCAGTCCGGCGCCGAGCAGGAAACCCGCACTGACCGGGGTGGCCTCGGCCAGTTCTACTCGTCCGCCCGCAAGGTACCTGACCGCCAGGGCGATGCCTGCCAGCAGTCCGCCGGCGAAGCCGCCGCCGGGCAAGTTGTGCCCGGTCAGCAGGAGGTAGATCGAGAAGATGATTAAGGAGTGGAACAGCAGTCGGGTAATGACCTCGAAGATGATTGAACGCCGCTCGGGGGCGAGAGTCCGTCCGGCAACCAGCCAGGCGTCCCTGGCGACGGTTGCGAAGCGCCGGGCAGTGACCAGCGCGGCGGCATCGCGGCCGGAGTGCTCGGGCAGCTCGGTGAGGCGGTCCACCGATCCCGAGGCGACGGTTGAGGCGCGCATGCGTTTGTCTCCGCGGCTGCGGACGAAGATCAGGCTGGCCACGCCCGTGGCAGCGACCGCCAGGACGGAGATTTCGCCGTAGGTATCCCACGCGCGGATATCCACCAAGGTGACGTTGACAATGTTGGCTCCGCCGCCGCCGTCGTACGCCAGCTGTGGGTATTCCAGCGAGACCGGCAGCTGGGTGCGCGCGGCCATGGAGGTCATGGCAATGAGCACCATGGCCAGGCCGAAGGCCGCACCGATGGCAGCCCGCAGCCATTTGAAACTGCTGGGGGTGCGCAGCCAGAGGCGGGCGGGCAGTGAGCGCAGTGCCAGCACAATCGCGACCAGCACAATAGTCTCCACGAGCATCTGGGTCAGCGCCAGGTCCGGCGCGCCTTGCAGCGCGAAGATCAACGCGATGCCGTAACCGGAGACGGAGACCATCAGCACGGCCATGAACCTCTTGTTGGCCCTGATCGCGAGAATGGCCGCCACGATGATGCCCAGCCCCGCGATCAGCTGCGCGGGAGAGTCGAAGGCGATCCAGCTGTCAGGCCAGGGCGCATCCATGAGGAACACGGCGCTCAGCGGAGTAGCCACCGAGACGCTGAGAATGACCACGAGGTAGAAAATCAGCGAACCGCGCTGGGTACGGCCGGTGACCCAGACGGCCACCTCATCCAGCACGCCGATGATCCCGCGGTAGGCGCGTTCGCCGGTCAGCCCACCGGAGAGACGGTCCTGGAATGCGGTGACCCGGTTCCGGAACAGGAACAGCAGTGTGCCCACGGCCAGCGTCAGCACCGTCAGTCCGAGCGCCGGGGTCACGCCATGCCACAGAGCCAGGTGCCCGTCCGGCTCGCCGTCCGAGGGGAACAGTGAAACATAGGGGGCGATAATCGAGTCGAGCGGGGCAGGCCAGAAACCGAATACCACGGTGGCGACAGTCAGCAGCATCGGGGATGCGATAAAAGCTCCGGGAATGCGCTTGAACGCCGTCTTCTTCACGTTGGGCTTGTAGGCAAACCCGCCCCAGACAAACCGAGCGCTGTAGGCAAAGGTCAGCATGGAACCGACGACGACGCCGGCCAGCAGGACCGGTCCGGTCCAGCCGCCTTCGGAGGCATAGTGGACGAAGGTTTCGTAAACCGACTCCTTGGCGACGAAGCCCAGCAGCGGCGGTACCCCCGCCATCGATGCGGCACCGATCAGCGAGACGGCAAAAAGGACCGGCGCCGTACGGTAGATTCCCGAAAGCTGGCGGATGTCGCGGGTGCCGGACTGATGGTCGATGATGCCGACGACCAGGAAGAGTGTCGCCTTGAAGAAGCCGTGGGCCAGCAGCAGTCCCAGGCCTGCCAGGGCGCCGTCACGGCTGCCCAGCCCCACCACCATGGTGAGGAAGCCCAGCTGGCTGACGGTGCCGTAGGCCAGGATGAGCTTGAGGTCGAACTGTTTGAGTGCCAGCCACCCGCCGACCAGCATGGTTGCCAGGCCCAGGACCATCACGGTCCCCTCCCAGTACCGGGTATCCGAGAAGCCCGGCGCGAACCGTGCCACCAGGTAAATGCCGGCCTTGACCATGGCTGCGGCATGGAGATAGGCGCTGACCGGAGTGGGGGCGGCCATGGCGGCGGGCAACCAGAAGTGGAACGGGACCAGCGCCGACTTGCTGATGGCGCCGACCAGGATCAGCAGGATGGCGACGTCGATCAACATGCCGTGCTGGATCAGATCCGGAGCTGCGGCCATGATTTCCGAAATTCGGTAGGTACCCGCCGTCTGCCCGACCATGATCAGGCCGACGAGCATTGTCAGGCCGCCGAATGTCGTCACAATCAGAGCCTGCAGAGCGGAACGCCGCGCCGCCAGCCGGTGCCGTGCATACCCGATCAGCAGGTAGGACAGGACGGTGGTCAGTTCCCAGAAGACATAAAGCATGAGCAGGTCATCGGTGATGACCAAGCCGAACATGGCCCCGGCGAAGGCAAGTAGCTGTGCACCGAACGGCCCGATATTGGGATCGTCGGCCTTAAAGTAGCGTGCGCAATAAAAGAGGACCAGCGCGCCGACACCGAGAATGAGGATGGCCAGCACCGCGGACAAAGTGTCCATCCGGAAGGCTAGCTCGAGCCTCAGCTCCGGAATCCACGGGATGATTACCGACGGCGGCGCATTGGGCCCGCCGGAGAGTGCAGTCTGGTCCGAGCCCGTGTACCGGTCGAAAGTAGCCAGCAGCCAGATGAAGCAGCCGGCCGGCACGGCGGCCAGAATGTAGAAGGTTGAACGACCGAGTTTCCTGAAGATCCAGGGCGCGATGAAGGCCACCACGAAGAGCAGGGTGAGCACAACAAGCACTATATTCTCCGGGGCTTCCTTCTGGGATCGGCGGTAGAAAGGCGCAAAAGCCTGCCTCCATTCTACCCATGGCATACGTCCGGCCCCGACACCGCCCGTCACAATCGCCCTCCCGAACGCCCCTCCATTCGTTGCTTTAGCGCGGATTCATCCACTGGTCAGCGGCTTAAGCTGTTCACGAAGGGCGAAGAAGCTAGCATTCGGTTATGAGCCACTGGTCAGGAAAGCCGGCACCCTCCGCGAACGCCGGCGCTCCCATGCAAGAGAGAATCAATAAGAAGCACGTTCTCGCGTGGGCGTCTTGGGATTGGGGCTCGGCCGCCATCAACGCGATTATGACGACCTTCGTCTTCACCGTTTATCTGGTGAGCGACCCCTTTGGCGGCGAAGACTATGCCTCGCAGATCCTCGGTTACGGTTTGGCCGTGTCCGGAGTCGCCATCGCGCTGCTGGCCCCGATCACCGGCCAGCGCTCGGACTCCGGCGGACGGCGGAGGTACTGGCTGGGCGTCAACACCATGGCCGTCGTCGCACTGACGGCGCTGTGCTTCTTTGTCTATCCCTCCCCCGGATTCCTCTTCGTCGGCGTCGCGCTGATCGCGCTGGCCAACATTTTCTTCGAGTTCGCCAACGTCAACTACTACGCGATGCTCGGCCAGATCTCCACGCCGTCCACCGTCGGCAAGGTCAGCGGCTTCGGCTGGGCCATGGGTTATGTCGGCGGCATCGTGGCCCTGGCGCTGGTGCTGATGGGCTTCGTCCTCCCCGAGACCGGCTGGTTCGGAGCCACCGCCGAAAACGGGCTGAACATCCGGTTGGTCGCGGTGTTCTCGGCCGTCTGGTTCCTGATCTTTGCCCTGCCGGTACTTTTCACCGTGCCGGAAATTCCCCGTCAGCCGAAGGCCGCCCGGCTGGGCTTCTTCGCCTCCTACGGACTGTTGTTCCGCCGGATCAAGGCCATCTACCGGACCAGTCCGCACACCATCTTCTTCCTGCTGGCCAGCGCGATCTTCCGGGACGGGCTGGCAGCGGTCTTCACCTTCGGCGGTGTGATTGCCGCCGGCACCTTTGGCTTCACCCTGACCGAAGTCATCTTCTTCGCCATCGCCGGGAACGTCGTCGCCGCCCTTGGTGCAGTGGTCGGCGGGATCCTCGATGACCGGATCGGGCCAAAGAAGATTATCGTCGGCTCCCTGATCGGACTGATCGTCGCCGGCGCCGCTGTCCTGGTGCTCGGAGCCAACACGTACAGCATCTTCGGCGCAACCCTGACCGGAGACACCACGTTCTGGATCTTCGGGCTGATGCTGTGCCTCTTCGCAGGCCCCGCCCAGTCGTCCAGCCGCGCTTATCTGGCACGGCTGGCGCCCACCGGCGAAGAGGGCGAGTTCTTCGGTCTCTACGCCACCACCGGCCGGGCCGTCAGCTTCCTGGCACCGACACTCTTTGGCTTGAGCATTACCATCTTCGGCACGCAGCGCTTCGGCATCCTGGGCATCCTCATTGTGCTGCTGGCCGGGCTGCTGGCACTGCTGCCGGTCAAGGAGCCGCGCGAGGTCCCGACGGCGCAAACGCCGTCGGCCTGATCAGCGCTCGATCGTGGTGCGGTGGAAGTTAAGGTAGCTGCGCGACGCCGTCGGACCCCGCTGGCCCTGGTACCGGTTGCCGTACTGACCCGACCCATAGGCGTGTTCAGCCGGTGAAGTCAGGCGGAAGAAGCACAGCTGGCCGATCTTCGAGCCCGGCCAGAGCTTGATCGGCAACGTGGCCATGTTGGACAGTTCCAGCGTCACGTGGCCGGAGAATCCCGGATCAATGAAGCCCGCGGTGGAGTGCGTGAGCAGACCCAGCCGGCCCAGCGACGATTTGCCTTCCAGCCGGGCGGCGATGTCCTCCGGCAGGGTCACCATTTCATAGGTGGAGCCCAGCACGAATTCGCCGGGGTGCAGGATGAACGGCTCATCGGGGTCCACTTCAACAAGGCGCGTCAGGTCCGGCTGCTCCAACTGCGGGTCGATGTGCGCATATTTGTGGTTGTCGAACAGCCGGAAGAACCGGTCAATCCGCACGTCCACGCTGGAGGGCTGGATCATTTCGGGCAGAAACGGGTCCAGGACAATACGCTCGGCATCGAGTTCGGCTCGGATATCGCGGTCTGAAATCAGCACCATCTAAAAATAACGCATGGCTAGCAGGAGCCTTCAATTCCCGACGGCGGCTCTACCCGGCCGCCGCTCTGTTGCCCGCGGCGCCGCAGTGGAAACATAGAGGGTACGGCCGCGCTGGGCGCCAGTTCATTGACAGGGGGATCATGGAAACCGGAAGCACTTCGCAACGCCCACGGCTCGCGCTGCTGGCAGTCATGGTCACCGCTGTGGCGCTGCTTTTCACGCTCGTGACCGCTGTTCCGGCCTCAGCCGCCGAACCTGTCCGGGACCCGGCCAACATCAAGGTTCTGGTCAACAAGGCCCACCCGTTGAGCCCGCTCAACTACACCCCGAAGCTGGCGCGGTGGAAGAGCACGGGCTACAGGATGCGGCCGGATGTCAGCACCAAACTCTCAAGCCTTTTTGCCGGTGCCGACAGCGCAGGCCATGCGATCGCCGTCGTTAGTGCCTACCGTTCCTATGCGGAACAGCGTGACCTCTACAACTACTACGTGAGAATCTACGGCAAGACCTACGCGGACCGGATTTCCGCCCGCCCAGGCTATAGCGAACACCAGACCGGACTGGCAGTGGACATCGGCCTGGCCAGCGGATCCTGCGGACTGGAAGCGTGTTTCGGCGATACCGCCGCGGGCAAGTGGGTGGCCGCCAACGCGTACAAATACGGATTCATCATCCGCTACCCGAGGGGCCACGAAGCCACCACCGGCTACACCTACGAGCCTTGGCATCTGCGCTATGTCGGCGTCGCTTTGGCGACCGACATGCGGACCAAGAAGATCCCGACCATGGAGCACTACTACGTGCTGGGCAAGCCGAGTATCCGCAGTTACTCGGATGTGATGGCGGCCGATTCCGCCGGTGACCTCTGGCGCTATCCGGGCAGCGGCGGCAGGATGCACCCCCGGGTGAAAATCGACTACGCTTACGGCGGCGTCAAGACCGGCACGTCGGTTGACTGGAACCAGGACGGGACCATCGACCTGCTGCTCCAGATGAAGGACGGCCGGCTGCTGGTGAACTTCGGCCGGCCAGGCGGCGGCTTCCAGGCGCCCCGCGAAGTCGGCCGCGGCTTCGCCAGGTACGATCTCACCGTTGGACGCTGGGCTGCCGCAGACACCTACCCGGGCATTGTGGCCAAGCGATGGTCGGACGGCGCGTTGCTCTACTACCGCAACGGCTCCGCGGCCTACCTGTCCGCCGGCCGGACAATCAGCAGCGGCTGGGGACGTTACCGGCCCACAATGCTGGACTGGAACCAGGACGGCAAACAGGACTTGATCGCCATCCGGAATACCGGCGAGCTCTACTTCTACCCGGGAAACGGCTCCGGCGGCGTCAGCACCTCAAAACGCCAACTGATCGGCAAGAGCGGCTGGCATAAGGTCTCGACCGTGACCCCGCTCTACGGCTACACCGTGTCGGGATCCGCCGGCTTCATCGGGAAGTTCACCGACGGAACGTTGAAGTACTACCCCTACAGCAGGGGCCGTTTCGGCGCACGTACCCAGGAAGGGACAGGCTTCACCTCCTACAACGTCTTCCGGTAGAGCTCCCCAGACGCTGCCGGCGGTCGAGACGAACGGCGACCGCCGGCAGCCCTTCCCCCGGCCGCGCGGGGCCTGGGCTACGGCTGGCCGATCTCGGTGCGGACGGCGTAGAGCTCCGGGAAGAACGTCAGTTCCAGGGCCTTTTGCAGAAATCCGACGCCGGATGAACCGCCGGTGCCGCGTTTCATGCCGATCGTGCGTTCCACTGTCTTCAAATGGCGGAAACGCCAGAGCTGGAAGTTGTCCTCAAGGTCCACCAGTTCTTCACAGGCCTCGTAAACGTCCCAGTTCTCGTGGGCGTTCTCGTACACATATTTAAAGGTCTGCACCAGTTCAGGATTGAACACGTGGGCTTCGCTGACGTCCCGTTCCAGCAGTTCCCCCGGTACCGCGTAGCCCCGGCGGGACAGGAACGCCAGGAACTCGTCGTAGATGCTGGTCTTCCCCAGAAGGTCCCCAAGCAGGGCCTGGGCGCTCGGATCAGCCGCGAACACGTCGAGCATGCTGCGGTTCTTGTTGCCCAGCAGGAACTCAACCGCCCGGTACTGGTAGGACTGGAAGCCCGAGGACGAGCCCAGCTGGCCGCGGAATTCCGCGTACTCGGATGGCGTGAGGGTGGCGAGCACGGACCATTGTTCCGTCAGCGAGCGCTGGATGTGTTTGATCCGGGCAATGCCCTTCATCGCAAACCGCAGGTCATCGGCCTGCAGTTTTTCCCGCACCGTGCGCAGCTCGTGCAGGACCAGCTTGAGCCACAGCTCCGACGTCTGGTGCTGGATGATGAAGAGCAGCTCGTCGTGGTGTTCGGGCCGGCTTACCGGCCGCTGGGCGGAGAGCAGATCGTCCAGCCGAAGGTAAGAGCCGTAGCTCATCTTGTCGGAGAAATCGGTCTCGATTCCGGTTTCAAATTTCCGGGTGTTCTTGTCCACCGTCATGGCACTCCGTTGTGTTGGTTTTGATTACCTACCAGCCTACGGCCAGCACCCTCAGGGCAGGGGCTGAGAGGTCTACAGTTGTGCCATGGACGTGGAAGAAACACCGTTGCCGGGAATCGGCCTTCGCCGGGAGATCGTGCTGGACAACGGCAGGCGTGTGGGCATAGTCATCCATCGCGATGGCCAGACCGAGCTGATCATCTCGCGCCTGGACGATCCCGACGCCTGCCTCGCCTCGGTTCCCATGAGCGTGGAGGAGGCTGCTACCTTGGGCGGACTGCTCGGCGGTCCAAAGCTGGTGGCCCAGTTATCCGAAGAACACAGCGAACTGCCGGGGGTGAGCACGCGGCAGTTCCCGGTGACCGAAGGTTCGCCTTTCTCCGGGCATGCCCTGGGCGAGGCCAGGATCCGCACCCGCAGTGGCGCGTCCGTGGTCGCCATTGTCCGGGAAGGCCAGGTGATGCCTTCCCCCGCACCGAGCGACACCATGAAGCCCGGAGATCTGCTCATCGTGGTGGGTACCCCTGACGGACTCGATGCTGCCGCCAAGATCCTGCACGGGGGATAGCCGGGCGTGGGCGGCACGACTCTTGTCCTGATCGAGCTCGGCCTGGTGTTTCTTGGGCTGGGCATCCTGGGTCGTCTTGCCGCCCGGATCGGCATGTCGCCGGTTCCGTTGTATCTGCTGGGTGGACTGGCTTTCGGCAACGGCGGATTGATCGAATTCGCCAGCATCAGCGAATTCAGCCACATCGCCAGCGAAATCGGCGTGGTCCTGCTCCTGCTCATGCTGGGGCTCGAATATACCGCCCGTGAACTCGCGACAGGCCTGCGGCAATCCTGGCAGGCCGGCGTGGTGGACCTGTTGCTGAATTTCCTCCCCGGTGCGGTGCTGGCGCTCATCCTCGGCTGGGGCGGGATCGGTGCACTGGTACTGGGCGGCGTGACCTATATATCCTCCTCAGGCATCGCCGCCAAAGTCCTCACGGACCTGGGCCGCTTGGGAAACCGGGAAACACCGGTGGTCCTCTCCATCCTGGTCCTGGAAGATCTCGCCATGGCCGCCTATCTGCCGGTGCTCACGACAGTCCTCGCCGGGGCGTCGTTCCTGGGCGGCCTGCAGGCCGTTGGAGCAGCGTTGCTGGCCGTGAGCGCAGTCCTGTTCCTGGCCATCCGGTACGGCCAGCGGATCACTGCCTGGATCCACAGTCCGGAACAAGAAACGTTCCTGCTCAAACTGATCGGTGTCGCGCTGCTGGTAGCCGGCCTGGCCTCCGCCATGCAGGTTTCCGCGGCCGTCGGAGCCTTCCTCCTGGGCATCGCGATATCGGGCGCAACGGCTGAAAGCGCCGTCCGGGTCCTGGCGCCGCTGCGCGATATCTTTGCGGCCATGTTCTTCGTGGTGTTCGGGCTCAACACCGATCCGGCCTCCATCCCACCGGTACTGGTTTGGACCATCGTGCTGGGGGTGCTGACGGCGGGCACCAAAATAGCTACCGGCTGGTGGGCAGCACGCCAGGCGGGAATCGGCCGCTGGGGACGGCTTCGGGCGGGCTCTGCGCTGATTGCACGAGGGGAATTTTCCATCGTCATTGCCGGCCTCGCGGTGGCCTCGGGTGCCATAGTCGCCGAACTGGCTGCGGTGGTGACGGCCTATGTGATGCTCATGGCGGTGACCGGGCCGATAGCCACCCGCTTTGCCGAGCCTGCCGTCCGCCGGATATCCCGACAACCCGAAGCGGAGCCGGCAAGCTGACTCAGTGGACGGAGGAATCCCAGCGCCACGCGCGGCCCCGGGTTTCAGCAGTCCGTCCGCTGGCCCGCAGCAGGTCCTGCCACGGCTCGCTGGTCCTGGCAGCGCCAGGAAACAGCCGGTCGAGTACCGTGCCGATGATTCCGCCGTCGGCCTCATAACCTATGCCGTGGGCAGCCAGGATGTCGTAAGCGTGCAGGGCCGCTTCCGTGATCCCCATGGCGGCGAAGCCCGAAGCGTCCGAGATTCCGGCCGGGTGATAGCCGCGTTTTCCCGGCGGGGCTACAGCAACCACGGCACACAGCAGTCCCGCGGTAGCGTCGAGGCAACTGATGATGCCGGCTGTCCCGGTGGCCGGGTCCGGCCAGAAGAGGATCTCCGGTGAGCCCTGCCGCCAGGGAGGCGGGTCCTGCAGCACCACATAATCGTCCTGCGGCGGGTTTCGCCCCGCCAGTTGCATGGCATAGAACCCGAAATCGTCCATTAGATGCGCCGCGGTGTCGCGGCAGTTCCACTCGAGTCCGTAGGCAGGTTGCTCCCAAGCAGGGTCGGGCAATGCGGCCAGGTGGTCCAAGGCATCATCGGCGACAGCGCGCAGATCATCCGCGGTAGGCATCATGTCTCGATCGTGCACCACTTATACCCAATTTGTCGCCCCTTTGTAGCGCAACCCCCACTTTGGGGCTTATGGTCAAATCGAAAGGTTGCTTAGGACCGTCTCTTCCCCCGAGGATTCAGTCTGAGCGTCTACAAGGATGTGGAGGCGCAGTACCGATGCCACAGCACGAGAGGTTTGACTCCCGGAACCGTAAGAAACCGCGCGCCCTGACCGGAGTAACACTGGCCCTGGGCGCGATGCTTTTAAGCGGCTGCAGCGAAGCGGAAAACGTGCCGACGCTGACCTGGTACATCAACCCCGACGACGGCGGCCAGGCTGCCATCGCCGAAAGATGCACCGCCGATTCCGGCGGCGCCTACCGAATAGAAACCTCCCTGCTCCCCAACGACGCGGCTTCGCAACGCGAACAGCTGGCGCGGCGGCTCGCAGCCGGAGATTCCTCCCTTGACATCATGAGCCTGGACCCGCCTTTCATCCCTGAACTCGCGGAGCCGGGCTTCCTGGCTCCAGTGCCGGAGGACGTGGCCCAACGGACCACGGAAAATGTGGTCGAGGGCGCCCTGGCCGGCGCCCAGTGGAAGGACGAGCTGGTCACCGTTCCCTTCTGGGCCAACACTCAGCTGCTGTGGTACCGCAAGTCGGTGGCGGAAGCAGCCGGACTGGACATGAGCCAGCCGGTGACCTGGCAGCAGATCATGGATGCCGCGGCAAGCCAGGACAAGTTTCTGGGCGTCCAGGGCCAGCGCGGGGAATCGATGACCGTCTGGGTCAATGCGCTGATCGAGTCCGGCGGCGGACAGATCATCCAAAACCCGGAAGCCCCTGCCGCGGAAGTCGAGCTCGGTCTGGCCTCCGAGGCCGGAACGAAGGCCGCGGAAATCGTTTCGACCATCGGCGACGAAGGGCTCGGCGGTCCCGGCTTGGCCACTCAGGATGAGAACTTCTCGATGATCCTGTTCCAAGGCGATAACGGCTCGTTCATGGTGAACTGGCCCTTCGTCTGGCCTGCCACCAACAGCGCCGTCGAGGCAGGCTCGCTGGATGAAGAACTGATCGAGGACATCGGCTGGACGACCTATCCCCGGGTCGATGAAAACGAACCGGCTGCGCCTCCGCTGGGGGGCATAAATCTCGGCGTCGGTGCGGCGAGCCAGCATCCGGACTTGGCCTACCAGGCTATCGAATGCATCGTCTCCCCGGAGAACCAGGCCGAATACTTCATCACCAACGGCAACCCGCCATCGAACACGGCAGCCTACGAAGATCCCCGGATCGAAGAGGCCTTCCCTATGGCTGACACCATCCGGGAATCCCTTGAACTTTCCGCGCCGCGGCCGCAGACTCCCTATTACAACGAGGTCTCCATCGGCCTGCAGCAGAACTGGGCACCGCCCGGATCCGTCGTTCCGGCAACCACGCCGGAGCAGACTGCCGAATTCATCCTTGCAGTACTCAGAGGGGAGAGCCTGCTGTGAGTACCTCGGTCAAAACAAGCAGCCCGGCTACTGGAAAACAGAAGCGGGCGGCCCAGCCGTACAGCGAACGGGCCAAGGGCGAGCGGCGGCTAGGCTGGCTGCTGGCCGGTCCGGCGTTCGTTGTCATGCTTGCCGTTACGGCCTACCCCATCGTCCAGGCCGCCTATGACTCGCTGTTCAACTACCGCCTGACCGCACCGTCGGAGCGGGAGTTCATCGGACTGGGCAATTACGGCGTTATCCTCACCGACTTTGTCTGGTGGCGGGATCTGGGCGTCACGCTCCTGATCACGGTCGTAACCGTGGTGGTTGAGCTCATCCTCGGTTTCGCGCTGGCGCTCGTCATGCACAAAGCGCTCAAGTCCGTGCGAGGGCTGCTGCGCACCGCCATTCTGGTGCCCTACGGCATCATCACGGTGGTCTCGGCCTTCGCCTGGTTCTATGCCTTTGACATCAATTCCGGCTACATCAACAACTGGTTCAACTGGGTGCCCGGCATAGATCCGGACCTGAACTGGTTTGCCGGCACCTGGTCCTCGCTCTTCGTCATCATGGCCTCGGAGATCTGGAAGACCACCCCCTTTATTTCACTGCTGTTGCTCGCCGGGCTTGCCCAAGTCCCGGATGAACTGACGGAGGCAGCGGAGGTCGACGGCGCCACCTGGTGGGAACGGATGAGCCGGGTAATCCTGCCGAACATGAAGGCGGCCATCATGGTCGCAGTGCTCTTCCGGGCGCTGGATGCCTTCCGCATTTTCGACAATGTGTTCATCATGACCAACGGCGCGTTCGGCACCGAAGTCCTGTCGCTACTTGCCTACCGCACGTCCATCAGCCGGCTGGAGATCGGTATGGGTTCGGCCGTCTCCGTCCTGCTGTTTATCTGCGTTCTGTTGATCTGCTTCATAGCCATCAAGCTGTTCAAGGTCGACCTTGCCGGCGCACGAGGGAGTAAGTAATGAAGAATTCATCGACCAAGGAAAAGGTGACGTGGGCGGTCATTTCCGTGCTCGTGCTGCTGTACGCGCTGTTCCCGGTGGCTTCCATCCTCGCGACCTCCTTCAAGCAGCCCAGCGACCTGACCACTGGCAAGTTCCTGCCCACCGAATGGAGCACGGTCAACTACGAACAGATCCTGGTCGGCGAAGCCCAGGGTCTCTTCCTCAGTTCGCTGCGCAATTCGATCGGCATCGCCCTGATCGCCACCTTCATCGCCGTCGTACTGGCCACCTTGTGTGCCTATGCGATTGCCCGCCTGGACTTTCCCGGCAAGAAGATGATCCTCACCACCGCGCTGGCGGTCTCCATCTTCCCGGTCATCTCGATCGTGACCCCGCTGTTCAACCTCTGGCGGACCATCGGCCTCTATGACACCTGGCCCGGCCTGATCATCCCCTACCTGTCGCTGACGCTGCCGATCTCCATCTGGACACTGGCGGCATTCTTCCGGCAGATTCCGTGGGAGCTGGAGCAGGCTGCCCAAGTCGACGGCGCCACCACCTGGCAGGCGTTCCGCAAGGCGATCGTCCCGCTGGCCGCCCCGGGTGTCTTTACGACGGCGATCATTGCCTTTTTCATCGCCTGGAACGATTTCGTTTACGGCATTTCCCTGACCTCGACGGAGGCCGCTCGGCCGGTACCGGCGGCGCTGGCCTTCTTCACCGGCGCCTCCCAGTTCGAGGAACCCACCGGAGCCATCTCGGCGGCGGCCATCATTGTGACCATTCCGATTGTCCTGCTGGTGCTGCTCTTCCAGCGCCAGATTGTCTCAGGCCTGACCCAGGGCGCCGTCAAGGGCTGACCCGCCGCGCATAGAAAAGGATTCGACATGGCCTCGATTACTTTGAACAACCTCGTCAAGCAGTACGGGGACGGCTTCCCCGCCGTGAACGACGTCAGCATCGATATAGCGGACGGTGAATTCATCATCCTCGTTGGCCCTTCCGGCTGCGGCAAGTCCACGCTGCTCAGGATGATCGTGGGTCTGGAGGACATTACCTCCGGGGACCTGCTGATCGATGGCAAGCGCGTGAACGAGAAGGCGCCGCGCGACCGCAATCTGGCCATGGTGTTCCAGAACTATGCCCTGTACCCGCATCTGACGGTGTTCGAAAATATCGCCTTTCCGCTCCGGCTTGCCAAGGGACGGCACAGCGAGGCCGAGGTCCAGCGGCTGGTGACCGAGGCAGCCAAGACACTGGAGTTGACGGACCATCTGCAGCGCAAGCCGGGGAACCTTTCCGGCGGCCAGCGGCAGCGGGTGGCCATGGGCCGGGCCATCGTGCGGCAGGCCGACGCCTTCCTGTTCGATGAGCCGCTCTCCAACCTGGATGCGAAACTCCGCGGCCAGATGCGTTCCGAAATCTCCCAGATGCAGCGCCGGCTCGGGGTTACCTCCGTCTACGTCACCCACGACCAGACCGAGGCCATGACCCTGGGCGACCGGGTTGCCGTGCTGAAGAAGGGTGAACTGCAGCAGATTGCCTCGCCGCGCGAGCTGTACGAGCAGCCGGTCAACCTGTTTGTCGCCGGCTTCATCGGCTCGCCGTCGATGAACTTCCTGCCCGCAACACTGGAAGGCAACAAGCTCAAGACTCCCGTCGGGGACATCGAAGTCTCGGAGGAGAAAGTCCGGGTAGCAGAGGGCAAGCGCGTGGTTCTGGTGGGCATCCGGCCGGAATACTTCGAAGACGCCAGCATGGTGGACGAGAGCAAGCGCCAGCAAGGCTCCACCTTCACCGCGGAACTGACGCACACGGAGTGGCTGGGCAACGAACAGTACGGTTACATCAAATTCGATCCTGATCCCGAGGTCCGCGACCTTCTGGACAACCTCGCCCGGGAGATGGACGCCGATGAGCTCAGGCCGCAGATCGTGGTCACCCTCGACGCTGCCAGCCGGATCCGGGGTGGCCGACCGGCCGAATTGTGGCTGGATACCCGCAAGATCCACCTGTTCGATCCGGGAACCGGCGAAAACCTGACCCGGGACGCCGCGGCGGGAGCCGCGCTGACCGAAGAAGCGAACGCTGCGCGGGCCGAGGAGATCGCGGACGCCCGGGAGCGGGAGGAGGCGACTAAGCTGCGGGCGTCCTGAACCGCTGCGCCGCCCGCATGTCGCAGTTCCGCAGTTGGCCAAGGCTGGGGTAAGCTGAATCTCGTTGTTTTCAACCGGGATCATCGTCCAGTTCGTGGACTTTCCCCGTGCGGGCGTAGCTCAATGGTAGAGCGCTAGCTTCCCAAGCTTGATACGCGGGTTCGATTCCCGTCGCCCGCTCCGATTTTCCTCACCATGCCCCTTTGGGGCATGGCATCGCGGCCGGGACCACGGTTATAGCCCCGGCGACCTGACTGCTCAGTACTCCTTGTCCGGACCGAAGCCGGCCCGGTCCACCCTGCGGTGGAAGCGCATTCCGGCCATCCCGCCCAGCAAAGCCCCGCCCAGCGTCAGCACCAGCACGATGCCCAAGGCGATCAGCCCCGGCACCGTCAGGTCCTGGATCGCAGCAGACACGGCGGAATTGCCGGTAAACGAATTGATCACGTCCATGCCTCCCGTTGCCAGGCCCACGACGCTGGCCACAACGGCCATCACAATTCCCCAGAGCCATACCGCCAGGCCCTGACGGACGCCATCAAAGCGCGCCATCCGCCCGGCAACGTAACCGCCGGCGAAGTAGGACAACAGCAGAATGACACCCAGGACAATGGCGGCAGGGATGGCCGCGGCACCACCGCCGGAAGCAATCGCCTCCGGATTCTGGACATCGTTGAGGGCAGAGATTCCAAAGGCAACGGCAATGCCTGTGGCGATGGACAGCAGCAGGACGATCATGCCGGTGGCACTGAGCCATCCGAAGAACGCGGAGCCCAGCTTCACTCCCCCGAATGCGTCGCGCTGTCGCACGAACACGGCCTCGCGGTCCAGCGGGGTCACGGGCCGGTAGGCGTTGGTATCCCGCGCCGGGTATTCATCACCGGACTGCTCGTCGACGCCGGCCTGGTCACCGGTATAAGCCCTTTCGGCGCTGATGCGCCGGCGAGTCGGAGCGGCTGCCGCGCCGGAGGTGTTCAGGACAGCCGTGTCGTTGCTACTGGGTGTGCCGGAGGTACCGGAGGTACCGAGGACAGCCGTGTCGTTGCTACTGGGTGTGCCGGAGGTACCGGAGGTACCGAGGACAGTCGTGTCGTTGCTACTGGGTGTGCCGGAGGTGCCGGAGCTGGCCGCCGGCGCTGCTGGCCGGTCAATCGGCCTGGTTTCCGTGCTCTCGGTCCCGGCGGCCCCGGCAGCCGTCCGGTTACTTTCACCGGCGGTCTTCAACACGGTGGTGTTTGCGGCCGTGTCCGCCTCGTTCACGGGCGGCCGGCCGGATTCCGCTACTTGCTCCTGCCACAGGGGGTTTTCGCTCCCCCGGGGAGTACCGTCGTCGTTCTTGTCCCGGGCCTTGTCTTCGCTCATCTTGCGGGCCTCCTGCTTCGATGGCCACCATCGCCGCTTGGCTACGGCAGGCTTGTGCTCCTGTTGCGTCTACCCTAGTCCGGGCCCCGGACGCAGACCAGCAAGTGCGGCCGGTGTGCCGTACCGGCCGCAACGCAACGTAGGTTTTCGCCCCGCTACCGCTAAACTTAAAAGCGATGAACCGCAAAATGTTTAAGTCCAAGGTCCACCGCGCCACGGTCACGCATGCCGATCTGCACTACGTCGGCTCCGTCACCGTTGACCTCGACCTGCTCGATGCCGCGGACATTCTCCCGGGCGAGCTGGTTTCCATTGTGGACGTCACCAACGGCGCCCGGCTGGAGACCTATACCATTGCCGGCGAACGCGGCTCCGGGGTCATGGGCATCAACGGTCCCGCCGCCCACCTGGTGCATGAGGGCGATACCGTCATCCTTATCACCTATGCGGACATGACCACCGATGAAGCCAAGGCCTACGTGCCCACCGTGGTCCATGTCGATGCCTCCAACAAGATCCTCGAGCTGGGCACGGATCCGGCCGAGGCTCTCACCGAAGGCCTGATGCGCCCGCCGTTCGCCATTAAGTAAGGGCGCGGAACCGCCGCCGTGCTGGGGGTCATCGCCGGCTTTTCCGTTGTCTGGGTGGTGATCCTGACCGGCTTCGCGGTCGGGCGTGCCAACGTGCTCGGCCCCGAAGGCAGCCGCGCGCTGAGCCGGCTGGCCTTCTTTGTGGCCAGCCCATGCCTGCTGCTGGAGACCCTGAGCCGCTCCGATCTGGCAGTCATTTTTTCCGACACCCTGATCGTCGCAGCAGTCAGCGCCGTCGTCACGGCCATCGTATTCCTGCTGATCGCCAGGCTATGGCTGAAACGGGACCTCTCCGATGCGCTGATCGGCTCCATGTCTTCCTCGCTGGTCAATTCGGCCAATCTTGGCCTGCCCGTTGCCGCCTATGTCCTCGGTGATGCCACCCTGGTGGCGCCGGTCCTGATCTTCCAGCTGGCTTTCTTCTCGCCGGTTTACCTGATGCTGCTGGATTCGAATACCAGCCGGCACCGGACCACTGTTTTCAGCTTCCTGTTCCAGATTGTCCGCAACCCGATGATCATCGGCACAGGAATCGGCCTGCTGCTCGCCGTCACCGGTTGGCAGCCGCCCGAACTGGTCATGGAACCCATCCGGCTGATCGGCGGAGCGGCGGTGCCGGCGATGCTGATCGCCTTCGGCATTTCGCTCAACGGATCCAAACCTCTGCAGGCCGGCGGCGGGCGCAGGGTCGATGTGCTGCTCGGATCGGCTTTCAAGCTGGTGCTGCAACCGGCCGTCGCGTATCTGGTGGCGCGTTTCGCCTTAGGGATGGAGGGGCACCTGCTGTTTTCCGCCGTCGTGCTTGCCGCTTTGCCCACCGCCCAGAACGTCTTTGTTACGGCGCAACGCTATGAGCGCGGCATCATCATTGCCAAGGACACCGTCCTGCTGACCACGATCGTCGCGGTGCCGGCCATGATGGGACTGGCGGCGCTTCTGGCCTGACCGGCTGCGGTGCCGTGCGTTGCAAGGAGCTGCTAGGGGATGCCGTTTTTGGAGGGCGCCGACTGTGTAGGCTGACGTTCATGGTGACGATTCCCGCTGACGGACATTTGGACAAGATCCGCAAGGGCTACTCCTCCGACGGCCCGGCCGTGCATCTGGGCGCCGCAATGCTCGACGGCGAAAGCCACCCGGACGCGCCTGTGCGGCTGCCGATCGCGATGATGAACCGGCATGGGCTCGTCTCGGGCGCCACTGGAACCGGCAAGACCGTGACCCTGCAGGTCATGGCCGAGCAGCTGTCTGCCCAGGGCGTGCCGGTTTTCCTGGCCGATATCAAAGGGGACCTGACCGGGCTCTCCAGTCCGGCCGCCGGCAGCGACAGACTGCGCCAGCGCACGCAAAGCGTCGGCCAGCGCTGGAGCGCCAAGGCCTTTCCGGTGGAGTACTTCTCCCTGGGCGGCGATGGCAAGGGGGTGCCAGTGCGGGCCCGGATTTCCGACTTCGGGCCGCTGCTGCTGGCCCGGGTGATGGGCCTGAACGAAACGCAGGAGTCCAGCCTCCAGCTCGTCTTCTACTACGCGGACAAGAACGACCTGGAACTCTACAATTTGGCGGATCTGCGCGCCGTGATCTCGTTCCTCACCTCGGACAAGGGCAAGGACGCGCTGGAGTCCCTGGGCGGCCTGTCCCGGTCCACCGCCGGCGTCATCCTGCGCGAACTGGTCACACTCGAAGCGCAGGGCATGGACAAGTTCTTCGGCGAAACCGAGTTTGATACCGCGGAGTTCCTGCGGCTGGCCGAGGACGGCCGCGGCATCATTTCCTGCCTGGAACTGCCGACCCTGCTGGCGCGGCCCGCGCTTTTCTCTACGTTCCTGATGTGGCTGATCGCGGACCTCTTCGCGGAGCTGCCCGAGGTCGGCGACATCGAGAAGCCCAAGCTCGTGTTCTTCCTTGACGAGGCGCACCTGCTGTTCCGCAATGCCTCGGACGCGTTCCTCGAGTCCATCATGACCACCGTTCGGTTGATCCGGTCCAAGGGCATAGGCATCTTCTTCGTCACCCAGACGCCCAAGGATGTGCCGTCCGAGGTGCTCGGCCAGCTGGCAAACCGGATCCAGCATGCCCTGCGCGCGTTTACGCCCGACGATGCCAAAGCCCTCAGGGCCACGGTGTCCACGTTCCCGACCAGTGCATACGACTTGGAGGAAGTGCTGACCATTGCCGGGACCGGAGAGGCGGTGGTCACGGTGATGACTGAACGAGGCGCTCCGTCGCCCGTCGCCTGGACCAGGATCTGTGCGCCGGAATCCACCATCGGCCCCTCCCCTGCCGCCACAGTGGAGCGGATCGTGCAGGAATCACCGTTGCTTCCCGTCTACGCGCCGGTGGTGGACAGCCACTCCGCCTTCGAAAAGCTCAGCGCAATTCCTGCTCCTACCCACGACGGCGGACCCGGCACCAACGGCGGCACGCGCACCGATACCAGCGGCTCCTCCGTCCCGCGGACACAGGCGGATATCGATGCCGAAGCACGCAGGATCGAGGAGTCCATCCTCGGCCGGCCGTCCAGCCGTCCGGCAACCAGGACACCGGCCCCGCTGCCGGATTGGCGGCCCATGCCTCCATCCGGACAACAGCAGCAGCGTGAGCCCGCCGGTTCCCGCGCGTCCGCACCCGGGCAGCCCGCTCCTGAGCGGCGCGCTCCCAAGCGGCAGGCTCCGGGGCAGTCAGGCAAGCCGGGCAAGAAGGACGACACGGCGGATCTGATCAAGGACGTGGCCGTCCAGGCGGCTACGGTTCTGGGACGCGAACTGGTCCGCGGGCTCTTCGGCACGCGGCGCCGTCGTCGTCGTTGGTAGTTGCCTTGCCTTGACGGGACGTAACGTAGCTAACAGCGGTCAAGGTTCCTGCCCCGGCAACAGGTAACGTAAGAGCGTGGGAAATTCGACGGTGCTCAAGACGGTGGCTGCATGGCTGCTCTGTTTAATGCTTGCCATTGCCGCCGCCGTGCTGACCGTGGTCCTGGTTAACGCCAACGTCTACAGTCCTCAGCATCAGGTCCGCGCTTACATCGACGCCCTAAAGGACGGCGACGGGTCAAAGGCGCTGGGGCTGCTGCACGCCACCGTTCCGGATGCCAACGCGGCATTGCTGGATGGTCCGGCGCTCAAGCAATCCGTGGCTGAGTTGGAGAATCTCGAAATGGGCGAGCCTGTGGAGATCGACAGCAACCGGGTGGAGCTGCCCGTCCACTACACAATCGACGGAACCGAGCAGACCACCACCTTCGAGCTGGAGAAGTCCGGCACCAGCTGGCTGTTCTTCAACCAGTGGGCCTTCGTTCCCACCACGCTGCCCACGCTCGACATCAGCGTGGTCAACGAGGACGAAGCCTCGCTCAACGGCACCCGCGTTGCCCTGCCGGAAGGCAAAGGCGAGTTCTCGGTCTTTGTGCCCGGCACATTCGAGGCGCACTACACCAGCCAGTTTTTTGCCGCTCCCGCCGTGGAATCCGTGGTGACCGAACCGGCCGAGGCAGCCGAGGCCCGGCTGTCCTTGTCCACACAGGCGACGCCCAAGCTGGTGGAAGAGGTCACCGCGCAGGTCCGCGGCTTCCTTGACGGCTGCGCCGAGCAGAAGGTGCTGCAGCCGGCCGGCTGCCCCTTCAGCCAGGCCATGAACCGGGTCCAGGACGACAGCATCAACTGGGACATTGTGGACTATCCCGAGGTGACGATCGAGCCCAGCAACGGCACCTGGATTATGAAGCCGCTGACCGGGACGGCGAAGCTCAACGTGGTGGAGATCGATCTCTTCACCGGCCAGGCCGTCCCCCGCGAGCTGGAGCAGGACTTCACCTTCACCGGCAGCCTCGCCGTCAATGACGGCAATGTCACGCTCACCCCCGTTGTGGAGTACTGAGCCGCCAGTCGCAGCCGGCCCCTTCCTGGAGGCGTAGGCCAGCGTTGGACCATCTGACTGCTGCAACCTGCTAACGACGACGGCGCCCGGGTACCGCCGTTGGCAGTCCCCGGGCGCCGCTCGGCACCGTTCTCTTTAGTCCAGTCCGCGCAGGTCCAGCGTCAGTTCGCCGCTGCCGCTGCCCAGCACTACCGGGATGCCCCAGTCCTGCTGGTACAGGTGGCAGGCCGCGTGGTCGGGGATCTCGCCCCCGGGCTCGCCGTCGCAAGCCGCCGCGCGGGCGGTGATGTGCAGGACGCCTTCGGGAACGTCCTCGGCCAGTACCAGTTCGCGGACCAGGCCTACGGAGGTGCCGCCGCCGGACACCAGCAGGTTCTCCGGCGAAGAGGAGATCTTCAGCTGGGTGGGATCGCCCCACCGGTCATCGAGCTTCTGTCCCTTGGGTGCGGCGAACCGCACGGTCAGCGCCAGCGGGCCGGCCGAGACCTCGGTCTTCGGGCGCTGCGTCTGCGAGGCACCCTCGTCCACGGTCAGCGCTTCCTTGGGGAGCGGGATGCGGACCAGTTGGTGCTTGTTCGCCTCGACCACAATGAGCAGCGGCTCTCCCCCGTCCGCCACCGCGGAGGTGTCCATCAGCACGTCGGAGGGCTCGGCGAACCCGCGGGCCAGCGTGGAAACGGTCCCGGTGGCAGGATCGTAGCGGCGGACCGCGCCGTTGTAGGTGTCGGCCACGGCCACGGACCCGTCCGGCAGCACGGTCACGCCCAGCGGATGCTGCAGCCGTGCCTCCTCGGCGTCGCCGTCGCGGAAACCGAAGTCGAACAGGCCGGTACCGATGGCGGTCTGCACCTGCACCCGCTCGCTGCCCTTGACCTCCGGGAAGGAAATGACGCGCAGCGCAGACGTTTCGGAGTCTGCGACCCAGATGCTGCCGTTGGCGTCCTGGGCGAGGCCGGAGGACTGCGCGAACCAGGCCGCGGTAGCCTCGCCGTCCTGCAGGCCCTCCAGTCCCGTGCCGGCCAGTACGGCGACCTGCCCGTTGGCCGGATCGAAGGAGAAGATCTGGTGCACGCCGGCCATGGCCACCACCACCTTGTTCAGCGCGGTGGACCACAATACGTCCCAGGGCGAACTGAGCGAGACGGCCAGCGGGTCATCCCCCAGTGAGGAGGAAGCTGTTGCAAGTACTTCCGCGAGCTCCTCGCCGAGGTCTTCGCCGGAGGCGGCCTCGTCCGCCACGGAGCCCGGGCCTGCCTCGGCCTGGGATGCGGCGGCACGCTGGTTTTCCGCATCCAGCAGGCGCTGGACCCCGTTGCCGGCAATAGTGGCCACGGCGCCGGTCGCCAGGGTGAGCCCCCGCAAACGATGGTTAACAGAGTCGGCGATAACGACGTCGTACCCGGCCTTTGCGCGTACGTCCTCGGGCAGCAACGCCAGGCCTTGGGGCTCGTTGAAGCGCGCAGCATCCGCTGAGCCGTCCTGCCAGCCCTTCTCCCCCGAGCCGTAGACATTCAGCACGGTGTCCAGGTCCGCCGCCAGTTCCACCAGCCGGTGGTGCCCGGTATCCGAAACCAGGAACGTTTCGCCGGCGGAGCCGACACCGTCCGGCAGCGGAACAAGCTTGCCCGGGAAGCGCAGGACACCAGCTGTGGTTTCGGCCGGCACGTAGGGGCCGTCGCCGCGGTGCAGGGTTCCCTTGGCCTCGTGTTCGGCGATCAGCTCTTCCACCAGGGACTCCAGCCCGCCGGCATGGCCTTCTCCGGACAGGTGGGCCACAATGTAGCCTTCCGGGTCGACGACCACGAGCGTGGGCCAGGCGCGGGCTGAATAGGCCTGCCAGGTGTCCAGTTCCGGATCGTCCAGGACCGGGTGGTGGATCTCGTAGCGTTCGACGGCGGCGGCCAGTGCCACCGGGTCCGCCTCGTGTTCGAATTTGGGCGAGTGCACGCCCACGGTGACCAGGACGTCCCGGTACTTCTCCTCCAGCGGCCGCAGTTCATCCAGCACGTGCAGGCAGTTGATGCAGCAGAAGGTCCAGAAGTCGAGCAGCACAATCTTGCCGCGCAGATCCTCCAGCCCCAGCTGCTTGCCTCCGGTGTTAAGCCAGTTGCGGCCCACCAGTTCGGACGCCCGCACACGGTAATTGGTGCGGATGGACGTCTCGGCTGCCTCGGTCATGGGGTATCTCCTTGGTTCCGGCTGGAATCTGTGGGGGCCTGGGACGGGGTACGTGTTACCTGCTCGTCCCGCTGTGCCAGTCTGGCAAACATATCGTTATAAGCGGCCAGCTCCGCATCCTTATTCCTGTCAGCCGCCCGATCTTTACGCTTTGTTTCCCGTGCGTCCGTTCGTGACCACATCAGGGCCACGCCGATGGCCACGCAGAGCGTCGGAATTTCGCCGACTCCCCACATGATGGCGCCGCCGAGGCGCTGGTCGTCCATGGCCGAAAGTCCCCAGTCCCGGCCCATGCTGCCGAACCACGAGGCCTGCAGCAGCGACGTCGAGCTCGTCAGGGCAACACCGAAGAACGCGTGGAAGGCCATGGTCGCGAACAGCAGGACCAGCCGCAGCGGGAACGGCGCGCGGTACGGCACCGGATCCTGGCCGATCATCGACAGCACAAACAGGTAGCCGGTGAGCAGGAAGTGGACGTTCATCAGCTCGTGCCCCACATGCTCGCGCAGGGCGAAGCCGAAGGCCGGCGAGTAGTAGAAGATGATGATGGAGCCGGCGAAGTTGGCGGCGGCAAAGAGCGGGTGCGTGATGATCTTGGAGTAGGTGGAATGGACCAGCCACAGGATCCATTCGCGCGGTCCCCGGCTGCCGTCCTGGCGCGGCGGCAGGGCCTTGAGCGCCAGCGTCACCGGCGCGCCCAGCACCAGGAACAGCGGCACCACCATGGTCAGCGCCATGTGGTCCAGCATGTGGGCGCTGAAAAGCACCATGCCGTAGACCGCAGGCGCACCGGAGGTGACGTAGGTCAGCGCCAGCAGTCCCACAATCCAGCTGGCCGCACGCGCGATCGGCCAGGAGTCCCCGCGGCGGCGGATGCGCACCACGCCGATCAGGTAGGCGATGCCCACAATCAACGTGAAAGCTACCCAGAGCCAGTCCCAGCGCCAGGTGGTGATCCATGCGGAACCGGCGAGCTCCGGCGGCAATTCGTAGCCGGTCAGGATGCGGGCCGGCGATGCGTCCGGCGGCAGTTCCTCCGGTGTCGGCGGCGCGGTCCGCGCCAGCGCCACGGCCACGCCCGAGATCGCGGCCATGATCAGCAGCTCGACGGCGATCAGCTGCCACAGCACCCTGGCCGCTGATTTGGTGCCCAGCTGCGGCACGATCCACTGCCGGTGCATAAAACCGATGGCACCCAGCAGCAGCGTTGCCAGCGTCTTGAAGACCACCAGGGCCCCGTATTCGCTGGCGATCTGGTCCAGCGAGGTGATCCGGATACCCGCATTGATCAGGCCGGAGAAAAAGACCAGGAAGAAACTGATCAGTGCCAGCGCCGAATAGCGTTTGAGCACCTGCTTGGCGATGTCTTTCGAGCCGAGCGTGCCGGACAGGAAGGCAAGGGCAATCAGCCCGCCCACCCAGAGGCAGACGCCCAGCAGGTGCAGGCCGATGGAGTTGACCGCGCCGTAGTGGTCGTCGCCGCCGGCGGAGTGTCCGGTCAGTGCCATCGGCAGCAGACCGCCCACGGTCGCCAGCACCAGTGTGAAGGCCAGTGCGGTCAGCGAGCGGACGCCGAAGATCAGGGTGGCCACGATCGCCGCGACGATGGTAATGGCGAGCCAGGCCTGCCCGGTGGCGATGTCCGTCATATAGCCGACCAGCGCCGAGGTGTACCCGGCATCGCCGCTTAACGGCAGACCCGATATGTCGGAAAAGGACAGCACCAGGACAGCGACGGCGGCAAGCGTCCACGCAATTGCGGCTCCGGCGGCAAGCGCGAGCACGCGGGTGAATGCCGGGTGTTCGGGGCTGTCGTCCTGCTGATCGGATTTACGCGAGCGGTGCAGGCGCTTGGGCACGATGGCCACGGCGAACACCAGGGAGCCGATCACGGCCGCCAGCGCGAGGTTGTGGACGGCTTTCGCCGCAGGCAGGCCCCATCGCGTGAGCGCTCCAGGGTCCGAGAGCTGGCGGGTAGCCGCGGCCCCGGAGTAGATCAGGGCGGCTACCAGGGCAAGCACGACGACGGCGGCTGCGGCCAGGAGCCACAGCTTGCCGATACCCTCGGCCGTAATCGCGGCAGGACGCAGCGGCTCCCCGGCCGCGGGCTGCTGGGAAGACTGCTTTGCTGATGGTGCTGACACGGTATCCATTCTCTACCCCCAGTAGAATTTCGGCCAATCTGCGCGCAGCAGCACCCTACTCTCCGGTCCTTGGGTTTAAATGACAAGGCCGCCGCCGGGAACCGGCAGCGGCCTTGTAAGAAGCCTGTTTGGTCTACTTCTTGTTGGAGACAGCAGCCTTCAGCTTGGAACCTGCGGTCAGCTTGACGCTGTGGCCTGCGGCGATCTGGATGGTTTCGCCGGTCTGCGGGTTGCGGCCGGTGCGGGCTGCACGGTCGGTGCGCTCAACTGCGAGCCAGCCGGGGATGGTGATCTTCTCACCCTTGGCAACGGAGGTTGCGAAAATGTCGAAGACAGCGTCCAGAACGCCGTTCACTGCAGTCTGGCTGGTGCCAGCCTTCTCTGCTACTGCTGCGACCAGTTCACTACGGTTGATAGCCAATTTATGTCCTCCTGGACTACTTCGGTTATTAGAGCCTTGCACGGTCGTGAAAAGCTTCTGTCCGAAAACTTACCAGTTACGCCGCCAAGTTCCGGCAAATTCCGCGTGATCTGGCGTTTTTTCCCCGAAATTGTGGGGAATCTGCCAGTTTTGGGGACGTTTACCCCGTTCGGCCCGATAATCGCCCGCCGAAACCGGCCGGAATGCACGAAAAAGGCGGCGGTCCGAAGACCGCCGCCTTTTCATGAGGCTATTGCCTGCCGGTTTTTACCAGCTGGACTTCTTGATGCCCGGCAGTTCGCCGGCATGCGCCATGTTGCGGAAGCGAACACGGGAGATGCCGAACTTCTGGAGGGTGCCGCGGGGACGACCGTCGATCTGGTCGCGGTTGCGCAGGCGGACCGGAGAAGCATTGCGGGGCAGCTTCTGCAGGCCCAGGCGGGCTGCTTCGCGTGCCTCGTCGGTTGCGTTTTCGTCAACCAGAGTCTTCTTCAGTTCGAGGCGCTTTTCGGCGTAGCGCTCGACGATGACCTTGCGCTGCTCGTTACGAGCAATCTTGGACTTCTTTGCCATGTCTTAGCGCTCCTCTCGGAATTCGACGTGCTTGCGGATCTTCGGGTCGTACTTCTTCAGGACCAGACGGTCCGGGTCATTACGACGGTTCTTACGCGTGACGTAAGTGAAGCCGGTGCCCGCAGTGGACTTCAGCTTGATGATCGGACGTACGTCCTTGTCCTTTGCCACTAGAGCTTCACACCCTTCGCGATCAGTTCGCCGACGACGGCGTCAATACCGCGGACGTCGATGGTCTTGATGCCGCGGGCAGAAAGCTGCAGCGTGACGTTGCGGCGCAGGGACGGAACCCAGTAGCGCTTCTTCTGGATATTCGGATCGAACCGGCGCTTGTTGCGGCGGTGCGAGTGCGAAATGCTGTGGCCAAAGCCGGGTACGGCTCCGGTCACCTGGCAATGAGCTGCCATGATCTCTCCTCCAAGTTTTAGTAAATATTGACGGACCTGCACAGATACAGCGGTGTAGCTGCCTCTGAATCTGCGTGTAAGAGCGCCCGTCACCAGTTTTGACACCGTTATTACTGCGACTTTCCGGAGGTGAACCAGGCGGGGTGAGATCCAGCCGAAGTGCCTCGCCGCGGGGAAGACGGTGAAGTCCAGGCGCTGCCTACCGCTGATCCCCGAAGGGACCGGCTCAGCAACAGCCTTAAATTCTAGGTTGACACGGGAATTCACGCAACTTACCGACTGACCTGGGCTAACTGCGCATTTCTGCCCAGCTAACACGGACAACCCGCAGGTTGCGTGACTTAACGCCTCTCCATCTTAGGGCCCGGCGGCGTTTCAGCCAAACCGGGAACTATTCCGGTGATACGGACCCGGCGGGTGAGGGCTCAGCTGTTGATGCGGGGCTCGCGCAGCACCCAGCTGCTCGGTTCCAGCCGCTGGACGATCTTCTTACCCAACCGCTCCAGATCGGCAATATCCTTGTGGTCCAGCCCATCGAAAACCGCGTCGCGCACGGACTCGACGTGGGCCGGGGCAAGCTGCTCGATGGCGGAGTAGCCGTCTTCGGTCAGGGTGGCCATGGTCACCCGGGCGTCCTCGGCGCAAGGGCTGCGCTTGACCCAGCCGCGCAGTTCCAGCTTCTTGACCACATGGGAGAGCCGGGACAGCGAGGAGTAGGTGCGTGAGGCCAACTCACTCATCGGCAATGAGCGGTCCTCCGCTTCGGAGAGCATGGCCAGGACGTTGTAGTCGAAGAGCGTGACTTTGGCCTCACGTTGCAGAGCACCGTCCAGGTTGCCGGGCAGCAGGGTAGTTACAGCCAGCAAGGCAAGCCAGGCCTGGCGTTCTTCGGGATCAAGCCAACGTGCAGAAGTCATACCTCTATTCTGCCACATACTTGATGATTCAACTTTCGACTACACCCGCACATCCAGGGTGGTCAGTTGCGGGTACTTCGGCCCCAGGCTGTCCCCGGAGGAAACACCTCGCAGCCGGCGGGCGATCCACGGCCCGACATACTCCCGGGCCCAGCGGGCGTTGGCGACCAGCGATTCACGCCGCGTCAGCGTGCTCAGGGCCGGCAGTTCGGGAAGCTCGATAAGGTCATCGGCCTGCAATGTCTCCAGCACCCGCTTGGCCATGAGGGTGTGTCCGGCGGCGGACATATGGAGCCGGTCTTCGTCCCAATACCGCCAGTCCTGGAACTCCCGCATCCGCCAGTAGTCCACAATCCGCGCCCCGTGCTTTTCGGCGATTTCGCGCACCCACTCGTTGTAGATCGCCGTGCGGCCCCGGGTCTTGCCGAAAACGGCCGATCCGGCCGAATCAAAACCGGTGAACATCACGACGTCGGCGCCGGACTGCGTAAGTCTGGCGATGCCGCCGTCGTACGCTTTCATCAGTTCATCGATGTCCACACTCGGCCGCAGGATGTCGTTGCCGCCTGCGTAAATGGTCACGAGCGTGGGCTCCAGCGCCAAGGCTGGTTCGATCTGTTCGGCGAGCACCTGCCGGATCTTCTTCCCGCGGATCGCCAGGTTGGCATAACCCCAGCCCTGGTCCGCCAGCATCAGCTGCTCGGCCACCCTGTCTGCCCAGCCGCGCACCCCGTTGGGCAGTTGCGGATCCTTGTCGCCGACGCCCTCCGTGAAGGAGTCCCCGAGCGCCACAAACCGTTGAGTAAAAGTCACCCTGACAGATTAACAAACGTTTCGGTGTGACGGTTGGGGGTCAGCTTCAGACGGGCTGATGCGCGAGGTGCCGACGTTTGGATAGTCAGTGGCTCAGCTGCATCCGCTGGAGGATCGTGGCGGAAATTTCCTCGACCGACATGGAAGCGGAGTTCATGTAGGGCACCCCGTTGGACCTGTACATCTCCTCGGCGTTACGCAGTTCGTAGCTGCATTGGGCCAGCGAGGCGTAGGTGGTGCCGGGGCGGCGTTCCTGGCGTATCTGGTTGAGCCTGACCGGCAGGGAGGTCAGCCCAAAGCATTTGTGGATATGGGGCAGCAGCGGATCCGGGAGCGACTGCCGGGAAAAATCCTCCTCGATCAGCGGGAAGTTCGCAGCCAAAATCCCGTGCTGCAGCGCCAGGTACATTGCTGTTGGAGTTTTGCCGCAGCGCGACGGAGCGATGAGGATAAGTGCTGCGCGCGAGAGTGCGCGGATGGACTGGCCGTCGTCATGTTCCATGGCGTACTCGACGGCGGTCATGCGGGACTGATAACGGATGGCGTCGCCAACGCCGTGGGCCTTGCCAGCTTCCCCGCTAGCTGTTGCCTGCAGGGCGCTCTCCAACTGTGCAATGTGGGCATCGTACAGGTCCACGAAGTGCCCCTTGCTCTGCGAGAGGATCGCGCGGATGTCCCGATTGACCGCCGTCGAGAAGACGATCGGCCGCGGGCCCGTCGCCGCGAGGCCGTCAATCGTGTGGACGATACGCCTTGCCTCCTCGGCGGTGGTGATAAAGGGAATGGTCCGGCGTTCGAACCGATGGCCGGGAAACTGTGTCAGCAAAGTGTTTCCCAGAGTCTCGGCGGTGATGCCGGTGCTGTTCGAAAGGAAGAAAACCACGGGAGCGGGTGAGCGCTCCGCTCCCGTGGTTTTGAGTCCGCTGGTGTTGGTCAACGGGTCTTTCCCGGAACTGCGCTCGAGACCGTGGAGCCGTTGCCGGTCCGGGCCAGGCGCAGCCAGGTGTCCGTCACGGCGTCGGGGTTGAGCGAGATCGAGCTGATGCCTTGCTCCAGCAGCCATTCGGCAAAGTCCGCATGGTCGCTGGGGCCCTGGCCGCAGATGCCGACGTACTTCCCGCGGGCACGGCAGGCGGCGATCGCCATCTCCAGGAGCTTCTTCACCGCGGGGTTGCGTTCATCGAAGCCGTCGGCGACGAGCGCCGAGTCCCGGTCCAGGCCGAGCGTGAGCTGGGTCAGGTCATTGGAGCCGATGGAAAAGCCGTCGAAGTAATCCAGGAACTCATCGGCCAGCAGGGCGTTGGCCGGCAGTTCGCACATCATCACGATCTGAAGCCCGTCCTCGCCGCGGCGCAGGCCGTTGGCGGCGAGCAGCTCGGTCACCCCCTGCGCTTCCTCAAGGGTGCGCACGAACGGGACCATGAGCTTGATGTTGGACAGGCCCATCTCGTTGCGCGCGAACTTCAGGGCCTCGCACTCGAGCTCGAACGCCTTGCGGAACGACGGCGAGAGGTACCGGGAGGCACCGCGGTAGCCGATCATCGGGTTCTCTTCGACCGGCTCGAAGGCAGGGCCACCGAGCAGGTTGGCGTACTCGTTGGACTTGAAGTCCGAGAGCCGGATGATCACCGGTTCCGGCGCGAAGGCGGCGGCGATGGTGGCGATGCCCTCGGCCAGCCGGCGGACGTAGTAGTCCCGGGGCCCGTCGTAGGCGGCAGTCTTTTCCCGGATCTGCTGCACCGTGTAGTCGGACAGCGCGGCGGGGCGCTCGATCTCGCCTTCCAAGGCCAGCAGGGCGTTGGGGTGGATGCCGATCTGCCGGTTAATTATGAACTCCAGGCGGGCCAGGCCGACGCCGCTGTGCGGGAGCCGGGAGAAGCTAAAGGCCTGTTCGGGGGTGCCTACGTTCATCATGATCTGAACCGGCGCCGGCGGCATCGTGTCCACAGTGGTTTCGTGCAGCGTGTAATCGAGCAGTCCCTCGTAGACCAGTCCGGCCTCGCCCTCCGCGCAGGAGACGGTCACCGGTGCGCCGTCGGCCAGGACCCGGGACGCGTTTCCGGTGCCGACCACAGCCGGGATGCCCAGT
This sequence comes from Arthrobacter crystallopoietes, assembly GCF_002849715.1. Classification (NCBI taxonomy): domain Bacteria; kingdom Bacillati; phylum Actinomycetota; class Actinomycetes; order Micrococcales; family Micrococcaceae; genus Crystallibacter; species Crystallibacter crystallopoietes. The sequence goes on from NZ_CP018863.1 coordinate 651,559, forward strand.
TCGCGGGCGATGATCGCCGCGTGGCAGGTGCGGCCGCCGCGGTCGGTCACGATCGCCGCGGCCTTCTTCATGATCGGTTCCCAGTCCGGGTCGGTCATGTTCGCGACCAGGACGTCGCCGGGCTGGAACGAGGCCATCTGGTCGATCGACGTCAGCACGCGCACCTGGCCAGCGCCGATCCGCTGACCGATGGCCCGGCCTTCGGCCAGGATCTTGGAGTGCTCGTTGAGCTGGTAGCGCGAAATGGTGCCGCTGGCCTGGCGGGACTGGACGGTCTCGGGGCGGGCCTGCAGGATGTACAGTTCACCGTCCACGCCGTCCTTGCCCCACTCAATGTCCATGGGACGGCCATAATGGGCTTCGATCGCCACCGCATGCCGGGCGAGCTGTTCGACTTCGGCGTCACTGAGGCTGAACCTGCCGCGCTGCTCGCGGGGCACGGGTACGAAATCGACCGTCCGGCCGACCTCGCGGGACTCGGTGTAGGTCATCTGGACGGCTTTTTCGCCGAGTCCGCGCTTGAGGACCGCCGGACGGCCCGCGGCCAGGGCAGGCTTGTACACGTAGAACTCGTCAGGGTTCACCGCTCCCTGGACCACGGCTTCGCCCAGACCGTAGGAGGAGGTGATGAACACGGCGTCGTTGAAGCCGGACTCGGTATCCATCGTGAACATCACGCCGGAGGTGCCGATGTCGGAGCGGACCATGCGCTGGATACCGGCCGAGAGGGCAACCTCCGAATGGGTGAAGCCGTGATGGACGCGGTAGGCAATGGCCCGGTCGTTGTAGAGCGAAGCAAAGACGTCCTTGATCGCATGGAGGATGTTCTCCACGCCCCGGATGTTCAGGAAGGTCTCCTGCTGGCCGGCAAAGGAAGCATCCGGCAGGTCCTCGGCCGTGGCGCTGGAGCGGACCGCCCAGGACACCTCCGCATCCCCGCTGTGGCTTTCAACCAGCTCGCCGTACGCGGCCCGGATCTGCTCCTCGAAACCTGCCGGGAACGGGGTATGGCGGATCAGGTCCCGGATCTGCGTGCCGGCCTCGGCCAGGGCGGTCACGTCGTCGCTGTCCAAGTCGTGGAGGATCGCGGCGATCCGATCGTCAAGGCCGGACTCGCGCAGGAAACGCCGGTAGGCGTCCGCCGTCGTGGCGAAACCGTCAGGAACCCTGACCCCGGCCGTGGCCAGGCCTCGGATCATCTCGCCGAGGGAGGCGTTTTTGCCTCCGACCCTCTCGAGGTCGGACAGGCCAAGTTCGGAAAACCAAAGAACGTCGGTCATGGCGTTGTGCTCCTATGCGTGAACGCGCTGATCAGCGCTGTGAACGAAATCGGTAATGCCCAGGGCTGTCCGGGCAGGACTATCTGGCTTCCACCGTGGTGGAGTTCTCGCTGGCTTCGGCGTTGTGGCGATCAAGGTGAGGGGCTTCGCCCATCGCGGTGGAGGCAGGTGAAATGGTCATGAGGAACTCCATCGTTCAAGTGCCACTGCTGTGACACTTTGATTCGGGCTCCTCCCCGCTCTGTCATGGACCTGAGAGATTCCGCGTCCCCTGCTCTCGCAGGCGCCGCTTGCACCGTCGGTGAGCCAGACTGCTGCCTGACTGCTTTCCAGAGTTGCCTATCCGCGGCGGTACTTGGGCCTGAGAGATTCCCGGGGAGGGTTTGCTCCTACGGCGCCTGCTGAATGTACCGGCAGGACTCTCCCGCCGCAGATCATAAGCACTGCCCACCGCTAGGTGAGCAGGCTCACACGGTAGCGTGCAGAGGTGGCATCGTGCAAGCAAAATGCGTGAATCGCTTTATTTTTCGCAATGCAGGGCAATTGTGACGGGACCGAAGCAATATCCGGCCTCGACCAAGCGTCGGCACGTTCTGTGCCCGTTCCCCGCGGAGCAGGCGCGGCGTACGCTGGAGAGTACTTCTGAAAGGTCCGGGCGGGGCGGATCCGGACAGCCTCCTTCGGGGAAACAGAGATGGCGCATGCCCAGGCCCGCGGCGGCCAGCATCGGCTGGCCGGAATTGTCTGCGTCCTATGCCTGTTTGTTCCGCAGCCGGCTTTGGAAGCCGGCAAGCTGCCCTCACACTCGACCAGTACCCCCGCCGCAGTGCCCGCCGTCGGGCTGGTGCCGCGGGACATCGAAATTGTCTCGCCGCCGGTGATTGCGGGCGAGCCGGTGGTGGGCGGGCAGCTGTCTTTGGAAGGCTTCGAATTCTCCGCGCCGGGCTCCGTCCTCACCTACGACTACAGTTGGCGGGACGCATTGGACGGGCACCCCGACGGCTACCACCGGGTCTTGTCCTTGACGCCGGACTGGCGCGGCGTGACCCTCAGCGGCAATGTGGAGGCTTCGGCAGACGACTATGAAACGACGCCGGCGCAGGCACCGCCGGTCCGGGTCTATTCGCGCACCTTCTCCCCGGAGAACCGGAGCGAGTTCTTTGCCCGCATGCGGGACGGATCCCTCTGGTTTGTTCCGTCGTCCCCGGCCGGCCGCCTGGGAACGGCGAGTACCGGCGCCGGGAAGTGGCCCGCGGCCAGGGCGATGGACTCGGCCGGTGATTTCGACGGCGATGGCCGCCATGACATCCTCACCCTGCACCGGAACGGCGTGCTGTTGCTCCACCCCGGCGACGGCTATGGCGGGACCACGCATCCCCGGGTACTCGGCTCGGGCTGGACCGGCGTGCGCGATTTCTTCCTGCCCGGCGACTTCGACGGCGATTCCCGGCCCGACGTCATCACCCGCGACAACGGCGGGGCGCTCTGGCTGCATCGGGGAGGCGCGTCCGGCCTGCGGCCGCGGACGCTGATCCTGCACGGCAGCCGCCCGCCCGCCCGCGTATTCTCCCCCGGCGACTTCGACGGCGATGGAACGGCCGACATTATATCTCAGGACGCAGCCGGCAGATTCTGGCTGCTGGCCGGAACCGGCAGCGGGCAGGTTGAGGACCCGGTGCCGGCTGGAAGAGTGCGGTTCAGAGTGATGTCCGTTGCCACGCCCGGCGACTTCAATGCCGACGGAAGGTCCGACCTGATTGTCCTCAACGCGGCCGGGATGCTCCTGCTTCTGCCGGGCACGGGCGACGGCACAACTGGTTTCCCGGTACCGCTGGGCCTTGCCGGGCGGGGTGTGGTGGAGCTGTTCTGAACAGGCGGGGTCCGGCCGGGGTCAGGCGCCGTCGCGCGGGGCGTACATGAGCACGGCCACGCCGACCAGGGCAATCGCGGCCCCGACATAGTCCCAGCGGTCCGGCCGGAAACCGTCCATCACCATGCCCCAGGCCAGCGAGCCGGCAATAAAGATCCCGCCGTAGCCGGCCAGCACTCGGCCGAAGTTGGCATCAGGCTGGAGCGCGGCGATGAAGCCGTAGGCACCTAAGGCCATGACTCCCAGCCCGGCAAACCACCAGGCCCGGTCTTCGCGCACCGCCTGCCAGATCAGCCAGGCGCCGCCGATCTCGGCGAGGGCGGCCAGGGCGAAGAGCAGGACGGACTTGGCGATGGTCATACTTCAATTCTCGCCGACGCCGGGCAGCGGAAGGCCAATCCGCATGGACCTCAGGCTTCGGCCTTGCCCTGCCGCCAGTAACCCATGAACGCCACCTGCTTGCGGTCGATCCCGACGTCCCGCACCAGGTAACGGCGCAGCTCCCGGATGACCGCGGCCTCGCCGGCGATCCAGGCGTAGAACGGCCGGGTGGATTCCACTGTGGTTTCCCACAGGATGACCTTGTCGATGTCGACGTCCTCGGGTTCGTCGCCCTCGCCTTGGCGCAGGCCAGCCCCGGGAACAAGGACGGCGTCCCGCACCGCGGCATCGAGCAGCTCGCCATGCGGGCGGCCACCGCGCGCCAGCCAGCTGATTTCCATGTTGGCCGCCGTCATCAGCTCCTGGAAGTCCGCGGCGTCGGGCACTTCGAGGATGGCGTTGCCGGTCATGTCCGCTGGCAGCGCTGCCAGGATGGCGGCGATCGCCGGGACTGCGGTTTCATCGCCGGCCAGCAGCACGTGCGACGCCAGACCGGGACGCCACTCGATGCCGCCGTAGTTCTTGGCCGTGGTGCAGTTAACGGCGCCGGCATTGGGCCCGATGATCGTGACCCGGTCCCCGGCCACCGCGCGGTCCGCCCACAGCGAAGCCGGCCCGCCGTTGCCGTCGGCGTCGAAATGCATCACGAAGTCGACGTCGAGCTCCGGGATTTCGCCATGGCGGAAGTCGCGGACCGTGTAGGTGCGCATGGAACCGCGCGTGCGCTCGTCGAGGGACAGCCAGTGCTGGTACCAGCCTCCAGTCAGCGCGGTGGCGCCCGGGCCGGATTCCGGCGCGCGGGGGTCACCGAAAGGCGGCAGCGGGATCTCGCGACCGTCAGCATCCAGGTCGGGAACCACCACCTTGATGCGCAGGTCCAGTGTGGGGCCGTCGACGCCGAAGAGCCTGAGGCCTTCTCCGGTGAAGGTGATCCGGCGGAAGTTCGGGGACAGTTCCCGCACGGCTGCGACAGCGACGTCGAAAGCCAGGACGGGGGTGACTGCTGTTTCGGTGGCGAGTGCCGTCATCGTGATTCTCCGTTCGAAGGGGCGTGCTTGGCGGCGGTCATGCTGCGGACGGCATGCTGCCGCCGTTGCTGTGGTGGCGTCCTACCGGGACGACCATCGGCGTGCCGGACACCGGATCGGGAATCACGCGGGATTCGAGCCCGAAGACGTCGGATACCAGTTGCTCGGTCACGACCTCCGACGGCGCTCCCTCGGCCACCACTTCGCCGGCCTTCATGGCGATCAGATGGTCCGCGTAGCGCGCGGCCAGGTTCAGGTCATGCAGCACAATGGCCACGGTGGTTCCCTTGCGCCGGTTCAGATCCGTGACCAGGTCCAGCACCTCGATCTGGTGGGTGACGTCTAGGAAGGTGGTGGGCTCGTCCAGCAGCAGGATGTCCGTTTCCTGGGCCAGGGCCATCGCGATCCAGACCCGCTGGCGCTGGCCGCCGGAGAGCTCGTCCACGTCCCGTGCGGCCAACTCTTCGGTGTCCGTTGCCGCCATGGCCGTGTTGACGGCGTCGTCGTCCTTGGCGGTCCATTGCCGGAACCAGCCCTGATGCGGATAGCGGCCGCGCCCCACGAGTTCGGCGACGCTGATCCCGTCCGGTGCCGTGGGCGTCTGCGGGAGCAGGCCGAGGATCCGGGCCACCTCGCGCGTGGAGCGGGCGTGGATGTCCTTGCCGTCCAGCATCACCGTGCCGGCGGTGGGCTTGAGCAGCCGGGCGAGCCCGCGCAGCAGGGTGGACTTCCCGCAGGCGTTGGCGCCCACAATGATGGACACCTGCCCCGCCGGCAGTTCCACCGTGAGGTCCTGCACCACCGTGCGCTGGTCATAGCCCAGCGTCAGGTTCCGGGACTGGAGAGTGCGCATTTAGCCTCCTCGGCCGACGCGGTTGGTAGTGACCAGCAGCCAGAGCAGGAACGGGGCGCCGAGGGCGCCGGTCACCACTCCCACCGGCAAAGCCGTGCCGTTGGTCAGGAACATTGGAATCAGGTTGGCGGCGGCGAAATCCGCGGCGAGCACGATCACGGCGCCGACACCGGCCGCGGCAACCAGCGAACCGGCGCCGCCCAGCAGCCGGCGGGCAATCGGCCCGGCGAGGAACGCCACGAAAGCCACCGGTCCGGCTGCCGCAGTAGCGACGGCGGCCAGCAGCACCGCGGTGACCACCAGTCCCAGCCGCGCTGGCCCCACGCGAACGCCCAGGCCGGCTGCGGCGTCGTCGCCCATTTCCAGGCCGCGGAGGCTGCGCGAGAGCATCGCCACGGCCGGAAGCAGCAGCACCAGGCTGGCGGCGAGGACGGCCGCACGGTCCCAGTTGCTGGAGTTCAGCGAGCCGTTGAGCCAGACCAGCGCCCCCTGCGCGGTACGGATGTCTGTGCGCGTCATCAGGTAGCCGACCACGGCCTGCATGATCGCGGCGAACCCGATGCCGATCAGGATCAGCCGCGCGCTGGCCCCGCCGGACACGCCGGAGCGGTGCGACACCAGGTAGATCAGCAGGGCGATCACCAGCGCGCCAATCATCGCGGCGGCCGAGACGGCCACGCCGGTCAGCCCGAAGATCACCATGGCGGCCACAGCCGAGGCGCTGGCACCGTAGCTGATCCCGATGATGTCCGGACTGGCCAGTGGGTTGCGCAGCATTGTCTGGAAGATCGCGCCCGCCAGACCGAACGCCACGCCGATCAGCGTGCCGGTCACCGCCCGCGGCAGCTTGTTCTCCATCACGATGAAGCTCGCGCCCGGAATGTCCGCGCCGCCGAGCAGCCGGAAAAAGTCGGGAATGGTCACGGTGTAGCTGCCCAGCAGGACATTGACAAAGAAGAGAACGACGACGGCGGCGCCCAATCCGGCGACCACCGCGCGGCGGCGGCGCTGGCGGTGGCGGCTGGCATAGCGCTGACGGCCCGGACGTGCCGGCTTGCCGGTGGAACCGGAGCCAGCCCCGCCTCTGGAACTGGCACCGGCGGCCTTCCCCGCGCTACCGGAGCCAGCCTCAACTTCGCGAGATCGGTGCTGGCCTGCGGGAACGGTGCTGGTCCGCACCGTTTCCGCAGCCGGGAACCGTTTTGCACTGTCCGGTACCGCCCCTGCGCCCTGCAGAACCTTGCTCACAGTCCCGCCGCCTTCCGCCGCCGGACCAGCCAGATGAAGACGGGTGCGCCGATGATGGCGGTCATGATCCCGGCCTGGACCTCGCCAGGCAGCGCGATCAGCCGGCCCACAATGTCCGCGCCCAGCAGCAGCACCGGCGCCAGCACCAGCGAGAACGGCAGGATCCAGCGGTAGTCCGGCCCGGTGAACGCGCGGACCATGTGCGGAATGACCAGCCCCACGAAGGCAATCGGCCCGGCCAGCGCCGTCGCCGCGCCGCACAAGATGACCACCCCGAGGGCGGTGATGGCGCGGGAGAGGCCCACTTTCTGCCCGAGGCCGCGCGCCACATCGTCGCCCAGCGAAAGGTTGTTCAGGATCCGGCCGGTGAGCAGCGTTATCAGCAGGCCGACGGCAATAAACGGAACGACCGGCAGGATGACGTCCCAGCCGCGCCCGCTGACATTGCCGACCTGCCAGAACCGGAAGGCGTCCAGAGTGTCCTGGCTGCTGACCAGAAAGGCGTTCATGAGCGAGCTGAGGCCGGCGGTGAGCGCCGCGCCGGCGAGCGCCAGTTTGATCGGCGTCGCGCCCTCGCGGCCCAGGCTGGCAATGCCATAAACAACGACGGCGGCAACAGCCGCGCCGACGAAGGCGAACCAGATGTAGCCGGTCAGGTTGCTGATGCCGAAGACGTAGATGCCCGTCACCACTGCGAGCGCAGCGCCGGCGTTCACGCCGAGGATGCCCGGGTCGGCCAGCGGGTTCCGGGCCACGCCCTGCATTGCGGCGCCGGCAACGCCGAGAGCCGCGCCGACCAGCAGGGCCGCCACGGTTCGCGGAATCCGCGAGTGCACCACGGCATGGTCGCCGTTGGCCGGATCGAAATCCGTCAGGGCCGCGATGAGCGTTTCGAAGCTGATGGGCCGGGCGCCGAACGCCAGCGAGGCGAAGCAGACCACGGCGAGTACTGCCAGCACCACGGGGATGCCCGCGAGCGCGCGGCGGTTTCCGGGCTTCGCCGAGGGCCGGGGCACTGCGGCGAGATGCTCGGAACCAGCGGAAGCGCCCTCGGGCACGGGGCCGCGGGGGCGCTGATCGATGCGGGCTGGCACGGACACCTCTGCTCCCACAGTCCACCTCCTGACCTACCGAAAAAGACTTAAGTAAGGCTAGCCTACTGTGGCGCACATTAAGAAACGATTTACTGCCCTAATTGGCGGCCAGTGTTTGCCTGGCCGGGGTTCCCTACCCCACGGCATGCCGCCACTCCCCCGGAAACAGCCACCGGACATCCGCCTCGGACACCAGCCTCGGGCATACTCGAAGCATGTCCGCACCGATCGTCCTGCTGCACGGCTGGGCCTGCCCCGCCAGCTACTGGAATCCGCTCGCCGGCTACCTGCGCGAGGCCGGGCACGAGGTGCTGAACCTGGACCTGCCCGGCTACCGCGGACCGCTGGAACCGGATTTCGAGTGGACGGTGGAAAACGTCGCCGCGGACTTCGCGCTCAGATTCGCCGCCGCCGGACCGGTGCACTGGGTGGGCCACTCGCTCGGCGGCAGCATCGCGGCCACCATCGCCGCCCGTTTTCCGCGTACGACGGCGTCACTCACCTTGGCAGGGATGGTCCCGGTCAAACCGTCGCAGGCAACCGTGGAGCGCCTCACCCGCCTGTTCGGCGGACCGGAACAGCCGGGCGAGGAAGCCGCCGAAGAAATGATCGCCGCCTGGTTCCGCGGCGGCAACGTGCCGCAAGGTGCGGACCTCGAAAGGTTCCTGGCCCCCTTCCGGCTGCCCGCCGCCGTCGTACGTTCGAGCATGCTGGCCGGCCTCACCGGCGCGGCGGAGGATGTGCCGGACACAATCACGGCCCCCACGCTCGTGGTCACCGGAGTCCGGGATGCCACGCGGCCGCCGGACACCGTGCAGGATTTCCTTGCCTCGCACCCCACGTGGCGCCACGCACTGATTCCGGACGCCGGCCATCTGGTGCATTGGGAGCAGCCCGAAGCCTGCGCCGCCGCCATCCTGGACCTGCTGGCAACGGCAGAGGGCTGAGCGGCTGGGGCTGAATGCCGGCCCGGCCAGCGGTTACGGCTGCTTGGCGGGGTGGGTTTCCTTTTGCACCACCGGCATCACTTCGGTGGCGAGCAGCTCAATGGACCGGGCCGTGTCGGCGAACGGCAGGCCGCCCAGGCCCACCTGCGCCATGTAGCGGTCGTGGCCGAAGATCTCGTACTGTTCCATGATCTTATCGATGACCTCCTGCGGGCTGCCGGCGAGCAGGCCGCCGCCGGGCCCGGCCCAGGCCTCGAAGGTTTCACGCGGAAAGTGCCCCATCTTCCGCGGCATATTCTGCTCGAAGTACGCGCGGTAGTACGGGTAGAACGTGTCGCGCGCCTGCTGCGAGCTGGGCGCCACGAAGAAGTGGCCGCCGGTCCCGACGGGCAGAGCGGCGGCATCATGGCCGTGGGCTGCGGCTGATTCGCGGTAGTACTCCACCAGCCGCGCGAAGTGCTGCGGCCCGGACAGCAGTGCCACATACAGCGGCAACCCCAGCCGGCCGGCGCGTTCAAAGGACGCGGGCGTGCCGCCGACGCCAACCCAGACCGACAGCTTCTCCTGCAGTGGGCGCGGAGCGACCTCCATTCCGTGGATGCTGTGGTGGACGTTGCCCCGCCACGTCAGGTTTTCCTGTTCGCGGGCGGCCAGCAGCAGCTGCAGCTTCTCCTCGAACAAGGCATCGTAGTCCGCCATGTCGTAGCCGAACAGCGGATAGGACTCGGTGAAGGCGCCGCGGCCGGCGATGATTTCCGCGCGGCCGTCCGAGATCAAGTCCAGCGTCGCGAACTGCTCGAACAGCCGGACCGGGTCCTGGGTGGACAGGACAGTGACGGCGGTGGCCAGCCGGAGGTTCTTGGTCTCCCGCGCAATGGCAGCGAGCACGACCTCCGGCGCGGAAATGGCGAAATCATGGCGGTGGTGCTCGCCAAGGCCCAGGAACTTGATGCCGGCCTGGTCCGCGATCTTGGCCAGCTCGATCAGCTCGGTCAGCCGCTGGCGGGGCGAGAGGGATTTGCCGCTGTCGATATTGCGGGTGAGTTCGCCGAAGGTAAAAATGCCGAAATCCATGCTGCTCCCGGGTCGGGGTTCCAATTGTCTAATTACTTGAAGCTTCAGCTAATAAGTATTATTCCCCCGCACCTGAACCACGCCGTGTCCGCCACACCTGCCGCACTACCCACAGCCTCGTACCAGGCAGTAACAAAAACGCCTACCCGGGAGTAACATTGAAGGACAGCTAAAGGGTCTCCGGCCTGCCGCAGGCCCTGGTCAAAGGGGACTGCCATGAGCACCGGAACTGAACAGCACCTGCCCACCGGCCAGAGCGCCGACGTCACGGAACGCGACGCACGCGCTGTCGCCGAAGCCGCCCGCGAGGCGGAATGGACGCGGCCGAGTTTTGCCAAGAGCCTCTATCTGGGCCGCTTCGAAATGGACCTCATCCACCCGCACCCGGTGCCCGCACCCGAAGACGCGGCAGCCGGCGACGCGTTCCTGGCACGGCTGGAAAAGTATGCGCGGACGATGGACGGCGCCCGGATCGAACGAGACGCGAAGATCCCGGACGAGTATCTGGCGGAGCTGGCGGAACTCGGCGCGTTCGGCATGAAAATCCCGGTGAAGTACGGCGGTCTGGGCCTGTCCCTGACCTACTACGGCCGCGCACTGATGCTGCTGGGATCCGTGCATCCAAGCCTCGGCGCCCTGTTCTCGGCGCACCTGTCCATCGGCGTGCCGGAGCCCGTCAAGGTCTTCGGCAGCGAGGACCAGAAACAGCGGTTCCTGCCCCGGTGTGCCGCGGGAGCGGTCTCGGCGTTCCTGCTCACCGAGCCCGACGTCGGCTCGGACCCGGCCCGGCTCGGTACCACGGCAACCCCCACCGACGACGGCGAATCGTACGTGATCAACGGCAGCAAGCTCTGGACCACCAACGGGGTCATCGCCGAACTCGTGGTGGTCATGGCCAAGGTTCCGGCGCACGACGGCGGACCGGGCGGCATTTCCGCTTTCGTCGTCGAGGCCGACGCGGCTGGCATCACGGTGGAAAACCGCAATGCCTTCATGGGGCTGCGGGGCATCGAAAACGGGCTAACCCGCTTCGACAATGTCACAGTGCCGGCGGCCAACCGGCTGGGCGGCGAAGGCAAGGGCCTGAAGATCGCGCTGACCACGCTGAACACCGGGCGGCTGGCCCTGCCGGCCCTCTGCGCGGCGTCCGGAAAGTGGTCGCTGAAGATCGCCCGCGAGTGGTCCAACGTGAGGGTCCAGTGGGGCCGACCGGTGGGCCGCCACGAGGCCGTGGGGAAGAAGATCGCCTTTATCGCCGCCACCGCATTTGCCTTGGAGTCGGTTTTCGAGCTGTCTGCGGCGCTGGCCGACGCCGGCATGAAAGACGTGCGGATCGAGGCGGCGCTTGCCAAGCTCTGGTCCAGCGAAATGGCCTACAAAGTTGCGGACGAGCTGGTGCAGATCCGCGGCGGACGCGGCTTCGAGACTGCCGATTCCCTGGCTGCCCGCGGCGAACGGGCCGTGCCGGCCGAGCAGCAACTGCGGGACATGCGGATCAACCGCATCTTCGAGGGCTCCACCGAAATCATGCACCTGCTCATTGCGCGGGAGGCCGTGGACGCCCACCTGGCCGCCGCCGGAGACCTTGCCTCGGCGGACGCCGACCTGGCCGCCAAGGCCCGGGCTGCCATCGGCGCCAGCGGCTTCTACGCCCGCTGGCTGCCGCAGTTGCTGGCCGGGCAGGGAATGAACCCCAAGTCGTACGGCGGATTCGGACGGTTGGCCGGGCACCTGCGGTTCGTCGAGCGGTCCTCGCGGAAGCTCGCCCGGCACACCTTCGCCGGCATGGGCCGCTGGCAGGCCAAGCTGGAACACCGGCAGGTTTTCCTGGGCCGGATCGTGGATATCGGCGCAGAACTCTTTGCCATGGCCGCAGTCTGCAGCAGGGCCGAACTGCTGCGGAGCCAGAATCCTGCCGAAGGAAAGAGCGCCTACGAACTGGCGGATGCCTTCTGCCTGCAGTCCCGCGAGCGCGTCCGGCAGCTGTTCACCGAGCTCTGGCGGAACTCGGACGCCCCGGACCGGCGGCTGGCCGGCAAGGTGCTGGATGGAGACTACGTCTGGCTCGAGCGCGGCGTCATCGATCCCTCCGAAGGAACCGGACCGTGGATCTCCGAGCCGGCTGAAGGCCCCTCCACGAAGGAGGACCAGCACCGAAAGTACCGGTAGGCACCGGAGGACTTGGTAGGTTGTTCGTGGTGCAGCACCCTGCACTGCACTGACGCACGCCCGAGGGAGCCGATCATGGGTACGCATTGGGACCGGCTGGATGATCAGCTGCGCCCGGCCGTCGAAGCCAGCACCAAACAGTTCGAACGTGTGCGCCCCGAGCTCGAAGCAGTCACCCGCGAGATGCGGACGACCATCCGGGATATCTTCCAGGAGACGGAGCTGAAGCCGCTGTTCGTCACGGCACGGACCAAGACCGTCGCCTCGTTCCGGGAAAAGGCTTCCCGCACCCTGCAACCTGCCGTCGCAGGTGATGCGCCGACCCTCGAATACCCCGATCCGCTGCGCGATATGCACGACATGGTCGGTGTCCGGGTGATCGTCAGCCTGCCGCACGAGATCCGCGAGGCGGCCAGCCTGATCAAACGCCAGCGCAGCGAATTCGACATCCGGGCAGACCGGGAGAAGGACATCGGCTCCATCGAGTCCGGCACGTACGGCTACTCCAGCAGGCACCTGCTCATCCGCACCATCCAGAACTCCGCTGTCAAGCGTTTCCAGGAGGCGCTCGGCGAACCGACCAGACCCAACGGCAGCCATGTGTTCGAGGTCCAGATCCGCACCATCCTGGCCCACGCCTGGTCCGAGATCGAGCACGACATCCGGTTCAAAGCCTCCAACCCGCGGGCGTGGAGTCCCTATTTCGACCGGCAGTTCACCGCCACGGCCGCGATGCTCGAGACAGTGGAGTCCACCTTCTCGGAACTGCACGAGCGCTACGAGACAGTCACCGGTTACTGGGACGAGGAGGGGGAAGGCGCAGCGCCGCTGACACCGCGGCGGATCCGCGAAGTGTGGCAGACGCTGCTGCCCCATGTGGACCGCAAGTCCGACGACGACTGGGGCTGGGCCGCCGAGCTCCTGGCCGCACACGGGCTGAAGACCACCACGGATCTCGTCGACCTGCTCCAGGCGGAGGTGATTACCAGGGTCCGCGAGGCGCTGGAGCACCGCTACTCCCCCGGCCCGGACCGGCTGCTCGACGACGTGCTGCTGTGGCGGTTCGGTAAACGCCACATTGAGCTGACCGCCGGCGACGACAACCACCGGCGTGAGAGCCTGCTGCGCCGCTACCGGCAGATGGAAACTTTCCGCTCTACGAGCTAACCAGCCGGGTCGCTGGGCGGAACCGCTCCGCTATCGGCGTGCCCACCCTTTCCCTCGCCACGGCCGGGAGGCGATGACCAGCGCCAGCGAGGTCAGCACGATGCCGGCAACGGTCGCCGCGCCGACGAGGCTTCCGGCCGTGGGCCAGAGGATGTCCAGGACCAGCGAACCCACCAACTGGCCGCCGATCATGCCCAGGCTGGTGAGCAGAACGCCGGTGTTCGCCACGCTAAGCGTCGCAGCGCCCAGCACCAACGTTCCCAGCGGACCGCCTGTGTACAGCCACCACTGCGGGGTGAGGAGTCCGGCCTGCCCGCTGATCGCAGCCTGGACTGTCCAGACCGCCAGCAGCGCCAACGTACCGGCGCCGAAGTTGAACAAGGTGGAGATGACCGGGCTTCCATGCACCGTTGCAATCTGCCCCAGCATGCCCTGCTGCACGCTCTGCATCAGTCCGGCCGCCAGCGGCAGCAGCATGAGCAGGACCAGCAGCCCGGTGTTAAGGGAGTTCCCGAAATGCGGCAGCGCCGCCGTCACCGCGGCCGCCAGGGCCAGCGCAGCCCCGGCGATACGGACACCGTTGACCGGGATCTTCTTCCCCGAGCCAAGCCCCAGCCGGTCGACAACCAGGCCGGAGGCCAGCTGGCCGGTAACCACGGCGATCGTGAACAGCGACAGGCCGATGGGACCAACGGCGACGGTCTGTGTGAAAACGTAAAACGCCCCGATCAGTCCGGCCAGCAAGTACCACGGCGGATACCTCCGTTGCCGGAACAGGCTCGGCATCCGGCCCAGGCGGGCTCGCGCGGATGGAAGAACCGTAGCGAACACCAGCACGGCGATGAAGCCGGTGCCGAAGCTGATCAATGCGGCACCGATCCGGTCCTGCAACTGCACGCCCAGCTCGCTGTTGAGCCGTCCTTGTACCGCCAGTCCGATGCCGCCGAACACAGCCAGCACCAAGGCCAGCGCCGCAGGCACCCGGATGTCTGCGCGGGAGGGGCCTGGACCATGAGGCGCCGCGGCATCAGCTGCTGCACTGCTATCACGGCGTCTGGTCACGCTGTCGATCGTAGCCCCATGCCTCTCCGCCGGAGCCTGCACGAGGGAATTCGGCTGAATTTCCGGCGGGCGGTTGAGCTACCGGAGGGCTTGACCTTGACGTTGCGTCAACACGGATAGTGAAGGATATGGAAAAGGCAGAAGGGAGCCCGCCACATGGAATGGTCCATTCAAGAGGTCGCCAGGGCCGCCGGCACCACCAGCAGGACGCTGCGCCACTATCAGGAGATCGGTCTGCTGGAACCCAGCCGTGTTGGCCACAACGGGTACCGCTATTACGACGACGGCTCCTTGCTGACGCTGCAGCGTATCCTGCTGCTGCGCCAGTTGGGTCTGGGTCTGCCGGAGATTGCCAAAGTAGTGCACGGCCGCACCGAAACGACTGCCGCACTGCGCGGACACCGGAAATCCTGCTGCAGGAACGGGACCGGATCGAACGCCAGATCGCGTCGGTCCGGTCAACAATCAACAAGACGGAAAGAGGCGAGCAGCTGATGGCTGACGAAATGTTCGATGGTTTCGACCACACGAAGTACAAAGAGGAGGTCGAAGAACGCTGGGGTGCGGAGGCCTACGCCGCGGGCGACCAGTGGTGGCGCAATCTAAGTTCGAGCGAACGCACGGCCTGGATGGACCGGACGAAAGACCTCATGGCGTCCTGGACCGCCGCGGCAGCATCGGGCATCCCGGCGGACAGCGATGAAGCCCAGGACCTGGCCCAGCGGCAGTTCGACTGGCTCGCCAGCGCGAACGGCGGCCAGGAAATCCCGTACGGGTACTTCACCGGACTGGGCGACATGTATGTCGCGGACACGCGTTTCGGCGCGAACTACGGCGGCGAGGCCGGTGCTGGATTCGTGCGGGACGCGATGAAAATCTACGCGGACCACCACCTGGCCACGTAGGCCGGGCACACTCCCAGCACCCAGTTCAGGCGAGTCCGGGCGGTTCGGTCCGTTCCCGGCAAGCGGTGACGAAGGCCCCCAGCAGAGCCTCAAGCTGCCCGTCTGGAGTGCCCTCGGCCTCGGGATGCCACTGCACGGCAAGCAGCCACCCCTCGTCACGGCGTGCCAGCTCCACCGCTTCCACCACACCGTCTGGGGCGGCCGCCACTACGCGAAGCCGATCGCCGAGCCGGCGGACGGCCTGGTGGTGCCCGGACCGCACCATCGTTTCGCCCGGGCCGAGCGCTCCGGCCAGCAAGGTTCCGCGGCCGATCGCCACCGGATGGGTGGCCATCGGCGGCCGTTCCTGGTGGATCTTGTGGCGGGACTCCGGCCCCAGGTCTTCGGTCAGGGAACCGGCGAAGGCCACGTTGACGAGCTGCAGTCCGCGGCAGATTCCCAGAACCGGCCGGCCGTTCTCCACGGCGCCGATGACCAGATCGATCTCGGTCTCGTCCGCGGCCGTGTCGACGCAATGCACCGTGGGCTCATCGGTATTGCCGCCGTACCGCGCCGGATCCACGTCTCCCCCGCCGAGGATGAGTACGCCGTCGTAATCCTTGGCGGTGAACACGTGCCCGGAGGCGGAATTGATAACGACGGCGTTGGCCCCGGCAGCGTCCAGGCCTGCGACGGCGCGGCGGGCCAGATCCGCCAGCGTTTCGGAGAACCACGCGGGATGGGAGGCCGAGTCCTGCGCATAGCTGACCGCAATCCTCGGCCGCAGCTGCGTCTGTGCGGAGGCCCCGCCATCGTTGTTCATGCCGGGTAGAGCGGATTGTGGCCGGTACTCACCCGCTCCGAGTCGCGGACCGGTCCGGGTGCGGTGCCGTTGCCGAAGGGGCTGCCGCCGAGCGCCTCGCGGCCGTGGTCGCTCAGCCAGTTGGCCAGGTCCGGGCCCTGCGGGACGATCTGCGTGGGGTTAATGTCCTCGTGCACGATGTAGTAGTGCTGCTTGATCTGCTCGAAGTCGATGGTGTCGCCGAAGCCGGGGGTCTGGAACAGGTCGCGGGCGTAGCCCCAGAGCGCAGGCATCTCCGTGAGCTTGTTCCGGTTGCATTTGAAGTGGCCGTGGTAGACGGGATCGAAGCGCACCAGCGTGGTGAAGAGGCGCACGTCCGCTTCGGTGATGGTCTCTCCCATCAGGTAGCGGCGGGTGGTGAGGCGCTCCTCGAGCCAGTCCATCGCCGTCCAGAGCCGCTCGTAGGCCTTGTTGTACGCCTCCTGCGATCCGGCGAAACCGCAGCGGTAGACGCCGTTGTTGACCTCGGTGAATACCCGCTTGTTCACCTCTGCCATCTCGTCGCGCAGGTGCTCCGGGTACAGCTCCGGCGCGCCGTCGCGGTGGAACTCGGTCCATTCGGTGGAGAAGTCCAGGGTGATCTGCGGGTAGTTGTTGGTCACCACGGCGCCGGAGGCAACATCGACGACGGCGGGAACCGTAATGCCGCGCGGGTAGTCCGGGAAGCGCTTGAAGTAGGCCTGCTGCAGGCGCTCGATGCCCAAGACCGGGTCCTTGCCGCCGTCGTCCAGGTCGAAGGTCCAGCTGCGCGCGTCATGGGTAGGGCCGGGCATACCGATGGACAGCACGTCCTCAAGCCCAAGCAGGCGGCGGACAATGATGGTCCGGTTGGCCCAGGGGCAGGCGCGCGCGGCGACCAGGCGGTAGCGGCCGGGCTCCACCGGCCAGCGGCCTTCGTTGGGGTTGTCGCCGCCGCGGACAATCCTGTCCTCGATGTAATGGGTGTCCCGGGTGAACTCTTCGCCGGTGTGGACGTAGGCCCCCTTGGTGCTGTACTCGGTGGCGGGGGCTGAGTTTTCGGTGCGCGCGCTCGTCTGGCTCATGGTTTCAGCCTATCCCGCAACCGGCGGCAGCTTCCATGGAGGCGGGAATTTGCGGCGTGCGGACGGCCGTATCGCAACCGGGCAGCTCCCGAGATCCCGCGCAAATGTGATACTCGTCGCTAGGGTAAGGGTCTAAGGCAACTAATTGGCGCCCTACGCGCCGACAACGACGTCGCTACGCAGGAGGTTCCATGTCATCTGTAAGCAGCAAGGGAAGAAATCCGGTCTCCGCTTTCATGCGCCCGGTCAATTCGCTGGTGGAGCGGTACATCCCCAGTGCGCTGGTCTTCGCGATCGTGCTGAGCGTGGTCGTGGCCATCATGGCCTTGATCCTCACCGACGCCGGACCGGTCGAGGTCATCAAGGGCTGGGGCGACGGGTTGTCCGGCCTGCTCGCCTTCATGACGCAGATGGCGCTGATCCTGCTGCTGGGCCACACGCTGGCCAATACGCGGCCGGTCAGGAAACTGCTCTCGTTCCTGGGCGGCCTGCCGCGGGGGCCCATCCAGGCCTACGTTTTCGTTTTCGTCATCGCGGCGGTCGCCTCCCTGATCACTTGGGGACTGGGCCTGGTGGTCGGCGCCCTGCTGGCCAAGGAGGTTGCCGCCCAGCTGCGGGCCAAGGGCGTGCGGCTGCACTTCCCGATGCTGGTCGCCGCCGCCTTCTCCGGCTTCGTGGTCTGGCACATGGGCTACTCCGGCTCCGGACCGCTGACCGCTGCCACCGAGGGGTCCTTCCTGGCCGAGCAAATCGGCCGCACCATCCCGGTCAGCGAAACCACGTTCTCGCTCTGGAACATCCTCGCCGCCGTGGCCACCGTCATTGTGGTCGGGGGCGCGCTGGCCCTGGTGGCGCCGCGCGGCGATGACAAAATCGTGGAGCTCGCGGTGGATGCCCGCGAGGGCGAGGCGGATCTGGACGACGAGGTGGTCACGCCCGCCGACCGCGTGGACGCCAGCCGCATCCTGACGCTGGTGGTCGGACTGGCGCTGGTGGCCTACTTGGTGATCCACTTCAGCCAGGGCGGCACGCTGACCCTGGACATTGTGAACTGGTCCTTCCTGACGCTGATCTTCCTGCTGGTGCGCAACCCGTTCGAACTGATCGCGTTGATCAAGAATGCCGCGTCCAACGTCGGTGACATCCTGCTCCAGTTCCCGCTCTACGCCGGCATCATGGGCATCATGACCGCCACCGGGCTGATCACCGTGCTGTCCGATTTCTTCGTGAACGTTTCCACCCCGCAGACCTTCGGCTTCCTCGCCCTGCTCTCCGCCGGGCTGGTGAACTTCTTCGTCCCCTCCGGCGGCGGCCAGTTCGCGGTCCAGGGACCCATCATGCTCGACGCCGCTGCCCGGCTCGACGTGGATCCGGCGGTAGCCATCATGGCCGTGTCCTACGGCGACCAGTGGACCAACATGATCCAGCCGTTCTGGGCGCTGCCGCTGCTTGCCATAGCCGGGCTGAAAATGCGGGACATCCTCGGTTACACCGTTATCACGCTGATCGCTTCCGGACTGGTGTTCTCCGCGACCCTGCTGATTATCGGGGCCGGCTGAGCAAGCCGCGCCGGGTCCCGGTAGCCTGACCGGCCGCCGGGGCCCCAGCGGATCCCGGAGCCCGGTTCAGCCGGCGAAAGCGAACCTGTCCCTGCCGGCGAACAGGCCGGTCACTGCCTGCGCGGCGGAAACCACGCACAGCAGGATCAGCGAAGCCTCCCACCGGCCGGTGGCTGCGAACAGTCCGCCGAAGAGCGGAGGCCCGGCGGCCGCCAGCAGGTAGCCGATCGACTGGGCCATCCCGGAGAGTGCGCTGGCTTCCCGGTGCGTGCGGGTGCGCAGGCCGAACAGCGCCAAGGCCGTCACCAGCGAGCTGCCGCAGCCGAACCCGGCCACCAGCACCCACAGCAGCATGGCGCCGGGCAGGAGCAGGATGCCCAGCACGCCGGCAACAATCAGCAGCGGGGGCAACGCGGCCGGGAACCGCTGGTCCTTCCCCTTCAGGATCAGCGGGGTCAGCAGGCTGGAGACGATGCCGATCAGCTGGAACATCATCAGGTCCCATCCGGAGGCGACGTCCCCGCGTCCGTGCGAGCGTTCCAGCGTGGGCAGCCAGGTGATCAGAATGTAGAACGCCATGGATTGCAGCCCCATATACAACGTGACCTGCCAGGCGACGCCGGATTTCCACACGGACCCGCGGACGGGTGCCGGCACTGCGGCATTGAGTTGGGCCTGGGCCGAGCTGGCGCGGACCCGCAGCCGTGGCAGCCAGGCCAGCACGGCAGGAACAGACAGCACCACGTAGATGGCGAGCGCAAAGCGCCAGCCGGCCGGTTCGCCGTCGTTAATTGGAAGCAGTGAGAGCGGCACCGAGAGCCCCGCGCCGAGCGAGGCAATGCCGCCGAGCACAGCGGAATAGGCGCCGGTGAGCGTGGCCATCTTGTCCGGGAAGTCCCGCTTGAGGATCGCAGGCAGCAGCACATTGCCGACGGCGATGGCCGCGCCGATAATGAACGTTCCCAGCCAGAGATTGACGATACTGCCGGGGGCCGGCCGCAGGAAGGTACCCGCGATGAGCAGCAGGAGCGCGGTGAAAACGGTACGCTCCACCCCGAACTTCTCGCTTATCCCGTGGGCCAGCGGGGAGATGACGCCGAAGGCCAGCAGCGGGACGGCAGCCAGCAGGCCCAGCGCCGCAGCGCCCAGGCCGGTGTCCGCCCCGATCTGGTCCAGCAGCGGTCCGACGCTGGTGAGGACCGGCCGCAGATTGGCAGCGACCAGCAGCACGCCGGTGATGAGCATGCCGCCCGACAACGCCCGCCGCGCTCCGCTGACCGTATCCACCACTGCCCCACCCCGCTGGTCGTGCCTATGCCTACAGATACCTCCGCCCGCATCCGGGCACAACAAGACTATGTGATGGACAGCATAAGGGCGCCCGGTCAGACCGGGCGCCCTTATGCTGCTATGTGTAGCGGGATTATTTGGCGTTCGCGGCTTCCGCTGCGTCGGCAGCTTCGCCGAGCATCGGCAGGAACTCATCCAGTGCCCACGGCAGGCTCAGCGGAGAGGCGGCGGAGATGGACAGCGTCAGGGTGTTGTCCGAATCGGCAACCAACGCGTCATTTTCGACGGCGGGAATCTGGCTCAGCAGCGGATCCTCGATGACCTGCTGCTTGGTCTTGGCATCGGGTACCCAAGTGACGAAAATGTCCGATTCGAGCTCGTTGGCCTTTTCTGCGGACCACGGGATGAAGAACTCACCGGAGTCGCTGGTGCCTTCGGTGACGACGTCAGCCTGCTTCATGCCGATGCTGGTGAGGAACTTCGGACGGTTGTCGTTCATCGTGTAGACGTTGACGCCGTCGCCCTTGGCAGGCTCCAGATTGCCGTAGATAAACGACTTGCCGGCCAACTGCGGGTACTCGGACGCCTTGGCATCGATCGTCTGCTCGGTCTCGGCGACCAGCTTCTTGGCTTCCTCGGTCTTGCCCAGCGCCTCGCCGATCATCATCGTCGAATCCTGCCAGTCCGTGCCGTAGGCCAGTTCCGGGTAGGCCACCACCGGAGCGATCTTGCTCAGGGTGTCATAGTCTTCCTGGGTCAGGCCGGAGTACGCGGCCAGAATGACATCCGGGGTCAGCGCGGCAATCTCGTCAAAGGCGATGCCGTCGGCCTCGGAGTACAGCTTCGGGGCCTTCTCGGAACCAAGGGGAGCCCCGAGCTCCTCCAGCTTGGCATCCTTCCACGGCGTGGACTTGTTATCGTTACCGCCCCACTCGACTGCAGGCATTCCGACGGGGACGACGCCGAGCGACAGTGCCACGTCGTCGTTCACCCAGGAAACCGTGGCCACGCGTTCGGGCTGCTCTTCGATGACGGTCTCGCCGAAGGCATGCTCAATGGTCACCGGGAAGGCGTCCGAAGACCCTGCGGCGGTTTCACCCCCTGTGGAACCATCGGCGGGACCGGTGGAACAGGCGGATACGGACAGAAGAACGACGGCGGCTGCGGCAAGCATGCCGCGGACACGGGAAAGGGCCACGATGGGACTCCTCGGCTCAGAGGTAACGAACAAAAGTAAGGGTAGCCTATGCTTCGATTGAATAAGAAACAATCGCGTTACGTATTTATCGCAGTCGTTCCTGACCTCACACAAACGTCGGGCCGCACGTTTGCGTATCGGAGATAATGGCGTTGTGGAAGGAGCGATCCCATGCCCGCAGTGCATTCCGTCATCGATACACCCATCGGCGAGCTCACCCTCGTGGCAGTCGACGGGTCCCTGACCGGCGCATATTTTCCCGCCCACAAGCGGATGCCGGATGCCGAAGCCTTCGGTCCCCGCGTGGACGCGGAGTTTGTCGAAGCCAAACGCCAGCTGTCGGAATATTTTGCCTGCAAGCGCACCGAGTTCGACCTGCCGCTGAATCCCAAGGGCGACGCGTTCCAGCAGAAAGTGTGGGATTTGCTCCGGCGGATTCCTTACGGCCAGACCCGCTCGTACGGCCAGCTCGCCCGGGAACTCGGTGACGCTCATCTTGCCCAGGCCGTCGGCAACGCCAATGGCCGCAACCCGATCTCGATTATTGTGCCGTGCCACCGGGTTGTGGGAGCAGACGGTCGGCTGGTGGGTTATGCCGGCGGACTTGAGCGCAAAAGGTTCCTGCTTGAGCTGGAGGAGCCTGTGGAAATCAAAACCGCCAAACTTTTCTAGGACGTAACCTCACATCATGAACTCCGGCAGCGTTTACACAGCATGAAACCCTTCGAGCAGCTCGTCACCGAGCACGGCGCGATGGTCCTGCGGGTCTGCCGCGCCGTACTGGGACCGGACGAGGCCGAGGATGCCTGGTCCGAAACGTTCCTGTCCGCCCTCAAGGCCTACCCGGAGCTGCCCGAAGCGGCCAATACGGAGGCATGGCTGGTGACCATCGCGCACCGCAAAGCCATTGATGTCACCCGGAAACGGGCGCGCAATCCGGTGCCGGTGGAAGAGCTGCCCGAACGTCCTTCCGCCGACCCGCCGGAAGCAGACCAAGATCTGTGGGATGCGGTCAAGTCGCTTCCGGACCGGCAGCGGGAGGCCATCGCGTACCACTATCTGGCCGGCCTGCCCCACCGGGAGGTTGCCGCCATCACCGGTTCAACTCCGGAAGCAGTCCGGCGTGCGGCCTCGGACGGTATCAAGAACCTGCGGCGGATCTATTTGGCCCCGGACGCAGCGTCCGTGGCTCCGGTTCCCGTTCCGGTCGGTTCAGTGCCGGCTTCCACCTGCATTTCCGTTCCGAAAGGAGGGGCCCGATGAACACCGTTGAACCGGAGTCCGCCGCCCTGCCGGCCCCGTTGCGGGCCGTTGATCCTGCCACGCTCCTCGCACTGCGGACGCGGCTGGCGGCCGCTGCCGCCGAAGCCGGTTTGCTGGACTTGTCCTACACAACCCTGGACACTCCCATCGGCAAACTGCTGCTTGCCGCCACCGACCAGGGCCTGGTCCGTGTCGCCTTCGACCGGGAAAACCACGACACCGTGCTGGAGCAGCTAGCGGACAGAATCAGCCCCCGCATCCTGTACTCCCCCGCCCGGCTGGAGGCCGCGGTGCGCCAACTGGACGAGTACTTCGCGGGGCACCGCCGAGCGTTCGAACTGCCGCTGGACTGGCGGCTGGCCAAAGGGTTCCGCCGCGAGGTGCTCGCCCACCTGCCGCAGATCGCCTATGGCCAGACCGAAAGCTACGCCCAGGTCGCCGCAGCCGCCGGCAACCCCAAGGCCGTGCGCGCGGTCGGCACCGCCTGCGGCACCAATCCCTTACCTGTCGTAGTTCCCTGCCATCGGGTGGTCCGCTCCGACGGCAGCTTCGGCGGCTATTTGGGCGGCACCGAAGCCAAACAGATCCTGCTCACGCTGGAGGCAGCCGCTTGAACGCCCTCTTCGATCCTGTTCCGGCCGAACCAGTGGAGGTCGCTCCCGGCGCCGTCCATGTGCCCGGCTGGCTCAGCCTGGAACAGCAGGCCGAACTGGTGGATGCCTGCCGCACGTGGGGACGCGGTCCGGTGCCCTTCCGGGCCGCCAAGCTGCCAGGCGGGCATGAGATGAGCGTTCAAACCGTGTGCCTGGGGTGGCACTGGCAGCCCTACAAGTATTCCCGCGTGGCCGAGGATGCCGGTGGCGGCCGGGTGCTTGAGTTTCCCGAGTGGCTGGCCGGGTGGGGACGCAGGGCACTGATCGACGCCTACGGTCCTGAGGTGGCGGAGTCCGCGGCGGCGGCCTACAAACCCGACACGGCGCTCATCAACTTCTACGCTGATACCGCCAAAATGGGCATGCACCAGGACAAGGACGAGAAAACGGACCTGCCCGTGGTCTCCCTCAGCGTCGGAGACGACTGTCTCTTCCGCTTCGGCAACACGCAGACCCGCACCAAACCGTACACCGATCTCAGGCTCCGCTCCGGAGACCTGTTTGTCTTCGGCGGCCCCAGCCGCTTCGCCTACCACGGTGTACCCAAGATTTACCCCGGCACCGCCGATCCGGCCTGCGGACTGGCGTCGGGCCGGCTGAACCTCACAATGCGCGTCACCGGCTTGGCCTGACGGGCACCCGGACCGGCAGGAGACAATCGAACCCATGGAAAAACTAACTTCCGGCGTCGTGCTTTGCGAAGACGGTCTGGCTCGGCCGGCGTGGGCCGCCGTGGACCCGATGCTGCGCGAGTATTACGACACCGAATGGGGCATGCCTGTCCACGGCGAGCAGGCCATCTACGAACGGATCAGTCTGGAAGGATTCCAGGCCGGGCTGTCCTGGGCCACCATCCTGCGCAAGCGTCCCGCCTTCCGCGAGGCCTTCAAAGACTTCCAGCCGGACACGGTTGCCGCTTTCACCGACGCCGATGTCGAGCGCCTGATGCAGAACGCCGGGATTGTGCGCAACCGCGCGAAGATCACCGCCGCGATCACCAATGCCAAGGCGACCATCGCCCTGCGCGAGGACGGCGGGCTGGACGAGTTCGTCTGGTCTTTCAAACCGGACGCCACTCCGGCACCCCAAAGCCTGGAGCAGGTCCCGACCACGTCCACGGAGTCCATCGCCTTGTCCAAGGCCTTGCGCAAGCGCGGGTTCGTCTTTGTCGGCCCCACCACCATGTTCGCGCTGATGGAAGCCATCGGCATGATCGACACCCACCTGGTGGACAGCCACCGGCGCGGCAGTTCCGGAATATGGGGCTGAAAAGCCGCCTTCCACGCAAACGGAAGGACCGCACCGAGCTTCCGCACCTACGGCTCCGGATTGCGGAACTGTCACAATTTTCCGCCGAATCACGGACCTGACAGCCCCGTGCCACAATGATTGCAGATGCCGGTGTCCGCGCCTGCATCTGCCGGCCGGCAACGATGCCGCCCGGGCAAGACGTTGACACGTGCTGTTCGAAGGAGAAGTCGTGACCATACTTGTCGCCTACGCGCCGCGTCCGGAAGGCCGTGCCGCTCTATCCAAAGGTATCCAGATGGCCACCGCCCAGAACGAGAAGCTGGTCGTTGTTAATGCCAGCCCCGGGGGCCCGCATAAAGATTCCTCGCTGGCAGATACGCACGACGCCGAATGGGTCACCCGCGAGCTGAACAATTCCGGCCTGGACGCCGAATTCAAGCAGTTTGTCCGTGGCAAAGACGCCGTCGAGGAGATCCAGGAACTCGCCGAGAGCCTGCCGGCATCGTTGCTGGTCATCGGCCTGCGCAAGCGCACCCCGGTCGGCAAACTCATCATGGGCAGTACCGCCCAGGAAATCCTGCTCACCGTCGACTGCCCCGTGCTGGCGGTCAAAGCCCGCTAGGTGGAGGTCGCGCTGGAGGTCCTGCCTCCGTACGACGCCGGTGCGGCGCTGGCGGCCCTGGCCGCCCATGCCGTGCCGGGCCTCGAAACAACGGACCTCGCCGCCGGCACCCACACGCGGCTCTTCGCCACATCGTCCGGCCCGGTCGTCGGCACTGTGCGCTTGGGCCCCGGCGCTCCGTCGCTGGTGCTGGAATCAGTTGATCCCGCCACGAATGCCGAAATAACGACGGCGGTGCGGCGCTGGCTTGATCTGGACACGGACCCGGAAACGGTCCGCGGCGTACTGGGGCAAGATCCGCTGGTCGGTCCGCTCCTCGCAGCACGTCCGGGCCTTCGGATTCCCGGTTACCTGGACGGCTTCGAAGGAGCCGCCTGCACCGTCCTCGGCCAGCAGGTCTCGCTTGCGGCCGCACGGACCTTTGCGGGCAGGCTCGTCAGCGCTTTCGGCAGTCCCGGACCCGCCGGCCTGTACCTCTTCCCGACCCCATCCACCTTGGCAGGTGCCGGAGCCGAACGAATCCAGCAGGCAGTCGGACTCACCGGAGCCCGCTCGCGCACAATCCACGCCCTGGCAGTAGCCTGTGCCGACGGCCTGGCCATTGATCCGGAAGGCGACCATGCCGGGATCCGCCGGCGCCTGCTCGCGCTGCCCGGCATCGGCCCCTGGACCGTGGACTATCTGGCCATGCGTGCGCTCAGAGACCGAAATGCCTATCCGGAGGGCGATCTGGTACTCAAACGTGCCCTCGGTGCCAGCTCAGTCCAAGAGGTCCGCGCCCACGGCGAAGCCTGGCGTCCCTTGCGTGCCTACGCTGTCTTCCAGCTCTGGACTGCCGCCGCCTATATTGCCTGACGGCGTCCACTTTTAGGCGCCGGTGGAGCCAGCACGAACTCCTCGGGATCCGGCCTCCTCGATCCGCGGCAGCAGTTGCTCCGGGAGCTCGAGTTCCGCCGCTCCGAGATTGGTCTTCAGGTGCTCAGGCCTGACGGTGCCCACGACGGCGCTGGTAACGTTCTTGTTGTTGAGCACGAAGGCCAGGGCTATCTCACTGGCTTCGAGCCCTTCGACGTCGTTGATAAACCGGAACTTCCTACCATGGATGAACTTCGGCCGGTGGTTCTTCAGGGCACGGGCCAGATACCACACGTCGCTGGGCGTCGTCAGCTTGAAGATGCTCCGCGAGTACAAAGTCTGGGCCAGCGGGGACTTGACCATAATCCCTACGCCCGCCTCCCCCGCCCTGGCCATGAGCGGCTCCATAGAACGGTCAAGGAGGTTGTATTCGAGCATCAAGGCCTCGAAGATGCCAAGCTTCAGCGCCCGTTTCGCGCCACCCGCTCCCGTAGACAGGCCCAGCGCTCCGATCATGCCCTTGTCCTTGAGCTTGAGGACCGTTTCGATGGCGGGATCGGCAGGGTGGGGATAGCCGTGGAAGTGCAGCAGGGGCAGGTGCTCCAGTTGCAGCCGCCTGAGACTCTCCTGCAGGCTCTGGTCAAGGGCGCGCGGCGAGAAGTCCTTCACGTTCCGGCCGCCGGCCCACAGGGAGCCGACCTTGGTGGAAATGACGAGGTCCCGCCCCCGGCCCTTGAGAATGCGGCCGAGGCGCACCTCGGCGTTGCCGCGGCTGTAGTTGGGGCCGGTATCGAAAAGGTTGACGCCGCCGTCGAGGGCTTGCTCCACCAGACGTGCGGCCTGCCGTTCGTCAAAAGCCTTCATGCCCCAGTAGCCGCCGGCACCAAAACTGATTTCGGACACTGACAGTCCGGATTTCCCAAGCCCCCGTCGTTTCATAGCTCCCCTTCATGTGCGCCGGTGTGGCAACATCAGCCCTTGTTACCGGTGGTGGCGATGCCTTTGACGAAGTGCTTCTGGCCGAGGAAGAACAGAATGATCATCGGCACCGTGGTGATCACGCTGGCGGTCACCACGATCTCCCAGTGCCAGTTGCCGCCAAATCCGAATTGATCCAGCAGCGCCTTCAGGCCGCGCGGCACTGTGAACGTGGACGAGTCGCGCAGATAGATGAGCGGCCGCATCAGGTCGGTCCAGGCCGCCTGGAACTCGAACAACAGTGTCACGATCAACGCCGGCTTGCACAGCGGCAGCGCGATCCTGCTGAACATATGCCAGTTGTTGGCGCCGTCCACGCGGGCCGCTTCGAACAATTCCCGCGGCAGGCCCAGGAAGAACTGCCGCAGCAGGAAGATGTAGAAGGCGCTGCCGAACAGGTTGCCGGCCCACAGCGGAGTCAGCGTCCCCACCTGCCCCAGCCCGTTCCAGATCAGGAAGGTGGGGATCATGGTCACGGCGCCGGGCAGCATCATGGTGGCCAGCACGAGGCCGAACAGTGCATTGCGTCCACGGAACCGGAAGTAGGCGAAGCCCCAGGCCACCATGGCGCTGGAAAGGGTCACCAGCACGGCGGAGAGCACCGTGACAATGGCGGTATTGGCCAGCCACAGGGCCAGCGGCGCCTCCTGCCAGACCGTCAGGTAGTTTTCGAAAGTGAAGGTTTCCGGAATGAGCTTGTTATCGAAGACGTCCGAACGTGGCTTGAAGGACGCGCTGATTAGCCACAGCAGCGGATAGGTGAAGAGCACGGTCGCAATGCCCAGCGCCGCCCAGGTCAGGATCCGGGCCAGCGGGTTACCGCGGCGGCGCGGCCTCCGCTGGCGTGTGTGTTCCCCGGCTTCCTCGTCCCTGTCAATTGCCGGCGGCGGGACAGGCTGGAGCCGTTCCAGCCGGGTCCGGGCCATCACTGGCCCCCTTCGTAGTACACCATGCGTTTGCCCACCACCATCTGGACAACCGTTACCGCCAGCACGATAACAAAGAGCACCCAGGCCATCGCGGAGGCGTAGCCCATGTGCAGGAATTCGAAGCCTTGCTGGAAGAGATAGATGGCGTAGAACAGTGCAGCGTCGTTGGAATACGTGGAATTGCCCGAACCGAAGTACGCCGTATAGGCCTCGGTAAACGTCTGGAACGCGGCAATGGTGTTGACGATGGTCAGGAAAAAGAGGCTCCCGCTGATCATCGGCAGGGTAATCTTCCACGTGGTTTGCCAGCTGTTGGCGCCGTCCACCCGGGCCGAATCGTAGAGTTCCTGCGGGACGTTCTGCAGTGCGGCCAGCAGGATGATGGTGGATGCCCCGAGCGTCCACAGGCTCATGATGATCAGGCCGGGCTGGATCCAGGCCGGATCAGTGGTCCAGGCCGGTCCGTTGATGCCGAACCAGCCCAGTACGGTATTCACCAGTCCGTTCTGCCCGTTGAAGAGCAGCAGCAGGAGGATGCCGATGGCCACCGGCGGCGTCATCTTGGGCAGGTAGAACACCGTGCGGAAGAATCCCGAAGCCCGGCCGGAGATCCGGTTCAGCAGCATGGCCAGCAGCAGCGACACGATGATGTGGACCGGCACGGAAAACACCGTGTAAATGAAGGTGTTCCACAACGAGAGGCTGATCTTCGGGTCCGCCAGGAGCTGGCGGAAGTTGTCCAGCCCCACGTAGTTCGGGTCGTTAATGACGTCATAGTCGGTCAGCGACAAATAGCCGCTGTAGAGCACCGGCCACAGGGTGAAGACCAGAAACCCGATGATCCACGGGCTGATGAACAGCAGGGCCGACCGGAGGTTCCGACGGCGGTTGCGCCGCTGTGCCGGCCGCAACCGCTGCTTGGCCCGGGTGGCGGGCCGAAGCGGAGTGGCTGTCATTTAGATATTCCCGCTACTCTTTCTGGTCCCATTGCTCCCATGCGGCGTCGAGGGCAGTCTGTGCTTCTTCCTGCGCCTGCTGCAGGGATTCGGCCGGTTCCGCCTGCCCGTTAAGCACGCGGTTCACTGCATCCAGCCACGCGGTCTTGAACTCGGCGTCCGCCGGGTTGGCCGGCAGCGAGAAAGAATTCTCGTTGGCCTCATAGGAGGCGTTGATGGCGTCATCCCACTTGGCTTCGTCCGCGGGCTTGACGAACTCCGCCTTGATTTTCTCGTCGGCGGCGGCATTGCCCGTGAACAGTCCGGTGAAGGGCTTGCCTTCTTCCGCGCGTGCGTCGGAGCGGGCCTGGGCAGCCTTCATCCAGATGTCCGTAGCGGTCATCGTCTTGATGAAGCGGCAGGCCGCTTCGGGATTGGCGCTGCCGGCCGGAATGGCCCAGGCAGAACCGCTGGCGAAGCTGATCGGCTGCCCTTCCTTGGATTTGACCGTAGTGAAGGCGAGGGAAGCGTCCGGGGAAACGTCATTGAGGATGTTGACGTACCACTGCTCCATCGGCATTGCGCCGAGGCTATCGCTGGCGAACTGGTTCCCGGCGCCGAAGAAGTCCGCTGAATCACGGAAGGACTTGACGGCGCTGAACCCGCCCTGGTCATCGTAAATACCGACGGCGAACTCCAGCGCCTGAACCACCTTCGGGTCATCCAGCTGGGCAGTACGGCCGTCTTCCGAGATCAGATCCGCGCCGTTGGCTTTGGCCCATAGGGGCAGGAATTCCGGCAGTTTGCTGTCAAACCCGATGACCGAGAGCTTGCCGCCGTCGTTCTTGGAAAGTTTGGCGGAGGCCTCGGTGACCTTGTTCCAGTCCGAACCATCGACGTCGGATAGCGAGACCCCGGCGTCGCTGAGCAGTCCGGCATTGGCCATGATGATCTGGACCTGATTGAACTCCGGAACGCCGTAGATCCGGTCCTCGAAGGTCACCTGCCCGATGGCCGGCTCACGGAAGTCCTCAATGGCGATTGCCTCGCCGTCAATGCAGCTGTTCAGCGGGATGATCGCGCCGCGGGAAGCAAACGTGCCCAGCTGGTCCCTGTTCGCGTAGATCAGTTCGGGCGGCTGCCCGGAAGCCACCGCCGAGAGGAATTGCTGAATGTCCAGATCGCCTTCGACCAAGCCCACCTCGACCTCCGGCATCGCTTCCTTGGTTGCCTCCAGACGGGTTTCGGCGACGTCGTCGCTGGCGCCAAAGCCCATGACGCTCAGCTCGCCGGCGACCTCCGTGTCCGCGCCGAAGTCCGCGTCGGTCTCCGTTTCTGCGCCGCCGGTGCCGGTGGCACAGGCGCTCAGCGTGAGCACCGCTGCGGCCGCGGCGGCGAAGGGGGCAGTGGTACGTAATGTTTTTTTCATACGCCTCTCTCCTTTGAGAAGACCTGCTGGAAGCCCTGCACTGCGGTGTTAGAGGCCGTAGTAGCGGCTCAGCTTCGCCTCGTCGTCGGGAGAGAGACCCATTTCCGGTTCGATGTCGATGTGCGGCGAGTCCTTAATGGTGTCGTGGTCGTAGGCCACGTGGACATTTGTGCCTTCAACTCTCGCCCCCGCGAGCGGGATGAAGTGTTCGCGCGTTTCCAGCAGCCCCAGCGACACCGTGATCCATGCCAGCCGGCCCGTGTCCTTGTCGCGGTGGACCTGTCCCACCAAACCCAGCTTGTGGTCCTTGCTGTCCCACGCCGTAGCGTCCTGCAGCTCATGGATATCCTGCCGTTGCGTCATCGGATGCTCCTTCATGATGGACAGCATGCTTTCCAATTCAGAAAGTAAACTTACCCAAGAACTTAGCAGTGACGTTTGACTTGTCAATTACCGTCCGACCGGCTGCCCGACGGAACCGCGGGAGTGTTACCTGGCCGTTACTTCGGGACGCCGTGGCGGTTGCCGTGGCGCCGCAGCACCAGGGCCAGCAGGACGCAGAGCAGGTAACCGGCACCGACCAGAATCCAGCCCGGTCGGAAGGTGCCGCTGCCCTCCAGCAGCAGTCCCATCAGCAGCGGGCCCGCCGCAAACCCGGCATACATTCCCATCGAGACCACGCCGGAAGCAGAGCCTACGCGTGCCGCCGGCACCACCTTCATAACGCCGGCCATCACCACCACGTTGGTCCCCAGCACGGTGGCTCCGTGCAGCGCGACTCCAAGCCAGAGCAACAGCGGACTGCCCAATTCGCCGGCCCCCAGCAGCGCCGCCGCACCGAGCAGCGCGCCAAGCCCCAGCAGGATCAGGAGGGTTGATGCCCGTCTGCCCTTGGCCATCTCGCGCCCCCACAGAATGCGCGATGTCACGCCGACCACGCCGGAGACACCTGCGGCAAGCCCACCAAGGAGCAGCGAGAAGTCCAGCTCGCGGACGGTGAACAGCGGCAGGTACACATTGGTGGCCTGCATGCCGAGCCCGGTCAGCAGTGCGTAACCGGCAAACAGCCAGACGGCCAGCGGATATCCCTTGGCTTCTACCGCAGCCGGCGGGGCAGCTGCGCGGCCGGGAGCCGCCGTCGTTATTGGTTTTTCCTCGGGCAGGTGCCGCAGGCCGTACAGCAACAGCCCGACGGCGACGACTGCGGCAAGTGCGGTGGCTCCTTGCCACCCCAGCCAGAGCGCGACCGGCGGGAAGAACAGGCCGGCGAAAAGCTGGCTGCCCTGCACGCCGGACTGTTTCACGCCGATCCAGCCGGGACGTTTGGTCGCCGCCACGTGGTGGATGATGATGCGGTTGGTGGTCGGGTTCGAGATGGCCTGGGCGGGACCGGCGAGCAGCGCGGCAACGAGCAGAACGAAGTAGTGGTGCGCCAGCGAGGCTATCACTAGGGCTACCGCGGTACCGGCGAAGATCAGGATCAGCTGCGCGCGGTTGGAAATGCGGTCGCTGAGCCGGCCCAGCCACATGCTGCAGACGGCGGCGCTGGCGAAGATTGCCGTTGCCAGCAGACCGAACTGTGACTCGCTGATGCCCAGATCAGTGATAATCAGCGGGCTCGTGGCGCTCAGCCCGTAATTCAGCAACGGGCCCACGCCCATGGCGCAACTGAGGACAAACAGTAAGGCGCCGGTGGGCTGCTTGGTCATAGGTACTTGGTCTCCTGCTCGACTGGAGCCTTATCTGCTCCTTTGCAGGTTATCGCGCCCGCGGCCCCGCTCCGACCCGCAGCGGACTGCTTCCGGCGCTCAGGATCAGCTGGCGGGAGCCGTGGCCTCTTGCCCGGCCGCGAGGGCAGGCCCGCAGATCGCCTCGATCTGGCGGTGGATGTCCCGCACCGGCCCGTCGGCCTGCACGAGGCGGAAGCTGCCGAAGTCCGCCAAGCTGCGGTAGGCCGTGTCCAGGTCGCGCAGGTCTTCCAGCGTTTCGGTATCGGTGCCGCGGACCTGGATGCGCTCCAGTGCGCGGGCGGGAGAAATCTCGAAGTACAGCACGAAGTCCGGCTGGGGCACGAACTTCCGGAGCAGGCGCAGCAAGAGTCCGGGCTCCACCCCGCGTTTCGCGTTCGCTGCCAACTGGCAGTACAGGTACCGGTCGTGGATTTCGACGTCGGCAGGAGCTTTTGAGGCGAGGCTGCCAAGCAAAGCGAAGGCCCGGACCACCGTTTCATAGTGGCTGAGCAACCGGGCGCCGAGCAGCTTTTCCGCGCTGCTACCAAACCGGCGGGCAACAGTGTCCAGTGTCCTGCGCCCGCCCGGGTTCCGGCACAGCCGAACCTGCGCCCCACCCAAGGTGAGCTGGTCCGCCAGGTAACGCGCCGCCGTCGTTTTTCCGGCGCCGTCAATACCAATCAACGCGATTCTCAACGGCGCGGATTGGTGATGGCGTGCGGGCATGGGCGGTGACTCCTTTCCTGGGCGGAGCATCTACTTTAGCTGGTTCCCATAGGCAGAGTCTGTGTGGCGCCTGAATGATTGCTGATGATTCCTTCAAGGCGCCGCCTAGCAGAAACATTCGGGACGGGGACGTACGACACACGGGCACGCCACTGCGATTCTGCCGCAGTTATCACGCTGGCCCAACTATGATCAACCTGGGCGGCCTCGATAAGGGGCCTGAGTTGGGGGAAGGTTACGTGGAGGCTGACGAATCGTGGCGTGCCCGCGAGGCGCTGCGGCAGTTCAAACGTGCCGGCGTCGCGCTGCTTGCCGTCGGGGCATTCTGGCTCTGGCTCCTGCTCGGCAGCGCCGGGTTCATCGCCGCCATTTTCGAATCACCCAAAGCAATGGTCGTCGTCTTCTACGGCGGCGCCGTGCTCGTCCTGGTGTCCCTGCTCGTTGCCCTGACAGCCATCATGGTCCTTCTTGCCAACTGGCCGGACAAGTCCCAGCGCGAGGCCGCCTACGGAAGCATGCAAGAGCGCGCGAGCGGGGCTGTCGCCTTTGTGCTGCGTCAGGTCCACAGCAAGACCCGTACGGTTCCTTCCCCCGGCTGGTCACGGCTCGGTGGTTTATCGTTGCACGCGGTTCGCGCCTACATTTCCGCGCGGTTGCCCGGTCTCCGCGCCGGACTTCTTGCCAGCACGGGATGGCTTGTCCCGAGAGTCGTCCGGCCGGCTGCCCGGTGGGCGCGACGGGCAACGGGCACGTGCCGGAGTTTCGCCGAACGCAAGATGCCGGCCCTCCAACGCAGGAATGCTGCCCTGGCAGGCGCCGGCCAGCTCCCCCGTGCAGAAGCCGCTTCGATACAGACTCCCGCCGCCGGGCAGGCAGGACCTGTATCCGCCCGCACGTCCCTCCCGGTGCGGCGGCCTCCGATGCCTAACAGGCCGCCAGCTTCCGCCGTAGCTCCACGGCCACTCCAGGACCGGCGGGACATCGTTTCCTAGGCAACCGCCGCGCGCCCACGCGGCCGCGTTTGGTGATGGCTCCGTCGGAACCCGCGTTCGGCCCGTCATTTGATGGCCGAGGTCACGGTCCCGTGAGGCCAACTTCACCCGCTGTGGTGGCCGGATTCACCTCGTTTTGGTCAGTTGTGTCAGGCGACCTTAACTAAAATTGAATCAGGGCCACGGATCGTGTAAGCCCGCCTACTTCACACTTCATTTCACGCCTGTTCAGGCACCCTATTTCCACGGAGGAAAAATGCTTCGCACTCGTCAGCGCGTCGGTCACGATATCCTGCTGGCCCGGCACGGTCGCAACATCACGTCCATGCGGCTGGACCGCCAGTCAAACTCGGTGGTAGCCGTTCTGGATGACGGCACCGTGGACCGTGCCCCGAACCTCATCGCCGCGGACCTGGCTTTGCCGGCGGACCGGACGGGCCTAACCTCGGAGGACCGCAAGGTTCTTGGCATCATGACCGCGGCATGTGCCGGACTCGGCGCCCTCATGGTCGGCGCCGTCCTGGCCATGGTGCAGTTCGGCGAGCAGCTCGGCCTGACCGAGGCCGCCCAGTACCTCAGCACCTACTAGCCCGCACTCCGCCGGTCACGGCGAGGGCGAACCGCCGTTGACGTTCAGCGTCTCGCCCATCACGTAACTGGATTCCGACGACGCCAGGAACACATAGGCCGGGGCGAGCTCGGTAGGCTGGCCGGCCCGGCCGATCGGCGTGGACTTGCCGAACTTCGGCAGGGCTTCCTTCGGCTGCCCGTCGCTCACCTGCAGCGGAGTCCAGAACGGTCCCGGGGCAACAGCATTCACCCGGATGCCGCGCGGCGCCAACTGCTGGGCCAGGCCCTTGGTGAAGTTGTTGATCGCTCCCTTGGTCGCCGCGTAGTCGATCAGCGTCGGTGAGGGCTGGTAGGCCTGGATCGACGTCGTATTAATAATGCTGGAGCCGGGCTGCAGGTGCGGCAGGGCCGCCTTGGTGATCCAGAAGAATGCATAGATATTGGTCTTGAAAGTCGTGTCGAACTGCTCGTCGCTGAGGTCTTCAAGCTTCTCGACGGCGATCTGCCGCCCGGCGTTATTGACCAGGATATCCAGGCCGCCCAGGCCTTCCACTGCGTTCTTGACCAGTTCGCGGCAGGTGTTTGAATCGGTCAGGTCACCCGGCAGCTGGACCGCTTTCTGGCCGGCCTCTTCGATCACCCGGGCCACTACCTTGGCGTCTTCCTCCTCTTCCGGCAGGTAGGACAAGGCGACGTCGGCCCCTTCACGTGCAAAGGCAATTGCCACCGCCGCACCGATGCCGGAATCCGACCCCGTGATCAGTGCCTTGCGGCCCTTCAACCTGCCCGTTCCGCGGTAGGTGTCTTCGCCGCGGTCGGTATGGGGCACCAATTCCTTGTCCAGCCCGGGCTCGGGCTGGTCCTGCTGAGGCGGCTCGATGCTGGGGTAGCGCTTGATCGGATCCTGGAAGGTGTACTGGTCCTGGCCCATTACTGCTCCAATCGGTAGGCAAAAACTAAGCTTGCTTACCAGCCTATTGGTCACAGTTCGGGTGTCAATCCCGCAGCGCCCTTCAGAGGGACAGATGCCCGGGCCACCAGCAGAAAGCCCGCCGTCGCCGGCCCCACCATTCCATTGACCGCCCACGGCCAGCAGGTCTACCGTTTGGGCCATGAAGATCTCCGTCATCGGCACCGGAGCCGTTGGCCGCAGACTGTCGGCTGCCTTGGAGAGCGCCGGCCACGAGGTGCTGCTCGGCACCCGCGACCCGGCGCAGACCCTCACCCGGACGGAAACCTCCGCCACCGGTACGCCGCCGATCGGTGCGTGGCACGAAGACCATCCCGGCATCCCGTTGGTTCCGCTGGCAGAAGCGGGCAACCACGCGCAGATCATCGTGAATGCGACCCAGGGCACAGCCTCGCTTGGGGCGCTGGAGGCAGCCGGCCCCCGTGAGGGCCAGACCATCATGGATGTCTCCAATCCGTTGGACGCTTCCTCCGGGTTTCCGCCGTCGCTCTTCGTCTGCAACACCGACAGCTTGGCCGAACAACTGCAGCGCCGTTTCCCCGTGGCCAAAGTGGTCAAGACGTTGAACACGGTCAACAACATGCTGATGGTGGACCCGGCCCGGCTGCCGGAATCCCACACCGTGTTCGTCGCCGGAGACGACGCCGACGCGAAGGCGCTGGTCACCGGGCTCCTGCATCAACTGGGCTGGCCCGCCGAGGACATCCTGGATCTGGGCGGATTGGAATCCGCGCGCGGCATGGAGATGTACCTGCCGCTGTGGCTGCGGTTGATGGGCGCGCTGGGCCACGCCGACTTCAACATCAAAATCGTCAGGAAAGACTGAACGGCCGCGGCAAATGCCGCGACCGTCCGATCCATTTCAAGCGTTGCCTGTGGTCTCTTAGCACTCCACCACGTTGACGGCCAGGCCGCCCATCGCGGTTTCCTTGTACTTGGAGCTCATGTCCTTGCCGGTTTCACGCATGGTGATGATGACCTCGTCCAGCGAGACACGGTGCGTGCCGTCGCCCCACAGCGCCATCTTGGCCGCGTTCACGGCCTTGGCCGCACCGATCGCGTTGCGCTCGATGCACGGTACCTGCACCAGTCCGCCGATCGGATCGCAGGTCAGCCCCAGGTTGTGCTCCATGGCGATCTCGGCAGCGTTTTCCACCTGCGCGGGGCTGCCGCCCATCACCTCGGCCAGGCCCGCGGCGGCCATGGAGGAAGCGGAACCCACTTCGCCCTGGCAACCGACTTCGGCACCGGAGATAGACGCCTGCTCCTTGTACAGCACGCCGACGGCAGCGGCCGCCAGCAGGAACTTCACGATGACGTCTTCCTTGTCAGCCTGCGTTGCCTTCTCCATGCCCGGCGCGTAGTGCGTGGCATAGAACATGACCGCGGGAATGATGCCCGCCGCGCCGTTGGTCGGTGCCGTGACCACCCGCCCGCCGGAAGCGTTCTCCTCGTTCACGGCCAGTGCGACGAGGTTCACCCATTCCTGCCAGTACTTGTGGTCCCGGTCCTTGTCTTCCTTGCGCAGCCGGTCATGCCAGTCAGGCGCACGACGGCGGACGTTCAGTCCCCCGGGCAGGACGCCTTCGCGCTTGATGGCGGAGTCCTTGCATTCCTCCATCACCTGCCAGATGTGAATCAGACCGGCGCGGATGTCCGCCTCGGAACGCGAGACCTTCTCGTTGAGCATCATGATGTCGCTGATACCCAGGCCGGTGTTGCGGCAGTGTTCCAGCAGTTCCGCCGCCGTCCGGAAGGGGTACGGCAACTCCTGCTTGGAGGCATCCAGCTCCCGCGCGGCCTCGTCTTCCTCGCCGTCGCGGACAATGAAGCCGCCCCCCACGGAAAAGAACGTCGCCTCGTGCAGGACTGCACCGGCGTCGTCGGTCACCTGGAATTTCATCCCGTTGGTGTGCCGCGGCAGCACGGTGAGCGGATGCTGCACCATGTCCTCGACCTTGTAGTCCAGAACCACACCGGCCGAGCCCTCAACCTGCGAGCAGAGCTGCAGCTCGCCGGTCGAGGCCATGTCTGCGAGACGGGATTCGACTTCATCCGGCAGGATCTGTTCCGGCTGGAAACCCTCCAGCCCCAGCATCACTGCCGTGAAGGTGCCGTGGCCGCGGCCGGTAGCTGCAAGGGACCCGTACAGGTCCACCCGCAGTCCGGCCACGCGGTCCAGCACTCCGGTCGAAACCAGCTCCTCGGCAAAGACGGCAGCCGCCCGCATCGGACCGACGGTGTGCGAACTGGAGGGGCCGATGCCCACGGTAAAGAGGTCGAATACGCCTACAGCCATGTTGGCTCCTTAGTGCCCTTCGGCGGCCTGTTGCCGCTTCCGGTTAGAGACGATGAATAACGACGGCGGTACCAGCGGCTGTTAGGACAGCTCGCCGCCGTTCTTGGAACTGTAATCCTCGGCCGAGAGCAGGGGGCCCTCTTCCGAAACGTTGACGGTGAACAGCCAGCCCTTGCCATACGGATCCGAGTTCAGCAGGGCCGGGTCGTCGATGGCGGCCTGGTTGACCTCGGTGATCTCGCCGGAAACCGGTGCGTAGATGTCGGAGACGGACTTGGTGGACTCCACCTCGCCGCAGGTTTCGCCGTGGGTGATCGTGGAGCCGACCTCGGGCAGGTCAATGTAGACCACGTCGCCGAGCGCGTCGGTGGCGACCTGCGAGAGGCCGACCTTGACCGGGCTGGAAGCATCCACCCACTCGTGCTCTTCGGAGTAACGCAGGTTGGAAAGAACTGTGCTCATGGGTAGAACCTTTCGAAAGAGGGGAAAAATCAGGAAGAACAGCGGCCGCCGGCAATAATCTGTAAACGCACGCCCGCACCGGTGAAGGGTGGATGTGCCTTACGACTGGACTATTGCCGGCAGCTTCGCAGCAGCGTTGCTTACTTGTCGCGCTTGTAGAAGGGCAGCGCCACGACCTCGAACGGCTCGGGCTTGCCGCGCAGGTCAACGTCGAGGCGGGTGCCGGGTTCGATGTGCTCGATATCGACATAAGCCAGCGCTACCGGGTAGCCGAGCGTGGGGCTGGGCTGGCCCGAGGTCACTTCGCCAACTGCCTGGCCGTCCTTGGAGACCGGGTAGTGCGAGCGGGCGGCGCGGCGGCCAAGGCCCTTCAGCCCGACCAGCTTGCGCTTGGAGCCGCGTTCCTTCTGGGCTTCGAGTGCGGCACTGCCGACGAATTCGCCTTCCTTCTTCAGCGCGACGATCGGGCCGAGTCCGGCGTCGTACGGGCTGACTTCCAGGGACAGCTCGTTGCCGTAGAGCGGCATGCCGGCTTCCAGCCGCAGCGAATCGCGGGCGGCGAGGCCTGCGGGCACCAGATCGAAGTCCTTGCC
This sequence comes from Arthrobacter crystallopoietes, assembly GCF_002849715.1. Classification (NCBI taxonomy): domain Bacteria; kingdom Bacillati; phylum Actinomycetota; class Actinomycetes; order Micrococcales; family Micrococcaceae; genus Crystallibacter; species Crystallibacter crystallopoietes. The sequence continues at coordinate 689,825 of NZ_CP018863.1, forward strand.
TGCCGACAGGAGGGCGGACCACAACGAAGCGGCGTTCTCGTTCGGGACGTAGATCTCGAACCCGTCTTCGCCGGTGTAGCCCGTGCGGGCCAGCAGCAGCTTGAGCGGAGCACCGCTCACGGTGAAATGGACCTCGTCCGCAGCGTAGTACTTCATCTCGGTCACCGTGGCGTGGTCGGCCGCGGCCACCAGCTGCTTCAGGATGTCCACGGAGTTGGGCCCCTGGACAGCCACCAGCGAGATGGACGCGGTGACGTCCTCCACCGTTACGTCGAAGTCCTGTGCACGCTCGGCCAGAGCCTCGGCAACGGCCTTGGCGTTGCCGGCGTTCGGCACCACCAGGAACTTGTCCTCCGCGCGGCGGTAGCTGATGAGGTCATCGATGATGCCGCCGTCTTCGTTGCAGATCAGCGAATACTTGGCCTTGCCTACGGCGACGGCGGAGAGCCGGCTCACCAGCGCGTAGTCGAGGAACTTGCCGGCGTCGGGGCCGGTAACCCAGACCTCGCCCATGTGGGAGAGGTCGAACAGGCCCGCGGCCTTGCGCACAGCGTGGTGCTCGGCCAGTTCGCTCTGGTACTTCAGTGGCATCTGCCAGCCGCCGAAGTCCGTAAAGGACGCGCCAAGCTTCTGGTGCTCTTCATACAGGGCGGTGTACTGCTTCGTAGCGGTTTCAGCGCTCATGGTCTGGAACCTTCCTCTAGTTTGCGAACTCTTCAATGGGCGGGCAGGAGCAGACCAGATTACGGTCGCCGGCGGCGCCGTCGATGCGTCCCACCGGCGCAAAGTACTTGTCCTGCTTCAGACCCGGCACCGGGAAGACGCCCTGTTCACGGGAGTACTTGCGGTCCCAGTCGCTGCTGATGGCGGCTGCTGCAGTGTGCGGGGACAGCCGCAGCGGGCTCTCCTCGACGCTGAAGTCGCCCTTGATGACCTGGTCGATCTCGCCACGGATGGCGATCATGGCTTCGATGAAGCGCTCGATCTCGGCGAGGTCTTCGGACTCGGTCGGCTCGACCATCAACGTACCCGCCACCGGGAAGGACAGCGTCGGGGCGTGGAAGCCGAAGTCGATCAGGCGCTTGGCAACATCCTCGGCGGTGACGCCGGACTTGGCGGTGAGTTCGCGCAGGTCCAAGATGCACTCATGTGCCACCAGACCGTCGTTGCCCGTGTACAGCACGGGGAAGTACTCGTTCAGACGGGAGGCAATGTAGTTGCCCGCCAGCAGTGCGGTCTTGGTCGCGTTGGTCAGCCCTTCGCCACCCATCATGGCCACGTAGGCCCAGGAGATCGGCAGCACGCCGGCGGAGCCGTACTCGGAAGCGGACACCGGTACGCCCTTGCCTTCGTGCTCGGCCAGTGCGGCGTTGCCGGGCAGGAACGGCACCAGGTGCTCGGCCACGGCGACCGGGCCGACGCCGGGGCCGCCGCCGCCGTGCGGGATGCAGAAGGTCTTGTGCAGGTTCAGGTGCGACACGTCGCCACCGAACTTGCCCGGCTGCGCCAGTCCCACGAGGGCGTTGAGGTTGGCGCCGTCGATGTAGACCTGGCCGCCGGCCGCATGCACAGCGTCGCAAACCTCACGGACGTCGGCGTCGTACACCCCGTGCGTGGACGGGTAGGTGATCATGATGGCGGACAGGCTGTCCTTGTGCTGCTCGATCTTGGCGTTCAGATCGCTGTGGTCGATGGTGCCGTCCTGGGCGGTAGCGACAACGACAACCTTCATGCCTGCGAGCACAGCCGAGGCCGCGTTGGTGCCGTGGGCCGAGGCCGGAATCAGGCAGACGTTGCGCTGCTCATCGCCGCGGGACAGGTGGTAGCGGCGGATGGCCAGCAGCCCGGCGTATTCGCCCTGGGATCCGGCGTTCGGCTGGATGGAGACGCCTGCGTAGCCGGTGATGGTGGACAGGCGTGCTTCCAGGTCCTCGATCAGTTCGCGCCAGCCCTTGGTCTGGTGCGCCGGAGCAAAGGGGTGGATGGAGGCGAACTCCGGCCAGGTCATGGATTCCATCTCGGCCGTGGCGTTGAGCTTCATGGTGCAGGAGCCCAGCGGGATCATGGTCCGGTCCAGGGCCAGGTCGCGGTCCGAAAGGCGGCGCAGGTAGCGCAGCATCTGGGTTTCGGAGCGGTGGCTGTGGAAGACCGGATGCTGCATGTAGGAAGAGGTGCGCTGCATGCCCTGCTCCAGGCCGAAGCCTTCCGGCTCGGCTGATAGGCCCGCCGCGATGTCCTCGGCGGCACCGGCCACGCCGAATGCCTCTGCGACAGCAGACAGGTGCTCCGCCGTCGTCGATTCGCCCGTGGAGATGCCCACGTGATCGGCGTCGATGACGCGCAGGTTGATGCCCTTGGCCTCAGCGGCCTTGATGACGTCGGCAGCCTTGCCCGGGACCTTGACCGTCAGGGTGTCGAAGAAGTGCTCGCTGACCAGTTCCAGCCCGGCGCCCTTGAGGACGGAGGCGAGGGCACGGGTCTGATTGTGCGCACGTTGGGCGATCGCCTTCAGGCCTTCCGGTCCGTGGTAGACGCCGTACATACCGGCGACGATGGCCAGCAGCGCCTGCGCGGTGCAGATGTTGGACGTGGCCTTCTCGCGGCGGATGTGCTGTTCGCGCGTCTGCAGTGCCAGGCGGTACGCAGGCAGGCCGGCGTTGTCCTTGGAGACTCCCACGAGGCGGCCGGGCAGCTGGCGCTCCACGCCCTTGTGCACGGCCATGTAGGCGGCGTGCGGTCCGCCGAAGAACAGCGGAACACCGAAACGCTGGGTATTTCCGACGGCGATATCCGCGCCCTGTTCGCCGGGAGGCGTGATCAGAGTCAGCGCCAGCAGATCCGCGGCCACGGTGACCATGGCGCCGCGTTCCTTCGCATCCGCGATCACCTTGCTGTGGTCGGCCACATGGCCGGACACACCCGGCTGCTGCAGCACAATGCCGGAGATCTCGCCCTCGGGCAGCCCAGCGGAGAGGTCGGCCACCTCAATCTCGAAGTCCAGTGCTTCGGCGCGGCCCTTGACGATGGCGATGGTCTGCGGCAGCAGGTCTGCGTCCAGGACGGTCTTGCCGTCGGCATGCTTCTTGTTGGCACGGCGCATCAGCAGCACGGCTTCAGCCACGGCGGTGGCTTCGTCCAAGAGGGAGGCGTTGGCGATTTCCAAGCCGGTCAGGTCGGAAACCATGGTCTGGAAATTCAGCAGCGCCTCGAGCCGGCCCTGGGAGATTTCCGGCTGGTAGGGCGTGTAGGCGGTGTACCAGGCCGGGGATTCCACCACATTGCGGCGGATCACCGGCGGCGTAATCGTGTCATAGTAGCCCTGCCCGATCATCTGCACGGCCGTGATGTTCTTGGCGGCGAGGGCGCGCAGATCAGCGAGGACCTCGGCTTCGCTGCGGGCAGCCGGCAACTCAAGCGGCGCGCTCTGGCGGATGTTCGCCGGAACTGCCGTGTCGACCAGGTCTTCGAGGCTAGTGTAGCCAAGCTGCTTGAGCATGGTCTCGGCGTCGCTGTTGCGCGGGCCGATGTGGCGCTCGGCAAATGTCGCAATGGTGGGTTGAACCGTCATGAAGGAACTCCAGTTATTGGCTGGCACGGTTGTACCAGGTGGATCGGGTTCCTCCCCGCTCTGTATTGGACCTGAGAGATTCCGCGGAAACTTTTCCAAGTTCCGCTTGCACCGTCGGTGAGCCGAGCCGTTAAGGTCGACTGCTTTCCAGAGTTGCCTGTCTGCGGCGGTACAGGGGCCTGAGAGATTCCTGGGGAGGTATTGCTCCTACGGCGCCCGCTGACATTCATCCAGCAGGACTCTCCCGCCGCAATTCGAAGGCATTATGCAGTTATGACACTTTTGAAGTGCGTTCTATCTTCTTGAATGGTAGCCGGTGAGGGCGAACACAAACAAGGCGGCCAGCATTAACCGCGTGCTTCGCGGAGCTGGACCATTCCTTTAACATAGGCGGCCTGCCCGGCGTGCTCCAAACAGTCGTCAATGACGCTGACAAGCCGGACGCCGAGGGTAACGTGCGGGTCCCAGCGCGTATCCACAATCCGGTCCAGCTCGTCTTCGGTCAGCGAACCGATGAACTCGAGGCTTTGGCGGTGCACCGCGTCGAAATACTCGGCCAGCAGGCTTCCGGATTCCACCGTGACGGCGCTGACCTGCTCCGACGTGTGGCCGTAGCCGGTTTCACGTGTGTCCAGCGGAAGGCCGAACAGTTCCGCCCAACCGCCTGAAGTCCAGCGCTGCTCCACACCGGCGACATCGGCAATGTGATCGTCCTGGATCCGGGTCAAATGCCAGATCAGCCAGGCGATCGAGTTGCCGGTCCCTCCGGGCCGTTCGGCCAGTTGGTCCGGGTCCAGTCCATCAAGCACCTCGTGGACCCGTTCCTGGATCCGGCCAAAAGCGTCTGCCAGCAGATCGTTGAACTTCATCTTCGCTCCTCGTAGATCCGGGATTGGCGGCAACGAACCCAGCCTATGCCTTACGCCCGCGGATGGTCCTCCAGATAGCGCGGTTTGCTGACAATGAAAGCACCGACGACGAGGACGACGAGCGATACGGCGAGCAGGCCGAACGATGTTGCCCACGTTCCGGTGATGTCTTTAAGCAGCCCGAAGGTCAGCGGCCCAAGGCAGGCAACGGAGTAGCCGATGCCTTGGGCAAAGCCGGAAAGCGCCCCCGAACCGGCGGTGGTCCTGGTCCGCAGGTTGACCAGCAGCAAGGCCATGGCAAATGTTCCCTGTCCCAGTCCTGCCAGCGTGATCCAGAGGATCGTGCCCGATGACGGTGACAGCAGCAGGCCCGCATATCCGCCGGCGTAGCAAAGCACGAACAGGGCTGCGAGCGGGAAGGGATTGCGCATTCTGGCGGCCAGGTAAGGAACCAGGAGGCTGGTCGGCAGGCCAAGGATGGCGTAATAGGACAGCAGGGTTCCACCCTCTGCCGCGTTCATCCCCGCGTCGAGCAGCAGCGGAGGCAGCCAGGTAAACATCGAGAAAGTGTTCGTGGACGTCCCGGCAAACACCATGGCCAGCCCCCAGGCCACCGGAGAGGACCAGACACGGACCTTCGCGTGGGGCACTGCGGCCAACGGGGGTTGAACGGCTTCTGCCCGCCGCGTTGCCCGCTCTCCCAGCAAAGTGGCCACCCACGGCCCGAGCGCCGCCAGGCTCACACCAGCCCAGATGCCGATCGACCAGCGCCAGCCGGACGTGTTTGCCAGCGGCACCGCCACCAACGGGCTGAAGGCGGTACTCACCGCCAGCAGGGTCACGTACAGGGAAGTCACCAGGCCGATACGGTCCGGGAAATACCGCTTGACCAGCGGCGGCATGACGATGTTGCCCAGCCCGTAACCCACCATGGTCACGGCGGAGAAGCCCAGGAACAGCGGCACGTCGGAGGCCAGCGCCCGTCCGATCTGGCCTGTCGCGGCCAGCACCAGCGAACCGAGCAGGACCGCGGGTATGCCGAGTTTTCTGATCAGTGCCGGGGTCGTAAAGCCTGCCAGGGCGAAGGCAGCGGTCGGCAGCATACCGAGAACGCCGATGGAGGCAGGGCCAAAGGGCAGCTCCTTGGAGATCTCCGCCAGCACGGGTGAAACACCCGAGACCGCGAGACGGAGGCTCAGTGCCATGATCAGGATGCCGGCGAGGACGATCAGGCGGCGCCGGCGAAGTCCGGGAACGGACGCGGTGTCCTTCGATACAGGCTGATTCGCAATCTGGGGTTGGTTTGTTCTAGGCACTCTGATTTCCGTCTGCAGGCAGGCTTGGCCGGCGGCTGGTGCCGGCTTCTTCACCATAGCTGTCTCGACGGCGGCCGCTGTCCCCACCTGAAGTCGGTTAACGCTCTCCGGAATCCTTGTCCCGGAAAAAGCCCTCCGTGCCCTGGGGACCGCGTTCGGCGCGACGGCCCTCTTGCTGCCGGGCGCTTTCCAGGGTGCGGTCCACCAGTTGCCGCCAGGGGCCGGTTACGTCTTGCTCGGGGAGGGAGGCCTCACGCTCGCCGGCGCTGATCCAGTACATGTAGCGGTCCGGCTGGTTCTGCGTCTGCGGGACATCGTCCCAAGGGCAGGATTCAATAATGGGCAGCCACTCGTCACGCAGTTCGGGCTGGCCCACTTCAACTGCCCAGCGCCTCGTCAGACCCGCGAATCCGCCGGTGCGCTTGACGCTGATCCTCATTCCAAGACGCCCACCTCAGTCCAGGCCGCCGTTACGGCCTTGAGTTCCTCTGAATCCTTACCGTAGCGGCTTTCCGCCGCACTTTCAGTAGCTGCCGCGAAACCTGCAAAGTCCGTATCCGCCACGACTTCCGTACCGGTGATTGTGTCGTACCAAATCAGGCCGGCGCGTTCCCAGGCGTTGCCGCCCAGGATCGAGGCCAGCCGGTAGAAGGCATGGTTGGGGATGCCGGAGTTCAGGTGCACTCCCCCGTTGTCGTCCGTGGTGTCGATGTAGTCCGCCATCGTGGCAGGCTGCGGATCCTTGCCGAGCACGTCGTCGTCGTACGCAGTGCCCGGTGCCTTCAGCGAGCGCAGGCCGTCGCCGCTGACCTGGTCGGTGAACAGGCCTTCGCCGATCAGCCAGCTCGCGTGGTCTGCACTGTGCCTCAGTTTGTACTGTTCCACCAAGGCGGCGAAGACGTCCGAAATCGACTCGTTCAACGCGCCGGGCTGGCCCTGGTAGACCAGGTTGGTGGTGTGTTGCGTGATGCCGTGGGTCAGTTCATGCCCGATGACGGACAGCGATTTGGTGAAGCGCTGGAAGACCCGCCCGTCGCCGTCGCCGAAAACCATCCGCGTGCCGTTCCAGAACGCGTTGTCATAGTCCTCGCCATAATGGACGGTGGCGCGAAGGATTCCGCCCCGGCCATCCAGCGCATTGCGTTGGTACGCGTCAGCGAAAAGCTCGAAGGTGGACCCCAACCCGTCGTAGGCTTCGTTGACCGCGACGTCTTCCACCGGGCCGTCGCCCTCGCTGCGCACGCGGATGCCGGGCAGCCGCTCCATGTTCTGGGCGTCATTGATCTGCCGGGTGGGATTCAGTCCTGTGGCCCGGATTCGCTGCGACGGCAGGAGGGTGGGCAGGGCCGGCATCTGCGCACGTTTGACGTTGCGGTTCCGGCGCATGGCAGCATCCCGGGCCAGGGCACGCTGGGCAGCTTCCGCCACAGGCAGCAGGGACCGGTCATCCAACCGGGCGAGCCGTCGGAGCAGGTACGGCGGAACAATAGAGCAGAACATGTGGACCTCCTTGCGTTGCCCCAAGCCTATGGTCCGGGTGTGACAACCTGTGGCAGCCACGGCATACGGGTATTCGTGCTCCATGACGGCCCGCTACGCTGGCAATACTCTGCCGAAATGATTAAGCGTGAGGGAACCGATGAAATCGAGCAAAATTGCCGTAACTTCTTTCCTGGCCCTGGTGGCCTTGACCGGTTGCACGACCGTAGGCACGTCCGGCGATGGCAGTTCCGCTTCGGCCTCGCAGTCCGACGAACCGTCACGTTTGGAGACTGTTGCAGACAGCGGCGTGCTCAAAGTGTGCACCACAGGAGACTATCGACCGTTCACGTATCTGGATCCAGGGACGGGGGAATACACCGGGATCGACATCGATATGGTTGAGGACTTGGCCCAGCGACTGGAAGTGGACGTTGAGTACGTCCCGACCACCTGGGCAACCTTGATGCCGGACTTTCTGGGCAAATGCGATATCGGCGTGGGCGGCATTTCCATCTCCTTGGAGCGGGCTGCCCAGGCGTTCTACACTGAGCCGACTCTGGACGAAGGCAAGACGCCGATCACGCTGTGCGAAAACGTTGAGAAGTACGACACTGTGGAGGAGATCAACCAGCCCGGTGTCCGTTCGATCACACCAATCGGCGGGACCAACGAGAAGTTCGCCGACGAACATTACCCCGATGGCGAGGTTATCCGTTACGAAGACAACAACACCATTTTTGATGAAATCATCGCTGGCCGCGCGGATGTCATGACGACGGACGCATCGGAAACAATGTGGGTGGCGAACGAACATCCGGAGCTCTGCGCCGTCCACCCTGACGAGCCATTCAACTTCTCGCAGAAGGCCTACTTACTTCCGCAGGACGACGTCGAATTTCGCGAATACGTGGACCAGTGGCTGAACATAGCCAAGAACGACGGCACCTATGACGCAGCCAAGGCCCCCTGGTTCGGCTAGAGCTACCCGCCGGATACGCTAAGGAAATGCCTGAGTCTGCCGCCACGCGCAAAAGAATGCCAACTTGGGCGATCATCGCCGTCCTGTGCCTGTCCGGAACAACAGTCTCGCTCCAACAGACAATGGTCATCCCGCTGCTGCCCGAGTTCGCGCAACTGCTCGACGTCTCCATCGACGATGTCTCCTGGCTGGTCACCGCCACGTTGCTGACCTCCGCCGTTGCGACACCGATCGTGGCCAGGCTGGCGGATATGTTCGGCAAGCGGCTGATGATGCTGGTCTGCATCATCCTGATGACAGCCGGTTCCGTGGTGGCCGCGCTCGGCGGCGACTTCGCCACTATAATTGTTGGCCGCGCCTTGCAGGGGTTCTCTTCGGCGTTGATCCCGGTAGGCATCAGCATCATGCGCGACGAACTCCCCCGGGAGAAGGTCGGCAGCGCGATTGCCCTGATGAGCGCCACGCTGGGCATCGGCGGCGCCCTCGGCCTGCCCTTGGGCGGAACCCTGTACCAGCAGGCCGGCTGGGAATCGGTGTTCTGGCTTTCCGCCGTCGTTGGTCTCGCGATTCTTGCCGCGGTCTACCTGGTGGTCTCGGAATCCGAGGTGCGGACCCGCGGCCGGTTCGATTTCCTCGGCGCCATCATGCTCTCCATCGCGCTGACCTCGCTCCTGCTGGCCATCTCCAAGGGTGGCAGCTGGGGCTGGGGCGACGAGCTGACCATAGCGCTGTTCATCCTGACGATCGTGGTCCTGGCAGTCTGGATTCCGTATTCGCTGAAGGTCAGCCAGCCCCTGGTCGACCTACGCACCTCGTCCCGGCGGCCGGTGCTGCTCACCAACATCGCCTCCGTCCTGGTAGGTTTTGCCCTGTTCGCCAACATGCTGCTGAGCACCCAGCAGCTGCAGCTGCCCGCTTCGGTGCCGCACGGGTTCGGGCTCGACCCCGTCACGGCCGGCTTGGCGATGGTTCCGTCCGGGCTGGCCATGGTTGCCTTCTCCCCCGTATCCGGCGCAATGATCAACCGCTTGGGCGGCAAGACCACGCTGATTGCCGGTTCGGCGATCATGGCCGTGGGGTACGTGGGCCGCGTGTTCGTCAGCGATTCGGTGACCGCGATCATTATTGGCTCCACCGTCGTCAGCGTCGGCTCCGCGGTGGCCTATGCCGCGATGCCGAGCCTGATCATGGCCAACGTGCCGATCACCGAGACGGCCTCCGCCAACGGCCTCAACGCGCTGCTGCGGGCCATCGGCACCTCGACTTCGAGCGCCGCCGTCGCAGCCGTCCTGGCGTCGGTAACGGTCAGCGTCAACGGCGGCGAGCTACCTGCCCTGGAGGCTTTCCAGGACGTGTTCTGGATTGCGGCCGTAGCCTCGCTCGTGGCCTGTGCCGTGGTGTGGTTCGTGCCCAGGTACGAGGCGGTGCCTGCGGCCGAAGGCGTTCCAGTCGAGACCGCTGCCCTCGCCGTTACCCAGGCCGGCAACAGCGCCGAAACCGTGGTGCACGGGCGCGTGCTGCACACCGACGACCAGCCCATTCCGCACGCCGTGGTCACGGTGATGAAGACCTCCGGCGAGCCTGTGGACTGGAGCAGGGCAGCGAACGACGGCGGGTTCTCCCTTGCGCTGCCAGGTCCTGGCGAGTATCTGGTCGTGGCCAATGCGGACGGCTGGGTCCCCACCTCCAAGGTGGTCAGGTTCACCGGTACCGAACGCGATGAGCAGATCCGGCTGACGCAGCGGCTGACCGTCACGGGCTGGGTGCTGCGGGGCGGGGCCGCGCTACCCGGCGCGCTCGTCGCGCTCAGCGCACACACGGGCGAGTACATCGCCTCCACCAAAACCAACGACGCCGGCCGCTACGAATTGCGGCTTCCCCCCACGGGCAGATATGTGGTCACCGTTGTCGAACCCGACACGCAGTACACGCAGTCCCGGAAGCTGGTGATGACGGCCGAGTCCTCCGTGGTGAATTTCGATCTTGTCGGCAAGGCCCGGGAAACCACGCTCTAGCCGGAGTTACAGCGCGCCAGCCGGCCGCCTACATGTGCCCGGCCCGCAGCTCCTCCGTCACAATCCAGAAGACCTGCCGCAGCCGCTGGACGGCCGCGTCCGGTTCCTGCCGGCGCAGCAGCGCAACTGCCTCCTTCCACCCGTCGATCCAGATGGAATAAAGGTCCTCCCGGGGGTAGAGGAAAAGGCGGCCCAGGGAACGGGCCAGCACATGCTCATTCACGGCGCGTAGCTCATCGTGGTCGGCCGCATCAAGGATGATTTCGATCAACTCCCGCAGCGCGGTGTGGGCGGCCAGCATGTCGCCTGCTTGGAGCGCGCCGTCCAGCCGCTCGGTGGCTGCCGCCATCGCCTCGACATCATCTTGGCCTAGCTGGGCGGCCGAACGTTCGAAGACCGCCACCAGGACAACACCGAGAACATCCAGCAACTGGACCGCATGGAGCTCGTCGAGCACGGCCACCCGGCGCCGTTTGTTCGGCAGACTTTCGATCAGGCCCTCGGTCATCAGCTCCGTCACCGCCTCCCGAACCGGTGTAATACTCACCCCCAGCCGCTCGGCCAGCTCGGCGTCCTTAATCGGCGCTCCCGGCGGAAGCTCACCGGCCAGGATTTCGTCTCGCAGTTGCCGGGAGATTGCCGCCCGTCGCGTCGCGGGAATGTCACTGCCCATGATGGCCTCCTCGTCATCGCCGGCTGCCAGGAAACGTCACATATGGGTAATATGGCGCATTTGTTGGCATCAATGCATTCTTCATCCTAACCTTATGAGACCTGCATCACAGCGTCGTGGGGCAGGGTCAAACTTCATTTCAGATGGGTGTTCGGCCCGGGGCGGGGTTGGATGGACTTCGCCCCTGATGATCCGGACGGGACCAGCATGAACAAAAAATACTCGGCGTCGGCCGAAGCCAGCAGCCGCCATCCCCAGGACTGGGGCCGTGCGATGGCTGCGGCCATGACGGATCTGGTGGAACAACGCCGCGAAGACGGCGGACGGGTGGACCACGAAGATCTGTACGGCGAAGACCTGCATTTGGTCATCGCCGCCGTCCGCGGCGGCGTCGAAATCACGCTTACCTGGCAGCCCGAAGGCGAACCGGAGGACGACGGCCACCGCCACAACGGCTAGCCGCCGGGCCGCGGCACAACTCTGCCGAGCGCATAGGGGGTCCGCACCACCAGGGCCGGCTTGAGCACCTGGTGCTGCTGCGGCCCCTCGCCTGCCGGCCGGCCGGCCAGCATATGGGAGAGCACGGCGATGATCCGCCGGGCCGCATCGGCAACAGGCGGGGCCACACTGCTCAGGCCCACGGCGGCCGCGACCGGAGTGTCATCAAAACCGACGACGGCGGGTTCCCGCTCCGCCGGCAACACCGCCCGCAGCTGGGCGAAGGCACCCAAAGCCAGCGAATCGCTGACACAGACCAGCGCGGTGACTCCCCTCGCCAGCAGACCCTCGACCGCCGCGGCGCCAGCCGCTACGTCGTCGTCGGTTGCCGTGCTCAGCTCGTCCAGGCTTCCGCCGATGCCGGCCGCTTCCATCGCCCGCTGCCAGCCGGACCGCCGGTCGTCCCCCAAGCCTTCGTCCGGCCGCCAGCCCAAGAAGCCGATCCGCCGGTGGCCCTGCTCCAGCAGGAACCCGGTGGCACTCTCGGTGCCGGCAGCGCCGTCGATATCAACCCACGGATGGGCCGACGCAAACGGATCCTCCGTTCGGCTCCACGGCCGGCCGAAGGCGGCGAAAGGAACGGCATGCTCCTGCAACCAAGCTGTCCGCGGATCCCCGGCATGAGTGCCGGTCAGCACAAAGCCATCCAGGTCCGCCACGTGCAGCAGCTCGTCGATGTGGCGGATTTCTTCCTCGTCATCACGCGCACTGTAGAGGGTCAGGCGGTAGCCCGCGTCTTGGGCGGCTTCCGTCAGTGCGTGGAGAAAGCGGTCCTGCACCGCGCCGTTGATGCCGTCGGTGGCGGGCGTCAGCCGCAGGCCCAGATCCATCGACCGGCGCGTGCGCAGCTGGCGGGCAGCCGCACTGGGACGGTATCCGCTCTCCCGGACGGCCTTCAGTACGCGCTCACGAGTGGCCGGCTTCACCCGCTGGGGTGCGTTGAGCGCGTTGGACACTGTCTGGCGGGAGACCCCGATGGACTCGGCAAGACTGACCAGAGTGGGCTTCTTCTGTGTCATCGGGTCCCTTTTCTGCGGACTTCCGCGCTGGCTAACGCCGGCGTCCGTGCTGGCCGCTACGTAACCACCGAAGACGGGGTGTTGCATCGGAGGGGGTATCTGCCAAGATGTAAACACCACAGTATGAACGTTCAAATGAGGTGTCAATGACCATCGGGGACTGACCGGCAGCTCCCTTTAAGGAGCCCTCCCGCCACCCGGCACCACCGGCACGAGGCCGGCAACTTCACGCTAACCCAAGGAGCAGCCATGGCTTTCCAGCAGCCCTATCTGCACGATCTCACCGGCGTATTCACCGCGCCTATCCAGGTCTGGAGCGACCAGCACGGCCAGATCCGCGGCGAGGGTGCCCAAGGTGCCTACTGCGGGGATGACAGGGTTCTGGCGCGGGCCGTCCTCACTGTCAACGGCCACGAACCGGAATGGGTCTCCACCCAGCTGAAGTCCACCGAGCATGTGGACTTCATCCATTTCATCCGTGTTCCCGCCAACGTCGCTGACCCCCTGGTCTCCATCATCCGGAGCCGCTCGGTTGATACCGGCCGGCTCGCCGAGACCCTGACGTTCAAGTCCGTACTGGCCGAACCGGTGACGCTGGACGTGAAGATGGAACTGGTCGCCGACGCCCTGCCGATGGACCAGATCAAAGCAGGCCTGGCCCTGGCCGCAGGTTCCGTGGCGCCGGAAGACCGCCGCTGGCGCTGGCGGGGCCAGGACACCAGCGCGGAGCTGACCGCGGAGGGGGCCGAGCTGGCCTTCATGGGCAGCCAAGTTGTGCTCAGCTGGCGTATCGCGCTCCAGCCGGGAGACGCCGTCGAGCTTGGCTGGTCGCTGGCCGTGTCCGACAAGGGCGCGCCGATGATTGCCGCCGGCGGACAGCCGCTGCGCACTCCCTCGGTGGCAGGAGACCCGCGCCTCATGCGGCTGATGACGCGGTCGATCAGCGACCTCAACAGCCTGCGGATCGCGGACCGGCAGCGTCCGGAACACGCGTTCCTGGCCGCGGGCGCGCCGTGGCACCTGACCATGTTCGGCCGGGACGCCCTGATGGCCGCCCGCATGCTGTTGCCGATCGATGCCGCCACCGCCGCGGGCACCCTGCGGGCTTTGGCCGGACGGCAGGGTACCGACGTGGTGCCGGAAACTGGCGAGGAACCCGGCAAGATCCTGCGCGAAGTCCGCCGCAGCACCTTCGTCATGGGTCCCGGCGGCACGGTTATCTCGGTGCCGCCGGTCCACTACGGCAACATCGATGCCACGCCGTTGTGGATCATCCTGCTCCATGACGCCTGGCACTCGGGGATGCCGGAGGCCGAGGTCAGGGCGTTGCTGCCGAACCTCGAGGACGCCCTCGGCTGGATGCAGCACTACGGCGATTCCGACGGCGATGGTTTCCTCGAGTACGGCGGCGCTTTCGACAGCAAACTGGTTGACCAGGGCTGGAAAGACACCGCTGGTTCGATCCGCTGGCATGACGGCACACCGGCGGCAGGCCCGGTTGCGCTGGCAGAGGTGCAGGGTTATGCGCATGAAGCCGCTACGGTCGGGGCCGAAATGCTGGACCACTTCGGCCGGCCGGGCTCGGGCGAATGGCGGGCCTTTGCCGCCGATCTCGCGGACCGCTTCCGGGAGAAGTTCTGGTGCACCGACGATGCCGGCCCCTATCCCGCGATCGCCCTGGACGCGGACAAGAAACCGGTGGATTCCATCGCTTCCAACATGGGGCACCTGCTCGGCACCGGCCTGCTGAACGCGCAGGAAAAGGACGCCGTCGTGACGCGGTTGATGGATCCCTCGATGTTCTCCGGCTACGGCATCCGGACCCTCTCCACCACCAATGGCGGCTACTGGCCCACCCGGTACCACGCCGGCTCCGTATGGAGCCACGACAGCGCCTGGATTCTGCTGGGCATGCTCAAAGACGGCTTCGAAGACGAGGCGGCAAAACTCGCCGGCGGCATGCTGGACGCGGCCGAGGGTTTTGAGTGGCGGCTGCCGGAACTGTTTTCCGGTGATCCTGCCGACCGGAGGTGGCCGCCGGTGCCGTACCCGGCGGCGTGCCGTCCGCAGGCCTGGGCAGCTGCATCAGCAGTGCCGATCGCGCAGGCACTTCGCGGCTTCAACGTCCTCGGCTAGCTGGCTGACGGCGCAGGCGACGTTTCGCCGATCTGCCCGCGCAGTCCACGCTGATGTGCCGGCGGACTTTGCCGCCGGCACCTCAGTTTATGGATAGGTTATTCAGGATGCGCTGGGACCGGTAGGCCAGCGCAGCAGCGCGGCCACCTTGGTTCCTTCCGACAGTACGCCCGAGGGCACGAGGGAAACCTTCGCGTCCGTCAGGGCCGCGGCCCGCACCATGGCTGCCGGCGCCGAAATAGTTCCGAGCACCCGGCCGTCCAGCGCATTGGCCTTCTCCGTGGCGATCCAGGGTTCCTTGTCCAGCGCCAACGCTTCATGGTCTCCGAGTGCGGCCTCCTCGAGGATCAGCCGTTCCACCTGCGCCTGTTGCAGTGCCGTCACCACATTGCCGTAGCCGGTGGTGGACTCCGGGTTGTCCTGGCCCTGCTGCATTTCCAGCCGGCTCAGGATCTCCTGCTGCTGTTGCGCCCAGACCTCTGCCACCAGGCGCGAGACTTCCTCCTGGAAGACCTTCTGGTCTGCGCCGCCGGTGCGGGTATGCGATTCCACCGTTGCTTCGATGGACCGGCTCGCTTCGGAGAGCTGGTTGACCACAAGTTCGCGAGCCCGGATGTCGCCGGCGACCACAAGCAGCCGGGGCCGGCAGGTACTGACAACGCGGTCAATGGCACCGGCGATCTCGTCGGCGTTCTTGCGCCAGATCTCTTCCGTCCGGTGCTGACGCCTGCCTTGCTCCCACCCGCCGGTGGGAACCTTCTTCAGGTTTTCCTTCGAGCCTTCAACGGCATGTTCCTCGGCCACCCCGTTGCGGCGGGCATACTGCAGCCTGATCTCGCCGCCATCGCGTCCCACTTCGGCCACTACATAGGGAAAATCATCCCCGCGCTGCTTCATCAGCGGGACCAAATCCGGCACGCTGTCCACGGAGATCTTCTCCGGTCCGGCCAGCGGCCCGGGCAGGATTTCATTGACTTCAATATTGCCGTCGCGGACCAGCACAAAGCGGCTGACCGGGGAGGGCACGCCCGTTGCCGGGGATATCGCCTCCTCGACGGCCTTCAGGTCCTGCTTGGAAATGCCTTGGCCCGAGAGCACTTCGCGGACCCGGTCCGGCAGGACGTCCCCGGCCCGCAGAGTATCGACGGTGCCGGTACTGGCGTCGACGTAAACGGTGGTCCACGGTCCGCTCTTCTTGAACAGTTCCGCGTACGTATTGAGCTGCTCGGCCATTAGCGGTCTCCACCATCCTCTTCTGCCCTGTCAGCTTTGCCCTGCTGGGCATTCCTGATGGCTGAATCGTTCCGTATCGCATCGAGCACTTCGGGACTGTCCGTCTCGTCCGGGAAGGGTTCTGTCTCGCGGAATTCTTCTGCGTGTCCTGGTTTGCTGCCCTGGATCAGACCTTGGTCTTCATGTTTCATCTGGTCATCCAGCTCGGAACCGTGCTTATTACTGCCCCGCTCTACCATGGTGATCTCCTTCCCACGCGGCGTACCGCGCGCTGTATCGATCGGTAATCCTCACCGTAGCACCGGCTCCAACCCCGTGGAAGGGCCCTTCCCACAACCGCAGGACCGTAAATAGAATCTGCAGAAAACGCCCAGGGTAGGCCACGTTCCCGGCAGAAACGTGCGCCTGTGGAGGGAGGCTGCCGGGCCCGCCAACGACCGTTCTGCGGCCTGCTGCCGCGCGCCGTCGTTGTTTGAAATGCGGTGTTAGGCGATGCCCCATGCCTCCGCCAGTAGCCGGTAGGAGTTTTCGCGTACCTGCCGGTCGTAGGCGTAGGTGACGACCATCAGCTCACTAACGCCGGTGGCCTCGACCAGTTCGCGGAGCCCGGCGCTGACCGTTTCCGCGGTTCCGACCGCACCGGCGGAGAGCCGCGCCTGCACCATTGCGGCCTCACGCGGGTCCCAGTCCGCCATGGCGTCCGCCTTCGGCGGCTGGACCGGACGGCGTCCGCCGGTGATGATGTCCCGGACCACCTGCTGGTGCGAGGAGAACTGGAACGCGGCTTCCTCGGCGGAGTCCGCGACCAGCACGTTCACGCCGGCGATCACGTACGGCTGGTCGAGCTGGGCTGTTGCGGCGTCCGGATCAAAGTACTGCTTGTAGACGGCGATGGCCTCATGCAGCGACTCCGGCGCGAAGTGGGAAGCCGCGGCAAAGGGCAGTCCCAGCTGACCGGCGACGGCCGCCCCGGAGGTTGAGGAGCCCAGCACGCACATGGGCACCTGGGCATCCCGGGCGGTGAGGGCGCGCACGGCCAGGCCCTCCTGCGAGCCAAAGAAGGCCTGCAGATCCGCGATTTCGCCGGCGAAGGCCTGGCCGGAGGAATCGCCGCGACGCAGCATGGCGGCGGTGCGCGGATCGGTCCCCGGCGCCCTGCCCAGTCCCAGGTCGATCCGGTCCGGATACATCCTCGCCAGGGTGCCGAACTGTTCGGCGACAACGAGCGGCGCATGGTTGGGCAGCATGACGCCCCCGGAGCCGACCCGGATGCGGGACGTGCGGGAGGCGGCGAGACTGATCAGCAGGGCGGTGGCGTTGCTGACTACGCCTTCGTTGTTGTGGTGTTCGGCAAACCAGTAGCGGCGGTAGCCGGCGGCGTCGGCCACCTCGGCCAGCCGGGCGCTGGCCTCGATGGCCTCCGCCACGCTCTGGCCTTGGGAAACCGGGGCCAGATCCAGCACGGAGAGAGGGACATCGGAACGGAGGTCAAAGGCGTCAGTCACCGGCCGATCTTACCGGCGGAGCCGATCGGCCGGGTGCTGCCCGCCGCTGCTGTTACAGCGGATGACCGGCTTGCCTTCTGCAGTTACCAGGCTGGGTTTACCGGGCCAGGTACTCCTTGTGCTGCTTGTGCGCCTCGGCCACCTGGGCGCGGATCCGGTCCACGTCCTTGGCCTTGTTGCGGTACTTCGGCTCCATGTGTTCGATCTGCCGCTCTTCCTCGCGCAGCGCGTTGTAGATGCGCTCGCGCTCCGCCGGGTCCGCGGTGTAGCTGAGATCCAGGTAGTTGACCGCATGCCGGCGTGCGTTGTTGATGGCGGTCTGGGCCTTGCCAGCCTTGCTCAGCAGCGACGCCACGATGGTCACGACCAGCACACCGATGATGACGGTCAGGGACAGACTCGTGGAAATCTCCACCACCGGAACGGGCTGGCCGCCGTTGACGAACGGCAGGTTGTTTTCGTGCAGGGCGTGCAGGATGAGCTTGACCCCGATGAAGGCGAGGATCGCGGCCAGGCCGTAGGACAGGTAGATCAGCCGGTCCAGCAGTCCGTCGATCAAGAAGTACAGCTGGCGCAGGCCCATCAGCGAGAACGCCGTGGCGGTGAAGACAATGTAGACGTTCTGCGTCAGGCCGAAGATGGCCGGAATCGAGTCCAGCGCGAAGAGGATGTCCGTACCGCCGATGGCCACCATGACCAGCAGCATGGGGGTCAGGACCTTCTTGCCGTTCTCCACGGTGAACAGCTTGTCGCCGTCGTAATCCTCGGAAGTGTGGAAGAACTTGCGGGCCAGCCGGATCATGAAGTTGTCGGCTTGGCCGCCGCCGTGGTCAGGCTTGATCAGGTTGCCGGCGGTGATCAGCAGGATGAGGCCGAAGGCGTAGAAGACCCAGGCAAAGGAATTGATCAGCGCGGCGCCGAGGAAGATGAAGCCGGTGCGGGCGATCAGCGAGAACACGATGCCGAACAGCAGCACCTTCTGCTGGTCCTCGCGCGGAACCCGGAAGCTGGCGATGATGATCAGGAAGACAAACAGGTTGTCCACCGAGAGCGCCTTCTCCGTGATGTACCCGGCGAAATACTCCGAGCCCATCGCGGTGCCGCCGTAGATCAGGACGAGAATGCCGAAGATGATGGCGATGCCCACGTAGATGGCGGACCAAATGGCCGCTTCCTTCAACTGGGGAACATGCGCCTTACGGATGTGGAAGAAGTAGTCAAAGGCCAGCAGGGCCAGGATGACCACTATCGTGATGCCCCAGATCAGGGGGGAAACAGTCAAGGTATGCCTGCTTTCGTAAGGTGGGTAGCAGTGAGCCGAGTAAGTCTCTCCGCCCGCCGTCCGGCTGGCCGCTGCACCCGGCAAGGCATCGGTGCCTGACGTGTTGACGTGTGCAACGCTTGGAATACTCCCTTACGCATTTTTCATTCTAACGTCGGTTTCAAGAAGAGACGAATCGTTGGCCCGGTGCCGGCGGGGGATTCTTGCTGGCCCACAGGGAACACAGTTGGAACGACGCAAGTCCTTGGCGGCGCATTGGAGCAGGCGATGGGCTGCAGCTTGATAGGCGGGGCGTGGCACTGCGGCGGCTATGCTGGCTGCGCGGCTCTACGGCGGAGTCAGGTGCCGTCGCTGCCGGGGCCGCGCTTCTTCTTGTCCGCGCTGATTCTGCCGGCGCCGATGGCAGCACCGACGGCGACGCCGACGACGATCCACCACCACTGGCCAGCTATCGTCGACAGCACAACACCAAGCAAAATCCCGAAGATCAGCCCCATAATCAGCGGGTCGGTTCCGGGTTTGCGGCCCCTGGATCCCTCAGCCATTGTCCCAAGGTAGCAGTGGAGCAGGTTGCTGTCAGCAGGTCCGCGTCGCATGGGCGACTATGCGGCATCCCCTATGCACGCTCTGCCGCCTGTGCAACGCTAGGGGCATGGACAGAGCCGACTTGGAACAAGCCGTGCGGCTTGCCACCGACACCGAACGGGCGGCGGCTGCGGAGTACCGGCAAGAAATTCTGGCAAGCGAAGCGGACGGTAGCGCCACGCTCACGCCGAAGGGCCGCGAGTGGGTTATTGCCTACGACGAACTCGCCGCGGCGCAGGACGCCTTGGAAGCCGACCAGCGCTGACCGGACGTTAGCCATGACCGTTACCGACGAGGAAAGGCAGCAATGTCTTACTTTCTGGAATACGTGATCCCAGCGGGCCAGGGCGATGGGGACTACGAGTTCCCGGTCAGCGAAGAACACCGCGGGTACACCGTCCCGCTGACCGAGGTTGACGCGGAGGTCATCCACACCGACCGGTTGCCCGTCCGCACCGAGGTCATCGGCGCAAGCCTGGACGAAGCCAAGACCGCCGCGGAAGAAATCCTCAGCAACAGCAAAGCCAGTCAGGCCCGTCTCTATGACGACCCGACCGAATCCATGCAGACCGGGGCCGGCACTCTGATCGCCAGCTATGCGCAAGGCAGCGGCTGGCAGGAACAGGCCCGGTAGCAAGCAGGGCGAAAGCTACTACTGGTCGAGGATGACCTCGGATGCTTCGGTGGACCGGTCCGTCACGGTAGTGGGCGCTTCCAGATGCACCGCGCCGGAGGGCAGGATCCCCGCCCCGCCGTAGCGCTCCATGACCCGCAGTTGCGCGACCACGTCTTCACCGGCATGGGCGGCCGGCAGCTCCTTCCAGAA
Source organism: Arthrobacter crystallopoietes (assembly GCF_002849715.1). Classification (NCBI taxonomy): domain Bacteria; kingdom Bacillati; phylum Actinomycetota; class Actinomycetes; order Micrococcales; family Micrococcaceae; genus Crystallibacter; species Crystallibacter crystallopoietes. The sequence continues at coordinate 709,811 of NZ_CP018863.1, forward strand.
CTCGAAGCCGCCGCACTCAACCAGCTTGTCGCGGTCGTAAAGCACGCAGCCGCCCACCCAGGCCACCTTGTACAGCCGCCATCCGCCGTCGGGAATCTCCAAAGACCGGGCGATGTGGGTCAGGTTCGCCGCGTTGTGCAGCGTCCAGCGGGCGAACCGTTCATCCGTCCGGCGCACGCGCTCCGGCTCGACGGCCCCCTCCCATAGTTCAAAGGGCTCCTGCTCCTGGGGCCGCTCGTCGTCCAGGTAGGACAGCCCCTGGACGGCGGCGCCGATGAACCCGCAGCCCGCCTCGCGGATGGCCGCGTGCATCCGTGCCAGCATGCCCGGCTCCAGCCAGATGTCATTGTCCAGGAACAGCACCAGCGGCGCGTTGGCAAGGCCCAACAGGAAATCGCGCTGCTCCGCCATGCCCTGCCTGGGCAGATGCCGCTCGAGCCTGACCTTCCGGCCCTGGGCCCGGAGTACCCGGACCATTGCGGCGACCGCCGGATGCTCCCAGGTGGGGTCGCCGTCGGTCTGGTCGCTGATGGTCACCGAGAACGCGGGCCCGTCCTGGGCGGCGAGTCCGGACAGCGTCACGGCCAGTTCCGCCTCGCGTCCGTAGGTGGGGATCAGTACGTCCACCTCGGCCGGCGGCTCCTCGGGCACCGGGAGCGCCCACTGCCCCGAGTGCCTGCGCGTCATGCCCGATCCGCCTCTTCGGCCACGGGTCCGGCCGCAGCGGTGCCCGTAGCCGTGCCCGTTGCGGGGCCGCCTGCCGTGGCCGCGTGGGTTCCCGCGCCTGCAGCCGTGCCGGTGCCCGTAGCCGCATCTGTGATTGCGGCTTTGGCCGGGGCCTCGGCTGTACCCGCACCCGCGCCGGTACCGCGGATGCGCCGCACTACCGCCGTCGTCGAATGTTCGGAGACATAGTCCAGGATGCTCACCTGTCCCCCGTACGCTTCGACCGCGGGCGTTTCCTCCAGCATCTGCGGCGAATAGTCCCCGCCCTTGGCATAGATGTCCGGTTTGACGGCCTCGATCAGCGGGATGGGGGTGTCCGTGTCGAACACGGTGACATAGTCCACGCAGCTGAGCGCCGCGATGATGCCCGCGCGGTCCCCCACCGGATTGATCGGCCGGTCCGGGCCCTTGAGCCGGCGGGCGGATTCGTCGCTGTTCAGCGCGACCACGAGCACGTCGCCGAGCTGTTTGGCCTGGTTCAGGTAGCGCGTGTGTCCGCGGTGCAGCACGTCGAAGCAGCCGTTGGTCAGCACGATCCGCCGCCCCGCTGCCCGTTCGTCGCCGAGCCGCCGGGCCAGTTCCGCCGCGTCCAGCGCGGTGTCGCTGAAGCTGCCCAGGTGTCCGGCCAGATCCGCCGTAGTACAGACCGAAGTGCCGGGGCGGTGGACAACGACGTCGGCAGCGGCCTGCGCAAGATCCAGACAGGTGGTCAGCTGCAGGCCTGCCGCCCGCGCGAGCGTCAGGCAAGCGACAAAGGTGTCCCCCGCGCCGGATGCCTGCTTTTCGGTAACGGGACGCGCCCACGTGCGGTGCGTGCCGCCGTCGTTGTTGAGCAAAACGGTCCCGTCCCGGTCCAGGGTAACGACGGCGGAGCGGGCACCTGCCGCTTCGAGCAACTGCCCGCCGCTCGCGGCGACCAGCCCCGCCCGGTCCGAGTCCGGTTCGAAGGCGATGCCGAGGAGCCCGGCGGCCTCGCCCGCATTGGGCGTGACCAGATCCGGCTGCACCTGCGCCCAGGGCCGCGGATCATGCGCGTCTACCACCGTCAGGCGGTCGCCGCGGTGGGCCGCCAGGGTTTCGCGCACCGCGCCGCCGAGGGCTCCGGAGCCGTAGTCGCAGACCACCACAGCGGCACTGGCCAGCAGCGCCTGCGGCACCGCGGCGGCGAGCTGTTCCACGGCGTCCGCCGGCATCCGCTGCGTCTGTTCGTCCATCCGCAGCATGATCTGGTCCCCGCCGATCACGCGGTACTTGGTGGTCGTGACGACCTGAGGATGCTCGATGAGACCGGAGACGTCCACGCCGGCGCCGGCCAGCAGTTCGCGCAGGCGGCCTCCGGCCTCGTCGCTGCCGGTGAGCCCGAGGATCCGCACCCGCGCACCGAGCGCGGCAAGGTTCATGGCGGTGTTGGCGGCGCCGCCGGGGGCATACTCGCGCCGGGCCATGTCCACCACGGGAGCCGGCGCCTCGCGGCAGAAGCGCTCGATCCGGCCGGTGAACCAGCCGTCCAGCATCACGTCGCCGAGCACGGTGATCTGCGGGGCGGCCTCTGCCAAGCGCTGCGGCAGCCAGTCCGCGAGTCCGGAAATGCCTTCCAGCGAGCTCATCGCCTCACCCCACCCGGCAGGCCGACATGGACCACCTTGACCTGGGTGAATTCGTCCAGCAGTTCCGGACCGTAGCCGAAACCGTGGCCACTGTCCTTGCGCGGCTGGGCCGAGCCACCCGGAGCGCCGCCGAAGACGGCGTTGATCTTGACCGTGCCGACCGGCAGCGCTGCCACCGCCTGCTGGGCATGCGCCATGTCGGCCGTCAGGACGGTGGCGGCCAGGCCATACCGTCCGGCGGCCGCGAGCTGCAGCCCGTCCTCGAAACTGTCCACCACCGTCACCGGTGCCACCGGCCCGAAGGTCTCCTCGGTCATGATGGTCATGTCCTCGGTGCAGCCGAGCAGCACGGTGGCCGGGTAGTGCGCGCCCGGCCCCTCGGGCGGTTCACCGCCTTCCGTGGCCTTCGCACCGGCGGCCACTGCCTGGGCAACCTGGGCATGGACTTCATCGCGCAGCCTGGTATCCACCAGCGGCGCAAACTGCTGGCTGGTGTTGCGTCTGCGGGCCTCCTCGGCGAGCGCGTTGCAGAAGGCGTCGGCGATGTCGCGGTGCACGTAGATCCGTTCCACCGAGGTGCAGATCTGGCCGCTGTTGGCGAACGCCCCGATCGCCGCCTGCTCCGCCGCCCACTCCGGGTCCACGCCGGCGTCCACCAGCAGCGGGTCGTTGCCGCCGTTTTCGCGGATGACATGCGCTCCGGTCAGCGCCGCCGCCTGCGCGATCCTCGTCCCGGTGGCACTGGAGCCGACATGGGCGAAAACGTCAACGCCGGGATGGCTGGTCAGCGCCGAGCCCACCTGTGGTCCGCCGTTGAGCGTGATCAGGACATCCGGCGGCAGCACCGCGGCCAGCACCTCCCCGAGTGCCGCGCCCAGGTGCGGGCAGCGCTCGCTCGGCTTGTGCACCACAGTGTTGCCGGTGACCAGGGCGGCGCCCAGCAGGCCCGCGGCGACGGCGACCGGATCGTTCCACGGGGTCAGCAGGACCGCGACGCCGCGCGGTTCGGCCACGGTGTAGTCGGCGGCCATTTTCGAACCGCGCAGGCTCAGCCCGCGGTGCACCGGGGCCAGTTCCGCGTACTGCCGCAGCGTTGCCGCGCCGGCTTTGACACCTTCCAGGGCTTCGGCTTCCGGCCGGCCGGTTTCGCGCGCGTTCAGCTGCGCCAGCCGTTCGGCGTTGTCGTTCAGCGCGGCAGCAGCCGCGTGCAGCAGTTCGCCGCGGGCCGCCGGGTCCACGCCTGCCCAGCCCTGCTGCGCGGCGCGGGCTGCGGCAACCGCCTGGTCCACGTCCGCGGGGCCGGCCTGCGGCACGCTGCCCACCAAGCTCCCGTCGCGCGGATCGTGAATGGTGATGGCCGCGTCGGCTGCTGCTTTTTCCTGCTGCAGTACTGTCTCGGAACCGGTTGTCATATCGCTCCTTTTCCAGATCGGCCCGGCCGCACACCAAAGTGCCGGCCGGACAAAGCGTTCTGCTTCACTCCGTACCCCGTTGCCTGCCCATTCAGACACGGAGGATCCAACCTCTTTGAAGCACTGGTCAGCGGCGCGGAAGCGCTTTAGTGTGAAGCTCAGAACAGCTACTGCCGCTGCCCGCCGGCGAAGATGGAGGTACACATGGAACAGGAAATCGACGTCGACGAGGTGGCCACCGGCGGAGCGGACTTCGGCGGCGAGCGGCTCGATGCAACGGCGGGGCAGGGCCTCGTCGGCCCGCTGCTGGGACGGTTCGAGGATGTCAAGAAGATTGCGGTGCTGCGCGGCGGCGGGCTCGGCGACCTGATGTTCGCCGTGCCGGCCATGCAGTCGCTGGCCGCGGCGTATCCGGAAGCAACCATCACGCTGCTCGGGGCGCCGCTGCATGCCGCGCTGCTGGGCGGCCGGCCGGGTCCGGTGGACCGGGTGGAGGTGCTGCCCTATGCGGAGGGCGTGCGGCCGGGACCCGAGGATCCCGCGGTGGTGGAAGAGTTCCTGGCCCGGATGCGGGCAGAGCGCTTCGATCTCGCCGTCCAACTGCACGGCGGCGGGCGCTTTTCCAACCCGTTCCTGCTCCGGCTTGAAGCCCGGCACACCGTGGGCACCCGGACCGAGGACGCCGCGGCGCTGGAACGGACCGTCCCGTACCTCTATTACCAGCACGAAGTGCTCCGCGCGCTCGAAGTGGTGGGTCTGGCCGGCGCGGCGCCGGTGGCCCTGCAGCCCCAGCTGGCGGTCCTGCCCGAGGAAGAGGCGGCAGCTGCCGGCCTGCTGGACGCCGGCCGGCCCTCCCTGGTGACCATCCACCCCGGTGCCTCCGACCAGCGGCGGCAATGGCCGCCGTCGTACTTTGCGCAGGTCGCCGCCTGGGCGGCGCAGGATGGCTGCCAGGTCCTCCTGGTCGGGGGCCCGGAGGATGTGGATTTGGCAGACAACGTGGTTTCCCAGGCGCAGGAATTAATGCACGACGCCGGCAGCATCCGTTCCGTGGCCGGGCAGTTGGGGCTCGGGGAACTGGCCGCGTTGCTGCGCGCGAGCGACGTCATGCTCGGAAACGACAGCGGACCGCGGCATCTGGCCCAGGCCGTGGGCACGCCCACCGTCGGGATCTACTGGGCCGGGAACCTGATTATGGCCGGCGCGCTGGGACGGACCGTGCACCGGGTCCACATGTCCTGGATGACGCACTGCCCGGTCTGCGGATCCGATCTGACGCAGGTCGGCTGGACCGCCGAGCGCTGCGAACACGAGTTTCCGCTGACCGAGCAGATACGCCCCGAAGACGTCTACTCGGACGTCCGCCAGCTTAGGGCCACGAGTCTTCTTCTTCGTGGCAAATAACCATCTCGCGCACCTCGCAGCCCTTCGGCTGTGAGAGTGCGAACAGGATGGCCTCGGCCACCCGCTCAGGATCGTTGAGCCGGGAATCGTCCTGCGGCTTATACTGCTCCGTCCGGTCGTCGAAGAACCGGGTCTTCATGCCGGCCGGAATCATGGTGGTGACGCCGATCTGCCCGCGGGTCTCCGCCGCGAGCGCGCGGCTGAAGCCGACGACGCCGAACTTGGAGGCGCAGTAGGCGGTTGCGTCGGATACAGCCTTGATGCCCAGCGACGAAGCGACTGTGATGACCCGCCCGTGCGAAGCCGTCAGGTAAGGCAGTGCGGCGCGGACCACCGAGACCGTGCCCATCAGGTTCACGCCGATCACCTTGTCCCATTCGTCCGCCGGGACGTCTTCCAGCCGGCCGCAGCGGTCGATACCTGCCGCGGTGACCACGGCGTCCAGCCCGTCCAGAGTTTCCGCCGCCTGCTGCACCGCCGCGGTGACGGCCTCGCGGTCGGAGACATCGACTTCCAGGCACTTCACGCCGGAGACACGGCTGACGTCACGGTCCAGCACCACCGGGGTGCCGCCGGCCTCGCGGACCGCTTCGACGACAGCGGCGCCGAGGCCGGAGCCGCCGCCGGTGACCAGAACTCGACCGGGATTGTAGGGGGTCGTAGGCGTGGATCCTGCTGATTTCATCTGTTCCTCCTAATGGACGTGGATGGTCTTGTTGGCTAGCCGACCTTGGCCAGCGCGGCGGCCAGCCGGGTGGTGGAGCGGGCCGGATGGTAGGGAACCGTCACGGCCCGTCCGCCCCAGGTCTGCAGCAGCGCGGCTTCGGGCAACTGGTCCGCCGTGTAGTCCCCGCCCTTGACCCAAAGGTCCGGCCGCAGCTGTTCCAGTGCCGCCTCCGGCGTCTGCTCGTCGAAGACCAGCACCGCGTCCACGCACTCCAGCGAGAGCAGCAGTTCGGCGCGGTCCTGCTGGCCCATGATGGGGCGGTCTTCGCCTTTGAGCCGCGTAACCGAGGCGTCGGAGTTGAGACAGACGATCAGGCAGTCGCCCAGTCCGCGGGCCGCGGCCAGCGTCCGGGCGTGGCCGGCGTGCAGCAGGTCAAAGCAGCCGCCGGTCGCCACCACGGTGCCGCCGGCTTCCCGGGTCTGCCGGGCCACCCGCAGCGCATCCACGCCGCCGCCGTGCAGCTGTTCCGGCGCGGCTTCTTCGCGCAGGCTGGCCACCCCGCCGGCGGCGAGGAATGCGGCCGCTTGTTGCACGGCGCCTTCGGCCGCGGCCTGCAGCGGCTGCCCGCCCATCAGCCCGACGGCGAGCGCGCCGGCAAAGCGGTCACCGGCGCCGCAGGGGTCCCCCGCCTGCACCTTGGGTGCCGGGATGACCTGCGGCAGGCCGTCATCGGCCAGGACCAGCGCGCCGGCGCCGCCGAGCGTGACGATCACCGAGCCGCACTGCCAGGCACGGCGCAGTTCCTCCGCGGCCAAGGCAGCTTCGCGCGCACCGCCGTCCTGCTTCGCGGAAAGCCCGGCTGCCCGGATCGACTCCGGCAGGTTGGGCGTGACCGCGGTGACGCCGGGTACCGGAATGCTTCCGGAAGGATGCGGGTCCCAGACCACGGGTATCCTGCCGGCCAGTTCCTGCAGGAGTCCGCGCAGCCGTATATTCGCGGCCAGACCCCGCCCATAATCCGCCACGACTACGGCGTCGGCCTGTTCGAGGGCGGCGAGCATAGCGTCGGTCACGCCGGGGATCTTCACCTCGCCGCACCCCTCGTCGAACCGGACAACGCACTGGCCGGCGGCCCGGATCCGGGTCTTCACCGGCGTGGGCACACCGGAGGGACCGGCAATGACTTCTATCCCTTCGAGGGCGCCGCGCAGCTGACCGGAGGCGCCGTCGTCGGACAGCACGGTGACCAGCCGGACGGCATGCCCGTCGCGCTCCAGCATCCGCGCCACCAGCCCGGCGCCGCCGGCCCGGTAGTCCGTCTCCGCCACATCCACCACCGGCACCGGCGCATCCGGGGAAAGCCTGCTGGCGTCGCCGTGCACATCGGCGTCGAGCAGCACATCGCCCACCACCACAATGTTCTTCGGGCTCATGGACGCCCCCTTCTATCCGTACTGCGCGGACTGGCCGTGCGGCCCGAGCCTGCCGGGATCGTTCCGGCCGCGGCTTCGGCCGCCCGGCGGCGGGACACCTCGGCGTCGAACGCCCGGCAGATGGCATGCAGGGCCATCAGGTGGCCCTCCTGCACATTGGCCGGCAGCGCATCGATGGCGATGTAGTCGTCGCAGATCCTGGTCAGCGGGTTCGGGGCGCTGCCGGTCAGCGCCCAGGTGGTCACGCCCAGGCTGCGGGCGGCCTCCACGGCGTTGAGCAGGTTGGCGCTCTTGCCGCTGGTGGTCAGCAGGACCAGCACGTCCCCCTCGCGCCCGTGGCCCCGGACCTGCCGGGCGAACAGCTGGTCGAAGCCGTAGTCGTTGCCGATGGCGGTCACGGCGGAGGTCTCCGCATGCAGCGAGATGGCCGAGAACGCCTCCCGCTCGCCGTCGAACCGGCCCACCAGCTCTGCCGTTAGGTGCTGTGCCTCCGCGGCGGATCCGCCGTTGCCGGCCGCCAGCAGCCGTTGCCCGCCGAGCAGCCGGTCCGCCAGGTCGATGCCCCAGGCCGCGAGCTGCGGCGCCTGGCTGCGCAGCGAATCGACGGCCGGAGCCACCTGCCCCAAATGCGCCAGCACCGCGTCCAGGCCCTCAACCGTTTCCTCGCCGGCGCCGTCCTGGCGCCCGGGGCCGGGAACAGTGGAAGGCACGACGGCGGGACTCGGCACCGGGACAAGGGCGGGCCCCTGCGGCCGGACGTAGGTTTCCGGCTCCGTCTGGGTGGTGGTGATCGATACTGGTCTCACAGTGCTTCCCCTTCCAGCTGGCGCAGCGCCCCGCTCAGGGCACCGGAGTTCCGGGCCAGGTTGTAGGCCTTTTCGGTATCGGCGGCCACGCGGTCCCAGGAGTAACGGGTGCGGACCCGTTTCCGGCCGGCCCGGCCCAGCTCCTGGGCCAGTTGCGGATCCCGCAGCAGCTCCGCCAGTGCGCAGGCCACCGCTTCGGGGTCCTTCGGCGGCACCTGCAGACCGGTCTTGCGGTCCACCACCGTGTCGATCAGACCGCCCACGGAAGCGGCGACCACCGGAACGCCGCAGGCCATGGCTTCCAGCGGCACAATGCCGAACGGTTCGTACCACGGCACGCAAACGACGGCGTCGGCGCTGCGCAGCACGGTGGGGATCTTGTCCTGCGGGATCTGGCCGCGCAGCACCACCTGGTCCGCGACACCGAGCTCGCCGGCCAGCTCCATCAAACGCCGCGCTTCGGGGTCCCCTCCCAGCCCGTCCGGTCCGGAAGCTCCGCCGACCACCAGCAGTTCGACGTCGTCAATCCCCTGGTCTTTCAGCAGCCGCAACGCGCGGACCACCAGGTCAACACCCTTGCGCGGCACCAGCCGGCCCACGCTCATGATCCGGTGGCGGCGGCCACGCGGCTCGACCTCGCCGGTGGCCCCGAACAGCTCCAGATCCACGCCGCAGGGGGCAATGGAGATGTTGCTCCGGGGCACGCCCATGGCGGTCAGCTCGAAAACCTCGTCGGAGCAGGTGGCGATGATGCGGTCCACGTTGCGTCCCACGGAGGGCTCCAGCCACGCGCGCTGGGCGGGGCTGGTGTCCTGCACGCCCTGGTGCCGGCGCTTGACCGTGCCGAGGGCGTGGAAAGTCTGCAGCACGGGCACCGGGTAACCGGAACCGTAGTTGCGCCGGGCGGCGTCGAGGGCGGCGACGCCGGACATCCAGAAATGGCCGTGGACGATATCCGGCGGGTTGCAGTCCCAGTCCGCGGAGATTCCGTCCGCCAGCTGGCCCATGAACGGCAGCAGCTCGTCCTTGGACACCGGCTCGGGCGGCCCGGCGTCAATATGGACCACTTCCACGCCGGGCCGCATCCGCACGCGTGTGGGCAGGGCGCCATTGTCCCGCCGGGTATAAACGGTGACGGAGTGCCCGCGCTTGGCCAGGGAGGCCGAAAGGGCGGCGACGTGCACGTTCTGGCCGCCGGCGTCCACTCCTCCCAGTACGGCCAGCGGGCTGGCGTGTTCGGAAACCATGGAAATCCTCACAGCTCTCTCCTCTCGTTCGCTGCAATAACCCTGCCGGCGTGTGTCCTTGTTTCGGCCAGGACCGCGTCCCAGTTGTCCAGGAAGGCGGCCAGTCCGTGCCGCTGCAGCACGGTTTCGCGTGCCACTGCGCCGCGGGCGCGAGCCTCCTCGGGTTCCTGCACCAGCCGCGCCGCTTCCCGGCGCAGCTCGTCCACATTCGTGGAGATGGCGCCGGCTTCCGGCGGAACCGCACGGGCTGCTTCGGTGGTGGCCAGCGCGATGACCGGCATGCCCAGGTGCATGGCTTCCAGCAGGGCCAGGCCCAGCGAGGTCCAGCGCAGCGGATGCACGTACGCGCGGCAGCGAGCCAGTTCGGCATGCAGCAGCTTGCCCGGCAGGTCGCCGCGGACGGTCAGCTGGTCAGGCCCCAGCCCGGTGGCGGAGGCGAGTTCGTCCGTGCCCATGCCGAAGACTTCCAGATGGCCGGCCAGCGCGAATTCGGGCAGCAGGTCCGTGCCGGTCACCCGCCAGCGGCGGACGGGTTCGTTGACCACCACGGCCAGATGGTCCAGCTCGCCGGTATAGAGGTGGCCGGGGTCCACAACACCGTGTTCGATCACCGTGGTGGGCGCGTTGCCGCAGTCCCAGAAGAGCCGGTTGAAGTGGGTCACGTGCACCACCGGAATGGCTTGCTGGTCTGCCAGCGGGTGCAGCGAGTTGGGCACATCGCCCTTGGGCGTGTTGTGCTCGAGGAAGACCGCGGGAATATCGCGGCCCGGGCGCCTTCCCAGCAGCCGCTCGCATTCGGCCAGTTCCTCCGGCCGCTGCAGCACCACGACGTCGATATCCTCCTCGCGCAGGTCCTCCGGCGCGACGTCGCGAACGTTGTCGGGCCAATCGCGGCCGGCCCGGCCTAGGCCCCAGGGTCCGCCGTCGGGCGTTGCGGGCAGCAGGTATTCGTGGCGGCCGCGCACAAACGCGTCGGTCCAGCCGCCGTGGACGTGCCAGAGCAGTATCTTCATGCGTTCCTCGTCTCTCTGCGGGTGGGCAAGGACGTAACTCCGGTGGTCAGCCGCTGCACGGCCGCCACCACTTCTTCGGGTTCGACGCCGGACAGGCAGGGGTGGCCGGGCACCGGGCAGACGCGGGCGCGGCTGAGCCGGCACGGCGCGTTCTGGTCCCCCAGCAGTTCCAGCGGCACTTTGTACGGCGCCCAGCGCACGGCCGGAACCACCGGGGCGAAAAGGCTGACCACGGGAGTTCCGACGGCGGCCGCCAGATGCGCGGGACCGGTATTGCCGGTTACGACGGCGGAAGCACCTGCCAGCACGCCCGCCAGGCTGTGCAGGTCCGTCCGGCCGCCCAGGTCCAACCCGTCCGGGCCCGCCACCGTCGCGGTCAGTTCCGCCTCCGCGGGACCGCCGGTGACCACCACGCGGTAGCCGGCGGCGATGAGCAGTTCCACTGCGGCCGCATGGTGCAGCGGCGGCCAGGCCCTCGCGGGGACGGCCGCGCCGGGATGGACGGCGACGTACGGTTCGGTGCCAGCCAGCCAGCCGACGTCCGGAACGTCGCGCACGCGCAGCCGCCCGTCGTCGTTAGCCGGCAGACGGTAGCCCGCCGCCGCGGCGATCTGCAGGGCGCGCTCGGCCTCCGGCTGGTCTTCAGGAAAGTCTTCACCCGGCTTGAGCCGCATATCCAGCAGCGAACCGGCATAGTCGGTGGACGCCGCGGTAATCCGTTCCACCCCGGCCAGCCGCAGCAGCATGGCCAGCGGCAGCGGGGACTGGTGGAACGACGTCAGGATCACGGCCTCTTCAATCCGGCGGCCGCGCACCCAATCGCACAGCGCGGCGATATGGTCCTCGGTGACCGGCGGCGCCGGATCCACGATCCACGGACTGGCCCAGGTGAACACGTCGGCAACGCCGGGCAGCAGCTGTGCCGCTGCGGTCCCCTGCGGCCCGCACAACATCAGGACCTCGTTGGGCCGACCGGCTCTGCCCGCGGCGACGGCACGGACGGCGGGACCGGCGAGCAGCACGTCCCCCGCGCTGTCCAGCCTGGCTACCAGCACCCGGCTCATAGGCTGCCCCGCACCACGTCGGCGTCCCGGGTCCGGCCAGCTTCGCTGAGTTCACGGTCCGGCAGCCAGCCGGTTCCCAGCAGCAGCTCTAAGGCAGCGGCCAGATCCGGCGCGACCAGCTCCGCCGCGCCGACCTCCTCGGCACGTGTCACCGGGGTCGGCACCAGCACACCGGTTGCTCCGGCTGCGGCCGCCGCCTCGACGTCGGCACCGATGTCGCCGATGAAGGCGACTTCGGACGGCTGCAGGCCGAGCCGGCAGCAGGCGCTGAGGATCATTCCCGGCGCCGGCTTCCGGCACCCGCAGCCGTCCATCGGTCCATGCGGGCAGACTTCCCAGAGGTCGAACGGACCCAGCAGTTCCTCGACCCGGGCGTTGACTGCGTCCACCTGCGGGCGCTGCAGCAGACCGCGGGCAATGCCCGATTGGTTGGTCAGCACGCCGCAGCGCAGTCCGGCGCGGCGAACCGCATTAAGGGCCTCGGCGGCGCCAGGCATCGGCCGGACCAGTTGCGGGTCCGCGTTGTACGGAACGTCCACCACCAGCGTGCCGTCCCGGTCGAAGAGGACGGCCTGCGGCGGATCAATAACGTGGCGACTCATACCAGCACTGTTCCCGTAGAAGCAGCGGCCTAAACACTTCCGCTGCTACTTCTTTTACTTCTTCTCCCGCTTGCCCCGCTCCTGCCGGTCCGGCCGCGGCATGTGGCACCATAAAACGAAGACCGATCGGAAGGACTCTGCACCACCATGGAGCAATTGATGCGGGACGGACTGGAGCCCGATGGCAGGCCGGAACTGCTGGTGCTGCGCGCCTTGAAGCTCGGCGACCTGCTGGTTGCGGTGCCCGCGCTGCATGCCCTGCGGCGGGCCTACCCGGAGCACCGCATCATCTACGCCGCCCAGGGCTGGCTCCGTCCGATGATCGAACTGGTCGGATCCGTGGATGACCTGCTGGATACGCACGGCCTGGACGTTCCGTTGGCGCTCTCCCCGGGACGGGTGGACGTTGCTGTGAACCTGCATGGCAGCGGACCCGAAAGCCACGGCCGGATTAGGGCCTTGCAGGCCAAACGGATCATTGGCCATCTGTCGGAGGAGTGGGATGGTCCGTGCTGGCAGGACGGCGTCCACGAACGCGAGCGCTGGGCAAGACTCGTCCACTGGCATGGCATCGACGCCGACCCGCTCGACTACCGGCTGCAGCCACCGGCGGTTGCCAGCCCCCGGCCCGGTGCCGTGGTCATCCACGTGGGCGCCGCCTACGGCAGCCGGCTCTGGCCGGTCGATCGCTTTGCCGAAGTTGCGCGGGAACTGGCCGCCGCCGGGCATGAGGTGCTCTTTACCGGCAGCAGCGGCGAGCGGCCGCGCGCCGAAAAGGTGGCAGCCGCCGCCGGCCTCCCCGCCGAAACCGTGGTGGCGGGCGAGCTGGGGCTGGGTGAATTCGCGGCGGCCGTCGCGGAAGCGTCACTGGTCATTTCGGCAGATACTGGAGCCGCCCATCTCGCCTCCGCGTACGGCCGTCCCTCCGTGGTGATCTTCGGGCCGGCCCCGGTAGCCGAATGGGGTCCGCCGCCCGGACCGCACATCGTGCTGACCAACGAATCGCTTCGCGTCGGGGACACCTTTTCGGACCAGCCGGACCCCGCGCTCCTGGCGGTCAGCGTGCAGGACGTGCTGTCCGCGGTGTCCCGGTTGGGCATTTAGTCCCGGCCGAGCTTCTAAGCAGCCTGGGGCCGCTGAAGAGCCCCCGGGCAAGTGGAACTAGGCAGTGCGCACGCTGGCGCCGTTGTCGGCGTCGTGGTCTTCCAGCAACTGGCGCTGCAGCTTCACCAGGATCCGGGCCAGCGCACGGGAGACCTGCATCTGCGTCATGCCGACCCGCTCGCCGACCCGCTGCTGGGATTCCTCCTCGAAGTACCGGTAGTACAGCAGCTGCTGCTCGCGCCGGCTGAGCTCGCGGATGGCGCCGCGCAGCATGAGCCGCTCCTCCGCCTTGTCCAGCCTGTTGTCCGCGCCTCCCAGCAAGTCAGCCAGGTTCCGGCCGTCGGTATCCGCTTCCAGCGATTCCGGCCGAAGGCTGCTCTGGCAGTTCAGGGCCTCGGCTACCGATTCCAGGCTCTCGCCCAGTTCGTCCGCCAGCTCTGATAGAAAAGGGTCCCGGCCCAGCCGCTGGGCCAGGGCCGGCCCGGCTTTGGCCACCGCTGTGCGCAGGTCCTGGATATGACGCGGCGGCCGGATCACCCAGCAGCTGTCCCGCAAGTACCGTTTGAGTTCGCCGGTCACCGTGGGCATCGCATAAGCAGGAAAATCCGTCCCGCGTTCAGGATCGAAGCCCCGTACTGCCTTGAGCAGCCCCATCCGCGCAACCTGCTTCAGGTCATCAAGCTCGCGGCCCGTTCCCACGTAGTTCCGCGCGGCCGTTTCCGCGATGTCCAGGTGTCCCAGCACCAATTCCTCTTCAAGCGCCCGGCGCAGCGAGCCCTTTGCCCGTCGCGCCTGGCGAAAGAGTACCTTGTTGTTGCTGGTGGCAAGCTGCATAACCGTTGACTCTCCTGATCAGGGGAACCACGCGGCGTATCCGCGTTCCACTTCAGGGAAACATAAGCATGCTTACATATCAACGGTTCTTCGGGAAAAAGTTGCCGGAAAATCTTCTCCTACCCGGGGAGAAGAAGGTATAAGCCGAAGAAGCAGTTCAGGCGCTGTGCAGGCGGAGCGGCCGGGAGGCGTAGGCATCAGCGCCCGCCTGCACCCTGTCCATCCGGCAGGCCGGGGAAAGCTTCGGCAGCAGCAACACAACGACGCCGATACCCGCCAGCACACAGCGCACCTCGGAATAAATGGCCGTCGCGCTGGTGCTCGCGGGTCCGGGCAGGTAGCCAAGCATCTCGAGAGCCTCGACCTCAACGTGCCGCGCCTCCCGCAGATCCAGCGTGACGGAGACGTCCGCCGCCAGGGAGCGCGCCCGCTTCAGGACGCAGAGCAAAGCCTGGCAACTGGTGGCAGTCAGACAACCCCGGACATCGATCCGCGCGGATTTCAGATCGGCATCAAAACCGACAACGAGCTGCAGTTTGTGATCCATTGACCAGTCCCAGGAAGTAAGGCAACGGGCTACTCCCTAACCCGGCCCTCCAGTAAACCAGAGTGTGCAGTGCATCACAAACAGTGGTCAGTCGCCGGAGCGCTCGGCTGCCGCTTCGGCCTTCGGCTGTCTGGAATCGACGACCTTCAACCCGATCACGCAGCCGATGATCCCGACGAGGAAAAGAACCTTCAGCAACCCAGCGGACTCACCGGTAAAGGCCACCGCATAGGCGACGGTCAGCACCGCCCCGGCTCCTGTCCAGACGGCATAGGCCGTGCCGATCGGAATTCCCCGCATGGCATAGCCCAGACCCACCATGCTCAGGGACAGGGCGATAAAGAAAAGCACTGTCGGTCCTGGCCGCGACAGCCCCTCCGACGCGCCGAGGGCGGTTGCCCAGACGGCTTCCAGTACGGCACTGATAAGCAAGACGGTCCAAAACATGGCTCAACCCACCGCCTTCAGGCCTACCACGCAGCCGATTATGCCCACCAGCAGCAGCACCTTCGCCCACGAAACCGCCTCGCCGCCAAAGGCCATCGAGTAGGCGGCCGTGAGCACAGCACCCACGCCAACCCAGACGGCGTAAGCGGTGCCGACCGGGATCGCCGTCATCGCGTAGGCCAGGCCGGCCATGCTGACGATCATCGCCACGAAAAACGTGACCGTTGGCCACAGCCGGCGGAAGTTCCTGGACGCGCCCAGCGCCGTCGCCCACACCGCTTCCAGCACACCGGACAGGATCAGTATTATCCATTCCATCGGAAATCCTTTGGCCAGTCTTGTCGCTCACCGGGTACTGATCCGTCGTCCGGAGACCTGCGGTTTCGAGGTCTTGCTACGAAGATATCAACGTACGACGGCGGCGGCTGGGTTTGGTTGCCAATGTCACCACCAGAAGCGCCCCACCGCGCCCGAAGGAGCGGCCCGCGTGGCACGATGGACAAATGGAGAACCCGGAACCGCCGGACAGCTACCGGCTCAACACCGGCGCGCCGACGGAAGCCGACATCGACCAATACCGCCTGCTCAGCGCCAACGCTGCCGCCGGCGTCGGCGTTGTCTCCACCAGTTGGCGCGGGCGGGACTATGCCGCAACGGTCACCGGCCATCTGTCGGTCTCCTACGATCCGCCCACCATGCTGGTCAGTCTTTACGGTGAGTCCCGCATCGCCGAAGCAGTAGCCGAAAGCGGGATCTGGGCGCTGAGCCTGCTCACCGGCAGCCAGCGCGGTATCGCGAATTGGCTCGCCAGTCCCGGGACACCGCTGGAGGGGCTGCTGACCCAGGTCCCGTACCGGCGCGGAACCGTCTCCGGCGCCGCCATCGTCGATCATGCCCTGGCCCATTTCGAACTACGGACCACGCAGATCCACCCCGCCGCCACGCACCTGCTGGTCGTCGGCGAAGTGCTTGCGATGGGCTCCGCCGCATCGGGTGCGGATGAACTCGACCCGCTTGTCCATTTCGGTTCCGCCTACTACCGGCTGGACCGCTAATAACAGAGGATCAGGTGATCATGACCGCAGCGAGCAGCACAGGAAGTCCCCGGGACAGCCGCAAGTTTCCGCCGCCGGACAGCGACCGCAAGCCCGATTCCCCCACCGACCTGACCAAACCCGCCTGGGGCTACATCGTCAAGCGCACAATCCGCGAGTTCAGCTCGGACCGTTGTACGGATCTGGCCGCAGCCATGACCTACTTTGCCGTCTTGTCGGTCTTCCCCGGGCTGCTCGCCGTCGTCTCCCTTCTCGGCGTCGTCGGCCAAGGGGAAGCCACAACCCGGGCCATCATTGAGATGCTGGAAAGGCTGGGTGCTCCGGAAAACGCCGTCAGCCTCATTGAAGGGCCTATTAACCAGCTCACCACGTCCACTGCGGCAGGGGTGACGTTGGCCGTTGGTGTCATCGGTGCCATCTGGACCGCCTCCGGCTATGTGCGCTCCTTCGGACGGGCCATGAACAATATCTACGAAGTGCCCGAGGGCCGGCCGATCTGGAAGCTCTACCCGATCATGCTGGGCATAACGCTCTCGCTCGTGATCGCCGTGGTCCTCATGATGCTGCTCTTCCTGCTCTCCGGCCAGGTGGCAGAAACCATCGGAGGCATGATCGGGCTCGGCGAGACAGCACTCCAAGTTTGGAACATCGCCAAGTGGCCGGTGATGGTACTGCTGCTGGTGGTCATGATCGCCCTGCTGTACTACGCCACGCCGAACGTGCAGCAACCTAAATTCCGGTGGATCAGCATCGGCGCCTTCGTCGCCATCCTGGTTATGGCCGCGGCGACCGCAGGATTTGGTTTCTACGTCTCGAACTTCGGCAACTACAACGCCACCTACGGCACCATCGGCGGCGTGATCGTACTGCTGCTGTGGATTTGGATCATGAATGTAGTGCTGCTCTTCGGCGCCGAACTCGACGCAGAAATAGAACGCGGCCGCCAGTTGCAGGCGGGTATCGAAGCGGAGGAGACACTGCGCCTGCCTCCGCGCGATACCCGCCAGACTCTAAAGCTCCGCGATAAGGAACTCGAGTTGGTCAACGACGGCCGCGAACTACGGCATATCCATTCACATACTAATTACAGGGAAGGCTGAACTTCGTCCGATACCGAGTCCTTGGCGTCGCGGGCGTCGAGCTCGACCCGGAGTTCTTCGCTACGGAATTCGGTTTCGGGATCCGGTAATCCTAACTGCAGGTATTCCCGTTCCATTTGGCGCAGAATGCGGCTGTTCAGGATTTCCAACTCCGTATCCGGCACCTTGCTGAGGTCCTGCGGAAAGCCTTCCTCTGGGGGAAGGAGGCGCTTCGGGGCCATGGTTCACTCCAATAATTTTCAAGAGAGCCACAGGCTGTTGCTTAACCTGAATTCTGAAAGTAGCAGAAGCAGAAGAACTCCACAATGATTCTCGGTGCGGGTTGACCTACTCGACAGAAACATTTAGGGTGCACGTCCGCGCCGATACGTTGAAGCGCGTCTCTCCGCTGGGAGCGGGAACTTCAATGAATCCTTCCATCCGCACCTCCGGTCGGTCCCGGCTCCGCGCTTCCAGCCGATAACGGCGGAATAACAATATGAGCCGCGGACTGCGGCATTCCTCAGCCGAATTCCGCCGTGCTGGAAAGCTGCATCGGCATCAAAAGGGCGGCGGGTACGCTTCCTCGCGGGACAGCAGAGGGAGTTGCGTCAGCGGGATCAGATTGGCGGGTTGGAAAGGATCCTGAGGATCAGGCTGTGGCGGCTCCTGTTGCGCAAATTCGTCAAGATCGCGCCTTGGACTCCCCCGCCCGGTTCCCGGACGGACCCCAGGGTTGTCCGGCGGCGCGCTTGACTGCTTGCGTGGCGTTGGAATCAGCGGGCCGATTGGCTCCGGGATGTCGAGATATCGGTGCCCGGTTGGAGCCACCCATTCCAGTACCCCGCCGTCCAGCTGCCGGCATTTCCAACCGGCCAAGTGCTTCAGGTCATGATGCATTTTGCAGAGACAGGCGAGATTGAGCAGCCACGACAGGCCCCCGTCTTCCCAAGCCACCGTATGATCGGTTTCACAGCTCGCGGCCGGTCGATCACAATTGGGGAACCGGCAACGTTTATCGCGGAACTGGACCCAACGTTTGAGTGCTTTGGGTGGAATGCGTTTCTTCGCCGCAGCGCGGACGAATGTGCCATCATCCGAGGTGAGGACCGGCAACCAGCTTTTGGCCAAACCGGCCAGTTCCCGGGCCAGGGACGGTGGGAGCGGGCCGTACCCGGCTAAGTCGCCCGGCGCCTCGGACAAGCCGAGCAAGGTTTCCAGAGATACCGTGGCGCTCAGGCCTGTGATGTTGATGGTTCCGCATGATCCGGATTTGGCCGTTTCGGATTTCCCGACCGGTATTGGCTCAGCGCTGGCCGACTGTTGATCGGGCCCTTCCAGCGGCGGCGCCTCCGGGTTGAGCAGCATCTCGCAGAATACGTCCGCCCGCAACTGGGGCAGTGTCCGGGATTCCTCCGGGCCCTGCAGCGCGCGTGCACCAGCCTCGACCCGGGCCTCAATTATCGCCGCCAGATGCGCGGGAATCCGCGCACAACAGTCCGCCATGCCATCCGGCTGCGGAAGGAAGAATACCTCCCGTTCGGCCGCAGCCCGATGGAAACGGGTTTCCAGTGGCTCAGGGTGAAGCGCATCCCGGTGCTTTTCGGCGAACTTCGCCAGCCTGCCCCGTGTCAGCGACGAAGCTTTCGGCAGCACTGCTGCTTCAAAATCGTTCAGCACGGCGTCCGGCAGACTGGTTGCAGCGCGCGCAATTACTGTGGCCCGCTGCTGATCCAGCCGGCCGGCCTGCATGGCGTCTGCCGTGCCGGGCAGGAACTCATGGATGAATTTGGCTTCTTTGAGGGCTTTGCGGGCCGACTGGTTCGGCATTGCCAGGGCGGCTGATATTTCCCCCGCGGCGAATTTGGAAATGCCTTCCTCGCCGGGGCCATCAAGCTGCGGCCTCAGTTCCGCAAAGCGGTTAAGGGCGGCCGATTGCAGGGACTCCGTCCACGCGCGATGCCTCGCGGAGGCCTTCAGGAACTCGATGGCATCATCGTCATCGAGTGTGTCCGGATCGATCGAAGCCAGCAGTTCCCCCAGCTTGGCCGGCGGCAGAATCTCCCAGCTGCCGACGAGCCGTTCCACCGCTGACTGGCGGTTGATCATGGACTCTATGGCCGCTTCAGCGAGGGCCTTGTAGAGGCCGCGTTCAAGCACGGAACCCCGGGGTTTATCCGAAGGCAACCCGGTCCGCGTCGCGTCGTCCGTGCTCATGGTCTTACGCTATCCGCTGCCACTGACATTATTTGGGCAAAGAGTCCCCAGACTCAGCCCCGGCGGACTTCAGGCAGCGCAGCTGACGCCGACGAATCCGGCGTCAGCCTTTCCGCCATTCTCCACTGGTGATATGCGAGCCGGCCTGCGGCCCCATTTGCAGCATGCCGCCGTCGACCGACCAGGAGGCCCCCGTGACGTAGCTGGCTTCCTGCGAAGCGAGGAACGCGATCACGGCCGCCACTTCGCGAGCGTCCCCTGGCCTGCCTAACGGGATGCCCGGCCGATCCTTCGTTCGGGGGTCTTCGTCGGTTTGCCCCGTCATGGGCGTAGCGATCTCGCCCGGTGCAACGGCATTCGCGGTGATGCGGTGCTCGCCCAGCTCCAGCGCCATGGTCTTTATCAGCCCGCCCAAGCCGTGTTTTGCGGCGTCGTACGCAGAAGACCCCACGCGCGGCTGGTGTTCATGCACACTGGTTACGGCAATGATCCGCCCGCCAGTACCAGCCGCCACCATCCGCCGCGCCGCCCGCTGCATGCAGACGAAGGCGCCGTCGAGATCCGTGGCCACTACCTGGCGCCACGTCTCGTAGCTGGTGTCCAGGAACGGCTCGCTGGCTCCGGTGCCCGCGTTGTTGACGAAGACGTCGAGCCCGCCCAACTCCTCCGCGAGCCCATCGACGACGTCGCCGCAATCAGGCAATTGGGTCGCATCCAGCCGGGCAACGGTGGCACGCCGTCCGCAGGCGCGGACCTCCGCAGCGGTGTCTTCAGCGCCGGCTTCGTCCAGATGCCAGGTCACGCCGATGTCCATTCCGGCTTCAGCGAGGGCGACGGCGGTGGCGCGCCCGATGCCTGAATCCGAGCCGGTCACGATTGCTGTTCTGGGTTTGAACTCGTTCATACGCCCATTGTTCCCATGCCCTCAGGTAGGCACTACCCCTTGCCGGGAAATGGCCAGGTGGCGCAGATCATAGGACGTTTGCGCGCGATATGAAAACATGGACTATGCGTCCAATGCAACACTCCAGCAAGCTCCAGAACGTCCGGTATGAATTGCGCGGGCCCATCCTGCATGCGGCCAAGAAGATGGAAGCCGAAGGGCAGCGTATTCTGCGCATGAACCTTGGTGACCCTGCGCCGTTCGGACTGGAAGCGCCGGAGTCGATTGTCGTGGACATGATCCACCATTTGCGCGAGGCCCAGGGCTACAGCGATTCCAAGGGCATCTTTTCCGCCCGCACGGCCATCTCGCAGTACTACCAGACCAAGGGCCTGATGCAGATCGGTGTCGAGGACATCTTCATCGGCAATGGCGTCAGCGAACTGATCTCCATGACGTTGCAGGCTTTCCTGGAAAACGGGGACGAGATCCTCATTCCCGCCCCGGACTACCCGCTCTGGACGGCGTCGGTCACTCTCAGCGGCGGCGAAGCCGTGCACTACCTCTGCGATGAGGACAACAACTGGTGGCCGGATATGGCGGACCTGGAAGCGAAGATCACGGAGCGCACGCGCGGCATCGTCATCATCAATCCGAACAACCCCACGGGTGCCGTCTACCCGCAGCACATTATGGAGCAGTTCGTCGAGCTGGCGCGGAAGTACGACCTGGTGCTTTTCTCGGACGAGATCTACGAAAAAATCACCTACGAAGACGCGGTCCACATCCATACGGCTTCGGTGGCCGACGACGTTCCCGTCCTGACCTTCAGCGGCCTGTCCAAGGCGTACCGGATGCCCGGCTACCGTGCCGGCTGGGTGGCCATCACCGGCCCGCGCGCTGCCACTGCCGCCTACCGCGAGTCACTGGAACTGCTGGCGTCGTTACGGCTGTGCTCCAACGTTCCCGCCCAGCACGCCATCCAGACTTCACTCGGCGGCTACCAAAGCATTAACGATCTGGTGCGGACCGGCGGGCGGCTGCGTGAGCAGCGGGACCGGGCCTGCGAGCTGCTCAACGCGATCCCCGGCGTGAGCTGCGTTCCCGCCGCCGGAGCGATGTACCTCTTCCCCAAGCTGGATCCGGAAATCTACCCCTTCGGCAGTGACGAGCAGTTCGTCCTGGACCTGCTGGAGGAACAGAAGATCCTGGTTTCGCACGGCACCGCCTTCCACTGGCCCACCCCGGACCATTTCCGGTTCGTCATCCTGCCCTCGGTGAATGAAATCGAAGAAGCGGTGCGCCGCATTTCCTCGTTCCTGGCCCTCTACCGCAAGAAGGCGGCGGCCGCTGCACAGACCGCTACGGCGCAGCTGTCCTTGTCGGCCATCGCGCAGTCACAGGCCCAGGCGGAGGCGGCCACCACCAAACGCCCGGCGTAGCAAGTGGACGCTGCGCACCTATCCGAGGCGACTAGGCGCCGTACGCTTCCCCCAAGATGCAACTGGTAGGCTTCGGCTCACAACCAATTGTGCCTTGGGGGAAATGTGCGCAGCAGTTTTGTACTGGCCCCAACCTCTACTCATGGAGGCAATGATGCCCGTTGTCCGTCATAATCCCGCCGCGTCGCAGTTCGACATCTATGACAACGGCGTGGTGGCCGGCTACCTCAGGTACCGCATGGAGGGCAGCGAGATCTGGTTCCTGACGACAACGATCATGCCGCGGTACCAGGGCAAGGACTTCGAGACCGAACTCATCCGCAGCGTGCTGGACGATGCTCATCACCGCCGGCTGGGCGTGCTCCCGTTCTGTCCCGAGGTACGCAAGTTCATTGCGGGCAATCCCCAGTACCTCCAGCTGGTTCCGCCAGCCCAGTTGGGCAGCTTCAAACTCGGACCCGCCGGCGCGCCAACAGTGTAGGTACAGCCACGCCCCGGCAGCTCAAAGCAGTTCGGAGCAGTTCAGCGCGGCTCAGAGCCACTTCAAACGCTTGAACACAAAATAAAGCCCGACGCCGATACCCACCATGAGCGCCAGCGCGAACGGATAGCCGAAAGCCCATGCCAGCTCCGGCATGTAGTCAAAGTTCATGCCATAGACGGCACCCACCAGGGTCGGGGCGAACAGGATGGCGGCCCAGGAGGAGATCCGCTTGACCTCCTCGTTCTGCGCGAGGCTGGTTTCGGTCAGCCGGGTCATCTCCTCGTTCTGCCGCTGCGCCACGAGCGTGGAATGAACGCTCAGGGCATTCTGGAGCAGGGCACGGAAGGCGTTGACGCGGTCAACCACGCGGATGACATGGTCATGGACGTCGCGCAGCCGCTGTTGCAGCTCGAGCTCCACGTCGTACTTGTCGGATCCGCGTTCCAGCGACTCGAGCATCTGGTCCAGCGGCTGGGTGGCCCGCTGGAATTCGATTACTTCGCGGTGCAGTTCGTAGATCCGCCGTGAAACGTCAGGATTTCCGCCGAAGAGGTCGTCTTCGATTTCGTCGATGTCGTTTTCCAGGCCGGCCACCACTGGGGCGTATTCATCCACAACCTGGTCCAGGATCGCGTACAAAACTGCCTGCGTGCCCTTGGCGAGAAGTTCCGGGCTGGCCTCCATCCGCCGTCGTACTTTGGCCAGTCCCGGTGATTCCGCGTGCCGGACGGTGACCACAAAGTCCGGGCCCACGAAGATGTGCAGCTCGCCGAACTCCACCTTCTCCACGTCGTCGAGGTAGCGGGCCGGGCGGAGCACCATAAAGAGGGTGGTGCCGTAGCGTTCCAGCTTGGCGCGCTGGTGCCCGGACAGCGCGTCCTCCACGGACAGCTCGTGCAGCTCGAACTCGCGGGCAACGGTGCGGACATCCTCGGCATTGGGCCGGTACAGGCCGATCCAGGCCATGCCCTGGTGCTCCCTCAGCAGTTCGAAAGTCTCGTCCAGACTTTCCGGACTCGCCATGCGGTGGCCGTCCACATATACCGCGTTGTCCACCAGTGACATCCGCTGTCCCTTCTTCAGGTGCCTTGTCGCCGCATGGCGGCTGGAACCATGCCAATCTACCGCGTCGGCGCCCGGGCCAAGACATCAGGTGATAGGTGAACTCCAGATGAATTCCTGGCCGTGCCCATAGCGCCGCAGCTGTCTGCTCAGCGAAGGTGGGAACGGCAAGCACGTCCAACCTGCACGGAGGCAACAATGGATTCGACCCGCGCTGAAGACTGGGACCTGCTCCCCGGAACCCTTGTGGAAGTCCGCCTGCGCGGCTCTACGGTGCGTACGGGCAGAGTGGACGCGGTCTCGCTCAAGGCCGAAGTCCTGTGGCTGGCCAATGACGGGGCGCATCCCCGGCAGCTCTTCGAGAAGGCCGAAGGATACGAAGTTTGGCTTTGCGGCGCGGATGAAGACGACACCGGTCTTCCGGAGCGCGAGCTGGCGGTCTAGCGTAGTCCCATGGACTGGAAACTTGAGCTAGTTGCCGTACCCGTCAGCGACGTTGACCGGGCCAAGAAGTTCTATGTTGACCAGGTCGGTTTCAACGCCGACCACGATCACCGGGTCAGCGAAGACCTGCGTTTCGTCCAGCTCACGCCGAAGGGCTCGGCCTGCTCCATCGTGCTGGGAACCGGCATCACGGACATGGCCCCGGGTTCGCAGAAGGGGCTGCAGATCGTGGTCGACGACGCCGCAGCCGCCCGGGATGAACTGCGCGGACGCGGGGTCGAGACGAGCGACGTGGACGTGCAGCCGTGGGGCCACTTCGTCTACTTCAGTGATCCGGACGGCAACACCTGGGCGCTGCAGCAGATGCCGCCGCGGGACCGGGCGTAGGAGTACGACGGCGGGACTCGGCTAGGATTCTTGCTCCAGCTCCCGCGCCTGCCGCAGCCAGTCCGCGAACAGTTGCTCGTCCACATATTGCTCGGAGGCGAGCTTCACGGACGCCATCCGCCGGGAGCCTGCCTCGAGCTTGCCTGACGGATCCTTGATCTGCTGGCCCTTCCAGAGCCCGAAGGTCACGTACTTCGAATAGGCCTTGAGCAGCGCAACCGGTTCACCGTCCAGGAACCACACCGGGTGGCCGTGCCACATCCGGGACTCCGCCTCCGGCAGGCCCGCATCGATGACCCTGCGGGCCTTGGCCGCAGCTTCCTTCAGTCCCTCGTCCAAGGCACCGATGTACTCGTCGATGGTGTCCGCCACTTCGATCCCCGCTGTTCTGCCCGGAGCGGTCCGGCCCGTGCCGGCTGTTCGGATACAGACTCGTACCCGTGCCGGCAGCTGTCAAGGACACGGCATCCAGCCCGACGAAGAAAAAGGAAAAGAAAAAGTGCAGCAGCGGGAATAACACCCGCCCGGCCCTCGTTGTCAAATATTGAGACTGCAAATCGGTCCCGTGAGTACAGCCTTGTACTGGCAGAGTTTCTGCGGTGAATGTCATTCCCGCACTTTGCCGCGGCTTTCCTCGAGACCGGCCGGTTTGCCTGCTTGTTGCGCTACCCCCACTTAGCCGGGGCCCGGTGTCCTTTGTGACGCGGCCGGTCTCTGCTGTTGCTGCCCTATTTACCGATCGATACAGGAGGTCTTATGACACTACCGACAATTACTGCCACCCCGACCCGCATCCGGAATCTCGGAGCGCTGCGCCGCGGCGACGCCGTTGAAGCAAGGATCGAGAACGACGTTCAGTACCGCGGCCGAGTTGTCCGCACCGCACCCGGCGTCGGCCTGGTGTGGATCCGTGAGGACGAGGGCGGCGACCGCCGCACGGTCAGCCAGTCCGATTATTCAATTTGGCGGGTTCCCGAGGTCGCATAGGCGCGGCTTCTCCCCGTAGAAGATGGTCCCGGTGGCCGGCTGTCGAAGCAGCCGGCCACCGGGACCTTTGTTGTATCGGCAGTTGTATCAGCCGCAGCGGGCAGACAGCCGGCTTGGCGACGGCCTGCCCGAACCTGCTAGCGCGCCGGAACCGCTATCGGCTCCTCGCGCAGGTCCTTGCCCTTGGTCTCCGGGATGGTGAAGATGAACGCGACGCTGACCAGCAGCAGGGTCACGGTGTAGAACGCGAAGGCGTTGGGGCCGGCGTTGGCGGTCAGCCAGCTGTTCAGGTACGGGGCGGTACCGCCGAACAGTGCCACGCAGATGGAGTACGGCACACCGACGCCGATGGTGCGGATGCTGGTGGGGAACAGTTCGGCGTAGACGGCCGGGACAATGGCGGCGCTGGCCGCGATGAAGATCAGCATGACGGACATGGACACCACGAGCTGCCACGGTGAGTCCTGCAGCAGCCAGGTCATCGGGAAATGCATGGTCGCGGCTCCGATGGAGCTGATCCACAGCACCGGCTTCCGGCCGATCTTGTCGGAGACCTTGCCCCAGATGGGCAGCGCGATCAGGAACACAATGTTGGCGATGACGCCGGACCACAAGGCTGCGCCGCGGTCCATGCCCAGGCTGGTCGAGGCGTAGGTCGGCGCCACAATGCCCCAGGTGTAGTAGACAACGGTCAGGCCCACGGTCAGCCCGATGACCTGCAGCGCCTGCTTGCGGTAGCGGATGATCTGCGGCCACATCGGCTCTCGCTTCTCCTGCGTGGTCTCCTGCTCGAAGAGGTCGGTTTCCTTCATCCGGGTCCGCATGACCAGGCCGTAGAGACCGAGTGCGGCGCCCAGCAGGAACGGGATTCGCCAGCCCCAGGCGAGCATCTGCTCGCTGCTGAGGACAAGGGTCAGCACCGCACCGAGCAGGATGCCGAAGAGGGTGCCCACCGTGCCGGAGGTGTAGATCAGGGTGGCCCAGAAGCCGCGCTTTTCCTTGGGCGCCATCTCGGAGAGATAGGTCTGTGAGGAGGGCAGCTCGCCGCCATGCGCCAGGCCCTGGATCAGCCTCGCGACCAGCAGGGTCACGGACGCGAGGGCGCCCATCGCCGCGTATGTCGGAGCGATGCCGATCAGCAAGCTGCCCACCGATGCCAAGGCCACTGCCAGCGTCATCGAGTACTTGCGGCCGATCCGGTCTCCTAACCAGCCGAAGACGAACCCGCCCAGCGGCCGGGCGAGGAAGCCCACGGCGAAGATCGCCAGGGTCGCCAGTACGGCTGAGGCCGGATCCTCGTTGTTGAAGAGCTGCCCGGCGAAGAACGGGGCGAAGGTAGCGTAGACGGCCCAGTCGTACCATTCGATGGCGTTGCCGACGCCGGTGCCGAGGAGGGTCCGGCGCGCACTGACCACCGGCTGCGGCGGCAGGTGCTTGGCCGGGTGCCCGGGATGGGCCGGGTTGGTTTTCTCGTTCGTTGTCATGGGTGGCTCCTGGGGAAGGACGGTCGGGAAGGGTTCTTGGTTTGTCAGCGGGTCCGGCCGGCGGCGAGCTCGGCAATCCGGGTCAGCGCCAGTTCGGCGTAAAGGGCGGTTCCGTCCGCCAGCACGTTGTCGTCGAAGGTGGCGAACGGCGAGTGGTTGAAGGGTGCGGTGCGATGGTCTGCGCCGGGGGCTGCAGCCGAGAGGCAGATGAAACTGCCCGGCACCTCGGCCAGCACCCGGGAGAAGTCCTCGGAACCGCCCAGCGGCTGGGCCATCCGCGAGTACCGCTCGCCGCCGAAGAGCGAGGTGATGATGCGTTCGGCGTGGTGCGTCTCGTCCACATCCGTGACTGTCAGCGGGTATTCGGCCTGGTAGTCCACGGTGACGGCGAGTCCGTGCGCTGCGGCAATGCCCTCCAGCAGCTGCGGAACCGCCGTCATCATTTTCTCCCGCGAGGCCTCCGAGAAGGTCCGCACCGTGGCCTCGAAGCGGGCGTTTTCCGGGATGACGTTCCGTTTGGTGCCGGCCTGCAGCAACCCGACGGTGAGCACTACCGGGTCGAACATGTTGAACTGGCGGGTGATCATGACCTGCAGGGCAGTGACCATTTCGGAGACCGCGGTGACCGGATCCTTTGCACTGTGCGGGGCGGAACCATGTCCGCCGGCACCGTGCACTGTCACGAAGAGCCCGTCCGAGGCCGACATCAGGATGTCCGGCTTGGTGAAAAACCGGGCGTTGGGCTCCAGTCCGGCCATCACATGCATTCCGAAAGCTGCGTCGGGACGTTTGCCGGCTGCATCCAGCACGCCTTCGCGGATCATGACGCCTGCGCCGTCGCAGCCCTCTTCCCCCGGCTGGAACATAAGCACGACGTCGCCGGCCAGCTGGTGCCGGCGCTCGGCGAGGAGGGTGGCGGCGCCGGCGAGCATTGCGGTGTGCAGGTCGTGGCCGCAGGCATGCATGGCGCCGTCGATGCGGGAGCTGTAGTCCACACCGGTGGCTTCCTGGACGGGCAGGCCATCCATGTCGCCGCGCAGCAGCACCACCGGACGGTCAGCGGCTGCAGAACTTCCGGTAGCGGCGGAGGCAGCGGCGTCGATCGTAGCGGCGTCGTCGTTCCTTGCGGCGGGCTGGTCCAGGCCTGCAGTGCCGCGGAGAACCGCGGTCACGGACGTGGTGTCCTGGCCGAGCGTGATTTCAAACGGCAGGCCATCGAGGGCTTCCAGCACCTTCTCCTGCGTCCGGGGCAGGTCCAGTCCGATCTCCGGCTCCTGGTGCAACCGGTGGCGCAGCCGGACAATTTCATCCTGCAGCTGACGGGCATCCGCTGTGACGGTCATGGGTAGACTCCTGACAAAAAGACGTTCCAACCATTATTCAGTGATTGGACTCACAATGGCCTAAAATCCAAGAAAACAACATCAAAACTGTCCGATTCTGAAGAAACGATCACGTCCGACCCATGGATCTCAGCGACGACGACAGAGCGCTCATCAATCTCCTGCAATTGGCACCGCGGATCAGCTGGACCGACGCCGCAGCCGTCCTGGACCGCCACCCCGGCACACTGGCGGCGCATTGGCAGCGGTTGCGGGCCGGGGGGCTGGCCTGGATCACCGCGCATTTGCTGGGCGATCCGGATGAAATGACGCTCAGTTTTGTGGACGCCGACTGCGAGTTGAGCCGGCGGCAGGAAGTCGAGGACGCGCTTTGCGCCATCCCGGAAGTTGTCTCGCTGGAAGAATCCGCCCGGAACCGGGATCTTGTTTTGACCGTGGTGACGCCAAGTTGGGCGGCGTTCACCCGTACCGTGCTGCCCCAACTGGCACAGATACCCGGTCTGGTCCGCTACCAAAGCGGAGTCTGCACCACCCTGCACACCGGCGCCGACTCCTGGGAGCTGGACGCCCTCAGCCCGCAGCAGCGCGCCCGCTTCCGGAAACTCCAGCCGCCTCCGGCGGGCACCTCCGCGGGGCCGCCGCCGTCGTCGTACTGGCCTATTGTCCAGGAGCTGAGCCGCAACGGCCGAGCCACCGCAACGGAGATCGCGCAGGCTACCGGGCTGCATCCGGTCACCGCGCGCCGCCAGCTCAACCGGGTGCTTGAGTCCGGCACGCTGGCCTTCCGCTGCGAGGTGGCACAGGATTACTCCGGCTTCCCGGTCAGCTGCCAATGGTTCGTGGACGTACCTCCGGACCAGCGGCTCCGGGCCGCGGCCGTGCTGCGGCAAATCGGGCAGCTGAGACTGTGCGCTTCCACCACCGGAACCAGTAACTTCACCTTCATCATGTGGCTGCGCTCGGCCTCCGATGTCACGGACGTCGAAGCGGCTTTCCTGGCCGCTGTGCCGGGAGCGCGGATTGTGGAGAGTTCGCTGACCGTCAAGTTCGTCAAGCGTGTGGGCTGGATGCTCAATACGGACACCACGGCGACGGGAGAAGTGGTAGTGCCACGCCCGCCGGCTGGTTAAGTTGGGCGACTGGCCAGGACGTTGGCTGGCCAGCTGCCATCCAGCTCAGGCCACCCGGCCGAGCCGCCGGGCCACGTCCGCAGCAGGTTCCGCCGTCGCGTCCGGAAAGCCGACGCCGGCCCACAGCGACATCAGCTGCGGATCCTGCGCCTCGGCCGCCGCGGCCCGGACGGCCCGGGTGAGCTGGTTGACCTGCGGGTAGACCGCCGGGGCGTACTTGCTGAACCCGCGGATGAAGTCATTCTCCAGCCCGCGGGCCAGCCGTCCGGAGAAGGCCCGGGTGAGTGCGGTTGAGCTGAAGCGGGCGTCGATCAGGGCGTCCTTGTAGAACTTGGCGGCGCCGGATTCCGGGGTGCGCAGGAATGCCGTGCCGGCCTGCGCCGCCACCGCCCCCAGTTCCAGCGCCCGCCCCGTCTGGGCCGGGGAACTGATTCCGCCGGCCGCCACCAGGGGAAGGCCGACGGCGGCACGCACCTCGGGCAGCAGCGTTTCCAGGGTCTGGTCATTGGGCTCGGCCCGTACGCTGAACGTCGACCGGTGTCCGCCCGCTTCCGCGGACTGGACCACCAGTACGTCGCAGCCGAGCGCCTCGGCCGCGCGGGCGTCCTGGGCGCTGGTCACCATGGCCCACACCGAAATGTCCGCCCGGTGCAGTTTGGCGACGGTCTCTTCCTCCGGCAGCCCGAAGGTGAACGAGACGACCGCCGGCCGGGCTTCAAGCAACAGCTCCAGTTTGCCGGCGTAGTCGTCGGTGTCCTGCCAGTCCGGCTCCGGGACTGCGGTCTCCAGGAACTCGGCGAGCCGGCGCCGGTAGGCCTCGACGGCTTCGACGTCTTCGGTGGCCGGTTTCCCGGCGGTGTTCGCGGGCACGAAGAGGTTGACCCCGAACGGCTTGTCCGTCAGCGCGCGCAGGTGCGCGATTTCCTCGGTAACCTTGCCCCGCGCTTTCAGTGCCCCGGCCAGGAAACCCAGCCCGCCGGCGTCGTTCACTGCCGCGGCCAGCGCAGGGGTGGACGGCCCTCCCGCCATCGGGGCGGCGACGACGGGCAGTTCAAGTTCGGCTGGAGTCCACATAACCGAAGACTACCTAACCCCCGGCTGCCGCCACATCTTCGCGGACTAGTTCGGCGTTCACCGAGACTGCCACCCGGTAGGCATCCCCCGCGGCGGCGATGAGCTGGGCGGACGGATCGTTCGCGTTTCCCACCGCCCAAACCCCCTCGATGTCCGTCTTGCCGATTCTGTCGGTGGTGATGCAGCCGTCCTCCGCGCGGCCGCAGCCCAGCGACGACACGATCGCGGCATCGACCGCGGCTTCAGGTTCAACGAACAGGGCCTGGCAGTCGACACGCTGCCCGTCCGCCAGTTCAAGCGCGGCCAGGGCATCGCCTTCAACGACCAGCTTCTTCACCTCGCCCGGCACAATCGCCACGTCCCGGGCAGCAAGCCGCCGGCGCTGGGCGTCATCCGGCTCCCCCGAGATGTGCGTGAACAGCGTGACGTGCGGTGACCATTGGCGGACCAGCAGGGCCTGTTCCAAGGAGGTATCGCCCGTGGCGAGTACCCCGAGTTTGCGGTCGCGGACCTCCCACCCGTGGCAGTAGGGGCACTGCAGGAGGTCCTTGCCCCAGCGCTCGCCGGCGCCGGCCAGCTCCGGGAGCACGTCGCGCAGCCCGGTGGCCAGAATGAGATGCCGCCCGCCCACCTGGCTGCCGTCGTCGAGCACCGCGGAGCGGGCTTCGGTAATGTCCACCACGGTTGCTTTAATCAGGTCAACGCCGTAACCGCGGACTTCTTCGCGCGCCAGCCGGAGCAGCTCCGCCGGGGTGGTCCCGTCCCGGGTGAGAAAACCGTGGGCGTGGGAGGCCAGCTGGTTGCGCGGAGTGCCGGAATCCACCACGGCTACCCTGCGCCGCGCGCGGCCGAGCACCAGCGCTGCGCTGAGGCCGGCGACACCACCGCCGATGATGACGACGTCGTAGTCCTGTTTCTGTGCGGAGGTCATGGACCAGTTTTACCGTTCCGGCCGTGGGCTGGGACAGTGCTTTGAGCGAATCGGACAGAATTCCGTGCGGCCGGCGATACCGGCCTTCTTCGGGCCAGCCCTCGACCATCCGGCTCGGGCTGGCTACGTTGGATGCATGGCTATTGATGACGAGGTACAACAGAACCGGACCCGGCTTCTGGCCATTGTGAGCGGGCAGGTCCAGGGGGTGGGCTTCCGCTATTGGGCGCGGGAACAGGCCGAGCAGCTATACCTGCACGGTGCCGCCATGAACCAGCCCGACGGCACCGTCAAGATCGTCGCCGAGGGCCCGAAGGCAGCGGTCGAGGATCTACTCGCGCGGCTGGATTCGGGCAACACGCCCGGGCAGGTCCGGAGTATCGACGCCACATACTCGCGGGCCACCGGAGAATTCACGCGCTTCGGGGTGGGTTAGCATCACCATCCGCTGACGCTGACGTTTACGATTACGGCAGGCTCACGCAGGCCAGCAGGTCGCCGTCGGCGTCCAATCCACCGATGTCCCCCATCGTCGGGTGGTAGTACTCGAACCAGGTTTGGGCTTCGGCGTGCGTGCCGAAGTCCGAACAGTTCACGCTCCGCGCAGGCGCCGGCTGCGGGCCGGCTCCTGCCGGGGCATTGTCCGCTTCCGGCGCGGGCGTCCCTGTGGGTGCCTTGGCCGCTGGAGCCTTAGCCGCTGGCGCTGTGGCCGCCGGCGCCTCCGCTTCGGCCAAGGGTTCCTCCACGAGGGTTGAACCGGCAGCAGCCTCGTCCGGACAATCGGCCAGGATCCGTTCCATCGCATCGTGCTCTGCCAGCGTCACCCACAGCGAGTAGGCGGCCTTGACCGAGATCTGACGGGAGACGTACGCGCACCGGAAGGACTTGTTCTGCGGCAGCCAGGTGGCGCCGTCGCCGTCGGACTTCTGGCTGTTCATCCGCTGCGTGGTCGCCAGCAGATTCAGCGGATCGTTCGCCAGCAAAGTGCGCTGCTCAAGCGTCAACTGCTGCGCGCCCTTCTGCCAGGCATCACTGAGGGCCACCACGTGGTCCACGGGCACCAGCGCGCTGGTCTCCTGGCCGCGGGTGAATTCGACCGTCCGCCCCGAGTACGGGTCCTGCAGCACGCCGCTGATCACGCGGCAGGATTCGTTACTGCGGAAGGTGGGCGAGTCCACGTCGCGCGCGAGGATGTCGTTCCGGGTATCGCAGCCGTTGCGGTCCACGTCCGCCCATGCCTGCCCGAATTCGTCGCGGTCATACCCGGTCTTCGGTGCGCGGCCCTTGATCGGCAGGGTTTCCAACAGTGCGAGTGCTGCAACATCGGGCTCCTGCCGGTCCAGCGGCTCGGCCGATTCCGGTTCGGGGCTTGGATCCACTGGAGCAGGCGCCTTCGCCGGCGCCGGGTTCCCAGTGGCGGAAGGCTCAACCAACGACGGCGGCGTCGGCACCGCCGCTGCCGGCGTTTGGCTTGGCGCCGGGCTGCTTTGGCCCCTGCTTTCCTCCGCGTCCGCCGACGTTCCGGCGATCAGCCAGAAAACCAGCAGCACAACGATCAGAAAACCGGCCGCAATGAACCGCCGGCGTGGTCTCACGGCCGCTTGCTTCTCCCCCAAGGAACTCTTCCCCCAACTCAAAAGATCTTCTCCTACACAGTACCGCCCGGTTACGACAGTCTGTGGAGACTCAATGCTGGCGGGCCCCCCGGGGCCGCTTTTTTGCTGCCGCACCAGCTCGGCAAGACCCGTCCGGGTCCAATCAGCCGCTGTCCGCCCCAGCACGGCGGACACACGATTAGACTCAGATCAAGCACTGTCAGCACAAAAACCTGAGGACGCACATGACCGAGCCATCGAACACGTCCCGGCGCGCCGCCGTCGTGCTTAATCCCATCAAGCCGACAACCGTGGACATCCGGGACCTGGTATCAAAAATCAGTGCTGACGAGGGGTGGGACGAACCGCTCGTGCTGGAAACCACCAAGGAAGACCCGGGCCACGGCATGGCGCAGCAGGCTTTGGACGAGGACGTGGACCTGGTGATCGCCGCCGGTGGCGACGGAACCGTGCGCTGCGTCGCCGAAGAACTGGCCGGCACGAATACGCCGCTGGGACTGCTACCGCTGGGAACCGGCAACCTGCTGGCCCGCAACCTGGATCTTGACGTCGATGATCCCGAAGGCTCCGTCCGGGTCGCCCTGACCGGCACGGAACGCCGTCTTGACGTCGTCCATGTTACGGTCGACCGCGCCATGGAGGCACATGTTTTCCTGGTCATGGCGGGCCTGGGCTTCGATGCGGCGATGATGGGCGATACGCGGGACGACCTCAAGGACAAGGTCGGCTGGCTGGCCTATGTCGACGCCGGAATCCGCAATCTGCCCGGCAAGCCGCAGCGGACCAAGATCACTATCGACGGCGGAAAGCCGATCGGCCGCCGGCTGCGCAGTGTCATGGGCGGCAATTGCGGCAAGATCATGGGCGGTCTGGAAATCTTCCCCGGGGCCAAGATCGACGACGGGCTGTTGGAAATCATGACTGTGGCACCGCACGGGACGTTCGGCTGGCTTGGGGTGGTCGCCGGGTTGCTCCGCCGCGGTAAGGGCAAGGACCCTTCGATCGAGTATTTCCAGTGCAAGTCTGCCGTAATTGAGACGCAGGTGCCGCAGGACATTGAGATCGACGGCGACTATCTGGGCAAGGGTACGCACATCGCCATGCGCGTTGAACCCAACTCCCTGCGCGTGCGGATGCCGTACGGCAAAAAGGATCCTGCCATCCTGACCAGCCCGGAGCCCTAAACTTCCTTGCCGGGCTCCGGAGGCGACCGGTGTTCTTCGAGAAGCCGGAGGCCCATCTTCCGCGCCCGGCTGGCCGCCTGCAGGTCCCCCTCGGCCGCCAGGATGATGGAGCCCTTCATCAACAGGTGCCAGGCGTTGGAAAACTCTTCCGTATCGGAGAGACCAGCTTCATCGGCCCACCGCCGCAACTGGCCGCGGATCCTGCCCAGATACTCAACGCAGGCTTGGCCCAGCGGATGGCCTGCACCCATTTCCAACAGCACGTTGACGAAGGAGCAGGCTTCAAAATCGTAGCGCTGGAACCACTCGTCGAAGACGTCGAAAACAGCCAGCAGCCGCTGCTCCGCGGTGTCCCCTCTATGCATGGCTTCCGCCACCACGTAACCCGTGGTCCATACTTGATCCCTGCGTTCCAGGAACGCCAGCCCCAGATCGTCTTTTGAGGCGAAATGGCGGTAAAAGGTAGCTTTGGCTACGCCGGATTCTCGGATCAGCTCATCTACTCCAACGTCCCGGATGCCGCGCGTCGAGAACAGTGCATAGGCGGTTGCGAGGATTCGCTCCTTCGGATCGAGGCGGACGACGGCTGCTGCCGGAGCATCGGCACGGCCATCATCTTCGATCCTCGATGTCATACAACAAATTGTAGCCGGTAGACAGACCTGTCTTTCTTTCCGGCCTGCAATATGAAAGACTAATCTTGCAGCGCGCGGCTTGCCGCCCGAACCCCCAACCGGGCGCCCCGCGTGTAAGCCCTCGGTAGAGACCCCCAACGTCTGCCGAGGGCTCTCTGCTTTAACCGGATGCTTGTCATGCCACGGGCGGGAAGAGGACCATGTAGGTAGGGCTTCCGGGAAAAGTCCTTGCCGAATCCAAGCCGTTCCAGTCGACGCCGGTGAATGAACACGTCAAGCAATCCATCGGCCGCTCTGGAATAACCGGGCTCCAATCCGCCCACTGCAATTGTTCGACGTCGCCAGAAATGGCAACGTCATCAGAAAAAGGAAAGCTGTTATGCCCGAGTTCATGGACGTGCATCACAACATGGTCGGCATCACCGCAGAGGCCCTCAAGGAGGCCCATAACGCGGACCTTGCCATCCAGGATGAAGAAAAAGTGGAATTCAAAAAGGCGTGGGCCGATCCGGAGAGCGGGGTTGTCTACTGCCTATCCGAAGCACCGTCGGCCGAGGCCGTCCAGCGTATCCACGAGCGCGCCGGCCATCCCGCCGACGAAGTGCACGCCGTACCGCTCGTCGTCTGAAGCACGGCACAGAAATAAGCAGAGGAGCCGCTTCCCCACGGGGAACGGCTCCTCTGCTTATTTGCCTCTCTGGCGGGCGGCGCGGCTTACGCCTTGACCGCGAGGACCGGACACTCTGCCTGCAGCAGGATCCGTTGCGCGGTGCTGCCCATGATCAGCTTGCCCACCGGAGTACGCTTGCGCAGACCGATCACGATCAGGTCCGCCCGATGCGTTTCCGCCGCATCGAGCACCTCATCCGCGGCGTCGTTCCCGCCCATGGGCTGAAGCAGGATGTGTTCCACCCCGGAGGCCGCCAGCCGGCTGTCCAGCGCTTGGGCGGCATCGGACTGGACAAACCGCTGGTCCACGAAGACATCCCCGCGGGTCGAGTTCACCACGACCAGCGGCGCCTTGGCGTTGGCGGCTTCCCTGATGGCCCGTTCCAGGGCGGCTTCGCCTTCCGGCGTGGGGATGTAGCCCACCACTATGCTCATGATCGCTCCCGTTCATTGTGGATGTTGTCCGAGCGGTGGCGCCCTGCGGGTTCCGCGGGACCGCCGCCGCTGTTGCCGTCGTGCTCCGGCAGGACATTGTCTTTGTCCTTGTCCTGGCCCGCGTCCTTGCCGCCGTAGGCTTGGCCCTTGGCCACGCCGCCGTCGTCGTTGGTTGCAGCAGTTTCACCCGGAGTTTCCGGGACGTTGCCAAGGAGGACTGAGTCAGGCCGGCGCTTGCGGATGATCTTCAGTGCCAGCGGTGCGAGCAGCACCAGTGCCACGATGATGTAGACAACGACGGCGACCGGCTCGCTCCACAGGCCGGAGATGTCTCCGGCGCTCAGCTGCAGCGTGGTGCGCAGGGACTCCTCCGCGCGCGGGCCGAGGATGAGGCCGATGACCAGGGGCAGCACCGGCAGGCCATAGCGCCGCATGGCGAAGCCGAGCAGACCGAGCAGCAGCAGAATCACCAGGTCGAACGTCTGCAGGTTGACTGCATAGGCGCCCAGGGTGGCGAAGAACAAGATGCCGGCGTAGAGGTACGGACGCGGCAGCTGCAGCAGCTTGGCCCAGACCGGCGCCAGCGGCAGGTTGATCAGCAGCAGCAGGGTGTTGCCGATGAACAGGCTGGCGATCAGCGCCCACACCAGCTGCGGCTCGCTGTCGAAAAGCAGCGGCCCGGGCTGGATGCCGAACTGGATGAAGGCAGCCAGCATGACGGCGGCGGTAGCGTTCGTCGGCAGGCCCAGTGCCAGCATCGGGGTCAGGGTACCGGCGGCCGAGGCATTGTTCGCAGCCTCGGGACCGGCAACGCCCTCGATCGCGCCGTGGCCGAATTCCTCCGGGTGCTTGGACAGCTTCTTCTCCGTCACATAGGAGAGGAACGTGGGAATCTCGGCGCCGCCGGCAGGCAGGGCGCCGAACGGGAAACCGTACGCGGTGCCGCGCAGCCAGGGCTTCCAGGACCGTTTCCAGTCCTGCTTGCCCATCCAGGGCCGGCCCACCGGAATGGTTTGCAGCGGCTTGCGGCGCAGATGCGCGGCGATCCAGAGGGCTTCGCCCACCGCGAAGATCGCGACGGCGACAACCACGATGTCCAGCCCGTCCACCAGCAGCGGCTGGCCGAAGATGAGGCGCTGCTGCCCGGTGACCGGGTCTGCGCCGACCAGGCCGATGGCCAAGCCGATTCCGAGCGCGGAGAAACCGCGCAGCTTGGAACCGCCGAGCACCGCGGTCACAGCGATGAGGGCCAGAACGATGATGGCCAGGTAGCTGGGGTCGCCGAGACTGACGGCGAAGTCAACCACAAACGGCGCGAAGGCCACGAGCAGGGCGGTGCCGATGGTGCCGGCAACGAAGGAGCCGATGGCTGCCGTCGCCAGCGCCTGAGCAGCCCGGCCGGACTTGGCCATCCTGTGGCCTTCGATCGCGGTGATGACCGTGGACGATTCGCCCGGGGTATTCAGCAGGATCGAGGTGGTAGAACCGCCGTACATGCCGCCGTAGTAGATGCCGGCGAACATGATGAACGCACTCGTCGGCTCCAGCGAGTAGGTGACCGGCAGCAGCAGGGCCACGGCCATGGCGGGGCCAATGCCCGGCAGCACGCCGACCGCGGTGCCCAGCAGCACGCCGATGAAGGCGTACAGCAGGTTGATCGGCGTCGCCGCCGTCGAGAATCCCTGCATCAGCAGGTCGAATGTTTCCACTTAGAGCACTCCTTCCAACAGTCCGGCCGGCAGCATGATGCCCAGGCCAAGGTAGAACCCGTAGAAGGTGCCCAAGGCCATGACCACGGAGATAACGGCGTCACGGACATAGCGGCGGCTGCCGAGCGCCCAGACGCTGCCCCAGAACAGCAGGGTTCCGGAGATAACCCAGCCGACGGTGTCGATCAGGGCAATGTTGAGCACAAACGCGCCCAGCAACGGCAGCACGGTCCGCCAGTCGGTGGGGTGCGTCAGGTCCACGTCTTCGCCTTCCTCGGCTTCGCCGTGGCCGCCGCGCAGCACGTTGATGGCCAGCAGGACGGCACAGACCAGCAGCAGTGCCCCGACGATATACGGCAGGGTCTTCGGGCCGACAGGGTCGGTCTGGGAATACGGGACGTTCAGGGACAGCGCGTCGAGGATGACGATCGCGCCGACCGCCCCGAGCAGGGCAGCGAGGCCCAGCTCGGAGCGGCCTTTCAGCCGGGAAACCAGCTTGTTCACGCAAGCCCCAGTTCGGTCAGGACGTTGGCCACGCGCTCATCCTGTTCCTTCAGGAAGGTGGAGAACTCCTCGCCGGTGGCGAAGGCGTCGGTCCAGCCGTTGGTTTCGAGGGCCTGCTGCCACTCGGGCGTGCCGTGCATCTTTTCCAGGGCGCCGATCCACTTCTGCTTGTCTTCTTCGCTGACTCCCGGAGGGGCAACGATGCCGCGCCAGTTGCTGAAGACCAGGTCAATGTTGGATTCCTGCAGGGTGGGGGCGTCGACGCCCTCGAGGCGCTCTTCGCCGCTGGTGGCCAGGACGCGGATCTCGCCGCTCTTGATCTGGTCGATGTACTCGCCGGCGCCGGAAGCGGCGAAGCCGAGCTTGTTGCCCAGGATGGCCGGGAGCAGGTCGCCGCCGCCGTCGTAGGACACGAAGTTCACGTCCTTCGGGTCAATGCCGACGGCCTGGGCCAGCTGCATCGGCAGCAGGTGGTCGGGGCCGCCCGGCGAGGAGCCGCCACCCACGCTGACCTTGGACGGATCTTCCTTCCAGGCCTTCACCAGATCGTCAATGGTCTTGTAGGGGGAGTCCTTGGAGACCATGATGGCGCCCGGCTCCTGGATCAGGCGTGCCAGCGGCGTGGTCTCGGTCAGCTTGGACTCGGACTCGTTGGTGTAGCTCGCGCCCACCACGCCCAGGCCCATCAGCATGGCCAGGTCGCCGTTGGCTTCTTCGTTGACGGTGCGGGCCAGGCCTACGGTGCCGCCGGCACCGGCCAGGTTGAAGACCTCGATGTTGGAGGCGATGTCGGTTTCCTCCATCACCTTCGCGGCAACGCGGGCGGTGGTGTCGTAGCCGCCGCCCGGCGTGTTGGGAACCATGATGCGCAGGTCGGTGACCGGGCCTTCGGCAGCCGCCGAGGTGCCCGCGGCGTCGCTGCCGCTGCTGGAACCGGTGACACCGCAGCCGGAAGCCGCCAGGGCAATGCCTGCCGCCACGGCGGCCAGTCGGAATGCGTTGAATCGACGCATGGGAATCCTCTTCTCATCAGGAGTACGAATAAGTCCACGGTAGGGCCGGCCGTGATGGCCGTCACGCTTGTGTTCTCAAAGAAAGTTGTGTTCATTGTGGTCACGCTCACATGCCGGAAAAAGGCCGGATAATGGGTATAGTTCACCCGATCAACCGGGGACATGGACCCGGCTCCGAGGTGGAAAGGATCCCAGTGCTCAAGCACGCCGGCAGGCTGACAAGACGACGCCGACGCATCACCCTGGCCGGTCAGTATCTGGTCCTGCAGCTGCTGATTGTGCTGGCCGTGCTTGTCGGCGTCATCGCCATCTCGCTGGCTCAATCCGCGCAGGCTTTTGAACGCGTCGAAGGACGACGGGCCCTCTCCGCCGCCGAAACCCTCGCAGCCATGCCTGCTGTGCGCTCGCTCCTCCCCCGCGCCGAGCCGCGGCTGGGCTCCGCGCTGCCGGCGGTGGCCGAATCCGTCCGGACCGTTTCCGGTTCCACCTTCGCCATTCTAGCCAGGCCGGACCGCACCATCATCACTTCCCCCGATCCCTCCCAGCTGGGCGAGCTCCTGCCCCTGGGCGAGAGCAGCGTGCTGTCCGGGCGGTCCTGGACCGGCGAGGTCAACATGGACGGCACCACCTCGCTGGTGGCACATGTCCCGGTGCTCGACGACGGCGGACAAACGGTGGGAATTGCCGCCGTCGGACGTGAATACCCCTCCATGTGGGAGCGCCTGGGCCAGGCCGGACCCAACCTGCTCACCTATCTGGGTGTCTCGCTTGCCCTCGGCACCGCCGGTTCCCTGCTGCTGGCGCGGCGCGTCAAACGCCAGACTCTGGGCCTGGAGCCTGAGGAGATCGCCGGGCTGGTGGAGCACCGCGAAGCCATGCTGCACGGGGTGAAAGAGGGGGTCATTGCGCTGGACCCGCAGCAGCGGATCACGCTGACCAATGACAGCGCGCGCCAGCTCCTGGGCCTGCCGCTGGACTGCGTTGGCCGCACCCTCGACGAACTGGACCTGATGCCGCAGCTTCGCGAGGTGCTGACCCGCGACCAGGCGGACGCGGACCGGCTGGTCCTGGTTGGCGAGCGCGTGGTGGTCTTCAACCGCATGCCGATGCGTTCCCGCGGCAGGGTGATCGGTTCCGTCACCACCCTGCGCGACCGCACCGAACTCTCCTCGCTGGAGAAGGAGCTCGGCGCCACCCGCACCACCACGGACACCTTGCGCGCGCAGACCCACGAGTTCGCCAACCAGCTGCACACCATCTCCGGCCTAATCCAGCTCGGCGAGTATGACGAAGTGATCAACTTTGTCGACGGCGTCAGCCTCAGCCGCACCCGGCTCTACGATGACGTCACCAGCCGCATCCAGGATCCGGCGGTCGCAGCCCTCCTGATCGCCAAGGCCAGCCTCGCGGCCGAGCGCAATGTTGCGCTGGAACTGGCCGAAGGTTCCGGCCTGGAACGGGCGGACGATGAGCTGTCCCGGGACCTGACTACCGTCGTCGGCAATTTGGTCGACAATGCCCTCGACGCCGTCACGGGCATTCCCGCCGCTAGCGTCCGGATCCTCCTCGAGGACACCGCCGATGAGGTTCTGGTCATGGTGAAGGACTCCGGCCCGGGCGTGGCCGTGCAGTCCCTGGAGGACATCTTCACGCAGGGTTTCACCACCAAAACCTCACAGAACGACGGCGGACGCGGCTTCGGTCTCGCGCTCACCCGGTTAGTATGTCTGAGGCGGAACGGCGAAGTGAGCGTCCACAACGACGGCGGCGCCGTGTTCACCGCCCGCCTCGGAAAGCGGAGCCCACAGTCATGATCAAGGTACTTATTGTCGACGACGACTTCATGGTCGCGAAGGTCCATGCCGGCTTTGTCCGGCAGACGCCCGGATTCGCCGTCGTCGGCGTTGCCCACACGGGAGCCCAGGCACTTGTCGAGGCCCAACGGCTCCAGCCTGATCTTGTCCTGCTGGACATCCACCTCCCCGACATCAGCGGGCTGGACCTGCTGCAGCAGCTTCGCGAAGAGGTGCCCGAGCTGGACGTGCTGGTGATCAGCGCCGCCCGCGAGGTGGACACCGTGCGCCGGGCGCTGCGCGGCGGCATTGTGCACTACCTGATGAAGCCGTTCTCCAACGAGGACCTGCGCGAGCGGCTCGAACACTACCAGCAGGCCTACCGCCCGCTTGCCTCGTCCAAGAGCACCGCCGAGCAAGCGGACGTGAACCGGGTCTTCGGCGTGAGCCGGACCGAGCGGCCGCTGCCCAAGGGGTGCAGCGTCGAGACCCTGCGCCTGGTGGAGCAGCTGCTGCGGGACACCGGAACCGACCTTTCGGCCAGCGAAGCTGCGGACCGGCTGGGCACCTCCCGGGTCAGCGCCCGGCGTTATCTCGAGTACCTCAGCGACGACGGGCGCGTGAAAGTCCAGCTCCGCTACGGCGGGGTCGGCCGCCCCGAACGCCGCTATGTCTGGCGTTCCTGACGGTAAACTTTCGGTCATGACGAGTACCAACACGGTGTTCGGCTGGGCTTTCGGCGACGGTGCCCGAGCCGACGACAAGGACTATCTGGCCAGGCTCCGTCAGGACTCCCTGGAGAACGCGCGGCAGGAAGCAGCCCGGAAGGGAGTGGATGTTGTTCCGGACTCGGCCGACTTCACGCTGGTCTCGGACGAGGATTCACTGATCGATTTGGGTGAAGCCGGGCAGAACCGGATTGTCATGCGCTGCACGGT
Organism: Arthrobacter crystallopoietes; assembly: GCF_002849715.1. NCBI lineage: Bacteria > Bacillati > Actinomycetota > Actinomycetes > Micrococcales > Micrococcaceae > Crystallibacter > Crystallibacter crystallopoietes. The sequence goes on from NZ_CP018863.1 coordinate 751,222, forward strand.
CGACGTGACGGGCCCGGGTGCCGGACAGCTGCGGGCCGAGGGGCCGATGAACGGCTAAGACGCCGTCATCCGGAGGATCCGGCCGTGGATGCCCCAGATAACGGCAGAAAAAGACTGCCGTTCCCCACGCAACCGCCAGAATGGACAGCCCAACGCTGTCGACGGAACCTGCGCTGGCAGGATAGAGAAGCCAGGTGGCTCCCAGCACCACCGAACTGATCCAGCAGCTTGTGCCGAGCAGCGTACGGCCCGGGGCCCAGAACGTCATGACAAGAACGGCCAGCGACAGGTACAGGCCGAGCGCGGCCTGCACAGGCCAGTGGGTCAGCCCCCAGGTGATGTCGTCTTCGATGCCCGGCGTTTGCGAGAGCTCCACCGCCGCTGCCGCATACGCCCACCAGAACGGAACTCCCACCAAGGCCAGCAGGAGCAGCGGACCGCTGGGATCCAGCCCCGACGTCGTGCGCCGGCGCCGTGGTTGGCGGCTGGGGCTGCCGGGGCTGCCGCCGGAGGTACTTCTTCTGTCGTGCCGCCCGGCAACGGAACTGAGCAAGGTCATGGGGATGAGGATGGCCGCCACTACCAGCGGCGAGGTGTCATGCGTGAAGATCCAGGCCAGCAGCAGTGCCGCCGCGGTGGTCCAGAGCTGGACCAGGGCCGGGCCCGGCTCCTGCGGTCGGGCCGCGATGGCCAGGAAGGCACCGCTGATCACGAAAGTGAAGAGCACGCCCCAGCTGGCCTCCAGTCCCATGACCGCGGCGAAGCCTTCGTTGGCGCTGAAGACCGTGAGCAGATCGACGATCCCGAAGAACGCCACCGCCCAGAACAGCACTGCCAACCCCGCCCAGATACGGGCACCGGCGACCATAGACAAAAGTCTATCGCCGCCGGTGCCTTCAGCGCAGAGATGCTGCGGGTAGAGCTACTTGACGTTGGCCTTCAGGCAGGAAACCGAGCGCTCCCAGGCCAGCTTCGCTTCCTCGGGGCGGTAGTTGCCTTGCGGGTTTTCGTCATTATGGAAGGCGTGCGGGGCGTCGTAGTAGAAGAACTCGACCTTGGCCCCGGACTCGCGGCGGATCTGCTCTTCCTGCGCCCGCGCCTTCTCCGCCGGGTAGGACGAATCCTGCTCCCCGTAGTGCCCCTGCACAACGGCCCGCACTCCGGTGTAGGAGTCCGGCACGGCCTGTCCCACCCCGTAGAACGGCACGGCCGCACCGATCCGGTCGCCCTGTTGCGCGGCGAGCGCCAGGACAAAGCCCCCGCCCATGCAGAAGCCGATGGCTCCCACCGTGGAGCTGGTCACGGCGTCGCTGGCGAGCAGGTAATCCACGGCGCCGGCGAGCAGGCGTGCGCCCTCTTCCTCGGGCAGCTTGGACATCATCTTGCCGGCTTCCTTGCCGTCGTGCGTGATCCAGCCGCCGTAAAGATCGGGGGCCAGCGCGACGAAGCCTTCGGCGGCGAGCCGGTCCGCCACGTCACGGATGTGGTCCGTCAGGCCCCACCACTCCTGGATGACGATGACGCCCGGGCCCTGGCCGGACGCGGGCAGGGCCAGATAGCCGTGTGCTTCTCCGCCTGCCGATGCAAAGCTGACGTTCTGGTGCGGGGTCTTCTCAGCCAAACTTCCTCCTGGTGTCGCATTCATCGAAATGTCGGTTAGTCGATCCACGGTCCAGTGTAGATGTCACTGGATGGAGTTCCGCGGGCTCAGTTTCCCCCAACGGCTTTAAGGAACTCCTCCACCATGGGCGCTCCGGTGACGGCGCCCAGGTCTCCGTCCTCCACGAACACCGCCAGCGCCAGGTCGCCCTGACCGGCGATCACCCACGAGTGGGTCTGCAGCGGGTCCTCGCTGCCGTATTCGGCCGTACCGGTCTTGCCGATCACCGGCGCCCCCGGCAGGTCGGCAAGGTTGGCCAGATAACCATCAACGACGGCGGAGCGCATCATGCCGGTCAGCTGGTCGGCTTCCTCCTGCGTGAGTTTCGGGACGTCAGGCAGCTCCGCCTCGGCGTCGTTTCCCTTGACCAGCTGCGGAACGACAGCCTCCCCCTTGACCACGGACGCCATCATGGTGGTCAGGGCCAGCGGTGAGGTCTGGACGCGGCTCTGGCCGATCATCGATGCGGCATGGGCCGTTCCTTCGGTGTCCTCACGGGGAACGTTCCCCATGAACGCTTCCAGACCAAGGTTGGCGTTCATTCCAATGCCGAGCGCCCCGGCTGCGTCGGCCAGCTCATCCTGAGGCAGGTTCTCATACTGGGAGACGAAAGCGGTGTTGCAGGAATGGGCAATGGCTTCGGTCAGCGTGATCTCGCCCAGGAAAGCTGCCGGGTAACCGTCGGCATTTTCAAAGGTGCGCCCATCGGCGACGAATTCCGCCTCGCAGGTCACGGAGGATTCCGGCGTCATGCCCTGGCGAAGCAACCCCAGGGCCGTGGCGATCTTGAACGTGGATCCAGGCGCGTACTGGCCCAGGAAGGCGGTATTGTAACCGTTGCTGTCCGGACCATTGGCCGCGGCGAGGATCTCGCCGGTGGACGGGCGCATGGCCACAATGGAACTGGGCGATTCGATGTCAGCCAGCACTTCCTCCGCCGCCCGCTGCATGTCCGGCTCCAGGCTGATCTGGACGTCCTGCCCGTTCTCGGGCTCAATGCTGAACAGCTCCCGCGGTTCCGCGGCTTGGGTCTCGGCGGCGCCCTGCTCGCCGTCGTTCTCTTCAGTGGCTGGGACGGCGGAAATCGTCAGGCCCGGCGTGCCCGACAGGTCATCGTTGTAGGCGGCCTGCAGCCCGGAAGTGCCCACCGTCTCGCCGGGGACGATCTTGCCTTCGGACTTTTCGATGTCCTCGGCCGTAGCTTCGCGGACAGTGCCCAGCACTGCCGCCGCGAATTCGCGCGAGGGCGCCAGCGGCAGCTCGTCTTCGAGGACGGCCGAACCGTCAATGGAGTCCAGCCGGTTTTGGTCCAGATCTTCGAAGGCGGCCTCACGGAGGGTGATGGCATCCACGAACGCCTCCGGCCCGTAGGACTCGACCTTCGACTGGTAGTCGCCGGCGTCGATGTCCACCAGTTCGGCCAGCTGCTGCGCGGAGGCCTTCGCCTCGGCAGCGCTCAGCCCGGACTTGTCGATGCCGACCACCCGGACCGGCCGCTCGGTCACCAAGGGTTCGCCGTCTGCATCGAGAATGTCGCCGCGCTCAGGTTCGGCGGTAGTCTTCGCCAGCCGCTCGCCTTCCGCCAGGGACGGTTCCACGATGGTCGGTGACCACACGACCTGCCAGCTATCGTCCGCGTGGGCGAGCTCCGCCGTCGTTGTATAGGTCCATTTTTTCTCGGAGTCCGGGATGGTCCATTCGTAGGACAGCGTGGCGGTGGTGCGGCTGTCCTGGACCTCGCCCACCTCGGCCACGGAGACCTCAGGCATCAGCGGATCCATGCCTTCCAGAACGCCGGCCAGCTGCGCCTGAACATCCGCCCCGGTGGCGCCGGAGAAGGCGATGCTCTCCACGTTCTTTCCGCTCAGGCCCTCCGCGAGTGCGGCGGCCGTGCTCTGCGCCTCGTCCTTGCTGGGGGCGCAGGCGACCGCCGTGCCGACCAGCAATAGTGCCAATACTGTTCCGAGCAAGCGCCGCAGCATGTTCCCCCTGTTGTCCGGTGACCTTTAGCGAACTTATAATCGCGCGGCGGATATGTCGAGTGCGCGGGAAAGTTATGGGGATCCGGTCGGTTATTGACGGGGTTGGCGGTTGGTGCTGACCTTTGGGCCCGGAGTTACTAAGCTGGCTGAGTAATGCCACGGGATGTGGCCATCCGACCGAAGGGAAGCAGCCATGACTGAACAGAATCTCCCCGACCCCGACCTCAACGTCCAAGGGGAAGATCCTGTTATCCCCGACGAAGGCGTGGATGCTGTCCCGCCGGAGCTGGTGGAAGGCGGCATCGACACCAAGGAAGAGGGCACGGTGGATGAAACCGTGTCGGACGAAATGGACAGCTACGACCGGACCGGAGGCGACAAGGGCGCGCCCTTAAGCGAATTCGATCCCGGAAACTCCGAGCAGTAGCCTGCGTCGGGAAGCCCGGCCAAATGATCCGTGACGAGAAGATCCGTGGATTCCTCGACCGCCTTGCCTCCGGCGAACCCACGCCGGGAGGCGGCGCGGCCGGGGCGCTGCAGGCTGCGCAAGGCGCCGCATTGCTGTCCATGGCGGCGAACTTCACCACCGGCCCAGAGTACGCCGAGCATGCGGAGCGCACCGCGCGGATCCTCGCTGCTGCGCGGGATCTGATTCCGGCGGCCTTGGAACTGGCGGACGCGGACGAAGAGTCCTTCCACACGGTGGCGGATGCCTACGGACTCCCGGACGGGACCGATGAGGAATCACAGACCCGGACCCGGACTGTGCAGGAATCGTTGGCCCAGGCCGCCGAGCCACCCCGCAAACTGGTCGAGCTCGCCGGGGAGATCCTTCGTCTGGGGCAGGAACTGGCCGGCTTTTCCAACCCGAACGTCCTCAGCGACATCGGAGCCGCCGCCGAGGCCGCCCGCGCTGCCGCTTCCTCCGGCCGCGTGACATTGGAGATCAACATCGCCGATCTCAAAGACCAGCAAACCCTGACGGCGCTTCAGCCCGCGGTGGCCGAAGCCGGGCGGATCATCAACGGCTGCGAGGAGCTCTCGGCCCGCATCCGCCATCTCATCAACGGCAGCGACCGCTGACCGCTGCCGGTCTAGCGGTGCGGGTACTGCGCTGACCGGTCCTGGAAGGCAAGAATGGCAGGATTGCGGATCACGCCGTCGCGAATCTCGATGGCGCGGTTGATGACCGCGTCCTCATCCCAGCCCGAGGGACCCGCCATGACGGTGCCGAGGAACGGCAGGACTGCCTGGCTGATCTCCCACGTGGCCGAATTCCACAGATAGGACGGGCTGTGGTCTACACCGTAGTAGTTGATGTGGTCCCCGACTTCGAACATCGGCGAGGTAAACGTCGTCGGACGCGCCCAGCTGAACCCCATGCCCTCGTCGCAGGAGACGTCCACAATCAGGCTCCCCGGCTGGAAGGCGTCCAGATCCTCGGTCCGCAGGTAGGTCAGCGGCGCGTTGGGATCCTGCAGCGTGCAGTTGACGACAATGTCGTTCTCGGCCAGGAACGGCGCCAGCGGCATCCGGCCCCGCGGCGTGATCACGTGGCTCAGGAACGGCGCAGTCTGATCCTGATCGAACTGGACGATGTCAACCGAGTGGATCGGCGAGCCGACGGCGGCGACGCTGCGGCTGGTGAGCACCTGCACGCCGTGCACGCCGTGGGCATTGAGGGCGGTGACGGCGCCGCGGGCTGTGGCACCGAATCCAATAACGACGGCGCGCAGCCTTCGTCCATAGTCGCCGGTGGACCCGGTCAGCTGAAGCGCATGAAGGACCGAACTGTATCCGGCCAGTTCGTTGTTCTTATGGAAAACGTGCAGGCCGAACCCACCATCGCTGGTCCAGTGGTTCATCGCTTCGAAAGCGATGAGAGTCAGGCGTTTGTCGATGGCAAGCTGGGTGACGGCGCGGTCCTGGACGCAATGGGGCCAGCCCCACAGGATCTGGCCATCGCGCAGTTCGGCGAGGTCTTCGGGCTGGGGCTTCGGCAGCATGATCACGTCCGATGACTCAACGAGCTCAGAGCGCGCGGCGATGCGGCCTACCAGCGGCTCCAGTTGCGCGTCGGAGAGTCCGAACTGCTCGCCGTAGCCGTGCTCCAAGGTAATTCTGCTTCTGAGGGCAGGGTCAATCTGCTCAAAGTGAAGGGGATGGATCGGCAGTCGCCGCTCGTCGGGCTTGCGAGTGGTCGACGGGATTCCCAGGCTCAGCTGGCTCACGGCGCTCAGTTTTTCTTGGCCTTGGTGAGCTTTTCCAGTTCGGATGCAGCGGCGGCGCCGGCCTTCTTGTCAGTGCGCTTTTGCTTGATCGATTTGGCGGGCTTTTTGGACATGGACTGTCGCGGGGACTTGTCTGCCATTGGGGGATTCCTTAATTGGAGCCGCAATGGCTCCGAGGTTCTGAGACTACACCACGCTTTTTAGCGTGAATCATTGATCGATTCACTGCGGAGCGGGCGAATCCGAAGGGCCGATGGCAGTCTCGCGCTGCCCCGTTGAGGGTGAACTGACCCGTAATCCGCTGTGACCGGCCATTGCGAAACGGCTACAAAGAGGCCCCTCGCACGAGGGTGAAACCTGACTTCCACACCCGGTTTGAAGTACTTCTGAAATATCCCGTGACGGTTCGGAATCAGTATGGAACGACAGGGATTAAACGGCTGGATCCGGTCATATTCTGAGAGCATCATTCGCGCAATTTGAAAGGCATTCAGCCATGAAAAAACTGCATGCGTGGCTCGCGGTCATTATGTTGATCGTTGGACTGGGACTTGTCGCACCCAGCGCAGCCACTGCAGCACCTTACTGCGGCATCTCTTGGGGATCACTCGCTAAAACGTCTTCGGCCACGACCTACGGGCACCTGACCAATGTCAGGGCAGGCAAGCACGCTTGCTTCGACCGCCTGGTGTTCGATATCAAGGGCAAGCGCTCCGGATACGTCGTCAGCTACGACCAGGTTTACACCGAAGGTAAGGGGGACCGTGTTCACCTTCGCGGCACGGACCTGCGCATCATTGTCAAAGCTCCCGCCTATAGCAACGGCAAGGCAACCTACAATCCGCGCAACAAGTCCAACATCGTCAATGTCAAGGACTTCCGGACCTTCCGCCAGGTAGCGTGGGCCGGCAGTTTCGAGGGCCAGACGACCATCGGGCTCGGCGTCCGGGCACGGCTGCCGTTCCGGGCCTTCACCCTGAACGGGCCAGGCTCCCAGTCAAGGCTGGTGATCGATGTCGCCCACCGTTGGTAGGCACTTAAGAAACTAATCATTCCCAGCTATAACGAACGCGGTGTCCCCGCAGGTGGCCATGCAAGCGCACGGTCCACCTGACGGGGACACCGTCGTTCCTGCTGTTGGCCAGCCATGACACATTTCGGAATATTGGCTCTACCCATCGACGTTGTACGTGCTACCGTTCAGCGTTCCCGGCCACCAACCGACAGCGCCACCGACATCTTCTCAAAGGGGTCCCACCATGATTCGTCGCCGCCTCTCCCTGCTTGGCGCCTCCGCCGCGATTGCTCTCGCCGTTGTCGGTTGCGGATCTTCCACGCCCGCCGAACCCGGCGCAACCTCGGCGGACGCCGGCCCCACAACCCTGCAGGAAATCCAGGATGCGGGCGTCATCACGGTTGGCACCGAGGGAACCTACAAGCCGTTCTCCTTCCACGAGAACGGTGCCGGAGAACTGACCGGGTTCGACGTCGAAATCATCACTGCCGTGGCCGACAAGCTCGGCGTGGAAGCCCAGTTCGAAGAGACCCAGTGGGACGCGATCTTCGCAGGTTTGGAAGCCGGCCGGTTCGATGTCATCGCCAACCAGGTTTCCATCAACGAGGAACGCCAGGCCAAGTACGACTTCTCCGACCCCTACACGGTGAGCACGGGCGTGCTCGTGACCAAGGCGGACAACTCCGAGATCACCTCCTTCGATGACCTCGAGGGCAAGACGACGGCGCAGTCCCTGACCAGCAACTGGTACACGCTCGCGCAGGAATCCGGCGCGAATGTGGAGGCCGTTGAAGGCTGGGCGCAGTCCGTGACGCTGCTCGAGCAGGGCCGGGTGGACGCGACCATCAATGACAAGCTGACCTACCTGGACTACCAGAACACCAGCAACAACGAGAACATCAAGATCGCCGCCGAAACCGAGGAAGAGTCCCTGAGCGCGCTGGCGTTCAAGAAGGGCAGCACCGAACTGGTCGACGCGGTGAACACCGCTCTCGAGGAACTGCGCGCCGAGGGCAAGCTGACGGAAATCTCCGAGAAGTACTTCGGCGAGGACGTTACGCAATAACGACGGCGGCAGCAGCCCAGGCGCTAGCCTAGCCGTATGGACATTGATTGGGACCTCGTTGCCAGTTCGTTCTGGCCGATGGTCCAAGGCGGCATCCGGGGAACCATCCCGCTCTCCTTGGCATCCTTCTTCCTGGGGCTGGTCCTCGCGCTGATCGTCGCATTGATGCGGCTGAGCGGAAACAAGGTCATTTCGGCGATCGCCCGCGGGTACGTGTCCGTCATCCGCGGCACGCCCTTGCTGGTGCAGCTGTTCGTGATCTTCTACGGCCTGCCCTCCATAGGCGTGGTCATCGATCCGTGGCCCAGTGCCATCATCGCGTTCTCGCTTAACGTCGGCGGCTACGCGGCGGAAGTGATCCGCGCAGCCATCCTGTCCGTGCCGAAGGGCCAGTGGGAGGCCGGGCACACCATCGGGATGTCGCCGGTGACCACGCTGCGCCGGATCATCCTGCCGCAGGCCGCTCGGGTGTCCGTACCGCCGCTGTCCAACACGTTCATTTCGCTGGTCAAGGACACCTCGCTGGCCTCGCTGATCCTGGTTACCGAGCTGTTCCGCCAAGCGCAGGAGATCGCCGCATTCAGCCAGGAATTCATGGTGCTCTATGTCGAAGCCGCCGTCATCTATTGGGTATTCTGCCTGATCCTCTCCAGCGGGCAGTCACAATTGGAAAAGAGGCTGGACCGCTATGTCGCCCACTGATCCCCTGGCCCCGCGCGGAACGGTACCTGCGCACGAGCCCGTATTGACCGTGTCCAGCCTGCGCAAGTCCTTCGGCGCGAACCACGTGCTCAAATCCATCGATCTGTCCGTCCGGCAGGGCGAGGTGCTGGCCCTTATCGGACCGTCCGGTTCCGGTAAGACCACGGTGCTGCGCTGCCTGAACGGCTTGGAAACGCCCGACGGCGGAGTGGTCGCCTTCCGCGGTATCCACCCGGTGGATTTCGCCTCACCGCCATCCAAGAAGCAGCTCGCCTCCCTGCGGGACCAGAGCGCGATGGTCTTCCAGCACTACAACCTCTTTCCGCATAAGACGGTGCTGGAAAATGTGATCGAAGGTCCTGTCCAGGTGCAGAAGCGGCGCAAGTCCGAGGCCGCCAGCGAGGCGTCAAACCTGCTGGAACGCGTGGGGCTGGCGGACAAGAAAGACCAGTACCCGCACGAGCTTTCCGGCGGCCAGCAGCAACGGGTCGGCATTGTCCGTGCGCTGGCACTGAAACCCTCACTCCTGCTCTTCGACGAGCCGACCTCGGCACTGGACCCCGAACTGGTCGGCGACGTCCTCCACGTGATCAAGGAACTGGCTGAGGAAGGCTGGACCATGGCGCTGGTCACGCACGAACTCGCTTTTGCGCGAGAGGTAGCCAGCGAAGTGGTCTTCATGGATGGCGGCGTGGTGGTGGAACGTGGCCATCCGGACCAGGTGCTGCGCGATCCGCAGGAAGAACGCACCCAACAGTTCGTGCACCGGCTGCTCAACCCGTTCTAGGTCAGCTATCTCCCGAGGCCCTCTTTATCCACATTCCGGTGGAAACGCATTCCCGCGAGGCCGCCCAGGATCGCCCCAGCAAGCGTAACGGCCAAGATCACCAGCAGCGTAATGACGGCACTCAGGGTCATCTGGTCGGTTCCCATCGGGATGCGCGGGAAGGCGTTCATGTTCGCAACAATGTTGAACTGGTTTCCTGCCACTGCTCCGGCCACAGCAACGATTATCGCGATGACCACGGCCCAGATCCATACCGCAATGCCCTGCTTCATTCCGTTGAAGCGCGCCATCCTGCCGGCGACGTAACCTCCGCAGTAATAGGCGATGAAAAGAATCACAGCCAGCACTATGGCTCCCACGATTCCCGCCGTCGCCGCATCCTGCGCCGCCGCGCCTGCTGCCTCGTCCGGGCTCAATCCGGTATTCGCGCCGATCGCGACCCCGACTGCGCTGACTAAGGCGATCAGCAGCACCGCAGCGCCGGTCGCCGTCAGCCAGCCGAAGAAGGCCGAGCCAATCTTGACGCCGCCGTACTTCTCCTTCTCCCGGCCGACAACCGTGCGCCGGTCCTCCCGCCCGTCGACGCGGGCTGGTTCCGCACCGTCCCCCGGTCCGCGGTCCACCGATTCACGGGATGAGGACCCGCTGTCCGGCCGGTCGTAATCCGGCCCGATCGCTTCGTGTCTTGCATTCATGATGACGATTCCTTCCACCCGCCACTGCTCCGCGGTGCCCGAAAAAGCACCGCGAACAACACGGATAGTAAGTAGTCTTATTTGTTAAGTGAATCACTGCCTATATCACTGCGCAAGTGCGATGGAAACCCCTACAGGACGCGGCGGGCTAGCCATCGTGGAAAAAACAGCTAGAATCGTTGTCGATTACAACTAAGTAATATCTGAGCCGCATTCTGTCATCCTTCGTCTCACTGGCAGAGTGGGCACACCTGGGTCCGGCCGTTCCCCACAGCCCGGAACCAGGTTCCCGGGGAGTCCCGGCCGCCTCGGCCCCAACCGAGGAACCGGAACTCAAAAAAGCCCCGCAGCAGCGGGGGGACGAAAGATTGACTCAGCACTATGACCTCATTGACACATAAGAAGATCACCGCCACCTCTGTGGACGAAGCAGACAACCTGCTCGACGCGGTTGTGGACGAGCTCCAGCAACTGGCCGGCCAGGACGGCATCCACGGCATCCTGGTTACCAAGACCGGCCCCGGTCAGTTCACGGTTGAGTTGAGCGAAGAGGTGCCGTTCGGCGTGACCGAGGAAGCCATCGCTTAGTCCGCTTCAACAGGACATGGACCACCAGCCCTGCCAGCAGCGCCCAGAATGCGGCACCGATACCGGCGAAGCCAACGCCCGAGGCGGCAATCACGAAAGTGACCAATGCTGCCTCCCGTCCATCGGCGTCGGAAATCATCGTGGACACCGAAGAGCCAAGCACGCCCAGTAAGGCCAGGGCGGCTATCGTTTCCATGATCCCGTCCGGACCGAGCACCACCAGCGCCGCCACCCCCGTACTCAGGAGACCGAATACCAGATAGGTGACGCCTGCAATCCGGGCTGCGCGCCAGCGCCGGGACGGATCGGAATGCACCTCGTCATTGGCGGCCAGGGCGCCGGAGATCGCTGCCAGATTCACGGAATGCCCGCCGAACGGCGCCGCGAGCAAGGTCAGCGCGCCGGTCAGCACCATCGAGAACCGCCACGGGACCCGGTAGCCGAAACTGCCCATAACCACCACTCCGGGCACGTTCTGCGAAGCCATCGTGACAATGAACAGCGGCACGGCCAGAGCGGCGGCGGGCAGCAGCTCCAGCGACGGCGCCGCCAGACTGACCTGGGGCAGCAAATTTTCCCAGTGCAGCTCCCGCATTCCCGGGCTGGCGGCAATGACCGCAAACCCCACGAGCACGACGGCGGGTGTGGCCCATTTGCTCCACCAGCGCATCCCCAGCACCCAGACCAGCACGAGCGGCAGAAGCAGCCCCGGATTCGCGCCGGCGAGCCCCACCGCATCGAGGCAGATGGACAGGATGATTCCCGCCAGCATGCCCGAGGCTACTCCGGATGGAATCAGCTCGATCAACCTGCCCAGCGGGCGGATGACTCCGGCGAGAACCACCAGGACGCCCACCATGGCAAAGGCCGCGACAGCCGTCGGCCACCCGCCGGGAAGGACCCCGGTCGAGGCCAGCAGCGCAGCTCCCGGCGTTGACCACGCCAGGGTCAGCGGCATCCGGTAGCGCTGGGCCAGTATCAGCATCCCGATCCCCTGCAACACGCACAGCGCCAACAAGCCGGAAGCCGCTTGTGCCGGCGTCGCGCCAACCCCGCGAAGCCCTGTCAGGACCACTGCAAAGGAACTGGTAAAACCGACGACGGCGGTGACGATGCCGGCGGACAATGTTGCATCATGCGCGAGCACCGGTGCTGGTTGCGCGGCAACCTCTGGTTCATCTTGTTTGCTGGCCACAGCCAGAGGCTAGCATTTACGCCGGAAACAAAATCAGTCAGCAAACTTAGTTTCCCATTGTGGCGAACCACCCCCTTGTGTAGCGTGATGATGAGTGGCCACTAGCTGGTCCGCGACGGCGGACATTTTGCACTCAAGGCACTCAAGCCAAAGGAGCACAATCATGGAAACGGTAGAAGAGACCATTGATGTAGGCGTCCCGGTAAGCACGGCTTACAACCAATGGACACAGTTTGAGTCCTTTCCGAACTTCATGTCCGGGGTTGAGTCCGTAACCCAGCTGACCAACACGACGAACCACTGGATCACCAAAATCGGCGGCGTGGAACGCGAGTTCGACACCGAGATTGTGGAGCAGCACCCGGACCAGCGCATTGCCTGGCGCAGCCTGGACGGCAAGTCCCATGCCGGGGCCGTGACCTTCGAGCGGCTCGGAGCGGACAGTACCAAGGTCGCAGTCCGCTTCGAATGGGACCCGGAGACCTTCACCGAAAAGGCCGGCGCCAAGCTTGGGATCGACAGCCTCCAGGTGAAGTCGGATCTGAAGAAGTTCAAGGAGTTCGTCGAAAACAGAGGCGCCGAGACGGGCGCATGGCGCGGCAATGTTGATGACACTGCTGCGGGCAGCGCCGGCCAGGCTGCCGCAAACATGGACGAGGACCTGCCGCCCGGCCGCCCGGTCTAAACCGTCCGCTGAAACTCGGACACTGCGGCACTCAGGCAGTTGCCAGCTTCTTCAGGGGTAATTTTCAAAGTGGCGTCGTAGTGTTTTAGACACCTCATCAAAGGTGCGAGTGAACAAGACACCGGCTGGTCCTAGAGCCTCCCCCAACCTCCTGGACCGGCCGGTGTCGTTCGTTTTAGCCCGTGGGGTAGGGCATTTTCTTCAGGCTCGCTGCCAGATGCACGGCGTTGCGGGCGGACGTCGCCGTCGTCGTTGCTGTTACCTCCGGCGTTTCGGGCAGGTCCTGGAAATCGGTGCCGTGCATGGCCTCCCCGACCCAGTAGGTGGATCCCTGTGCCGGAATACTGAAACCGACGTCGCCCAAGCCTTGGTAAAGCTCGGCGGTGACATGATGGGCGCCATCTTCATTTCCGACGACGGCGACCAGCGCCACCTTGTCATACATGCTTGGCCGGCTCTGGCCATCCGTCTCGGAAAGCTCCGCATCGAGGCGCTCCAGAACCTTTTGCGCAAGACTTGCCGGATGCCCCAGCCAGATCGGCGTGGCCAGCACCAGGATGTCCGATCCGAGAATCTGCTCCCGGATCCGGGGCCACTCGTCGCCGTCGCCCATGTCGGTCTGGACACCGGGCTTGATGTCGTGGTCCACGACCCGGATCAGATCGCACTCCACGCCTTGGGAACCGAGTTGCTGGATGACTTGGCGGGCCAGCAGCTCGCTGCTCGAGGGCTTGGGCGACGGTGTCAGGGTGCAGACCAGGGCAAGGGCTTTGAGCTTCACATCATCCATGGGGCCATTCTGCCGACGATGCTGGCGGGCGGCCACCCCGAACGGCACATTCGCTTTCAGGTTATTCACAGGCTGCTCCGGGTTTACTTCCATGTACAAGGCCTAGTGTTGAAAACACCTCATAGGTGCGAGTGATTACGGCACCGGCGGTCGGAGTTTCCCCCAACCTCCCGATCCGCCGGTGCCTTCTCTTTTGTCACGTTCGTTAAACGCGGGAGCAGACGCGAAAGCATCCGCCGGAGCGGGCGATGCGATAATTCAGCCATGACTGATGCAATCGCCTACCAGGGTGAACCCGGCTCCAACTCCCATATAGCGTGTACCGAAGTGCGCCCCGACTGGGAGGCTGTGCCGTGCGCCAGCTTCGAGGATGCCTTTGCCCAAGTCACCAGTGGCCAGGCAAAGCTGGCTATGATTCCCATTGACAACTCGATCGCCGGGCGCGTTGCCGACATCCATGCGATGCTCCCCAACACCACACTGCAGATTATCGAGGAACACTTCCTGCGCATCAGGTTCAGCCTGCTGGGCATCCCCGGCACCAGCATTGACCAGGCGAAGGAAGTCCACAGCCACATTCATGCGCTGGGGCAGTGCCGCAAGCTCATCCGCGAGCTCGGACTGAAGCCTGTCATCGCCGGCGACACTGCCGGGTCTGCCCGCGAGGTCAGCGAATGGCAGGATCCGGCCAAGGTTTCCCTCGCACCGCCGATGGCAGCCGAACTCTACGGACTCGATGTGCTCGCCCATGATGCCGAGGACGATCCCACGAACACCACGCGCTTCGTGGTGCTGGCGGACAAGCAGCCGATCCCCAGCCGCGAAGAGCTCGCGGGCCCGGCGGTGACGAGCTTCGTCTTCCGCGTCCGGAACGTTCCGTCAGCCCTTTACAAGGCGCTGGGCGGCTTCGCCACTAACGGCATCAACATGACCCGGCTGGAAAGCTACATGGTCGGCGGCGAGTTCGCGGCCACGATGTTCATGGTGGATGTGGAAGGCCACCCCGAAGACACGGCGATGATCCACGCCTTTGAGGAACTGGACTTCTTCACCACCGAAATCCGGATCCTCGGCGTCTATCCGGCGCATCCCTTCCGGCGCAAGACCGCCTAGGAAATGGCGCCCGGGCCGCGGCCGGCGGCCGCGACCCAGATCAGCCGTTCCCGGGATTGAGTACTTCATCCAGGTTGAACTTCACCGGTTCTTCCAGCTGCTCGTAGGTGCAGGACCGGGGATCCCGGTCCGGCCGCCAGCGGGCGAACTGGGTGGTGTGGCGGAACCGTTCGCCCTCCATGTGGTCATACTTCACTTCGACCACGCGCTCCGGGCGCAGCGGCGTAAAAGACAGGTCCTTGCCCCCGCTCCACCGGCTGCCTTCGGAATTGCGCGGGGTCCGGGTGCCCTCTTCTTGCTTCGCCCACGCCCACGGATGGTCATCGAAGGTAGTAACCAGCGGCTGCAGTTCCTCGAACAGCTCCTGGCGCCGCTGCATCGAAAACGAACCGGCCACGCCCACATTGGCGAGTTCACCGTCGTCGTTATAGAGCCCGAGCAGCAGGGAGCCGATCCGGTCCGGGCCGCTTTTGTGCACCCGGTAGCCAGCGAGCACGCAGTCCACCGTGCGCTCGTGTTTGATCTTGAACATTGCCCGCTTGTTCGGCTGGTACAGGCCGTCCAGCGGCTTGGCGATCACGCCGTCGAGCCCGGCGCCTTCAAACTCATGGAACCAGCGCACGGCCACGCCGTGGTCCGCCGTGGCATTCGTCAGATGGATCGGCGGCTGCGCGTGGGCGAGGGCCTTTGCCAGGCGGGCACGCCGCTCGGCAAAGGGCTCGCCGGTCAGGTCCTCATCGCCCAGGGCCAGCAGGTCGAAGGCGACGAACTTGGCCGGCGTCTGCTCGGCGAGAAGCTTCACCCGGCTGGCCGCGGGATGGATCCGCTGCTGCAGGGCCTCGAAGTCCAGCCGGTCCCCCGAAGCTCCGACCAGGACGATTTCGCCGTCGACCACGCACCGTTCCGGCAGGTTCTTCTTGACCGCTTCGATGATTTCGGGAAAGTAGCGGTTCATCGGCTTTTCGTTGCGGCTGCCGATTTCGACGTCGTCCCCGTCGCGGAAGATGATCGATCTGAACCCGTCCCATTTGGGTTCGAAGCTCATGTCGCCGTCGGGAATCTCGCTGAGGGGCTTCGCCAGCATCGGGGCGACCGGGGGCATTACCGGAAGTTTCATGCGTCTCTCCTACCGGACGGTATAGCGGACAGCGACACCGCCGGGCTCCAGGACCTCGGCGCTGTGCGGGACAAACTTTTCCCCGGCGGCCGACGGCGGATACGCCGGCAGCCCTTCGCCGAGCACGGTGGGCAGCATGTGCAGGTACAGCTCGTCCACCAGTTCCTTGCGGAACAGCAGCCGTGTCAGCGTCAGCGAACCCCAGACGATGACGTCACCGCTCTCGGTGTCTTTGAGTTCGTGGATCCGGGCGGGAATGTTGTCGCCGATGACCTGCGCCTCGCCGTCGCCCCAGGGAGCCCGTTGCAGAGTTCTGGACACCACGTGCTTAGGCAGCCGGTTGATTGGCTCCGCGATGGGCTCCTGCCTCGGATCAGCGCCGG
This sequence comes from Arthrobacter crystallopoietes, assembly GCF_002849715.1. NCBI lineage: Bacteria > Bacillati > Actinomycetota > Actinomycetes > Micrococcales > Micrococcaceae > Crystallibacter > Crystallibacter crystallopoietes. Next base: position 767,231 of record NZ_CP018863.1, read on the forward strand.
GCCAGTAAGCGGCGAACATCGAGTAGGTCACCCGGCCGAGCAGGATGGCGGAGCAGCCTTCGAGCAGGCGGGCGTTGGCATCCATAATGGACGTCCAGCCGCGGATCTGGTCCATAAACCGCAGGCCGCCGTCGGGCTCGGCCGCGTAGCCGTCCATCGTGGTGAACTGCTGGATGATGAGCCTGCCCATGGTGGTCCTTCCTGCGCAGCCAGGCCACCGTCGTCCGCTGGCCGAATAGAAGTATCCCTCCATCACGTTAGTGTCCGCGGCCCGATTTGGACAGGGTCTTACCGCCCAGGCCTTCTGCGGGCTGCGGGCCGCTCGTGCTAAGAAAGTAAGGACAGTTCCGGACAGAACAGCCCCAATCGACAGGACTCAACAGTGCAATCTCGCCGCATCGGCACCCAGGAAGTCGGCAGCATCGGTCTGGGCTGCATGAATCTCAGCCACGCCTACGGAACCCCGCCCTCGCGGGAAGCTGCCGCCGATTTGCTCCGGCATGCGCTGGACAGCGGAGTCGTCCACTTTGATACTGCGGCGCTGTACGGGGCCACGGCCAACGAGACACTGGTCGGCGAGGTACTCGGTTCCCGGCGCGACGAATTCTTCCTGGCCAGCAAATGCGGCATGACCAGTGTTGACGGCAAACGTGTGATCGACGGCCGGCCGGAAACGCTCAAAACCACGTGCGAAGAGGCGTTGCGCCGGCTCCGCACAGACCACATCGACCTCTACTACCTGCACCGCTGGGACCAGGACATTCCGATCGAAGACAGCGTGGGCGCCCTGGCCGAACTGGTCCAGGAAGGCAAGATCGGCGGGATCGGTCTGTCCGAGGTTTCGGCGGCGACGCTGCGGCGGGCAAATGCCGTCCACCCTATTGCCGCGCTCCAGACCGAGTACTCGCTCTGGAGCCGCAATCCCGAGCTCGGCGCGCTGGCCACGTGCGCCGAACTCGGCACGGCCTTCGTCGCGTTCAGCCCGCTGGGCCGCGGCTTCCTCACCGGGAAGATCCGCGACGTCGCAGCGCTGCCCGAATCGGATATCCGCCGGGCGATGCCGCGCTTCTCCGCCGCGAACTACCCGCGGAACCTTGAGCTCGTGGATCAGTTCGCGGGCCTGGCCAAGGAAGCCGGCTGTACTCCGGCGCAGCTGGCCATCGCATGGCTGCTGCATCAGGGCGAGCACGTCATCGCGCTCCCGGGAACCACCAGCGTTCCCCACCTGGACGAGGACCTGGCGGCCGACGCCGTCGTCCTTAGTGAGGAGGTGCTCAAGCGCGCGGACACGCTGATTAACGAGCAGACCGTGCACGGCCCGCGCTACACTCCGGCCATGCAGGCGGACGTCGATACCGAAGAGTTCTGAACCGCAGGCCGGGTTAGAACCGGTACAGCTCGAACCCGACCCTCCGGGCAGAGGCTTCGGGACCACCGGTGGTCAGCTCTATCTGGCGCCGGGCCTGGACCTCAACGGGCTCTGGGCTCAGTGCCTGCAGATAGCGCCGGTGTTCGCTCAGGGACCGGACGGCCCGTTCAATGCTGTCCTCGTCGACGTCCAGCCAGTGCGTGGGGTGCATGGAACACACGCCCACCCAGCGCACGCCGGCATGCGGCGGCAGACCTTCGGCGCTGAGCTCGGGGAAGATCCACTCGTTAGCCGCGTCCGCCACCGCGTCCATGACGGCTGTTCCCAGATGGCGGTGGTCGGGCGAATTCCAGCTGCCCGGCCCCCAGGTCTGGCCGAAGTTCAGGGTAATGATGCCGTCCGGCCGGTGCCGGCGGATCGCGCGGGCGATATCCAGCCGCAGACCGGGAGTGTTCTCGATCCTGCCGTCCGCGTAGTCGAGAAACTCCAGGTCTTCGACGCCGACGTGCCCGCAGGCCCGGCGCTGCTCCTCGGCCCGGATCACCGCCGACTCTTGGGGATCGAGCCCGGCAATGCCCGCTTCGCCCCGCGTCGCCAACACGTAACCGATGCTCTTGCCCGCCGTGGTCCACTGGGCCACGGCCGCTGCGGCTCCGTACTCCGGATCATCCGGGTGGGCCATAACCAACAGCGCCCGCTGCCAATCGGCCGGCATTTCCGACGACGATTCCATAGCTGCCTCCCCCGTTCACAGGCCCTGCACTGGCCCGATGGCTGTTGTTTCACCCAGCGTAGCCGGGGCGGCACGGCCGGCCACTTGATAACGGCGCCATGTCGGGCCAACGGCGAGAATCTCTTTCCCATTACGGTCATTGTCGTCAGTGCGCCGCGTCCCTACCATGGAAGAACCTCAATACCTGTCCCTGCGGGACTCAGCCACGAACCACAGCTTTGCCTTCATCCGCGCACTTCTCCCGCCCCAAGGATCTGCCGTGAAAAATCTGCCCCGCCGACTGGCCATGCGAACCCTGGCCGCCCTTGACCTGCACTGCGCCCGTTGCGATTCGATAGGCGAACACCGCCTGGACAAGCACCTGGGCAGAGCCGGAGCTCCGGCTTCCCCGATCGTCCGGGCGAGACAGTACGTGCTGGTCTGCGCCGCCTGCGGCGTCGCCCAGGAACTGACGGAGCAGCAAAAGAGATCAGTCCTGCACTACACGGCCCACCCCCTGACGGCCTGACCGCGCGTTACCTACTATTGCCTTGGCTTGACCGGCGGCCGGTCAAGCTCTTAGCGTGATAGCTGAATCATGAGCGCCAACATCAAGCCCTGGCTTGTTGGCCGGCAACCCTCTCGTGCGTAGCGGGGTGCTCCAGGTGATGATTCGGCCGTACCGAAGAACAGCGGTTCGGCAAGTACCGCGTATCCGCCCCGCGTCTTGAACCCGGGCCAGCGGATCCGCCTGATGGCAAAGGAATGCCCGCGATGCCCCTGACTGACGACCTGCAGCCCGACACCCTCCGCAACGCCTTCGGCCGCTTCCCTTCCGGCGTCGCCGCGTTGTGTGCTCTGGTCGATGGCGAGCCGCAGGGAATCGTGGCTTCTTCCTTCACCGTCGGCGTCTCCATGGACCCACCGCTGGTGATGTTCGCAGTGCAGAACACCTCCCGCACCTGGCCGGTTGTCCGCCAGGCCGGCCGGATCGGCGTGTCGATCCTCGGTACCGGGCACGACGGCGTCTGCCGCCAGATCGCCTCGAAGACCGGTGACCGCTTCGCCGGCCTGCCCCTGCACTCCACGGACGAAGGCGCCCTCTTCCTCGAGGATGCCGCGCTGTGGCTGGAGTGCTCCGTGGAGCAGGAAGTCCCAGCCGGCGACCACCACGTGGTGCTACTGCGCGTCCATGGCCTCTCCACGCACGATGGCGCCCACGAACCGCTGGTCTTCCACGGCTCCGCGTTCCGTCGGCTCGAACAGCCCGCCTACATCTGAGGAAACCGCGGCAAAATAACGACGGCGGCTGCTTCGGTTCAGGGACCGGCCGCGGATCGCACCGAACAGCAGCGTTGCCAGGTCGGGTCTAATCGGCGGCGTCGGCGGATGGGTCGTCCAGGTTCCCGTCCAGCAGGCTCAGAAGCTTCAGAACCGCCGGGTTGGTATTGTTCTCGTTCCACGCAACTTCGAGGTCCACGCGGTTCAGCGCTTGGGTACCGTGGGAGCCCTCGATCTCGCGGAACCGTACCCCCGGCGGCGAAAACGCCCGCGTCGACGCCGGAACCAGTGTCACGCCCAAGCCCGCTTCCACGAAGGCCAACAGTGCCGGGACCTGGCTGGCGTACTGGGTGATCCGGGGCTCCGCGCCTGCGCTGGCAAACAGCCGCAGCACCAGGTCGTGGAAGTAACGGGCCTCGCTGGTCGAGTACATCATGAGGGGTTCACCGCTCAGGGCCTGCAGCGGCAAGGACTCCCTCTCCTCCAGCAGCGGGCTCTCCGCGGGCAAGGCAATCACCAGTCGGTCCTGCATCACCGGCCGGTACTTAATGCCCGGCCGGGCAACGATGGGCCGCAGCAGCCCGATGTCTACAGTGCCTTTCACCAGCCCGTCCATCTGGTCCGTGGAAACCAGTTCGCGCAGCAGCAGGGAGACGCCTGGCTGTTCACTGGCGGAGCGCCTCAGGAGCCGAGGCAGCGCACTCTGGCCTGCGATGGCGGTGTAGCCAATAGTGACGGCGCCGGCGTCCCCTGTTGCCACGCGCTGGACGTCCAGCTGCGTTTTGATGGACAGGTCAAGGATCTGGCGGGCGCTGGGCAGCAGCGTCCGTCCCGCAGCCGTCAGCTCGACTCTGCGGCTGGTGCGGTCGAAGAGCTGGGCATGCAGTTCCTTTTCCAATAGCTGGATCTGCCGGCTCAGCGGCGGCTGCGTCATGTTGAGCCGCTCGGCTGCCGCGCCAAAGTGCAGCTCTTCAGCTACCGCGACAAAGGACTCCAGCTGGATCAGCGTAAACATCAATGCGCTCCTTGTATTGTTCTGTGCCTATTTTAGCTTGGACGCGCATCGACGAGGGCGCTTATCGTCAGAGGAGTGCAGGCGACAACGAAGCGCCGGTCCTTTAGCTACCAAGGAGATCAAATAATGCTTGACGGTGTGCTGTTCTTTCCCATTACTCCCTTCGCCAGCGATGATTCCGTGGATCACGGCGCACTCAAAGAACATCTGGAGCATGGGCTGCAGTTCAAGCCAGGCGGCATATTCGTCGCTTGCGGGACGGGCGAATTCCACGCTCTTTCCCTGGTCGAACTCTCCGATGTGGTGACCACCGCCGTCGCTACGACCGCGGGCCGCGTGCCGGTCTATGCGGGAGCCGGTGGGGCGCTGGCTCTCGCCAAGGAACAGGTCGGTCTGGCGGAAGCGGCCGGAGCCGACGGCATCCTGCTCTTCCCTCCTTACCTTGTCAGCAGCCCGCAAGAGGGTCTGGTGGCATACGTCAGGGCCATCGCCGGGGCGACTTCGCTGCCCGTCATCGTCTATCACCGTGCCAACGCCCGTTTCACGGAGGCCTCCGCCGTGGAGATTGCCCGTATCCAAAATGTGGCCGGGCTGAAGGACGGCGCCGGAGATCTGGACTTGATGGCGCGTATTGTCCGCGCCGTCAAAGACGAGCTGGCGGGAACAGGCAAGGACTTCCAGTTCTTCAACGGCCTGCCCACAGCCGAGGCATCCCAGCAGGCTTACCGCGCCATCGGCGTGACGCTGTACTCCTCCGCAACGTTCGCTTTTGCACCTGAACTCTCGGTCGCCTTCTACCAAGCGCTCGAAGCCGGCGACGAAGAGCGCCTCGGCCAGCTGAGCCGCGAATTCTTCCATCCGCTGGTACGGCTGCGCGATTCGGTGCCGGGTTACGCCGTCGCCCTGGTCAAGGCCGGCGCCGAACTCGGCGGAATCCAGAGCGGGCATGTCCGGCCGCCCCTGACGGACGCCTCGGAACAGGACCGCGAAGAGCTCAAGCGTCTGCTGGCCGCTGCCCGCGCCCTGCTCGGCTGAGGGGCCGAACCGTGAGCAAATCGATACTGGAACAGGCTCCTGTGCTGGCCAACCTCGGCCAAGCCGCTATCACCGGCGTAACCATCACTCCCGTCGCCTTCAAGGACCCGCCTCTGCTCAACACCGTGGGCGTTCACGAACCGTTTGCCCTGCGGGCGATCGTCGAGGTCCACACGGATGCCGGCGTCAGCGGCGTCGGCGAAACCTACGGCGACGAGGCGCACCTGGCACGGCTACAAGCGGCCGCCCGGTCCCTTCCCGGCACGGACATCTTCAACATTAACCAGCTGCGGGCAAAAGTTGCCGCAGTGCTGGCCGCAGACACCAGCCAAGGCGGCCACGGGATGAGCGGGATGGTCACCGGCTCCAGCACCACGGATCGTGTCCTGTCCCCCTTCGACGTCGCGGCCCTGGACATCCAAGGCAAGCTGCTGGGCCGCCCCGTCAGCGACCTGCTCGGCGGCGCCGTCCGGGAGACCGTCGACTTCAGCGGATACCTGTTCTATAAGTGGGCCGGGCACCCGGACGCCGAGGCGGATTCCTGGGGCGAAGCACTGGACCCGCAGGGCATCGTCGAGCAGGCCCGCCGGATGGTGCGGGACTACGGATTCACCGCCCTCAAGCTCAAAGGCGGCGTGTTCGAGCCCGATCAGGAAATCGCCGCCATCAAGGCACTGCGTGCCGAGTTCCCCGGCCTGCCGCTGCGGCTGGACCCGAATGCAGCCTGGACAGTCGAGACGTCCATCCGGGTCGGCCGGGAGCTCGACGGCGTGCTGGAGTACCTCGAAGATCCTACTACTGGCATCGATGCCATGGCCCAGGTCCGCCGCGCGGTGCCAATGCCATTGGCCACCAACATGTGTGTGGTGAGCTTTGCCGATGTCGCGCCTGCGGTAGCGGCCGGAGCCGTGGACGTCATCCTCTCGGACCATCATTTCTGGGGTGGTCTGCGCCGCTCGCAGGCGCTGGCGGGAATCACCGATACCTTCGGCATGGGGTTGTCCATGCATTCAAACTCGCATCTGGGGATCAGCCTGGCGGCCATGGTCCATCTGGCGGCCGCTACCCCGAATCTGGACTACGCCTGCGATACGCACTGGCCTTGGAAGGATCCGGAAGAGGATGTCGTCCTTCCAGGTTCGCTGGAGTTCAAGGACGGCGCCGTCGCGGTTCCAACGCTGCCGGGACTGGGCGTGGAACTGGACCGGGGCCGGCTGGAGAAACTGCACCGCCAGTACCTTGCCTCCGGGCTGCGCAGCCGCGACGACACCGGTTACATGCAGCGGATCCATACGGCCTACGAACTCAAGTGCCCGCGGTGGTGACGATCCAGGAAGGCACGGCGGTGGAGCGGCCGCTGAACATCGTTGTCACCGACCCGATCATCAGCCGTTTCGAAACCCAGCTAAAGCACGACGGCGGCGCGCACCATTGGCAGATGGCCGCGGCTTGGGATGCAGACCGGCAAGGCAAAGCCCTTGCCGACGCGGACGTGGTGGTCTGTTCCGCCCTTCCCGCCGAGCAGGCGTCCGCAGCCTCCCGGCTGCAACTGGTCCACGTTACCGGGGCAGGCTTCGACAAAATTGCGGTGGGTTCGCTGGCTCCGTCGGTGATCGTGGCGAACACGTTCCATCATGCCCGCCCCATTGCCGAACACGTTCTGATGGTCACGTTGATGCTCTCGCGCCGCGTCCTGACGGCGGACCGCGAGCTCCGCGCCGGGAACTGGCAGACCATCGCCACCAGCGCCGACGTGCCGTTCCACCCGACACTGGATTCCATGGTGCTGGGACTGGTGGGCCTGGGCTCGATCGGCACCGAAGTCGCCCGGCTAGCCCAAGCCATGGGAATGACGGTGCAGGCCATCCGCAACAATTCGGCCGCCATACTTCCGGAGGATCTGCATCCGGCGTGGGTGGGCGGTCACGACGAACTGCCCAAGCTGCTGGAGACTTCCGACGTGGTGGTCGTGACCGTCCCGCTGGACGCAGCCACCCATGGACTGATCGGGGCTGCCGAAATAGCCCGGATGAAGAGCTCAGCCGTCCTGATCAATGTGGCCCGCGGTCCGGTAGTGGACCAGGCCGCGCTGTACGACGCTCTGGCGGGCAACCGCATCGCGGGAGCCGGGATCGACGTCTGGTGGGGGCCACCCGAGAAGGGCAACGTCCCGCCGTCGGACTTTGCGTTCGAGGCGCTGCCGAACGTCGTCGTAACGCCGCACTACTCCGGCCATGCGCGCGTCACCTTCGAGCGCCGGGCTGCCGACATTGTGGCCAACATCGGCAATCTGGCTGCGGGACGGCCGCTGTTCAACATAGTGCGTGCCGCCGATTAGAACGACGACGGCGAAGGAGAGGCCTGGTTTCCGGCGGTTGCTTGCCGGAAACCAGGCCTCTCCTTCGTGATCAGCCCAGCAGCAAGCGGCCCACCAAAAGGACGGCGCCGAATCCCGCTGCTGAGAGTGCTGCGAGTCGCAGGCGGCGGCGGTCCAGGAAACGGTTGGTGTAGCGGGAGACGACATATCCGGCGAGTGCGGCGGGGACCATCCAGGCCGTCAGGATAAGGACTTCGGAGGTCACTTGACCAGCCGCTGCAAGTGCCACCAGTGAAACCGCTGAGCCGACCATGAAGAAGGCGCTCATGGTGCCGCGCAGCCGTGCGCCCTGCTGTCCTTGCCACACCAGGGCCATGGGAGCCCCGCCGATGGACGTCGAAGTCCCCATGACGCCGGAGGCAGCCCCCGCCGCGATCAAATTTGCCCTGCCCGGGAAGGGTGACCAGCCGAAGAAGGCCAGCACCACCCCTAGCAGAACGGCTGCGGCGACCAGCCAGGCCAGTCCCTCGCCGGGGAGGACCACTACCAGCCAGGCACCGAACAGGCTGCCGGGAATCCTGCCCACCAGCGCCCAGCCGGCCCCCTTGAGATCAAGATGAGCCCGCTCCCGGGCAGTGACCATGGTGGTCAGCATCAGGGCCAGGATGATGATGCTGGCGGGTAGGAGAGCGGGGTCGACGAGTGCGATGACGGGTGCGGCGAGCATGCCCATGCCGAAGCCGATCGAGGACTGCAGGCCGGCTGCAGCGAAGACGGCTACGGCAATCAGGGCATACTCGGCCGGGGTCACTGGGCCGGTACCGGGTCCGGGGTGCGGACCTTGATCGTCTCGAGCGGAAAGTGGCATTCGGCGGCATGCGAGGCGTCTTCGGGGGCGGGGACGGCCGGGGGCAGCTGCTCGGCGCAGATGTCCTGGGCCTTCCAGCAGCGGGTCCGGAAGCGGCAGCCCGAGGGCGGATCCAGCGGCGAGGGTATTTCGCCCTGCAGGATGATCCGGTTGCGCTCGGTGCCGGTGACATCCAGTTTGGGGGAAGCAGACATCAGCGCGGCCGTGTACGGGTGGCGGGGGCGGTCGAAGACTTCCTCCGTGGCACCGGTCTCGATGATCCGGCCTAAATACATCACGGCCACCCGGTCCGCGACGTGGCGGACCACGGACAGGTCGTGCGAGATGAACACGTAGGCCACCCCGAGCCGATGCTGCAGGTCGTTCAGGAGGTTGAGCACCTGGGCCTGGACGGAGAGGTCCAGGGCCGAGACCGGTTCGTCCAGGATGATCACGTCGGGGTTCAGGGCTAGCGCGCGGGCGATGCCGATGCGCTGGCGCTGGCCGCCGGAGAATTCCTGCGGAGACTTCTTCGCGTCCGAGGGCCGCAGCCCCACCATGTGGAGCAGTTCGCGGACGCGGGCCTCGCGTTCCCTGGACGTGCGGTAAAGGTCCTTGTGTGCCCGCCACGGCTCGGAAATGATTTCCCCGGCGTTCATGCGGGCGTTCAGGGACGCGAACGGATCCTGGAAGACCATCTGCACCCGCCGGCGCCAGGCCAGCAGTTCCTTGCCGCGCATGCCGAAGGGGTCCTGCCCGTCGAAGCGCACGGTCCCGGAATCCGGCCGTTCCAGCATCATCAGGGTCCGGGCCAGCGTGGACTTGCCGCAGCCGGACTCGCCCACCAGGCCCAGCGTCTCGCCGCGCCCTACCGAGAGGCTGATGCCGTCCAGGGCACGCAGCCGGCTGTTGCCCGAAGGCCCTTTGGGGACGTGGAAGGTCTTGGTGACGCCCTCGACTTCGAGCAGCGTCCCGCTCCCCTGCGGCCGGGTCAGTGTTTCAGTCATTGTCCAGCTCCTCGCTGAAGTGGCAGGCCGCAGCCCGCACGGTGACAGGCAGTGCCGTGGCTGTGGCAGGCCGGGCGGGATGGCGGCCCGGGTTCCCGCCGTCGTCCTTGATCGGCAGCAGTTCCGGGCGCCGGGCCCGGCAGATCTCCTGCACCATCGGGCAGCGCGACTGGTAAACGCAGCCGGGCGGGATGTTGTGCAGTTCGGGCGGGCTGCCGGGAATGGAATTGAGCTCACCGCCGCGTTCGGCGTTGACCGGCACTGATTCCAGCAGGCCCTTGGTGTAGGGGTGGCGGGGGTTGGAGAAGACATCGGCCACCCGCCCGGTCTCCACCACATTCCCCGCATACATGATCGCCACGGTATCGGCTTCTTCGGCGACAACGGCCAGGTCGTGGGTAATGAGCACTACCGCCATGTCGCTTTCCTCGCGGAGACTGCGCAGCAGGGCCATGATCTGGGCCTGGACGGTGACGTCCAGGGCCGTGGTCGGCTCGTCCGCGATCAGCAGCCGCGGGTTCAATGCCACCGCCATCGCGATCAGGATCCGTTGGCGCATGCCGCCGGAGAACTGGTGCGGGTACGCGTTAACCCGGGACTCCGGCTCCGGGATGCCCACGCGTTTCATCAGTTCGATGGCCTTTTCCTTGGCCTGCTTCGCGGAGAGTTTATGGTGGATCCGGAAGGCCTCGCCCAGCTGCGTGCCCACCGGATAAACCGGGTTCAGGGCGGTCAACGCGTCCTGGAACACGATGCCCAGCTCCGGTCCGGCGAACTTGCGCCGCTGCCGCGGACTCAACGCGGCCAGGTCCGTCCCGTTCAGGACGATCTCGCCGCCGGTCACGTCCGCGATCGGATCCAGCAAACCGGCAACGGCCTTGGCCGTCATGGACTTGCCGCAGCCGGACTCGCCCAGCAACGCCAGGGTCTCCCCGGCACGGGCCTCAAAACCCACATTGTCCACGGCGCGCACCGTGCCGCGGCCCGTGCGCAGGTCCACGGTCAGTCCCTCGACTTTCAGCACCGTGGTGCCGGTCTGCCCGGCCGTAGCCGGCGAGTCCTGGGTGAGAGCGCTCATTACTTCGACTCCTCGGTCTTGACAGGAATACGGGCGATCAGGCGTTTGCGCGGCAGCGCCAGACGCCAGCGCTGCGCCGGATCGGTAGCGATCCGCAGCCAGGCCGCCAGCACGTTCGCGGCGATGGTAGTGATCACGATGGCCAGGCCGGGGAAGATGGAGAGCCACCACGCGGTCTGCAGATACTGCCGGCCCTGGGCCACCATCAGGCCCCAGCTGACGTCCGGCGGCTGGATGCCGATACCCAGAAAGCTCAAGGAAGACTCGGCCAGCATGACGTAGCAGAACTCCAGCGTGGCCAGCGTCAGCAGCGTCGGCAGCACCACCGGGATGACATGGCGGCCAATGATGGCGTTGGGCCTGGCACCGAAGGTCCGCGCCGCGTCCACGAACGTCCTGCTCTGCAGCTCCGCCGACTCGGCGCGGGCGGTACGCAGATAAATCGGGATCCGGGTAATCGCCAGGATCAGCACAATGTTGGCAACGCTGGGGTTGAAAACATAGAGCACGACGACGGCGAGCAGCAGCGAGGGAAAACTCATGATCACATCTGCGACGCGCATGGACACGGTTTCACGCCAGCCGCGGTGGTAGCCGGCCCACACTCCCCAGAGGGAACCGATGACCAGCGCAACGCCGACCGCCGGCAGGGCCACGGAAATCGTGGTCCGGGTGGCCACGACCAGGCGGCCGAGCACGCTGCGGCCGAGCGAGTCGCTGCCCAGGAAGTACTCCCAGCCGTTGGCCAGCGTGACGGCGCCTTGTTCGCGAACATGAGGTTCTGCCTGGTAGCCAGGTCCCCCATCAGCATCGGGCCGAAGAGGGCCACCAGACCGACGAAGACCAGTACGGCGGCGGCGACGGTGGCGAATTTATCGCGCAGCAGCAACCGGAAGAGGCCGAGCTTCTTGTCCGAGCTGTCGGCTTTGGTGCCCTTGGGGTCGCCGCCGGGCGGCGGAGAATCCGGGAGGGTGGTGTCAGGTTGTGAAGCGTTAGTGTGCGGCGGCTCGTGGCCGGAAGCGGTGATGGGCGTGGTCATGGGTTCCTCCTACGCCTTCACAGTGGCCGGGCGGACACGTGCATCCAGCAGCGCGTAGCCCAGGTCAATGAGGATGTTCAGGACAAAGATTGCAATCGCGGTCAACAGGACCGCTGCCTGCAGGACCGCGAAATCGCGCTGCAGGATGGAGTCGATCATGAGCTTGCCGATGCCGGGCCAGCCGAAGATGGTTTCCACCACCACCGCCCCGTTGACCAGGCCCACGGTCAGATCGCCCGCCACGGTCAGCGCCGGCGCCGCCGCATTGCGCAAAGCATGATGGGTGACCACCCGCACGTCGCCGGCACCCTTGCTGCGGGCCAGCTTGATATACGGCTCGGACAACGCGGACACCATGGCGCCCCGGACAATCTGGACCAACACCCCGAACGGCCGCAACAACAAAGTCGCAATCGGCAGCACCCAGGCCGACGCGCCGCCGACACCGGAGGTCGGCAGCCAGCCCAACGTGATGGCAAAGATCCAGATGCCGACAATAGCCAGCCAGAAGTCCGGGATCGACGCCGCGGCCATCGACACGAAACTGGAAATACGGTCGGCGATGCCGTTAGGCTTCAACGCCGCCCAACAACCGACAATCACCGCCAGAATGACGGCCAGCACCATGGTAGTAGCGGCCAACTGCAGGGTGGCCGGGAAAGCCCGCAACGCCATGGCTGCCGCGGACTCCCCCGTCCTGAGGGACTCACCGAAGTCCAACCTGAGGACCCCGCCGAAGTAATCGGCCATCTGCGTCAGCAGCGGCTGGTCCAGACCATGACGGGCAGTAAAGTCCGCCCGCATCTGGTCCGTCGCATTCAGCGGCAAATACAGGTTGGCCGGATTACCGGTCAATCGGGCAAGCGCGAACACCCCCACAATCACAGCCACCAACGGCAACGCGCTGGAAAGGATTCGCTTTCTCAGGTAGACAAGCATGGTTTCGTTCCTCGTTTCCCTGCTGTCGTTTTCAGCTGGCCGGGGTCATCTCGGTCAGGCGCAACTCGTCGCCGGAGGATGAGTTAGGCGTGTAGTTGATAGCTGCAGACTTGCCCAAGATGCCCGTCTGGTGTGCGATGGTCGCGAACTGCACGACGTTCTCGTTCTGATAGGTGAAGATGTCTTCGTAGGCCTGCTGCCGGTCATCTCCGGAGCTCTTGCCCGCTTCAAGCAGCCGCTTGTCGAATTCTTCCGTTCCGAAGGAGCTTTGGGCGCCGTCGCTGAGCATGTACTGCTCAACGGTGAACGCGGCGTCCCCAGCCTGGTTGCCATGCTGGATCAGGAGCGCGATGGGACCTTGGTCCTCAACGAACGGCCGGATCTGGTACTGCAGGTGCTGCGACGTTTCGGTCATCTTGAGTTCAACGTTGAGACCTGCCTGGGCCAGCTGTTCCTGCAATACCTGCGACAGCTCCGTGACCTTGGGGAACTGTGCGTTGCGGGCTACCAAAGTGATCTTGGTGTCAACCGGCACGCCGTCCGCCTTGGCTTCTGCGACAAGCGCCTTGGCCTTCTCAAGATCGAAGGGCCAGGCCTCCAGCGAGGCGTTGTGTCCAACTACCCCTTCCGGGATCAGCTGTGCTGCTACCTTGTCCTTGTTCTGGTACAGGCTGGCGACGATGCCTTCCTTGTCGATGGCGTAGTTAATGGCCTGGCGGACGCGGATGTCGTCCAGCGGCGCGGTATCGCCACTGAGTCGCAGGCCGATCGTTTCGTTATTCGGGTAATTCACGCCAAGATCTCCGGCGCCGTCGTCCGGCCCCAGACCCATCGCAATATCGGCTTCGCCGCTCGTCACCATGGCCGCTCGGACAGTGCCCTCGCCACGCCACTGGTACTCAGCCTTGGGGAAGGCCGGCGCATCGCCCCAGTATCCGTCCCACGTGCTCAGCGTAATCTTCTGGCCGGCATCCCACTGCTCGATCTTGTAGGGCCCGGTACCGATCGGTTCCCGGACCTTCTCCGTGTCGCTGGTGGAGGTTGGTACTACTTCGAGGAAGGACAACCGTAACGGAAGAATCGGATCCGGTTCCGGCGTCGTAACCTTCAGAGTTGTTGCATCCACCGCCTCGACTTCCAGATCGGTGTCGCCGAAGACATACCCTTCGACGTTGCAGCCGAGATCGGAGTTAACAGCGCGGTCGATAGTGTAGGCGGCGGCTTCCGCGTTGAAGTCGGTCCCGTCCTGGAACTTCACATCATCGCGAAGTTTCAGAGTCCATTCGGTATCGGAGGTTGCCTCCCACTCGGTTGCCAGCAGCGGCTCGAGTTCGCCGGTAGTCGGGTTGCGCTCGATAAGAGGCTGTGTGACGTTCGACCGGACAACGACGCCGGTCGAGGTCAGGTTCGCTTCGCAGGCCTCCAAAGTGGGGGGCTCCTGCTGGAGGACCACTCGGAGGGTGTCGGACGCGGCACCGGCGGTAGCGCCGGCGGCATTCTCTGAGTTGGCTACGGAACAACCGCTTAGGAGCAAAGCGGACCCGGCAACGACGACGGGTATCTGCAGCCTGAGCTGTCGTTTGATGGATGGTGAAGAAGACATCATTAGGTTCCTTCGGGTCGAAAGCACTGCATTCGGTTCGTTGTCTACGTATGAAGCTCAAGTCTGTGCTGGTGTTCCCCAGCTTGTGGCTCGAGGCGCCAACCGTCAATAAGCAGTTTTTGTGTGAACGGCAGCCAAAACCCGACCAGGCCTTGACACTGCATATGACCCAGCCCACTTTTCCGCATGATTCCGCGGATTTTTGTGGGCGTTCAGGCATCAATACACCGAGCGTATTGATCTATCCAATTTCAGAGTTGGACGCGCATCGATCGACATCACTAATGTCCAGACCATGACGACAACCAACGCAGTGCTGCAGGTAGGGCCCTTGATGCCTGCCGTTCAGGATCCGATCACCACCGAGTACGGTGCCGTGCGCTTGCCCGATAACGCAGATGAGCGTGCAGCTTTCCTTGCAGCACGAGGCGCTGAGTTCGGCGTCGCCGTGACGTCCGGGCGCTTCGGTGTCGGCACCGGACTGATGCAACAGCTCCCGAACCTGCGTGCGGTAGTTAACTTCGGCGTCGGTTATGACACCACCGATGTGGCTCAAGCCGCTGAGCGCGGCATCGCCGTCAGCAACACTCCCGACGTTCTCAATGACTGTGTCGCCGATACCGCGCTCGCCCTTTATCTGGATGTCCTCCGCCGGATCAGCACCGCGGACCGCTACGTCCGGCGAGGCGACTGGCTAAGCAAGGGCAACTTTCCGCTGGCGACGAAAGCCAGTGGAAAGCGCGTCGGCATTGTCGGCCTCGGCCGCATCGGCAAAGTCATCGCGCGTCGCTTGGAAGGCTTCGATTGCCTCATCTCGTATCACAACCGACGTCCCGTTGACGGCGTTTCGTACGAATACCGGGACTCGCTGATTGATCTTGCACGGGACTCAGATGTCCTCATCGTGGCAGCCGCCGGCGGTCCCGACTCTGCCGGATTGATCAATGCGGAAGTCATTGAGGCACTTGGCCGCGACGGATACCTCATCAATATCGCCCGGGGTAGCGTCGTCGACGAGTCCGCTCTCGTGGCCGCGCTGGTCAAGGGAAAATTGGCCGGCGCCGGGCTGGATGTCTTCGCCGACGAGCCCAGGGTTCCCGTGGAACTCCTGGGTCTGGACAACGTCGTCGTCCTCCCGCATTTGGGCAGCGGCACGCATGAAACGCGCGCTGGCATGGCCCAGCTGACTTTGGCCAACCTCAAGCGCTTCCTGGACGACGGCACTTTGGAAACTCCCGTCCATTAGTCTCCCGCATACACCAGCAAACAGGAGTAAACATGAGTGTTGCCGTTGGCTTCGTCCCCACGGATGAAGGTCGTATTGCCCTGCAAAGTGCCATTGATGAGGCGGCCCTGCGCAGCACCAATCTGAGGATCCTCGGTCCCGCCCTGGCGGAAAATACTCCTGCTGCACAAGCAGAACTGACCGAAGCCCTGAAGCGTGCCGCGGATCTTGGGGTTCCGGCGGTGGTCCGGGACATGGAGGGCGACGACGACCCGGGCGACCTGATCGTTGATGTCTCCTTTGAGGACGACGTCGAGCTCGTTGTCATCGGGGTCCGCCGCCGCTCCCGGGTGGGCAAACTGATTCTAGGCAGCACCGCCCAACGTGTGATCCTCGAAGCCGGTTGCCCCGTCCACGCGGTCAAACCCTCAGTGGGTCCGCGCGGCTGACAGAAGCTCTCCCGAGCCTGCCCGCATGCGCTTCATCGACTGGGCGTGTCTGCATATGAAGACGGCTGGGCCACGACCGTACGTTTCCGCTACAGTGTGTCGTCAACGGTTTGTCTTCCCTGGAAGGAGGCCCCCATGAGCGCACCTTCTGCCGTGCCCGCCCGGGCGGGCACGGCCGCCCTCAGCGGCATTCGTGAGGTAAAGTCGGCGGCCCGGACCGTGGAAGTTCTTGAGTTTCTCGCAGCACGGCGCAACCGGCCAGTGACCATCCGGGAACTGTGTTCGGAATTGTCCGCCCCGCGCAGCAGCATCTATGCCCTGCTGCGCACTCTCACTGACTTGGGCTGGGTCCGCACGGATCCTACCCGCTCCATGTACAGCATCGGAATCAGGGCCCTCCTCGCCGGCACCACGTATCTGGACACGGATCCGCTGCTGCGGATCGTCCAGCCACATCTCGAAGAGCTGGGCAAACGCCTCGGCGAAACCGTGCACTACGGCAGACTGGATGGCTCCGACATTGTCTATCTGGCAACCCAGGAGTCTCCCGCCTATGAACGCAAATCCAACCGCGTCGGCCGTCGACTACCCGCTTACGCAACATCACTAGGCAAAGCGGTTCTGGCAAATTTAGGCACCGATGTGGATGCGCATTTGCCGGAGAAGCTGCTGCCCTTGACCCAGCACACGATCACCTCGCGCCGAAAGCTCAAGGCTGATCTGGAGGCTAGCAGGAAGAGGGGCTACGCCCTCGATAACGAAGAGAACACCCTGGGCTTGCGTTGCTTTGGAGTGGGCCTCGACTTGGATGACAGCGGCGGCGACGCCTTGAGTTGTTCGGTGCCCCTGGATCGTTTGAGCCCGCCTCGCGAGCAGGAGATCGTGAACGAACTCCTCGCGACTGCAACACTGATGCGAAAAATCGTTCGCAGTCTCGACGGCCTGCTGGGCTGACCCGCCGAGCGTCATCCCGCACCCACCGTGACCGGTTTCACAAAACCGGTCTTTCGCGACATGATTGCTGCATAGCCGGAAATAATGTGGTTTCCGGCGTGCCGTTGATCAGATAGGAGCACTGGCCGTGACCGCTACGACCAACACCGCCTCATCCACGAAGACCGCTTACCGGGTCCTGAACCCTGCTACCGGCGAGGTGGTTGAGGAATTCCCCACTGCCACGGACGCGGATATCCAGGACGCACTCGCGGCAGCCCAGGAAGCCTTCCAGTCCTGGAAGGACGTGCCGATCACCGAGCGCGCCAAGGTGGTCTCCCGCATCGCGGAGCTGTTCACCGAGCGCGCCGACGAGCTGGCCGCCATCATTACCGAAGAGATGGGCAAGCCCATCTCCGAGTCCAAGGACGAGGCCGAGTTCTGCACGGACATTTTCAACTACTTCGCCACCGAGGGCCCGACCCTCGCGGCCGACCAGGAGATCAAGGCCATCGGCGGCGGCCGCGCCATGATCCAGAAGCTCCCGGTCGGCCCGCTGCTGGGCATCATGCCGTGGAACTACCCGTACTATCAGGTGGCCCGCTTTGCCGCGCCGAACCTGATGCTCGGCAACACCATCATCCTTAAGCACGCGGAGAACTGCCCGAAGTCCGCCCTGGCCATCCAGAAGATCATGGACGACGCCGGCCTGCCCAAGGGCGCCTACGTCAACGTCTTCGCCACGCATGACCAGGTCGCGGAAATCATTGCCGACCCGCGCATCCAGGGCGTCTCCCTGACCGGTTCGGAGCGCGCCGGTGCTGCCATCGGCGAGATCGCCGGACGCAACCTCAAGAAGGCGGTCCTCGAACTCGGCGGCTCCGACCCGTATGTGGTTCTGGACGCCGCCGACATCAAGGCCGCCGCAGATGCGGCCTGGGCAACCCGGATGGAAAACACCGGCCAGGCCTGCAACTCGAACAAGCGCATGATCGTCATGGAAGACATCTATGACGACTTCGTCGCCGAACTGACCGAGCGGGCCAAGAACATGAAGCCCGGAAACCCTGCCGAGGGCACCGAAAACACCTTCGGCCCGCTTTCCTCCCGTGCCGCGGCGGAAGGCCTCGCCGAACAACTGAAGGACGCCGTGAACAAGGGCGCCACCGTCCACGCCGGCGGCAAGCTGGTGGACGGCCCCGGCTCCTACCTCGAGCCCACGGTCCTGACCGGCGTGACCAAGGAAATGCGCGCCTACAAGGAAGAGCTCTTCGGCCCGGTCGCCGTGGTCTACAAGGTCTCCAGCGACGAGGAGGCCATTGCCCTGGCCAACGACACCGACTACGGCCTCGGCGGTGCCGTCTTCTCCACGGATGAGGAACGCGCCCGCAAGATAGCCCAACGCCTGGAGGTCGGCATGGCCAACGTCAACGGCGTCGGCGAGGGCGCGGACATTCCGTTCGGCGGCGTCAAGCGCTCCGGCTTCGGCCGCGAGCTCGGCCCGCTCGGCATGGACGAATTCGTCAACAAGCGCCTCTTCTACATCGCCGACTGACACCGTCAGCAGGCAAACAGAGTACGACGTTGGCACTCGGGTGAGCCGAAAAACTCACCCGAGTGCCGGCGTCGTACGTTGCTGCTCCCGGCGTTTTCTGCGTCCGATAAACTGAGTGACCATCATGAGCATCCCCACAAGCAGTCCGAAATCAGTACGCATCGACGCCTGGCTGTGGGCCGTCCGCGCCTACAAAACCCGCTCCGCCGCCACGGCTGCCTGCCGGGCGGGGCATGTGCGGCTGAACGGGAATCCCGCCAAGGCGTCGCAGGCCGTGGTGCCCGGCGATACTCTGCGGGTGCGGCAACCGGGCTTTGAGCGGATTCTCGAAGTCCGGCAGCTGATCGCCAAGCGCGTCGGGGCCGAGGCCGCCTCGCACTGCTATACCGACCACACGCCGGAACGGCCGCCCACGCCCTCGCTCGGCATCCCGCAGCGGGACCGCGGCACCGGGCGGCCCACTAAGAAGGACCGCCGCGAGCTGGAGCGGCTCCGCGGCCTGCGCGGCTGAGCGCCGCAATCCACTCGGAAAGTACCGCAGCAGCGTCCCACCTCAGCCACCGCGCTCCACTGCCCGTCTCAAGTGGTCTTGCGCCGCAGGAAGTCCACGCTCCGGGACAGGACGAGCTGTCCGGCCCTGCTGTCCAGCTTGAACTGGTATTCGTGGCCGAGCGCCGGCTCGTACCCGACCGGGAAAAACAATGTCTCGACGTCGGCCCCTTGGTCGCTGAGTGCTTCGGCAAGTGCGAGGGAATGCGGCAGCAGCGGATCCGCGTTGCCGGCGGTCACGAACGCGGGCGGGAAGTCCGCTCCCACCCGCCCGGTGATGGACGCGAGATCCACCTGCGGCATGGCGAGGTAGTTCCGGGAACCGGTGTAGGCCCACATCACCGTCCGCAGGAAGCCGTTGCCCATCCCGCCCTTGGCGCTCTTGATGGACAGATCGTATCCGCCGCAATGCAGCAGCACCGCACGAAGTTCCGTCAGCAGGATGGGAGCGGGGATGCCCAGCCTGGCGGCGTAATCGGCATCGGTAATCAGCAGCGCAAGTTGCGCGGCTATCTGGGCGCCGGCGGAATCGCCAGCCAGCACCAGCCGTTCCGCGTCTACCCGCAGCCGTTCCGCATGCTGCTGCAGATAGGTCAGGGCGGCAGCGGCTTGGCGGACGGGTTCGGGGTATTTCTGCGCCTGCGCCAGGGAATAGCCGACGCCCACAGTGGTAAAACCGTAGGAAGCGATAATCCGCAGGTAGTTGGCCACGTCCTCCTTGCTCCCGGAAACCCACGCCCCGCCATGAAGCCAGACGATGGTCGGCAGGCCTTGGGCGGTGCCGGCACGATCCGGATAGTAAACGTCTAGGTAGCCATGGTCGCTGCTCTCCAGATACTGCTCATGCAGGACCTCCGAAATACCCTCCGGTACATGCTTAGCCATCTCGCGCGACACCCGGCGCCAGTTCCGGTCGAATATAGTCCGGATCAGCAGCACCGCCGGTTTGGGGCTGACCAGACTCCAGGAAAACAGCGACACCGCCAGTGCGCCCAGAACACCGGCGACGACGGCGAGAACCCGTAAACCTGGCGGCAGCCGCCGGGCTACGGTCGCCTCGAGGGAGAGTTCGTCGGCGCTCATGCTTCATTATGAACGAGGCCCGGGCCGCCGGATAGCTCTTGTAACGAGCGGATAATGCCCCGGTTACTCCACTACAAAAAGATTCAGCCGGACGGCATCCGGATGCCGCTCCCCCGTGCCGATGATAATCTTCGATCCAAGCCACGCCCAGCGTCCGCCGGCCGAGCTCAGCCGCGGGCTGCAGCGGAAATAGATCCGCTCCGGCG
The DNA here is from genome assembly GCF_002849715.1 of Arthrobacter crystallopoietes. Classification (NCBI taxonomy): domain Bacteria; kingdom Bacillati; phylum Actinomycetota; class Actinomycetes; order Micrococcales; family Micrococcaceae; genus Crystallibacter; species Crystallibacter crystallopoietes. The sequence goes on from NZ_CP018863.1 coordinate 787,473, forward strand.
GGACCGACTCGCCTCGGACCAGCGCGGCAATGTCTTCCGCCGAGCCAGAGCGCAAGCCGAAGTTCGAGACATAGATGCGGTCGCCGTCGTCGGTCTCGATGGCGTATTGCGCCTGCAGCTCGGTGACCGTCTCGGACTTCAGGATCTGGAAGTCGGCGCCGGCCGGAAGCACGCTGCCGTTCAGCTCCGGGCCCTGGACCGTGCCGCCGATGATGGGAATGATCCGCCGGTGCCCCTCGGCAGTTTCGCCGACTTCGATCGGCTGGCCGACGGCGACGTTGATAGTGGCAAGGAAGGTCAGGCCCGGGTTCTGGGGAGTGGTCATGGAAGAGACGATATCAAGGCTGTGGAGGGATACTCAGGCAACGCACAGGTTGCTCCCGGTCAATGAACAACTTGGAGCTTTAGTGTGAAAACACCTCATAAAGGTGCGAGTGATGCGGCGTCGGCCGGTCGGAGTTTCCCCCAACCTCCAGACCGGCCGGCGCCTTTCTCTTTGCGCCCTGCAGCGGCGCCTCAACGCAAAGGTCAGACGCCGTCGTCGTTAATGACAGTCGGGAACTCAGGCCTCCTTCGCGTATTCGGCCGCGCTCAGGAATTCGTACCCGACGAAAGGCTCGTTGCCCTCAACCCAGGCGTCATGGCCCGGAGGGATGGCGTAGGAGTCACCGGCCTTCACCGTGGCCCGCGTTCCGTCGCTGAGTTCAACAGTTATGGACCCGCCGGTACACAAGCCCACGTGGCTGACCTGGCAGGAATCGGTTTTCACCACGGGTTTGATGCACTCGGACCAGCGCCATCCTGGTTCGAACCGGAACCGCGCCATGGTGTAGTCGCTGACCGTGACCACGTCTACCTGCGTCTTATCGGGACGGCGTTTCTCATCCGGATCGTCAAAGGACCGAGAGGCAAGCTGGGATACAACATTTGCAGCCATTTCTGCTCCTGAGAAATATGCGAGCCGTACGACGTTCCCTCCGGGCAACCCGGCTCAAGCCACTCCGGAAGCGGTCTGCCCCAACGCCATTGATGGATGTCTCGGCGAAAGGGATTTTGGCACAAAATTCGCACCTCCCACGTTCCTCTGATCGGCGCAGCTTGTCGAGGGCCGGACGCGTCCCGTGATTACGGAAGAGCGCGCCCCCGGGCAGCCACCCACAGTGAATACCACTCGTCCCGCGTCATGGCTGCGGCGATTCTTTCGGCTTCCGCACAGGCCCGGATCCGCTTCGGATTGCTGGTACCGACCACCGGGCGGATGCGGGCCGGATGCCGCATCAGCCAGCCCAGCACCACGGCCTCCGGTGAACACTCCTTTTCCTCCGCAATTTCGGTGACCAAGGCTGCGGTTGCCGCGTCCGGGCCGGTTTCCGCAGTCCCGGATGCCCCGCTATAGCGGCCTTGGGCCAGCGCGCCCCAGGCTTGCAGTTCGACGTCGTTCGCTTGGCAGTACTCAAGGGTGCCGTGCGGGAATCCGATCTCGGCGGCTTCGGTGTGGTTGACGAGTACGCCGGATTCGAGCCACCCGCTGCGGTGCAGGCTCATCTCCAGCTGGTTCGCCGCAAGTGCGTCCGACAGGGCCGACTGAAGCCATCGCATCTGGCCGGCGGACATGTTGGAAACGCCCAGCCGCAGCACCTTGCCGTCGTCCTGGAGCTGCTGGAAGGCGGAGGCTATTTCCTCCGGATGTGCGAGCGGGTCAGGACGGTGGATCAGCAGTACGTCGATCCGGTCCGTGCCCAGCCGCTCCAGACTCTCCTCAACCCGGGCGATGACCGTTTCCCGGGAGGAGTCATACTGCCCGATGCGGCTGGCGGCCGGAAGCCGGATACCGCATTTGGTCTGCAGCTGGATCCTGTCGCGCAGCTCCGGTCTGCCCGTGAGCACGCGGCCGAACGCTTCTTCCGCCTTGCCGTGGGCGTATATGTCGGCATGGTCAAAGACCGTGATGCCCGCTTCCAACGCCGCATCAACGGCCGAGTTGGCCGCCGCTATATCGCTGGCTTCCAACGGCCCGGAACCCCAGCCGCCGCCCAAACCCATGCAGCCGAAAATCAGGCGGGAACCGGCGTCGTTCATTGGAAATCCTTCCCTCGGCGAGGCAATACGGCGGCCTACCGCGACACTCTTGTGTCGGAACGCCCCTAGCGGGGTGCGCGGTAAACCGGCAATAGTAGAAGCGGGACTGCTGCTGCGGAGTCTGCCACGAACAGAGGAGCGAACAATGGAAATTGCCAAGGACGACGCCGGCGATATGGTCATCGGTGACGTGAGCAGACTCGGCGGCCGGGCGCTTACCGTCGGGATCACCGGCATCTCCGGCGACGAGGTGCTCAGCATCGGCTGGGTAGAGACCGGTGACAGCATCAAGCTCAATCTGGAGGACGCTGTCACCCTCCGCGATGAGATCGACCGGATCATCAAAGACCGGCACACCGGCGAGGATATCTAGCCCTGGACTGCGGGCGGCGCCACGATCACCCGGTGCTGCCCTTCACACAGGTAGACGGCCAGAGTCCCCTCGGGGACCGGGCCTTCCGCCGGCCACTGGCTCTCGTCGAGCCCGCGTAGTCCCGCGCCGCAGAAAGGACAGCTCTGCTGCCCGATGCCCGGATCGTTTTCCCGCTGTTCGTCTGCCACAGTCACGTCCCTCCGAGTGCCGCCGAACCGTTTCTTCAACCTACGTCGTTTTGCCTCCCAGCGGAACCTTTCGCACCTGCCCCGAGCTCAGATCTGGGTTTCGGGAAGGCGGACGGTGATGTCCTCCAAGACTTGCAGCTGGCAGGAAAGCCGGCTGTTGGCGCAGCGTTCGGAGGCGGTGCAGTCCAGCATCTCGTCTTCCACATCGCTGACGGCGGGCAGCGCTTCCGGCTCTTCGGTTTCGACGTACACATGGCAAGTGGCGCACATGGCGCTGCCGCCGCATTCGGCGACGATGCCCGGCACTCCGTTGGAAACCGCGGTGCGCATCACGCTGGTGCCAGGTTCCGCATCCAGTACTGTTTCCAGGCCGTCGGGCAGGATGTAGGTGATCTTTGGCATGGTGTTCCTTCTTGTTCTAGGTTTTCAGGCCGCCGTCAGGCGCAGCGGCAGGCTGTCCAGCCCGCGCAGGGTGTTGTTCAGCTGCTGGACGGGTTCGCCGGCGGGCTCAAGCTTTTCAACATGGCGGGCGAGGGCCGCCAGGAAGCACTCGCCTTCCAACCGGGCCAGCATCTGGCCCAGGCAGGCGTGGACGCCGAATCCGAAACCCACGTGCCCGGCGGCCTTGCGCCGGATGTCGAAGCTTGACGGGTTCTCCCACTGGCGCGGATCACGGTTGGCCGCGGCGAGGAACATCAGGACCTTGGATCCCTCCGGAATCCTGAAGCCGGAGAGCTCGGCATCCTTGTTGGTGGTGCGGAAGAAGGTCTGGACCGGCGACGAGTAGCGCACCGTTTCCTCAAAGGCCGCACGGGCCAGGGACGGCTCCTCGCGCAGGTAGCCGAACTGCTCCGGATTTTCGGCCAGGCACTGCAGAGCATTGCCGATCCCATGCACCGTAGTGTCGACGCCGGCGGAAAGGAAGGAGCGCAGCAGCTTAGCCTGGTCCTCTTCGTTGTAGCCGGCATCGGCCGCCGCCGCATGGATCTTCGCTCCGAGCCCGTCCGGCGCGGGCGCACCCGGCTGGCACTGTTCCATAATCCAGGTCTGCGCCTTGGCACCGCGTTCCATGGCACGCTCGAAGTGGCTGTTCCGGGGACCGAAGGTATTGAAGACCATCGAGCCGTACGGCAGCAAGTTCTCGCGACCGTCCTTCGGCAGCCCGATGAAGTCCGGAAAAACCTCGAGCGGGTAGGCCTCGGCAAGGTCAGCGACGCCATCAACCGTGCCATTGCCCGCGGCGACTCGTGCAACCAGCTCATCGGCACGCTCCTGGAACCCCTCTTTGAGCCCACGCAGCACCTTCGGCGTCATGATGTGGGAGACCACGTGCCGGGCCTTGGTGTGGTGGGGCGGGTCGGCCTCGAGCAGCAGGCTCGGCGGACGCCACGGCTTCTCCTTGGCGAAGTCAGAGATGCCTACGCCCCGGGAGGACACGTACGTTTCATGGTCGGCCAGGACCTGGGAAACTTCCGCGTGCCGCGCGACACCATACAGCTGGTAGCGCTCCAGCCAGAACACCGGACCGGCCTCGCGCATCTGCTCATGGGCCTCGTAAGGATCATTCAGGAACTCGTCGCTGAACGGGTCCAGCTCCAGGACCGGTACTTCCTGCGCTGTGGATTGGATGGTCAAGGTTCTCCCCTACTCCGCGACGAGGGACGCTATGTCCAGTTCGCTGTCGATGATGTTGTACTCAAACATCAGGTCTGCTGTTTTCTGCAGCTGCTGGGTGTCCAATTCGCCCTGGAACCGGGGCATCTCGATGGCTCCGACGACGTCGGCCGTCACCTTGGTGAACGTCGGTACCAGCTCGACCAGCCGCCCGCGATTGCCCTGCAGGTCCTCAGCAGAGGCGGAGATGGACTCCTGGAACGCAGCAATTGCCTCGGGATTCTCCTGCGCAAACTTTTCGGTGGTGATCCAGCCACCCACCGGCATGTCCGCGACGGGACCGGTGAACAGATCGCCAATCTTCACCAAGCCTGCTGCCGTGGCGCTGGCCTGGAACGGTTCCACCTGCCAGATGGCGTCTACGGCGCCACGCTCGAGGGCCGCCTGCATATCCGGATAGGGCATCTCCACGAGCTTCACATCGGAGGTCTGCATACCGGCATCCTCGAGCAGCGAGTTGATGGCAACGGTGCCGATATTCTGCAGGTTATTAACCGCGAAGGTCTTCCCCTTCAGATCCGCCACCGTTTCAATACCTGAGTCCTTCGCGACGAAGATGCCGTGGTCGGCTTTGCCAACGTCGTTACCGGCAACCAGCCGGATAGGCAAGCCCTGTTCGACAGCCAGCAACGCCGATGTGTAATTCGTATACGTCAGATCCACACTGCCGGAGACGAGTGCCGGAATGGCAGCCGCCCCGCCCTGCGTGGGAACGAGTTCCACTTCGAGGCCGTTATCGGCGAAGATCCCGGATTCATCCGCGTTGACCGCGGTGGACGTATGCACCAGCGGGAAATAACCCAGCTGGAGTTCCTCGACATCCTCGTCTCCCGAGCCGGCGGAAGCACCGCCGCCGCACGCACTCAAGGCGAGCGCCGCCGTCGTCAATACGGCGCCTACCGTTGCCATTTTGATGCTTCTCCGTTGAACCATCGCACTCCCTCTCGTCACTGGGCATGTCCGCCCGCGTTCCCCAAGCCCGTTCGCTACGTCGCGACCGGCAGTACTGGAACTATGACCCGTGACACAATTGTCCGAACAGTCCACTTTCATTTGAAAGGAAAAAGTCGTGGCCAGATCATCCGGCGGCCGCTCGGCGTTGAGCCGCATCATGCAGGTCTTTACAGCGTTCGACGTCGATGCGGTCTTCCTGAACATCTCGCAGCTGTCGGCGCGCAGCGGCTTGCCGCTGGCCACAACACACCGGATCGTTGCCGAGATGGAGGACTTCGGCTTGCTGGAACGGCAGCCCGACAAGACCTACCGGCTGGGGGTGCGGCTTTGGGAGATCGCTTGCCGGACCCCAGGGGCGCTTGGCCTGCGCGAGATCGCGATGCCGCACCTGCAGTCCGTCCAAACCAGGGTCCGGCAGCACACCCAGTTGGGCATCTTGGAGGGCCGGGAGGTGCTGTTCCTCGAACGCCTCTCCGCGCGCGATGCGGTGGTCAACGTGACGCTGGTGGGCGGCCGGCTGCCGCTGCACGTTTCCAGCAGCGGACTCGTCCTGCTGGCGCATGCCGACGAAGAGTTCCAGTACGAAGTCTTCTCCGGCGAACTGTTCCGTTACACGGAGCAAACAGTTCGATCGCCGGACGCCCTGCGCCAGCTCCTGCAGAAGATCCGCCACGACGGCTTTGCCATTGGTAACGGCTTCATCCACCCTGACGCCCGGGGCATCGCGGTACCTGTGCGCGGAGTCAACGACAACATTGTGGCAGGCCTCAGCGTGGTAGTGCCCAACGACGAAGCGCCGACACTACCCCTGGTGCGCCTGCTCCAGGGGGCTTCAGCCGCCATCACCCAGGATCTGCTGGCAGCTTACACTCCCCAGGCCGACCCGCAATCCGCGCCGGGAGGACGCTTCCGCCAACTCGTCAGTTCTTCGGCGGACTCCATGGAGTACCTGCCGACAGCACCGCGACCAACACGCGCCGGCAGGTAAATCCGCTCGATTCCCACCCACCCACTTTCCTCTTTCCACAATGCGAGAATTACTTCTCCCCTTGTGGAATTGCTGGAAGAGGCATAAATTGGTCCTAGCTTCCCTGTGAGGCAGACCACAATCCCCTAATCGAACGGTTTGGACCGATGAAGATCCCTGACAATGCCGCGTTGAAGGCGAGTTCGACGCCGGCCAAGAAGAAGCGGCTGTACCAGTCGCTCTTCTTTCAGATCCTGATCGCTGTAGTGGCGGGTGTACTGATCGGCCACTTCTGGCCAAACATCGGTGCAGAACTCCGTCCGCTGGGCGACGGATTCATACGACTTATCAAAATGATCATCGCCCCGCTGATCTTCCTGGTCATCGTGACCGGTATCGCCGCCGTCGGCGATGTGAAATCGGTTGGACGTGTAGGCGTCAAGGCGCTGGTCTATTTCACGGCCGCGACCGGGTTTGCGCTGGTCTTCGGGCTTGTCATGGCCAACCTGGTACAGCCTGGCAAGGGTCTGAACATCGATCCCGCCACCATGTCCGAGGACGCCCTCGCCGAGAAGACAGGTGGCGCACATCCGGAGGGCGCTTCCAACTTCCTGCTTAGTGTGATTCCGGACAGCCTGGTCGGCGCGTTCGCCACGAACTCCTTGCTACAGGTGCTGTTCTTCTCCGTCTTCTTCGGATCCGCCGTTATCGTCATTGGCCAGGACCGCTGCAAGCCGCTGCTAAGCCTGTTCGAGACCATCCTGGAAATCGTCTTCAAGATCATGTCCTGGATTATGCGGGTAGCTCCCATCGGTGCCTTCGGTGCCATGGCGTTCATCATCGGCCAGTACGGCATCGAGACTTTGGGGACCTACGCCAAGCTGATCGCCGCATGCTATGCGGCGGCGGTGATCTTCATCGGGCTGCTGTTCGCGGTGGCATGGTTCATCGCCGGCGTTCCGCTGTGGAGCTTCCTGAAGTACACCCGGGAAGAATTCCTGCTGGCGCTGGGTACCGCCTCAACGGAAGCCGTGATGCCGCGCATCATGACCAAGCTGACCAATGCCGGCTGCTCCCGCGCCACCACTGGTCTGGTGGTTCCTACCGGCTACTCGTTCAATCTCGACGGCGCCGCAATGTACCTGTCCATCTCGCTGCTCTTCCTGGCGCAGGCATTCGGCCATGATCTGAGCCTGGGTCAGCAGTTGGCCGCGCTCGGTGTGCTGCTGCTGACGTCGAAGGGCATGGCCGGCGTGCCAGGCTCCTCGTTCCTGGCCCTCTCCGCGACCGCCGCTGCCCTGGGCATCTTCCCGGTGGCAGGCGTAGCCCTGATGCTCGGCGCAGACCGCCTGATGGACTCCATGCGCGTGGCCGTGAACCTGCTCGGCAACTGCGTGGCCACTTTCGTGGTGGCGAAGTGGGAGAAGCAGTTCGACCGCGAGGCAATGAAGCGGGCGTTCGCTGGCGAGATCACCAACGAGGCGTCCTCGCTGTTCCTGGACAAGGAACAGGAGTTCGAAGAGGACGAGCGGGAGCGCGCAGCCCAGGGCCTCGGCCCGGCTCCGCGTTACGCCGGGGGCCCCTCACGGGACGAGTATGAAGCTATCCACATGGTGCCGCTGCGCAAGCATGGCCCGGACCCGGATCCGACAGACGCGTCCGCGCCGGCATCGGATGAACTAGCCCGAAGCCGGGACTGACAACCCACGGATTCCATAGCATCAAGAGGACGACGTCGGCACTTTGGTAAGTGCCGGCGTCGTCCTCTATTTTGTGGTTAGGTAAGGATTTCGTTGTCAGGCGAGGACCGCCACTTTCGATTCCTTCCGACCGAAGAGGTAGCGGTCCACCGAGTACGGGCCGGGGCCGATCATTGCAATAGCGAGGGCCGCGGTGCCCAGAATCAGGACCTGGGAAAAGCCTCCTTGCTCCACATAAAAACCGGAGGGCAGGTGGGCGAAGAGGAGGGCTCCGGCCATGTCGGCCACGAACAACAGGGCGATCGGCCGGGTCAGTACGCCCAGGATCAGGGCCATGCCGCCGAGGAGTTCCAGGTAGGAAATGAAGGGACCGAACAGTTCGGGCAGCGGCACGCCCAACTGCGTGAAGTAGCCAGTGACGCCGGCTACAGTATTCTGGCTGACTTTCTGCCACCCGTAGGCGACGAATATCAGCCCGGCGATGACGCGCAGGGCAGTAATTCCAACGTGCTGCAACTGTATGCGGGTGGAATCGGACATCGGGTTCTCCTTCGGACGGGATGGTCCTTGGACTGCGATTAGTTGACATGTCCAGCATCTGCCTAAGCGCTTGAAAAATCCTTTGGGTACCGTGCAACACGGTTTACGGCGACTTAGCGGCCAACCGAGTAGCGGGCAAGCCCGCTAGGCTGGAAGGTGTCCCGAAATCCCGTCCGCATCCACCGGATCGCACGCGTCATCACCGAGATTTTCGCGCCAGCAGTCCTGGTGACACTGGTGTTGGTGGCCTCGCCGTTCACCCTGCCGGAGGTGACCGCCGCGCAGGCTGCCGTGGCCGCGTTCTTTGTCACGCTCCTGCCCTTCAGCGTTGTCGTTGTGCTGGCGCGGCGCGGCAAACTCAGCGACATCCATATCGGGACGCGGACGCAGCGCGCTCCCATTTTGGCGGGCACCGCTGTCTCGATAGGGGTGGGCCTCTGGCTGCTCACGCTGATGCATGCACCGCCGGCGTTGCACTCGCTGATCTACGCCGTGCTGCTGGGCCTGATCGCTTCCCTGCTGGTGAATCTGGTCTGGAAAGTGTCTGTGCATGCGGCGGTCGCTGCGTTTCTCGGCGCGATGCTGGCCTCGGCCACCCTGCCGCTGGGACTCTTCTGGGCAGCTATCCCCTGGGCGGTCGGCTGGTCGCGGGTCCAGTTGCTGGCCCACACCTGGCCGCAGGTGGTTGTTGGCTGGGTGCTCGGTCTAGGCATCTTCGCCGCGTACATCACTTACCTGCGGTGAGGGTGCCGGTACCGTACGGTGGAACGGTGATTCGCGATGAGTTTCCGGCAGGCAGCAGGGCAGCCTGATGGTCAAGACAATGGACAATGGCAGCACCGTTGAACAGGCGCAGTTCCGCTCCGGCGTGGCTTCGATAGCACTGGAACTTTTTGTCAGCCAGGGTTATGAGGCCACCAGCGTCGATGCGATTGCGGAGGCAGCGGGCATCTCCCGCAGCAAGTTCTTCCGGCAATTCCGCTCCAAGGAAGATGTCATCTTCGCCGACCACGAGACCTTGCTGGAACACGCGGAGGTGCTGCTGGCACGGAAACATGAGGACCCGTGGGAAGCGGTCTGCCGGGCCGCCGCGATGGTTTTCGAGCATTTTGCGAAGCAGGTCGAAACGGCCCGGCAGCGCTACCAGGTGGTCAATGCCGTACCCGCGCTGCGGGACCGCGAACTCGTCACGGTCTTCCGCTATGAACGCCTGTTCGGTCAATATCTTCGCGACGCCGTCCCTGGACTGCCGCCGCTGGATGCCGTGCGGTTTGCGGCAACAGTCATCAGCACGCACAACTTCCTGCTCCGCGAGCTGATGCGCAACGAACGGCAACTTGACGTCGGGGAACTGCGGGCAGCGCTCGATGATGTGCGGCGCCTCTACGGTGTGCTCCCATCTGCGGACGCTGGCCCGCGGGCCGAGGAGGAAATGGTGGTGGCCGTGTTTCCCAAGTCCCTCCCGCCCGCTGAACTCGCGCGCCGGCTCCAGCAGAAACTGCAGCGCGGTTAACTTTTGAAACTGAGTTTCCCTTGACTTGATACTGGGTTTCATCACATACTTCTACGGTGACTACCGCCGAGACAGTTTCCGACGTCGTTGTTTCCCGCCTTGAGCACAATGGTTTCCGGTTTGCCCTGCTCACCCTTTCCGGTTCCGGCGGACGGCCCGCCACGCTGGGTCCGGCCTCCTTAGAGCAGCTGGGCGCAGCGCTCGACGCGGTGGAGACACCCGACGTCGACGCAGTGGCCGTGACGGGGACAGGCAAGGTGTTCTGTGCGGGCGCCGATCTGGACAATATGTTGAAGGCCGAAACTCCTGAGGAGTCGGAAGGAATCGCCCGGCAGGGCCTGAACGTTTTCGGCAAGCTGGCGGCGCTGCCGGTACCGACCTTCGCGTTCCTCAACGGTGCGGCACTGGGCGGCGGCCTTGAGCTGGCCCTCCACTCGGATCACCGCATTGCAGCAGCCTCGGTACGCGCCATCGGCTTCCCTGAGGTCCGGCTCGGGTTGATCCCCGGTTGGGCGGGGATTCCGCTGTCCGTCGCGCTGATGGGACCCGAGGCTACGGCCCGGCTGGTGGTGCGCGATGCGCTGGCCGGCCGCCACCTCACTGCACGGGATGCGGAGGCCGCTGGCCTGGTCGATGCAGTAGTACCTGAACCGGAGTTCCTGCCCGCCGCTTTGGACACGGCCGCGGCCATCCTCGCGGACGGGACGACCGCCCACCGGCCACAGCCGAGCCAAGCAGGTTGGGCAGACGCGCTGAAAGCTGCCCGTCGCGAGCTGGACAGCCGGCTCCATGGCGCGGCACCTGCACCCTATCGTGCGCTGGAGCTCATCGACCGGACAGTTCAAGACGCAGCGTTCCCCGAGGCCGAGATCCGCGCATTCGGCGCGCTCGTCCTCTCCCCCGAGGCCCGCGCCAGCATCTACGCCTTCCGCCTCACCCAGTCACTGAGCAAAAATCCAGCCGGTCGGCCGGCAGCCGATCCCCGCCCGGTAACCTCCGTCGGCGTTATCGGTGCCGGCCTGATGGCCAGCCAACTGACGCTGGTCTTCGCCCGGCAACTTCGCGTCCCGGTGCTGATGACGGACCTTTCGGCGGCGCGGCTGGACAAGGCACTGGACTGGATCGACGTTCAGCTCGCCAAGCAGGTGCAGCGCGGCACACTGACCAAGGCCACCGCTACCCAGATCCGCGGACTGATCAGCGTCACCACGGACAAGCAGGATTTCGCTTCGTGCGATGCGGTGCTCGAGGCAGTTTTCGAAGATCTCGCGGTGAAGCAGAACGTCTTTGCCGAGCTGGAGCCCATCCTGCGGCCCGACGCCCTGCTGCTGACCAACACCTCATCGCTGTCCATCGAAGCCATGGGCGCCGGCCTGGCGCACCCGGAGCGCCTGCTCGGTTTCCACTTCTTCAACCCGGTGGCCGTCCTGCCGCTGCTGGAGCTGGTGCGGACGCCGCAGACGGATCCGGCGAGCCTGGCCACGGTCTTCGAACTCGCCGCCCGGCTGCGCAAGACGGCGGTTCTGGTCGCCGATACTCCCGGCTTTGTGGTCAACCGCCTGCTGACCAGGCTGTTCAGTGAGGTGCTGGCGCTGATTGACGACGGCGGTGACCCGGCCGCCGTCGACCGCCTCCTGGATCCACTGGGGCTGCCGATGCGGCCGCTGGCGCTGCTGCGCTTCATCGGTCCCGTAGTGCAGCAGCACATCTGCGAGACCATGCACAGTGCCTTTCCGGACCGGTTCCGGCTCAGCGCCACCCTGCACAAGTTGATCGAGGCCGGCCTGCCCGGCTATCTGGACGACGACGGCGACGTCCCGCCCGAGGTCCGCGCCCTCCTGCCCGCAGCGCGCAGCGTGGATCCAGCCGGTGCGCGGAGCCGGATCATCGCGGCGCTGGCCGACGAGGTGGAGCACATGCTCGCCGAGGGCGTGGTGGCCGGGCCGGAGCAAATCGACCTGTGCATGATCCTCGGCGCCAACTACCCCTTCCACACCGGCGGCCTGACGCCGCTGCTGGACCGGTTTGCCGGCACCAGCCATCACCCGAGGCCCGCCAGCGCGGGCAGCCTGAGAACAAAGGACAGCATCAGTGCCTGACTACGACGTTTCCACTCCGCTCGACACCGACTACTACGGCGTCTTCAGCGGCATCCCCGCGGCGGACAGGGCTGTCTGGGAACGAGCCCGGACGTTCACCGACGAAGCGGTGCCGCAGATGAACGATTACTGGGACCGCGCGGAGTACCCTCTCCATCTGGTCAAGCGCATGGGCGATCTGGGCCTGCTTTCCGACGGTCTGACCGTCCCCGGGCAGGAACCGATGTCGCCCCTGGCCGCCGGCCTGGTCAACATGGAAGTCTCCCGCGGCGACGGTTCGCTGGGCACCGTGATCGCTGTGCAGGGCGGGCTGGCGATGCGCTCCATCGCCTACTTCGGCTCGCAGGAACAGAAGGACCGGTGGCTCGGACCGCTGGCCCGGGGTGAAGAGTTCGGTGCGTTCGCCCTGACCGAACCGGACCACGGATCGGACTCCGTCTCGCTGGAGACCACCGCGGTGCGCGACGGCGATGAGTTCGTGCTGAACGGTGAGAAGAAATGGATCGGCAACGGTTCGGTCGGCGGTGTGACGGTAGTCTGGGCGCGGGACGAGCAGGGCAACGTCCGCGGTTTCCTGGTCAGGCAGGACACCCCGGGCTACGAGGCCGAGACGATCACCGGCAAAGCCTCGCTGCGGGCCATTTACCAGGCCCGGATCCGGCTGGAAAATGTCCGCATTCCGGTGGACAGCGTACTGCCCGGCACCCGCACCTTCAAGGATGCTTCAGCCGTGCTCGTCGCTACCCGGCTGGGCGTGGCATGGTCCGCGCTCGGCCACGCCACCGCTGTCTACGAGGCCGCGCTGAACTACGCGAAGCAGCGGACGCAGTTCGGCAAGCCGCTGGCCAAATTCCAGCTGGTCCAGGAACGGCTCAGCCATATGCTCGCCGAGCTGACCAGCATGCAGCTGCACTGCGTCCACATGGCCGGCTTGGACGCGGCCGGTGCCTTGCGGCCCGCGCAGGCCTCGATGGCGAAATACCACAACACCCGCAAGGCACGCGAGCTGGCGTCAATCGCCCGCGACATGCTTGGAGGCAACGGCATCTTGCTGGAGAATCATGTGGTCCGCCATCTGCTCGACATCGAATCCATCCATACCTACGAGGGCACCGAAAGCGTGCAGGCCCTGCTGATCGGCCGCGAGGTCACCGGCCACAGTGCCTTCGCCTAAACCCCGCCAAACCAGGAGCATGACAGTGACGTCAGTAATTCCCGCCGACATCCAGCCTGCCAACGACACTCCCCTGAGCCCGCTGCGTTTCCTGCAGCGTTCGGCCGAGGTGTTCGGCCGCAAGACCGCCATCATCCACGGTGACCGCAGCTACAGCTACCAGGATTTCGCCAACGAAGCCCAGCGGCTGGCCAAGGCCATCAGGAACCGGATCGAGCCGGGCGACCGGGTGGCGTTCCTCTGCCCGAATGTTCCTGAACTGCTGATCGCGCACTTCGCTGTGCCGCTGGCCGGCGGCGTGCTGGTGGCACTCAATACCCGCCTGTCGCCGCGGGAAATCCAGTACATTCTGGAACATTCGGAGTCCAAACTGGTGTTCGTGGACTCCGAGTTCCTGGGGTCGTTGGCAGGGATGCAGGCGCAGCTGCCCGAACTCGCCGAAGTCGTGGAAGTCTCCGACAGCACGGTCACACCGGCCCGACCGGTGGCTGCGACCAGCGGCGCCGGCACCCTCGCGACCACCGGCTACGAGCAGTTCCTGGCCTCGGCACCGGCGGAGCCGGATCTGCCCTGGGGCGTGGTTGATGAGCGCACGCCGATCACGCTGAACTACACTTCGGGAACCACGGGACGGCCCAAAGGCGTGCTCTACTCGCACCGCGGCGCCTACCTGAATGCCCTCGGCGAGACTTTCCACAACGGTTTCACCGGCGATACCCGCTACCTATGGACGCTGCCGATGTTCCATTGCAACGGCTGGTGCACCCCGTGGGCCGTCACCGCCGCAGCCGGCACGCACGTTTGCCTGCGTGCCGTCCGCGCCGACGCCGTCTGGGACGCCGTCGACAACCAGGGCATCACCAACCTGTGCGGCGCGCCGACTGTCTGCAGCATCATCGCCGAAGCCGACCAGGCACACCCGTTGGAGTCGCCGCTGCGGCTCACGACGGCGGGAGCACCGCCGTCGCCAACCATCATCGGCAAGCTCGAAGCCCTCGGAATCACGGTTGTCCACGTGTACGGATTGACCGAGGTGTACGGCCCGAACACCATCTGCGAGCACCAGCCGGAGTGGGACTCGCTCCCCGCTGCGGAGCGGGCCGAGAAAATCTCCCGCCAGGGAGTGGGCATGCTGCAGGCGGACAGTGCCCGGGTGGTGGACACCGAGATGAACGACGTGCCCGCGGACGGGAAGAGCATTGGCGAGATCGTCCTGCGCGGCAACAACGTCATGCTCGGGTATTACAAGGATGAGGAAGCCACCGCGGAAGCGTTCCATGGCGGCTGGTTCCATACCGGGGACCTGGGCGTCATGCATGCCGACGGCTACATCCAGCTCAAGGACCGGGCCAAGGACATCATCATCTCCGGCGGCGAAAACATCTCGACGATCGAAGTCGAGCAAGCCATCGTCTCCCACCCCGAGGTGCTGGATGCCGCCGTCGTCGGCGTTCCGCACGAAAAGTGGGGCGAGCGGCCGATGGCATTCGTGATCCGCAGCAGCACCGCCACCGTCAATGATGCGCGCCTGCGCGCTCACCTGCGGGAACGGCTGGCCGGATTCAAGCTGCCGGACCGGATCCTTTTCACCGACGAGCTGCCGCGGACGTCCACCGGCAAGGTGATGAAAGCGGACCTGCGCGCCTCCGCCCTTCAGGCAGCAGCAGCCCAGGACGCTCAAGAGCCTGTCTCATGAGCTAGCCCCGCACGGAGGCGAGCAGCCGGTAACAGTGCGCTGGCTGTCGGAGGGCGGCGATAGGCTGGGTAAAACCTTTCAGCACAACCTCCGGGGGTCAGCATGTCCAATCCGTACCAGCCGTCGAATCTGCCCGGGCCGCAACATCCCGCGCCGGTCTACCAGCAGGTCTACGTCCAGCCCCAGCCGAAGGGCGCCAGCGTCACGGCCATGGTGCTGGGGCTGGTTTCGCTGTTTCTCGGGTTCACTTTCGTAGTGCCCATTGTGGGATTCATCTTCGGCTTGGTCGGGCTGAGCAAGGAACCCGCGGGCAGGGGAATGGCGATCGCCGGACTGGTGCTCAACGGGCTCATGCTGCTGGGCTGGGTGCTGCTGTTCATCTTCGTCTTCGGCATTCTCGGCGCGGTAGCCACGTCCGGCACCATGGCCTGACTTGCTAGTGCGCTCGCCATACCCGGACTTAAAATAGTGGCGTGACCTGTCGGCGTCCTTGCAGGCGGGCACTGCCAGCCATAGGAGAAACACCATGGGTATAGGTAACAGGATCAAGCGGGCCGCCGAGCGGTTGGGCGGCAAGGGCAGGATGGGCACCGGTCATACACCCGGCACCACGCGGGGCAGAACGCGCGGTACTTACGGAGCCGCCGGCACGGAACACGGCAGCATCGGCGGGAAAATCATGGGCGCCCTGAGGAGAAAGCACTGAGCGAACAGATCCACGGGATTCTTGACCGGGCACAGGAAGAAATGCTCTGGGTCGGCCCCGACCACCCCTCGTACCGACTGTTGGCGGAGCTGACCCACGCGGTCCGGGACGCCTGGCAGGAAGGCTTCGAACACGCCCGCCACGGCGCCGCCGAAGACAACCCGTACCGCTACTGATTAGGACGGCGGTGCCGCCTTTCGTCCCCGACCCGGCACCTTGCCGGCACGGGGACGAAAGGCGGCCACCGCCGTCGTTGTCTTGCTGTCAGTGCAGCATATGCTGCCTCAGCGCGAGTAAGCGTGCTTCATCAGCGCGAGCGGACCCGCTCCAACACGTGCTCTTCCGCCAGCGGTCCGGCCTTGATACCGGCGGGCACCCGGAAGAAGTAGACCAGCCCGATGACCCACCACAGGCCGAAGAGGATCCACGGCTCTATGCCCAGCTGAGCCGGCATCCCCGGCATGTACAGGCTGAACAAGGCCACACCCAGCACGGCCGCGGCGATGCCGATCGCGATGCCGCCCTTGCCCTTGCCGCCGATCCGTAGCGGCCGGTCCATCTGCGGTTCGCGGCGGCGCAGGATCAGGAAGGAAATCGCCACCATGGTGTAGGCCAGCACGATGCTCGGCGCACCGGAGTCTACCAACCAGACCAGCATCTCCACACCGAAGAACGGCGCCAGGAAGCTCAGCGCGCCGATGAACAGCAGGGCATTATGAGGGGTGCCGTACTTGGGGTGCAGCTTGCCGAACCAGGCCGGCAGCATCCCGGAGCGCGCCAGCGAGAACATCAGCCGGGACGCGCCCAGCAGCAGCGAGTTCCACGAGGTGAGGATGCCCGCGATACCGCCGGCGATCAGCACCTTGGCCATCATGTCCGAGCCGAACATCGCGCCCACGGCGTCCGCCGTCGCGATGTCCGTCCCGGCCAGCTCGCTGGCCGGCATGGCCGACGACGTGGTCAGCACCACCATGACATACCAAATGGTGGCCAGGATGACCGAGACCACCACGAGCCGGCCGATCTGGCGGGCCGGAATGTTCACTTCCTCCGCGGACTGCGGAATCACGTCGAACCCGATGAAGAGGAACGGCACCACCACGAGCACCGCGAAGAAACCGGTCATACCGCCGTTGAAGAACGGTTCCATGTTGGAGATCTCGCCGCCGGTGAAGGCGCCGGCGATCATGACCAGGCCGATGGCCAGCAGGAACAGCACCACGAAGGTCTGCACAATGCCGGCTTCCTTCACACCGCGGATGTTGATCCAGGTAATAACGACGGCGGCAACGGCACCTACCAGCGCCCACGTCAGGTGGACGTCGAAACCGGCGACGTTCCAGAGCTTGACCTGGCTGAGGTTGGGAAAGATATATTGGACGGTCCGCGGGAGCGCCACCGCTTCGAAGGCCACGATGGTCACGTAGCCGCCGATGATGGCCCAGGAACCGATGAAGGACGGGCGCGGGCCCATCGCGCGCATGATGTAGTTGTGCTCGCCGCCGGCCTTGGGCATCGCCGCGCACAGCTCGGCATAGGTCAGCCCGACCACGGCCATGATGATGCCGCCCGCAAGCATGGCCGTCACCGAGCCCATGGTTCCGGCGGACTCCAGCCAGCCTCCGGTCAGGACCACCCAGCCGAAGCCGATCATGGCCCCGAAGCCCAGGGCGAGGACGTCGAAGCGCCCCAGTACTTTCTTTAGTGAGGGTTCGGATTCGTGTTGTGACACAGCCACGCCGATGCCCCTTTCTCGTTCAGATGCCGTTCAGGCATGGGAAATTGCCGGCGACGCGAGGGTGGCGCCGATCACGGCAAGAGTAACTGCACGACATTACTACGATGTTTCGCCCTGAAACGGCCATGTTGCGTTGGCTGCGTCTTATTGCCCAGCGCGGCCGGCGCTGGACAGTGCTGAGGGCGGCAGCATGAGCATGCTGCCGCCCTCAGTCAGCTATCGGCTGGTGCGGGCTGTGCGGCCCGCGGCTAGGGGTTGTGCTGGACTACGAAATCCCCACCGGGGAAGACCACGGATTCGTGGCCGTCGTCGAACCGCACGAAGTACGGAGGAGCGCCGTCATCTCCCCTGACCTCGACGATTTCCCCGTGCCGGTCGGACGACTCGACGGTCCGGCCGCGGACAATGATCCTGTTGCCTGGCGATGCCTTCATCGTGAATTACCTCCTGGCCCTAGGGTACGAGGGACCGCGCCGAAGGGGAATAGCCGGAGCTACTTCTTGAAGACCTCGGCGCTGACCGGAGTGGGATTGGCGAAGAGATCCAGCACCGGGCAGTGCGCGTCTACCGTGCGGCGCAGCTCCTCGTAGCGTTCCTGCGTTTCGGGGCCGTTGATGTTCACGCTCAACCGCACCGCGCTGAAGCCGGGGCGCACACTCCGATCGGCGCCGAACAGGCCCTGCACGTCCAGATCGCCCTCGGCGTCGATGCTGATCTCGTCGAAACGGATGCCTAGCTGGTGTGCGTACAGCCGGTAGACCACTACCTGGCATGAAGCCAGGGCGCCCAGCGCGTACTCCACCGGGCTGGCAGCGGTATCCTCGCCGGCCAGGCCCGCCGGTTCGTCAACGGAAAACTCGTGTTTGCCCGCGGTGACACGGGTGGCCACCGGGCCGGTTCCCTGGCCTGCCACCTTGAACGTCAGCTTGGCGTTGGCGGTGTCTTCAGCGATCTTGCCGGTCCAGAAGGCGCCGGCCTCATCCAGACGGGTGGCACGATCTTCGGCCAGGTCGCGGAGAGCTGTTTCAGTCATGGTTGAATCCTTCCTGTCGGCGCACGCCGGAGCAGGGCGCCATACTTACGCCTCCCGTTTGGGCCGGCGTCGAATCTTCACCTGGGGCACCCCGCTACAGCTACGAGGGTTGCCGTCCAACCGGCCAGGGCCGAAGGTTGGAACTCTTGATTCTGTGTCCGATTCTGCATGGTGCAGCACGGTACGTTCAACCGTTTTGTAACACGAGGACTTCTATAGTTCCTAGCGGCCCAGCTCGCCTTCGGGCCGGCCAACCTGGCCTTCGGGCTGGTGTTTGTCGCCGGGGATCCGGGCCCGGTCATACTCCGGACTGCCGGGTACGGGCTCCGTCTTGTGTTCGTCCTCGGCTGGCTTCTTGGGCGGTTCGCGGAAGTAGTCAGCGTTGGCCAGGTTCCAGTCTTCGCTCCAGCCGCGGGGAGGATCCTTGAGCAGTTCGCCGGGCTCCATCCAGTTGTAGATGTTCTCGTAGGAGCGCGTGGTCAGATGGTCCACGCGGCGCCGAAGCATCCGCGGCGAGACCTCGTCCGGGGATTTGCAGCCCATCGACGCCATGATCTGGACGCTCTCGTCCACAGTGAGCTTCTGGTAGTTGAAAACGCGCTGGCCCTTGTCCTCGACGTTGAGCGCGCGCACCAGCCGCGGGTTCTGCGTGGCCACGCCCACCGGGCATTCGTTGGTATGGCATTTCTGCGCCTGGATGCAGCCGGTGGCCATCATCATGGTCCGCGCGCTCATGGTGAAGTCCGCGCCTTCGATCAGGCGCTTGACGATGTCCGAGCCGGAGGCGACCTTCCCCGCGGCGGCAATGCGGACGCGCTCCCGCAGCCCCACGCCGACCAGGGCGTTGTGCACCAGCATCAGGCCCTCCGTCAGCGGCGTGCCCACGTTGTCCTGGTACTCCAGCGGCGCCGCGCCGGTGCCGCCTTCGGAACCATCGACGACGATGAAATCCGGCGTCACCTTCTCCTCCAGCATCGCCTTGCAAATGGCGAGCACGTCCACCCGCGAGCCCACGCACAGCTTGAAGCCGATGGGCTTTCCATCGGAAAGCTCGCGCAGCTGCTTGACGAAGCGGATCAGTTCCCGCGGCGTGCCGAAGGCGCTGTGGCTGGCAGGCGACACGCAGTCGACGCCCATCTCCACGCCGCGGGCTTCGGCGATCTCCGGGGTGACTTTAGAACCCGGCAGGACACCGCCCAGACCGGGCTTGGCCCCCTGCGAAAGTTTGATGCTGATGCCCTTGACCTCGGGACGCGCCGCCTTCGGGATGAAGGCTTCTGGGCTGAAGTGTCCGTCTTTGTCCCGCGCGCCGAAGTAGCCTGAACCTATCTCCCAGATCAGGTCGGCACCGTATTCGAGGTGGTACTTCGTCAGGCCGCCTTCACCGGTTTCCTGCACAAAACCGCCGAGCGCCGCACCCTTGTTCATCGCGAGCACGGCATTCTTCGACAGCGAGCCGAAGCTCATGGAAGAGACGTTGAACAGCGAAATATCGTAGGGCTGCCTGCAATCAGGCCCGCCCAAGGGTATCCGGGGATGCTGCTTGGGTGGCGCCACCGGAGCGGTGGAATGGATCAGGTATTCGTAGCCGATCTGGTTCACTTCGCGCTCCGTGCCGAAGGCCTTGTGGCTGTTCTCGCCCTTGGCACGCGCATACACCAGCGACCGCACATCGCGGTTGAACGGCTTTCCGTCCACGTTCCGCTCGACAAAGTACTGCTGGATTTCCGGCCGGATGGATTCCAGCACGTACCGCATATGCCCCAGGATGGGGTAGTTCCGCAGGATCGAGTGCCGGGTCTGGACCACGTCCCAGATCCCGATCACCAAGAGCGCAACAACGACGGCGGCCAGCACCCACCAGCCAACGGAGCCGAACGACGCGGCCACGATGGTAATAAAGCCCAGCACCGCAAGAACAACAAAAACCAAAAAGCGTGCCATGGCCCGAGTCTACGACCGACGCCGAAGGAACCGGACGGATCAGGCGGATTCGTCCGGTTCCGGGCGTAGGCACGGCTCAGGCACAGCGCTCAACCTTGACCGTCAGGCGCAGCAGTCGGCTGGCTGCCGCCCAGCCGGTGCGGGTGCCGATAGCGCTCCCCGCCTCAGCCGTGGCATCAAGCTGTGGAACCAGGCCCGCGCACGATTATCGCTTGCGTAGGCTGTTACCGCTGGGGCTACGACTTCGCTCTTGACTGGAGCCACGGACTTGGCCCTGTTCTTCGGCGACCGCAGGGCAGTCCCATTCCCTTGGTACCGCGAGCGCTGGCGGGTCCGCTCTGCCTGCGCCATCAGCTGCTGCAGTTCAATGTTGTGGATCTTCAGCCAGTATTCCGGAGGCTGGAGGCTCATGGCTGGTCCTGCTTTCTTCACGGATTCCGATGGGTCTTAGCGTCAACGCCGCGCCTACCGGATTCCATGGCCGGAAAACTGCCAGTTATCGTCGAATTCCTGCCATTGCTCCCCTGCCGCTAAATAACGACGTCGAACTCCGCCGCCGCTGATAGTTGGCCGTTCACCTGCACTTGGAGTAGGTGGCGGCCGGCGTAGTGCACGCGGGTGGTCATCGGCCGGAGTGCATGGGCCTTGCCGAACCGGCGTGTCTCGCCCGGTTCCAGCTCCGCGACGGCGAGTTTGAAGACCTTCGGTGCCAGCGTTCCGTTGGCCTTGACGTAGTGGACCATGTAGTCGACGGCCAGACGCGCCGGGTGCAGCGAGTCGTTCCTGACCGCAACCGTGAACGCGATCTCGCCGGGCAACTGCACCTGGGCCTGGTCCAGCTCCGGCACCGAGACGCTCACCGCATTCGGAGTGAAGCCCAGCAACGCGAGCGCACCGGGGTGTGCCTTCTTGACCAGGGTCCGCAGCCCGTGCCGCACCACCCACGGAGTCCCGTCGCCGGGCTCCCCCAGCCATTTCCCTGCCAGGGCGACCACGGTTTCCGGGTCGTGGCGGGCGATGTCGTTGAGGTGGTTGGCCACGGACCGGCGGACGAGTTGGCTGGAGTCGGTGTGCAGGGCATCGAGCAGCGGCAGTGTCGCTTCCGGGCGGGCGATGATGTCCGGCACGCGGACCGCCCATGGCAGGTACGGCCGCGGCCCTTCGCTGGCCAACCGCCGGACCTGTTCGTCCGGATGCCGCGTCCAGTCCTGCATCTGTGCCAGCGCCCGGTCGAGGTCCTGCAGGAGCAGGCGGCGGATCGCGAACTCCCCTGTAAGCCGGGGAGTCAGCTCGAAGAGCAAGGTCAGTGCGTCGTCGAATGCACGTGTGGTCCCGTCCTGCAACGCGAGCGTGACGGCAGCCTCCGAAACAGGCCAAATCATCCAGCCGGTGAAGGACTCATCGTTCAGCGCAGTCCGGATAACGTCGGCTGCCTGACCGTAGCCGACGTCCAGATCGGACAGCAGCGCAGCCGCCAGCAGGTCGCAGCGTGCGCGGAGCGAGAGCGGCTCCAGCTTCGCCTCGGCAGCGCCGAGCGCGCTCCAGCCCGACCGGAGTGAGCCCTGACCGAGCGCTACCCTCAGTCCCTCCACAGCCTCCGGGCCCAGAAGGTCGTTCATTGCACCCATGTGATCATCCCTGTATCCGAACGGCTCTAGCGAATATCCCCTCTTCGGCATCTTATGGTGCGCAGGACTTCAGTGCTGATAGTAGCCCGACGACAGGACAGCACGATAAGACAATCAGCTCTTTCTCCGCCGCTTTCTATTCATTTTCAAGTGTTGCCATTATCACCAATTCTTTTTTGCTTTATTTATCCTTTTGGATACCATTGTTATAGAGGCTCGAGAATATGATAAAGAGACTTCAAAGGGCACTAAATGCCTACTGGTTGATTTATCCGAAATAAATTCATATTCACAGGAATAGTGAATAACAAGAACAAGGGGAAACTGTTCCGGACGCCGTTCGCAGCCTCGCTTCTGGCTCGGATGTCGGCAGGCATCTGCCTCCGACATGCCAGAGTCCCAGAGGCCGATGTGTCCAGGACTTGAATCGCTGAAAGGAGTTTGCTTGATGTCCGGCAAGGAGATGTCTTTGTCCTACAACGAACGAATGCAGCTGGAGGAGCTGGAGAGGCGGATCGATACGGAAGATCCTGCATTTGCGCGGAAGCTTCGGGCCGGGGAGGCGGGGCAGTCGGCGCCAGTTCCGAGCTGGCCGGGGCTGTTCGTGCTGTTGACCGGAGTGCTGGTACTCCTGTTCGGCGTCGCCACGCAATTACCTCTCATCGGGATTATCGGCTTCCTGCTAATAGTTATCGGGGGATATAAGCAGGTTCGCGAGCCGCTCCCCCACGAGGATTCGGACGGGCCGTCCAGGTAATTAAGCCCCCGTCAACAATCAGCGATAAAGGGAGGTCGAATTCTCATGTTGGACACGATCAATTTCACCCTGACAGCCGAATGCCGCCAAGGGGATGAGCAGACCTTCCGTGACGTTATTGACTGGATATTAGCTAACGGTGTGGGAGGTGCGTCCTTCGAAGCTGCCGAGGTAACCGGCGGCGTAGCGTACCTCCACGGATCCATCGTCGGCGACCGCCGGTTGGTCGCGGAATCCGGACTTGCCGAGTATCTCTCCGACGTTCTCGCCCGCAAGGAAGGCATCCACGTGGATATCAGCGTCCACATCGCCTCGCCGGGCAGGCAGCTGCCGGCTGAGCACGCGGCGGTTGCGGCATAACGGTCCGGCACGCGTAATGAAGCACCCAGAACCGCGGCAGCACCGAGGTCTGCCGCGGGGCCTTCCACATATCCGGCTGTTGCGTTCCATTCGGCACCGGTGGCAAACCATTGACCCCGGCTGGTCCCGGGGGTACGAATGAGGGACGCGAACTAGTTGGAGGTATGGCCATGTCGTCCGAGTCGACCAACACAGAGATACCCGGCTACAACTACGGAACCGCCGAGCATTCGCCCGTCACCCTGACCGAGTTGGAGGAACTCAAGGCCAGTGTGATGCTCGATGAGCGCGACGTGGCGATGCTGCAGCGGGCGGGTGAGCTGCTCGATGACCAGGTCGATGACATTCTCGATGTCTGGTACGGCTTCGTCGCCAGCCAGCCGCAACTCGTGGCCCAATTTTCCCAGCCCGGCGGCCCACCCATCGATGAGTACCTCGCGGCGGTGCGTCCGAGATTCGGGCAATGGATTCGTGACACGTGTTCCCGCTCCTACGACCAGGAGTGGCTGGATTACCAGAACGAGATCGCGCTCCGGCACACCCCCGCCCACAAGAACGAGACGGACCAGGTCGGCTCCACCTCGGTAGTGCCGCTGCGGCATCTCATCGCGTTGACCGGGCCGGTCACGATCACAGTCCGTCCCTTCCTGGCCCGCAAAGAGAACGACGGCGAACAAGTTGACGCCATGATGCAGGCCTGGCTCAAAGCGGTGCTGCTGCAGATTGCCTTGTGGTCGCGGCCGTATACGCGGGAAGGGCAATGGTAGAGATGGTCAACGAAGCCAAAGATGTGAA
Organism: Arthrobacter crystallopoietes; assembly: GCF_002849715.1. Classification (NCBI taxonomy): domain Bacteria; kingdom Bacillati; phylum Actinomycetota; class Actinomycetes; order Micrococcales; family Micrococcaceae; genus Crystallibacter; species Crystallibacter crystallopoietes. The sequence continues at coordinate 811,391 of NZ_CP018863.1, forward strand.
CAGCGACCAGCAGGCCATCGCCGCCGTCGAACACCATCACGGGCAGATGCTGACCCGGCTGAACCATTTGACCCGCGCGTTGGTTGACGCCGTGGAAAGCGGGAAGAAGTCGGCCGAACATGACGCTCACGAGCTGCTGGTGGAATGGTGCGAAAACGACCTCATTCCGCATGCCTTGGCAGAAGAGTCAGCTCTTTATGAACGTGCCCGTTCCCGGCCCGAGGCGAACCTTCTTGTCGAGGGCATGCTCGCCGAACACCGGGTGATCACAGATACGTTGGAGGAACTACGCGGCGCACAGGGCATCCGTGCCGCTGCCCTGGCCACCGCCATCGAGCGCCTCTTCGCCCAACACCTGGACAAGGAAAACAAGCTGCTGCTGCCCTTCTTTGTTTCCCAGCCGGACCTGTCCCTGGTCGAGGCGGTCGAAGGGCTACATGAAATCGTCGGCGAGGCCCATCCCCATGGCGGCGAGCATCTGCATACAACTACGGAAACCCGACTGGCCTGAGAGGACAGATCGGCTGAGTGCGGACGGCGTGGACTCCACTCGGTCCGGCTGCGCTCTATTCCGCTACTCTCCCGCTTGCGGCATCCAGGACATGCAGTAGTTGAGGTTGGCGTTGACGGTCGCTACGGCCGCGTCCTCGTCGCGGGCGGCAATGGCTGCCACGAGCGCCTCATGCCCGGCTTCCAGGCATCCGTCGAATCCGTTGCGCAGCCGCTGGGCCATTTTCGTGCCATGGAAGACGTCTCCGAAACTCCCGTAGAGCTCGTGCAGCAGCCTGTTGCCCGAGGATTCCGCCACCTTCAAGTGGAAATCCCAGTCGGCCGCAATCCACTGTTCCAGATCCTCCGCCGCCCAAGCCTCGCGGCGCTTGGCGAGCATCGCATGCATAGCCGCGATGTCGCCGTCGTTAGCCAGTCGGGCCGCCAGACGCGCGGCCTTCGTGTCCAGAGCGAAGCGGACCTGCAGCACGTCCTCGTCCTCGTGCTCCCGGTAGGCCTTCCGGGCGGCACCATGGATCTCGCTGGCCGCGCGAACGTAGGTGCCGTCCCCGCGCCGGACCTCCAGCATCCCCGCGTGGGCCAGCGCCTTGACTCCCTCGCGCAGGGTCCCCCGCGAGACGCCGAGCTGCGCCATGAGCTCGGGTTCGGGCGGGATCCGTTCCTGCAACGGCCACTGGCCGGAGACGATCGCCTCGCGCAGTCGCTCGGTGACTTCGTCGGCCAACTGCGGGCGTTGGATTGAACCGAGCGTCATGCCTGGCTCCCCTCGCCGCGACGCCCACGCAAGCGCCCCCGGCCACGGCCACCTGAACGAACCCGGCCCCGGCCAGCACCACGTCCACCAGCAGAGCCGGCACCGCCACCCGCGCTGAGCCAGTACGCCAGGAACAGCTGCAGCACTGCCACGCCCACCATCAGCTCCAGCGACAGAGTCCATCCGCCGGTGGCCGCGTGCAGCAACCCCAAACCGAACGGACCCACAGTCGCCACGAGATAACCCACCGACTGGGCAAGAGTGGACATCGCTGTGGTTTCCGCCGCGTTGCTTCCGCTGCGGCTGATCACCACCATGACAATCGGGAACACCGAGAACCCGATGCCGATCAGCAGCACCGGCACAAGGACCAGCTGGTCGGGCGTGACCAATAGGCACGTGTAGCCCAGGAAGCTGGCGCCGGTCGACACCATGAACGCCGGGCGCAGCAGCCGCGGCTTGCTGGCCATCGCCAGCACCAGGACGACGGCGGGAATGCTGATCAATTGCAAGGCCCCGAGCATCAGGCCCGCGGACGCCGGATCCAGGCCGCGGGCGATGAGGATGGAGGGCAGCCAGCTGATGATCGTGTAGACCAGCAGCGCCTGCACTGTGAAGAGTCCCGTGATCAGCAGGCCTTTTCGTGTCAGCAGCAACGGCCACGGCGAAACGCCCGCGCCGGTCTCGGCCACCGGGCGCGGCTTGCCGGCCACAGCAAGCGGAATGAACGCGAGCAGGGCGACGATGGCCAGGAGCGACCACGATGCAAGGCCCATGACCGGCGAGTTCAGCTGCATCGCCACCGGCACGCTCAGCGCTGCGGCAGTGGTCGCGCCGATCGACATGGTGATGGTGTAGACGCCCGTCATGGTGGAGGTCCGGTGCGCAAAGTGTTTGCGGATGAAGGAGGGCATCGCCACGTTGCAGATGGCCAGCCCGGACATGCTGACCACGGTGCCCAGCAGCAGCATGCTGACCGAATCGACCACGCGCAGCGCCAGTCCGGCCGTGAGCAGCGTCAACGCAACAGCGATCGCGCGTTCCAAACCGACGAGTCTGCTCAGCCAGGACGTGGCTGCGCCCGCTACGGCGAAGCAAATAACGGGGATCGACGGCAACGTGGCGGCAACCAGCGGTCCGTACCCCAGCAGCAACTGCAGATCGTGGAACAAGGCGGCGGCGCTGGCCACACCCACTCGCAAATTCAGACCAATGAGCACGACGGCGGCAATCGCCAGGAAGGCTGCAAGCCTTTTCGGTGTGGCCGGCTTCGGCGCTATCTGACGTTCGTCCAACTCCGGAGCAAGAGTTTCATCCAGGACTTCGCCCAAATTCTCATTGGCAGGTTCATGAAGAGGCGCTTGAGTAATTCGGGACGACATACGTAAACATTAGACGTTTGACGTCTTCTCGTGCAAAGTGCCTAGTCAAACACGAGCAGTGCACTCTTGACGAACTGGTGGCTCCTGTAGACACAGCACGTCTGCTTCTGAGTCCTATGAGGGGCTGGGAGACTTGAAACGATCAGAACACTGTCCTCTGACCGCATTCTTTACCTGGGACGAACTGGAAGGAAGTATCGATGCGCATATTGATTGTTGGCGCGGGAGCTACCGGAGGTGCGTTTGGAACGCGGCTCCAGGAAGCCGGCAGGGACGTCACTTACCTTGTTCGCTCTGAACGCCAGAGACTCCTGCAACGGGATGGCCTGCGCTTCCTCGCCCCCGACGGGGATCGCACGCATGCCGTTACCGCCGTCACGGGCATTTCTGAAGGTGACCATTACGACCTGGTGGTGATCGCGGTGAAAGCACCCGCACTCAAGGCGATCCTCGGCACCGCCGGCCCGGCAATCGGCAAGAAGACGCAGATTCTCCCGTTCCTCAACGGTCTTGACCATATCGACGTGCTCGAAGACGCATTTCCGGGGCAGGTGATTGGCGGCCTCGTGAAAATCGTCGCCATGGTCGACGAATTTGGTGCCATCCGGCAAATGACACCCCTGTCCACAATGACCATCGGGGCGTTGACGGCCGATCCTCTGCCTCCCTCCCTTGTGGAAACCCTGGATGTTCCCGGCATCGACCTGACCATCACGACCACGATCATGCAGCAACTCTGGGAAAAGTGGGCGTTCATCAGCGCAGCCGGCGCTCTCACCTGCCTACTACGCAACAATGTGGGCGCGATCCTCGAAGCAGGAGGCCGGCCCCAAATCCTACAAGCAATCGCCGAAGCCGAAAACGTTGCGGCAGCTGCAGGCTACCCCGTGAGCGAGCCAGGACATCAGCAGAGCCTGCAGATGCTGTCAGCTCCGGGGTCCTCGTTCACTTCTTCGCTTTACCGGGATCTTCAAAGGGGGCAGGCAGTCGAAGCCGAGCACCTTCTCGGGTCTCTCGCGGCGCGGGCACGAACCTTGAACGTCGATACGCCGCTCTTGGATCTCGCCGTGACACAGGTGCGGGCTCACCACATCAACCCCACCGGTGGAGGGATCTTCGACTCGGCCTCCGCCTGAAAGGCCCTGGAGGCGGCATAGAAACCAGAGACTCCGCAGCGATCAGATGAGTCGCATTCCGCATTCACCCCTCAATCACCGCGGGCGCAGTTGTGGACAGCAGCCAACGGTACGACGGACGGCCGTTACTTTCAGAGTCCTGCATCCTTCAGCGATTGAATATCGCGGCGGCGTTCGCTCTCGATAATTTTCATCATCTGCCGTTGGATCTTGTCCACGGCGTGTCTGTTCAGTTCCTTGCGGAGCAGGGCCAGTTCGTCAGCAGCGATCTGCCGACGGATCCCGTCGCGCTCAGCAACAGTCGGGGCCTGCTTCAGCGCCCTTTGATAGCGCTCTTCCACAATAGGATTTTAGTTCCCACTGCCCCGCATAGACCAGAGCCGGGGAGCGATGCCAGCGGACTCCTCTGGCGAATTCAATGACGTTGAGGGGCACGTGTAAAAATTTCGACGGATTCTTTACACGTTTGCTGCACACATAAACATCCTTTACACGTCGGCTACGACAGCACGTCTTTAGTGGCGAAGCGGCTGTAGGCGAGCGCGCAGAAGACGACGATGTAGCCGCCTTGGAGCAGGCCGTTGGCGGCGAAGGAGTCCCAGGAGATCGGCTGGCGGAGCAGGTCCGCGAAGCCGAGCCAGTGGTGGCTGAACAGCCAGGGGTGGAGCCATTCGAGCTGCGGAAGGTTGTCGAGGATCTGGGACACGACGGCGAGCACAGCGGTCGCGGCCATGGCGCCGACGGGGACCTCGGTCAGGGTGGAAATAAATAGACCGATGGCCGCGAGTCCGAGCAAGGACAGACCGACGTAGCAGGCCACCAGGAACAGCCGCAGCAATGACTCGCCTACGCTGATCGTGTCGCCGGAAAGCAGGGTGATCGGGCCTACGTCGAAGAGCGCCGAGCCGATCAGCACTCCTGCCGTCGCCACGGAGAGTGCGGCGGCAAGGCAGAAGACGACGGCGGCCGCATACTTCACCGCCAGCAGCCGGATCCGACCAGCCGGCGCCGCGAGCAGATACCTCAGGGTTCCGTGGCCGGCCTCGCCCGCAATCGTGTCCCCCGCGGCCACGCTGACAGTCAGCGGGAGGAACAGCGGGATGGATACAACCATGCCGGTCAGCGCGATGAACAGTCCGTTCTGGGATACGCGGTCCAGGAACGGCGGACCCTGGCCGGGACCCGGATCGCGTGAGGAAAGCCGGACAGCGAGCGCTATCAGTACCGGGACGGCAGCGAGCGCCGCCAGCATGGCCCAGGTTCGCCAGCGCCGGAAGAGCACCTTCAGCTCGGACCCCAGCAGCGCCCAGCCCGCGGAGGGCCGGGATGCGGTTACTCGTGATCCGCCATTGCCAGACGACGGTCCGTTTGGTGCAGATGCGGGCAGCTTATTGGACAACGTCGAAACCCTCCCCCGTCAGCGCCACGAACCGCTCCTCGAGACTGCTGCTTTCCACCGCGAAGCCGCGGACGCGGACACCTTCGGCGACGAGGGCCGCGACAATCGATTCCGGTTCCACCGCATGGTCGGCGAGCGGAGCGCGGACGGTACTGCCGCCGTCGTTGTTTGGATCTTGCGGTTCGGGTGCGAGACCCAGCCGCTGGAGGACGCGGCGGGCCTCGTCGGTGTCAGGAGTCTGGACTTTGACGTGAGCGAGACCGACCCGCCGGAGTTCATCGACAGTCCCCTGCGCCACCAGTTTGCCGGCGCTCATGACGGCGACGTGCGTGCAGATTTGCTCGACCTCCGCGAGCAGATGGCTGGACACGAAAACCGTGGTGCCTTCGGCAGCCAGCGAGCGCACAAGGCTGCGAACCTCCCGCGTGCCCTGCGGGTCGAGGCCATTGGTCGGCTCGTCCAATACCAGCAGTTCGCGCGGCATCAGCAAGGCGTTGGCGATGCCCAGACGCTGCTTCATGCCCAGAGAATAGGCGCGGACCTTCTTGCCGGCCGCATGGGACAGCCCCACGCGGTCGAGCGCCTGGTTCACCCGGGCCCGCCGGGTGGCCGAGGAGGCGTGGCGGTCCGCGGTGTCGAAGCGGTGCAGGTTCGCGGCGCCGGACAGAAAAGGGTAAAAAGCCGGCCCTTCGATCAGGGCTCCAACACGGGGAAGCACCTCGCGGAGGCTCGCTGGCATGTCCTGCCCGAGTACCCGGACGTCCCCGCTCGTGGCGGCGGCGAGGCCGAGCATGACCCGGATGGTTGTGGTCTTCCCCGAGCCGTTCGGACCAAGGAAGCCAAAGACGGAGCCGTGCGGAACCGCCAGGTCGATGCCGTCGACGGCCGTCTGGTGGCCGAACCGCTTGGTCAGCCCGGTAGTTTCAATCGCGAGTTCGGTAGATGGGAGGGCGCCGCTCACCGGCCCTCCGCTGCCGCCTGCAGCTGCTCCAACGGAACCGATCCGGCGAACACCCGGCCATCGTCGGTCACGAGGACGTTCACCAGCGCCGAGGAAAGCAACCGGCCGCCGTCGACCTCTTGAGCGGTTTCGGCGATAACCGGCGAGTCCAACAATTCCGCAGGCACTTCATCTGCCGGCAGGCCGATCACCGTTTCCCAGCCGGATCCGTACTTCGTGTAGTCCTTATCGTGATTGCCGTCGCCCTGATGTCGGTCGCCGTGGTCACCCTTGGCATGCTTGCCATGATGGTCCTCGACAACGCGCTCCGTGACGGTGGCGCCCGGCGGCGGTGTGAAGTTGAAGAGATCGTCCGACGGCGTTTCCAGACTCAGCTCGGTGAAACCGACCTCGAAAGCAGGAGCATCCTGGCCGCGGGCCGCGACATCCACGCTGAGCGGCAACCCTGTTTCCGAATCCACCGCAATCGAGACGGACCTGACCAGCGTCTCCGAGCTGTCGGGGGTCAGCACCAGTTCATAGGCGGTCCGACCGGCAACTTCCGCGTCGGCGCCCACTGTCACTTCCGTGCTGGGCTCGACCGAGGACAGGAAGTGCTCGGCCAGATCTTCAGGGGTCCATGCTTTGTCGCCGTGATGCCCCTCGGTCTCCGAGCCTTCCGGAAGGATCAGATGGGTGGCGGCATTCTGCTTGGAGCTGTACAGCCACACATCCCGGCCGTTGCGGATGACATCGCGTTCGGCCAGCCGGTCCATCACCTGCACGCGCGCCTGTGAATGGCCATCCAGATAAACCCGTGCCGTGTGGGATCCACCGAGGAGCTCGAGGGCGGAGGCTACGCCGGACGGAGCGCCGGACTCTCCGGACGGTGAATCCGTGGGCAACTGCGGCAAACCCAGTTCGGACGTTTGCTCAACAGTTCCGGACAACGAACGGACGGAGCTATCCGCCACCATTTCCAGGACTTCCTGCGGTGTCTTGTCCGGCAAGTCCGTGGCCGCGCCCGCCTGGACGGTGCCCAGCACCACGCCGCCCGCGATGACCGCAGGAACGACGGCGGCGGGGAGCCAGCGCTTCCATACAGGTGTCATGACAACCTCCGACGTTGCAAGTCTTCTTTCCAGACTACGCTCAATCGATCAGGTGTTCACGAGTACAGTTTCTTCTGCTCCGGGTCAGGCCGCAGTCTTGAGAACCCTAGACTCCGTATCGAGTTCAAGCAGCCGGCGCGCCTCTTCAAGTGCGGTCTTTGAATCCTTCTTGTCCATCTGGGCCAGCGTCAGCAAATTCGCGATCCGCTGCTCGCGCCGCATGCCTGAGACTTCATCGGCGAATTCGATCATGGCGATGACACGCGCATGGGCGCGGCGTCCGCGGGCATCGTTGCTCGCGTCGTCGGCCTCGACGTCGCCCAGAATGGCGATAGCTTCCGCCAGTCGCTGGTTCATTGTTTTCTCCCCTACATATACGTCTGTGTACAACAGAAAAGTCGTTTCCCCGCGACGATCCTGTTTGATTGCTTTATCGAACCATAGGCAGTTCACGCCAAAGTTGGAATAGCAGATTGTAATTTACGTCATTGTGACCTCAGTTACAAAACGGAATGTCCCTGCAGGTCACAAAGCCATGACCGCTTCCGGACCTTGATATCGGGGGAAGCCACAACCCCCTTGGCAGCAGCATCGAATTGTGCCACGTTGGAAAGTGGATCCACCAACAATTCAAGGAGGGTGATCCCGATGCCCAAGACAGACAAGAGCGGAAAGCCGAAGAAGAGCGAACTGCCCAGCACGCTCAAGCGTTCCGGCAAGAAGGCCCAGGAAACCTTCGCCGAGGCGCATGACTCGGCCGCCGAGAGCTACGGGGACGAGGAACGCGCACACCGCGTTGCCTACAGCGCCCTGAAGCACACCCATGAGAAGGTCGGCGACCACTGGGAGCCCAAGGAGAAGGCCGGCCCCTCCGACAAGCAGGCCAAGGGAGGCAAGGACACCTCCCGAAAGACTGCCGGCGGCGTGGACGCCAACGCTTCCAAGGAGCACCTGTACGACCTGGCCAAGAAGCTCGACGTGCCGGGGCGCTCCAAGATGAACAAGTCCGAATTGGTCGACGCCGTACAGAAGGCCAACGACAAGGAGACCCGGAAGTCCCGGTAGCTACCGGGACTCGCCATCACCTGACGCCGTGCGTCCCCTTGTCGGTTGCGATCTGATCATCGATTGCACTTCCCCAGCGGTAGAGGCGCATTGCCCAATAACCCGCTGCGCCCATTACCAGGAAGCCGCCGACACCCACGACGGTCAAATTCGTGGCGACGCCGATGATCAACAAGACCAAACCGACAATCCAGGCAAGCACCGCTAGAACAAGCTGTCCATGGTCGGGCCCCAACAGGTCGGACCGCATTACTTGGGCAAGCTCCGGGTCCTCGGCGGCCAACTGCAACTCCAGCGCATGAAGCTGCTCCCGCTCCTCATCCGACAGCGGCATAACGCACCCCCTTCATCAGAAGTCCGGAGAAACAAAAGCGCCGGCCATGAAGGCCGGGCTTTCGCCGGTATAGCTATCATCCGCTTCTAAATCGGAAATTGCTAGTTTTAGAGCGTGCTTTCCCTACCAGCTGATTCCGGGCGTACGTAGCGGCACAAACCGGTGCTTTCAGGAGGGGGAAGTCCTCATTATCGGCAAGCGGTCAGGCCGCTGCGGTTGGTGCCGTTCCGGTATCCGCTAATGCCGCCATCCCCTCCATCATCGCCAGTGCCAGAACATCCTCAAGGTCTTTGAATTTGGCCTCTCCGGCAACGTTATTGAGCTCTTCTCGGTCCAACAGGTGGTCGTAGAGTTCGGTGATGCCGGTGCCGAAATACCTTGTCAGGCGTCCGGCTTTGGTCAGCACCGAGCGGGTACGAACGGGGCCAGGCAGCCCGGGAAGTCCGAACGGTTGGTCCTCCTCAATGATGAGAGCGTCCCGAACCGAGACCGCACTCCGCTCCAGCAACGGCACTAGGGATGTGCCTTGGATTCCCCTGAACAGGTGTGTTCCGGTCAGCTCCATCAGTGTGGGTGCCAAATCCGCGGTGGAGACCAAGGCATCAGTACTGCCCGGACTCATGCCGGGGACTTTGATCGTCAGGGGCACGTTGGTGACGGCCCGGTAATGGCTGAAATGCTTCAGCATCAAACCGTGATCCCCGAAAAGGTCACCGTGGTCGCTGGTAAAGACAACAATCGTGTCCTCGGCCAGCCCGTTGTCATCGAGTGCCGCCAGGATCCGGCCGATCTGCTCATCCATCAGCGTGATCAAACCGTACTGGGCAGCGGCGGCCTGGCGGTACTGCGCCTCATCGGCGGCGAAAGTCATCGTGGGGTCTTCATTCGGTTCGCCGCGGCGGTCGAACATCCGGCGGATGTGCGACGGGGACTTGGCGTGGTCCTGGTAGAACCCGATCGGCAGCTCCACCTCATCCGGTGAGTACATGTCCGCGTACCCTGCCGGCGGTGAAAACGGATGGTGCGGGTCCGGGAAGGAGACGAACATGAAGAACGGTTCCGCAGATTCGGCGAACCCGGCCAAGTGCGCCTCGGCGCGTTCGCCGACATAGGAGCTTGGATGCAGCTCTGCCGGGATGCCGGTTTGGTACACCTGGTCCCAGGTATCCAGACGCTTGGGAGCGTTCTCGGCACCGCCGAGCGCCACAGGGTCGATGCCGCGTTCCCGTGCCCAGTGCACATAGTGCCCACCCGGACGGTCGCCGTGCCCGATGACCAGGTCCACGTGCTGGTAGCCGTAGTACCCCTCGGGGAGCGGCATGAAACCCTCCGCATGCGCCGCCGCATTCTCCCATTGGTCCCAGCCTTCCGGGCGGGACTGCGTGCGGGCGTTGGAGGACTGCGGATCCAGCAGCAGCGGGTCCGTGGCTTCGATCTCGGCCCGCTGGATGGGTTCAAAATCCCACCCCATGTTCTGGTGGTGGAGTTTGCCTACGGCCCGGGTCAGGTAGCCGCCGCAGGACAACTGCTTGACCAAATTATTTGCGTCCGGGTCCATCGTGATCCCGTTGCAGCGTGTGCCGTGCGTCGAGGGCCACCGGCCTGTCAGCAGGCTGGCGCGGTTGGGCATGCAGGTGGGATTGGTGACGGTCGCCTCGGTGAAGACCATGCTTTGGGCGGCAAGCCTGTCCAGGTGCGGAGTCCGGACCACTTGGTTGCCGGCGAAACCTAGATGGTCGGCGCGCAACTGATCGGCGATGATGACCAGGACGTTGGGCCGCCGTGCCTTCCCGCCGCTCATGCGGGCTTCCGGATCATCGACAGCACGTTGGTGCGCTGGTCCGCGAATTCCTTCAGTGCACGCGAGGAAATCTGGTCCCGCGGCGCCGGCAGGTCGATGTCGACCACGTCCAGCACCCGGGCGGGCTTGGCGCCAAGGACCACCACGCGGTCGGAGAGGTAGACAGCCTCGTCGATGTCGTGCGTGACCACCAGGATCGTCATACCGAAGTCGTCGCGGATCTTCAGGCACAGGTCTTCCAGCTCGAAGCGGGTCTGCGCGTCCACCGACGCGAACGGCTCGTCCATGATCAGGATTTCGGGCCGGTACGCCAGGGCCCGGGCGATGGCCACCCGCTGCTGCATGCCGCCGGAAAGCTGCCACGGATACTGGCTAGCGGCATGCGTCAGCCCCACAGCGTCGAGCGCGGTGTCGATGCGCTGGTTGAGCTCGGCTGCCGGCAGTCGCAGGTGGCGCAGCGGCAGCCGGATGTTCTTGCGAACGGTCAGCCAAGGCATCAGGGAACGGCTGTAATCCTGAAAGACCAGGGCCATCTCGGCTGGCGGACCGTCGATTTGCCGCCCGTCGATCGCGGCGGCTCCGGAGGTGACCGGCTGCAGCCCGGCCAGGCACTTCAGCAGCGTGGTTTTGCCGACGCCGGACGGGCCTACGATGCACACCACTTCGCCGGTGTTCACCGTGAAGGTCAGGTCCTCGATCACGCACTTGGCGGACGCGCCGCTGCCGTAGGTCTTGGACAGTGCTGTAACTTCGAGCCGGGGCAGCGCGGCAGCTGCATTGCGGACGGTCATCGGGTCCTCCTGGACGGTGTGCCGGCCTGCGGCGCGCCGGAAGCTGTTAGGGGCAGTCGCGGTCATGAGTTAGCCAATCGTCGGGAGCCTGCGTGCCAGGCCAGAATGCGGTTCTTGAGCAGTTCGAAGACCAGGTTCGCGCCGAACCCGATCACGCCGAGCAGCAGGATGCCGGCCCACATGTCCGGAATCATGAAGCTTTGCTGCGCCAGCAGAGTCATCGCGCCGATGCCCTCGGACGAGCCCAGCATCTCGGAGGCAATCATGACGATGAACGCCACCTGCAGGCTGACCTGCATACCGGAGGCGATCTGGGGCCCGGCCGCCGGCAGATAAACCTGCGCGAGCCTTTCGCCGCGCGACAGCCGGTAGACCGAACTGACGTCCTTCAGCGTGGTGTCCACGCTGCGGATGCCGTCCACCGTGGCGATCAGGGTCGGGAACAGAGCCGCCAGCGCGATGCTGGCCACCCGCATCTCGATCCCAAAACCGATCAGCGAGATGAAGATCGGCACCAGCGCCACCGGCGGAATTCCGCGCAGGAAATGGATCACAGGATCCAGCGCCCACCGGGCAACCGGCACCAGCGCAGTGACAAAGCCAATAACGACGCCGGCAACGGTCGCCACCGCGTAGCCCAGCAGCAGGTTGCGCAGGCTGAGCAGGATGTCCGAGCCGAAGTGGTCGAACAACCAGAGCTGGCGGAAACGGACCATGATGGCGCTCAGTGGCGGGAAGAACGTGTTCACCGAGTTGGCCGAGGCCACCCACCACGCGGCCACCAGCAGCACCGGGGTCGCTACGCCCAGGGACCAATTCAAAGCCTTGCGTTTCATCACAGGACCACCTCCCGGTAGGACTCGTGCCAATGGAGAAGCCGGCGTTCAGCCAGCCGCGTGGCGCCTTGGAACACCAGGCCCAATAGACCCAGGACCAGCACCAGCGCGTACAGCACAGGGAAATCACCGGCCGCCTGCGCCTGATAGATGCTTTGGCCGAGTCCCGGCCCGCCGCCCAGCAGGCCGGCGACGACCGCCACGACCAATGCAGCCGGGGCCGCCACGCGCATGGCGGTACCGATAAAGGGCATGGCACCGGGTAGCGTGACGAGCAGCAAGATCTCGGCGTGGCCCATGCCGTAGGAACGGGCTGTGTCCCGTGCTACCGGATCGGTGTCGTGCACCCCGGCGACGGTCTGCATCACAATCGGCAGGGCGCAGCCGATGACCACCAGGACCCAGGACATCTGCGCCGTCGGCCCCAGCACCAGCACCACCAGGGGCAGTACCACAATCGGCGGAATGGGCTTCAGGAACTCCAGCACTGCCATGGTCGCGTAGCGCACCGGCGCGAAACTGCCGATCAGCAGCCCGGCCGCAACACCGGCGACAGCGGAAATTGCGAGTCCGCCGAGGGCAATCAGGATCGTGTCGGCCAGATCCGCCCAGAAAGTCCCGGTAGCCAGCAGCGCGGCCAGTTCGGCGATGGCGTGACCCGGGGTGGGCAGGGCGCTGTCATTCATCGGCCCCGTGGCCAGGTACTGCCACAGGAGCAGCGCCCCGGCAATCCCCAGCGCACCCACCGCGGCAGGTTTGATTTGTGTTTTCACAGTTACTCCAGGATTTCCGCCAGGTCTACTCGGACAGGAACAGGCTTTGGTCCAGCTTCGGCTCCTCCGCCAGGAATCCGAGTGTGGCCATCCGGGCAGCGGTCCGCTGGACGTCCTCCAGCCGCACTTCCACGGGCCAGAACGGAGTGGCGCCTGCCTTGACGGCTTCGAGTTCCAACCCGGTGATTTCAGCCGCCTGCTTCTGAGACTCGTCCAGATTGTCGTTGGCGTACGCGTTGGCCTTATAGATGGCGCGCTGGAAGCCCAGCAGTTGGTCCTGTTTGGACTCTGCCTGCGCGGATCCCGCTACCCAGAGGCCAATGGCGCCTTTTTCGAAGAACTCAACGCCGGGCGAGGCCAGGAGGGTGTTGCCGGCGGAGGCGGCCTGGCCGGTGAACGGCGTGACCAACGAGGCGGCATCGATCCGGTCGTCTTTGAGCGACTGCAGAGCGGAGGCCGGGTCCAGCACCATCCAGTTCACTTTGGCGGGGTCGCCGCCGTCGTCCTTCACCAATTGGCTGACCGTAACTTCGAGCTGTGCCTTGCGGGCCGGCACGGATACCCGCTTGCCCTCCAAATCCTTGGGCGAATCGATCCCACTGTCCGCTGCGACGTAGAGCCCTGTGTCATCCACCTGGCTCAGGTCTTCCTGCTCAAGCGCGTCGTCAGGATAGCCATCGGCGGCGGCCACCACAGTCAGCGGCACGCCCTGGCTCTTGGCATTGAGCATGGGAATCGACGGGGTATAGGTCAGGTCCAGCTGGCCGCTTTGGGCTGCGGCAATGCCTGCCGGAGGATTGGCGACGACGGAAACTTCGACGTCGAGGCCTTCCTCGGCGAAATAGCCCTTGTCAATGGCGGACTGGAGGGCCGCATCGGCGGCGATGCCGATGGTGCCGACTTTCAGCGTGGTTTCGTTGGCGCCGTCGGCCGCCGGTGGCGATGACTCGGAGCCGCAGGCAGTCAGGCCCAGTGCCACCGTAGCGGCGAGGGCGAGGGGAAGCTTGATACGCATGAGTTCTCCTTGGTTGAAGATGGTTATTCGAAGTTGCAGTTGGAGTCGCAGTGACAGTTGGCCGGCTACAGCGCGGGCCCGGCCGCCGGCACCATGGAAGGTTCGTGCACAATCTGTCCGCCGCTGATGGTCCAAGCGACGTGGCGTTCGAGCAGGGCATCCGGTTCGGAATCGGCAGGCCAGGGCGCGTCGAGGAGGCAGAGGTCCGCCGCCAGCCCGGGGTGCAGGGCCCCCTTGAACTGTTCCGCGTGGTCCTGCCAGGCCGGCTGCGAGGTCATCGCCGCCAGGGCCTGGACCAGACCGAGGCCTTCGCCGTCGTCAACGGGTTCCGGGTGGTCGACGGTTGAGCGGGTCACCGCAGCCAATATGGTCCGCCGCCAGTCCGTTGTGGTCACCGGCGAATCCGATGCAATGTTGAACCGGACCCCTTGGCGCGCGGCCGAGCGCAGCGGCTGGTGCCGGCGGAAACGTTCCGGGCCCAGGATGCCCTCAAGCAAACTGCCTCCGCCGGACCGGATCATCGGGTTGGTGCTGTAGCCGATGCCGTGTTCCGCCAGACCGGCCAACGACTGGTTGGACGGAAAGGAACCGTGGATGACGTAATGCCGGTTATCCCCCGGCTGGGCTGCTTGCGCCCGGATGGCGGCGTTCATGGCTGCCTCCGTTGCGGCGTCGCCGGTGGCATGGATCCCGGCCTGAAGGCCTGCGGAGTGGATAAGCCGGACAATCTCGCCCAGCTCGGCGGAACGCTCGGAGTCGGTGTTACCGGCAACCACCATCGAGCCATGGGTGCAGGCGTGGCCATAGGGTTCGGTCATCCAGGCCGTTCCGCTGCGCGGGGTACCGTCCGCGAAGACCTTTACGCCGGCGATCCGCAGCTTCCTGCTGTCGATGCCGCGCTCGGTGTAGGTCCGGTGCAACCCGGATTCCAGGCCCTCGCGGACCATGTCCGCGCTGATCCCGCCGGTGCCTGCGAAGAGGAGCAGCGTGTTCATGCGCAGGGTGAGTTCGCCGGAGAGTGCCAGATCCCCCAGCAGGTCCAGTGCTGCGGTGGTGCAGGAGCCGTCCAGCAGCCCGCCCGCGCCGGGACCCAGTCCCGGCTCGGTCAGCGAAGTGATGCCTTGGGCGTGCAGGATCCGTTGGAACCTCAGGGCGGCATCGCGCATGACCGGAACCGGCAGGGCTGGCAGCGCCCGCGTCATCAGTTCCATGGCGGCGTCGACCAGCCGGCCGGTCGGCGATCCGTCCGCGGCCCGTTCGATGACACCTCCTGTGGGAGCCGGCGTGGAGACCGTGATGCCGGCAAGTTCCAGGGCCACGCGGTTCGCCAGGAGCTGGTGCCCGGTCTGGTCGAAAACCACCACCGGTGTACCGGGCTTGCAATCGAGGACCAGTTCCGGGCCGCCGGGGCCCAACACCAGCTCATCCCAGCCATGTGCCCTGATCCAGCCGTCGGCCTCCGGCCGGGCCTGCTCGATAATGCGGCAGACCTCCTCCCACCGGCTCGCGGCATGGCTGCCGACGCGTACATACCCGAAGCGCACCATGGAGGAGGCGATGAAGTGCAGGTGCGCATCGTTGATCCCCGGGAGTACTGCGCCGCCGTCGGCGTCGATGATCCGCGTACCCGGGCCGACCAACCCCAGCACGTCCTGCCCACCAATCGCCTGGATCCGCCCGCTGGAAACGGCCACGTTGGCAGCATCGGGGGAACCGTTGGGAAGTACTCCTTCCGGCACGGTTGCGTTGATGACCACCAGGTCCGCGGCTGTTGCCCGCTGCTCCATTCGACGCTCCTTATGTGATGTGCGTTACCGACTGGAATAGTATGTCGAATGACTTGGTCACTTGACCACCTTTTTTCTAAAATTATTCTTAATTCGTTCGGGAAGCCTGTCCGAACACCGCGAATCCAAGGCCAGCCCGGTTCCCGCCTAGGATGGTTCTACCTAACTGGAGGTGAATGCATTGGCCCGAGTACCCACTGCTGAGCGGCGGTTGCAGTTTGTCCGGTCAGCGGCGAGAGTGATCGCCCACGACGGATTGGCCGCAGCGACAACCCGCCGGATTGCGGCGGAAGCGGAGGCTCCGCTGGCCTCGCTGCACTACTGCTTCAGGAGCAAGGACGAGCTGCTGCAGGAGGTCTACTACTACCTCAGCCGGGACTACGCCCAGGCGCTCCCGCCCGTGACGGTGGCCGGTGCGGGCCTGAAAGCTGTGGTGCGGGCGCATGCCCGGCGTGTCTGGGAACGGATGCTTGCCGAACCGCACGAGCAGGTGACGACGTTCGAGCTGTTGCTGCGCCGTTTCCGGGTCGACGCCGAGGAAGAACCCCGGGCGCTGGCCATGAACCGGTCGATGTATGAGGGCTGGATCAAATCCACCTGCGAGCTGTTCGAAAACGCGGCAGTCGACGCAAATGAGGAAGTTCCGGCCAATCTGGAACTGTCAGCCCGGCTGTTCATCTCCGGCATCGATGGCATCAGCATGCAGCATCTGGCGGACCCGGACACCGAACGATCGACGGCGCTGGTTGACATGCTCGCCGAGAGTGTGGCCGGCTCTTTCGCCTACTCCCCGGACGCCGGGAGCGAGTAGGTCCATAACTGGTTCAGGCTGCCGTCCGGAAACCGCAGTTGCTGCTGGCTGAATCGGGGCTGTTGGAACTGCGGGCGGCGACCCGATAGCGGTTGCAGTACGAGTCGTGACACAGGAAGGACCCGCCGCGCATGACCCGGCCGCGCCCGATGGTCGGGCCCTGCGGATTCGCAGCCGGTGCATTGCGGTAATACTTCGGGAGGAACCAGTCGCTGCACCACTCCCAAACGTTGCCGCTGACCTCGTACAAGCCGAAACCGTTGGGCGGGAAACTTTGCACCGGAGCCGTGCCTAGGTAGCCGTCTTCCAGCGAGTTGACGCGCGGGAACTCGCCTTGCCAGATGTTGCAAAAGTGTTCTTCGGCCGGCCCGACCAGCTCATCCCCCCAGGCGTAGCGCTTCCCCTCCAGTCCGCCGCGGGCGCCGTACTCCCACTCGGCTTCGGTGGGCAATCGCCGGCCGGCCCATTTGCAGTAGGCCTGGGCGTCGTTCCACGACACCTGCACCACGGGATGGTCCGGCAAGTCCTCCCAACTTGAGAGCGGACCGGTGGGATGCGCCCAGTCTGCACCGCGGACGTTCAGCCACCACTGTGCCCCTGCCACATCGCCCAGTACGTCCTCCGGCCTGGCTTGGACCTGGAGATGGAACACAGCGGAAGTGCCGAAGCGCTCCGACTCCGTTCGGTAGCCTGTGGCCTGCACAAACGCGGCGAACTCCGCGTTGGTCACCGCAGTCGCATCGATCCGGAAGGCGTCCAGTGCCACGTCGTGAACTGGAGTTTCCCCGTCGGCGGGGTACCCCTCGCCGAAGTGGTCCCCCATCCGGAAGCTCCCCGCCGGCAGCAGCACATCGCCGCGCTCCGCGCTCTCTGGCCGTCCTGCGCTCTCGATGCCGGCCACGGCCGCGCCGGACGCGGCGTCGTGTACAGGGTTACCGAGGGCTGGGCGCGATGGGCTGCCGCAACAAGACACAGGTGCTCCTTCCCCATTGCTGGATTTGTATTAAAAGGTACCGTGCCGGCGCTCCTAGCGGGCAGGATCCTTGGCCGGTTCGGGAGTTTCGGCTGGCTTCGCAACGTCCTCGATGTACCGCGGGCGGTTGATCATCACGGCTCCGGTCATCATGACCAGCAGGCAGACGCCGAGCATGGCGAAGGAGGCGTTCCAGCTGCCGGTGGCTTCCTGGACGACGCCGAACAGCAGCGGGGCGATGCCGGCGCCGGCGTAGCCGATGCCTTGGCTGAAGCCGGCGAGCACGGAGGCACCGTGCGTGGTCCGTGAGCGCAGGTTCATCATCAGCAGTGCGGTGGCGAAGGTGCCCTGCCCCAGGCCGGCGAGCGTGATCCACCACCAGGTGCCATCCATCGGCGCGAGGAACAGGCCCAGATGTCCCCCGGCCCAGCATGCCGCGAAGATGCTGATGGCGATGATCGGGTTGCGCATGCGGGGTACGATCAGCGGCACCAGCAGGCTGACCGGCAGCCCGAGGATCGCGAAGTAGGCCAGCGCCGAGCCGGCTACCGCAGCGTCCACATTCTGCCCGGTCAGGTACGGCGGCAGCCAGGTGAAGTAGACGTAGGTCTGCGCAGAGTTGCCGGCGAGGAAGATCGCCAGGCCCCAGGCCACCGGCGAGCGCCAGGGATTCAGATGCTCCAGTGTGGGCTTGGCCGGCGGCATCTTGACCGAGCTCGACGCGGACGGCGGGGCAGGCTGCGGATCCGACGTCGACGGCGAGGCGGAACTTGTGTGGGCGGCCGCGGCGTCGTCGTTCTTCTCGCGTTTTGCCCGCCGGTCATGCAGCAACTGGGCTGCCCACGGGACCAGCACCAGCGCGCTGATCGAGGCCCAGACGCCAATCGACACGCGCCAGCCGGCTAGGTCCGCTACGGGCACCGCCAACTGCGGACTGGCCGCCGTCCCGACCGCGAGCAGCGTGACATAGCCGGCCGTGACCACGCCCATTCGGTCCGGGAAGTACTTCTTCACGAGCGGCGGCAGCACCACGTTGCCCATGCCGTAGCCGGCCATGACCACGGCGGAGAGGCCCAGGAACGGCCATACCTCGCCCATGAAGGCGCGCCCCACCTGGCCCGCGACGGCCAGCAGCACCGCGAGGGTAAGGACCTTTTCCAGACCCAGCCACCGGATCAGGATGGGCGTGCCCAGGCCGCCGGCGGCGAAGATCAGCGGCGGCAGCATCGCCAGCAGGCCGATGGTGGCGGCATCGAACCCAAGTTCGGGGCTGACCTCGCCGAGCAGCGGCGGCACCACGGAGACGGCGGCGCGCAGACTCAGCGCCATGATCAGGATGCCCAGCAGGGCCCCGATCCGGCCGCGCCAGGGCTTGCGCAGGAAGTAGTTAGTCACCAGCTAACCCTAGCCAACGGCGGAGCCCGGGCGAGTCATAAAACTCACCCGGGCGCCGCCGTCGTTGTTTGGTTAGCGGGATTTGGTGCCGGCTTGAATCGGCCGAACCGATTCGGTCCGGACCATGCTCTCGCGGAATTTGAACCGGCTTTCGCCGTTCATCCGGTAGGCGGCGACGATGTACAGCGCCACGATCCAGTCGAAGCTCACGCAGGAAATGGCCCAGCTCTCGGGGGCGAACTCGTGTCCGCCGCCGAAGTAGTGGAGCGGGACGTCCCAGATGGGATGCAGCGCCCACCCTGCGGCGAGCCAGTAGGGCGAGCGGCGCAGGCCGATGATGCCCAGCGCGCCGAGCCCGAGCGCTTGCAGGAGTTCCGCGAGGGCCCACGGTCCGCTGGCCTGGCCCGCGATGGCGAATCCGAGGTAGGCCCCGCCCGCGATGATGAGGAAGATGGCGAGCAGGGATCGCCCGGCGGCGTCCTTCACGAACCGCGACAGCAGGAACGCGATGGCCACCAGGAGCACGGCGTTGATGGCGCCGCCCAACAGATAATTTCCGATGAGAGTTGAAGTAGTCATGGCAGGAAAATTACTGGGCCACGGGGCTGCTCGAACCGGCGAAATTACCGGGTTTGGCACCGGTAACGACGGTGCAATGGCAGCTGCTAACTACCAACGACGACGGCGGGGGCGCGTCCCAGGTGCTGGCGCATCAGTTCGGCGCGCGTACTGATGCCGAGCTTGGCATACACGTTGCGGAGGTGGAAGTCGATGGTGCGCGGGCTGAGGAAGAGCCGTGCGGCGACATCGCGGTTGGTCATGCCCTGCTGGACCAGGCCAGCGACCTGGAGTTCCTGCGGGGTCAGCGTTGCTGCGGTGGAAGGATCGCGCTTGCGTGCCGTCCTGCCGGAGGCGCGCAGTTCCTGGCCGGCGAGTTCCTCCCAGCGGGCGGCGCCGAGGTCAGCGAAGGTTTCCATCGCGGCCTGCAGCTGGGCGCGGGCATCGACCCGGCGGCGCTCCCGGCGCAGGAACCGGCCGTAGGCTAGCTGGGTCCGGGCACGGTCGAATACTCGCGGCGACGAGGCGTGGTGTTCCAGCGCCAACTGGTAGAGCTTTTCGGCGTCGGCCGGGTTGTCGGCCAGCAACGCGCGGCCGTGCTCGGTGCTGGCAGCCGCCCAGACGTTGCCCGTGGCCGCGGCGAATTCCTCCAGGTCCGCCAGCCGGCTGGCGGCCTCATCCTGCTGCCCGGTTGCCATCGCGGACTCGAAGAAGTCGATGGCGGCCAGCCGACGCGTCAACGGCAGTTCCAGCTGGGCCAGATGATGGTGGGCCGCTTCGGGCTGGCCGCTGTGGACGGCCTTGGCCCACAACCGGAGATCGTGGGTCAGGCCGGCGACGATGCCCAGCGGATGGTTCGCCGCAACGTCGTCGGCCGCCGCCAGGTGGCGCGCGTAGCCGTCGTCGTTCTGCAAGGCATCGAGCAGGGCCAGCAGCGTCAGTGGTGAAGCGGTCAGGCCCGGCTGCCCGGTGCCGTTGGCCAGTTGCAGGGCTTCGGCCGCGCCGGCCCGGGCCTCGTCCCAGTTGCCGGTGGCCACATCGGTGACGGCCCGCCGGGTCAGCGCGTAGAGCACCATGATCAGCGCGCCGGTGCCGCGCGCCCGGGCCAGCAGCAGGTTGTGGTACTTCAGCGAGGCGTCATCATCGCCCAAGTGCAGGGCTGCGATGCCGAGGTTGGGCAGCAGGTCCTGGTCCGCGTTCTCCAGCGACGCCCCGTCGGCGAAGGCCGCCCTGAGCACCGGCGCGCCCTGCTCCATCTCGCCGCGGGACACGTGGTGCAGGCCCACCAGCAGGTGCCAGAAGCTGTGCTCCCGGGCGGGCGCGCCGGCCTCCGGAGGGACCGCGACGTCGACGGGCGTGATGCCGATGCCGGAGTCGCCGCCGAAGGAAGCAAGCGCGGCGGCGAACATCGCCATTTCCCGCGCACGCACAGGATCCGCCTGGGCTACATCGCGGGCGCCCTGCAGGATCATATGGTGGCCCAACTGGAGAGAACCGGTGTTCCACTCGATCCGGGCACGACGACGAACCGCGTCTGCGCGGAGTCCCGGGCTTCCGGCCATGGCTACCGCGGCGTCGCTGAGGGTCCGGGCACGGGCAGCCTGTCCCGCCAGCCACGCGCTGCCGGCCGCCTCATACAAACGCCGTGCCTTGGCTTCGGCGTCGAGGGTCAGCTCCGCGGCGCGTTCCCAGGCAGCGCTGGCGGCCTCGTGCCCGCCGCGGCTGCGCGCCCTTTCGGCCACCTGGTCCAGTTCGGCGGCCACCGCTTCGTCGTCGTCCTCCGCAGCCGCGGCCAGATGCCAGACCCGGCGGTCCGGGCTGTGCTCCTGGGCCAGCACCTCCGCCAGTGCAGCGTGGGCCTGCCGGCGCCGGTAGGCCCTGGCGGAACCGTAGACGGCCGAGCGGACCAGCGGATGGCGCAGCTGCAGCCTCCCGTCCGCGACCTTCAGCAGGCCGGATTGTTCCACCGCATCGAGCGCGTCGTCGCCCGCGCCCAGCGCCTTGGCTGCTTGCCGCACGGTGGTGAGCTGGCCGGCGTCGTCCGCCGCTGCCACGAGAAGCCAGGTTTGCGCGTGCTCCGGCAAGCGCCGGCAGCGGTCCAGAAAGGCCCGCTCCACGCCGGCGGTGAGCGGCAGATGGTGCGGCAGTCCCGACGTTCCGGCCAGTTGTTCGGGCGACAAGGACCCGGCCAGCTCCACCAGGGCCAGCGGATTGCCGGCGGTGCTGCGCACCAGCTCGCCGGTGACTTCGGCCGGAACAACGACGCCGGAATGCTCGGCCAGCAGCTCTGCCGC
The DNA here is from genome assembly GCF_002849715.1 of Arthrobacter crystallopoietes. Taxonomy (NCBI): domain Bacteria; kingdom Bacillati; phylum Actinomycetota; class Actinomycetes; order Micrococcales; family Micrococcaceae; genus Crystallibacter; species Crystallibacter crystallopoietes. Next base: position 833,057 of record NZ_CP018863.1, read on the forward strand.
CGTCTGCTCATCAACGCCCGCCAGCGCCAATGCCGGCAGGTCGCCGTAGTCGAACTGGCGCTCGTCGCCGTCGCGGGCGGCGAACAGCACCGCCACCCGCTCCGCGTCCAGCCGGCGTGCCACGAACAGCAGCGCCGCGGCCGAGACGTCGTCCAGCCACTGCGCATCGTCGATGACCGCCAGCACGGGCTGGTGCTCGGCGGCTTCGGCCAGCAGGCTCAACGCGGCGAGGAAGATCAGGAACCGGTCCACGCTCTCGGTGGCGATTTCGCCGAAGGCGGCCTTCAGCGCGTGGGCCTGCGGTTCGGGGAGCCGGTCTGTGTAGGACATGACTGGGCGCAGCAGCCGGTGCAGCGCAGCGAAGGCCAGCGGGGATTCGGACTCGATGCCCCGGGTCCGCAGTACGCGCAGGCCCTCGGCCCCGGTCACGGCGTCGTTGAGCAGCGTCGACTTGCCTACGCCCGGCAGGCCGTGGATGACAAGGGCGTTGCCCCGTGAAGTGCGGGCTTCTTCGATCAGCCCCACAATGACCGCGCGCTCCCGCGCCCTCCCCTGGATCACCGCACGATTCTACCAACGGCCGTTGGGAAAACCCGGTGGTTTTACCGGTCCGAACTGCCCCTCCCGAGCCGGAAGATCGACCTACCGAAAACCGGAAAAACCAAAACTCAAAGCACATCTCACCAAGGAGCAACCATGTCCCTCCGCTTCCGCCGCAGCCAGCCGGACGAAGGCCAGCTGATCCGAACCACCTACCAGGTAGCCGGCATGTCCTGCGGGCATTGCGAGACCGCGGTCAAGACCGAGATCGGCAGCCTGGCGTCGGTGACCGGCGTCGACGTCGACCTTTCCTCGGGGGCGGTCACCGTAGCGAGCCAGCGTCCGCTGGCCCGCAACGACGTCGCCGCCGCAGTGACCGAGGCCGGCTACACCCTCATCTGACCGCCCGCCCCTCCTGCTGCTCCCCTCCTCACCTCCACAATCTTCAAAGGTAAAACAATGAACAACACCGAACTGCACGCCTCCACCAGCACGACCACCACGTCCCCCACCACCAGCCGCGGCAGGCGTATCTGGCTTTTCACTCGGCACTACCTGGAAATGGTGGTCGCCATGATCCTGGGCATGGTCGTCCTCGGCCCGGTCTGGAACTGGCTGACCCGCGCCGCCGGTGTCTCCGCCGTGTTCGACCGGCCGGATGTGGCCTCACTGGTCATGGCGACGAACATGACCGTGGCGATGGGCGCCTGGATGAAGTTCCGCGGGCACGGCTGGGCACCGATTATCGAGATGGGCGCGGCCATGTACCTGCCGTTCATCGTGCTCTTCGTCCCGCTCTGGATGGGCGCGATCGACGGCCATACTGTGATGGCCGCCGGGCACCTGCTGATGCTGCCGGCGATGGCCATCGCGATGCTGCTGCGGCTGGACGAATACACCCAGGACCATGCGCACCACCGCCACTCCGCCGACCAGGCCCACGAGCACCACGCGCACAAACACGCCTGAGCCGGCCCACCGCTTCCCCGCCGGGCTGCCGCTGCTTACCGAAGTAGCCGCTGCCCGGCGCAACCCCTTGAACAAAACAGACCGAAAGGAATGACCGTGAGTACCTCGGTTCTGGCTGAATGCACGCTCGAGATCGGCGGCATGACCTGCGCCTCCTGTGTAGGCCGGGTGGAAAAAGCCCTGACAAAGCTCGACGGCGTGGCCTCCGCCCACGTCAACCTCGCCACCGAAGCGGCCCGGGTTTCGTACAACCCGGACGCGGTCGGGCTCGAGGACCTCACCGCCGCGGTCATCGCGGCCGGCTACACCGGCAGCCTCCGGCAGCTCCCCCAGACGCCGGCGCCCGACGTACGGAAGGTGCCGGAGCCGCCGTCGTCCGTTGATGATGACAGGGAGGCCCGCCGCGACGCGGAACTTGCCGGACTCAAGCGGAAGTGGCAGGTCGCGTTGGCGGCCGGGCTGTCCCTGATGGCGGTGATGTATGTGCCGCTGCCGATCGATGCGATGGACTGGCTGATGCCGCTGCTGCTGGTGGTCGCCACCGCGGTGCAGTTCTGGGCCGGCCGCGGGATCTACGCCGCAGCCTGGGCCGCCGCCCGGCACCGCAGTACCAACATGAACACGCTCGTGGCCCTCGGAACCGGGGTGGCGTACGGCTACAGCGCCTTCGTCACCCTGTGGCCGGGCGTGGCCGAGAGCCAGGGCCTGCCGCTGCACGTCTACTTCGAGACGTCGCTGGTCATCATCGCACTGGTGCTGATGGGCAAGTGGCTGGAGGGCCGGGCGAAGAAGCAGACAGCCGCGGCGATCAAGGCGCTGGCCGGACTGTCGCCCAAAACGGCGCGCGTGATCCGCGGCGGCGTCGAGCTGGATGTGCCCGTGGACGACGTCGTTGTTGGTGATCTAGTGCGGGTCCGCCCGGGCGAAAAAGTTCCGGTCGACGGCGTGGTCACCGAAGGCGCGTCCGCGGTGGACGAGAGCATGCTGACCGGCGAGAGCATGCCGGTGGACAAGCGGCCCGGCGACACCGCCATCGGCGGGACCATCAACCGGACCGGCTCCCTGGTGCTGCGCGCCACCGCCGTGGGCGCCGACACCGCGCTGGCACAGATCATCCGCCTGGTCGAGGACGCGCAGGGTTCGCGGGCGCCGATGCAGCGGCTGGCCGACAAGGTTTCCGCGTGGTTTGTCCCCGCGGTGCTGCTCATCGCCGCCGGCACGTTCGCCGGCTGGGCGCTGTTCGGTCCGGACACCGGCCGGCTGACGCTGGCCATCGGCACCGCGATCGCCGTCCTCATCATCGCCTGCCCGTGCGCGCTGGGCCTCGCCACCCCGACGGCCGTCATGGTGGGCACCGGCAAGGCGGCCGAGCTGGGCATCCTGATCGGCAACGGCGAAGCGCTCGAACAGGCCCGCCGGCTGACCGCCGTCGTCCTCGACAAGACCGGCACGATCACCACCGGCCGTCCCCGACTGACCGAAATTACGACGGCGGGGGCTTGGGACCGCGACGAAATCCTCGCCTTGGTGGGGGCGGCCGAGCGCGGCAGCGAGCACCCGCTCGGTGAAGCCATTGTTGCCGCAGCCCGCGAGCGCGCGGCGGAGCGGGGTCTGGAGTTGCCGGAAGCCGAGAAGTTCGAGGCACTGCCGGGCCACGGTATCGATGCCGAGGTGGCCGGCCGGCACATCCTGATCGGCAACCGAGCGCTGGTGGTTTCGGCTGGCCGCCTGGGCACCGCAGTTGCCCGGCTCGACGCCGCTGCCGCCGAGGCCGCACGGCAAGGCCAAACCCCGGTGTACGTCGCCATCGACGGCGAGCCCGCCGCGCTGCTCACCGTCGCGGACAGCATCCGGCCCGAATCCGCCGAGGCCATCGCCCAGCTGAAGGCGCTCGGCGTCGAGGTCTGGATGCTGACCGGCGACAACACCGCCACCGCCGCCGCGGTAGCCCGGTCCGTCGGGATCGAGCACGTGATGGCCGAGGTCCTGCCCGGCGAAAAGGCGGACCGGATCAGCGCCCTGCAGCGCGAGGGCCACGTTGTCGCCATGGCCGGTGACGGCATCAACGATGCTCCCGCACTGGCGCAGTCGGATCTGGGCATCGCCATCGGCACCGGAACCGACGTCGCCATCGCCGCCTCGGACATCACGCTGGTGGGTGGGGACCTGCGCGGCTTCGTGTCCGCGATCGCCCTCTCCCGACGCACCGTCGCCACCATCAAGCAGGGCCTGTTCTGGGCCTTCGCCTACAACGCGCTGCTCATCCCGGTGGCGGCCGGGGCGCTGCACTTCGCCGGCGGGATCCTGCTGGACCCCATCCTGGCCTCGGCGGCGATGGCAATGAGTTCGGTCAGCGTGGTCACCAACGCCCTGCGCCTGCGCGGCTTCCGCCGCCCAGCCGGCGTGCAGGAGATCCTGCATCCGCCGCTGCGTGCGCGGGTCGGCCAGTACGCCTACCTCACCGGTGTGGCCGCCGTCGCCGTCGCACTGGGAACCGCCTTCACCCTGCTCAGCCACACCGACGCGGCGCAACGCGGCATGAACGGCGTGCTCGCCTGGACCCAGTCCACCGGCATGCCGATGCGCCCGGCCATGAGCACCATGATGACCACCGACGTCGACCCGCTCCCCGCCGAGGAAGCCGACGTCAACGTCCGGCTCGACGTACCCGCAGCCACGCGGCCCGGCGAACCCACCCGGGTTTTGGTGGAGCTCACCGACGCCACCACCGGTGCGCCGCTCAAGGACCTGGGCCTGAGCCACGAAGTCTGGATGCACCTGATTGTCACCCGCGACGATCTGGGCAGCTTCGCCCACGTCCACCCCGAGCCGACCGGCCAACCGGGACAGCTCGCCGTCGAACTCACCTTCCCCACCACCGGCAACTACCTGGTCAACACCGAGTTCCGCAGGCAGGGCCAGATGCAGGACATCCATGCCGACCAGCAGCTGCGCGTCGGCGGCACCGCCACCCCGAATCCGGAAACGCTCACAGAAAGCCCGCGCACCCAGATTAACGACGGCGTCCGCGTCATCTTGGAGGGCGAGGCAACGGCCGGACAGACCAGCGAGCTCTCCTTCACCTTCGCCGATGCCGCCACGGGTCGGCCAATCAGCAGCCTGAAGCCGTATCTGGCGGCAGCCGGACACGTAGTGATCATGGACGCGGCCGGCGAGGAGTTCGCGCACGAACACGCCGACGTCGAAGACGCCGACGGCAATCCGGTCTTCGCCCTGCCCGGCCAGCAGTTCGGACCCGAACTCACCGTCCACGCCCACTTCGACAAGCCGGGCCTCTACCGATTGTGGGGCCAGTTCCGGCTGCCGGATGACCGCGTGATCACGGCGCCCTTCACGGTCCAGGTCACCGACGACGGCAATGGATGAGCGCGGCTGGCGGTATTCTCAATGATCATGCCGAAATTCACCTGTCCTGATGGCCTTGCCGTTGCCTACCGAACAAGCGGCCAGGGCACACCTCTTCTGCTGCTGAGTGGTCAGGGTAACGGGATGGGCTGGTGGGATCCGATCGTCGCCGATTTCGAGTCCGACCATCTGGTCATCCGCTTCGACTATCTGGGGACCGGCGGCAGCGACGCGCCCGCCTCGGGCTATTCGCTCGGCAGGTTCGCCGATGATGCCGCGGCACTGCTGGACCATCTGGGGATCGAATCGAGCGCCGTCTACGGCACGTCCATGGGCGGAAAGGTGGCGCAGCAACTGGCACTGCGCCACCCTGCCCGCGTCAACTCCCTCGTCATCGGCTGCTCCTCTACCGGAGGGCCGAACACGCTCCGGATGCCCAAGGAGATCAGCTCCCGAATCGCAGATCCGGCGTCCAAGGAAGCACTCCTGACCGACCTCATGTATTCGTCCGCCTGGACGGCCGAGCGCCCCGGCCCCTATGCCACCTTGGGTGAAGCAAAGACTCCCCAGGCTCGGCTGGGCCACCGGCGGGCAAGCAACGGTCACGACGCGTGGGACCAGTTGGGCGCCATCGCGGTTCCCACCCTGGTCCTGCACGGCAGCGACGACTTGATGGTTCCGCCGGCCAATGCCGATCTCCTGGCCGGCCGGATCCCCAACGCCCAAGTGCGCATCATTCCCGGCGGACGCCACGCGTACTTCGAAGAATGCCGCGAGGTCGCCAGCCCGATCGTCCTGGATTTCCTGGCAGAGGTGTTGGCCGCGCCTTCTAACGACTCAAAATAAGCACCATTGGACTGCCCTCAGGCCAGCGTCTAGCGTAAGTCTTATGTCAGGGGAGCCCGCTGAAAAACTGCCAGCAAAGTCGACCAACAATCCGCTGCTTGTGCTGGGGAAAATCACGTCGATCCTCGATGCCTTCTCCCTGACGCGGCCGGTACTGACGCTGGCCGATATCCGTGAGGCAACCGGCATGCCGACGTCCACCGTGCAGCGGCTGGTCACCAACCTGACGTCCCAAGGCTTCCTTGACCGCGAGGAAGATGCCTACCGGATCGGCCTCAAAATGGCGTATTGGGCGGCGCCGGCGACGCGGGGCAAAGCTGTTCTCGACGTCATCAGCCCGCTGCTGAAGGACCTGCGCGACACCACGGGCGAGACGGCCTGCTTCTTCCGTGCCGAGCAGCACTACCGTGTCTGCGTTGCTCTGGCGGAAACGCGGCACGCACTCCGGCGGGAGATGCACTTGGGAAAGATCCTGCCTCTGCATGCTGGATCGGCCGGGCGCGTGCTGCTGGCGTGGGATCCGGAATTGCTGGCCGAGCTGGTCAAGAACCCGCTGCCGCCGCTCACCGAGTCCACGATCACCAGTTCCGAAGACCTCGAGACAGTAGTAAAACAGACCCGAACCGATGGTTTTGCCATCACCACCGATGAGCGCGAGACCGGGGCCTCAGGCCTGTCCGCCCCAGTCTTCGACTCCGCGGCCGGCCTGGTCGGCGCCGTGACGATCAGCGGCCCGACCATGCGCATGCCCCGGCAGGTCTGCGAGGACTGGGTGGAGACCCTCCTGCAGACCGCCGAACGCATGACGCGGCTCATCGGCGGACGCTTCCCCGGCGAGCCAAAAGCCTGACTGCAGACTTTCCACGCCCGTTAGTCCGGCGCGATCAGGATGCTCATGCCCACGCGTCCGGGTTGACGGCGTGTGGCGGGATCCGGCCCTCGGCCATGGCCACCGCGTTCAGCGCGCTCAGCCGCGCCATTTCGCTGCGCACCGGCACCGTGGCACTGCCGACGTGCGGCAGCAGGACCGTGTTGGGCAGCTCGGCCAGGCCCGGGGCCAGCCGCGGCTCGTCCTCGAAGACATCCAGGCCGGCACCGGCGATCGTGCCGTTCCGCAGAGCTTCAACCAGTGCGGCTTCGTCCACAATCGGGCCTCGGGCCGTGTTGATCAGGATGGCGCCGGGCTTCATCCGCTCCAGCACATCGGTATCCACCAGGTGCCGGGTCTGCTCATTGAGCGGGACGTGGACGGAGAGGAAGTCGCTGCGCTCCACCAGCTCGGTCCACGGCACCTGCCGGACCTTGCCGGTGAACTCGCCCAGCTCCTCGTCGCTGACCGGCCGGTCCCCCGGCGGCCGCGGCGCGAAGATCACCTCCATGCCGAAACCCAGCGCGCGCCGGGCGGTGGCACGGGCAATCCGGCCGAACCCGGCCAGCCCCAGGACGCGGCCGGACACATCGTGGCCCAGCATCAGCTCGGGCTCCCAGCCGTGGAAATTCCCCTCGCGGACGAGTCGGTCCGCCTCCACTACCCGCCGGGCAGTCCCGAGGATCAGCAGCAGGGCGATATCCGCCGTCGCGTCCGTGAGCACGCCGGGCGTATTGCCCACCATGATGCCGTTGGCCGTGGCGGCGTCCACATCAATATTGTTGTAGCCCACCGCGTAGTTGGAGACGCCGCGCAGCCGCGCCTGCGATAACAGCGGCGCGTCCATCTGGTCACGCAGCTGCGTCAGTACGACGTCGTAATCGCCGGAGGCGCAGAGCTCGCCCAGCGTTTCATAATCCGGCAGCTCCGGCAGGACGGTGACCTGCCCGGCTGCCTCGAGCAGCTCCAGGCCGGGCGCGGGAACGGGTGTGGTGACGAGAAACCGGCTGCCCATTCAGAGCCCCCTGTCGCATACGGGTTCGCGGTCCGAGGCAATGACCCACTCGAAGGCTTCCGCTTTGGAGCGGGCACCCTGGGCCGACTTGGAGCGGTTGGGCTCGCCCAGTTCCGCCAGCAGCTTTTCGGACAGGTCAACCAGTCCGGCAAAGGTGGCCGGCGTCAGCCCCTCGGGCCGGGTGGCGAAGAGGATGTCCTCGGTGGAGGTGTTGCCGCTGGCGCCCGGGGCGAAGGGGCAGCCGCCCAGCCCGCCCAAGGCCCCGTCCACCAGGGTGGCGCCGGCCGCGATGGCAGCGAGCGTGTTCGCCACGCCGAGGCCCCAGGTGTCGTGGCCGTGGTAAACGATGCGCCGTGCCGGCGACTCGTCACGCACGCGAGAGATGAGGCTGGAAACCTGCGCCGGGACCGCTTGACCCAGGGTGTCGCAAATAACGACGTCGCAGGTGCCTTCCGCCCGCGGGTCATTGGCAATGGCGAGCACCCGTTCCTCCGGTACGATCCCCTCGAACGGGCAGGTGAAGGAGGTGGCGATGCAGAGCTGGATCTGCCCGTTGACGGCGCGGGCATGTGCCACGGCCTCCGGCAGCGCGGCCAGGCTGGCGTCGGTGCTGCGGCCGATGTTGGCCTGGTTGTGGGAGTCCGAGGCCGAGAGGCAGTACTGGAAGTTCCGTGCCCCAGCCGCCGCGGCCTTGGCCACGTGTCCCGGTGTTGCCACCCAGATCCAGCATTTCTCCAGCTCTTCCGCCGTCAGTGCCTGCACCACTTCAAGCGTGTTGGCCATCGTCGGCACCAGATCTGCGCGCGCCATGGAGCCCAGCTCGATGGACGGTACGCCCAGCCGCAGCAGTTCGCGGACGGTCTCGACCTTGCGTTCGGTGGAGAGCATCTTGCCGGTCAGCTGCAGCCCGTCGCGCAGCGTGACGTCCCGCAGTTCCGCGCGGGGTTCCAAGGTGAAACTCATGCCTTCAGGGCCTCCTCGCGGCTCGAGGCCGCATTGATTTGTTCGGTGTCCATGCCTAGCAGTCCGCCGAGGACTTCGTCTGTATTCTCGCCCAGATCCGGGCCGAGGTTGCGGATGGGCAGCGACTGCTCGCCGATCACCGGCACGATCCCCGGGAAGCCGACGTCGGAAAGCACTTCCTCGCCGGTGGACACGTCGAACTTCTGGATCATGTTCCGTGCCGCGTACTGGTCGTCGGCGACGATGTCCTCCGCCGTGTAGATGGGGCCGGCCGGTACGCCGGCGGCGTCCAGCGCGGCGAGGGCATCCGCTGCCGGGAGCCCGGCGGCCCAGTCGCCGATCGCCGCATCCAGTTCCTCGCGCCGGGCCCAGCGGAGGGCGTTGGACTGCAGCCCGGGGTCGGTCCCCAGGTCCGGGCGCCCGATGGTTTCCATGTAGCGCAGGAAAATGCCGTCGCCGTTGCCGGCCACCACGATGCTGGCACCGTCCGCGCAGACGTAGGCGTTGGACGGGGCAATGCCTTCCATCCGGCCGCCGGTGCGTTCGCGGCGCACACCGTACGCCTCGTAGTCCGGCACGAGCGATTCCATCATCGAGAACATTGCCTCGTTCAACGCGACGTCGATAATCCGCTCCGGCAACGCCACAGCGGAACCCGAGCTCCGCCGTCGTGCTTCGCGCTGGAAAAGGCTCATCATGGAGCCGAAGGCGGCGTACAGGCCGGCGATCGAGTCGCCGATCGAGACACCGACCCGGACCGGGGCACGGTCCGGGTCCCCCACGAGGTTGCGGAAGCCGCTGTAGGCCTCGGCCACGGCGGCGAAGCCGGGGCGTTCGGACAGCGGGCCGGTCTGGCCGAAGGCGGAGACGCGCGTGATGATCAGCTCCGGGTTGGCCTCGTTGAGCACCTCGGGCCCCAGCCCCCACTTCTCCAGGGTGCCCGGCCGGAAGTTCTCCAGCAGGATGTCCGACTTCGCTGCCAGCTCCAGCACCGCCTGGCGGCCCGCGTCCGTGCGCAGATCCAGCACCACCGACTTCTTGTTTCGGTTGATGGTCCGGTACAGCATGGACGTGTCGCCCTTGTGCAGGCGCCAGTTCCGCAGCTCGTCGCCGGTGCCCGGGCGCTCCACCTTGATCACCTCGGCGCCGAAATCGGCCAGCAGCCGTCCGGCCGTGGGGGCGGCAATGTAGTTGCCCAGTTCAAGAACGCGCACGCCGTCCAGCGGGGCGATGGGTGTCTGTGTCATAACTCTTTCCTCGGTAGTGCAGTACGTCTGGTGGCCGGGATCCGGCCTAGAAGAGCAGGCTCATGGGCATGATCAACAAAATTGCGACGACGGACGCCACTGACACGCCGACCGTCACCGACTTCAGGGCGCCCCGGACGCTCTGGCCGAGCAGCGACTGCAGCAGCCAGAAGGTGTTGCTGGTGACGTGCACCATGAACAGCGAGCCGGCGCCGGCGGCGAGGGCGATCAGGACGGGGTCGATGCCAAGCGCCGGGGCGATCGGGGCGAGCAGGCCCGCGGCGGTGATGGCCGAGAGGGTCACGGAGCCGACGGCGATGTGCAGCAGGGCGGCAATGCCCCAGACCACGAGCAGCGGAGCCACCGTGCTGGCAGAGAAGAAGCCGCCGAGGATGTCGCCCAGTCCCGCTGCGCCTACGGTTGCGGCGAGCGAGCCGCCGACGCCGGTCAGGATGAGGATCTGTCCGCTTTCCTTGAAGCCCGTGGCGATGGCGGTTTCCACCCGCTTCTGGCCTACCGTGTAGCGGCCCATGATGCCGGTGCCGATCAGGCCGATCAGCAGGGCGATGACGGGCTCGCCCAGCAGTTGCAGCCAGGCCATCTCGATCTTCAGGATTTCCAGGATCGCGCCGGCGCCGATGAGCAGCAGCGAGACCAGCAGCGGGGCGAAGAGCACCAGCAGCGGAGCTTCACGTTCCTTATCCGCCTCGGCGACGGCGACCGAAGCGCCGGCCGGGACAGGTTCAGCGGTAGCGCCGTCGCCGTTGGAACGGCCCGTGGTGCCTGTAGTGCCCGTGCCGCTGCCGGTGCTGCCGCTTCCGGCACCGGTTTCTGTACCGGCCGCAATCGTTTCGGTCCCCGGAGCGGAGGTATCGTCGTCCTCCTCGAGGTAGATGTGGTCCTCATCCTTCTCTTCGTTCCAGAAGCCCCTGCGGAACAGGAAGGTCATGATGGCGATCGAGATGATGATGGTGGGGACGATCAGGATCAGGCCGAAGATCATCATCTTGCCCAGCGGCACGCTCAGCAGGCCGGCCAATGCCAGCGCCGCGACGCCCGGGACCATGAAGACGATGCCGCATTCGAGCGCGATCGCCATTGCCGTGGCCATCCGCGCCGTGCCCAGCTTGCCGATCCTCGGGGCCAGCTTGCGGGCCAGCGGAGCGGAAATCACCAGCAGCACGTCCAGGAAGATGGACTGCAGCGCGGTGCCGATGGCCAGACCCATGGTGTAGGGCAGCCGCTTGGGCCCGAAGACGTGCAGCAGGTGCTCCACCAGGCGGCGGATAGCACCGGTCTCGTTCAGGATGGAACCCATCAGCACGCCGAACGCAATCAGCAGGCCGACCTCGACCATGATTTCGCCGAAACCGCCGGTGATCGTCTCCACCGTCTTGGTTACGCCGAGCCCAGCCGAGAGCCCAAGATAGACGGAGCCGATGATCAGGGAAATGACGGGGTTGACCTTGAACCTGACAATCAGCACCACGGTGGCAAGCACAGCCACCGCAGTGTTGATCAAGATAGCCATATCGGACATGGGAAGAATCCATTCAGTCGAGCCTTCAGCACTGGAGGCTGCGTACGAGTTTCGCTGTGACGGGAAGCACAGCACTCGTCCCATATTATGGGTTCTGACTCACATTGCAAGACTTAGACCAAAGAATTACGACGGCGGCACTCAGGTGCGGATCGAATCCCGCCTGAGTGCCGCCGTCGTTGTTAGTTATCCGGGATGCCGGCCATCTGCTGCGTCCCGGCGCGATCAGAAAGGTGAAGCTGCTGTGCGAGATCCTGTAACCAGCGGAGCTAGCGCTGGGCCAGAGCTTCAGGGTCTTCGGCTGCCAGGGCGCTGACCGTCTCGTCGTAGAGGGGTGCCGGGCCTTCGTTGTTTACCTGACCGGCGGACGGCGTCCGGTAAGGCTCAGCTGCGGCGACCCGCGGTGGGGCGACCGGAGCGGCGGGAACGGCAGGAGCGGCAGCAGGCACCAATTCTTCGGCCGACCAGTCACCCTCATACTCGTGGTAGTAGTAGCCGTGGGCGGCGGCTTCGGCCTCGGCAATAGCCTCTTCCTCGGCCCGCTGCTGGGCGACTTCGGCGCGCTTCTGGTACATGTGAACGGTCAAGTGGGTAATGGCCAGCAGCACCACCGGCGGCATCGCGGCAACCAGCGCGGACACGATCGGCGGAATGCCCGAGGCCATCTTGTCCACGGTGAGGATCGCATGCACGGAGTTGGCAGCCGTGGAGACTATGGCACCGAAGAAAAGCAGTGACCAGGGGTAGATCATCGCGCGGCGGCCATGGCCGTTCAGCGCGACGATGGCCACCGTGGAGGCGACGATCATACCGTCCACAATAATCGGCCAGATCCAGGCCAGGCGTGGTTCGATGCCGGAGCGCTGCGCCAGATCGGTCAAGGCGGCGAAGGAAAGCACGAAGGCGCCGATCGCGATCAAAACCGTGGCGCCGACGGCGGTCCTCAGGACGGCCTTGTGCGGCTCGTTGGGAATCTTGTTGGCCATGTCCGTGGCTGCCTTCTGCTTGAACCGTGCCGGCGGACCGGCAGGGACGCTGACGGCCCCGGAAGATTCTACTGTGGCAACACCAAGGCGCCGTGCATTTGGGGCGAACGACGTCGGGTGCCCGGCTCTTGTGAGCCAGGCACCCGACGTCGTGCTTTGAAAATTGAAACTAGGAGAGCTTGGACGCCACCAGCGAGGTCAGATCCACGAGGCGGTTGGAGTAAGCCCACTCATTGTCGTACCAGGCGACGACCTTGACCTGGTTGCCGATGACCTTGGTCAGACCCGAATCGAAGATGGCAGAGGCGGGATCGGTGACGATGTCCGAGGAGACGATCGGCTCATCGGTGTAGGACAAGATGCCGGCCCACTGCTCTTCGGCCGCGGCGGCCTGGTAGGCGGCGTTGACTTCCGCGGCGGTAACCTCGCGGCCCACGGTGACGGTCAGGTCAGTGGCGGAGCCGGTGGGGACGGGGACGCGGATAGCGAAGCCGTCCAGCTTGCCCTTCAGCTCCGGCAGCACCAGGCCGATGGCCTTGGCGGCGCCGGTGGAGGTGGGCACCATGTTCAGCGCGGCGGCGCGGGCCCGGCGCAGGTCCTTGTGCGGGCCGTCCTGCAGGTTCTGGTCCGCGGTGTAGGCGTGGATGGTGGTCATCAGGCCGTGCTCGATGCCGAAGTTGTCGTTCAGCACCTTGGCCAGCGGGCCCAGGCAGTTGGTGGTGCAGGAGGCGTTGGAAATGATGTTGTGCGCGGCGTCGTCGTACAGCCCGTCGTTGACACCCATGACCACGGTGAGATCCTCGCCGGTGGCCGGGGCGGAGATCAGGACCTTGCGGGCGCCGGCGACCAGGTGCTTCTCGGCATCCGCGGCGTTGGTGAAGAAGCCGGTGGATTCGACCACGATGTCCACGCCCAGTTCACGCCAGGGCAGGTTGCCCGGATCGCGCTCGGCCAGCACCTTGACGGTCTTGCCGTCGACCACCAGGTTGCCGCCCTCCACGCGTACTTCGGCGGCGAGCCTGCCGGTGACCGAGTCGTACTTGAGCAGGTGGGCCAGCGTCTCGGGACTGGTGAGGTCATTGACCGCTACGATCTCAAGGTCTGCGCCCAGCTTGCCCTGCTGCAGAGCGGCGCGGAAGAAATTGCGGCCGATGCGTCCGAAACCGTTGATTCCAATTCGAGTGGTCATGGGAGGTCTCCTTCAAGCGCGGCAAGCGCTATTTATTTACTGTCTAAATTTAAACTCCATTACTATTGTCTGGAACAACCGGCCCGACGTCAAGAGGAACTTTCGTGGACAAGACAGCCAGCACCCCGCAGGCCTTGCGGCGGACCAATCTCAAGGCTGTCCTGGAGGTCATGCGCGACGCCGGGGCGATGACGGGAACGGACCTGATCGAGGCCACCGGCTTGACCAGGGCCACCGTGATTGCGGTCTGCGACGACCTGATCCGCCGTGGCTGGGTGCGCGAACTGGAGGGCGACCGGAGCTCCGGTTCGCAGAAGGGCCGACCCGCCCGCCGGTTCGAGTTCAACGCTTCCGCGGGGTGCGTCCTGGGGCTCGACGTCGGTCTGGCCACCGTCACGGTGCTGGTCGCCGGGCTCACCGGGCAGATGCTCGGCCGGGCCGCGGAGCGCTTCAGCAAGACCGCCGACGAGGCCGAACGGCGTGCCACCATTGCCCGCACGGCCGATCGCGCCCTGGCGGAGGCCGGCCTGCCGCACTCGGCCGTTCTCGCCGTCGGGATCGGGCTGTCCACTGCAGTGGACCGCCACGGCAACATCACCAAGGGCCTGCAGCTGAGCGAGCATTTCGACATCGGCCTGCAGACGGAACTGTGGCAAGAGCACGGCTGGCCGGTCCTGCTGGAGAACGATGCGAATCTGGCCGCCCTCGGCGAACACTGGCGCGGCGTCGGCGCCGGAGTCGACGACCTTGCCGTCATGCTGGCCGGCGAACGCCTCGGTACCGGCCTGATCGAATCCGGCCGGTTGCTCCACGGCAGCAACGGCGGCGCCGGCGAAGTAGGCACGTTGGAACTAGTCGACGGCGTCGGCAGCCAGGATGGCATCGCCCGGCTCGCCCGGCACTGGGGCACCGCCGCGCTGGCCGAAGGCAAGCCGACGCTGATCCGGGACCTGGTGGGGCCGCACACCCCACGTGTTTCCGCGAGGTTCGTCTTTGAGGCAGCGGCCAAGGATGACCCCGTCGCGCAGGAGATTTTGGAGCGCATCGGCCGCCGCATGGCGCGCGTCATCTCCCTGCTCGGCACCTTCCTCAACCCGGAACTGGTGGTCATCGGCGGCGCCGTCTCTGCCTCGGCCACCGCCCTGCTGCCGACCATCAACGCGGAACTTCCGCGGCTGACCGGGACCCCGCCGCGCGTCGCCGTCTCCGAGTTGGGCGATGCCATTGTCGCGACCGGTGCGGTCCGGCTCGCGCTGGCCTACGTGGAAGACAACGCGCTGGCGCTCACTCCGGTCGGCGCCGGGCAGGGAGCCGGGCAGGGAGCCGGACAGGGAGCCGGACAGGGAGCCGGCTTGTAAGACATTTGCCCGGCGGCAACGGCTTTTTTCGTGCAGAACGTCTGCTGACGCACCTCGGCTCTGGCAGATCTGCGGGCGGTCGATTAGGTTCGAATTTGGCCATTGGTTTTTCCCAACCAATGGCCTCGCGCTGCCCGGCCCCAACCGGGCGGCGCGATCATTCGCCTAACCTTTGGAGGACATGCAGTGACGCACTACCCCAAGCTTCAGCACGGTTCCCGGCCCAAGCGGTACCGCACTCTCGCAGCCGCCGCAGCCATCGCCGTCGTACTCCCCTTCGGTTCGCTGGCCCCGGCTGCGGCCGACGCGAACTTCCCCTCGCCCGAGGGGCAGACCAACATTTCGAGCATCCTCACCTACTCGGATGTGGTGGCCGAGCTGCAGAAGCTCGAGCAGACCAGCCGCTACGGTGTGAACGCTTTCACGCTGGAAGAAGCCGGCACGCAGGTCAGCACCTCGGAGCAGGGCCGCGACCTGTATGTGGCCACGGTCGGCAGCGGCGAGGAACATGTTTGGGTGCAGGGCCGGATCCACGGCAACGAGCCCTACGGCACGGACTCGATCCTGACGCTGCTCAAGGACCTGGGCAGCAACGGTTCCGCGGACTACTCGCTGCTGCGCGAGAAGTTCACCTTCCACTTCATCCCGATGTACAATCCGGACGGCTCGGAGGCGAACATCCGCCACACGGTGCTCTGGGACCAGGAGTCGGATGCCCCGGAACTGGACGCGGACGGCAAGCAGCAGCGGATCGACCTGAACCGGGACTGGACGGCGGACGGGTTTGTGGCGGACGAGTCGCTGGCATTCTACGAATACTGGACCAAGGTCAAGCCGGACTTCGGGATCGACATCCACCACCAGGGCTTGAAGGAGGAATGGGGAACCGGCGATGATGTCACGCTCTCGCTGGGCATCTCGCTGGCGCCCGGCGGGCCCACGCTGCCCAACATCGAGAACGGCGTGTACGACGTGCTGACCCGCCAGATGCACGTCTATGTCTACGACCAGCTGGCCAAGTACGGCTCCATCAACATGGACCGCTACCAGGTGGGCAACGGCTACGAAATCGACATTAAGGGCGGTGTGGTTTCGGCCATGATGCTCGGCCTCGACTACCAGAACCTCAACCCGGACGGGCACTCCAATCCCGTGGTGTTCTTCGAGACGTCCGGCAACACATCCGACGGAAGCCTCGGCCAGAAGGCGCGCGGCAAGTCCATCCGGCAGAACGTGCTGGCCATGAAGGAACTGCTGCTGGGTCTGGCCACGGGCGAAGTGCAGCAGGCCGACGCCGAGCGCTGGGAAGACATCCCGCACCAGCCCGTCAACGGCTACCAGACGGACTACGCCGGAATTCAGCCGCCGCGCTAATCCGGGAACACCCGTTCCCCCACCGTCAAATAACGACGGCGGACGCTTGGTTCCATGAGCAGCGGAGCCAAGCGCCGCCGTCGTTGCTTGTTCCGTCTATTGACCGTGCAGCTCACCGGATTTACAGTTAAGGAACTTATTAATTAAGGAGTTGCTTACGTGGCCGCATCGGACGAGCTGAGTGTTGTTTTTGCGGCACTCGCCGACCCTACAAGGAGGGCCATCCTGTCGCGGCTGCGCCAGGGGCCAACCACCGTAGGTGAGCTCGCCGAGCCTTTCTCGATGAGCCGGCCGGCGATCTCGCAGCACCTTCGCGTGCTGCAGAATGCAGGGCTTATCGAACGCACCACGAGCGCACAATGGCGCACCTGCACCCTGCGCACCGAACCCCTCAACGACGCATCGGTCTGGATCGACCATCACCGTGGTCTCTGGAACGAGCGTTTCGATCTGCTGGACGAGCGGCTCCGCGAACTGAAGGAGAGGTCATCCGATGGTTGACCAGACCACAACCCAGGAAAAACAGTTCACCATTACCCGTGTCTTCGACGCGCCCCGCGAGGTTATTTGGCGCGCGTGGACGAACCCGGATGAAGCCGCGCATTGGTGGCATCCGCGCGAGGTCCGGACGCCGCGTGAGTCTGTGCGCGTGGACCTGCGCGTCGGCGGCAGCTATGAGTACAACATGATCGCCCCTGATAACAGCGAGTACCCTACCGCCGGGGAGTACTTGGAAGTCGTCGAACCCGAGCGACTGGTCTTCACCTGGGGCAGTCCGGGCGACGATCGGTCTGAAGTGCCCGTCATCACCGTCACTCTCGCCGAGCTCGCCGGCGATCGGACCGAGATGACGTTCCACCTGCGCGGCATCGAGGGCAAGCTGGGCGACGGCTTTGTCTACGACGGCTGGAACGAGGCATTCGACTGCCTGGTCGAGCACCTCGCGTGAACCGGAGCCTGCCGGCTTAGCGACCCTGGGACACCGCTCCGATCGTTCCAAACAACGACGGCGGACGCTTGGTTCCGTGCGCAGCGGAGCCAAGCGCCGTCGTCGTTGTTTAATTCAGCTGGTTGATCGGCTCGCCCTTGGTGAAGGCGAGGATGTCCTCAAGCATCTGGGTGTAGCCGAGCCGGTGCGCGCGCTGGGTCACGAACCCGATGTGCGGACTCAGGATCAGGTTGGGCGCGGACCGAAGCGGGCTGTCCGCCGGGAGCGGTTCCACGTCGAACACGTCGAGCGCGGCTGCGGCAATGCGCCCCTCGGTGAGCGCGCGGACCAGCGCCGCCTCGTCCACCAGCGGGCCGCGCGAGGTGTTCACCAGCCGCCCCTCGGGGCCGAGCAGCTCCAGCTCGGCAGCGCCGACAATCCCGCGCACGGCATCCGAGAGCCGCAGGTGGATGCTGACGATGTCGCCGCGGCGGAACAGCTCCGACTTGGTCACCAGTTCGACGCCGTGTTCGGCTGCGCGTTCCTCGGTCAGGTGCGGGCTCCACGCGATGACCTTCATGCCGAAGACCTCGGCATAGCGGGCCATCAGCGAGCCGAGTTTGCCCAGCCCCAGCACGCCCAGGGTCGCCCCCGCCAGGTCGATCCCGAGCCCGGCCTGCCACTTGCCGCTGCGGATGTCGCGATCGTTCTGCGGGATGTCCCGGGCCACGGCCATGATCAGCGCCCAGGCCAGTTCGGCCGTAGCGTTGGTGGACCGGCGGGTGCCGCAGACGGCAATGCCGAGCCGCTTGGCCGCTTCCAGATCGATCGAGGCGTTGGCCATGCCGGTGGTGGTGATCAGGCGCAGCCGCGGCAGCCGCTCCAGGAGTTCCGCCGTCAGGGGCGTCCGCTCACGCATGACAACAACGACGTCGGCATCGCCCAAGCGTTCGGCGAGCGCGTCCTGATTGTCGAGGTGGTCCGTGAACCGCTCGACACTCGCCTCCGGCGGGAGCTGTTCCCACGGGGCGCTGGCCAGAGCGACATCTTGGTAGTCATCCAGAATCACGATCTTCACGCTGCCCAGCGTAGCGCTTAGCTCTCCCCGAGGCGCGGCTGCGCAAATTAGACTGGGCGGGTCCGGCATTTCACCGCCTGTCCTGACAGCTGGGAGTCCACCATGTGTGCCTTTAATACGACTGCTCCTGCTGCCGCGGCCCTCGCGATGCTGGGCGTCGCTTTGCTCACCGGTTGCGCCGCCGGAGAGGACACGGATGGCACGTCCGGCGCCCCGCCGTCGTCGTCCGTTGCTGCCAGCAGTCCGGCCCGCGCGTCGGGGGAAGCATCACCGTCAGCCAGCGCGCCCACGTCCTCCGTTCCCCCGGCGCCCGAAGGCCAGGAACTGGACCGCCTGAACCAGCAGCTGCAGCAGGCCGCAGCCGATAACGACGCCGGGCAGATTGCCGAACTGCTGGACCGTGGCGCGGAGCTGGAACACCGCAACGCGGAGGGCCGCACTCCGCTGGTCACCGCTACCAAGGCGAACAATATCGACGCCGCCCGCGCGCTCATCGAGGCCGGCGCCGATGTGAACGCCAAGGACAACATCGACGATTCTGCCTATCTGTACGCCGGCGCCGAGGGCTTCGACGAGATCCTGCAGCTGACGCTGGAGCACGGCGCGGACCTCTCCAGCACCAACCGCTTCGGCGGAACGGCGCTTATCCCGGCCTGCGAACACGCGCACACCTCGACGGTCCGGATCCTCATTGACGCCGGCGTCGACGTCGACCATGTGAACACTCCCGGCTGGACGTGCCTGCTCGAAGCCGTGGTGTTCGGCACCGGCAGCGAGGCCTACCAGGACACCGTTCGGCAGGTCATCGCCGCCGGAGCCGACCTCAACATTCCCGATGCCAACGGGGTGACAGCGCTGCAGCACGCGCAGGCACTGGGCCAGACGGAGGTCGCTGCCCTGCTCCGGCAAGCCGGCGCGCGCTGACTGCCCTGGCGGAGAAAACGCTCGACATGTGACCAAATGGTCACCTATTATTAACACGTGGACGCGGTGTTTAAAGCCCTCGCAGATCCAACCCGCAGAGCCCTGTTGGACGAACTCTTCCGCGAGGACGGGCAGACACTCAGCGCCCTTGAAGCGCAGTTCGACATCACGCGCTTTGGTGTCATGAAGCACCTGAAACAGCTCGAAGAAGCAGGCCTGGTGGTCGCGCGCCGCAGAGGCCGCGAAAAGCTCCATTTCCTGAATCCGGTGCCGATCCGGCTCATCCACGACCGGTGGGTGGGCAAGTACGCAGAACCGTGGGCCGCTGGCCTCAGCGAGCTCAAGACACGATTGGAAACTCCGATGGAAAAGATCTTTGAGATCTATATCCGCACCACCCCGGCCCGGCTATGGGAAGCGATCACAGACAGCGAGACCAGAAGCAAGTACATCTTCGGCAACCGGATCGAAACCGACTGGCAGGTTGGCTCGACCTACCGGATGACCAACCCGAAGGCCGACGGGCCGCTGAGCGAAGGCGAAATCCTGGAGATTGACCCGCCGCGCCGTCTCGTGCAGAGCATGCGCGCACTCTGGGGGGAGGACGTTGAAGCCGAAGGGACCTCCCGGATCACCTGGGAAATCGAGCAGGTGGCGGACTCCTGCCGGCTGACCGTCACGCACGATCAGCTGCGCGAGGGCGCCAACGACCAGCTCTACGGCGGTTGGCCGATGATCCTCTCCGGCCTGAAGACCTGGCTGGAAACCGGCGAAGTGCTCACCACCCCGGGGTCGCTCATGTACACCTGACCTGGCGGCGGGGCCACGGCCCCTCAATCCTGGATCCGCCCGTTAGCCATCCATCCCGGCGGCAAGAAGTTCCTTAAGCCCGTCCCGGAACTTGACCTTGCCGCCGTGGGCCGGATGGCGCACTTTGGGAACGGACAAGCCGCTGGCGCTGACGCTGCGGAAGCCTACGTTTCCCACCGCCACCACGGACTTCACCGCGAACAGCTTCGCCAGCTCCTGCCAGAACGGGCGCCCGGCCAATGCTTCGGCGGCCGACGGCGTGCGGTTCGACAGCGGCCGGCCGGGCTGGTGCGAATGCAACGGGTAGGCGCTCCAAAGCAGCGGCAGAAAATCCAGGCCGGCGAGCACGTCCCACATCACCGTCGCCGTCGGTTCGGCCGCAACCGGGGCCGCCTCCGCCGGCAAGACATACCCCCGGTCCGGCCCGAACAGCCCGAAGTAGCCTTCGCGGCTCTGCAGGATGTCGCGGTTGGTGAACGGAACTCCGGTCAGCCGCATGCCCCGGTAGCCGGGCGCCTCCCCCACCAGCAGGACTTTCGGCCGGCGTTCCAGCATGTCCTGCAGGTACAACTCCAGGTTGCGCCGTCGAACGGCGTTCTCCGGATTGGAGTGGTCGAAGAAGTTGCAACTGCTCGCCCCGACAGGCAACCGGGCAAGCTTTTCGATGAAGACCTGGATTTCCTGTGCGCCTCTGGCCAAATTCCTCAAGTCCTCCCGTCCGTTGCCACGCGCCCAGCGACCCACTCGAGCACGCCGTCGTTGGTTGTTCCGACTCCTCAACCATAGTGTCCGGCAGTGGTCAGGTGGCCTGCCCGGCTCCAATATGGGAGTCTGAAGCATGGTCGACGTCACCACCGAAACAGTCATTGCTGCCCCGCGCAAGACGGTTGCCGAATACGCGGCTGATCCGGACAATGCCCCGGAGTGGTACCAGAACATCGCCTCGGCCCGCTGGGAAACGCCACGTCCGCTCGCGGTCGGATCCCGCATTGCCTTCGACGCCGCCTTCCTCGGCCGCCACCTCTCCTACACATACGAGATCATCGAGTTCCGCCCGCTCGAAAAACTGGTGATGCGCACAGCACAGGGCCCCTTCCCGATGCAGACCACCTACACCTGGACCGAGGTGGACGGCGCCAGCACGCGGATGACCCTGCGCAACAACGGCGAACCGGCCGGCTTCTCCCGGCTGGCCGCCCCATTCATGGGGATGATGATGAGGAAGGCCAACCGTAAGGACCTGGTCCGGATCAAGTCGATTCTCGAAGCACGTCCCGCATCCGCCTAAGCGCAAGCGGCACAAGCACCACATCCCAGTCCCCGCCAGTCTCCGCCAGCGCCCAGAATGAGGATGGACGACGGCGGCAGCCCACCTGCCGCCGTCGTCCTCCCTTTGCTTTCATTTTGCTGCCTGTCCTTCCCGCGAGGCGGCTATGCTCCTGCTATGGCGGGGAACAGCGGGCCGATCGATAACGACGTCTACAACAGGCTGGGTAGTTCCTGGTGGGATGAAGACAACCCGCTCAATCTGCTGCACGGCAGCCTCACTCCCGCACGGATGGCCTACTTCAGCGAAGTCCTGCAACGCGAGCTGGGCGATGAGGACGGTAGGACGGCCAAGGCCAACTACGCCGGTGATTCGGCCGTTGCCCAACCGATCGGCGCAGGGCTGAAAGCGCTCGATGTGGGCTGCGGGGCGGGTTTGCTGGGTGAGGAGTTTGCGCGCCTGGGGTTCGACGTCATGGGTATGGATCCGTCCGCCGTCGCTATCGAAGCCGCACGGACGCATGCAGAAAAAAGCGGGCTTCGGATCCGCTACCAAGTGGGTGCCGGCGAACAGTTGCCGGTGGAGGACAGGACGTTCGACGTCGTCTACTGCTGCGATGTGCTCGAGCATGTCGCCGATCTGCCGCGGGTCCTGGCGGAGTCAGCCCGGGTGATGAAACCGGGAGGGCTGTACCTGTTCGACACCATCAACCGGACCGCCACGAGCAAAATCCTGGCCATCAAGCTCATGCAGGAGTGGGCGCCCACCCGGATCATCGACACGGAGCTCCACGTCTGGGAGAAGTTCATCAAGCCGAACGAACTGGCCTCCCTATTAATAGGTAACGGACTTCAGCCGGCCGGCCTGTCCGGTCTGGCCCCGCGGGCGAACCCGCTGGCCATGCTGCGCGGTTTCGTCCAAGCCCGGCGGGGCCGCATCTCGTACGGCGAGCTCAGCCGCAGGCTGGACTTCGGGACGGTGAGGCGGACGTCCCTCTCTTATATGGGGTACGCGGTGAAGCGCCGGAACCGGGGACCCCAGGTGGGGTCCGAGGCCGGCGAATGAGGCTGCAGGAATTGGCCGATCGGATCGAGCGGCTCGCCGCTGGGGTGACGGCTACCCCGGAGCATGTTGCTGAAGATGACGTGGCTGCCGTGCCAGGGCGGATCGTTATCGGCGTCGTCGGCGAACCGGGCGCGGGCAAAAGCACGCTCGTGGAAAACCTGCTGGCGCTGCTCAATGCAGGCACTCCCGATCCCGAGCAGCAGCGGTTCGCGCATGTCCCGATGGACGGCTTCCATCTCGCCGACGCTGAATTGGAACGGCTAGGGCTGCTGCACCGGAAGGGCGCACCGGAGACCTTCGATGTGTATGGCTATGCCGAACTGCTCGGGCGGATCCGGCGCGACCGGCACAACACCGTCTACGCTCCCGGATTCCAGCGAACCCTTGAGCAGCCGCTGGCAGGCTTCGTTCCCGTCTTTCCCGCAGCACACACGGTGCTCACCGAAGGCAATTACCTCCTGCTGGATGAACCGGGCTGGCGGCAAGTCCGTAACCAGTGCACGGAGGTCTGGTACGTCGAGCAGGACGACCGGCTGCGCATCCGGCAACTGGTTGAGCGGCACATCGCCTTCGGCAAATCGCCGGCAGCGGCCGAAGCTTGGGTACGGGAGGTGGACGAGCCGAATGCCGGCCTGATCCGTGCAAGCCGCGAACGGGCAGACCTGGTTTTCAAGCTGCCATAGGCCTGGCCGGCGCTCGATCCGTCACTTATCCACAGGCGTTCCCAAACCGTCTTAGCTAGTAGGTAGGGTCGAAGTCATGAAACATCAGCTGGATTGGCTCGTTCCGTTACTGCTCGTGCCGATCAGCTATTACGGCGGACTGCTGCTTCATACCTGGATTGTCACCGCCGGAGGGGACGATTTACTCACCGTCCTCTTGGAACTCTTGACGTTGCTTCTAGCAGTAGTGGGTCCAATAGTTGCCGGATGCTTTCTGATCCGCGCGCTGCACCGCCGGTTCCGTGCCTGGCGCCGGAGCAAGGGGCACTTCACCAAGGCTGAACGGCACCGCCGCGATGTTGAAGCCGGCTACGCGTTCGGTTACCACAAGGCCCAGGTGCTGGCGCGTGGTCTGGCCGCAGGGGCCGCTCCTCCTCATATCGATCTGTGGAATGTTCCGCTGTTCGCAGGCGAGGTCGCCTTCTACCAGTGCAACGCCACTTACGCCCGGTACTACGGCATGGACGGGTCGTACACACATGTTTCCGGTTTCTACTGGGGCCGCCCGGCCTTCGTCCTCGGAGGCCTTGCCGCCCAGGGACTCCTCAACTCATCACGCCGCAAGGCTGCTGCCGCGGCATCGATGGAATGCTGGCGCGAGCAGCAGTTCATTCCCGTCATCGTCACCTCACACCGCTTTATTTGCTGCGTCAACGGTCGGTGGGCTTCCTTCGACCATGGTGCGGTGAACGCCTGGTATGCAGAACCGGACAATTCCAGCCTGGTGCTCCACTACCAGGGCCTGCCGCCTGTCCTGTTTGCGGGGTCGGAAAGCCCGGTGCTCTCTGTCCTCACGACCTATGTGCTCAGCGGTCAAAACGGCGTAGTGAACAATCCCGGCCTGCAGTCCCTGCACCGGGGAGAATTGCTTGCGTGGGACGCGGTGGCCAGCGGGCGGAGCTGACACAGGGCGGTGAACCGGCAGCTCCCGGCCGCCGGTTCCCTGCCCGTTCCGTCACGCAACGTCATGTGACGTCACGCTGCTGACGCACAAAGTCACTGCAGTTCAGAAATATTTCCTGCCCTGGGACGCGCCGGTAGATTCCTCGGTACGTCCGCTAAGGACGGTAACTGCCACGAGGCGACGCAAGCTTCGTTGAACACTAGCCGGTGAGTGCAGTCCCCGAATGTTCGGGTTCCCCCGGCGAGCCGTTTAACGGGCCGGACGGAAGAACCCGAGAACATGACATTACGCAAAGCCCCTTGGGCACCCACGGCCCTTGCCGCCGTCGTTGTCCTGGCCCTTACCGGTTGCGGCGGCGCCGCGAGCGCCCAGCCCGATGAGGCCGACACCTTTGTTTTCGCCACCGGCAAGGACATCTCCTGTCTGGATCCCCACGTCAACGGGGACATGCCGCAGGCGTCGCTCGCCGCCAACTACCTTGATTCGCTGGTCTCGCAGGACAAGGACGGCAAGATCCGCCCCTGGCTCGCCGAATCCTGGGAGGTCTCCGCGGACGGGCTGACATATACCTTCACGGTCCGCGACGACGTCTACTTCACCGACGGCACCAAGTTCACGGCGGAGGCGGTCAAGGCGAACCTGGACCACATGGTGGATCCGGACACGCAATCCGGCACCGCCGGCGGCTACCTCAAGCCCTATGAGAGCACCGAGGTCATCAATGAGACCACGGCGCGGGTCACCCTGAACCGGCCGTACGCGGCCTTCCTGGAAGTGCTGGCCCAGCCGTTCCTCGGCATCGAGTCCCCCACTGCGCTCAAGCGGCCGCAGGCGGAGAACTGCATCTCGCCCGTGGGCACCGGCCCGTACAAGATTGTGGACTACATTCCGCAGTCCAAAGTCTCGCTGGTGCGCAACGAGGATTACAACTCGGCACCGCCGTTCGCCCAGCACGAGGGTCCGGCGCACATCAAGAACCTGGAATGGCTGATCGTGCCGGAGGATTCCACCCGGTACGGGCTGCTGCGCGCAGGCCAGGTGGACGCACTGGATCTGATGCCTTCGGTGCACTTCGCCGAGGCGGAGGCGGACAAGAAGGTGCAACTGGTACTGCAGGACCGGCCGGGCAACCCGACCAACCTGATGCTCAACACCACCCGCGCCCCGTTCGACGACATCAACGTGCGCAAGGCCTTCCTGCACAGCGTGTATGTGGAGGCCGGTATCAACAGTGTCTACTTCGGAACGGTGACCAAGGCCGGCGGACCGCTGGCCAGCACCACCGGTTTCTACTCGCCCGACTTCGAGGATGCCTACCTCCCGGACCCGGCAGAAGCGGACCGGCTGCTGGACGAAGCTGGCTGGACCGGGCGGGACGAGCAGGGCTACCGGACCAAGGACGGAAAACGGCTGACCGTGGTCCTGCCCTACACCCCGGCGGCCTGGCCCACGGCGCACGCGGCACTGGTCACGCAGATCCAGGCCAGCGCCAAGCAGCGTGGCTTCGACGTGCGGATCGAGAACCAGGACTTCGCGTCGTCGTCGGAAAAGTACAACAACTTCGAATACGACCTGCGCGCCGGCTACTGGAACACCAACACGGCGGACGTGCTGCGGATCGTGTTCTCCACCGAGTACATGAAGTCAGCCGGCTTCGTCCCCAACGGCTCCGGCTTCAGCAACAAGGAGTTCGACCGGATCGTCAACGAGGCCCTGGCCACCGATGATCCGGAAATCCGCGCCGACCTGTACTACCGGGCCCAGCAGATTGTCAGCGAGAACGCCCTCCAGCTTCCGCTCTACAACCAGACCAGCCAGCTGGCCCTGCGCCAGGACCGGTTCGCCAACCTGACGCTGGAACCGAGCCTGTCCCTCCCCTACATCTACGACGTCACGGCGGTGAACGCATCATGAGCACGGCAACGCAAGCCCGCACTTCGCATACGGAAATTCCACGAACGACGGCGACAGCCGGCTCCACGGGGCAGGTGATCCTCAAGCGCGCGGCCGGCAGCCTGTTTGTCCTCTGGGCCGCGGTGACGCTGACGTTCTTTGTCCTGCGGCTGGTGCCCGGCGATCCGGTCACCACCATCCTGGGCGGACACAGCGCCGCCCCCTCCGCCGCAACCGTGGCCGCGGTCGAGGCGCAGTACGGGCTGGACCAGCCGGTCCTCGTCCAGTATGTCAACTACCTGGCCGGGCTGGCCACCGGCGACTTCGGCACCTCGTACGTGTTCAAGGTTCCGGTGCTGGACATCCTCGGCCCGCAGATCCTGCCCACTTTCCAGATGGCCGGCCTGGCGTTGGTCTTCGCCTGGGCCATCGCGCTGGCGTTCACCCTGCTGACCGTGGGACGCGGCCGAGTGCTGGACGGGGTTGGCCGCGGCATCGAGGTCTTCTTCGCCGCGCTGCCGCCGTTCTGGGTGGGCATCATGCTGGCGGTGGTCTTCGCCGTCATCCTGGGCTGGTTCCCGGTGGCCGGCGACGACGGCTTCAAGTCCCTGGTGCTCCCGGCCCTGGCGCTGGGCATTCCGCTGGCCGGCTTCATCGCTCAGGTCACCCGCTCCTCCTTCGAGGAGGCGCTGGCGCAGCCGTTTGTGCTTTCCGCCCGGGCCCGAGGCCTGTCCGACCTGGCCGTCCGCGTGGGCCATGCCCTGCGGCACGCCATCCTGCCCGGCCTGACGCTCTCCGCCTGGGCGGTCGGCTCGCTGGTCAGCTCGGCCGTGGTCGCGGAGATCATCTTCGCCCGCCCCGGCCTGGGCCGCTCCCTGGTGGACGCCATCATCAACCGGGACCTGCCCATCACCCTGGCCGTGGTGTTCATCATCGCCGCGGTCTACATCCTCGTGAACCTGGTGGTCGACGTGCTGTACCGCGTGATCGATCCCCGCACCAATGACAAGGGGGCCGGCGCATGAGCGTGGCACATGAACCCACCACCCGGACGCCGCTGCCCGGAGGCGGCCAGCCCGACGGCGGCCGCGGCCGGACCCGCACCACCGGCGCGCTCGCCGCAGCACTGCGCGGCCTCCGCGGTACCCCGATCGGCGTGTGGATCGCTGCGGCGGTCCTGGCTTTCCTGGTGCTGGCCGCCGTCGTTCCTTCGCTGTTGACGGTCAAGAATCCCTACATCATCGACCCGGCCGGCGCCTTCACCGCCCCAAACGCGGAGCATCTCTTCGGCACCGACCAGAACGGGCGCGACGTCTTCTCGCGGGTCATCGCCGGCACCGGGCAGTCGCTGCTGCTGGGGCTGGCCGCCACTGCCATCGGGCTCGTGCTCGGCGGGCTGCTCGGCATCACCGCCGGCGTCTCCGGCAAGTGGCTGGACTCGGCGATCTGCCGCTTTGTGGAGATCCTCTTCGCCTTCCCCGGCCTGCTGCTCGCGCTGATCGTCATCGCGGTTTCGGGCACCGGCGTGGTCACCGCCGCGATCGCCGTCGGCGTGGGCACGGCCCCGGGTTACGCCCGGATGCTCCGCACGCAGACGCTGCAGGTCATCGCCGCGCCCTACGTGGAGACCGCGCGCTCGCTCGGCCGCTCCCGCCGGCACATCCTGTGGCACACCATCGTTCCCAACGTGATCCGGCCGCTGTTTGTGCTCGCCACCCTCGGCGTGGGCCAGGCGATCGTCTGGGCTTCCTCGCTCAGCTTCCTCGGCCTGGGCGCGCAGCCGCCAGCGGCCGAGTGGGGCGCGATGCTGGCGGACGGCCGCAACTACATCCAGATCGCCTGGTGGATCGCCGCCTTCCCCGGCATCTTCATCACCCTCGCCGCGCTGACCACCACCGTGGTGGGGCGTCACCTGCAGCAGCGGCTCGAAGCAGAGGTTTAGGACATGACTGATTACCGCACAAACAACGACGACGGCGGGGGTTCGGCTTCCGCTGCGCCCGCCGGTTCCGCAGGTGGCACCTCCGCTGCCGCAGCCGGCGCCAACTCCCTGCTCAACATCGAAGGGCTGAACGTCTCGTTCGCCACGCCGCGGGGAACGGTGGACGTGGTCAAAGACGTCTCGCTGGCGCTGGCACCGGGCAAAGCCTTGGCGCTGGTGGGCGAATCCGGCTCCGGCAAGACGGTCACCGCCCGCACCCTGGTGGGACTGAACGCGGCGAACGCCAAGGTCACCGCCGGACGGCTGGACGTGCTGGGCAGGAACGCATTGAAACTGTCCGAGCGGCAGTGGCGCGGGCTGCGCGGCAAGGACATCGGCTACGTGCTGCAGGACGCCCTGGTCTCACTCGATCCGCTACGCACCGTAGGTCAGGAAATCGACGAGGCGCTGCGTGCGCATGGTGTCCGGGGCAAGGCTGCCCGGCTGGAGCGGGTGCACCAGGCGCTGCGCGACGCCGGCATTCCGGATCCGGAAGTGCGCGTCAAGCAGCGTTCCGGCGAACTCTCCGGCGGGCTGCGCCAGCGGGCGCTGATCGCCCAGGCCACCGTGCTCAATCCGCAGCTAGTGATCGCCGACGAGCCGACCACCGCGCTGGACGCCACGGTGCAGGCACAGATCCTGGAGCTGCTGGCTGGGCTGAAAGAACAGGGCCGCGGGCTGGTTTTCATCTCGCATGACCTGGCCGTGGTCTCCCATCTGGCAGACGAGATCGCCGTGATGCAGGGCGGGCGGATCGTCGAATCCGGCCGCGCCGCCGAAGTGCTGTCCAACCCGCGGCACGAATACACCCGGGCCCTGATCGACGCGATCCCTTCCGGCAGGGCCAAGGGCAGCAGGCTCTCCGCCGTCGTTCCCGTCTCCGGTGCAGCCCTTTCCGGCGGCGCCGACCGGACCACGGAGTTCTCCGAAACGGCGCCCGCCATCGTGGCCCGGGACCTGGTGAAGTCCTACCCCGGCCCGGGCGGAACCCGCCGTACCGTCGTGGACGGCGTGTCCTTCACGCTGGAACGCGGCAAAACCTTGGGCATCGTGGGCGAATCCGGCTCCGGCAAGTCCACCACCGCGCGGATTGCCCTGGGGCTTACCCAGCCGGACGCCGGCAGTGTCACCCTCGGCGGGTTCGCTTGGTCCGGTACCGGCGCGGACCAGGTCTCCGAGGAACAACGACGCCGGCACCGCCCGGACATCCAGCTGGTCAACCAGGATCCGCTGAGCTCCTTCGACCCCCGCTTCAGCGTGGGCCGGGTCATCATCGACGCGCTGGAGGCCGGTTCCATCGGCACGGCCGGCGACCGCACCGAGCGGGCGGTGACGCTGCTCGACCAGGTGGGGCTGCCGCCGTCGTTATTCAACCGGCGCCCGCTCACGCTGTCCGGCGGGCAGCGCCAGCGCGTGGCCATCGCCCGGGCGCTCGCGCTGCAGCCGCGCGTGCTGCTGCTCGACGAGCCGGTCTCCGCCCTGGACGTCTCCATCCAGGCGCAGGTGCTGGACCTGCTGGCGGACCTGCAGTCACAGCTCGGCCTGAGCTACCTGTTCATCAGCCACGACCTCGGCGTGATCCACCACGTGAGCGACGACGTCCTTGTCATGAAGGACGGCAGGGTGGTCGAAGCAGGCACCGCCGAGGCCATTTTCACGAACCCGCAGACCGACTACACCCGGCAGCTGCTGGCCGCCGTGCCGGAACTGCCCGCCCGCGAACTCGCCGCCAAGGAGGCATCATGAGCAAAGAGATCCACTTCAATGGTTTCGAGATGAACACCGTCAGCCACATCAACCATGGGCTGTGGGTGCATCCGGACAACCGCCGGCATGAGTACACGGACATCGAGTACTGGACGGAGACCGCGCAGCTGCTGGAACGCGGCCTGTTCGACGCCATCTTCCTGGCCGACGTGGTCGGGACCTATGACGTGTACCGCGGGAGCCGCGGTCCCGCCGTCGAAC
Organism: Arthrobacter crystallopoietes; assembly: GCF_002849715.1. Lineage (NCBI taxonomy): Bacteria > Bacillati > Actinomycetota > Actinomycetes > Micrococcales > Micrococcaceae > Crystallibacter > Crystallibacter crystallopoietes. The sequence goes on from NZ_CP018863.1 coordinate 862,858, forward strand.
GTGGACTGCAGGTGCCCAACAATGATCCGTACCTGCTGGTTCCGGCGATGGCTGCCGTGACCCGGAACCTCGGCTTCGCCGTCACGTTCTCCACCACCTACGAGCCGCCGTTCGGCAACGCCCGGCGGCTGAGCACGCTGGACCACCTGACCAAGGGGCGGGTGGCGTGGAACGTGGTCACCGGCTACCTGCCGGACGCGGCGCGCAACTTCGGTCTGCCCGCGCACATCAAGCACGATGACCGGTACGACATCGCGGAAGAATACCTCGACGTTTCCTACAAGCTGTGGGAGGGCTCGTGGGACGACGGCGCCGTGGTCCGCGACCGGGAGCGGCGGGTCTACACCGAGACCGACGGCGTACACGAGATCGGCCACGCCGGCCGGTTCTTCACCGTGGACGGACCGCACCTGTCCGAACCCTCGCTGCAGCGCACGCCGGTGATCTACCAGGCCGGTTCCTCCGAGCGCGGCAAGGACTTCGCCGCCCGGCACGCCGAAGCCGTCTTCGTCAGCTCCCGGACCGTGCAGCGGGTGGCCGCGGACGTGCGGGACCTGCGCGAGCGGGCCGAGGCCGCCGGACGCGGACGCGACGCGGTCAAGGCGCTGGCCTCGCTGAACATCGTGCTCGGCGAGACCGAGGCCGAGGTGGCGCGCAAGGTCGAAGAGGTGGTGCGGCTGCGCGATGTCGAGGGGCATTTGGTGCACTTCGGCGGCTCCTCCGGGATCGACGTCGCCTCGCTGGAGACGGATGAGTACCTGCAGTATGTGGGCCGTGACCATGCGCAGTCCATGGAGGCCGAGTTCGCCACCGGCGCGGGCCGCAAGCGCGCGCACGAATTGATCGACGCGCTCGCCGACCCGCGCAACGACGAGTTCTTCATCGCCGGTACTCCGGAGCAGGTGGCGGACCGGATCGAGGAGATCGTGGACGCCACGGACGTGGACGGGTTCAACATTGTGCAGTTCCTCTCCCCCGGAACGTTCACCGACGTCGTCGAACTCCTGGTTCCGGAACTGCAGAAGCGCGGCCGTTACCGGACCGCGTACTCGGAGTCGGAGCGCACGCTGCGCGAACGGCTGTTCCCGGGCAATGGCCCGCTGCTGCCCGCCACCCATCCCGGCGCCGCCTACCGCGGCGCGTTCCGCCGCGAGGAGATCACTGTATGAGCATCGCCACCGCGCCTGCTGCTGCCCCCACCTATGCCGAGCTGGCGGCCAAGTACCGGCCGCTCTTCAAGTCCATCGCGGCCGGGGCCGCCGGGCGGGAAACGGACCGGGGGCTGCTGCACGAGCAGATCGGCGAACTGGCGGCGGCCGGGTTCGGCGCCGTCAGGGTGCCGCGGGAGTTCGGCGGCGACGGGGCCACGGCGGTGCAGTTCTTCCGGCTGCTGATCGAGCTGGCCGCGGCGGAGTCCAACCTCGCCCAGGCCCTGCGCTCGCACATCGCCTTTGTGGAGGGCCGGCTGTACGCGAACGACGCCGGGTGGTTGCGTCGGGTGGGCGAAGGCCAGATCCTGGGCAACGCGTGGACCGAAACCGGCCCGGTAGCTGTGGGCGGGGTGGGCACCACCATCGAGCCGGACGGCGAGAACTTCCGTGTCAACGGCACCAAGTACTACACCACCGGGAGCCTCTACGCGGACTGGATCCAGACCGGTGCCCGGACCGCGGACGGCCGCGACATCATCGCCCTGGTCCGTGCGGATGCGCCCGGCGTCACGATCCACGACGACTGGGACGGTTTTGGCCAGCGCCTGACGGCCTCCGGAACCACCGTTTTCGACAACGTTGCCGTCCCCGCCTCGGACATCCTGGTGGAAACAGAGCAGGCGCCGTACGCCACCGGTGTCTACCAGCTCATCCACGTCGCCACCCTGGCCGGCATCACCCAGCGCGTGGTCCGCGACGTTTCCGAAGCGGTCCGCGAGCGCACCCGCGTGTTCAGCCACGGCAACGGCGTCCGGCCCAGCGAGGACATCCAGATCCAGCAGATCGTCGGCGAGATTTCGGCCCAGGCCTTCGCCGCAGAGGCTGCCACCCTTCGCGTGGCGGAGCTGCTGCAGGATGCCTTCGACCTCCGCCCCGCGAGTAAAGCAAGTAGAGGCACTGCGACCGGGAACCAGGACAGCTCAGCGACCAGCGGCGCGCGGCACCTCGCGTTCGAGGAAGCCGTCCTCCAAGTGGAGTTCGGCTCTTCCCAGGCCCAGATCGTGGTGACCGACCTTGCACAGCGCGCGTCGTCGTCGTTGTTTGATGCCTTGGGCGCATCCGCCACGAAGTCCGACCTGCAGCTGGACCGCCACTGGCGTAACGCCCGGGTCATCTCCTCCCACAACCCCGTGGTCTACAAGTCACGCGTGGTCGGTGACTGGAAGATCAACAGCTCGGTCCCGGAGTTCGTCTGGCGTTCCGGAACCGCCTGACAACAACCAGAATCAGAACAAGTTGGCGGGGGTGTCTGCCGGGCTAAAGAACCCGGCTGGCGCCCCCGCCGTCGTTGTTTCCAATGGTTTCGGGAATACCCGGGCAGGAACAATCCAGGCTGATTCTGCGCAGCTACTTGGCAAAAACTTGGGAACCAATTCCGCAACCGCCATTGCAGGTGTTTACTAAGCATGCTTAGCATGAATTTACATCGTAAGGCGGGCGGGCGGAGGAAGCTCCGCAGCGTCCACAAGAACCCATCAACTGCCCTTACGTCAGTGCACACGACCGGAGGTACCAATGTCCAGAAATGATGTGCCTTCCAGCGGCCTGACCACCACAGAAGACCAGAACAGTGCAGGCAAGAGCCACGAGGCTCCGGCTCCCGATCATTCGCGGAAGCCGGACAAGCCCAGTGACGTCCGGAATCCCAACTGGAAGTACATCCTGCGACGGACCGTTCGTGAATTTTCCAAGGACAAGTGCACCGACCTTGCCGCGGCTCTAACGTACTTCGGAGTGCTGTCGTTGTTCCCTGCGCTGCTGGCCATGGTCTCCCTGCTGGGCGTAATCGGGCAGGCCGAACAGACCACCCAAACACTGCTGCAGATCGTGGAAGGCGTCGCGAGCCCGGAAGTGGTCCAGACTCTGCGGCAGCCGATCCAGCAGTTGGCTAGCGCGCCGGCTGCAGGTTTTGCCCTGATTGCAGGCCTTGCCGGCGCACTCTGGTCCGCATCCGGTTATGTCGGTGCTTTCAGCCGGGCGATGAACCGGATTTATGAAGTTGAAGAGGGCCGGCCGTTCTACAAACTGCGCCCGGCCATGCTGGTCATCACGCTCATCATGCTGCTGCTGGCCGTTGTAATGGCTGTGCTGCTGGTCGTCTCCGGCCCCGTAGCCCAGGCGATCGGCGACGCCGTTGGGCTGGGCGAGACCGCCGTGACGGTATGGAACATCGCCAAGTGGCCGGTGCTGGTGATCTTCGCGATCCTCATTATCGCCGTCCTGTACTACGCGACGCCGAACGTGAAGCAGCCCAAGTTCCGTTGGATGAGCGTCGGCGCCTTTATCGCCCTGCTCGTCCTGGCGCTCGCTTCCCTGGGCTTCTTCTTCTACGTGACCAACTTCGGCAACTACAACAAGACCTACGGTGCCATTGGCGGCATGATCGTGCTGTTGCTGTGGATCTGGATTGCCAACATTTCCTTGCTCTTCGGCGCGGAGTTCGACGCCGAGATGGAGCGCGGACGCCAGCTCCAGGGCGGCATCGAGGCCGAGGATACCATCCAGCTGCCGCCTCGGGATACCAAGGCGAGCGACAAGAAACTCGAGAAGGAGAGGGAGGACATCAACGACGGACGTGAGCTCAGAGAACGGCACGGTAGGAGTCCTGATCGGGACTGACGGCAACTAGTTCGCATCCAGCATTGGAGTTCAAACTATGACAACGCAGAACTGGCAGGAACCGGCGGCGCCCGGCACAGAGAATCTAGCGATTCAGAACAGCCAAACGGCCACCGGCTACGCATCAACCGGCAGCTCATCCACAACGACGGCGGCCAAAGACGAAGGGAAGAACGTCGCCAAAGAGGGGGCCAGTGCCGGCAAACAGGTTGCAGGCACCGCAGTTGACGAGACCAAGGCCGTGGCCCAGGAGGCCGGCACGCATGCCAAGAACCTCGTACACGAACTGGGTTCGAATCTGAAAGACCAGGCAGGAACGCAGCAGCAGCGGGTCGCCGAGGGACTGCGGTCGCTGAGCGACGAATTGCGCTCCATGTCCCAGGCCTCGGAAAATTCCGGCACCGCGGCGAACCTGGTTGGCCAGGCAGCCCAAAGGACAAGCGATGTGGCCGGCTGGTTTGAAGCACGCGACCCCGGTTCGCTGCTGCAGGAAGTCAAGGGCTTTGCGCGTAACCGGCCGGGCGCCTTTCTGGCAATCGCCGCTGGCGCAGGCTTGTTGGCAGGCCGGCTGACCCGCGGCATTACCGGGGCGCAATCGGACTCATCGTCCGGTCCGCGCACCGGTGCTCCGGTCCAAAGCCCGCGAAGCACGCCTGCTCCACCGGCAGCCGAACCTGCACGCGCGCCCGCAGACGGCGGCTTCGGCACGACGGCTCCGGTGACCGGAGATCCCTTCAGCGATCCTTGGGACAACGAGCCCACCCTTCGCCCCGGGACCCCGCCCGTCAGCACCGACCCCGAACGGAGGCATGCGCTCTAATGACACAATCGAACTCCGCCGGCTCGCACGCCTACGAGATTCCGCCCACGGAAGCCGAGATCAGGGCACAGAACTCGTCCCTGGGCGACATTCTGAGCGAAGTCAGCCGGGACGTTTCAACCCTCATGCGCCAGGAAGTCGAACTGGCCAAGGCGGAACTCAAGGAATCAGGCACCAAGGCAGGCAAGGGCGCAGGTATGTTTGCCGGCGCGGGCGTGGCAGGGCACCTTGTCCTGGTTTTCCTCTCCCTCGCACTGATGTATGCCCTTGGCACGTTGATCGGCCTTGGCTGGTCGGCGGTAATCGTCGCCGTAATCTGGGCGATTGTTGCGGCCGTTCTCGCCGCCAAGGGCAAGAAGGAAATGAAGACGGTTCGCGGCATGCCGCAGACCGCGGAAACCATCAAGGAAATTCCCCCGACGTTTAAACCAGGTGAGGAGACCCCATGAGCCAGTCACCGGAAGAAATCCGCGAAGAAATTGAACGGACCCGTGCAGAACTAGGTTCCGACGTCGACGCGCTGGCGGAAAAGGTCAGCCCCTCCGGGATGGCGCACCGGCAAGGTCAGAAAGTCCGGGACAAGATGAACCACGTCAAGAGCAGCATCATGGGCGCGGCCGACAACACCACCGGGTCGGCAAAATCCGGAATGCACCAGGCCGGAGAATCCGTTTCCCACACCGCCCAGCACGCCGGCGAAACGGTGCAGAACGCTCCGCATCAGGTCGCCGAGAAGACCCGCGGCAACCCCATGGCGGCCGGCCTCATTGCCTTCGGTGCCGGCATGCTGATTTCCTCGCTGATACCCGCGAGCCAAAAGGAACAGGAAGCGGCAACTGCCTTGAAGGAGAAGGCGAAACCGCTGAAAACCGAGCTCACCGATGCCGCCAAGCAGGTAGCGCAGGACATGAAGGGTCCGGCCCAGGAAGCCATGGAGTCCGTCAAGAGCTCAGCGCAGGATGCTGCCGCCAGGGTGAAGGACGAGAGCGCGGGCGCCGCCGCAGACGTCAAAGAGCGAGCCCAGGATGCTAAGTCCAATGTCCAGGACACTCAGTCAGGCTCCCCGGCCGCCGCCGGCTCTACGCTCCCTACCGGCTTCTAAAAGACATCCGGCGACCAGTGCGGGCGGCAGGGACATTCCCGGCCGCCCGCACTGGTCCGCCGCCGTCAGTGGCTGGAGCTGACGTAGCCGCGTTCCTTGTCCACCAGGTTGGCCAGCGGCTCCCCCGCGGTCCAGCGGGTCAGGTTCTGCAGGAACTGGTCCGCCAGGGCCTCGCGCCAGCCGATCACGTCCCCGCACATGTGCGCCGAAATGTGGACATTCTCCAGCTGCCAGAACGGGTGCCCGGCCGGCAGCGGCTCCTCCTCGAACACGTCCAGCGAAGCGGCAGCAATCTTCCCCTCGCGCAGCGCCTCGACCAGTGCCGCCTCATCCACCAGCGCGCCACGGCCGACGTTGACCAGATGCGCGCTGGGCTTCATGGCCGCCAGGACTTCGGCGTTCATCATGTGGCGGGTCTGCTCGGTCAGCGGCGCGATCAGCACAACATGGTCGGCCCAGCCGATATGCTCGGCCAGATCCGCGCTCGGCACTACGGTGCCGAAGTCGCCGTCGTTATCCCTTGCGGTCCTGCCCACGCCGCGGACCTCGATGCCGACGGCGCGCAGCAGCCGGGCGGTGGCGCGGCCGATCCCGCCGGTGCCCACTACCAGTGCGCGCGAACCGCCGGTCGGGGTGAGCTCGCGGTGCTGCCAGACCGATTCCTGCTGCAGGCGCTTGCTCAGGTGCAGCTGCTTGTCGTGGGCGAGGATGGACGCCAGCGCGAACTCGGCGATGGGCCGGTCGAACGTGCCGTGGGCGTTGGTGACCAGCACCTCGGAGGCCCGCAGCTCGTCGAACATCATGGCATCCACCCCGGCCGCCGCCACGTGCACCCACTTCAGCGCATCCGCATTCGGCCAGGCCTCACCCAGCGCGGAGGAGAAGAAGTCCCAGAGGAACAGCACGTCGGCGCCGCGGGCGGCTTCCGGCAGACCGGCCGCATCGGTAATAACGACGTCGGCACGCGCCTTGATCTCGTCAAGATTGTAGGGGCGGGGCTGGCCCTCCGCAGCGAGAATGACAACGCGGGGACGGGAGCTGGAATCACGGTAAGTCACGCCTCCACGGTACGCGATGAGAGGATTGTTGACAATAAACAGGTGTGACCTGCACCATAGGTGGCATGACCTCTCTTAGCCCCGCGCTCAAGCAAGCAACGCCCATCGTCGTCGACCACGCCCTCGGCTCGTGGATCCATGCCACCGACGGCAAGGACTACCTGGATTTCACTACCGGCATCGGCGTGACCAGCACCGGCCACTGCCACCCGAAGGTTGTGGAAGCGGCGCGCGAACAGGTCGGCAAGATCATCCACGCCCAGTACACCACCGTGATGCACAAGCCGCTGCTGGCGCTGACCGAGAAGCTCGGCGAAGTCCTCCCCGCGGGGCTGGACTCCGTGTTCTACGCAAACTCCGGCTCCGAGGCCGTCGAGGCCGCCATCCGCCTGGCCCGCATGGCCACCGGCCGGCCCAACATCGTGGTCTTCCAGGGCGGCTTCCACGGCCGCACCGTCGCCGCCGCTTCGCTGACCACGGCCGGCACCAAGTTCTCCGCCGGCTTCGCGCCGCTGATGGCCGGCGTCCACATGTCCGCTTTCCCCTATGCCTACCGCTACGGCTGGGACGAAGCCACCGCCGTCGCCTTCGCGCTGCAGGAACTGGACTACCTGCTGCAGACCCGCACCGCCCCCAATGACACCGCCGCGTTCCTGATCGAACCGGCGCTGGGCGACGGCGGCTACCTGCCCACTCCCCCGGCCTTCATGGAGGGCCTGCGCGAGCGTGCCGACCGGCACGGCATCCAGCTGATCTTCGACGAGGTACAGGCCGGCGTGGGCCGGATGGGCAAGTTCTGGGGCCACCAGTACTCCACCGCCACCCCCGACATCCTCATCACCGCCAAGGGCATCGCCTCGGGTTTCCCCATCTCCGCCATCGCGGCCTCCACCGAGACCATGTCCAAGGCCTGGCCCGGTTCGCAGGGCGGCACCTACGGCGGCAACGCCGTTTCCGCCGCGGCCGGCGTGGCCACGCTGGAGGTAGTGGAGGAGGAGGGCCTGGTGGAGAATTCCCGCATCCGCGGCGAGCAGCTGCAGGCCGGCCTGAAGGAGATCCAGAACCGCTTCCCGGTGATCGGCAACGTCCGCGGCCTGGGCCTGATGCAGGGCATCGAGTTCACCGCCGAAGACGGCACCCCGGACGCCAAGACCGCCGCCGCGGTCCAGCAGGCCACCACCGGGCAGGGCCTGCTGTCCCTGACCTGCGGCCCGGCCGGCAATGTGGTCCGGCTGATTCCCGCCCTGGTAGTCACCGCCGATGAAATCAGCACCGGACTGGAGCGCTTCGAGGCCGCCGTGGGCGCCGTCGTCGGTGCCGTTCCCGCCGGAGCAGGAACCGGAGCCTGATCCCCCGATGACCGAAGCAGTTCTTCCCGCAACCGGGCAGGCGGACGCCCGCCTGCCCGGCATCCCGGCGCCGGAGAAGCAGCCGGCGGTGCTGACGCGCCTCGCCGCGGCCGGCGTGGCCGCGGACAGCTCGCCGCGCCGGCTCGCTGAGTACTCCTACGACGCCTCCAACTACCGCGTGCCTCCGCTGGCCGTGGTGTTCCCGCGCAGCGTGGAGGACGTCGCCGCCGTCGTCGCCGCATGCCGCGAAACCGGGACGCCGCTGATCGGGCGCGGCGGGGGAACCTCGATGGCCGGCAACGCCATCGGCCCCGGCGTGGTGCTGGACTTCTCCCGCCACATGAACCGGATCCACACCATCGACGAGGCCGCTGGTACCGTCGACGTCGACCCCGGCATGGTGCTCGCCGTCCTCTCCCGCGAGGTGGAGAAGGCCACGGGCGGCAAACTCACCTTCGCCCCGGACCCGTCGTCGAAAACCCGCGCCACCGTGGGCGGGGCGCTGGGCAACGATGCCTGTGGAAACCACTCCGTGCGCTACGGACGGACCTCTGATCACGTGGTGGAGCTCGACGTCGTTACTTCCGACGGCGCCCGGCTCACCGCCACTGCCACCGGGCTTCGCGCCACGGACCCCGCCGACAAGGCCTCCGCCGCACGCGCCGCCGCGCTCACCGGTTCGCTGCAGGAGCTCGCGCACAGCCATCTGGCCGACTTCCGCATGGAGCTGGGCCGCATCCAGCGCCAGGTCTCCGGCTACCACCTGGCCAACCTGCTGCCGGAAAACGGCTTCAGCGTGGCCCGGGCGCTGGTCGGCTCCGAGGGCACCTGCGCCATCGTGACCCGCGCACGGATGAAGCTTGTCCCCAAACCGGCGAGCGCGCTGCTGGTCTGCCTCGGGTATGCCGACGTAGTCGAGGCAGCCCGGGATCTGGAAACAATTCTCGAGTTTTCCCCCGCGGCGGTGGAGGGTATTGACGAGGCCATCGTCGACACCATGCGCTTCCGCCGCGGTGAAGACGCCGTCCTCGGGCTGCCCGACGGCAAGGCCTGGCTGTATGTGGACCTGGACGGCGATGATCCGGACGAGGTCGCCGCGGAAGCCGACCGGCTGCTGGCCCGGCTCAAGGAGAACGGCCGCCTCGTCGACGGCCGCGCGGTGCCCGACACCACGGCCCGCGCGTCGCTCTGGCGTGTCCGCGAGGACGGCGCCGGGCTCTCCTCCCGGCTCTCCACCGGCGGCGAGTCCTGGCCCGGCTGGGAAGATTCCGCCGTCGCGCCCTTGAAACTGGCCGACTACCTGGCGGACTTCCGCGAATTGCTGGCCGAGTTCGGCCTGCAGGGCGTGATGTACGGGCACTTCGGCGCCGGTTGCATGCACATCCGCATCACCTACGATCTGCGCACCGAGGAAGGCCGCGAGGTGTTCCGCCGCTTCTCGCGCAGGGCTGCCGAACTGGTGGTCCTGCACCGCGGCTCGCTCTCCGGCGAGCACGGCGACGGCCGCGCGCGTTCGCAGCTGCTCCCGGTGATGTACTCGCCGCGGATGCTCGACGCATTCAGCGCGTACCGCCGCATCTGGGACCCGGCCGGCATCCTCAACCCGGGATCGCTGACGGACCCGGATCCGATCGATGCGCACCTCGCGCTCGAGGGCGTGCCGCAGCGGCAGTGGCGCACCAGTTTCGACCTGCGTCCGATCGGCAGCGGCGGCGGCTCCACGGCGGAAACCGACAGCCCGTCCGACGCCGGCGGCAGCGGAACGGATCCGTGGGTGCACGCGGTCCAGGGCTGCATCGGCGTGGGCAAGTGCCGCACCGATTCCGGCGGCGTCATGTGCCCGAGCTACCGCGCCACCCGGGACGAAAAGGACTCCACCCGCGGCCGCGCCCGCGTCCTGCAGGACATGGTCCGCGGCGCCCGCACCGTCGAGGAAGGCTGGAAGTCCGAAGAGGTCCGCGAAGTGCTGGACCTCTGTCTGTCCTGCAAGGCCTGCTCCAGCGACTGCCCCGTGGGCGTGGACATGGCCACCTACAAGTCCGAGTTTTTCGATCACTACTATAAGGGGAGGCTGCGCCCGCTCTCGCACTTCTCGCTCGGCTGGCTGCCGCGCTGGCTCAAGATCACCGGCCGCATCGCGCCGCTGGTCAACGCGGTGCTGGCCACGCCGCTGGGCAAACTGGCCGCCGCGCTGGGCGGGCTCACCACCCGACGCGCCCTGCCGAAGTTCGCCGGTGCGCTCGACTGGCAGCGCGAAGTCGCCGCGGCCGGCGCCCTTCCCCCGTGGAATTACGACGGCGGGGCGCGGCGCCGTACGTCCGTTACCGCTGCTTCGGCTGCTTCGGCTACGGATGACCGTCGGGTTGTGGACGAGGATTCCGGCGTCGTGCTGTTCGTGGATACCTTTACCCGCGGTTTCCGTCCCGAAGTGGCCGGCGCCGCGGCCCGGGTCCTGACCGGCGCCGGGGAACGCACCGAGTGCTCGGCGGACGCGTGCTGCGGGCTGACCTGGATTTCCACCGGGCAGTTGGATACCGCCAAGAAGCTGCTGGGCAAGGCGGCCGAAGCGCTCGACGACGGCACCGACCGCCCGATCGTCGTCGTCGAACCCAGCTGTGCCGCGGCCCTGCACAAGGACCTGCCGGAACTGGTGCACACCGAGCAGGCCCGCCGGGTGGCGTCCCGGGTGCGCAGTTTCGCCGCGCACGTCAACGAGCTGGCCAAAGCCGGTTCGCTGCCTGCACCTGCGAACGATCTGCCGGAGGAAGTGGTGCTGCAGACGCACTGCCACGAATACTCCGTCTTCGGCGCCGGCACCCAGCGCCAGGCATTGGCCGCCGTCGGCGTAACCGGAGTAACAGATGCCTCCGGCTGCTGCGGGGTGGCAGGCAACTTCGGCTTCGAGAAGGAGCACTACGACGTGAGCATGCAGGTCGCCGAGCACTCCCTTGCCCCGGCACTGCGAAACACGGACGCGGACACCGTGGTGCTTACCGACGGATTCTCCTGCGCCATGCAGGTCAACCAGCTCGACGAGTCCAGACCCGGGCGCCATCTGGCGCAACTCCTGGACCCCGGCAAGCCGTCCACCGGCCCCAAGGCCGATTCCACTACCGACCTCGACTCTGAACCAATCGACAAAAAGGACCTCGCATGACCACTGAGACCACTTCCCCCGGCCGCACCGCAGGCAACGCGCGCACCTCCCAGCAGGCGCTCGACGCCGTTTCCCGCGTCAGCACGGGCGTATTTATCGACGGCGAATGGACCGAATCCGCCTCCGGCGCCCGCTTCAACGTTGTCAATCCCGCCACCGAAGAGGTCATTGCTACCGTCGCCGACGGCGGTCCGGAAGATGCCCACCGGGCCATCGAGACCGCCGGCCGTGTGCAGAAGCAGTGGGCGAAGACCTCCCCGCGCGAGCGCAGCGAAATCCTCCGCCGCGCCTACGACCTGATCATGGCCCGGCAGGACGAACTGGCCCTGATCATGACCACCGAAATGGGCAAGCCCCTCGCCGAGGCCAAGGGCGAAGTCGCCTACGCCGCCGAATTCTTCCGCTGGTTCTCCGAAGAGGCCGTGCGGATCGGCGGCGACGTCACCACCACCGGCGACGGCAAGAACCGCATCCTGGTTTCCAAGGAACCGGTGGGCCCCTGCGTGCTGGTTACCCCGTGGAACTTCCCGCTGGCCATGGGCACCCGCAAGATCGGCCCCGCCATCGCGGCGGGCTGCACGATGGTGTTCAAGCCCGCCAACCTGACCCCGCTGTCATCGCTGGCACTGGTGGACATCCTGGTCGAGGCCGGGCTGCCCAAGGGCGTGGTCAACGTTGTCTGCACCACCAAGGCCTCCTCGGTGGTCTCCCCCTGGATGGCCAGCGGCATTGCCCGCAAGGTCTCCTTCACCGGTTCGACCGAAGTCGGCGTGAAACTGCTGCAGCAGGCCTCCGAGCACGTCATGCGTTCCTCCATGGAGCTCGGCGGCAACGCACCGTTCATCGTCTTCGAAGACGCGGATCTGGACCGCGCGGTCGAGGGCGCCGTGGCTGCGAAGATGCGCAACATGGGCGAGGCCTGCACCGCGGCCAACCGGATGTTTGTCCAGCGTTCCGTCGCCGACGAGTTCGCACGCCGGCTCGCGGCACGCCTTGGCGCACTCGAGGTGGGCGACGGCGCAGAGCCGGGCACCGCCGTCGGGCCCCTGGTCGAAGAGAAGGCTCTGGTCAAGGTCCAGGAACTGGTGGACGACGCGGTAGCCAAGGGCGCCACGGTGGTCTGCGGCGGCTCCCGGCCCGAACGCCCGGGCTACTTTTACACGCCCACCGTGCTCTCCGACGTCAGCCCGGCCTCGGACCTGATGAGCCAGGAGATTTTCGGCCCGGTGGCGCCCGTGGTCCCCTTCGACAACGAGGAAGAGGTCACGCAGATGGCCAATGACACCCCCTGGGGTCTGGTGGGCTACGTCTTCACGCAGGACGTGGACCGCGGCTTCCGGATGGGCGACGCGCTGGAAGTCGGCATGGTCGGGCTGAACACCGGCATTGTGTCCAATCCGGCGGCTCCGTTCGGCGGTGTGAAGGCCTCCGGGCTGGGGCGCGAGGGCGGCCGCGTAGGCATCGAGGAGTTCCTCGAATACAAGTACATGGCAGTACCGAAGAGCTGATCTTCCCGCAGCTCCGCTTCGGGGAGTAGCCGGCCGGCGCCAATGGGCCCAAACCCCTTGTACCCGGCCGCTACTCCTTGTATATTGTTGACAATCTACTAATTACTGTGACGTGGACCACCCGCGCTTGCAAGGAGCTTCAGTTGAACGTAAACGGCACGGCCCGCATGCTCTTCACCGCCGAAGAGTATGCGGCACGCCTCGCAGCAGTCCGGCTGCGCATGGCTGAGCAGGGCCTGAGCGCCCTGCTCGTGACTGACCCGGCGAACATCTACTACCTGACGGGCTACAACGCCTGGTCCTTCTACACCCCGCAGTTGGTCTTCGTGCCGGCCGAGGGCGACATGATCCTCTTCAGCCGGCAGATGGACGCCAGCGGAGCCTTCCGCACCTCATGGCTACCGCCCGAGTGCATCGTCGGCTACCCGGAGAGCTACGTGCACCGCCCGCACATCCACCCCTTCGATTGGGTAGCCTTCGCCTTGCGCGAGCGCCACCTGATTGCCCCGGCGGCCAAGGGCTGCGTAGGTCTCGAGATGGACTCGCATTTCTTCGCGCCCAAGGCCTACCGCGCGCTGGTCAACGCCATTCCCGAATGGACGCTGGTGGACTCCTTTGAGCTGGTCAACTGGGTGCGGTCGATCAAGTCTCCCGCGGAAATCCAGCTGATGCACAAGGCCGCCGTGATCACCAACAACGCCATGGCCGCCGCCGAACAGGCTATCCGGCCCGGCGCCCGCAAGTGCGATATCGCCGCGGCCATCACCGAGGCGCAGATCCGCGGCACCGAGGAATTCGGCGGCGACTACACGGCGATCGTGCCGCTGTTGCCCACCGGCGAGTCAGCCGACACCCCGCACCTGACCTGGAGCGAGGACCGGCTGAAGGACGATGAGCCCGTCGTCGTCGAACTTGCCGGGGCCTATCAGCGCTATCACGTGCCACTGAACCGCACCTTCTCGCTGGGCGAGCCCTCCGCGGAGCTCAGCCGCCTCGCCGATGCCACCGGCGAGGGCCTGAACGCCATGCTCGACGTCATCCGCGCCGACGTTCCCGTGCGCGAGGTCGCGGCCGTCTGGAACCGCACCATCTTCGAGTATGGCTATGAGAAGGACTCGCGGCTGGGCTACTCGATCGGCGTCGGCTTCCCGCCGGACTGGGGAGAGCGGACCATCAGCATCCGCAGCGAAGAAGAATCCGTCCTCGCCGAAAACATGACCTTCCACCTGATCTGCGGCATGTGGATGGACAACTATGGCTACGGCCTCTCCGAATCCATCCGCGTGACCGCTACCGGGGTGGAGACGTTCACCACCTACAAGCGCGGCCTGCTTCCCATCAACAGCTAGGAAACTTTCTTATGTCATTCCGGGATCTCCCCCTCGCCGAACGGGCCGGCCACCTCGTCGGATCGGTCATCGACTCCAGCACCTCGCTGCTGGCCAAGCAGACACACGACATCGTGCGGTTCGCCATGGGCGCGCCCGCGGAAGAAGCCGTACCGGTGGAGCTGTTCAACAGTGTTCCCGCCGCTGTCTACGATGCGTCCTCCTACACCTACGGCGCGACCGAGGGCGAACCGCACCTGCTCGATGCGCTGACCGATTATCTAGCAACGACGGCGGACCCCACCGCCCGCGAGCGCATCACCATTACCTCGGGCGGGATGCAAGGCCTGGACCTGGCCTGCAAGATCTTCGTGGACCCGGGCGACCTGGTGGTGGTGGAAAGCCCCACCTACACCAACGGTTCAGCCACGGCCATGAGCTACGGCGCCGACCTGCTGGAAGTACCGGTCGACGACGATGGCATGATCATCGACGAGCTGGAAGCCCTGGTGGCCGCCTCGGGACGCACCCCGAAGGCCATCTACACCATTCCGAACTTCCAGAACCCCTCCGGCACCACGCTCTCGCTGCCCCGCCGCAAGCGGCTGCTGGAGCTCGCCCACAGCTGGAACTCGGTCATCATCGACGACGACCCGTACGGACTGCTGCGCTTCGAGGGCGAAGACCTGCCCACGTTCAACCAGCTCAGCCCCAACGACCCGCTGATCTTCTCGGTGCGCACTTTCTCGAAGATCCTGGCTCCCGGCCTGCGCGTGGGCTGGGTGGAAACGGATCCCGAGCTCCAGCGCCTGGTGATCAACGCCAAGCAGGCCATGGACACCTGCACCAACGTTCCGGCCCAGCACCTGGTGGCCGAATTCATCCTGCGCGGCGGCCTGGACGAGCACCTGAACTGGCTGCGCCGCGAGTACCACAGCCGCAAGGAGGCCATGCTCGCCAGCATCGACCGCCATCTGGGCGACCGGGTGCGTACTACCAATCCCGACGGCGGCTTCTTCCTCTGGGTCACGCTGCAGGGCGAGGACGCGAAGATCAATTCGCAGCGCCTCTTCGACATCGCACTGGCGGAAGGCGTGGCCTTCATTCCAGGACCGGCCCTGTCCCCCACCGGACGGTTCACGGACGCTTTCAGGCTTTGCTTCGCTTCCTGCACGCCGGAGCGGATCGAGGTTGGCATCGAACGCCTCACCAGCGCTTTGGACAAGGCGAGGTCAGAGATGCCCCTCGGTACGGCTGCCTCCTCAGGAGCGCGGTAGATGGCGGCCGCTCTCGGCGTCAACGCGGACGCCCAGGCGCCCACCCGGGACGAACAGGAAGTCCTCGACCATATCCGGCTGGATGAGATCATCGCCCTGACGGAAAGGCTGGTGAACGCCGGCGGCGAGAACCCCGGCGGCACCGAACTCGCCACGGCGGCCGTGCTCGAAGCCGAGGCCACGCGCCTAGGCTTCGAGGTGGACATCCAGCCCGTGGCTCCGGACCGCCCGAATATTCTCTTGACGCTTCTCCCACCGGACAGCAAATCGGCGCTCGGACCGGGCCTGATGTTCCTGGGCCATTCCGATGTCGTCCCGGCCGGGCCAGGTTGGTCCCGGCCGCCCTTCGAAGCCGTAGTAGCAGACGGCCGCTTGTACGGCCGCGGCTCCACGGATATGAAGGGGGGACTGGCAGCAGTTGTCGGTGCGATGGACGCATTGAAGCGCTCCGGCGTCGTACTTTCCGGCCCTGTCACCCTGGTCTGCACCGTGGACGAAGAGGATCTCGGCCTGGGCATCCGTGCCCTGACGTCGGGTGGGCTGCCGCACAGCTACCTCGGATGCGTGGTGGCCGAGCCGACCGACATGGAAACCGTCATCGCCTGCCGCGGCGACAGCTACATCGAACTCGAGATCACAGGCAAGCCCGCGCATTCCGGCCGTCCCGCGGATGGGCGGAACGCGATCAGCGCCGCCGCAAGGATCTGCGAGCTGATCCGGGCGGACCACGACGCGCTGCAGCAGGATCAGGATCCGCTTCTGGGCAGCGGCACCTGGAATGTTGGGCGCATCGAAGGCGGGGAAGGCACCTCGATGGTGGCGCCGTCCTGCCACATGTCCGTGGACCGCAGGCTCATGCCCGACGATGATCCCGAGGACATTCTGGCCAGCTTGCTGCGCAGCATCGGTGAAGCAGGTATTGATACGGACGGCATCAGCGTAGACGCCGAACTGACTATGCAAATGCCCGGCTTCCGAACTCCGGAGCACCATCCGTTGGTCTCCGCGGCGGTGAACAGTGTGCTGGCCGCCGGCGGCGAAACCCGCATCAGCGGCTGGACTGCGGCCTGCGACGGCGGCTTCATCGTCAGGGACTACGGCATTCCCGCAATCGTGCTGGGGCCGGGCGGGTTGAACGACCAGGCCCACCAGATTGATGAGTCCGTAGGGCTGGCCGAACTTACCACAGCCGCACGTACTTTCGCATTGTTGTGCCTGCGCTTCTTGAGGCATACGGTCAACGACATGCCGGATTCGAAAAATTCGCTCCTAGAAGGAGAACGCCCGTGACCCGTTCTGAGCCAATACGAAATGATTATCCGGAGCAGCAACTCGCGCCCGGATCCGAGCCAACGACGCCGGAAGCCAAGAAAACGCTCCACCGTGCCATCCTCGGTTCCGCCCTCGGTAACGCCGTGGAATGGTTCGATTACGGGGTTTACGGCTACCTCACCATTTACATGGCAGTGAACTTCTTCGGTTCCGAAGCCGGCGACGGCGGCCTGGGCGTCACACTGACGCTGGCCACCCTGGCGCTGTCCTTCCTGGTCCGGCCGCTCGGCGGTATCATCCTTGGGCCGCTGGGCGACAAGGTGGGCCGGCAGAAGGTCATGGTCCTGACCGTGCTGATGATGACGCTGGCCACCGGAGCAATCGGCCTGCTGCCTACCTTGAGCACGGTGGGCGTTCTCGCCCCGATCCTGCTGCTCATCTGCCGCCTGGTGCAAGGCTTTTCCGCCGGCGGCGAGTATGGCGGCGCTGCCGTCTACATGGCCGAATCCGCGCCGGACCGCCGCCGCGGCTTCCTGGGTTCCTTCCTGGAGTTCGGCACCACCGTGGGCTTCATGCTTGCTGCCGTTGTCTGCACCACGCTGATTACACTGGTGGGCGACCAAGGCATGGAGGACGGCTGGTGGCGCCTGCCGTTCCTGCTCACCATCCCGCTCGGCCTGACGGCCCTGTGGATCCGGACCCGGCTGGGCGAGGCGCCTGTGTTCTCCGAGGCTTCCGAGCACGCCGAGACCACGCGCTCCCCGCTGCGGCACGTGCTGGTCAACAACTGGCGGCAGATCCTGGTGCTGGCCGGTTTCGTTGTCCTGCTGAACGTGGCGTTCTACCTGATCCTCGGCTACATGCCCACGTACCTCAGCGGCCAGCTCGGACACAGCACGGCGCAAGGCAACTGGATGCTTGTGGCGATCATGGCGCTGATGCTCGTGGCGATCCCGCCCATGGGCGCGTTGTCCGACCGCATCGGCCGCAAGCCGCTGCTGCTCGTGGCAGCCGGTGGCTACATGCTGCTGTCCGTCCCGTCGATCATGCTGCTGGGCACACCCAGCCTGCTGCTGCAGTTCCTCGGCCTGGCGGTGCTTGGCATCCTGTTGGTGATTCTGGTTTCGTCTGTCTCCTCGACACTGCCGGCGCTGTTTCCGACCTATGTCCGCTACAGCGGCTTCGCCATCGGCTACAACTTCTCCACCGCGTTCTTCGCCGGACCGTCGCAGACCGTGGCCAACCAGTTGATCGAGACAACCGGCAACCAGTTGGTTCCGGGCTGGTACATGGCGATCGCAGGACTCATCGGCCTCATCAGCATCCTGTGCATGCGCGAAACTTCGCAGGCCACTTTGCGCGGCGAGACGCTTCCTGGGGTACCGGAGTCCGTAGGCGCGCCGAAGCCTATTTATGTTGAGCAGAACCGCGAGGATGCCGAGGCCCGCCGGGCGAGCTACCAAGCCTAGGCGAGTATTCGTTGCGTCCTTGACCTCAAAGCGGGGCTCCGGGTTCCGGAGTCCCGCTTTGCGTTTGCCGCTGCTGACCCGAAACACCTCAACGAGAGTGGCTCAGGCTGCGCGGTAGTAGAGGAAGTCGATGCGGCCGAGCGCCTGCTCGAAGATTGACACCGGCTCCGGCAGCTCGCCAGGCTGCTCCTTTGCCGGTGGTGTGCCGGGCAGCGGCGGTGCGGTCGATAGGTAGGTGTGCCCTGTCGGCGTGGTCGTTTCGACGGTGTGCCGTGGCCCGGGGACGTTTTGGGCGTGCCAGCCCCCTGATTCCTTCGCGAGATTACAGGCCTCACATAGGCCTTGACCATTGATCTCGCTGGTCTCCCCGTTGTTGCGCCAGGGCACGACGTGGTCGTGGTGGCGGATCGGCGCATCGCACCACGGTGTGCGGCAGAGCTGGTCCCTGGCCTGGATCACCCGCTGCATGCCGGCCGGCATCAACCGCGCCCGCGAATCCATCCCGAGCAACTGCCCGGTACCCGGCGCCGTGTATAGCCGTCGCACCCACACTTCCACCTCAGCGTCATCGCCGGAGGCTCTTCGCTTCGGACCGGGAGGCCCGGTCGCCGTGCCGGCTTCTCCTGTAATGCCGGCGTCGCTGTCGCCGGTATCTCCGTTCCCGGCAGCAGTATCGATGACCGGTTCCGGTTCGCCAGTTCCTGGCGGACCGGATGCCGTAGCGCCGTCCCCGGTGCCGGGATAGGCTGTGCCAGCACCGCCGTCGTCCTTGGCAGCACCATTTACCGGGTTGCCGGCGTCGATGGTGTCCGTGCCGGCGCTGCCGTTCACGTTGTCGGTGTCGGTGTCTTCGGTGCGGATCAGGTTCCGGGCCCACTGGGCGGGGACGATGCCGTACCCGGCCAGGTGCGCCGGTTCGGAATCGCCCTGGAACAGGGTGCGGTCGGTCATGACCAGCTGGACCTCGATCTTTGCCGGGTTCTCGGCCGGCTGGCCGGTGACGCGTTCGACGAAGATGTCGGCCATCAGCTGCCCCCGGGAGCGTTCATCGCCCTGCGCCTTCAACCGGTCGGCTTCCCTGGTCAGGGCCGCGAGCACGGCCACACCCTGTGTCACCGGCACCAGGCAGCTCACCTGGACCATGGTATCCGGCGCCGGACGACAGGACACATGGCGTTCGGTTTCGGCTTTCGCGGCCCGCCGGACCACCGACAACGGATCCAGCCGCAACGCGGCCTGCTTCGCCATCGCCCCGATCTGTTTGTCCCCGCACCCTTGCAGCGTCTTCGGATCAGCACACAACTCCCGGTCAACCTTGGCGCGGTCTTCCACGCTCAGGCACGCGGTCTCGCGGACCAGGATGGTCGCCCGCCACTCGTTCAGCCGGCCCTCCGCCAACGCCCTATAGCTGTGAGGCATCTCCCGGATCAGCGTGGTCGCCATCCCCAGGTGCTTACCGCCCCGGTTCGGCGAATCCTTCCTGGCCAGCCCGATCTCCTTCGCCAGGCCGCGGCCCCGCCGCTCCACCGGGACCCCGGCCGCCGCCCGGGCCTCCCGCCGGGAGGCCACAAACGCCTCGGTCTCGCGGGCCTGCCCCGCAGCCGAGGCGGCCTTGAGCTCTTCCAGGGCGGCGATCCGGTCGATCCGTACGCCTTCGGAGACGTCGGGGTCCATGTTCGCCAGCTCCAGGATCATTGAGCGGACCAGGGCGGCACCCGGATCACCGGGAACCGGCTTCACCGGATCCATCTCTGCTGGAACGATTGACTCGAACATACTTTCGATTCTATCGTGGAGTGATGGAGGACACAACGATTGGAGGCCGGCTGTTGATATCCCTCAGCGCCAGAAGCAGCACGTCTCAGAACCTGGCCAGGCGAGCACTTAAAGTGGCGCCCCGAAACGAGCGGTTAAAGTCGCGGCGAGAAAGCGCGAGAGTCGCGAACAGACCGCCGTAGTGACGCCAATTAGCCTGCCACAGCAGCCGTGGAGGCCCCTTCATCAGAGGCGGCCTCTTCGGCAAGCACCATGCTGCGTGAGATTTTCTCCACGGCGTCATCCATGTGCTCGGCCAGGAGCTTGTGGAACACCGGCACATCCGCGGCTCCGATAGCGGCCGCAATCGCAACATGCTCGGCCAGCCGGGCCTCAGGGGTGTACCCGGTGTCTTCCAGTGCCGCCATGCACATGCGCGTCTCGGTGATGAGGGTGTTGTGCATCCGCGACAGCCTGATGCTGTGCGCCATCGCCACCAGCAGTTCATGGAACTCGATGTCCAGGTCGCTCAGGACCGCGCCCCGCTCCCCTGCGGCAACCGCCTCGGCCATCCGGTCGGTCACTTCGTGCAGGGCCGCAGAGACCTCTTTGTGCCGACCCTCCAGTTCAATGATTTTCAGTCCGGCCGCGCGTTCGACGGCGGTGCGCGCCAAATACATATCGACGATATCCGAAGGGCCCAGTTCGGTGACGAAAATACCGCGGTTGCGGATGCTGACCAGCAGGCCTTCCTGCGTGAGCCGCTGCATCGCTTCACGGAGGGGACCCCGACTGACCCCCAGGTCGCGGGCCAACTCCGCCTCCCCCAACTGCTGGCCCGGCTCGAGCTCCCCGTGGCCGATGGCGTACCTAAGCTTCCGGGCGATAATCGCCGGCGTCGACTCCTGGATCAGGGGCTCGATAAATCTGCTCTTTGCCATGGCTTCCTTGCTTTCGGCAGTGGATCCTTGGCAGGCGGCGCACGAGCCACCGCCTGTCTCATTGCAGACAATCTTACAACTTAGCAGCAGAAGCGACTACAGTTCGGTGGCCATCACTTTAACAGAAGGTGAAGACGCCTTAAAACCAACAGGGCGGCGGTACAGTACCGCCGCCCCATTGGACGATCACGATGATCCGCTGGCACCCCAGCGAGAAAGAACCGGCTAGACGCCCGCGAGCTCCCGATTAGCGGAAGCCAGTTCCAGCCCGTGGGCCTCGGAAACGGAACGGTGCGTGACCTGCCCCGCCGCGACATTCAGGCCCGCGGCGAGTGCCGGGTCCTTGGCCAGCGCAGCTTCCACGCCCAGATCCGCTAGCGCTACGGCATAGCGGAGCGTGACGTTGGTGAGGGCGTAGGTGGAGGTGTTCGGAACGGCGCCGGGCATATTGGCGACGCAGTAGAACAGCGAATTGTGGACGCGGAATGTCGGCTCCGCATGGGTGGTCGGGCGGCTGTCTGCGAAGCAGCCGCCCTGGTCGACGGCGATGTCGACGAGAACGCTGCCGGGCTTCATCTTGGCGACAAGTTCGTTGCTGACAAGCTTCGGCGCCTTGGCGCCGGGAATGAGCACGGAACCAATCACCAGGTCCGACTCAACAACCGCGCGCTCGATCTCCAGGCTGTTGGAGGCGAGGGTCTTGAGCTTTCCCGCGTACTGGGCGTCGAGCTCGCGCAGGCGGTTGATATTGATGTCGAGAATGGTCACATCGGCCCCCATGCCCACGGCCATCGCCGCAGCGTTGGTACCCGCGACACCGGCACCGAGCACGGTGACCTTGGCCGGACGGACACCGGGGACGCCGCCAAGCAGGATGCCGGGGCCACCGGCGGGAACGGTCAGGGACTGCGCACCGACCTGCACCGAGAGGCGTCCGGCCACTTCGCTCATCGGGGCCAGCAGCGGCAGGGCGCCGTTGGCCGTCTGGACAGTCTCATAGGCAATGGCCGTGACACCGGAGTCCAGCAGCGCGCGGGTCAGTTCCGGCTCGGCGGCCAGATGCAGGTAGGTGAAGAGCACCAGGCCCTCACGGAAGTGGCGGTACTCGGAGGCGATGGGCTCCTTGACCTTCATGACCATGTCGGCGCGGGCCCACACCTCGTCAGCGGTGTCGACCAGCTCGGCACCGGCGGCCGTGTACTCTGCGTCGTCGATCCGCGACCCGGCACCTGCGCCGGCTTCGATCAGCACAACATGTCCGCGGCTGCGCAGTTCGTGTACGCCGGAGGCCGTGATGGCCACACGGAATTCGTTGTTCTTGATTTCCTTGGGAACGCCGATGATCATCGGGAGCCTCCGTATCTAGGTGTGCGAAATAGCCAAGAGCGCTATCGAAAAGGTTGAAACTGCGCCGGAACCGGCGATGAGTTAACTGTAGGACCCGATTTACGACGTCGTTCCTTGCCTTCCGCAGCGACCTCGCCGCACGCTTCGCCAACAGTGGAGCACCAGGCGGACGCAGCAAACCGCTCCGCCTGCCCGGATCCGCGCCATTGCAGGGAACAGCAGGGCATTCAAAGGGGCCAGCGCCCGGCAAGCAATGTGACCGCTACCACACTGCCAGCAATGGCGGCAATCGACAAATGTCGCGTCGGCGCGCGCCAAGTGTCGCCCCCTGTCTGTCCGGCTTCCCTAGACTGGAGGCAGACCAACCACCACCAGGAGGCCCGATGCAGAGTCCCGATGCCGAACGTGCTGTGGAGGAGATTGCGCAGGCGCTGGGCCACGGCGTTTCCGTTGAGGATCTCGACGGCGACCTCATCGCCTACAGCAGCCATCAGGCCTCGGCGGACCAGGTGCGGGTGAACTTCCTGCTGAGCAAGAAGGTGCCGGCCGATGTCAGTGCCTGGCAGCTGAGCCACGGGATTGCGACGGCGGTGCGGCCGGTGGTGGTTCCGGCCAACGCGTCGCTGGGCATGCACGGCCGGGTCTGCGTTCCGCTGCTGGTGCGCGGTTTCCGCGTGGGCTACCTGTGGGTGCTGCACGAGCAGGACGAGGAGGCGCCGGACGCGATCCTCGCGGCGCTGCCCGGGGTCCGCCCGCTGCTGGACCGGCTGGCGGAGCAGCTGCTGGATACCAATACGCCGGAATCGGACGCCCGACGGCGGCGCGAAGCGGAGTTCCTCGCCGCCTGCGAAGGTGACGCTGCCGCCGTCGAAAGTGTGGCGGGCTGGCCCGAGGTCCAGGGCCGTTCGCCCTGGACGGTGGGCAGCATGATGGAGCGGATCGAGGACCCGGACACGGCGCTGGCGGAGCAGGCCGATCCGGAGGCCTCGGTGCTGCTGCAGCGGATTTCGGCGCTGCAGGCCACGGTCGGGATCAGGCCGGCGTTGTTCAGCGCGGGCACGCAACAGCATGCCGTCATCCTCTTCCGCGATCTGCCGGGCCGGGCCGAGCACGCCGAAATCCTGAAGCGGTACGGGGCGGAGATTTCGCTGCGCGGCGGGCACCCGGAGCGGCCGGACATGCTGGGCCTGAGCGAGCCGTTCACGGACCTGCGCCGGCTGCCGGAAGCCTACGAACAGTCCAAGACCGCGGTGCAGGCGGCTGCCGTGGACCCGCAGATCGGCCCGCTCACGGACTACCGGGATACCGGGGTGTACCAGTTCCTCGCCACCGGCAAGGGCGCGCTGCCCGGGCGCTCCGTGCACTTTGCCGACCTGCAGGAGCAGGACCGCAATGCCGAACTGCTACCGGTGCTGGAACTGCTCTTCGACACGGACGGCTCGGTGGCGGACGTGGCCGCCCAGCTGCACCTGCATCGCAGTAGCGTCTACAACCGGTTGGCGCGCGTGCGCTCGATCATCGGCGCGGACCCGCTCAAGGGCAGGGTACGGCTCGAGCTCCACCTGTCGATGAAGGCGGCGCGCTGGGCTGGCAGGCCGCGGCTGTAAGACCTGGCTTGGGCATGGCAGCAGCCCCGTGTAACACGTGAACTGCTCCCCAGAAGTTGGACTGATAAATCAGATCCGATTTCTGGGGAGCAGTTTCATGTACGCAAGCAGTTCATTATCCGAGGCCCGGCGCGCAGAAGCGGTAGCGTTGTTTGATGCAGGGTATGGGTATAAAGCCGTGGCATCACAGCTGCAGGCAAGCCATAGGGCGATCAAGAATTTGTATCATCGGTGGCGGATTCGTGGGAGTGGAGCGCTGGTGACCAAGCCGACCAAGAGAACCTTTTCGTTCGAGTTCAAACGCGACATCGTGCGGCGCGTCCTGGCGGGCGAATCGAAGCTCGGGTTGGCGCAGGAGTTCGATCTGTCCTCGCCCCGGCTCATCGAGAATTGGCTGATCATCTACCGCACCGAGGGTGAAGACGGGCTCCGGCCCAAGCCCAAGGGACGCCCACGAGGGACTCCCGCGAGTCCGGAGCGTCAGGAATCCGAGCTGACTAAGCTGCGCCGGGAGAATGAGCGGTTGCGGGCGGAGAACGCCTACCTGGGAAAATTGCGGGCCTTGAGGGAGCAAGGACGACGGTGAAGGTCCAAGCCGTTGTCGCCCTCAAGGCCGCGCACCCGTTGGACGTGCTGCTCGACGTCGCCGGACTCGCCCGCTCGACCTTCTTCTACCATCAGGGCCGGCTGGCCCTGCCGGATCCGCAGGCCGGGCTGAAGACCGTGATTCGGGACGCCGTCAAGGAAGCGAAAGGCCGGTACGGCTACCGCCGTATCCATGGCGAACTGGTGAAATCCGGCTGGCAGGTCGCGAAGAAGACCGTGCTGAAGCTCATGCGCCAGCTGGGCCTTCTCAGCCATGTCCGCCGGCGCCGGCGCTACAACTCATTCAAGGGCGAAGCAGGGCAGATCGCGCCGAACCTGCTGGACCGTGACTTCGACGCGGAGGAGCCGAACGAGAAATGGGTCACCGACGTGACCGAGTTCCGCGTCGGCGAGTCCAAGGTCTACCTCTCCCCGATAATGGACCTCTTCGACCGCTCCATCGTCGCATACACATGGGGAACGTCGCCCGCACTGCAGCTGACGAACACGTCCCTGCAAGAGGCGCTGTCCACGCTCCGGCCCGGCGAGCATCCGCTGGTCCATTCAGACCAAGGATTCCAGTACCAACACGTCTCCTGGCGGAACCTGCTCGCAGGAGCCGGGGCGACGCAGTCGATGTCCCGAAAGGGAACCTGCCTGGACAACGCGGTCATCGAAGGATTCTTCGGCCACCTCAAGGAAGAGATGTTCCACCACACCCGATATACCACCATCGACGCGTTCACCGCCGAGCTGGATGACTACATTCACTGGTACAACAACGTCAGGACCCACTCACGACTCGAGGGCTTGAGCCCGGTCGAATACCGGACCCAAGCCCTCGCAGCATAAGGTTTTAGTTTACGAGTCCAACTTTCGGGGACCAGTTCACACGCGGCCAAACGCCGCGGGTCCCCTGCAATAAAACGGCCCCACTGCAATAATCAGACCAGGCTGCCCCGTGCAGCGCACCTGAACCTGACATAGCCGGGCGAACGAGGCGGACTAGATGACAGTGACCCAGAAGACGGCGGACCCGACGATCAACGAGGCGAGGCTGCACCGGCTCGCCCAGGCCCACGGCGTGGGCACGAAGTTCACAGGGTGGGATGGGCTCCCGTATGACGTGGACCCGGAAACCCTGGTCAAGGTGCTGGCCGCGCTCGGCGTTCCGGCCGGGACCGATGAGCAGGTGCGGGCCTCTTTGGCGGACGCGGAGCTGGGGCCGTGGCGGCGGATGCTGCCGCCCGCCGTCGTGGTTAAGGACGGAAGCACAAACAACGACGGCGGGGCCGGCGACAGCGAGGAGACGCTTGTTCCGGTCCATGTGCCACACGGCGCCGAGGTGCGGGTGCGGATCGTGGGCGAGGACGGGCTGGTGCTGCTGCCCGAACAGCGGACCGTTCCGACGCAGCCGCGGATGGTGGACGGCGTGCTGACCGACCGGATCATGTTCGCTGTTCCGCCCGAGCTGCCGCTGGGCTGGCACACGCTGGTCGTAGAGACCGGCGGCGGGATCGGCGGCGGGGCGGACAGCGCGGCGGACGGCGGGACTGGCCGTGGGAAGAACGGCGGGACCGGCAGCGGGACTGAGAGCATCCGCGCTGAAGCCGTCCTGGTGGTGACGCCCGCGCGGCTGACCACCGCGGATCCGCTGGAACAGCGCCCCGGCTGGGGCCTGGCCACGCAGCTGTACTCGTCGCGGTCCACGCGGTCCTGGGGCATCGGCGACTTCGAGGATCTGGCGGATCTGGCCGCGATCAGCGGTGCACGCGGTGCGGACTACGTCCTGGTGAACCCGCTGCACGCCGCCGAGCCCGCGCCGCCGGTGCAGCCGTCCCCGTATTCGCCGTCCACCCGCCGGTTCTTCAACCCGCTCTACCTGCGGATCGAGGCCGTGCCGGAGCTGGCCTACCTGGCCGCGGACCAGCGCGCACGGATCGATGCCCTCGCGGCAGAGTCCCGCCGGCTGAACGGGCAGGCGGACCGGCTGGACCGGGACACCGTCTACGCGGCGAAGCTGGAAGCCCTGGAGCTGCTGTACCAGGCGAAGCGGTCGCCGGCGCGGCAGCGCGCCTTCGAGAAGTTCTGCGCCGAGGCTGGCCAGGGGCTGGAGGACTTCGCCCTTTGGTGCGCGCTGCGCGAGGAGCTGCCCGCGGACCATCCGCTCTGGCATGATCCCGCGGCGGCGCCGGGCACCGCGGTGATGGACGGCAAGAGGAGCGAGCTCGCCGGCCGGATCGATTTCCACCGCTGGCTGCAGTGGCTCTGCGACGAGCAGCTCGAATCCGCGCAGCGCGCCGCGAAACTGGCCGGCATGCGCCTCGGCGTGGTTCACGATCTGGCCGTTGGGGCGGACCTGTCCAGCGCGGACGCGTGGATGCTGCGCGGCTCGCTGGCGCCGGGCGTCAGCGTTGGCGCGCCGCCGGACATGTACAACCAGCTGGGGCAGGACTGGTCGCAGCCGCCCTGGCACCCGCGCCGGCTGGCGGAGGCCGGCTACGCGCCGTTCCGGGACATGCTGCGGACCGTGCTCCGGCATGCCGGCGGCGTCCGGGTGGACCACATCCTGGGCCTCTTCCGGCTCTGGTGGGTGCCGGCCGGCAACGGTCCGGCCCGCGGCGCGTACGTGCAGTATGACCACGAGGCGCTGATTGGGATCCTGGCGCTCGAGGCCCAGCGCGCCGGCGCCGTCGTTATCGGCGAGGATCTTGGCACCTTCGAGCCGTGGGTGCGGGACTACCTGGCGGAACGGGGCATTCTCGGGACCTCCATTCTTTGGTTCGAGAACGACGACGGCGCTCCCCTACCGCCGGAAAAGTACCGGGTGCACTGCCTCGCCAGCGTCAACACCCACGACTTGCCGCCGACCGCGGGGTTCCTCGCCGGGGACCACGTGGTGCTGCGCGAATCGCTCGGGCTGCTGGAGCGGCCGGTCGCCGAGGAGCGGGCCGAGCATGACGCCTCGCTGGCGTCCTTCCTTAAGTTGGCGCGCAGCCGCGGGCTGCTGCCGGCGGACGGGCAGGCCGGCGAAGAGGAGCAGATCGAGGCGCTGCACCGGCTGCTGGCGCAGTCGCCGTCGGTGTTGCTGGGCGTGGCACTGGTGGACGCGGTCGGCGAGCGCCGGGTGCAGAACCAGCCCGGCACCACCGCGGAGGTCTACCCGAACTGGCAGGTGCCGCTGGCGGATTCCGCCGGCCGGGCGGTGCTGCTGGACGAGCTGGAGGGCAACGCCAGATTCAACCGCCTGCTGGCCGCGGTGGACCAGTCGATGGCCAAGTAGCAGCGCCAGACAGCGTCAGAGCAGCAGCGGCGACACGGCGAAGACCGCGGTGATCACGTGCCGTTCGCGCCGGGCCACCTGATGCATGAGGTCCGGCCCGTCCTCGAACGGCACCACGTCCGTCACGAAGTGCTTGCGGATCAGGTCCCCGTGCGAGCGCAGCAGCTTGATCGTCTCGGCGGACAGCCGCCCGCGGTCCCACTGCGCGGACAGGCCGCGGGGCGTCCGGCCGATCTGGGCGCAGCGCAGGCTCAGCCCGTTGTGGTGGAACTCCTCGCCCAGGCGCACCGCGTCCGCACCTTGGGTGTAGAAGGCCAGGTCGATCACCGTGCCCTGCGGCCGGACTGCGCGCAGGGCCGCGTGAAGCGCTTCGGCGCGGCCGCGGCATTGGAAGACGACGTCGGCGCCGCGGTCTCCGGGGCCGTGCCGCCAGCGGGTTTTGAGCAGCCTGCCCGGATCGTCGTCGAGGTCCACAGCGAGGAAGCCCAGCTCCTCGGCCAGCTGCCGGCGGCGGGGATCGGCGTCCGCCACCGCCACTTCACGCGCCCCCAAGGACGAGGCGAACAGCGCAGTCATCAGGCCGATCGGCCCGGCTCCGGTGACCAGGACAAGACGCCCCTCGACGCCGTCCTGCAGCCCGCGGACCATGCCGCCGGTGGCATCCGCGGCCGCGTGCAGGAGCCCGTTGGCGCAGATCGGCCCGAAGTGCGCGACGAAAACGCCCAGCAGCGGATCCAGCTGCGCGGGCAGCGGCACCAGATGCTCGGCCAGGGGGTCGGCCACATGCGCGGTGGCGTGCCCGTAGGCCGAGGCGAGCACGTCCCCCTCGGCGAACGCGTCGGTGCGGGACCGCACCACTTTCGCCACCTCCATGTACCCGAGCCGGCGCACCGGATACCCCGTGCCGGGCGAGCCGGGCAGGAAGAGGCTCAGCTCGGGATGCAGCCGTGAACTCAGCCCGGGGTGATTGCCCTTGACGAAGGCCAGCTCCGTGCCCGCCGAGAGCCCGGTGGCCAGGGTCTCCAGCAGGACGCCGCCGTCAGGCACCTCAGGAAGCTCCTCGTCGACAATCTCGACGCTTCCGGCAGCAGAAACAACCAAATTACGACGCCGGTTCGCCGCCGTCAGGGACCGCGGATCCGTTGCTTTGCCGGCGGCGGGCAGGTCGGTAAGCAGTATTGCCGAAGGCCGGACTGGTGCCGGCTCCGCCCCCAGATCTGGCCTCCGTTCCGTCAGCGGGTCCGGCTGGAGCTTCACCGGCGCCCCGGTCCGCGCGGATTCGGCGATGGCGCACGCCAGCCGGTGGCTGCGGAGGGCTTCGGCATACGGCACCCGGGTGGATTCGCGTTCACCGCGCACCGCCTCGATGAATTCCCGGTCCACGGCGATCCGCGGGTCTTCGCCGCACTTCATGTCCGTCCGGACCGAGCCGTCGAAGCTGCTCAGGCCCTCTTCGGACAGCTCCAGGTACAGCCCGCGGCTGACCGTGTGGAGGGACGCCCGGTGTTTGGCGGCCAGCACGGAGGTAGCAGCCAGCGTTGCCACGGTTCCGGAGGCAAACCGCACGGTCGCCGCGGTGGCGTCGTCGACCTCTTCGTAGTCCTCGCGCGGGCCTGTCACTTCATCGGTAGGCGCGGTTTCTTCCAGCGCGCGGCGGAGTCCGGCGGCGTAGACTTCCACGGCCTCGCCGAGCAGGAAGCGTGCGGTGTCCAGCACGTGGGTGAGCTGCTCGACCACCTGCCCGCCGGAGCGGTCCATCCGGCCCCACCATGGCACGGGCGGACGCTTGTCCAGCCAGTAGCCGTTGGCCAGCAGCGGCGGGGCGTCCGCCAGCAGCTTCCGGGCGTGCTCAACAGAGTCCATGCAGCGCCAGTGGTAGCCGGTTCCGGTCACCACCCCGCTCTCTTCCACCAAGGCACCGATTTCCTCGGCCACGTCCCGGCCAAGCCCCACCGGCTTTTCCACAAACAACGGCAGGCCTCTGGACAGCGCCGCGCGTTCCCCGGGACCATGGGCGAAAGGAGGTACACAGACGTACACCGCGTCCACTTCGACGGCATCGAGCGCTGCTTCGGGGCTGGTGAAGGCAGGCAGATTGAGCTCGCCTGCCAGCGCCTGGGCCGCGGGCTCGTGGGCGTCGGTAATGCTGGCGAGCCTGACACCGGGCAGCGAGTTCAGGACGCCGGCATGGCGGCGCCCCACCGATCCCGCGCCGATCAAGGCGATGCTGGTGGTCATGCGGCCTCCCGGATGAGCTTCTCGTACAGTTCGAGGTAGTGCGCGGCCATGGCCTGCGGCGTCCAGTCCGCGGCGGCGGCGCGGCAGTCCTGCGGATCGATGCCGTCCAGCTTCTGCAGGTACTGGGCGAGGTCCGGCTCGCCGGCGGCCAGGTAGCCGGTGCGGCCGTGGTCTACCAGCGAAGGCAGCACGCCCAGCGGCGTGCCGACCACCGGCACGCCCCGGGAGAGCGCCTCCACCACTCCCGTTGCCCCGGGTTCGGCCCAGCGGTTCGGCGCCAGCAGCACCCGGGCCGAGCGCAGCACCCGCTCCTTCGCCTCGCCGGCCACGCCGCCGATCCAGCGGGCGCGGCAGCCGTCCAGCAGCGGACGGACTTCGGTGAGGAGGTACTTCACGTCGGGGTGGGCGGCAAGGGCGTTGTCCCCCTCGGCGAGCCGGCGGTCCAGTTCCTGCGGGTCGTTGATGCCGGCCACCGGACCGGCCAGGACCAGCGGAATGCCGGCCGCCGCGCAGATCCGCACGGCGGTGTCCTGGCCCTTGTCGCGGGTGATCCGGGCGAGCAGCAGCGCGTGGTCGCCCGGCTCCACCTGGACCTCCAGTGCCGGGGCCGGGGCCAGCGGGACCACGCCGATCGCCTGGCGCTGCAGCTGCTCGGGAGCGCGCTCCAGCTGGGACTGCGAGACGGCAGCGAACCGCACCCGGCCACGCCCGTTGAACGTGGAATAGAACGCGGCGTGTTTGGCCAGGTCCCAGTGCAACGTCTGCAGGACCGGCGGCGCCGAGACGCCCATCGCGGCGAAGATGGCCGGCCCCACCACCTCAAGGTGGTCGTGCACGAGATCCCAGCTGCCGCCGTCGTACATTGCATTCACCAACGCATGCATGTGCGCGTGGGCAATGCCGGAGACCTGGTTGTACGGCATCGCGATGGAGCGGAACTGCGGCTCGTCCAACGGCCGCAGGTAGTCATCGGCCTCAATGGAACTCGGCCCCACGGTGGCAAGGGTGACATGGACGCCGGCGCGGCGCAGCTCCGGGATCAGCGTGGCCAGGACGGTTTCGATCCCGCCGTAGCCCTCCGGCGGAACCGGGAGCCAGGGGCCGGCATTGACCAGGATCCGCATGGCCTAGCTGGCCTTGCCCGCGGTCAGCAGGTAGTCGGGAATCTCGATCATGGGCGGACGTTCGGAGATTTCGATCTCGCAGGTTTCCTCGATGAACCGGTCGCCCTCGCGCAGGAACTGGGTCAGCGGCGCCGACGCCGGCGCGGCCGCTACGAGCCCGCTGCGGAACAGCCGGGACTGGACGGTCAGCTGCACCTGCATCGCCATCTTGGACAGGTCCGCATCCGTGGCATTCCGGTGGCAGCGCACGCCCAGGTCCACCTGCGCCATGCCCTCCAGCCCCACTGCTTCGAGCACGTCGATCAGCATGCCGATCTCCACGCCGTAGCCCGAAACGAACGGGATGCGCTCGAGCAGGGACCGGCGGGCCGCGTACTCACCCGCGAGCGGCTGCACTATCCCGGCGAGCTCGGGCCAGAAGAGGTTGAGCAGCGGCCGGGCCACAAGCTCGGTCACGCGGCCGCCGCCGGCGGGCATTACGGTGACCCCGTTGTTCAGCGGGCGGTCGTAGCAGCTCTTGACGAAGTGGACGCGCGGTTCGCTCAGCAACGGCCCCAGCATTCCGACGGCGAACTGCGGGTCGAACTCATGCAGGTCCGCGTCGATGAAAACCACGATGTCCCCGGTAGCCACCGTGAGGGATTTCCACAACGCCTCGCCTTTGCCCGGGACGTTGCCCAGCTTCGGCAGGATGTGCTCCTGGCGGGCAACCTTGGCGCCGGCAGCGGCTGCGACGGCGGACGTGGCATCCGTGGAGTTGGAGTCGATGACGATGATTTCATCCAGCAGCGGCACGGCATCAACCAGCCGGGTGCGCAGCGCCGAAACGATCTGCCCCACCGTGGCCGCTTCGTTCTTGGCGGGCAGGACTACGCTCACCTTCTGGCCGTCTTTTTGGGCTGCCAGTTGCTCCGCCGCATACCGGGAGCCCTGGTAGCTTCCGCTGGCAAACCACCGCCGCAGGTCTTCGCGCATGCCGATCTCTTTTCGTGCTGAGGCCGGATTCCCCGTCCCGGCTGTCGATAGGATCTAGACGAAGCCTACGTTTCTGTCCTGCCCCTGTGAATACTTTGAAAGGAGATGGCAGCTCCTTCGACGGACGTCCCGGAGGGGAGCCGGATGGAGTTCGCTCACCTCAGGACGGCGGTTCGGCGCCCCGGCGCAACGGCACCAGAAGGAGAAATTGATGCAGAACGCCCATCCGTCCCCGCGGCGGCAGCGGCCCCGGCTGGTGCTGTGGCGCCACGGGCAGACCGAGTGGAATGTGCTGGAGAAAGCCCAGGGTCAGGCGGATGTGCCTTTGGACGACACGGGCCGCATCCAGGCGAAGCAGGCGGCGGCGATGCTGGCAACCTTCGACCCGGCCTTCATCTGGTCCAGCGACCTGCAGCGTGCCCGCGACACGGCGCAGGAACTGGCCGCGCTGACCGGCCGGGACCTTGAGCTGGACGCCCGGCTCCGGGAGTACCACGTGGGCATCCGGCAGGGAACAACCTTCGCCGAGTTCCAGTCGAAGCACCCGGATATCTACGAAAAGTTCTTCTCCGAAGAGAACTACCGCGTCCCGGGCGCCGAGCTCCCCTCGGAGGTCAATGAGCGGATGAAGGCTGTCATCGATGAAGCTGCCGCCGCAGTGAACGACGGCGAGACGGGTGTCCTGGTTGGCCATGGCGCTGCCCTGCGCAGCGGCCTGCTGGCGTTCTTCGAAGCACCGCCCCATCTGCGCGAAATGTTCGCCGGTATGGCCAACTGCGCCTGGACCGTATTGGAAAAGCATGCCGAGCGCGGCTGGCAGATCATCGACTACAACGCGCAGACTCTGCCGCACGCTTCCAGCGTGCTGGCCGATGAAATGCCGGTGGAGCATTGAGCCGACCGGTGCCCGCCGGTACAGCCTGAACGCCGGCAGGTCCGGGACCCGGGCGGGAGGTTTTGGTCACACCTGTCCCCTGTTCGCCCCGGGGATTGGTGACGGTTAGAAAAATGCCGGATGAACACTTGGTACGCTGGATGTAGCCAGCCGGGCTCTCCGGCGAGGTATCCCAGCCACTCGACGAGGCCCCGTCGTCGTTATCTTCCGTTCGCATCCCGTAGGAGACACCGCACTCAATGCAAAGTCTGGCAGTAGAAACTCAGCAGGAACAGCTCTGGAACCGTCGCTACGATGAGAACGTCGCCGACGTCAACCAGCTGTGCGACTCCCTGAAGGAACTCAAGCCGGGCAGCGAAGTTCCCTACATCGATCCGATGCACGACACGGACCAGTGCCGGATCATCAGCCTCTTCTCCAGCCCCACGCCCGACACCGGCTCCGGCTTCATCTCGGCCGGGGACCACGACGCCGTGACACGCCTGCTCGGCGTCCAGTGGCAGGTCGGCCTGCGGCCCGAGTACGTCATGCCGTGGAATGCCTACCCGTGGCTGGTGCCCGGCGCCGAAGGCAAGCTCACCCCGGCCCAGATTGCCGAAGGCGTCAAGCCGCTGCTGCGCTTCCTGGCGCTCGTGCCCCGGGCTTCGGCGCTGGTGGCCCACGGCACCGAAGCGCAGAAGCTGGCCAATCTTTTCCTCAAGACCGAGAACCGGATGATCTACCGCCGCGGCTTCAAGACCTATAAGGTCCGCGCCCTCAGCGGCCGCCCGTTTGCCGGCTCGCCCGAGAAGCAGCAGCAGTGGCTTGACGACATGCAGGCTGCCTACGGCGACGCCATGGCGCGCACCGGGCTTCCCCGCCGCGGCCAGTAACCTCGGCCGCTCCGCAGAGGGGCGCTGACCGGGCCCGCCGAACGGTAGTAGGCTGAGAAGCAGGAGATGGACGGTCGTCCCCCGCGGGACGGCCGCCGTCGGAGAGCAACAGCTGCTCATCGTAGATCCGGCACAAAGGAATTCTGATGCGACGCATGGCAGACCCGGCATACCGAGAACAACAATGGAGCAGGCGGTTCGACCCGAATATCGCCGAAGTGAACCAACTGTGCGAGTCCCTCGTGGAGCGCAAGCCCGGCAGCGAAGTACCCTTCGTTGACCCGGTGCATGATGTGGACGAGTGCCGGATCGTGAGCCTGTTCGCCAGTCCCGGACCCGGCACCGGCTCCCGCTTCATCTCTACGGAGAACGACGACGAGACGGCCGCCCGGACGCTGGAAGTCTATGAGGCCGTTGGTCTTCGTCCCGAGCACGTCATGCCGTGGAACGCGTACCCCTGGTTCGTCTTCGACGAGCAGGACGGCAAGCTCACCGCCGCGCAGATTTCCGAAGGACTCAAGCCGCTGCTGAAGTTCCTGCGGCTGGTCCCGCGGGCCTCGGCACTGGTCGCCCATGGCGGCGAGGCCCAGAAGCTGGCCGACCTGCTGCTGAAATCGAAAATTCCGGACATTCAGAAGCGCGGCTTCAAGACCTACAAGGTCCGTGCGCTCGGCGGCCGGGCTTTTGCGGGTAAGCCCGCGGACCAGCAGAAGTGGCTCGACGAAGTCCATGCGGCCTATGCCGACGCGATGGCCAGGGCCGGACTGCTCCGGACCAGCCGTTAGGCCGGCTGCGCCCCCACCCCTCTCCGGGAGGAACGACTCCTAGGGCAGCCGGCGGTCCTCGGCGTGCAGCACCCGCAGCCAGCGGTAGCCGTAACCGCCAAGCGGCAGTTCGCACGTCCCGCCGTCGGCCAGTTCCACGTCGTCGTCGCCGAGCAGGTCCAGCAGCCCGGAACCCACAAACTTGTCCGCAGGTTCCTCCTCCGTGGCCAGATCGATGGTCACGGTCGCCGGTTCCGGGCTCAGGTTGTGGACCAGCACAAGGCTGGCCGTTTCCCACGTGCAGCGATGGGCTAGCACCGATGTGGCGGGTTGCTGCAGCAACTCGAACCGGCCCCACCCCAGCTCCGGACATTCCCGATACCGCCGGATCAGCGTAGCCATGAAGTTCCACAGTGAGTCCGGGTCACGTTTGGCCTGGGCCGCGTTGACCAACTGCGGGCCGCAACCGCCGTCTACCAGGGGCGACACGAGTTCCCCGGGCGGCGCGGTGGAGAAGCCGGCATTCTCACCGTCCGTCCACTGCATCGGGGTCCGGACTGCCAGCCGGCCCTCGGCCTCCAGATCCTCGCCCATCCCGATCTCCTCGCCGTAGTACAGCACCGGCGTGCCGGGCAGCGAGAACAGCAGCGAGTACACCATCTTGATGTGGCGCGGATCCCCGCCCAGCATCGGCGGCAGCCGGCGTTTGAGCCCCCGCCCGTAAAGCTGCATCCGCTCTTCGGGCCCGAACGCCGCGAAGACCTCCTGGCGTTCCTCCTCGGAGAGTTTGTCCAGCGTCAGCTCATCGTGGTTCCGGACGAACGTGGCCCACTGGTTATCCGGGTTGATGGCCGGGCGCTTGGCCAGCGTCTCTGCCAGCGGCCGCGCGTCCTGCCGCGCCAGCGCAAGGTACATCTTCTGCATGGCCATGAAGTCGAACATCACATTGAGCTCGTCGCCTTCACTGCCGCCGAAGAACGCCGTCTGCTCCTTGTACGGCAGGTTGACTTCGCCGAGCAGGATCCCCTCTCCGGAGCGCCGGTTCAGGAAGCGGCGCAGGTCCCGCAGGAATTCGTGCGGATCCGGCAGTTCCTCCGGCTCTTCGCCGGTGGTCTCGAGGAAGAACGGCACAGCATCAACCCGGAAGCCATTGATTCCGAGCTCCAGCCAGAACCCCATGGCCTTGGCAATCTGGTCCCGGACCGCGGGATTGGTGACATTCAGATCCGGCTGGTGCTTGTAGAAGCGGTGCAGGTACCACTCCCCCGTGGTTTCCTCCTTGGTCCAGATGGAGTCCTCCTGATCCGGAAACACCACCTGCTTGGAGGTGGGCGGCGGCGGATCGGAACGCCACACGTAGTAGTCCCGGTACGGGCTGTCCGTGGATTGCTTGGCGGACTGGAACCACGGATGCTGGTCCGACGTGTGGTTGACGATCAGATCGGCGATGACCCGCATCCCGCGGTCCCGGGCGGTGCGCAGGAACTCCACCAGGTCCCCGTGGTCGCCCAGCCGCCGGTCCACGCCATAGAAGTCCGTGACGTCGTACCCGTCGTCGCGGTCCGGCGTGGGGTAGAACGGCATCAGCCAGATGCAGGTGACGCCGAGGTCCGCCAGATAGTCCACGCGCTCGGCGAGTCCGGCGAAGTCGCCGATGCCGTCGCCGTCGCTGTCAAAGTAGGTTTCGATATCCAGGCAATAGACGACGGCGGTCTTCCACCACAGGTCC
This sequence comes from Arthrobacter crystallopoietes, assembly GCF_002849715.1. Taxonomy (NCBI): domain Bacteria; kingdom Bacillati; phylum Actinomycetota; class Actinomycetes; order Micrococcales; family Micrococcaceae; genus Crystallibacter; species Crystallibacter crystallopoietes. The sequence continues at coordinate 899,143 of NZ_CP018863.1, forward strand.
GATGTGTCCGTGATTCTCACGCCAGCTTCCTCTCTTCGTCCTGCGCATGCGGTCTCAGCGCAGCTGCGGAAGCACCTTTTCGGCGAACGCGTTGATGAACGGCTCCTGCTCCTGGCCGACGAAGTGCAGGTACAACTCGTCGAACCCCAGCTCCAGGTATTCCTGCAGCCACTCAACGTGCCGGCTGGTGTCGGCCGAAACGTTGACCGACTGCCGCAACTGGTCTTCGCCCACATGCTCGCTGACTGCGTCGAAATGCCTGGCCGTCGCCAGGTCCGCGGCGACGTGCGGCGGGAAGACGTTGGTCCGCCACTGGTCCAGGCCGATTTCCACGGCGGCTTCCTCCGATGGCGCCCAGGACAGGTGTACCTGCAGCGCGGCCTTGCCGCGGCCGCCATTGTCCCGGTAGGCCGCCAGGACCTTCTCCAGCTGGGTCGGCGGCTGATTGACCGTGATCAGGCCGTCCGCCCAGGCCGCCGCGCGGCGGGCGGTTTCGACGCTGATGGCCGGGGCGATCAGCTCGGGTTTGGGCTCGGGCACCTCCCAGATCCGGGCGTGTTCCACGGTGACCAGGCCGCGGTGGGTGACTTCCTCGCCATCATGCAGCCGGCGGATCACCTCCACCGACTCCTCGAGCCGCTGCTGGCGCACATCCTTGGACGGCCACACGTCACCGGTGATGTGCTCGTTGGTGTTCTCGCCGCTGCCCGGAGCCAGCCAGAACCGCCCGGGAAACATGACCGCCAGGGTGGCGGAGGCGTGCGCGATGATCGCGGGATGGTAGCGCTGGCCGGGTGCCGTGACCACGCCGAAGCGCAACCCGGTGGATGCGAGCGCCGCGCCGAGCCAGGACCAGGCGAAGCCGGAGTGCCCCTGCCGGGCGGACCACGGTTCAATATGGTCCGAGCACATGGCCGCGTCAAACCCGGCAGCCTCGGCGAGCTGGACATCGGTCAACAGCCGCGCCGGACTGATCTGTTCATGGGACGCATGGAATCCGATCACAGGCACCCTCCATGCTTACCCGGCGCTAACGGTGTTGTCGAGGGCTACAGTGGCATTGTGGAGGACAACACCGGCACCGGACACGCCCGCCCATGAGCCAGGAAGCCGCGGACACGGATCTGGCGGGCATCGCCGTCGAACTTTATGCCCTCCTGCCCAAGGACTTCACGGCCGCCCGCAACGAGCGGGCCAAGGAGCTGGGCAAGACCGACAAGGAGCTGTCCAAGCAGGTCCGGGGCCTGCCGAAGCCGTCCACCGCGGCCTGGCTGGTCAACATGCTGGCCGCGCACCGGCGCGACGAGATCGACGGCATTATCGGGCTCGGGGCGGCCATGCGGGAAGCGCAGGACGAGCTGGATCCGCAGCAGTTGCGCGAGCTGAGCGACCAGCGGCACCGGTTGCTGGCCGCGATCGCGAAACAGGGCCGGAAGCTGGCGAAAGAGCTCGGGCATCCGGTCAGCGAAACCATCGCCGCGGATGTGGAGCAGACGCTGCGTGCGGCCATGGCGGATCCGGCTGCGGCGGCTGCGGTGGCCAGCGGCCTGCTGACCGATTCGCTGTCCTCGAACGGGCTGGATCCGGTGGAACTGGACGGCAAGGTGGCGGTCCCCGAGGCCATCGGCGAGGCTCCTCCAACGGCGCCGAAGACCAAACAGAAACCGGTGGATGAGCTGGCCAAGCGCCGCACCGAACGGGCCGCCCGGACGGACCGGGAGAAGCAGCGCCGGGCCGAAGAAGCCGAACGGCGCCGCCAAAAGGCCCAGGCCGATGTGGACAAGGCTGCCCGCCGGCTGGCCGAGACGGAAGCCGGCGAACAGGAGGCCGAAGCCGAGGTGGAACAGATCTCCGTCAAGCGGGATGAGCTCGCCGCGGAACTGGCGGAGTTGAAAAGCCGGACCCGCACACTGGAGCGGAGCATCACGGCGGTGGACACGGAAGCCGCGGCCGCAGAAGACCGGCTCGAGGAGGCCACGCGCTCCGCCGCGGAGGCGCGGCGCGGGCTGCAGCGCGCCCGGAAGGCGCTGGAGGATCAGGACTAGGGGTCGACCGGAACGCAGACAGTAAGTATGCTTATAACCTTCCCTGCAAGCTGTCTTTCCAGGAGTTCACAATGTCAGGAAATCTCATTGCCCGGTCCGTCCACGATCTGACCGCAGGCGCCTGGTTCGGCGGCTCCCCGATGGGGGCCATCGGACTGAACGGCGCCGCCGCGCAGGCAAAGGACCCCAGAGAACGTGCCCGGCTGTCCAGCCTGGGCTGGAAGAAATGGGCTCCCGTCCAGGCTGGAGCCTTCGGCGCACACCTGCTCTCCGGCATTCCGCTCGTCCTGAAGAACGCGGACCGGCTGGGCAGCCAGCACGGCGTCGTCCGGCTCTCCGTCTACAAGGCCATCGTGACGCTGACCGGCGCCGGCGTGACCGCGTACGCGGGCCTGCTGGGCCGGAAGGTCGAAAAACTCTCGCAGGAAGGTGCCGAAGGAGCCACCGAACCCAGCCCGATGGCGTCGGAAGAGCTGGCGCAGGCACAACGGCAGCTGAAGATCCTGCAGTGGACCGTTCCGGTTTTCGCCGGCTGGGTCATGGTGCTCGGCGCCAAGGAAGGCGAGATGCAGCGGCCGCAAAACGTCGCGATGGGCCTGCGGAAGAATCTTTCCCGCCCCGAGCTGGCCCGGCTGCTGCAGGAGTGGAAGGAGCGCTCCCGGCTGATGTAGCCTGCGCTGAAGCCGGAGCCCGGGCCGGCGCGGCCCGGGCCTCTCCGGCTCTAGCTGGCCGCCGCCTCCGCCAAGGCCGGCACCTCGGCCAGGACAGATCTGTCCTTGATCCGCGAAGTAGCGGCGTACTCGCGCGTCGCGTTGATTGCTGCCACGACGGCAGACTTCTCCGCGTAAGCCTCCGAGACTGCTATGACCATGTTCTTGGCCCCGAGCAGCCGGAAACGGTACTGCTTGTTGCGGTCCTTGAAAATTTCAAACAATCGCATTCTCCCAGAATCGTGGGGCGCCTTGCTCTCCGTTGAGCGGTCGAAGCTGTTCCCCAATCCAGAAGCATAGGCGCCCAAATCCGTACTGCCGAGTAGGAAAGTAACCTGCGTCACAGATAATCAGGAAATCCCAAGAACGACGCCGGCACTAACCTTCCTCGGTTTCGGCCCGGTAGCGGGCGGCCAGTTCACTGCGGGAACTGATGCCCAGCTTCGAATAGATGCGCGTCAGGTGGTACTGGACCGTCTTGGCCGCGATGAACAGCTCCAGTCCGGTCTCCTTATTGGTCCGCCCCTCCGCCACCAGCCGGGCCACGGCGATTTCCTGCGCGGTCAGGACGGAGAAGTCCAGCGCGCCCCGGCGGCCCGTGCTCTGCAGTCCGCTCGCCTGGATCTCGCGGTCGCAGCGCTCCACGTAGACGCTGGCGCCGAGGGCCAGATAAAGGTCCCGGGCCCGGGCCAGGACGTCGGCTGCCTCCCGGCGCTGGCCGGCCCGGCGCAGCATTTGTCCATATGCGAAGTTTCCGCGCGCCCGGACGTACGGCGTCGGCAGGTCCTTGATGCCGGCGAGGCTTGTTTCGAACACCTTGCGGGCTTCATCGAGCCTGCCCTCGGCGCCGAGAATCCGGCCCCGGGGCACCGCCAGGCGGGCCAGCACAGTACGGTGGCCGCGCTGGGCCGCCAGCTCTTCATGCGGCACGAGGAAGTCCGCCGCTTCCGCCATCCGGTCAGTCATCACCAAGGCGTTGGCGTAGACATCGTGCCACGGCCAGAACCCGGGCTCGTCCATCCCGTTGTCGCGGTCCAACTGCAGCAGCGGCCCCAGGGCACGCAGCACGCCGTCGTAATCCGCAGCGGCTTCGGCCACGAAGGCGGCGGCCATCGCGGCGGGCAACTGCATGATGGCGTAGCTGTCCGCCGGCGCCCTGGCCGCGTCCCGATGGAGTGCGCTCTTGGCCGTCTCTCCCCGCAGGGCATGGATCTGGGCTGCGGTCAGGTGGAGCAGCGGCCGGGCCAGCTGGATCTGCAGGCGTTCCTGCTGGAGCAGCCCCCGCTCTACCGTGCGCAGCGCTTCGTCCCAGTCCCCGAGCTCGAACTCCGCCCGGGCCAGCCAGCCTTGGGCCCATTGCGCGATCCGGCCTGACCCCAGATGGTATTCGGTGGGGACAGCCGCGGCGAGCTGGTCGCGGGCCAGATAATGCTCGTCCTGCGCCAGGAGCAGCCAACCGCGGCCCAGTTGCACCCGCTGGCGCTGGGCCCCAAGGGCCTTCAGTGACGGAAACTTCCCGTACTGGGCGTGCGCTTCCTCGATGCGGCCGAGCCCGGCCAAGCCCAGGCCCATGATGGAGCGGGATTCGATAAAGGCGGGCGAATCTTCGGGCGCCAGTTCGATGGCGCGCTGGGCCCAGAGCACCAGGTCGGCTCCGTTTTGCGCGGCCAAGGCATGCAGGACGCGGCGCTGGCAGATCATCGCCGCGGTATCCGGCGACGATGCCGGATTGCACTGCTGCCAGGCCTTGTCCAGCTGCATGTCCGCTTCGGTTTCCCTGCCGCGCAGGACGGCCAGGTAGCCCAGTACGGCTTCTTTCAAAGGTCCGGGCCGGAAACCCGCGACCTGCTGTGCATAGGCGCTGGCCCTGGGCAGGTCGCCGGCGGCGACGAGGGCGTCGAGTGCCTGGAGCAGACGCTGCTGCCGGCCGGTGGCGTCGGGCCAGACATAACTGGCGCGCAGCAGGGCAGCGGCCGCGGACAACCACGCGCCGCGCTCTGCCTGGTGCGCGGCGTATGCATCGAGCTGCCTGGCCAGACCGGTGTCCGGCAACGCCGCGGCGGCAGCCAGGTGGAACAGCTGCTCGCCTTCATCGTCTCCCATCGACGAAGCGGAGCGGTGCAGCGCAGCCCGCTGGGTGGCGGTCAGGGAAGCATAGACGGCGGCCCGGACCAAAGGATAGGGGAAGTTCAGCACTTGCAGATCGGCGCCGATCTTCAACAGTCCCAGCGCACGGGCCTCGTCCAGGGCAGCGAGCGGATCCTCGACGCTGTCCGTTCCGGCAGCGTTGGCCAAGGCAACGGCGTCGGCGAGCAGGCAGCCGGATTCCAGCACCGCAGCGGCCTGCACCAACGCACGGGTCGCAGCGCCGGCACCGGCCAACGCGGTTTCGACTTCGTCTCTCAGGCGCAGCGGCGCAGGCAGATGCTCGTGCCACTCGTTCCAGTAGTCGTCCGGCTGTTCCTGCAGCAGTTGGAGGAGATAGCCCGGATTGCCGCCGGCATGCGCGCAAAGCCGCAAGGCCATCGGCGCGGGAAGTTCCAGCGCCCGGACCGACCAGGCGAGCGAAACGACGTGTTCGGGGACCAGCGGACGCAGCCGCAGTTTTTGCACGGCAGCCGAACCGGCGAATTCGCGGAAACCCGCCGGCAGCTGCCACCACTGGTCGTCACGCACCGCCAGCAGGACCAGCACGCGTTCGGCAGCCAGGCGGCGCAGGGCGAAGACCAGCGCGCGCAGGGAGAATTCGTCGGCCCACTGCGCATCGTCGATCCAGACCACGAGCGGCGGTTGATCGGCGTCCGCACCGTGGGAGGCAGCGTCGGCGCAGGCTGAGCGGAGCCGTGCCAGCAGCAACTGCCCGGCCTCCGCGAAATCAGCGGGAACGGCGGCGGGTGCCGTCGTGCCGCCGTCGTAACCTCGCAGCAACTGGGCCAGGACGCTTCCGTCCAGGCTTGTTTCCCAGCGGGAGCCTGCTGCCCGCAGCACCGTGCCGGAATCCGGCCGGGACAGAAAGTGCTCCACCAGGCTGGACTTCCCCATGCCCGCAGCGCCGTGGACGATGGCTACCTGCGGGTCGGCGGAACTGGCGGCGCCGGCCATTGCTGCCAGCGCCGCCAGTTCCGCGGATCGCCCCGCCAGGGGTTCGGTTTTGGTCTCAGTCATTCCCGACAATGTTAGCTGCCGTGGCCATCACGGGTGCCGGACGGTCCTCGGCCAGGCCGGAGCTTTCCTCGGTGACCGGACGCTTGGGCAGGAACAGGGTCACCAGCGCTCCGGCCAGCGCGACCCCGGCGAAGACGTAGAACGCCGTCGCGGTCTGCACTCCGGCAGCGATCAGGAAACCGCCGAGCAACGGGCCGAAGATGCCGCCGAGGCGGCCGAAGCCGGCACACCAGGCCACGCCCGCGGCGCGCACCGAGGTGGCGTAGTAGTTCGAGACCAGGCCGTAGATCAGCACCTGGGTGCCCAATGTACCGACGCCGGCGATGGCAATGGCGGTCAGCAGCACTGGCAGCGGGAAGCCGAAGGTCAGCAGGACCAGCGACACGGCGGCCAGCGCGAAAGTTGTCGACACAATCCGCTTGGCACCGAACTTATCCGCAGACCGGGAGGCGATCAGCCCGCCGACCACGGCACCGGCGTTAAGCGTCACGAGGAACATCAGCGAGTAGTTCTTGTCGTACCCGTACTGGCTCATGATTTCCGGCAGCCAGGTGTTGAGTCCGTAGGTCAGCAGCAGCCCGGAGAAGCTCATGATGCCTAGGAACGCGGTGGGAACTGCGTAGCGCCGGCTGGCGAGACCGGCGAAACCGGCCTTCTGCTTCGGGGCGGATGCCGCGGCTGCGGTCTCCGTCGGTGCGGGAGCTGCGAGCAGCGGAATGCCGGTCTTCACCGAGAGCAGTTCCGCTTCGTGCTGGCGGCCGCGGGCCTGCAGCCAGCGGGGCGACTCGGGCAGTTTGAACAGGGCCACCGGGAGCAGGAACACGATGGGCAGGGCGCCGATCATGAACAATCCGCGCCAGTCGAGGATGCCATTGAAGACGATGGCAAGCACCGAGGCCAAGGTGGCGCCGGCCGGAACGCCCGAGTAGACGATGGCGTTGTAGAAATTCTTCTTACCGGCCGGGGCGAACTCGGCCACGACTGCTCCCGCCGTCGCCACCAGGGCCCCAACGCCGATGCCGGTGAGAAAGCGCAGGATGCCGAAGGCGAAGACGCTGGTGGCCATGGAGGTCAGTGCCATGCCGATGGAGAACCAGGCGATATTGATCAGCATGACTTTGCGGCGGCCCAGGAAGTCGCCGACGGCGCCGACCACGAGGGCACCGACCATGACACCCACCAGGGCATAACTGCCCAAGGCACCGGCCTGGGCCGCATTGAGCGGGCCGAGCTGGCTGGGATCGTCGAGGAGGCTGGAGACCACGGTGCCGTACACCACCAGATCGTAGCCGTCGAAGACCAGTGCGAGGGCGGCGATCAGCACCACCCAGCGCACTGTTTTGCGGCCGCGCGCTGCTGTCGCGGCGGATTCGGTAAGAACGCTCATGTACAGACTCCTTTGTCCGGCGGCCTGTTTAGGGCAGGCCGCGATAGGGATTCGTGTCGGAAGGGACTGCGCGGCCGTCGATGGCCTGCAGGATTTAGCCGCGGGGAGCGGCCGGCAGGAAACTAGCTCTCGAAGCGGCCGGGGGAAATCATGGCGTTCACCGGTTGTCACCGGAGACTTCGGTGTGGCCGGGCTGGCCTTCGTGTTCCTCTCCCGTCTCCTTGACGGAGCTGGTGGAGCCGACGGCGAAGCGCTCGTAGTAGAAGTTTTCCGGTACTATGCCTTGGCCGTCCCAGTACTTGCGCACGGCGTCGACCATGGCTGGCGGTCCGCAGAGGTAGACGTCCACGTCGCCGCCGTTGAGCTGCTCCTCGGCGATGTGCTGCGTGACGTAGCCCTTCTTCTCCGCGGCGCTGTCCGGATCGGCCACGCAGTAATCGAACGTGAACTCCTTGATCCGCTCCGCGAAGTACTCCAGTTTGTCCAGCTCCACCAGGTCCTTATCGAAGGTCACGCCGTAGACCAGATGGATCGGGTGCAGCGGATGGCCCTGTTCGGTGGTGTCGAGCTTTTCCAGCATGGCCAGCAGCGGTGCGATGCCGGTGCCGCCGGCGAGCATCAGGGTGGGGCGTTTGATGTCGCGCAGGAAGAAGCTGCCCATCGGGCCCGTCAGTTCCAGCACGTCACCCGTCTGTGCGCGGTCCTTCAGGTAGCCGGTCATGGCACCGTCCGGGGCCGTGCGGACCAGGAACTTCAGCTGTACGGAGCCGGGCCCGCTGCTGAAGGAGTAGGACCGGACCGCGTCCGTCCCCGGAACCGCCACGTTCATGTACTGGCCCGGGAGAAAGGACAGCTCGTCGCGGTTCTCGATGTCCAGTGTGAAACCGGCGGTGTTGTCCGCGAACCAGTGCAGGTCCGCGATCTTCGCCTGGAAGGTCTGGGCTCCGGTTTTCGCCATTTCTGCCGTGCCGGAAATCTGCAGCACCAGGTCCGATTCCGGGACCATCTGGCACGGCAGACAGAAGCCCTTGTCCGCTTCGTCCTCGGTGAGCGCTTCGTCGATGTACTCGCCGGCGTCGTAATTACCCGACTCGCAGAAAGCCTTGCAGGTACCGCACGCGCCGTCGCGGCAGTCGAAGGGGATGTTGATGCGCGCCTTGTAGGCGGCGTCGGCCACCGTTTCATAGGTGTTGCACTTGATGAACCGGGTCAGGCCGTCTTCGAAAGTGAGGGCAACTTGATAGGACATGGGGAACTCGTTTCCATCGGGACCGGGGCTGTCTGGGGGAGCGGTGCCTTCGGCTGCCGGACGGGTATCCGGTCCGGCAGCCGCTCGATCAGATGTGGTAGACGTCCACGACGTGGTGGATGTAGTCGTTCTTCAGGACAACCTTCTTCTTCATGATGACCGGCTGGGTACCGGAGAAATCGAGTGTGTAGAAGGAGGTGCCGAAGTAGGTGTCCACGTTGTTGTAGCGGTAGTACAGCGTGAACCAGTTGAAGCGCACGTCCACGGTGTCACCGCGCTGCTCGACCACCTCGACGTTGGTGATGTTGTGGCCGGTGCGCGGCTCGGGGAGGCTGGTGGCGCTGGAGCGGTCGGTGCGGATCCGGAAGACCCGGTCCTCGATGCCGCCGCGGTTGGAGTAGTAGATCAGCGAGATCTCGCGCTGCGGGTCCTCGGTGAGCTCGCCGTTGTCGTCCCAGGCGGGCATCCAGAACTCGGCCGATGGGTGGTAGCAGTCGATCCACTTTTCGAATTCGCGGTCGTCCAGGAACCGTGCCTCGCGGTAGAGGAACTGCTGGATGTCCTCAAGCGCGACGGCGGTGGCGGGCTGTTCAGCGGTTGCAGTCATCGTCGATGCTCCTTAAGCGTTGTTCTTCTCGGCGGCTTCGGCCTCGACCGCGGCACGCATGCTTTGCAGCCAGTAGCCGTGCTGCACGGGGTAGAGGCCTTCGTCTTCAGTCTTCGCGCCGCTGGAAAGCGGGTTCAGGCCGATCTTCTTCGCCTGCTCGTCCGGACCGTTCAGCTGGTGGGTTACCCCACGGCTGAGGTCGTTCCACTTCGCCGTGCCGGCGAGGTAGGTCTTCTGGCAGGAGCGGAACTCTTCCAGGTCATCCGGAGTGGCCATGCCGGAGGCGTTGAAGAAATCCTCGTACTGCCGGATCCGGTTTGCCCGGGCCGCGTCGGACTCGCCCTTCGGGGCGATGCAGTAAATGGTCACTTCGGTCTGGTCCACCGAGATGGGCCGGAAGTGGCGGATCTGCGAGGAGAACTGGTCCATGATGTAGACATTCGGGTAGAGGCACAGGTTGCGCGAGGCGCCGACCATGAACTCTGCCTTCTCAGCACCGAACTCCTGCGCGAGCTCTTCGCGCCGCTCGTACAGCGGGCGGTCTTCGGGATTGCCCCACCACATCCACAGCAGCAGGTGGCCATGGTCGAAGGAGTAGTAGCCGCCGCCCTGCTTGCCCCAGGTACCGGCATCCATCGCCTTCGTCTCGTTGCTGGACTCGCCCGCGGTCCGGCGGGCAGTCGTCGCCGCGTAGTTCCAGTGCGTGGCGGAGACGTGGTAGCCGTCGGCGCCGTTCTCGGCCTGGACCTTCCAGTTCCCGTCATAGGTGTAGGTGGAGGCACCGCGCAGCACCTCGAGGCCGTCCGGGGACTGGTCCACGATCATGTCCATGATCTTGGTGCTGTCACCGAGGTGCTCCTCGAGCGGCTTGACGTCTTCCTTGAGCGAGCCGAACAGGAAACCGCGGTAGGACTCGAAGCGGGCGACCTTGGTCAGGTCGTGCGAGCCCTCTTTGTTGAACTGCTCGGGGTAGCCGGCGTCGCGGGAGTCCTTGACCTTGAGCAGCTTGCCCTTGTTGTTGAACGTCCAGCCGTGGAACGGGCAGGTGAAGTTGTTCCGGTTATCCGTCTTGCGCCGGCACAGCATCGCGCCGCGGTGGCTGCAGGCGTTGACCAGGCAGTTCAGCTCGCCGTCCTTGGACCGGGAAATGACCACCGGAGTCCGGCCGATGTAGGTGGTGAAGTAATCGCCGACGTTCGGGATCTGGCTCTCGTGTGCCAGGTACACCCAGTTACCCTCGAAGATGTGCTTCATCTCAAGTTCGAAGATCTCCTCGTCCGTGAAGATGCTCCGCTTCGCCCGGTGGATCCCGTTCTCGTGATCCTCGATCAGGGCGTCCTCAAGGTGGGTGCGGATGCTGTCCAAGGTTTCGGTCATGGTCACTCCATTCAACGTTGGGCGTCGTTGCCCGGCGGGCCACTTGGCAGCCGGTCCAAATCAGATATTCCACCCTCGCAGTACTGTGACCTGCGTCGCACCAGACATTTGCCTAGTCGCGGCTAGGGGGTCCAGCAAGACCCCTGGCGTCCTAAAACCACCCTCGATTGTCTGAATTCTTTTCCCCCGGAATTTCGCGGAAAACCGGCCGAATTTCCGTACCGGAAAGACAACGGACCCCGGCTGCCGAAGCTTCCGGGGCCCGCACAATGTGAGTCCAGGCGTTAGACCTTGGCGCGTCTGCGCAGGACCAGATAGGACACGGTGCCGGCCAGGCATCCCCAGAACGGCGACACGATGCCCCACGGCGCAATGCCCGACGCCGTCACCACCAGGGTGATCAGTGCAGCTTCCAGGACAGCCGGGGAGGCGTGGTCCGCCGTCACGGTGTCCTTGAAGGATCCTTGCAGCGCACCGATCAGGGCCACGCCGGCCAGGGCGGTGAGCATCTCCCCCGGGATCACCGCAAACAGCGCCACGATGGCCGTGCTGAAGGTGCCGAATGCCAGATAGAACAAGCCGCAGAAAACCCCGGCGATGTAGCGGCGCCGCGGGTCAGGGTGCGCCTCCGGACCGGCGCAGATCCCGGCCGTGATGGCGGCGAGGTTGATGGCGTGCGAGCCGAACGGGGCGAACAGCACTGACGCCACGCCGGACGCACCCAGCAGCAGCTTGTCGTTCGGCTCGTAACCGCTGGCGTGCATCATGGCCAGCCCCGGCCCGTTCTGTCCGGCCATGGTGACAATCAGCAGCGGTATGGAAATGCCCATGATCGCCGTCGCATTGAACGTGGGCATGGTCCACAGCGGACCGGCCAGCGAGAGGGACAGCTGCGGTGCTGCAAGCTCGCCGGTGGAGATGGCCAGCACGACGCCGGCAAACAGCGCCACGAAAACCGCATACCGCGGCAGGAACCGTTTGCCCGCGAGATAGGCAAGAACCAGGCCGCCGGCCACCAGCGGGGAGGCAATCACGGCCGAGGCCGCATTGACCACGAAGGGCAGCAGCACGCCGGCCAGGACACCCGCGAGGATGGGTTTCGGCACCGCGGCCAGCAGCTTGCCGAAGAGCCCGGTGACGCCGAGGACGGTCCCCAGGATGCCGGCGACAATGTACGCGCCGATGGCATCGGAGTAGGAGTAGTCCCCCAGCGCCGTCAGCAGCAGCGCGGCCCCGGGAACGGACCAGGCCACCATCACCGGCTGCCGGGTGAACAGGCTCAGCACCGTGCACACCAGTCCGCTGGCAATGGAAACCGCCCACACCCACGAGATGGTCTGCTCGGGAGTCAGCCCCGCGCTTTTGGCCGCTTCGAGCACCACCAGCAGTGGCCCGGCATAGGAGACGGCCACGGCGATCAGCCCGGCCAGGACAGCCGAGAGCGACATCGCGGAGCGGTGGGTCAGGCGGGAAGAATCAGTCTTTGTGTTTGCCAGCGCCATAATGTTGCAGACACTATCCGACGGTTGTGGCGTGGCCAACAACTGCCCGGCCGATCCCGCGCATCCGCGTAACAACCTAGGCAATTGTCCTAGCCAACCCGGACATTACGACGGCGGCGGCGCACCCGCCGTCGTTGGTTTCAGTAGGCGCCGTCCCTAGAACGGGACGCCGCAGCGCAGCACCACGTTGGCATAGGGCGTGGCTTCCCCGGTACGAATGATCAGGGCCGCCTGCGGGAGCACGGCCTTCAGTTCCTCGTGGCTTATCAAGACGGGCTGCAGGCCGCGTTGCTGAAGCCAACCCAGCACCTCGGGACCGGTTTCGGCCGCTGCGGTGCTTGCCTCGACTTCGAGCTCTGCCAGCACCGCGTCCAGGACCTCGGTGAACCGGGGAACGCCCTGTACGAGCGCGAGGTCGACCACGGGCCCGGCGGCCGGCAGGGGCAGCCCGCAGTCCGCGATAACCACCAGATGCCCGTGGCCCAGCCGGGACAACCCGGCGTTGAGCGCCGGATTCAGGATGCCTGTCTTTTTCACAGCTGCTCCGCTTCTTCGGGTTCAATGCCTTGCCTGATCGCCGGCAGCTCATCGGCCAGCGTCGGATACGAAGGCTGCGCACCAGCTGCCTGTACCGCGAAGGCCCCGACGCGGGCGGCGAAACGGGCGGCTTCCACAAGGTCCTCGCCGCGGGACAGGGCCGCGGCAAGGGCTCCGGTGAATGCATCGCCGGCCCCCGTCGTATCCACAGCCCGAACCTTTGGCGCCGGTACAACGGTGACGGAAGCGCCGCCGTCGTCCGTGGTTTCTCCGACCAAGGCACCCGCGGCGCCCACGGTCATGACGACGGACCGCACGCCCGCGTCGAGGAGCCCGCGGACCAGGTCCTCGTGGGCAGTGCCTGCGGGCCGCACGGCCAAACCGGACAGCGCGAGCTCCGCTTCGTGTTCGTTGACCACCAGCGGATCGGCGGCGCGGACAACCGCTGGATCCAGCTCAACCACAGGGGCCAGGTTCAGCATGACCCGCCCGGTGGCGAGCGCGGCCGCGGCCTCGATGCCGTCCCGGGGAATCTCGCCCTGCAGCAGCACTATCTCCGCCGAGGCGATCAGCTCGCGCTGGCTTTCAACGGCGGCCCGGCCCATGGTTCCGTTGGCACCGGGGATCACCACAATGGTGTTTTCGCCGTGGCGGTCCACCTCCACCAGGGCCACGCCCGTGGAGCCGTCCGGATGCACCAGGCCAGTGAGGTTCACGCCAGCGGCGCGGAGACCGGAGAGGGCGATGTCCGCATAGGCGTCATTGCCCACGGCGCCCACCAGCGCCGTTGCCGCTCCCAGCTGGGCCGCGGCAACGGCCTGGTTGGCACCCTTACCGCCGGGCAGAACTGCCATCGAGTCGCCCAGCAGCGTTTCGCCGGGGTTCGGATGGCGGTCAAGGCGGATCAGCAGATCCGCATTGATGGATCCCACGACGACGGTCAGGCCGCTCACTTGATGAATTCCTCCACATTTTCCTCGGTCACGGTGGTTACCGGGACCGGCACGTTGGACTCGACGGTTTCGCCAGCCAGCAGCTGCGCCATCAGTTCCACGGAGCGCTTGCCCAGCTCGGAGGGCTGCTGCGCGATCGTCGCGGTCATGGTGCCGGCCTGGATCGCAGCGAGGGCGTCTTCGGTGCCGTCGAAGCCGACCACCTTGACGTCCGTGCCGGCCCTGTCGCCCAGCGCCTGGATGGCGCCGAGGGCCATCTCGTCATTTTCCGCGAAGATGCCGGTGACGTCGGAGTTGGCCTGGAGCAGGTTGGTGGCGACGTCGAGTGCCTGGGCGCGGTCGAAGTTGGCGGTCTGCTTGGCCACCACTTCGATGTCCGGGTAGGCCTTGATGCCCTCTTCGAAACCGGCGCCGCGGTCGCGGCTGGCGGACGTGCCGGCCACGCCCTGCAGCACGATCACTTTGCCCTTCTCGCCCATGGCCTTGGCCAGCTCGTCCGCGGCCTGCTTGCCGCCGGCGACGTTGTCGCTGGAGACCAGGGAGGCGATTTCGGCGTCGTTGACCGCGCGGTCAACCGCGATGACGGGGATGTTGTTTTCCAGCAGCGGGCTGACCGCGGCGGCGGCCGAGTCCGAGTCCACCGGGTTGATAATGACGCCCTGCACGCCGCTGGTCGCGGCGGTGGCCAGCTGGTTGGTCTGGGTGGCCGAATCGTTCTGCGCGTCGACCACTTCCAGTGTCAGGCCCGCGGCCTCGGCGGCCTCGGTGGCGCCGTCGCGCAGGTCCACGAAGAACGGGTTGTTGAGGGTGGAAACGGCCAGCGTGACCTTGTCACCGGAGGCGCCCTCTTCGCCTCGGTTGCAGCCGGTGGCTCCCAGCGCCACGGTCAGGCCCAGGGCCAGCACGGCGGTGCTGCGCTTGAAAGACGTGAACTTCATTGTTTTGGATCCTTCTCTAGTGATTGTTCGGGTTGTTCGGGTGTCAGTGTGTGGTGTTCTTGCGGCGCAGCACGTCGATCCCCACGGCCAGCGCGATGACCAGGCCGATCACCACCTGCTGCCAGAACGAGGACACGTTGAGCAGGTTCAGGCCGTTGCGGATGACCACCAGGACCAGGGCGCCCACGAGCGTGCCGGAGATCCGGCCCACGCCGCCGGCCAGGGAGGCACCGCCAATAACGACGGCGGCAATCGCGTCCAGTTCGTAGCCCACCGCAGCCTGCGGCTGGGCCGAGTCCAGCCGGCCGGAGAGCAGCATGCCGGCCAGGCCGGCGAACAGGCCGGAGAGGGCGAAGACGATGACCAGCACCTTCTGGACCGGGATGCCGGAGAGCCGCGCGGCTTCGGTGTTGCCGCCGACCGCGTACATGTAGCGGCCGATCACGGTGCGGTTGAGCAGAAACGCGGCAACCAGGCCGGCAACCACCAGCACCACAATGGGCATCGGAATCGGCCCGAGGTTGCCGCCCAGGAACGAGACCTGGTCCGCGGTCCGCACGGGCCGGCCGTCCGAAACCACCAGCGTCAGTCCTCGGGCCACGCTGAGCATGGCCAACGTGGCGATGAAGGACGGCAGCCGGCCGTAGGCAGTGGCCAGGCCGCTTGCTGCGCCGCAGGCCGCTCCGGTCAGGAGCCCGCCCAGCAGCGCAACCCAGCCGTTCAGACCGGCGGTGGTAAACATCGAGGCGGAGACCATCGCGGACAGCGCCGCCACCGATCCCACCGAGAGGTCGATCCCGGCGGCCACGATCACGAAGGTCATGCCGAACGCCAGCACGGCAATGGTGGAAGCCTGGATGCCGATATTGAGCATATTCCCGGGGGTGAGGAAGTCCGGCGTCGCAATGAACAGCGCCAGGCAGAGCACCAACAGCCCGACCAGCGCACCGTTGTTCGCCAGGAACTTCTTGATGTCCAAGCCTTGGCGCTTCTCGGCCTTCACAGCAGTAGTCATGTTCTTAGTCCCTTAACTCTTGTCTTCCAAGTCCCGCACCACGTCACGGACGGCCAGCGTCATGACCTTGTCCTGCGTGGCGTCTTCTGCTGCCAGTTCGCCGGAGAGATGCCCTCCGCTCATCACCAGGATCCTGTCGCTCATCCCGAGCACTTCCGGCAGTTCGCTGGAGACCATCAGCACGGCGCCGCCGGCAGCGGTCACCGAGTTGATCAGTTCGTAGATTTCCACCTTGGCGCCGACATCGACGCCCCGGGTTGGTTCGTCGAGCAGGAGCACTCTGGCGCCGGCCGCGATCCAGCGGCCGAACACCGCCTTTTGCTGGTTGCCGCCGGAGAGCGAACGCACCGTCTGGTCCAGCCCGCTCATCCGGATGCGCAGTTTTCCAGCCACGTCCTGCGCCTTGTCCCGCTGGCCCTTGAAGTCCACCAGGCCGGCCCTGGCTGTGCTGGCCAGCGTGGCATAGCCGATGTTCTCGTTGACGGAGGCATCCAGCACCAGACCCTGGACTTTGCGGTCTTCGGGCACATGCCCCAGTCCCGCCTTGATCCCGGCGCCGATGTTATGCCGCGGGATTTTCCGGCCCCTGATGGTGACGGTGCCCGAGTCATAGGGGTCCACCCCCGCGACGGCGCGGACTACTTCCGTGCGGCCGGCGCCCACCAGTCCGGCAAGGCCCACCACCTCGCCGGCGTGCACGGTGAAGCTCATGTTGTTGACCAGGCCCTTGATGGACAGCCCCTCCACCTCCAGCAACGGCTCGGACGGTCCGGTGTACTCGCGGCGGCGTGGAAACTGCTGGCTGATGTCGCGGCCCACCATAAGGCGGACGAGTTCCGGCTCGGGGGTGTCCGCAGGTACTTCGGCCACGAACTTGCCGTCGCGCAGCACGGAGACGGAATCGCCCACTTCGGCGATCTCGTCGAGATGGTGGCTGATGAACACCATGCCCACGCCGCGCTCGCGCAGATCGTGCACCACGCTGAACAGCGCGGCGATCTCGCGGCGGGTGAGGGCCGCCGTCGGTTCGTCCAGAATCAGCATGCGGGCATCGAGGCTGAGGGCTTTGGCGATCTCCACCAATTGCTGCCGGGCGATGCCCAGCTCCCCCACCGGGTGGTCGAGATCGATGTCCAGGCCGATCAGGTCCAGGGCCGCGCGCGCCTGCTTGCGCAGCGCAGAGCGGTCCACCATGCCGAATCTCTTCGGGAACCGGCCCATCATGATGTTCTCTGCCACGGACATGCTGGGCACGAGGTTCAGTTCCTGGTGGATGGTGGCGATGCCGGCCGCTTCCGATGCATTGGTGTCGCGGAACCTGACCGGCTCGCCGTCGAGCAGGATCCGTCCGCCGTCGGGCTGGTAAACACCGGCCATCATTTTGATCAGCGTGGATTTGCCGGCACCGTTTTCGCCGAGCAGCACCTGGACCTTGCCCGGGTGGACACTGACGGTCACCTCGTCGATGACCTGCACAGGCCCGAAGGATTTGCTGATTTTTTCCAGCGTCAGAATCGGCTGTCCGTTCATCGGTTGACTCCAGTCTTTGCAGGTCCGGTTGATTTGCGCACCATCAGGCGGGTCGGCAAGACCACCGGCTCCGGCCTTTGTCCGGCGATAACTTCGTGCAGCAACCGGACGGCCGTGCGGCCCATCTCGTCGGCATCCTGCGCGATCAGGGTCAGTGCCGGACGCATGATGGCGAAGGCGTCAATGTCGTCGTAGCCAACCAGGGACAGGTCCTCGCCGATGCGAATGCCCAGTTCCTGGCAGACCCTGACGGCCCCCATGGTCATCAGACCGTCCGCGGCGATCAAGGCGGTGGGCGCGTTGGTGAGTTCGAGGAGCTGCCGGGCACCCGCGGCACCGCTGCCCGCCTGGAAGTCGCCGAACACCACCAGTTCCGGATCCCGCTCCAGTCCGCAGTCCAAGGTCGCAGCCTGGAATGCGGCGAAGCGTTCCCTGCCGGTGGAGGCGGACCGCGGCCCGGAAATATAACCGATCCTGCGATGCCCCAGCGTCGCCAAGTGCTGTACGGCCTCGCCCATGCCGCTGGAATTATCTGCAGTCACGCTGGGCAGATCGATATCGTCGATCACCCGGTCCACGAACACCGCCGGCAGACCGCTCGACGCCAGCATTTCCACATTGGCGTTGTCTCCGCCCTGCGGCACTAGGATCAGCCCGTCCACGCGCTGCGCCAGCAGCACGTCCAGGTAGCGGTTCTGCTGTTCGACGCTCTCATTGGCGTTGGCCAGCAGGGTGATCAGGCCAAGTTCAAGCGCCTGCTGCTCCGCGGCATGGGCGAGGTCGGCGAAGAAGGGGTTCCGGACGTCGGAGATCAGCAGGCCGATGGTGCTGGTGCGGGTGGAGCGCAGCGAGCGTGCCTGTGCGTTCGGGCGGAAGCCGAGTTCGGCGACAGCCTGCTCCACGCGTTCGCGTGACAGTACGGAAGTTGCCGGATGGCCGGACAGAACGCGGGAAGCCGTGGCGGGGGAAACCCCCGCACGGGCCGCGACATCGCGGATCGTTACACCCCGCACACCAGCTCCTTTACTTGCCTGTCCACGGAAATTCGGCTACCACTTGCCCCACCCACCTGCTCGTGGAATCGATTCCATGAAATCGTTTCCACGAGTATGAAACAGGTCACCATCCGGTGTCAACCCCGTCACTTGCGGGGTCGGCCTCTTCACGTTTGCGACGACCGTCAGGCGCCGGAGCCTCCTCGGCCGGAGAAAGGCGTGGAACACTGGTAGCGGGAGTCAGGCGAGGAAGCATTTTCAGCTAACGGAGGCGCCATGCTGTTCGACACGCTCTTCATCAACGGGGTCATCTACACCCATGATCCGTCCCGCCCCCGCGCCAATGCCATTGGCGTCAATGCCGGCCGGATTATCAGCCTCGACGACGAGCTGCCGGCCACGCACTTCCGCAAGGTTTACGACCTCGGCGGTGCCGCCGTCGTTCCCGGTTTCAATGATGCCCATTGCCACCTGTCCATGGTGGGGCTGGCCGAATTGCAGGTGGACCTGCGTCCGTCCGTTTGCCCGACGATGGAGGACCTGCTCGCCGCCGTTGGTACTGCCTGCGCCGATGCTCCCGAGGGCGCCTGGATCCAGGGTGCCGGCTACAACCAGAATTATCTGGACGGCCAGCACCCCACTGCGGAGCAGCTTGACGCCGTCAGCAACGGCCACCCGGTCTGGCTGATCCACAACTCCCGCCATATGGGCGTGGCCAACACGGCCGCTTTCGAAGCCGCCGGCTTCAGCGGACGCCGGGGAGCACAAGCACCCGACGGCGGTGCCGTACCGGTCGATGCTGACGGCCGTGCCGTCGGGCTGCTGCAGGAAACCGCGCGGGCACTGGTCACGGACCACATCCCCATCCCGAGCGTCGACGACGTCGCCGCGATGGTCGACGCCGGCAGCCGCAAGGTGCTGCCGCTCGGCGTCACCAGCATCACCGAGCCGGGCCTCGGCGCTCCCGCACACATCGGCCATAGCCCCACCGACATCGCCGGTTACCAAACCGCGCGCGACGCCGGAAAGCTGGGCGTGCGCCACCGTGATGCCCTACCTGACCACGCTGCACCCCTTGGACGATTCAGATGAAACAGGCGCTCCGTGGGGTCTCGATCTGGGCATCCGCAGCGGTCTGGGCGACGAATGGCTGCGGATCGGGCCCACCAAGATCCTCTCCGACGGCTCGCTGATCGGCCGCAGCGCCTTCATGAGCCGCGACTACGCCCTCGACTCCCCCGACGAAAACGGCAACCGAGGGCTGCTGCAGTTCCCGCAGGAGATGCTGCGGCAACGCATTATCGGTGCCCACTGCGCGGGCTGGCAAGTGGCCACCCATGCCATCGGCGACGCCGCCCTGGACGTGGTGATGGACATCTTCGCGGAAGCCCAGCAGCTCTTTCCCCGCCAGGACGCCAGGCACCGCATCGAGCACGTGTCGGTTGCCAGCGACGCGCAGATCCGCCGGATCAAGGACCTGGGCCTGATCCCGGTGCCGCAGGGCCGGTTCGTCTTCGAACTGGGCGACGGCGCGGCCCAGGCGATGGGACCGGAGCGGGTCAAGCTCACCTACCGGGTCAAGGGCCTGCTTGATGCCGGGCTGGAGATTCCGGCGAGCACGGACGCCCCTGTCGTAGAAGTGAACCCGATCCTGAACATCCACGACATGGTCAACCGCAAGACGGCTTCCGGCGCAGACTTCGTCCCCACCGAGCGGATCACAGTGGCACAGGCGGTCCATGCCTACACCGTGGGCAGCGCCTATGCCGTCCACGAAGACCAGTACAAGGGCACTCTGGCACACGGCAAGCTCGCCGATTTCGTCGCCCTCTCCGAAGACCTGTACGAGGTCGCCCCGGAAAACATCAAGGACGTCGCCGTCACCGCCACTGTGGTCGGCGGCGCAGTGGTCCATGGTGAACTGTGAGAATCTGTGTGTCACCCGCCACGACCCGGCTTCCGATGCCCACGCTAAATCCGTAAACTCGGACGTTCAGGCGGCTGATGCCGTCCCGCCCTCTTCCACGTCATCACCAACCAGCAGGAGAACACATGACTCTTTATGCCGTCACCAACCCGGCCACCGGTGAAACCGTCAAGGAGTACCCCACGGCTACCGACGTCGAAATCCAGACAGCCTTGGAGCGCACGGACAACGCCTTCCGGCGGTGGACCCGGAGCCCGCTGGAGGAGCGCGTAAAGCTGCTCAACCGCGTTGCCGAGCTCTATGAGGAGCGCCGCGACGAGCTCGCCGCCATCATCACCCGCGAAATGGGCAAGCCCATCCGCCAGGCCGGCTTCGAGGTCGACATCGTCGCATCGATCTACCGCTACTACGCCGAGAACGGACCCAAGTTCCTGGCGGACGAAGAGCTCGACGTCGTTGCGGGCGGCAAGGCTGTGGTCCGCAGGGAAGGCCTCGGCGTACTGCTGGGGATCATGCCCTGGAACTACCCGTACTACCAGGTGGCCCGCTTCGCCGCGCCGAACCTGATGAACGGCAACACCATCCTGCTCAAGCACGCACCCCAGTGCCCGGAATCCGCCCTGGCCATGGAGCAGATCTTCAAGGACGCCGGCGCACCCGAGGGTTCCTACGTCAACATCTTCGCCACCAACGAGCAGGTCGGCAACATCATCGCCGACCCACGCGTCCAGGGTGTCTCGCTCACCGGTTCCGAACGCGCCGGCGCTGCCGTGGCCGAAATCGCCGGCCGCAACCTGAAGAAGGTCGTGCTGGAGCTCGGCGGTTCCGATCCGTTCCTGCTACTGGATACCAAGGATCTGGACAAGTCCGTCAAGACCGCTGTCTTCGGCCGCATGACGAACGGCGGCCAGGCCTGCAACGCGTCAAAGCGCTTCGTCGTGCTGGAGGACATCTACGACGAGTTCGTGGAGAAGTTCAGCAGCGCCCTCGCTGCCATCACCCCCGGTGATCCGACCAATCCCAAGACCTACCTAGGCCCGCTGTCCTCACAGGCCGCGGCCGACAACCTCGCCAAGCAGGTGGACTCCGCGGTCGCCGAAGGTGCCGTGGTTCGCACCGGCGGCGGGAAGGTCAGCGACGATTCGGCCTTCTTCCAGCCGACTGTGCTGACCGATGTCACCCCCGACATGGCAGCCTTCCGCGAGGAACTCTTCGGGCCGGTCGCCATGGTCTTCAAGGCGTCCTCCGAGGACGAAGCCATCCGGCTGGCCAACGATACGCCCTTCGGCCTCGGCGCCTCGATCCATACGAACGACGCCGAAAAGGCCCAACGCATCGCCGAGCAGATCGAGGCCGGAATGGTCTACATCAACGAACCGGGCGGCACCGCGGCGGAACTGCCGTTCGGTGGTGTCAAGCGCTCCGGCGTCGGCCGTGAACTGGGCAAGTACGGCATGGACGAGTTCATCAACAAGAAGCTGGTCCGTACCTCGGGCCGGTAGAACGCGTCCTGCGGCTCAGGCTGCACAACGGCGAAGTGGCGGGAACCATTGCGGCTTCCCGCCACTTCACTGCATACCCGAGGGCTGCGGCCGGTATGCCTAGGTGAAGTTGAACTGTCAAGGTTTGACGGTTCCGTACATGTGATTCCCTTAGTGCATGGCTACGCCGACCGGTAATCATCGTCCGTACGTACTCGTACATATGGCCGTTTCGCTCGATGGCTCTTTTTCCGGGTTCCAACCGGACGTCTCTCAGTTCTATTCATTGGCGGCCGAGTGGCAAGAGGATGCCACGCTCGTGGGAGCCGACACGATATTGGCTCAGGAGAACGAGTTGGCGGGTGCCGACCTGCCGGGCCCGAAAGAGGGCGGTCCTGTACTTGCCGTTGTGGATAGCGGGTGTCGGGTAAGCGCCTGGAATGCACTCCGCGACGTTGGCCATTGGTCGCGCGTGATTGCTTTGAGGGGCAATGTCCCCAGTCCGACACACGGAGTGGAAGAAATCGTCACCGGCGGCCAACAAGTCGATCTTGCAGCCGCATTGGCTGAGCTGCGGAGCCAGCACGCTGTGCAGAGGCTCCGCGTAGATAGCGGCGGCAACTTAGTTGGTGCCCTGATGGCCGGAGGCCTCGTCGACGAAACCAGTTTGCTCGTGCATCCCGCCCTCGTCGCTGATAGCCATCGTCGTCCTTGGTGGGGTGGAGGGCATGCAGTGCCTACGTTCCAATTAACCGACCTTGAGGCGCGGGCGATCGGCGACGATATTGTTCAACTGCGGTATCGGCTCGTCTGGTGAAGATGTGAGCTGTTCCTGTTGCAAGCGGAGCGCTCTGATGAGGTAACGCGAGCGCAAACTGGGCCGGTCAACGGGCATCACTTAGCCGGTGACCGGCCCCTGCCATTTCGCGTAGGCCTTTGATCCTAGCTTCAGCATCCGAAACTGCGCGCGGACTACCCCTGTGCAGAGAGCCTAGGCACTAGGCGCTCGCGCGGTCGATCGAGGAGCCAAGCGCCCGGGAGATCGCGTCCGCGGCGGCCACTGCCTGCGGCGCAAACTGCTCGATTGTGGAGCCGGGGTACTCAAGCTCAAGCGATGAGATCGACAGGCCATACATCACTCGTCCGAGGTGATCCCGGATCGGAGCTGAGACGCACACCGTGCCGCGCTCATTCTCACCGAGATCCAGCGCGTAACCGCGTTGACGCACGTTAGCGAGCTCTGTGCGCAACTGTTCGGGATCGGTGATGGTCTTGTCGGTGCGGGGCGGCAGGCCTACCTCGGCTACCAACTGGGCCACCTGCTCAGACGTCCAGCTCGCGAGCACAACCTTTCCCATGCCGGAGCAGTGCATCGGCATCGGTAACCCCACGCGCGAAGCCATCCGATAGGGCTTCGAAGAGTCCTTGCGGATGACGTACACCATCTCGAAACCGTTCACGACGCCGACGTGAACCGTGCAGTCGACTTCGCGTACGAGCTTCTCGACGATCGGCTCCGCGATGAAGGAGATATCGAGCCGGGAGATGGCCCGGCCAGCAATGCCGAGGAGACGGGAGCCGGGGTGATAACCGCGATCGCTATCGCCGGTGATGAACTTCAACTCCGCCAACGTCGCGAGAATACGGTGCACAGTCGCCTTGGGCAGCCCGGTCTCTTCGACGATGTCAGTGAAACGGTCGTAGAGAATCGCGGCCTCGAGCACCCGCAACGTTTTCTCACTCGCGCCCATAGATGGCGCCGGGCTCGTGTCAAGCTCCTTGGGTTCCCCGGTCATGATCCGCATCATCTCATGTCGGCAATCGCGACGCCATCCATGTCATCGAAGGCCTGGTTCTCGCCGGCCATCGCCCACACGAACGAGTAATTCGACGTTCCGACACCCGAGTGGATTGACCACGACGGCGAAAGCACCAGTCCCCCATCACCGACAAGCATGTGACGGGTCTCGGACGGTTCGCCCATGAGGTGAACGACGCGGGCCTCCTCGGGTACATCGAAGTAGACGTAAAACTCGGTGCGGCGGTCGTGAGTATGCGCGGGCATCGTATTCCACATGCTGCCGGCGTGCAGTTGCGTGACGCCCATGACCACTTGGCAGCTGCGCACGCCGTCTTCGTGAATGTACTGGTTGATCGTCCGGCGATTCGAGGTCAGCGGATCGCCGAGCTCTCGGACCGTGCCCTGGCCGGGTTCGACGAGCGCCGTCGGGCAGGTGGCATGCGCGGGCGCCGAGAAGCCGTAGAAACGAGCAGGCGTCGCGGCATCGTCGGACTCGAAGGAAACGTCCTTCACGCCGCGGCCCAAGTACAGGCACGCGCCATTGGCCATCACATGGCGCTCACCATCGGCACGGACGGCACCCGCCCCTCCAATATTGACGATGCCGATCTCGCGGTGATCGAGGAACTGCTCACTACGGATCTCCGGCACTGCCTCGAGTGCGAGCGGCGCGTCAGTCGGCATAGCGCCGACGGCGACCACGCGATCGTAGTGGGTGACGATGGTGCGCACAGCGCCAGGAATAAAGAGATCCTCGACGAGATAGCGGTCGCGCAACTGCTGCTGCGTGACCCCGGGAATTTGCTCGGGCGAAGTGGGGCCGTAAACGGCGGTCATGGTTTTTCCTTCCATTGGGGAGTCAGAGCAGGCCCATGAGGCCAGGGAGCCACAGGGAAAGCTGTGGGACGAAGACGATGACGAACAGCAGCGCGATGAGCACGACAAGGAACGGCATCAATTTGGCGATAACCGGCTCAAGCTTGACCTTCGCCACCTGGGTTCCGACGAATAGCACGGGCGCCGACGGCGGCGAGATCACTGCGATCGAGAGATTGAAGACCATCACGATTCCGAAGTGCACCGGGTCGATCCCGTAAGAGACCGCGATCGGCAGGAAGATCGGAGTGAAAATCAGGATCGCCGGCGTCGGGTCAAGCGGGATACCGATCAACAGCAGAACAAGCATCATGATCAGCAGCACGACGATCTTCGAGTCAGTCCACCCGAACAGCGACTCGGCGATCAACTGCGGCAGCCGGGCGTAGGTCATCACATAGGACATGATCGTCGACACCGCGATCAGGAAGATAACGATCGCGCTGGTACGGCAGGCGTCGAACAGGACTCGCGGCAGGTCCTTGACCGAGATGGTGCGGTAGAAAAACGAGAGCAGCAGCGAGTAGATCACGGCCACGGCCGAGCCCTCCGTCGGGGTGAAGAAGCCAGCGACAATGCCCCCGATCGCTACCACGATCAAGCCGAGCGACGGAACAGCGCGCGCGAACGTAGCCAGGAAGACCGGGAACTTGGGCCATGGCTCGCCCCGCAGCTCGGGGTGCCGGCGAGCGTAGACCAACCCGACAACCGCGCATACGAGAGCCCAGAGGATCCCGGGAATGTAACCCGCGACAAACAGCGCGCCAAGTGACGTGCCGCCAGCAGCGAGAGAGTAGACGATAAGCGTGTTGCTCGGCGGGATCAGCATTCCGGCCGGTGCCGAAGCGATATTCGCCGCCGCACTGAAGGCGCGGTCATAGCCCGCCTTCCGCTGCATCGGAGACATCGTAGAGCCGATGGCGGCGGCGCTGGCGACGGCGGAACCAGAAACGGAGCCGAAGATTGCGTTTGCGATGACGTTCGTCTGCACGAGTGGCGCGGGCGTACGGCCTACGAGCACTCGTGCGAGATTGATGAGCCGCTCTGCAATACCGCCGTTATTCATTATCACGCCAGCCAGAATGAAGAACGGGATGGCGAGCAACGCGAACGAGTCAGCACCGCCGATCATCTGTTGCGCGGAAGTGATGGCGCCTCGCTCAAAATCTACGATCAGCAGCATACACAGGGCCGACGGCAGGGCGATCGCTATTGAGACAGGGGCGCCAATCGCGAGCAGCAAAGCTAGGCCGCCGATAAGGATGACGCTGATGGTACTGGGCTCAATCACAGCGATGCCGCCTCGAGGTCCTCGTCGTGATCCACATGGCCGGCATAACGGCCAGAGAAGGTCCCAACGATATGGATGGTCAGGTAAATGGTCAACAGCACGCCGGAGATCGGCAAAGCCAGGTAGAGCTGGCCCTGTGTGAGGGGCAGCAGCGGATTCTGCTGCCCCCACGCGAGGGCGGACTGCTGGAAGCCACCAAATACCATCACGTACAGCACGAACGCGAGCGTTGTGAGGTAGGCGATGATGTCTGCGACTCGTTGGAGCGATACGGGCAGTCGTGCCACCAGGAAGTCCATGATGACGTCAGCCTTCTCACCGACCGCGATGGCGATTCCGATCAGGCTGACCCACACGAATGTGTGTCGCGCTGCTTCCTCGGACCACGCGCTTGGCTGTCCGAGCACCAGGCGGGTGAAGACCTGCCAGGCCACGAGCAGCACCAGCAGCGCGAAGAGGGTGACACAGGTTGCTCGGAGCGTGCCATCGAGCCATGCCCGTGCAGTCTTCATGAGCTTCGCTGTTGCCATTAGCTGCGCGCCGCCTCGATGGCGTCGTAAACCGTCTGTGCGACCTCGGACGTGACGAGCTCTTCATGCAGCGGGCGTGTCGCCTCACGGAACACCTCGGTGTCGACCTCGCTGAACTTCGCACCAGCTTCCTCGGCTGCGGCGGCTGCCTCCTCGACAGCGGCACCGAACAGCTCGAGTTCGGTGTCGACCGACGCCGTCAGCAGCTCCTCGAAGATGGCGCGGTCCTCCTCGGAGATGCCGTCCCAGACGGTCGGGCTCGTGACCAGGTAGTCGGGCATCATCAGATGCTCAGTGCGCGAGTAGTAGGGCGCAATCTCGTCGTGCGACAGCGTGGAGTAGATAAGCTCGTTGTTCTCTGCGCCGTCAAGCACGCCTGACTGGATTGCGGTGTAGACCTCACCCTGTGCCATTGGGGAACCGACGCCACCCATAAGTCCCATCATGCGTACGTTCGTATCCGAACCGATAACTCGGATCTTCTGACCCGAGAGGTCGGCAGGCGTCTCAACCGGGCCAACGCTTGAGTACACGTTGCGGACACCACCGTGATACGCGGAGAGCACGTGGATATTGTCGTCCACCAGCGTGTCGTACAGGCCGCCTACGACCTCTGGGTCGTTGAGCACGCTCATCTGGTGCTCGGGCGACTCGTAAAGGTAGGGCAGGTTCACGACCGAGAAATCCGATTCGAAGTTCTCCAGCAAACTGCCGGCCACGACGGCAAAGTCGATGGTGCCCGACTGCACCTGCTCTATGGTGGCCGCTTGGTCACCGAGCGTCTCATCGGCATAGAGCTCAAGCGCATACCGCCCGTCGGTCTGGGTCTTGAGCTCATCCGAGAGCTGCAACAGCGCCTGAGCCTGCGGGTGGTTGATGTCCTGGTTGAATGCAACGCGGAGGACGGTCTCACCGCCGCCGTCTTCCGCGGAGGCGGAGCACGAGGCAAGTGCCATCGTAGTGATTGCGGCTGCGCTCAGTACGCCCAGAATCCTTTTTCCCTGCATGAATTTCTCCTCGTCGAGTCATTTGATCGATGTGATTTGCACCACCGGCGCGATCGAAGACTACTATAACCAGATAGAACACAGTTGCGCCAGACGGAACTTATGACGGAACATGGTTCCATCATCACTACACCGACCCGAAGAAGGAGAGATGGCATTGCGAGCAGCTAGATACATCGGCGATCAGAGGATCGAGGTGGGCAACGTTGAAGCCAAACCGCCTGCAGCCGGGGAGGTCACCATCCGAGTGGCTTACAACGGAATCTGCGGCACCGACCTGCACATCGTGCAGGGCCACATGGATACACGCGTTGCCCTACCGGCAGTGATCGGCCACGAGATGAGCGGCATCATCAGTGCGATCGGCCCAAAAGTGGAATCGCTGGCACCGGGCCAGCCAGTCACTGTGATGCCCCTGCGTTGGTGCGGGGAGTGCGCCTCCTGCCGCGCCGGCCACCAGCACATCTGCCAGCATCTTGACTTCGTCGGTATCGACTCGCCCGGCGCACTGCAGGAGCAGTGGACGGTGCCTGCCTCCCTCGTGGTTCCATTGCCCGAGGGCGTCTCCCTTGAGCATGCGGCGCTCGTCGAGCCGCTCGCAGTAGCGGTGCACGACGTGCGGCGCTCGCGGCTCGCGGCGGGCGAGACCGTCGTCGTAATCGGTGGCGGGCCCATCGGCCAGCTCATCGCCATCGTGGCCCGTGCCGCAGGCGCAGAGGTAATCCTGGCGGAGCCCGACGCCGACCGTCGCGCGTTCGCCGCGCAGTGCGCAATCGTCGTCGATCCCATCGAAGGCGACCTCGCCGCCGTCGTCGATGAACACACCGGCGGCGCCGGGGCCGATGTCGTGTTCGAGGTCGCAGGCACCCGCGGCACCGCGCTTGACGCCACTCGGCACGCTCGCACCCGCGGGCGCGTGGTATTCGTCGCGATCCACCCCGAACCGGTGCCCGTCGATCTCCATCGCATCTTCTGGCGCGAACTCGAGGTGCTTGGCGCCCGTGTTTACGAGCGCGAGGACTTCGTGCGCGCCATCGAACTGCTCGCCTCCGGCGTGGTACCGGCAGACGCGCTCATCACGCGCATCGTCCCGCTTGACGACACCTCGGAAGCGTTCGAGGCACTGCTCGCAGCGTCCGCTATGAAGATTCTTGTCGACGTGCAGGGGGTGCGCGCGTGAGTATCTCATTTGACCTGACCGGTACGACGGCCGTGGTCACCGGCGCCCGCAGAGGCATCGGCTTCGCCATGGCTGAGGGGCTCGCAATGGCCGGCGCCGACATCATTGCGGCATCCGCCAGCCAGGAGGCCGACGGGGGTGCGATCGGTGCGCGAGTACGCGAACTCGGACGCACTTTTGAGGGATATGCCGTCGATTTCCGCGACCGCGATGCCGTCGCCGCCTTCGGGTCGGCTGTTCAGGATCGTGCTGACATCCTGGTGAACAACGCCGGCACCATCCGCCGATCGCCCGCGGCCGAGCATCCGCTCGAATGGTGGGACGAGGTGCTCGATGTGAACCTGCGCAACCAGTTCGTCCTCACGCAGGCCGTTGCGGCCGGGATGCTTGAGCGCGGCTACGGTCGCATTGTCTTCACAGCGAGCCTGTTAAGTTTTCAGGGCGGCATCACCGTGCCGGGGTACACCGCGGCGAAGTCGGGCATTGCCGGTCTTGTGAAGGCGCTCAGCAATGAATGGTCCGCGCGGGGCGTCACGGTGAATGCGATCGCACCGGGCTACATTGCCACCGACAACACCGCTGCCCTGCGCGCCGATGAGGACCGCTCGCAAGCCATCCTCGATCGCATCCCAGCCGGACGCTGGGGCAGTGCCGAGGATCTGCAGGGTGCGACGGTCTTCCTCGCCAGCCCATCGGCCGCCTACGTCACCGGCGTCACGCTGCCGGTCGACGGCGGATGGATGGCACGATGATGCGCGAGCTAAGCGGCGTTGTCCCGCTTGCAACCGTCGACGACGACGCGGCCGCCGATGTGATCGCCGACGGCCTCGTCGCCGGCGGGCTGCCGGTGCTTGAGGTCGCGCTGCGCAACCCTTACGGCATGGCGGCGATCGAGCGCATTGCCGCGCGAGGTGACGTTCTTGTCGGCGCCGGCACCGTCCTCGATCGCGAGCAATTGCGCCGTGCACTCGACGTCGGCGCAGCATTTGTCGTCGCTCCGGGTCTTGACGAGGAGATCGTGGAAGCCGCGCTCACCGCGGGTGTGCCGGTGCTGCCCGGGGTAATGACACCAAGTGACATACAACGCGGCATCCGCCTCGGACTTGAACGGCTCAAGCTCTTCCCCGCCGGCGCCGCTGGCGGGCTCACCCTCATCAACGCGCTGGCCCCGGTCTTTCCAGGCGTGCGCTTTATGCCCAGCGGCGGAGTGAGCACCGCGAATCTCGGCGAGTACCTGGCGCATCCGGCCGTCTTCGCGGCGAGTGGCTCGTGGATCGCTGCGCCCGCGCGTATCGCGGCAGGCGCCGAAGCAGTCGCTGAAGCAGCGCGGGAGGCGGTCGCGGTTCGAGCCGAGGCAGGCCAGGGGGCAGGGCGATGAGCGTCGTCGCGCTCGGTGAGTCGCTGGGGCTGCTTGTCGCCGGCCGCATCGGCAGGCTTGAGCTCGTGCCTACGATGGATCTGGGCTTCGGCGGTGCCGAGAGTAACGTCGCGATTGGCTTGGCACGCCTAGGCGTGCCCGTGACCTGGATGAGTCGCCTCGGTGACGACGCGCTCGGTCGCCTCATCGAGCGCCAGCTTCGGGCCGAGGGTGTCAGCGCCGCGACGACCCTCGATCCGACGGCGCCTACCGCCCTCATGCTGAAGGAGCGTCCGGCGGCGGGCTCCAGCGCCGTCTCGTACTATCGTGCAGGCAGCGCAGGCTCTCGTCTCGCGCCGGAGCACCTCGACGTCGCCCGCATTCGGGAGGCCCGTATCCTGCACATCACCGGCATCACGGCCGCGCTTGGTGCTGGGCCGCGCGCCGCGTTGGACGCCGCGATCGACGCAGCCAAGGATAGCGGCACTATCGTCTCATTCGATGTGAACCACCGCTCGCGGTTGTGGAGCCATGCAACGGCAGCCTTCGCATACCGCGAGATCGCGGCCCGCGCCGATGTCGTCTTCGCCGGCGATGATGAGGCAGAACTGCTCACCGGCGAGCGCGAGCCGGCCGCGCAGGCGGCGGCGATTATCGAACTGGGCCCAACGCAGGCGATCGTGAAGCTCGGAGCTGAGGGCGCATATGCGCTTGCCGATGGCCAGGCCGTGGAACAGTTGGCATTTCCCGTGCACGCTGTCGACACAGTCGGCGCCGGGGACGCGTTCGTCGCTGGCTACCTGGCTGAGCTCCTCGCGGGCGCCTCGCTAACTGAGCGTCTGCGCACGGCCGCTGCCTGCGGCGCGATCGCCTGCACGGCGCCTGGCGACTGGGAAGCGGCCGCTGACCGTGCCGCGATCGAGCGCCTGCTCGGAGCCGGCGACCCCGTGCAACGCTGACGCCCGGATGCCAGGGGCGGCGCTACGGCCCCAGACCGAAGATGATGAACCGATCCGGATGAACCAGGGTGCCAGCCACGCGGGCAGTCCAGGCCGGAAGGATAACTGAAGGAGCCTTCGGGCCTAAGCACAGAGGGGCGGAGCACACTGCATCCGGCCCCTCTGTGGTCTGGTCTCAGTCTTGGAACGGCTCGGACGGCTACTACGTCCTAAAGTCTCCGGATGGCCCACCTCTAGAGCGCTTCGTCCACTGGCACATTGGCCTGATACTCTCGCCCCTCGGCCTCGCTAAACGCTGTCATTAGGTGCCCTTTTTCCAGTCCCAGTACCGTGCTTAAGGGGAAGTGGCCGGTAATAGTATTCCCTGAATGCTCAACACCGCTGAGGTCAAAGTTCTCCTCGGTGCCGTCGTGGCTGAAGCAGTAGAACGAGACGGCTTCGCCGTTGATGAACTCGATTCCCATTCTGCGTTGGTGGGAATGGTCCGGGGTGGCAGCCACGAGGCCGACCACATAGGGCCCCGACCCGGGGATGTTGCCGTCTATATCGAATTTCGCTACCAACGTGGATTCCTTGGCTGCGATGGATACGTGCTTAAGAAGTGCGTTGTGGGAACTCATGGCTCCATCCTGCTTTCTGCACTCGTATTCGTCTACCCTTCTCGGTGCCTATGCCACGATAGGCGCACCGAACCAGGTGGTGAGAGCGTCGGGGAGCCCCGGGTCAGTCGGCTCTCCCACCCAGGCGACGTGCCCATCGGGCCGAATCAACACCGCGGTGGGTGCAGGAACCGCCCCGATTGCGGGAAGCTCCCAGCCACCGGCATATTCCGCGTCGACCAGCTGGACCCGGTCTGCCCATAACGTGATGTCGAAGCGGCCGGGCTCGCCGAGGTTGAGGAGCACGGGCTTCGCCCGGTGCAGCAGGGTGAACAAGCGGAGCGGACCGTCGGTGGTGGCCAGGTCAAGATCGGGCATGCGGCGCCCGAGCAGGGGATGCCCCTCGCCGAGGTCATAGTGGACGTCCAGGCCTGACATCATGGCCCCGAACCGCTTCCGCGGCTCGTCCATGCTCAGCAGCTCGGAGACTGTGTCGCGCAAGGCAGCAGTGCGCTCGTCGGGACGGCGGAGCGCGACTTGCGCCATGGAGTTCCGCAGCACGCGGGCAGCAACCGGATGCCGCTCAGCGTGGTAGGTATCAAGCAGGCTCTCTGGTGATGTTCCGTTGACGACCTGAGCCAGCTTCCAGCCCAGATTCACCGCATCCTGCATGCCCGTGTTGAGGCCTTGTCCGCCGTCCGGGGCGTGCACGTGCGCGGCGTCGCCGGCCAGCAGGACCCGCCTGTCCCGGTAGGCTGCGGCCTGCCGTGCCATGTCGGTGAACCTGGAGATCCACGTGGGATTGTGGACCCCGTAGTCCGTCCCGTAAACGGCGATGAGCGCCTCGCTGAGATCACGCAACGTGGGTTCTGCCGTGTTTCCCACGTTTGCCTCAGTCACCATGACCTGCATAGGCCCGCCATCCAGGAAGACCACCGCGCCGTCGCGAATTTCGTACTTCAACTTGCCGAGGGCATGGAGGCCGAGTGCATCGCGGCGAATGCCTAGCTCCGGCTCCTCGGCCATCTCGACCTCGGCGATCAGGTTGCTGACGGTCGGATCACTGCCGGGGAACTCGATGCCGGCCGCCTTACGAACCAGGCTTCGCCCGCCGTCGCAGCCGACAAGGTACTCCGCCCGCAGCTGCCCGCCGTTGGCCAACTTGATGTCGACGCCGGTGCCGCCCTGAGCGAAACCGGTCACCTCGCGCCCGCGATAGATTGGCACGTCCAGTTCGTTGACCCAGCCGGCCAGGATGCGCTCGATGTGGATCTGCCACAGCCCGAGCCCATAGTTGTGCCGGGTGGGGAAGTCGCTGATATCCAAATGGGTGCCGCCAAACCCGGCGACCTGCGCCACCTGCCCCTCCGACAGGAACCGATCGGCTATCCCACGCTGGTCCAAGACCTCGATAGTGCGCGAGTGCAAGCCACCTGCGCGGGCGCCGTCAAGGTCTTGGCTGGGACGCCGCTCGACGATGGCCACATCAACCGCTGCCAACGCCAACTCACTCGCCAGCATCAGCCCCGTGGGACCTCCTCCGGCGATCACCACCGCATGCTCGGTCATCGACACCCTGCTACCCCATTCCCTGAGTTCCCGCGTTTGCCGATTATCCGGCCGGGCCGGGGGCTTGCCGCAAGCCCCCGGCCGGGATATAGATTGGAAATAGGAAGGAACGGGTTACTTGGACTCGGTCAGGGTCCGTCAGGTAGCCGGACTTTCCTCTCGCCCTTGAGTGCGCCCTCCATGGTGTCTTGCCAGACCGGGCCAGCCACTTCCGAACCGGTCAGGTCCCGATAGGTGTTGCCGTAGGCCTCCACCCGGGTCAGCGGATACTGTGCGCCACCCCTCGGGTCGCCCAGCCACACGGCTGCCACCAGTTGAGGCGTGCCGCCCACAATCCAGTTGGCGGCGAAATCGTTGGTGGTGCCCGTCTTGGCTCCCGCTTCCCGGCCTTCGGGGCGGAGCCGCGGGCCAAGAGTGCCGGTTCGCTTGAACGGTTCCTTGAGCACATCGGCCACAGTATCGGCTATGTCCTCATCAATCGCCTGATGGCAGTCAGCGTCCGGGACCGGCAGCTCTTCCTTGGTGCCGGTGCGCACTGCCTTGATGACCGTCACCGGTTGGCAAAGCACTCCCCCGCCCATGAAGGCGGAGTAGGCATTGGCCATCTCCAGCGGGCTCACTTCGTAGGCACCCAGGGCCAGCGAGGCTTCCCGCCCAACCAGCTGATCGGTCGGGATGGACGTGATGCCCAGTGTTTCGGCCATCTTGGCCGCGTTGATAACGCCGACGCGTTCAATAAGGCGGACGAAGTACACATTCACCGAGCTGCGGATGGCCTCGTAGGCGTTGATGACCCCGTAGTCGCGGTTGCCGTAGTTGACATAGCCGCCGCGCGGGTTATCGAGTTTCGACGATCGGTAGGGTCCGTCAGCGCGTAGCCGGGTGGAGGTAGGAATGCCTTGGTCCAGCGCCTCGGCCAGAATGATGGGTTTCATGGCAGACCCGACCTGGAAGGCGTTTCTGGCGTAGATCACTTCCGTCTTGCCCTTGCCCTCGCCCCAGTCCCGGTTCTGGGCGATGGCCGCGATATGGCCCTTGCCCGGCACGATGATCGCGGTACCGAGGGCCGCACGGTTGGTGTTGCCCAGTGCTTTCTCGACCGCAGCCTGTGCAGCGTCTGCCGCTTTCCGGTCCAACGTCGTCGTTAGCGTTAAACCGCCCAGGTGGAAGCGCTCCTGACGGACCTCAGGCGTCTTCCCGAACGCCTTGTTCGTCAGGATTTCCTCCCGGACAACCTCGCAGTAGAAGGGGTACTTGGATTCCCCGCAGCTGGACGGGGCCGCTCCGCGCTTCACGGCCAGGTCCGAGTCCAATGCCGCCTGAGTCTCTTCGGCAGTCAGGACACCTCGTTGCTCGAGCACCGTCAACACGGTGTTGCGCCGTTCCGTGGCACCTTCGGGGTTGGTAAAGGGGTCGAGATCAACGGGTGCCTTGAGCATGCCGACCAGCAGTGCCGACTGGATATGGTTCAGTTTCGACGCCGTCGTGCTGAAGTAGATACGGGCGGCCGCCTGCACCCCGTAGGCGCCATTGCCGAAGTAGACGGCGTTCATGTACTGGGTGAGGATCTCGTCCTTGGACAGCTGCTTCTCCAGCGCAAGCGCGTATTTGGCCTCGCGGATCTTGGCATTGTAGGTGACGCCGACTGCCACCTGCTCCTCGACTTCGTCCCGCGCATGGTTAACCAGCATGTTCTGGACCAACTGCTGGGTGATGGTGGACGCGCCCTGGACATTCTCGCTGGTCACATTGTTGATCAGCGCGCGGGTGACACCGAGGGGGTCCACGCCCCGATGCTCGTAGAACCGCGCGTCCTCGGTTGCGATCAGTGTTTCCTTGAACGCCTCGGACACCTGGTCCAGCTTCACATCTGTCCGGTTTTCACTGTAGATGCGGGCAAATTCCTTGCCGTCCTTGTCCAGCAACACCGTATGCTGCGGCAGCGGGCGGTCCACCGGCAGGTCAGTCGGCAGCTCCTCCCACATGTCCAGCACGGAATTGCCGGCGACAGACAAGCCCACCGCAGCGGGTGCCACGATCATGCCTGCACCCAAGGCCGCGACCGCGACGCTGGCCAACCAGAGATCGATGCGCCGCTGGCCGGCACGTCTCTTCGGGATTCGGCCGGGGCGGGCTTCCGCCAGCAGCTCGTCGAGATTGACCGGTTCCGGTTTGTTGCGTCCCCATAGCCGCATGATGTTTCGTGGGGGAATTCCGGTGCCGGTTACACCTGTTGCGTAACCGGCCGCTGCCGCGCATTACGAGGGGCTGTTGGGAAGGCACCCCTCGGGCGCCGCTGGTTTTCCCACACCCCTCCTTTGCCAAGATGGAGCAGATAAGAAAACAGTAGAACCTCCTCCCGGCGTTGACTAGGGCGTCAGGCATAATTGTGGACAGGACCCAAGCGGGCGGCCAGGAAGTCGTTCCAGGTTCTGCGGCCTCCCGCCTGGTCTGGTGCCAGATTCGCGCCGTTCCGGAACGCGCGTGCAGCGCCGCCCGGCATCCGGACCGGCACGATGAGGCGGCGGCGGCCGGTGGCGCGCAGGTAGCCGCTGATCAGATCCGCCAGGGAATGCACCTGCGGCCCTCCCATCTCCGGGACCAAGCCGGCCGGTTCGCTGCGAGCCAACTCGGCCAACCGTGCCGCCACTTCCGCTGCATCGATCGGCTGTACGCTGAGCCCGGCGGGAACCGGTATCACGGGCAGCTTGGCCATCCCCTGCGCCATCATCAGCACCAAGTCGTGGAACTGGGTGGCCCGCAGGGTCGTGTAGGGCACGCCGGAATTGGCAATGATCAGCTCGGCTGTCCGCTTGGCCCCGATGTAGCCGAACATGGCTCGGTCGATGCCGCTGGTGACCGGCGTGCGGTCCGCGCCGACCACCGAGATGTAAACAAGATGCCGGATGTTGGCCCCGGCCGCGGCCCGGACTAGGTTGCGCGCCTTTTCATCATCCCCTTTGCCGCTGCCGGCGCAGTGAATAATGGTTTCCACTCCTGCCACCGCCGCTTCGATGCCCTCGCCCGTGGCCAAGTCGCCGGTTACGAACTCGACGCCTTCCGCAGGTTCGCGGCTGGCCCGGCTAAGCACGCGGACGCGGCAGCCGGCTTCCAGCAGACGCGGAACGAGATGCCGCCCCAGCGTTCCGGTTCCGCCGGTTACCAGCACCGGCGTCGTCGTGCTGTGTTCTTGATTAGTGTGCAACTGCATTGTTGTTCCCCTATCAGGATTGTTACTCGTTATCGTGGTTCACTGTTATGACCCTTCCGGGCGGGAGAATGTGACAGATGGACGATCTTGAACAGCTGGCCGAGCAGTTCGAGCCGCACCGGGCCCGGCTCCGCGCCATGGCATACCGGATGCTCGGTTCGCTCAGCGAGACCGACGACGCCGTCCAGGAGACCTGGCTGCGGCTCAGCGGCACGGATGCAAAAAGTGTCGAAAACCTTGGCGGGTGGCTGACAACCGTGCTCGGACGGGTCTGCCTGAACCTGCTGCGTTCCCGCAACACACGCCAGGAACAGCCGTTCGGGCTGCACATGCCGGACCCCTTGGTGAGCAGTGTCGAAGGAAGTGATCCGGAGCAGGAGAGCTTGCTCGCCGACTCCATCGGGCTCGCGCTGCTGATTGTGCTGGACACCTTGACTCCTGCCCAGCGGCTGGCTTTCGTGCTGCATGACTTGTTCAGCGTTCCGTTCGACGAGATTGCCGAGGTTGTCGACACCTCGCCGGCAGCGGCCCGGCAACTCGCCAGCCGCGCCCGCCGCCTGGTAGAGCAGGATTCCCAAATTCCCGACGCCGATCCAGTGCGCCAGCGCGAAGCGGTGGACGCGTTTTTCGCAGCCTCCCGCCACGGCGATTTCGCTGCGCTCGTCGCGGTGCTGGATCCCGACGTCGTGCTTCGTTCCGACGGCGGACCGGCGCGTCCCGCTGCCACCACCGTCCTGCGCGGCGCATCCACGGTGGCCGGGCAAGCGGTCACATACCAGCAGCTCGCTCCGTTCGTGCGGCCGGCGCTGGTCAACGGTACCGCCGGAGCGGTGATAGTCCCGCGGAAGCAGGCGGTTTCAGTCATGGCTTTCACCGTCAGGAACGGAAAGATCGTGGCAATAGACGTACTCGCCGATCCAACGCGGCTCGACCAACTGCCGCTTGCTTTTTAACCAAAGGACATGACCATGACACCTCAGGCCAACCGGGAAAGCACCATGCGGGCGATCGTGCAGGACGTGTACGGCTCCGCGGAGGTCCTGCACCTTGCGCAGATTCCACGCCCGGTTCCCGCGGAGCACGAAGTGCTAGTCCAGGTGCGGGCGGCCGGGCTGGACCGGGGCGTCTCGCACCTGACACGGGGACGGCCCTACTTGGCCCGGCTGGCCTTCGGGCTCCGCAAACCGAAAAACCCAGTACCCGGGATGGACCTCGCGGGCATCGTCGTCGCAGCCGGCCCGGCAGTGACCAGGTTCGCCGTCGGTGACGAAGTGTTCGGATTCGGCCGCGGCTCCTTTGCCGAATATGCGGTGGCACGCGAGAATCAACTGGCCACTAAGCCGCCAAGCCTCACTTTCGAGCAAGCCGCGGCCGTTCCGGTATCAGCGGTCACCGCTTTGCAGGGCCTGCGCGACGCCGGCCGGATCGAGCCGGGGCAGAAAGTGCTGGTTATCGGTGCGTCCGGCGGGGTCGGCTCCTTCG
This sequence comes from Arthrobacter crystallopoietes, assembly GCF_002849715.1. NCBI lineage: Bacteria > Bacillati > Actinomycetota > Actinomycetes > Micrococcales > Micrococcaceae > Crystallibacter > Crystallibacter crystallopoietes. The sequence continues at coordinate 936,423 of NZ_CP018863.1, forward strand.
CGGTTCAGCTGGCCAAGGCCTTGGGTGCGCACGTCACCGGCGTCGTCAGTACCGCAAAGCTCGACGCCGTTCGTTCCCTTGGCGCCGACGACGTCATCGATTACACCCGCGAAGACTTTGCCGACGGCACCAGACACTACGATCTGATCCTCGACATTGCAGGGAACCCCTCGCTCGCCCGGCTGCGCCGCGCGCTGAACCCGGCCGGAACCGCCGTCATCACCGGCGGGGAAGAAGGCGGAAACCTGACCGGCGGCATGAACCGGCAACTGGGGGCACTTCTCCTGTCGCCCTTCGTCGGCCAGCGGTTGACCATGTTTATCGGCAAGGTAAGCTCCGCCGGTCTCGAAGAGCTGACCGGGTTCATCGAGGCAAAGAAGGTCAAGCCAAGGATTGACAGGACCTTTCCGCTGGCCGAGGTCCCCGACGCGTTGCGTTACCTTGAGGCCGGCAAGGTCTGCGGGAAGGTTGCCATCATCATCTGATCGGCTACCGCCCCAAGTGCCGGCGGGAGATTTCGCGTTGGAGCGGCACAGCGATGCGGCGTGGTGGAAGATGGAGCCATGGATGCTGTCGACGCACTCAATGAGATTGCCTTCTGGCTCGAACGTGAACTTGCTCCCAGCTTCAAGGTGCAGGCTTTCCGCAAGGCCGCCACCGCCATTCGCAGTCTGGAGCCTGAGGAGCTCGCTGCCCGCGCCAGGGACGGCCGGCTCAAGAACATGAAGGGGATCGGCAGCAGGACGTTCGAGGTCATCAGCCAGGCGGTCGACGGCGGGGTGCCCGACTACCTCGCGAAGCTGCGGGAACGTTCGGCCCAGCCGCTGGCCGAAGGCGGGGCGGAATTGAACTCGGCCCTCCGCGGTGATCTGCACAGCCACAGCAACTGGTCCGACGGCGGGTCCCCCATCGAAACCATGGCTGACACAGCCCGGATGCTGGGACGGGACTACCTGGCGCTGACCGACCACTCCCCCAATCTGACGATCGCCAATGGCCTGAGCGCCAAGCGGCTTACCGAGCAGCTGGACGTCGTCGCCGAGATCAACCAGGGGTCCGACGGGTTCCGCCTGCTGGCGGGGATCGAGGTCGACATCCTGGAAAACGGCACACTGGACCAGACGCCCACCATGCTGCAGCAGCTGGACGTTGTGGTGGCCAGTGTGCATTCAAAACTCCGCGCCGATAAGCGCACCATGACCAAGAGAATGCTCGGCGGCATCACGGATCCCCACACCAATGTGCTGGGCCACTGCACGGGCCGACTGGTCAAAGGGTCGAGGGGCACCCGGCCGGAATCGGAGTTCGACGCCGACCGGGTTTTTGCCGCCTGCGCCGAGAACGATGTCGCCGTCGAGATCAATTCGCGGCCCGAGCGGCAGGACCCGCCGGACAACCTGATCCAGCTTGCCCTGGACACCGGCTGCCTGTTCAGCATTGACAGCGACGCCCACGCGCCCGGCCAGCTCGACTTCCTGCAGTACGGGTCCGAGCGCGCCGCTCGGAACGGCGTCCCGGCGGAACGGATCATCAATACGTGGCCTTTGGAGCGGCTGCTGGAGTGGACGGGCGCCGGAAAATAACCGGACCAAGGCCGCGGGCGGGAACCGGGATTTTTGTTGACCTTGGAGTGGGCTCCAAGGTTTAAGCTGAAGCCATGACTGGCTTACAGGCGCCTCACGCGCTGAAAGTTGGCGAGTTGGCCAAGGCTGTCGGCGTCTCCACGGATGCGCTCCGCTACTACGAGCGCGCGGGTCTGCTCCCGCCGCCGGACCGGTCCCCCGCGGGCTACCGGTTGTATCCGCCCAGCGCCGCGGACCGCGTGCACTTTATCCAGGGTTGCCAGCGGCTGGGCCTCCGGTTGGCCGAGATAGCCGATCTGCTGGACGTCCGGGATACGGGCCGATGCCCGTGCGAACCTGCCGAGTCTTTGCTCCGCCGGCGGATCGGCGAGCTGGACCGGGAGCTGGACCGCCTCACCCGGTTGCGCTCCGATCTGCAGGCCATGGCCGACCAATTGCACGGCACGGACTGTCCGGATCCGGCCCCCGGTACGTGGTGTCCGCCCGGCACGAAAAACATAAAGGAGGTGAACCTTGATGCACACCAAGAGGGCGTGTCCCTGCTGCGATGACCCTGCCTGCGACGGAAGCTGCTGCGGCGGCGGTTGCTGCTGAACGCGGTCCAGAACAACGACGGCGGCACTCCAGGTGGGATTTCCCTCCCACCGGAAGTGCCGGCGTCGTACGTAGTTAGTGTCTTCAGTTGGCGAAGATGTCCTGCAGCTGGCCCTGCGGGGTCCACAGCGCCACGGAGTCGCCGCCGTTGTTCAGCACCGAGGCGGTGCCATCGTTGTAGAAACTCTCCGCGGTGTTGGTGCCGGGGCCGGTGTAGACGCGCAGTTCGGCGCCCGGGGCCAGGACGTACCCGTCGCCGATCGCAAGGATGTTGTTCGCCGCGTCGCGGATGATGCTGCCGCTGACATCGATGCTGCGGCCGGTGGTGTTGCGCAGGAGCACATGCTCCCCGGTTTCCGCCTGGACGTCGCTGCCGGCCGGGTTGTTAACCGAGTCGACGATTTCGACGCCGTTCGCCGCGGGGAAGGGCTTTCCGCCGTCGAGGTAGCGGGCGGTCTGGATTGGGAAGTCGCCCGTGACGGCGTCGACACCAAGGTCGATGGAGTGCTGGACGGCCTCGGGCGAGTTAGCGGTGTAGACGCCGATGACCAAGCCGGCGGCCTTCACATCCGCAACGTTCTGCGCGGTCAGCGTGCGGTAATTGGTGCCCACGGAATCGGCGAACCCAGCCCACTGGGCCAGGGTTTCCGGACCGGGAACGGTGCTGGAAAGCTGCTGCAGCTCGATCTCCGGGGCGATGGAGGCGAAGGTCCGGTTGGAGGCCTCATCGAAGCCGAGCACCTGGATCTTGTCCGCGGCGACCAGTTTCTGCCACTTCTTATCGGTGCGCAGCTCATCGGCGACCAGCTGCTCGATGCCCGGGGAGTTCTTCGGGGACTTGATCTCGATGTAGACGCCGGTCTCGGTGGTGGCGACCTTGGCGGCATCGTCCAGGTGCGGGATGCGTTCGCCGGCGAATTCCTCGCCGAAGTAGGCACCGGCGTCGAGCTGCTGCAGCTCCGCCCAAGTGAAGGACGTGATCGGATCGTTGGCGCGGTCCGGGAAGACACCCTCGACGTTGGTGGTGCGGGCCGGGGTGTCGTCGTGGAAGAGGAACGGCACGCCGTCGGCGCTGAGCTGCACGTCGATCTCGAAGAAGTCCGCACCGGAGGCCCGGCCGTCCTTGAACGCGGCAACGGTGTTCTCCGGTGCCGTGCCGGCGGCACCGCGGTGCCCGATAAGCAGCGGAGCTTCGGCCTGGCTGCCGGCCGCATTGTCCTGCGCGGCTGCCTCGGCGGTATTGGCTGCGCCGGGCTGCGGCGCTGCCTGCTGGGCAACGGCGGCAGGCGCTGCGAGCAGGGACAGCCCGACGGCGGTGGCCGCGGCTGACCCGGTCAGTAGCGTGGTGATGCGTGATGCCATGAGAATTGAACTTCCTTCATCCTGGTGGTCGATATCTCCCCTTGGTCGATGCTGGCGCGTGGTTGCATCCGGCATGCCAACGCGGAGTGAACCCGAAATGAAGGTCGGGAAAAGGTGGACGCGGTGTGGCGGCCGCCACTAGATTACGAGCATGGCTCAACATGGGGGAACCAACGATCCTGCCGCTGCCGGCGGCCGGACGGACGCCGGCGCTCCGGACCAAGCTGGCGCGCCGCTGCCGGGACGGCCGCCCAGACCGCAGCTGTCAGACCGGACGCCGCCGCCGATAGGGCAGGCCCTGCCACCCACCGGGATGGTGAAGGCAGCCAGGTCGCTGTGGCTGTTGAGCTTCCTGCTCGGCGCGGTGGCCATCGCCTTTGCCTACTTGTCCCGCGACCACCGGCTGGAGCGGCTCCGCGAGATCGTGGCCGAGGTTGACCCTGCCCAGGACGAAGCGACAGTCGATGCGGTGGCTGCGCTGGTGCATTGGGGCAGCCTGGGCGCCCTGGCACTCATCATTGTGGTTGAGGCACTACTGCTGCGCGGGCTGATGCGCCGGCGCGGCGGGATCCGGTGGGTGCAGCTGGTGGTCCTGCTCATCCACGGCGGAGCAGCGGTCCTGACGGACGCATTTTTGGTGGCTCCGGGCGAGGGCGAAATGTACCTCCGCTGGATGCTGGTGGCACAGCTGGTGCTAGCCAGTGCGGCGCTGCTGGTCAGCCTGCTGCCCGGCGCCGACGCCTGGTTCCGTGCCAAGCACGAGACGTACGGTAGGCCGCGGGGCTGAGGCGTCCGGCAGCCCGGCGAGGATCGCCTCGCAACTGCGGACCACAATCTGGCAGGCTTCCGCGGCGCTTCGGTCGGTCATCGGGTTCTCGGCCAGCGTGCGCCAGCGGCGCAGGCAGGCCAGGGCTTCGGCCCGGAGCGCCTCCGCTGGCGTGTCTTCGGGCAGGGCGAGCCGGAGTGCAGGCAACATCCCCCGGCCGCCGATCAGGCGTTCGGCCTCTGCCGCCAGCTCCTTGGGCAGATCGAGGCCCGTGGTCCGCGCGGTAGCCAGCAGCCGCAGCTCGCGGAATTCATGGGCACCGGCCTGAATCCGTTCGAGCATTGCTGCCACCCGCTCCGTTCCGGCCCGGGGCCGCTCGCGGAGAAGGGCCTCCACCCCCGCCAAGGTGGTCCGCGCCTTGAGCTGCGCGGCGCGGGCTTGGAACTGGCCGGACATCAGACCCAGCAGGTCGTCCAGTCCGCTGCGGCGCGCGAGCGCGTGGGCCAGCGCCGTCGGCTCGCTGATACCACCCCGGATGAGAGCCGTGGACATCCGGATCCCAAACAGGCCGAAGCGTTCCAACAGAGCTGCCCGGAACTCGGGGACCGCTTTTAATCCTGCGGCGGGACGGGCAAATCTGTCAGCGGAGAGCAGCATGCGTTCGCGTTCCGACCGGTCCAGCCGGGCCAGTTCCAGCAACGCGGTGAACTCCGCCTGACGGAGCGTGCGCGCACCTTGGGCCAGCAGGCCGGCGATCGGAACGACGCCCAGGGCCAGTGACCGCAGCGTGCCGTCGCGCCGGTAGCGCTCGGCGATCTCGCCCGCCGAAAGCAGCGAGTCGATCCGTCCGGCGCCGATTTCGTCTGCCCGGGAGAGCACCGCGAGCGCGTTGACCGTCCCCGATTGGCCTGCAGCGGTGTCTTTGAAAGCCTCCAGGAACTTCAGGTCGGCGGCGTGCAGGTGCCGCATCAGGTAGACGATGGCGTCCGCTTCAGAGGGAGCATCCCGGGGCGTGAGGAAGTTCGTGGCCCGGGCGGAGACGTCGCCGGAGAGCGAAGCGATGCCCGGAGTGTCGATCAGGGTCAGCTCCCGCAAGCCCTTGGCCGGCCAGTCCACCACCAGCCGCTCAACCTCTTCGGCCCGTGTGGCGCCCATGTCGAAGACCAGCCTGCCCTCGACCCTCCTGATCGGCAGCGTCCAAGGTTCGGGTGCAGGTGCTGCGCTGGCTACGCCGGCCACCGGGTACAACGTGATCCGCGGGGTGTCCCGGTAGCGGTACCAGGTCACCACCCGGGTGCACTCGGCGGTGTCGGTGGGCGCGATCTCTTCCCCGATGATCGCGTTGAGCAGAGTGGATTTCCCGGCCTTCACCATGCCGGCGAGCGCCACCCGCAGCGGTTCGGCAAGCCGCCGCTGATAGCCCTCGAGTGCACCGCGCGCGTCCGGATCATCCGCATAAGCCTCGATCGCCTGACGCAGGAGGTCCGGAACGGCGTCGGCGGCGGAGCCGTTCGTGACGGCGCGGTCCGGGCCCGCGCCGTCCGCCCCGGCGCCGTTCACACTGTGCCTGCCAGGGCAGGTTTGCCGTCCAGCTGCTGGACATGTTTGCGCAGCGCGTTGACGCGCTTGAGCTCGGCCTTGATCTGCCGGATACGATCTTCGCGTTCCAACGTAAACGTGGAAGCTGCCTTCTGGGCCGCAAGCACCGAATCCGCCAGCGAGCGGTGGTGCTCTTCGGCGATTTCGGTGAAGTGGTCCCGCGTGGCGCGCTGCACCAGACGGAGCCGGTCCTTGAGCTGCTTGCCCACTTGGAAGACGACGTCGTCCAGTTGGCGGCGGACCAGTGCCTTGGCCTCCGTCTGGCGCCGCTTGAGCCTGGCTTCCTTGTCCTCCCGGTAGGCCTTGCCGCCGAGCAGAAGGCCCGCCCCAACCGACAACGGGTTGATCAGGGCCATGCCGACGATTCCGGTCAGCAGGCCGAACATGAGCACGCCGCCGTAGGAGCCGCGCATACCGATCAGGACCTTCTGCAGCGGCCCGATATGCCCCGGATCCAGCACGGGCACCTGCTCCACCGGGTCCAGCACACCGCCGGTATCGTCCACCCGGAGCACCGGCAGCGGCACTTCGTCCCGCGCGAAATGTTCGGCGACCTGCGCGGAGAGCCACTGTGCGCGCTCGTCCGCCCAGACAAAGGTGTCAGACACGGCCGAAGCAACACGCTGCTCGAGCCACTCGGCGAACTGGGCCCAAATCGGCCCCGGATCCCCCGCGTCGATGGCCTCCTCGGCGTCGCGCTGGATGATGCGCAGGCGGTCGCGCAGGTCATGCTCCATGTCCGCAATAAGGTCGCTGACGCCATCGCCGAGCGTAATTTGCCAACGCGCCGACCGCCGTCGTTGTTCGTCCGCGCGTTCTTTTGCAGTCTCCAGTTCCGCGATCATCTGTGGCGTGCTTTCGGGGTCTTCCAGCGCGCTGAGCTCGGACTGCAGCGACAGCCCCAGGTGCTCGGTGGTGGAGAGCAGGTCGCGGGCCACCGAATGCCGCTGGAGCCGTTCGGCCTGGCCGAGGATCTCCTTGCGCAGGTAGGTGACCAGTTCGGGAAAACCGGACTCCGCGTTGAGCTCGTCGTCGCGCAGCCGCGCGGCATGCAGGCGCAAGTCGGACGAGACGGGGAACAGCGGGATGCCGGAGCCCACCCGGTCCAGGTGGCGTCGGTCCAGCTCCGCCACCTGCCGCCACTGCGGATACAGGTCCGTCTTGGACAGCACGCAGGCCACGTTGGGGCAGATCCGCATCGCCTGCCGCAGGAAGCGGATCTCCGGCTCGGTGTACTCCTGCGAGGCGTCCGAGACCAGCAGCATCGCGTCCGCGGTGGGCAGCGCGGTGAGCGTGGTCAGCGAGTGCGCCGAGTCCAGACCGCCCACGCCGGGCGAATCCACCAGCGACAGCCCTCCGGCGAGAACCTTGCGCGGCAGGTACACCTCGGCCGCGGCCAGCCGGTTGCGGTTTCCGGGATTGCCGCTCTCGGAAACGTGGGCGGCCAGCTCCTCCAGTTTGACCGGGCGGCGCTCCAGCTCAGGTTCCCTGTCACCGTCGGCGTAGCCGGTCTCGCCCTTGGGAACAACGACGACGGCGGACGGCGGATCTCCATGGCGCACCACTGTAGGAACGGAGGTGGCAACATCGTCGTCGACCGGGCAGACCGGTGCGTTGACCAGGGCGTTGATCAACTGGCTCTTGCCCTGCTTGAATTCACCGACCACGATCACCCGGATGCTGGGATCCAGCAGCCTGCGGCGGGTCTGTTCCAGCCGGCGCCGCAGGTCCCGCCGCTCCCCGGTGCCGACCAGCTCGATGCCATAGTCAACCAGCTTCACGAGCTCAACCACAGTTGCCCTCCTTCGAATTCGCTACTGCTTAAACCGCGCCGTTGCCCGGCAGGATGGGATTCCTCCTGCCGGGCCGGTGCGAGACTATCGGCTGACCCCCACGATCACTCGACGTTGACGCTGTTGTCGGTGTTCTCCTCTACTTCAAGGTCAAACTCGTTGTCTGCGACGATGACCGATTCATCGATCGACGTGAACTCGGCCTCGACGTCGCCGATCTCGGTGTTGACGGATTCGTCGTTGGTGAAGGAATCCTCCACCTCCAGGTTGGTCGACTCGTCCGTGTTGAAGGAGTCGTCCGCGGTGAAGGAGTCCTCGACGTTGGTGGAGTTGTCCGTGTTGCCGATGTTCTCCAGTTCGGCGTCGATGTTTGTTGAGTTGTCCGAGTTGTCGTTGAACGAGTCCTCCAGTTCGACGTCGACCTCGGAGTTGCCGACATCCTCCAGCGAGTTATCTTCGGAGTTATCGTTCAGCGAATTGTCCAGGTCCACATCGACGGAGTTGTCCTCCGAGTTGTCGTTGAACGAGTCCTCGTTCGTGGTTTCCTCGACGTCGACGGTGTTGAAGTTGCCGTCGATGCCGTCGTTGTCCTCGTTGCCGATTTCGTTCTCGTCCCCGTCGACACCGTCGTTGTCCTCGTTGAACGAGCCGATGATGGTGGTGTCCTCGCTGCCGACTTCGACGTCGACGTCGCCGTCGGCCTCGACATCGACATTGGTGGAGTTGTCCTCGGAGTTGTCCTGCTCAACATCGCCGTCGGCAGCGATCGAATCATCACCGTTGGCCACGTTCGCGTCTTTGCCGGCAGCCACCGAGTCGTCACCGGAGGCGATGACTGCGTCGTTGTCGAAGATCTGGCTGACGTCACCATCGGCCCAGATGTTTTGGTTCACCGACTGGTCGTTGATGGTATCCCTGTCGTCCACCGTGGAGGTGTAGGAATACTCGTTGACGATGTGGGTCAGCTGTTGGACTGCGTGGCCGTGGTCGTCATCGTCGTTCCGGCGATGACCGCCGTCGTCGTCGTTATCCCGGTCCGGACGATGGTGGCCGTTGTCGTTGTCGTTGTCCCAGTCGCGGCCGCCGCCCCCGCCGCCGTCGTTGTTATTACCCCCGTCGCTGTCCGGATTGTTGTGGTCGATCCGCGAGGAGTTATCCCCCGTGTTGTACTCGCGGTCGAAGGAGGCACCGACGCCAACCGGGGCAAAGTCCAGGACTACCGGCATGACGGCGTCGACGTCGTCCGAGCAGACGTCGCTGAGGCCGGCGTGCTCCAGTTCCCGCTCGGGATCCTCGCGGAAGGCGTGGGCCGCATCGGGGTCCCGGAGCAGGTTCATGATGAATTCAAGAAGGGTGTTCGCAAGAGTAGGCATGGTATTCCCTCAATCTCAAAGGTGTGTGAACTTGGATCCGCCGAGCTGGCTGCCTGGCTTGCTTCAAACGTAGGTCCGGGGTGGCGGGGCCGGCATCGGGGTTATCTCCCCCTGTGCGGCTACCCCCTATAGGGGGTTGGACGTCCCCCAGCGTTAGGGAAGACCGGATGGTTCCTCGCCGAGGAGCAGGCGCAGCTGCGCCAGTAGCTCCGAACGTGTAGCGGCGCCTAACCTGCGGCGGATCCTGGCGATGTGGTGTTCGGCGGTACGGGGCGAAATGAAGATTGCGGCGCCGATTTCCCGGTACGTCTTGCCTTCCAGCACCAGCCGGGCCACTTCGCGCTCGCGGGCACTCAGGACCGCCCCCTCCGAGGCGGCACCGGCCGGCTGCCCTGCCGAAGGCCGGACTGCCGGCCGGACCGCCGGCAACGTTGGCACGAGCTCGGTTTCCGCGCTGACCGAGACCACGGATCCGGGGTGAAGGTCCCGGGCGCAGGCGAGCAGCCTGGCCATGTCCCTGCGCTCGTCGGCGCGCGGGGCGGCGTGGCCGGCCAGCCGGGAGCCGTCCCAGGTCAGTCCGACCGCGGCCAGCCCGCGTGCCGCCGCTTCGACCGCGTCGACGTCGATATGGCCGGAGAGGACCGCTACCCAGGACCGCCCGGCGGCCGCCAGCACGGAGGCCAGATGGTTATTTCCGGAGGCATGGACCAGCGCCGAAGCATGGGGCGCAAGGTCCGATGGCCGCTCCGCCAGGATGGCGGCCTGGACAGCATGCCAGCGCAGCGGAATCGACCACAGCGGAGGATCGCCGAGACGCTCCAGCAACGCCCAGGCCTCGGCGAGCTGCGGCTCCAGCCGGGTCGAATCACGCAGCCGCGCGGCCGCGACGGCCAGTTCGCCGAACGGCAGCAGGCTGTAAAGATCTACCGAGACATGCAGGATGCGCTCGCGGGCGCGCTGCCAGGCGTGGACCAGGGCAGCGGTGTCATCGGTCCGGCGGGCCAGGCCTACTTCCAGCGCGTCGAACAGCAGTTCGTCACGGGGTGCGAGTCCGCCCTCGCACGCGGCGGCCTCGATGATGGCCGCACGGGCCCGGTCCGGGCTGTCCAGCTGCATGGCCGTCCAACCGCGCAGCAGCAACAGCCTGGGACGCGCCGCCGGGCCGGCCTGCTGCCCGGCCAGGGCATCGTCCAGCACGGAGTCGGCCACGGCCGGTTCGCCGCTGTGCAGGGCTACCAGCGCAGCCAGCGCCGCCGGGACTTCCGGGAGCGGAATGCTGCTGGCGGACGCCGTCATCATGTCCGAAGCCCGGATCAGCGCGGGCAGGGCGCGGTCCGGCTGCGCCGCAATGGACGCGCTGATCCCCTCCCCCATGAGTCCGACGGCGACAGCGGCGAGCGTGGGCGAACGGCTCGGTCCGCGCGACTTGAGCATGGTTTCGGCGCCTCCGCGGTCGCCGGTGCCGATCATTGCGACGACGGCGAGCGCAGCCGATGGGCCGGCCTGGTCCGCTCCCAACCACCGGTAGACTTCCGCGCTGCGTGCCAGCATGCCCCGCTGTGCCCAGATGGCGGCGGCTACGTCCACCCCGCGGACGAGGTCGGGTGCGTCTTGGCTTGAGAGCAGGTTGTCCAGAATCCTGCCGGCGCCGTCAAGGTCGCCGATGGCTGAGGCGGCCTGGGCCCGGCGGGCCGCGGTGGCAAGTTCGTCGGAGCCGGCGGCTCCCGCTTCGTCATAGAGGGCAGCGGCGAGCGCGGGCTGCTCGGCCAGCACATTATCGCCCTCGTCCTCCAAGGCTCGGGCGATCCGCGGGTCCCTCAATCCGCTGCGCGCCAGTCCGCGGGCGACCTCGCCGAGTGGACGTCCCTCCGCGGTGATGGTATCCACCAGAGCCCGCTGCGCTTCGTGGACACGGTACGGCGGCGTCGCAGCCAGCACGGCCTGGCGCACCAGTGGGACCAGCTTTCCGTCGGCGCGCAGCAAACCCGCGGCCCGCGCCCTGGCGACAAGGTGATCGAGGCTTTCCCCGGCCCGGTCCAGGGCCGGCGGAATTTGCCCGGCGAGGTCGAAACCGACGCTGAGGGCTAGCAGCAGGTCGGTCAGGCCGCCGTCGATCTTGTCGAGTTCATGGCGCAACTGGTCCATCAAAGTGCGTGACTGGTGCGGCTCGGACAAGACGTTGCTGTCGCCCTGGCCGATAGCTTCCATAACCAGGTACACCAGCCAGGGCATGCCGGCGGTAGTCTCCGCGAGCTGGTCCACGAGCGACGTCGTGGGGGCAGTCTCCAGTACTTCCGCAGCCCGCGCCCGGATTTCCTCGTTGGACAGCGGACCGAGGATCACCGGTGCGTGATGCTGTTCCAAGGTGGCGGACAGACGCCGCAAGGCGGCCGGCTGCGGCCAGGGCCGGTACGCCACCATCAGGTTCACATCCCGCTCCTCGATCAGCGAACCAAGCTGGGCCAAGGCGGAATCGCTGAACTCATGGGCATCATCGACCAGTACAGCACCGCGGGTGTTGACCGTGCAGAGATCGAGTTCAGTAGGACTGAGGTCCACGCAATTGCGCAGAACATGGAGGCCCATGGCGCGGTACTGTGCCTCAAGGTCGTCCAGCAGGACGGTCTTCCCGGTTCCGCCGGCACCAACGATACCGGCCAGCAACCGCGTTTCCGGGGCGGCCGCTACCTCGGCCAGGAAAGAGGCAGCAACAGTAGGGCGAAGCGGGCGCGATCCGATGCCCGCAAGACTTGTCTCCACGACGTCACCCCTCCGGCGCAGGTGCAGGTGCAGGTGCAGTCGAGGGTGCTTCCGGTGCGGGCACGGGCGGTGCCGGGTCAGCTGCTGGTTCGGTCGCGGTGGGCGCCGGCGGTGCGGGTTCAGGAGGAGCGGGTTCAGGAGGAGCGGGGGCGGGCGGGTCAGGTGCGGGAGCCGTCTGCTCCGGGGCGGGTGGCTCGGGGACTGGCTGCACGGGCACCGGGGTCTGCGGGACGTCAGGAGCAGGTGCCACGGGCGGCTCGGCTGTGGTCGGCGGCTGCGTGGCCGGGGGTTGGGCCGGCGTCGTGGGCGCGGGACCGGTTGCCGGCGGCTTCGGCTGCGGCGCCGGGGAGGTCGGGTCTTGTGCGGCCTTGCTCGGTTCGGCGGCTGGTCCGGGGGCTGATGGACCCGTTCCCTTTGCCGTCGGCTTCGGTGTGCTCGACGACGAGTCCGGGCTGGGTGCGTTTGTGCCTGACGTGGAGCCCTTCCGCGGTGTGGCCCCGCCGTCGTTATTTACTGCTGCCGAGGTCCCGTCCGCGGGCGCCGTCCCTGCGATGGGATCGGCGTCGGGATCCACCGCCTGCCAGTTATCAGTGATCGGAGCCCCGCCGCTGCCGTCCAAGACCGGCAGTCCTGCCGGTCCCCCCGCACCTGATCCCTGTGGCCCAGCGCCATCGGGCAGCGGAGCCGTCCCCGCTTCGCCTTGCTCGTCCGGAGCCTGCGCCCCCGCTGCCCCGGCCGCCAACGAACTCATTTCCGCCGGACTCTGGGCCGCTGTGGCCGTCAGGATGGTGAGCGTGGCGACGGTTGCCGCGACCGCCGTCATCCGGGCGCCGGTCCGCGGGTGTGCCGGTTTACCGGAAGCCACTGGCGCGGCCGTCCCCGTGTCAGTTCCGAAACCGTGGCCGTGGCCTTGGGCGGCTGGCTCCTCGGGCGCGGCCGGACTGTCCGGAGCAGTCCCCGCTCCGGCCGCCGCCGGAGCCAGCATGGCCGCGGCCGAGAACGCTGCGCCCAGCGAGATGGAAGCCTTGGGATCGGCGTCGATAGCGATCGGCCGGTTGAACTCCGCCGAGAGCAACTGCGCCACGAGCGGGATGCGCGAAGAACCGCCGATCAGGAGGATGGCGCTCAGGTCTTCGGCCTCGGTGCCGGCCGCCTGCATCGCACGCTTCAGCGCCGCCATGGTCGTTTGCACGCCGTCGTCGATCATCGCTTCGAACTCCGAGCGCACCAAACGAATCTGGTTTTGGCCGCCCGGCAGAAGTACCGGGATGGAGGCCTCGGAATCCGTGGAAAGGGCTTCCTTCGCCTCCGTGCATTCCCGGCGGAGCCGCGCGAGCGCCATCAGTACCCCGGGATCGGTGGTATCGAGGCCGGCCAGCGCGTCTGCCGCGCAGGAAGCAACATGGCGGAAGACAGCGTCGTCGAAATCGGCGCCGCCGAGGCGCTCGATGCCCTCAGGACGCCCCAGCGTGCGGAACGTGTCCGCACTGGTCTTCTGCAGGACGGCCGCGTCGAAGGTTCCGCCGCCGAGATCGTAGACCGCGACGGTGCTGCCTTCATCGACCCGTTCCTGCGAGGCATAGTGGACCGCAGCAGCCTCCGGTTCGCTGACCAGCGTGACCTCGGCGAGTCCCACACCTGCCAGGGCTTGCCGGATCAGGTCCGTTTTATAGCCGCCCCAGCTGGCCGGATGCGCAATAGCGATGGCGGCAGGCGGTTCCCCCTCGCGTTCCTGGGCGCGGTCGACAACCCAACGTGCCATGGTGGCGACAATATCCTCGGGCGCAACAGACAGGTCGCCGACGACGATGGGGACGGCGTCACCCACACGCCGCTTGAATTCACGTACTAACCGGTCCGGATGGGTTGTTCCGCGGCGTTCGGCTGCCTCGCCTACCAGGACCTGGCCGTCCTCGCCCAGGAAAATCACCGATGGCACCGAGCCGCCGCGTACGCCCAGGTTCAGGATCTGCGGTGGCGGCTGCCCTGCACCGTCCAGGCGCGCGACCGCCGCGGCGGAAAAGCTCGTGCCAATATCAATGCCAAGTACAAAGCTCATGGACTCCCCCAGCAATGCGCGATCGACGTCGATCGTCCCAACCCGTGAATGGGCCTTCAGTCAGAGCAGTGCGATGCTCCCCAATAAGCCAGGCAGAAATCCATGCCATGGATGCGGCATGTCAGCGGACCTCATTACCTCCGCTGCGGTGACCTCAAAAGTGCTTGCGATGATGATCGCGCCGGTTCCCAGCCGGCCCGCTCGTAGTCTCTGCTTGACCCCAACTCCTTCAGATTAGGAGCCCCTCTGCGGGAATAGCAAGGGGTTCAGACCCCGTAACCCTGCCGGAAAATCCCCGTGTCCATGGTTAATGGATTAGGTAGACCTAAAAGTCTCGCAGGGTGCAATCCCTGGGGCTGACGCGCGGGTTTTCGATCTCATCCTTCGGACTGATGCCGCCCATCGTGCTGGAACCTAGACTCGCAAACGGGGGTTGGAAAAATCGCGGTCAACCGGCGCCGGACCGGACCTGCACCCCCTTCACAGACGGTAGGAACGGGGGAGATGCGGGTTGGAGTTTGACCAGCTGATGTGGCTTCTGTGTGCCGGCCCGTTTGCCCTCTGCCTCACCGTCGGCGCGCTGGTCAGCGTGCTCCGCAGCGACTTCCCGACCGGCGCCAAAACAGCCTGGGCCTGTGTGGTCCTCCTCGTCCCGGTGCTTGGCGCTTCCCTCTGGCTCGCGGCGCATCGCAACAAGTAAGAACCAGCGAGGAGACACCCATTCGTGATGGAATAACCGAAGGCAGCCCGACAACCGGGCTATAGGGGCTGACCGGAATCGAGGCGTCCATGGCAACCGCACGCCGCAGCACGTCTGTGCGGGTGGGAATCCTGGTTTTCGACGGCGTAAAGCTGCTCGACGTCGCCGGCCCGGCGGAGGCCTTCGCCGAGGCGAATCTGCTCGGCGCCTCCTACGAACTTGTCCTCCTGTCGCCCGATGGGAACGACGTCGTCTCTTCGGTGGGCATGCGGGTTTCGGTTAATGCCGCGGCGGCCGACGCAGCGAATTTCCACACGGTGCTGGTGGCCGGCGGTGACGCCCTGCCCGTGAAGCAGGTGCCTGCCGGGTTGGTCGCTGCCGCCGGGCATTTGGCCAACAACACTGTGCGCATGTCTTCCATTTGCACGGGTGCCTTCGTTCTGGCCGCGGCGGGGCTGCTTGACGGCCGCCGCGCCACAACACACTGGAAACATACCCAGGAATTGGCCCTGCGCTACCCGGCGACGCAGGTGGAGCCTGACGCCATTTTTGTCAGTGACGGTGGAATCCACACTTCGGCCGGTGTCACCGCGGGAATCGACCTCGCACTTGCGCTGATCGAAGACGACCACGGCCCGGATCTGGCCAGAGCGGTAGCCCGCTCGCTGGTGGTGTACATGCAGCGTTCGGGCGGCCAGTCGCAGTTTTCCGCCCCGTTGCAGGGCGAACCGCCCAAGTCCTCACCGCTGCGCCGGGTGCTTGACGCCGTCCAAGCTGATCCAACGGCGGAGCACTCTGTCCCAGTGCTTGCCCGCAACGCCAACCTGAGCGTGCGGCATCTGACCCGGCTCTTCCGCGAGGACCTGCAGACCACTCCCTCGAAGTACGTGGAACTCATCCGCTTCGATACCGCCAAGGCCCTGCTGGACGCGGGCTACAGTGTCACGGAAGCGGCCGAACGCTCCGGATTCGGCAATTCCGAAGCGCTGCGGCGGACCTTCATCGCGCGGATCGGCGTGCCGCCGTCGAAATACCAGCAGCGTTTCCGGTCGACGGCGAAAACCGGCTGAACGCCACGGGCGCCATGACCGAATCCGAGGGAATGTCGTCCTTTGCGACGGGGCCGGTCCCCCGTCCTGCCGGACAGTATGGAAAGTGGGCACATCCCCGTGCCCCAGTACATAAGGAGACATTCATGGCGGAAGTCATTGCCGGCATTACGGTTCCGGACACCGAACTCGTCCGGAACGCAACGGAACTGGTCCGCGGCACCACCAACGACTTGCTGTTCGACCACTCCCGGCGGGTGTTCCTCTTCGGCGCGCTTCAAGGCCGGCGCATGGGCCTCGACGTCGACCACGAGCTGCTCTACGTGGGCGCCCTCTTCCACGACCTGGGCCTGACTGATAAGTACGGCACGGACAAGCTGCGCTTCGAGGTCGACGGCGCCAACGTCGCCAAGACATTCCTGCTGGACCACGGACGTTCGGAGGCTGACGCGACCAGGGTGTGGACCGCCGTCGCACTCCACACCACCCCGGGCGTGCCCGAATTCATGGACCCTGAAATCGCACTGGTGACCGCCGGCGTGGAGACCGATGTGCTGGGCATCGGCTACCGGGACCTTGAGCGGTCCGATATCGACGCCGTCACCGCCGCCCACCCGCGGCCGGACTTCAAGCGGCAGATCCTGGCCGCCTTCACGGAGGGCAACAAGCATCGCCCGGAGACCACCTTCGGCAACGTCAACGCCGATGTGCTCGAGCACTTCAGCCCCGGTTTCCGCCGCACGGACTTCGTGGAGATCATCCAGAACTCCGCCTGGCCGGAATAGGCTTCGCCTTCCCGTTCCGATCCGCCTTAGTGCCAGCGGCCACCCGCCGGCACTAGGATCGGACGAGAAGATGGAGGGCCACCAATCAGGGAGGAGCGCGCCATGGCATCGTCACCAGCTGCCGCAGGCCTCCCCGGCCCCACGTCCCGCGGCCTCGCCCTCGTCCGGGTCAGCCTTGAACCGGGCGGCGTTGGGCTCGTCCCGCACCGGCCCCGCGCTCCGCGGCCGGACGAGGTGGAACTCAAGGTGACGCTGTGCGGCCTCTCCGGCGCCGACGTCGTTGTCTACCATGCCGATCCGGCCTTTGACTGGGTCCGTTCCGGCACGGTGCTCGGGCACGAAGCCGTGGGGGTGGTATCTGCCGTCGGCCTGCTAGTACCGGAATGGCCGGCCCCGGGGACCCGCGTTGTTCCGGTATCCATGGTCAGCTGCGGCGACTGCGAAGAATGCCTGGCCGACCGGCCGCAGCAGTGCGCGCGGCCCAGTATCCTGGGGCTCAACCGTGATGGAACGGCAGCGCGGACCGCCCTGGTTCCGTGGCAGAACCTGCTGGCGGTGCCGGACGGTCTACCCGATACGACGGCGGTGCTCGCCGAGCCGACGTCCGTCGCCTGGCGTGCCGCCGCCACGGTGGGACAGATCCGTCCCGGCGACCGTGTGGCGGTTTCGACTACCCGGGCGGTCGGGCTGCTCGCTGCCCTGATTGCCCGGAGCCTGGGCGCCGACGTTGTGATGGTGGGACGTCCCGGCCCCCACCATCAGCAACGCCAGGAACTCGCCGCGAGCCTCGGGCTGGAAAGCACCACCGAGCCCGAGCCGGAGAGCGTTGATGTCTGGATCGAAGCATCCGGTTCGGGCAAGCAGTTGGCTGCCGCCGTGGAGGTGCTGCGGCCGGGCGGCAGACTTGTGCTCGTGGCCATGTACGCCACGGGTGCCCGGCAGACGGTGAACACGCTGGTTGGCAAGGAGCTCACCGTCCTGACCAGCTACGCCTCTACCCGCTCGGACTACGATGACGCGCTGGCGTTCCTGTCAACCATGCCGGACCTCGGCGAACGCCTGATCACCGTTTACCCTATGGGGCAGGCCGTGGAGGCGCTGCGCCTGACGGCAGAAGGAGCGCCTGCCGATCACGGCCGCCCGCTGGTCAAAGCCGTGCTCCGGCTGAACGGCTAACGCCAGACTGCCTGGTCACACCGGTGTCCGGCGGCCAAAATTGACACAGCGGTGTGACCCGTGACATATTTCTCTGCGTGAACCTGTCAGACAGCTGGACAGCAGGACAGCCCATTGTCCGCGTCGGTGCCGCCGAGGCCGTACTGCGATCCCTCCGCGCCGCCATCGAAGAGGGCAAGCTCCCGGTCGGCACCAAACTCAGTTCCGAGGCCGCGCTGGCTCAGCAGTACGCCGTCAGCCGCTCCGTGATCCGCGAGGCGCTGCGGTCCTGCGCATCCCTGGGCCTGACAGTGACGCGGACCGGCAAGGGCACCTTCGTGATCTCGGACCGCGTGGCCTCGGACCTCACCCTCGGCCAGTACTCCGCCCGGGAACTGACCGAGGCCCGCCCGCACATTGAAGTCCCGGCCGCAGGGCTGGCCGCCGAACGCCGCAGCGACGAGGAACTCGCATTCCTGCGGGACGTTGTCCAGGCGATGTGCACCGAGGACGATCCGGAAGCCTGGGTCAGCCTCGACGCCAGCTTCCATTCAGCCATCGCCCGCGCCAGCGGCAACCGCGTGTTCGAATCGGTGGTGGCGGACATCCGCGACGCGCTCGCCCACCAGTCCGAGACACTGAACATGGTGGCCGGCCGCCAGCAGAAATCCGATGTGGAGCACCGCCGCATCGTCGACGCCATCGAAGCCGGTTCCGCCGAGGAAGCCAGCGCCGCCATGCGCGAGCATCTGGCCGCGGTGGGCGTGGCACTGGACCGCCTGCTGAACGCCAACTGATTCACCCAGGCGGTTTCCGCCTCGCTTATTTAGACCGCATTCCCAACAGAAAGCCGCCATGCTGCCCTTGATGTCCCAGGTTGAACCCGGCCAGCCCTGCTCCGTGCCCCGGCCAAACCATGTCCCGCTCGCCGAGCAGACCCGCGGCGGACTGGTGGAAAGCCTCCACTACGGTTCCGTCATCGCCCTGGATTACGACGGCGGCACTCGGCTTTCCGCCGGCGACCCCTTGGCGCTGTTCTACCCGCGCTCCTCGCTCAAGCCGCTGCAGGCCGTGGCCATGGTCCGCGCCGGCCTGGACCTACCGCCGGACCTGCTGGCACTGGCCGCGGCGAGCCACTCCGGTTCCCGCGAGCATCAGGACGGGGCAATGCGCATTCTACGACTGCACGGCCTCACCGAAGCGGTGCTTGAGAATACGGCCGATCTGCCCTACGGCGATGCGGAACGGCAGGACTGGCTCCGCGCCGGCGGCGAAGCGTCGCAGCTGGCCCAGAACTGCTCGGGCAAGCACGCCGCCATGGCGGCTACCTGTGTGATCAACGGCTGGCCGGTAGCCGGGTACCTGGATCCGGAACATCCCCTGCAGACGGCGATTGCCGCCGTCGTTCTTGAGCTGACCGGCGAGGAATCCCCGCTGACCAGCACGGACGGTTGCGGCACGCCGCTCTGTGCCCTGAGCCTGCGCGGCATGGCCCGCGCGTTCGGCCGGATCGCGTCCGCCGCGCCAGGTACGGCCGAGGCCACTGTGGCCAGCGCGATGATGGCGCACCCGGAACAGGTCGCGGGTGCCGGCCGGGACGTCACGGCGCTGATGCGGCTGGTTCCCGGCCTGCTGGCCAAGGACGGTTTCGAGGGCCTGCAGCTGGTGGGACTCCGCGATGGGCGCGCCGTCGCGGTCAAGATCTCGGACGGCGGCGACCGCGCGCGCATGCCGGTCACGCTCCAGGCGCTGGCTTCCGTGGGCCTCGACGCCGGCCTGCTGCAAACCCTTGCCCCGGCGCCCGTCCTGGGCGGCGGACGTCCGGTGGGAGAGCTCCGCGCCATCGATTTCAGCACCTCGAACTAAGGAAAAAGGAAAACAGTGACAGCTTCGTCATTCCGTACCGACCACGATCTGCTGGGCTACCGGGACATCCCCGCCGACGCCTACTGGGGCGTCCACACCCTGCGGGCGCTGGAGAACTTCCCCATAACCGGCCAGCCGCTCTCAAGCAACGCCCACCTGGTCAAGGGCCTGGCGGCCGTCAAACTGGCGGCAGCGCGCACCAACGAAGAACTGGGCCTGCTCGACAGCGTCCGCGCCAACGCCATTGCCCAGGCCTGCCAGGAAATCATCGACGGCAAGCTGCACGAGCAGTTCGTCGTCGACGTGGTGCAGGGCGGTGCCGGCACCTCCTCAAACATGAACGCCAACGAGGTCATCGCCAACCGCGCGCTGGAGATCCTCGGCCAGGCCAAGGGCGACTACTCCCAGCTGCACCCGAACGACCATGTAAACCTGAGCCAGTCCACCAACGATGTGTATCCCACCGCGGTCCGGGTGGCCACCATCAACAGCGTGCGCAGCCTGCTGGACGCGCTGGCCACCATGGAAGAAGCCTTCGCCGACAAGGCCGCGGAGTTCCGCACCGTAGTCAAGATGGGCCGCACCCAACTGCAGGATGCCGTCCCAATGACTCTGGGCCAGGAATTCGGCACCTACGCGGTCACCGTCGGCGAAGACCGGGAACGCCTCGCCGAAGCCACGCTGCTGATCCACGAGATCAACCTCGGCGCCACCGCCATCGGCACCGGGCTGAACGCCCCGGCCGGCTACAGCGAAGCGGCCTGCCGCCACCTGGCGGAAGTGACCGGCCTGCCCTTGGTCACCTCGGTGGACCTGATCGAAGCCACCCAGGACGTGGGCGCCTTTGTCCACCTCTCCGGCGTCCTCAAGCGGGTGGCCGTGAAGCTTTCCAAGATCTGCAACGACCTGCGGCTGCTCTCTTCCGGCCCGCGCGCCGGGTTCGGCGAGATCAATCTGCCGGCCGTGCAGTCCGGCTCGTCCATCATGCCCGGCAAGATCAACCCGGTGATTCCCGAGGTGGTCAGCCAGGTGGCGTACGAGGTGGTCGGCAATGACGTCACCATCACGATGGCCGCCGAATCCGGCCAGCTCCAGCTCAACGCGTTCGAGCCGATCATCGTGCACAGCCTCGACAAGAGCATCTCCCACCTCGAGGCAGCCTGCCGGACCCTCACCGAGCGCTGCATCCGCGGCATCACCGCCAACACCGAACGGCTCCGGCTCACCGTACAGCAGTCCATCGGCCTGGTCACGGCCCTGAACCCGCGGCTCGGCTACGCCGCAGCCACCGCCATCGCCCAGGAAGCCCAGGCCACCGGCCGCGGCGTGGCCGAACTCGTCCTCGAGCACCAGCTGCTCACCGGCGCCGAACTCGACGAGCTGCTCTCACCGGAGCGGCTCGCCAACCTCAGCAACTAAGTCCCCTCCCCCGCAGTATCCGCAACAGCAACCCCGTCCCCCACCCAAAGGACAACTATGACTCCCCCACCCCAGGGGCTCCAGAACGCCAAACCCGTTCACACCGACCACCCCTCCGACGCCGCGCTGCATGCCGAGGACCAGGGCTACCACAAGGGCCTCAAACCCCGGCAGATCCAGATGATCGCCATCGGCGGCGCCATCGGCACCGGCCTGTTCATGGGCGCCGGCGGCCGGCTGGCCGACGCCGGTCCCGCCCTGGTGCTGATCTACGCCATCTGCGGCTTCTTCGCCTTCCTGATCCTCCGGGCCCTGGGCGAACTGATCATGCACCGGCCGTCGTCGGGCTCCTTCGTCTCCTACGCCCGCGAATTCTTCGGCGAAAAGGCGGCCTTCGCCACCGGCTGGCTGTACTGGCTCAACTGGGTCATGACGGCCATCGTCGACGTCACGGCCGTGGCCCTGTACATGAACTTCTTCGCCAAATACTGGGCGCCCATCGGCGACGTGCCGCAGTGGGTCTTCGCGCTCGGCGCGCTGGTGCTGGTGCTGGGCCTGAACCTGGTCTCCGTCAAGGTCTTCGGCGAGCTGGAATTCTGGTTCGCGCTGATCAAGGTCGTCTCCCTCGTCGCCTTCCTGCTGGTGGGCATCTACTTCGTCATCTTCGGCACTCCGGTGGAAGGCCATGAGGTCGGCTTCAGCCTGATCTCCGGCAACGGCGGCATCTTCCCCAACGGCCTGATGCCGGCCATCGTGGTCATCCAGGGCGTGGTCTTCGCCTACGCCTCGATCGAGCTCATCGGCACCGCCGCCGGCGAGACCAAGAACCCCGAAAAGGTCATCCCGCGGGCCATCAACACGGTAATCCTGCGCATCGCGGTGTTCTATGTCGGCTCGCTCGTGCTGCTCTCCCTGCTGCTGCCGTACACGGCCTACAAGGCCGGTGAAAGCCCGTTTGTGACGTTCTTCGGCACCATCGGGGTGGCCGGCGTCGACGCCATCATGAACCTCGTGGTGCTCACCGCGGCCCTCTCCTCGCTCAATGCCGGTCTCTACTCCACCGGCCGCATCATGCGCTCCATGTCCGTCTCCGGCTCGGCTCCGAAGTTCGCCGGCCGGATGAACAAGTCCGGCGTCCCGTACGGCGGCATCGCCCTCACCGCCGCCGTCGCACTGCTCGGCGTCGCGCTCAACGCGATCGTGCCGGCGAAGGCCTTCGAGATTGTCCTGAACGCCGCGGCCATCGGCATCATCAGTGCCTGGGGCATGATCATCCTGTGCCAGCTGAAGCTGGGCCACTGGGCGAAGAAGGGCTTGCTGTCCCGGCCGGCTTTCCGGCTGCCGGGCGCTCCGTTCACCGGCTACTTGACACTGGCCTTCCTCGCCGCAGTGCTGGTGCTGATGGCCTTCGATTCCCCGGTGGGCACCTGGACGGTGGCCTCGCTGGTGATCATCATCCCGGCCCTCATCCTGGGCTGGCACCGCTGCCGCGACAACATCTACGCCATCGCGGCACGGCGCGAAGAGGAAGAGGCGCGGTCACAAGCCGACTCCGTCTCCTCCGACGTCTGACGCCCGGCACCCACACGCAGGCCGAAGGTCCGGCAGCAAGTCCCCCACCCGGGTACCGCTGCCGGACCTTCTCCGTACCGTCCTGACTACTGCTCTTCGGAGGGCGGGGGCTGCATTTCCTCCATTTCCTCCGGTTCCGGCGGAATACTCGCGTAGATCGTTTCCTGGTAGACCTGGCCCCTGGCCCGGAACTTGGCCATGTTCACCAGTCCTACGTATTCCAGCGGCGGTTCCTCGCCCCGGGTCGGGATCAATTGGTCGCTCAAGTCCCAGATCTGCTGCTGAATATCCTCCCCCAAGGCCGAAAAGTAACTCTCGGGGTCCTCGATCTGGGCGTAGCTCTGCGGATCATGCTTCTTCATGATGTCCATAGCGTGCTCGCCGTGCTCGTTCATTGGCTATCTCTTTCGGTTCCCTGCAGTTCATACATCGATAGTGCTGGCATGCCGGCCCCAGCTTAGGGGTGTTCCCGTCCCGCCGGGACAGGAGTGAGGGAAATGTAATCGACGCCCGGCAGCCCTTGGTGCAGTCCGGCTATCAGCCGGCGCTCGAGTTGGTGGTAGCCGTCGATCGTCATCGCTGCATCCAGTTGGACTGCTGCGTTGATGTTCAGCCGGTGCCCGTTCCAGCGCAGGCGCAGGTCCGGCAGTTTCTGCACTGCATCCTCCGTCAGCAGGATCCTTTCGGCGCGGTCCACGAGCTCCGGATCAATGCCGTCGAGCAGCCTGCGGCCGATGTCGCGGGCCGTGCCCCAAAGCAGGACGACGATCGCAAGTGTGATGATCAGCCCGACGATCGGATCGGCCAGCGGGAAACCGAGCCAGACCCCGATCACGCCCAGGACTACGGCCAGCGAGGTGAAGCCGTCCGTTCTGGCATGGATTCCGTCCGCCACAAGGGCAGCCGACCCGATGTTGCGGCCGACCTTGATCCGGTACATGGCCACCAGTTCATTGCCTGCGAAACCGACCAGTCCGGCGGCCAGGACCCAGCCAAGATTCTGCAGCGGCTGCGGATTCAATAACCGGTCGACGGACTGCCACCCTGCCCCGAGGGCGGACAGCGCGATCATGGCCACGATGAACAGCCCCGCCAGGTCCTCGGCCCGTCCGTAGCCGAAGGTATAGCGGCGGGTCGCCTTTCGGCGCCCCAGGATGAATGCGATCCACAACGGGATGGCGGTCAGCGCATCCGAGAAGTTATGGATGGTGTCGGCCAGCAGTGCTACGGAACCGCTGATGACGACGACGGCCAGTTGCAGCAGGGCCGTGACGCCCAGTCCCACCAGGCTGGCCTTGACCGCCCGGATGCCACGGGCGCTGGACTCCAGTGCGTCGTCGATGGAATCGGCCGCGTCATGGCTGTGCGGCACAAAAAGGTCGTGGAAGAAGCCACGGATACCGGTCGGATGGTGATGGCCTTGGTCTTC
Organism: Arthrobacter crystallopoietes; assembly: GCF_002849715.1. Lineage (NCBI taxonomy): Bacteria > Bacillati > Actinomycetota > Actinomycetes > Micrococcales > Micrococcaceae > Crystallibacter > Crystallibacter crystallopoietes. The sequence goes on from NZ_CP018863.1 coordinate 960,287, forward strand.
CTGTCCATGGTGATGGCCGGCAACATGGCCCCGAACGGTGCGGGTCATGACGCCTCCGCCGGCCTGATCCGGTGGTGGCGGGGCGCGTCGCCCAAGGCATGCTCGGCTTGGAAGATGGCGTCGGCGACGAGCTGCCGGGCGTGTTCATTCGCGAGGCGGTAGAACACCCGCGTGCCGTCCTGGCGGGCAGCCACGATCCGGGCCATCCGAAGTTTTGCCAGATGCTGGGAAACGGCTGCCGGCGACTTGCCGACGGTCTCCGCCAGTTCATTGACGGACAGTTCCTTGTCGCGCAGGGCAAGAATGATCCGGACCCGTGTGGCATCCGCCAGCATGGAGAACACCTCCACAGCCAGCTCAACATACTGGCTGTCCACAGCAAGACCGCACATCTGCTTATCTTCATTCATACGCAGATAATTGCATAGAACCGAAGTGACAGCAACGCCCTTTCATGCCGGCAGTCATTCCTCAGGGGGCATAATCGAAAGGTGCGGCCGGCGACCGGCCGGGATGCCGGCCGGAATCTGCGGGAGGGCCTTTGCGCGAGAAACTGTGGACCAGGAATTTCGTGCTGGCCATCGGCACCAACCTGTTCATCTACATGGTCTTCTACCTGCTGATGACCTCGATGGCGCTGTACGCGCTGGAACGGTTCCAGGCGGCGGACAGCGCGGCCGGCTTCGCCTCGAGCGCGTTCATCGTCGGGGCCCTCGTGTCGCGGTTCTTCGCCGGCATGCTGCTCGATAAGGTGGGCCGCCGCCGCATCCTGCTGCTGGCACTGCTGGTGTTCGTCGCCGTGTCCGTACTGTACATCCCCGCGGGATCGCTCCAGCTGCTGCTCGTGCTGCGTCTGGTCCACGGCGCCGCCTTCGGACTGGCGCATACCGCCGTGACTACCGGGGCGCAGGCGCTGATCCCGCAGGCACGGCGCAGCGAGGGCACCGGCTACTTCGCTTCCTCGACAACGATTGCCACCGCTCTGGGCCCGTTCCTTGCCGTACTGCTCGCCGACGGAGCGGACTTCCAGTCCGTGTTCTGGTTTAGCGCCGGCTGCTCGGCCGCCGCCTTCGCCGTCGCCCTTGCCCTGCGCCTGCCGGAGCACGACGACGACGATGGCGCCATGGATGCAGAACCGGAACCGAAGGGACGAGCGGCCCGCGTGCTGGCCGCCGTCATCGAACCGCGGGCCCTGCCGGTGGCCAGCATCGTGCTGGTGGCGGGGCTGGCCTACTCGGGCGTGCTGTCCTTCCTGACCTCGTATGCCGCATCAAGCGGTGAGCCATCGTCCGCCGCCCTGTATTTCCTGGTCTTCGCCGCCGCGGTGCTGGTCTCGCGGCTGTGCGTGGGCCGGCTGCATGACCGCAGGGGCGACAACGTTGTCATGTATCCGGCACTGCTGATCTTCGCGATCGGGCTGGCCGTGCTGGCAGCCGGCTCCTCGCCCGCGACGGTGACCGCGGCCGGGATCCTGTCCGGGTTCGGCTTCGGCACCTTGGTCCCGTGCAGCCAGGCCATCGTGGTCAACGCCGTGCCGGCACGGCGGCTGGGCACGGCCATCGCCACCTATTACCTGATGTTCGACGTCGGCACAGGTTTCGGCCCGGTGCTGCTGGGCCTGCTGGTACCGCTCGCCGGCTACCAGGGCATGTATGTGGCCACGGGTGTCCTCATGATCGCCTGCATCGGGCTCTACTTCACAGTGCACGGCCGAACGGCTCCGAGCGAAACGGCCCGCGTGTAGGCCGCGTCTCCGTTCGCTGGCTGCAAGAAGCGTTCTCCCTGACGGTGGCCCGGCGTAGAGTCTGAAGACATGAGCGAACATGTTGGCCATAACCATGGCGAGACGGAAGTACCGGACGATTTTTGGGAATCCTTTTACGCCGAACGGGATCAGATCTGGAGCGGCAAGCCGAACGCCATGCTGGTCCGCGAGGCGTCGGACCTGCAGCCCGGCAGTGCCCTGGAACTGGGCTGCGGAGAAGGTGCGGATGCCATTTGGCTGGCGGCTCAGGGCTGGCAGGTTACCGGCATCGACGTCTCCGGGCTGGCGCTCGAGCGGGCGGCGAAGCACGCCGAGGACGCCGGCGTGGCGGAGAAGATCCAGTGGCTGAAGCGAGACCTGTCCAGCTGGGAACCGGCGACCCAGTACGACCTGGTTTCGGCGCAGTTCCTGCATTCACCGGTCGAGCTGCCGCGCAACACCATTCTCGCGGCGGCGGCCCGTGCGGTGGCGCCCGGCGGCGCTTTGCTGGTGGTCGGGCACGAGTCCTTCCCGTCCTGGTCCAAGCACCCCGAACCGCACGAACCGCTGCCCACCGCCGCGGAGCTGGCGGTGGAACTCGGACTCAACGCCCCGGATTGGTCGCTGGAAACGGTCGACTCGGTGGTCCGCGATATCACCGGGCCGGAGGGACAGACCGGCACGCTGACCGACAGCGTGCTGCTGGCCCGCCGCGCCGGCTAAAACACCCTCCCGCCGGATACACAACCGATTAACGACGGCGGCACCCGGCCAGGTTCTTACCCTTGGCCGGGTGCCGTACATCAGTGGCTGGAGCTTAGCCCCAGGGTATGGCGCCGAGCAGGATGCCCACGGCGAGCATCACCAGCGAGACCACTGCGGCACGCCAGAGCACCTTCTTGTGGTGGTCGCCCAGCTCAACGCTGGCCAGCGAAACGAGCAGCAGGATCGCGGGAACCAGCGGGCTCTGCATGTGCACCGGCTGCCCGGTGATGGAAGCGCGGGCCATCTCCGCCGGGGTGACACCGAAGTGGCTGGCAGTTTCACTCAGCACAGGCAGCACGCCGAAGTAGAACGCGTCATTGCTCATGAAGAAGGTCATCGGGATGCTGAGCAGTCCGGTGATCACGGCCATGAACGGGCCCATCGAGTCGGGGATGATGTCGACCAGCCAGGCAGCCATGGCGTCCACCATGCCGGTGCCGTTCAGCACCCCGGTCAACACGCCGGCGGCCATGACCATGGACACCACGGCCAGCACGCTCTGCGCATGGGCCACCAGTTGCGTCGCCTGGTCCTTGACCCTGGGGAAGTTCACCAGCAGGGCAACCGCCGCGCCAACCATGAAGACGAAGGCCAGCGGCACGATGTCCAGCACGAGCACCACCATGACGGCGGTGGTCAGGGCCAGGTTGAACCAGAACAGCTTGGGGCGCAGCGTGGCTCGGTCGGGATCCAGTGCGGAACCGGTCAGCGACGCGTCCGCGTTCTCTACCTGTTCCGGTGCGTCCAGCACGGCAACGGAACCGCCGCCCTGTCCTGTCGAAGAACCGACGACGGCGGTGCCGCCGTTGCCGCCGCGTCCGTTGCCGGCACCCGTGCCGGCCGAAGCGGAACCGCCGCCTGCAGAACCGGCCGGAGCGCCGCCGTCGTTGTTTGCACTGCCCTTGGCGTTGCCGCCGGCGTTCCAGAACTCCGGCTTGGCGTTGGCCAGGCGCTTGCGCTCGTGCAGGCCGAGGGTCCAGGCGAAGACCATGACCACCAGGATGCCGGCGATCAGGGACGGGATCATGGGGACGAAGACGTCGGTGGGCGAGACGTCCAGGGCGGCGGCGGCGCGTGCCGTGGGACCGCCCCAGGGGACAATGTTCATGGTGCCGTTGGCCAGGCCGGCCACACAGGTGAGGACCACCGGGCTCAGGCCCAGGCGCAGGTAGATCGGCAGCATCGCCGCGGTGGTGAGGATGAAGGTGGTGGAACCGTCGCCGTCCAGCGATACGACGGCGGCCAGCACGGCCGTGCCCAGGACCACCTTGGCCGGGTCGTTGCCCAGCGTGCGCAGGATGAAGCGCACCAACGGGTCGAACAGCCCGACGTCGATCATCAGGCCGAAGAAGATGATGGCGAACATCAGCAGCGCGGCCGTGGAAGTCAGGGACTTCATCGATTCCAGGACCATCTCGCCGAGGCCGAGGCCGGCGCCGGCGAAGAGGCCGAAGATGGTGGGGACCAGGATGAGCGCCAACACCGGTGTCAGCTTCTTGGTCATGATCAGTGCCATAAAGACCGCGATCATCGCGAATCCGAGGAATACCAGCACAACAACTCCTTAAAACAGCAGGCCGGGTGCGTGTGACCGGCCTTACAAACTGTAGGGTGGGCCCGATCACGGATGGCGCTTTAGTTCACTTGAGGTGCATACTGCTTATTGCGCACGTTTTGCTCATTTAGCTCACGGGCCCGCCGATCTGCCGGATCCGCGGGCGCTGTATCCGCCGGATCCCAGGAGGAATGATGGAATCCTCCCCCACCCGCACCCTGCGGCCGGGCTTTTCGGCCCGCATGCTGCTGATGCAGCTGGGCGTGGTGGCGCTGGTGGTGCTGCTCTCTGCCGTGGTCTACGGCTGGCTGACGTATGAGCGGCTCGGCGACGAAGCCGAAGACCAGGCGCTGGCCGTCGCGCGCACAGTGGCTGCATCCAGTGATGTGCGCGCGGGCGTTTTTGCCCTGGCCGATGCCGGCCCGGAAGAACTCGCCGCCGAGGTGCTGGCCGAGGGAGAACTGCAGCCGCTGGCCGAGGACGTGCGGCTGCGCACCGGCGCCCTGTTCGTGGTGATTACCGACGACGCCGGGTTGCGGCTCTCGCACCCGGATCCGGATCTGCTGGGGCAGCGGGTCAGCACCGATCCGAGCGAAGCGCTGAGCGGGCGCGAAGTCACGGTGCAGGAGCAGGGCACGCTGGGCCATTCCGCCCGGGCCAAGGTGCCGGTCTACGCGCCGGATTCCGGCCGGGTGGTCGGCGAGGTCAGCGTGGGCTTCTCCAGCAAGGACATTCTCGAAGGCCTGGGCGGCAGCATCCTGCCCATCGCCCTCACCGCTGCCGGGGCGCTGGGGCTGGGCACGCTGGCTTCGCTGATCCTGGGGCGCCGGCTGAAGCGGCTGACCCTCGGCCTGGAGCCGGAGGAGATCGCCGCACTGACGCAGGACCAGGAAGCAGTGCTGCGCGGCGTGGACGAAGGCGTCATCGGCGTCTCCGCGGACCGCCGCATCACGGTGTTCAACCGCGAGGCCAAGCGGCTGCTCGGGCTGGATATCGGTACCGAAATCGTCGGCTTGCCGCTGGACAAAGCCAGCCTCCCGCCGTCGTTCTCCACACTGTTGGCAGCAGCCACGCCGCAGTCCCCCACGGTGGAACAGGTGGTCGGCTCGCGCGTGCTGATCCTGACCGCCCGTGCCGTGCAGCCCAGCCGCAAACCGGGCCGCCGCGGCTACCGCCCGTGGGCCGCCGCAGAGGGGGCCGCCGCCCAGGGGTCCGCCGCACCGGAGCTCGGCTGGGTGATCATGCTGCGCGACCGGACCGAGCTGCAGTCCCTCACCCGCCAACTCGACGCCGTCGGCGCGCTCACCACGGCCCTGCGCGCGCAGCGGCACGAATTCGCCAACCGCCTGCACACCGTCTCGGGCCTGCTGGGCATCGGCGACTATGCCGCGGCGCAGAACTACATGGGCTCGATCATGAAAACCGGGCCGCTGAACTACCCTGCCGAGCAGTCCGAGCTATTGCGTGATCCGTACCTGCAGGCGTTCATCGGGGCCAAGAGTGTGGAGGCGGCCGAACGCGGCGTCACGCTGCGGATCGGCCCGGAGACCCTGATCCGCGGCCGCATCACCGACCCGCAGGACGTGACCACGGTGATCGGCAACCTGATCGACAACGCCGTGCGGGCGGCGGTGCACGGCAGCAACCCCGAGCGCTGGGCCGAGGTCGAACTGCTGGACGAGCTCACCGAGGACGGCGGCGTGCTGCACCTGGTGGTCGCGGACTCCGGTGACGGTCTGGCGCGGCTGGCACCGGAAACCGCGTCAAACAACGACGGCGGCGGCGCGGCCTTCGAGCGCATCTTCACCGAGGGATTCTCCACCGCCGAGACGGCCGGAGACAGCCTGCAGGATGTGCACGGGCAGGGCTTCGGCCTGCCGCTGAGCCGGCAGTTGGCCCGCCGCCGCGGCGGCGATGTCTGGGTGGCGGAACCCGGCCAGCCCGGCGGCCCCGGCGCGGTCTTCTGCGCCAGACTACCCGGAACAGTTGCCCCGAAGGAACCAGGAGAGATGCATGACGAATGACCTGCAGGTGCTCATTGTCGACGACGACTTCCACGTTGGCCGCCTGCACGCCAGCTACGTCGAGGCCGTCCCCGGCTTCGCTGCCCTGCCGCCGGCCGGCACCGCGGAGCAGGCGCTGCGGGTGGTGCACGCCCGGGAACCGGACCTCATCCTGCTGGACGTGTACCTGCCCGATGCCCTGGGCCTCGACCTGCTGCGAACCCTGGACGTTGACGTCATCATGCTGACGGCCGCCGCCGATGCCGCCTCGGTCCGCAAAGCCCTGCGCCGCGGCGCGCTCGGCTACCTGATCAAGCCCTTCACGGCCGACCAGCTGACCCGGAAGCTGCGCGCCTACGCCCGCTACCGCCGACTGCTCGCCAACCAAAGCGCCGTGGACCAGGACACGGTGGAACGGGCGCTGCACGCCCTCCACCCCGGCGAGGCTCCCGGTTCGGGCCGGGCCCGCTCGGCCACGGAGACGTCGGTACTGGAAGCGCTGGAGCCCGGAACGCAGAAGTCCGCCGCGGACGTGGCACGGCAGGTAGGCATCTCGCGTGCTACCGCCCAACGCTACCTTTCCGCGCTGGCCGACGACGGCGCCGTCGAAATCCACCTTCGCTACGGCAGCACCGGACGGCCCGAGCACCGCTACGGCCCGGTGGGACCCTGACCCGAACCGCCGACTGGTGCATTATCGTTCGCGGGCCCATTCGGTTCCCGGCAAACAGCGAGGCCCCCTGCCGGTAGTGGCAGGAGGCCTCGCTGTTTTGTTTGGTCAGATCTGGATCAGAGGATGTTGTTCATCATGTTCCAGCCCCAGCCGATCTTCTGCTTCGGTGCCATGCGGCCCTTTCCGTCGCCGACGTAGAGGTAAAGGTTGCCGGCACGGTCGCGGGTCACCAGGTCGGCCTTGCCGTCGCCGCTCATGTCGCCGGGTCCGACGATCATGGTCATGCTGTTCCAGCCTCCCCAGCCGATCTTCCGCTTCGGCGCGTAGCTGCTGTTTCCGTCGCCTGCGTAGAGGAACAGGTCGCCTGCACGGTCCCGGGTCACCAGGTCAGCCTCGCCGTCGCCGTTGAAGTCGCCCGGCCCGACGATCATGGTCATGCTGTTCCAGCCCCAGCCGATCTTCTGCTTGGGGGCGTACCAGCCGTTGCCGTGACCGGCGTAGAGCCACAGATCGCCTGCCTTGTCGCGGGCAACCAGATCGTTCTTGTCGTCGCCGTTGAAGTCGCCGGATCCGACGATGCTGGTCATGATGTTCCAGCCCCAGCCGATCTGCTTCTTCGCTTCGAACCAGCCGGTTCCCTTGCCGGCATAGTGCCACAGCTTGCCGGCCGTATCGCGGGCCACCAGGTCAGCCTTGCCGTCACCATCGGTATCGCCGGTGCTGATCAGGCTGGTCATGCTGGTCCAGCCCCATCCGATCTGCTTCCGTGGTTCGTAGCCGCCGTTGTTCTTGCCCACGTAGAGCCAGAGCTTGCCGGTGCGGTCCGTGGTGATCAGATCGGCCTTGCCGTCAGAGGTGAAATCGTTGCTCGACTCCGCCGCAGCGGGCTCCTCACCTGGGGTCTCACCAGGGGTTTCGCCCGGCTCCTCCTCGCCTTCACCCGGGATCTCCTCGCCATCGCCTGGGTTCTCCTCGCCTTCACCTGGGTTCTCCTCAGCTGCAGCAGTGGTCCAGGTGCCAATCGCGCTGGTGTTGCCGGCTTCATCGATCGCTACGGCCCGCAACGTCTGGCCTGCAGAGAGCTGCACCGGTGCCGCATATAGCGTGCTGGCGTTGCTCGGCTCAGTTCCATCGAGGGTGTAGTAGATGGCCGCATTCCCATCCGCGGCCAAGGTAACCGCGGTGCCCGCAGCCATCTCGCCCTCCGGGGTGCCGGTGAGTGCCGGTGCCGTCTTGTCCAGCGTGAAGGTTTCCGTCACGACCTCGGACGGAATGCCGAAGTTGATCGCGAGGAACTTCAGTGTGGTGATTCCCTCGTTCGTGATGGCGATCGGCTCCGTGTACAAGGTGCTGTCCTCGGTCGGCTCCGTGCCGTCAGTGGTGAAGAAGATCTGCGCGGTGTCCGGGGTTGACGTCAGTGCCACCAGCTGGTCGGCGGCGAACAGTCCTCCGGCCGTTGCGGCGGTTGCCGTCGGCGCCTCCGGTGGAGTTGCGTTCGTCATCTTGCCCTGGACTACGAACTCGTCGGTCTGGCCCAGGACGTCCGGGTCCGACAACTCTTCGCCGTCGGCCTCGGTCACCTGCTCAACCTTGAAGAAGTTCGTATCGTACGGGCTGCCAACGACGGCGTGCGGCGTGTTACCGTCGCCGAGGTAGCCTGTCGGAGCGCCCTCATCCCACCGCAGGAACGGCCCGATCTTGGCCTCCAGCAGATGCGAGAATTCGCCCGTGCCGTTCAGCGCGCCGAGGTCTTCGGTGTAGTTGATGTTGCCATCGACGTCTGCCGCGAGTTCCAGCACTCCGTACGGATGCGTGAATTTGTAGGTGGCACCCGGCTCGAAGACCCCGTCACCGCGGACCCTGATCCGGCCGAAGGCCACCTGGTCCCCGTCCCGCACCATGTCAGCTCCGAAGGCTGCTTCCGATGCCAGCGTCAACTGGACCTCCTCGCCACCGACATCGACCACGGACTCCGAGGCGAACCAGAAGGCCTCGCCCGGGAAGTTATCCGGGAAGGAGGTCGGTGACTCCGGGTCAGGCCGCTCTTCGACTACCGGACACAGCGGATCTTCCAGGCACAGGTCCAGCTGGACCGGTTCCTGGCCTTCCCAGCCGTTGTCCCGCAGCCATTCAGGGAACCCATGCTCTTCGCTCGTCGGGCCAACTTCCTGCAGGTTGTGGACCTTGAACGGGAAGGACCGGATTTCGCCGGCGGTCCCCGTAGCAGGGTCCACGGCAACGGCGCGGAGGTTGACGGAAGTCCCGATCTGCATCGGTTCCGTGTATTCCCAGGTGTTGCCGAGCGGCTCCCCGTCTGCAGAGAACGACGGCGTGGAGCCGTCCGTGGTGTAGTAGATCTCCGGCGCGACAGCGGGATTGTTGGTATTTCCGCTCAACGTCACCAGCTGCGGTCCGGCCAGCGGGCTGGCTGTATCAGGTGTTGCCTCCAGCCACGGCCGGGCGGCGTCCAGCTCGTACACTTCGGTGTAGATCTCGGTGGTCTCATCGGTTGCCGGGTCGATCGAAATGTACTTCAGCGTGTTGGTGCCTGGAGTAGCCAGATCCACCGCTACTTCCGAGACAGCGGCGCCGGCAGTCGGCACGTACTCGATGCCGGTGACTGTGCCGTCCTCATTGACGACGGGATCCGTCCCATCCACGGTGTAGATGATCTTCCCTTCCGGGAAGGACGAATGGATCTTCACGGTCTGGGCCGAGTGGTAAAGGCCGCCCGGCTTGTCCACGCCGGCTTCGATCGTCGCGATCTTGCCCTGGACGGCGAAGAGGTTCGTCTCAGCCGTCTGGACGTCAGGGCCCGCAGGCCCTGAAACCCGGAAGAAGTTAGTGTCGTGAGGGCTGCCAACAACCTCGTGTTGGATGTTCGGGTCCCCGATGAAGCCGTCCGGCGCCTCTTCAGTCCAACGCAGGAACGGACCGATGCGGCCTTCCGATGGCTCATCCCAAGAACACGGTTGCTGCATGCAGCCGATGTCCTCGGTAAAGCGGATCCGGCCGCGGTCATCGGCGGTCAGCACGTCCACACCGTAGGGATGGGTGAAGGTGTACTGCTGGCCGGGTACGCCGTCATCGAGCCGGATGCGCAGCCGGGCAAATGCGTTCTGTTGGCCGTCGGCCACCTCGCCGGCACCGCTGAATGCTGCCTCCTGTGCCATGACCAGCAGGGCTTCGGCCCCATCGGGCATGGTCACCTCCGTCTCGGCAGACCACCAGAAGGACTCTTCCGGGAAGTTCCCCGGAACGGTCAGCGGCTGGGTCGGGTCGTAGTCGACGCCAATGACCGGGCAGGCCGCGGCGTCCACGCACAGTTCCAGCCGTATCGGGGCCAACCCCTTGGCCGCGTCTCCGCTGTCGCCATACCAGTACGGATAGCCATTGTCCGGGTTGATTGGACCCACCCCCGCCGGGCCTTTAGGCAAAGCTGCCGGCAGCATGCCCGCGAGCGCGGACTGCGACAGCCCCGCGCCGCCGGCCGGCAGCGCGGCCGCGGTTGCCGGCGGCAGAACGGACAGGCCCGAGAGCAGGACGGCGCCGGCCGCCGCAACTCCCACCGCCCGCCGTCGTTGTGACCTTCGGCCGTTTGGCGGCCTCAGCTTGATTTCAGGATCGGATGTCATGAGTTCCCCCTCGTGCACAGTTTCCTCGTCCAAGGCGCGATATCAGTGCGTGCCCCGCAACCAGCTTCCTGATTGGGCGTTGGGAAAAACCTATGAACGGTTAACCTTCGGACTCACGTAAGGCCAGGGCGGCCTGGACCAGCGCCGCATGGGTCAGCGCCTGCGGGAAGTTCCCCAGCTGGGCGTGGGTTTGCGGATCCATCTCCTCGGCGAAGAGGCCCAGGTCGTTCGCCAGCCCGAGCATTTCTTCGAATAGCTGTGCAGCTTCGGCACGGCGGCCCGTTTCGGCAAGCGCCTGGACCAGCCAGAAGGAGCAGGGCAGGAAGGCGCCCTCCGTCCCGGGCAGGCCGTCACGCCCGGGCGGGTAGCGGTAAAGCAGCGGCCCGCCGGCGGACAGCTTGCTGCGGATGGCGTCCACGGTTCCGCGGGTCCGCTCCGAGCCCGGTTCCTCGATGCCCAGCAGCGGCAGGATCAGCACGGCCGCGTCGAGGTCGGTGGATCCGTAGCTGCGGGTATACGTGTTCCCCTCCGGGTCGAAACCCCTGAGCCTGATCTCGGCGGCAAGCGCGTCCCGCGCTACCTGCCACCGTTGCTGCTGCCGCTGCGAAACGCGGTGGGTCCGCCCGATATTCAGCGCGCGGTCGAGGGCGAGCCAGCCCATCATCTTGGAGTGCACGTGGTGCGCGGCATCGTCGCGGATCTCCCAGATGCCCGCATCGGGTTCCTGCCACCGGCGGGCCACCAGATCGGCGAATCCGCGCATGGCGCGCCAGGTCTCCGAGTAGAGCTTGTGCCCTGCTTCCACCAGCACCCACGCCCCATCGAGGACCCAGCCGTAACCGTCGAGCTGATGCTGTGTGGCGGCGCCGTTGCCCACGCGGACCGGCGTGCTATCGGCGTAACCCGGCCATCCCGCCAAGGTGCGTTCCGGTGGGACATGCCTACCGGTCAGCGTGAGCATCGCGGGCAGCCGCGGCCGTTCCAGACGGCTGGCATGCAGCAGCCAGCGCAGGAAGCTGCGGGCTTCGCCGGCCTTGCCGACGCCCAGAAACGCACCGACCCCGATGCTGGCATCCCGGGGCCAGGCGTAGCGGTAGTCCCAGTTGCGGATCCCGCCCGGAAACTCGGGCAGGGAAGTTGTCGGGGCGGCCACGGGAGCGCCGGAGGGCGAATAGGTCAGCAGCCGCAGCGTCAGCAGACTGCGCACCACCGCGCCTCGGTAGGGTGTTCCGCCGTCGATCTCCGCTGCCCACGCCCGCCACAGCTCCTCGTCCGCCGCCAGCAACTCCACTGCCGCATCCGGTTCGACGTGCACCAGTGGTTCCCCGTACGCCACGGCCAGCACCAGAGTGACCGGGTGGCCCGGGGTTACTAAGAACGACGCCGGGGTGCCGGTTTCGAACGATAGTTCCGGATCGCTGCCCAGACTCAGCGCCAGCTGGCCCCACTCGCAGACCAGGCTCGGGCCGGAACGGACGCGCGGCCGGACATGCCGTTCGCCGAGGCGCGGATCAAACTCCACCACGGCTTGCACCGGCTGGCCCACAGCCATCAGCCGCCGCACCAGTAGCGTGGCGGGCAGCAACTGTCCGCGCACTTCGGCCACCATGGCATCGGTGAGGACCAGCGTGCCCTCGCCGACGGTCCAGGTTGTTTCCAGCGTCGCCGTCTCCGGCCGGTAGCGGCGCTGGGTGGGGGCAGCCGGCGTTGCCGGGCCCAGCCGGAAAGTTCCTGCTTCGGACCCGCCAACCAGCCGCCCGAAGACGGGTTCGCCGTCGAAACTTGGAACGCACATCCAGTCGATCGCGCCGGTGCCGGACACGAGCGCGGCGGTCCGGGTATCGCCGATCAGCCCGTAGTCTCCGATGTCCGGTTGCCGGGTGTTCTCTGTGCTCCGCTGTGCCGCCTCCATCAGCGGACCTGGAAGAGCAGCCCGAGCATGACGCCGTAGACCAGGTGCGCGGCCACCGCCACGGCCGGGGTCTGGATGCCGTAGTTCAACGCCAGCAGGCCCGGCGGCTCCAGCGCGGCGCGGCTCGACGGTCCTGCCCGGTGCGAGGCCATCCGCGGGTGGACGCCGGGCAGCAGCGGCAGCACTATTGTCAGGGCGACCGCTACATGCAGCAGGCCCAGCAGTCCCCCGAGCCACCAGGTCGCCTGGCCCAGCAGCGCGAACGTGGCCGCGTAGCCCAACGCGAAGATCTGGCCGGCCGCGAGATGGATGAAGAAGCCTGCCACCCGCGCGTGGTCCGGATCCGGGGTGACCAGCGTCCCCAGCACCAGGGGCAGGTCGAGCCGGGTCAGGCCGGCCATCTGCGCCGCGATCATGACCATGGTGAGTGCACCCGTTGCGAGCAGTCCGAACACCGCCCAGCCTGCCCAGTCCATCCCGTCTCCGCCTCCCGACGCCGCCGGTTGCCCGGCGGCGTCCTGCCGACACGCCTGTTTCCCCGCCGGCATTCACCGAAGAGGATCTGGGTGGAAGTATGCGCGGCGAGGCTTGTGGAAAGACTATGGCCACCGGCCGGTCCCGGCAACGGTCAACGGCGGAACCTCCATTCAGGAAGTCCCGCCGCAAAGGCCGCAGCGCGGAAGCGGTTAGTGCCCGTTGTCCAGAACGCGGGCGGGAAGTCCGCCCCGGCTGCTGGGTGAAGCGGCCTTCCGCCGGTTGCGCCGCGCCTTGAATCGGTTGCCCAGTGCCTTGAATGAAGGCAGGGCCACTGCGGCAGCAGCGGCAATGAACACCAGTTGCATCAGCGTTCGCGGCAGCAGCTCGGTGGCAGGTTCCCCGCCGAAGTCGATTCCGGCAACAGCCGCGTACACGTTGGCCGGGAACATGACCACCAGCAGCACCATCAATCCCGCTCCCGCCCAGGGGGCAGTCCACCGGTGCAGTAGACCAAGGGCCGCCGCCAGCTCCAGTACGCCGGTCAGCGTGACCAGCAGCCCGGGATAAGGAAGCGCTGGGGGCACCATGTTGATGAGGTCCTCGCGAATGCCGTTGAAGTGGGCCGTTCCGGTCAGGACCAGCATGGCGGCCAACCCGCCCCGCAGGCTCACCCGCCAGGATCGGAGGGGCTTGACGCCGAGAGTCCCGGCCAGCCGCAGCAGCAGTGTGACTGCCAACAAGGTGATGAGGGGTGCCATGGGAAGTCCTTCCATCGGACATCGTGCCTATCTTGACACTGACTAGATTACTCGATGATCAAACTTGTCAATGACTAGATAGCGGCTAATGTAAGAGGATGGAAACCTCGAGCTACCACCACGGAGATCTGCGCCGCGCCATCATTGATGCGGCGCTGGACGTGATCCGCGAGTTCAGCCCCGCCGCCGTCAGCCTCCGCGATCTGGCCCGGCGCGCCGGCGTCTCCCATGCCGCCCCGGCACACCATTTCGGCGACAAAGCGGGCCTCCTGACCGCCGTCGCCGTGCAGGGGTTTGGCCTGCTCGGCGACGTCCTGCAAAAGGCGGCGGGCCAGCCCGACGGGTATCTGGCTGCTGGCGTCGCCTACGTGGGGTTCGCCGTCGAGCACCGCGCGCACTTCGAGGTAATGTTCCGGCCTGAGCTCTACCATGCGGACGATCCGGAACTGCTCGAGGCCCAGGCCAGGACATCGCGGATGCTTTACGAAGGTGCCGCGCCGTACGTGCAGGACGGCGGCACCACGCCTCGGGACGCTGCACTGGCGGCCTGGTCGCTGGTGCACGGATTCGCTTCCTTGTGGCTCAGCGGAAACCTGCCTGCCGATCTGCCGGAGGATCCGCAGGACGCGGCCCGGAGAGTGGCGCGCGTCCTCTTTCCCCACAAAGCCGGCGATAACGCCTGAGACGCGGCCCGGCGTCGTACTTTGGCGTTAGTCTGGGCAGCATGGAATTCAGATACCTGGGCAACAGCGGCCTGAAAATATCGGAGATCACGTACGGCAACTGGCTTACCCACGGCTCGCAGGTGGAAAACGACACGGCAACCCAGTGTGTGCGGGCGGCGTTGGACGCCGGCATCACCACCTTCGACACCGCGGACGTCTACGCCAACACCGCCGCGGAGGAAGTCCTCGGCGCTGCGTTGAAGGGCGAGCGGCGGCAGTCGCTGGAGATCTTCACCAAGGTCTACTTCCCCACCGGGCCCAAGGGGCACAACGACACCGGGCTGTCGCGCAAGCACATCATGGAGTCAATCGATGGGTCCCTGCGCCGGCTGCAGACCGACTACGTGGACCTCTACCAGGCGCACCGGTACGACGTCGAAACCCCGCTCGAGGAGACCATGCAGGCCTTTGCCGACGTGGTCCGCGCGGGCAAGGCATTGTATATCGGTGTCAGCGAGTGGGACGCCGAGCAGCTGCGCGCCGGGCACGCGCTCGCGAAGGAGCTGGGCATCCAGCTGATCTCCAACCAGCCGCAGTACTCCATGCTGTGGCGGGTCATCGAGGGCGAGGTCGTTCCCGCCTCCGAGGAGCTGGGCATCTCGCAGATCGTCTGGTCGCCGATGGCCCAGGGCGTGCTCAGCGGCAAGTATCTGCCGGGCGCCGAACCGCCCGCCGGCAGCCGCGCCACGGACGAGAAGGGCGGCGCGCAGATGATCGAGCGCTGGATGTCCGACGACGTGCTCGAAGGCGTCCAGCAATTGGCGCCGCTGGCCGAGGAAGCGGGCCTGACCATGGCCCAGCTGGCCATCGCCTGGGTCCTGCAGAATCCGAACGTCGCCTCCGCAATCATCGGGGCGTCCCGGCCGGAGCAGGTGGTCGCCAATGTCGCCGCTGCGGGCGTGCGGCTGGACGAGGCCGTGATGGGAAAGATCGACGACGTCGTCGGCGGCCTCGCTGAGCGGGACCCGGCCAAAACCCGGGCTCCAAAGGAGCGGCTGGCCTGACTGTCCTAGCGCGTCTGGTTCTGCCGGTGGACCTCCTCAATAATCCTGACGACGGCGAGTGACTCCGCCGGGTCCACCGGCACCGGCGCGCCGGCGGTGATGCTTGCCGCCAGCTGCCGGTAGAACTCCGGGTAGGCCCCGCGCTCGGCTTTGACCGCCCGCACATCGCCGGGCACACCGATGGTCCCCCAGGTCTCTTCCGGCTCCTCGCCGTACCCTGCCGCGGAAGGCAGCAGGCCGCCGTCGAGCGCTGCTTCCTGCCCGTCCATCCCCCACTTCGTGAAGGCGGCCTTTGCCCCGAGCACGTGGAAGCGCGGCGCCGGCAGCCCGGAGATCAGGTTCATGGACAGCCGCGAGCGCACCCCGGATTCATGCAGCAGGGACACAAACGCGTCCTCGTCCGCTTCCGAGACACCCGCGCCGGTATGCCGGGTCGTCTCGCCGTAGACCGTGGCCACGGGACCGAACAGCTGCAGCGCCTGGTCGATCAGGTGCGAGCCGAGATCCGAGAGGATGCCGCCGCCCTCGGCGAGTCCGGCCGTCGCCTTCCACGCCCGCAGGCCCGCCGGCTTCCACCGCTCAAAACGCGACTCAAAGAGATGCACCTGGCCGAGTCCGCCGTCGTCGATCAGTTTCTTCAGGGTGAGGAAATCCGAGTCCCAGCGCCGGTTTTGGAAGACCGAAAGCACGACGCCGGCCTGCCGCGCCTTCTCGATCAGAGCCTCGCCCTCGGCAGACGTGGGAACGAACGGCTTGTCCACTACGACATTCAGCCCGAGCTCCAGCGCGGTGCCTGCGAGCGCGAAGTGGCTGGCCGGCGGGGTCCCGATGACCACCAGGTCCAGGTCGGCGGCGCGATCGAACAGCTCCGGCGTGCCGGCGAGGACTTCCGCATCCGGATAGGTTGCCCGGGCCAGGGCGGCGCGTTCCGGATTGCCGGTGACGATGAAGTCCAGCGAGTAGTCGCCGCTGGCTTCGAGGAACGGCGTATGAAAGACCCGGCCGGAGAGGCCGAAGCCGATGACTGCGGTGCGGAGTAGTTGAGCGTCGGTCACGAGCGCCATCTTACGGGGAAAGGAGCTCCGTTAGCGCGGCTCCCGGGCCGTTGTGTAGGAGGGCTCGCGCAGATTCCTGGTCCACCGGTAGGTGCCGGCGCCGGGCAACGGATGCAGCAGCGGGTCGAACCGCCGGTCCGTGTCCTGCTGCGTAGGATCAAGCGACAAGGACATGGTGGCGAACCGGGTCCATGATCCGCGGAGTGCCGAATGGTAAAGCCACAGCGTCCAGACGCGGTCTCCGAGTGCCTGCCGGAAGGCCTCCGGTCTCGCGGGGAGCCTGAGCGCGGAGTCCAGCGGCCGGGCCGCCAGCAGGACAGGCCCTCGGTTGCCTTGGTACGGCATCAAGGTGGTGAAATCTGCTTCCGACGCGAACCTGTGCGGCGTCAGGATGAAACGGCTGGCTCCGGACATCCCCGTGGACGCGAGCAGCACATCGAAGGATTCCGATCCAGCTTGGATCCGCAGGGCCAGCCCCACGATATCCGGCAGCGGCCCGGGCAGGCCGATCGACCGCGACAGCCTCGCCTGGACGCGAACGGTACCAGCAGTATCAAGCCAGGAAATGCCGCTTCGCCGCCCTGGCGGAAGCCTGTCGATCGCCCCGGTGAGGCTGACCCCTTCCAGGTGGATGGGGCGCTGCGGGCGAAGCGCTTTGATTCCGCGGAACAGGAGCGCAAAGCCGCGTCCCGCCGTCGTACTTAGCTGTTCCAATTCCAGCTCCTTCCGCCACCGCCACGTGTTGCACGAGGCCCGCCTGTCCGCCGGCCGGTCGAAATGTCCTATTGGGAGGAAATATACGCCGGCATGCGCCTCGGGCGGCACGCACAACCTACATCGGCCCCTTGCCAAACGCAGGCGGCTGGCTAGGCTGAAGGTCAGGGGAAGCGCAGCGAGGCATTCCCCGTCCCGGCCGATCGGATCTGTCTGCGGCCTAGGCCGCACGGTCCAGGAAGGTGGCTTGCTGGTGGATTCCCATGCCCCGGTAACCGCACGCGACATCATGACAACGCCGGTCATCAGCGTTGTCGCCGAAACACTGATCGAAGACGTCGTCCAGCTGCTAGGCCAACACCGCATCAGCGCCGTGCCGGTAGTGGATGATGAGCAGCATGTGGTCGGGCTGGTCAGCGAGTACGACCTGCTGGCGACTCCGGGCGTCACCGCGGCCCAGGTCATGACTAGCTCCGTGATCAGCGTGACTACGGATACCGCCATCTCGGAGATCCGGCAGCTGCTGGTCAACCAGTGGATCGTTCGAGTTCCGGTCCTGGAGAACGGGCGCCTGGTCGGCATCGTCAGCCGCGCGGACATCGTGGCGCTGCTGGCAACCGAGTGGGTCTGCGGCGCTTGCGGTGAACCGGTCCGGGGCGAACACCCGCCCAAGGCCTGCCCCAAATGCGGGGCGGACAGCGAGAGGTTCGTCCTGCACGAGCAGCCGCCGGGCCCCTGAACCGGTCCCTGCGCTGAACCAGATCCAGGAGATGGAGGTAAGCGATGACTGACCAGGCAGCCGCGGCAACAGCCGGGTCCCAGGCGGCAGGATCATTCCCCGGGGCTGAACCGCCTGAGGTGCTCATCGGGTACTACCGCGAAATGGTCCTGATCCGGAAGTTCGAGCTCACCGCGGACCAGATGTACAAGCGGGCCAAAATCGGCGGTTACTGCCACCTCAACCTCGGCGAGGAGGCCACCGTCGTCGGGCTTATGGCGGCTCTGCGGGAGAAGGATTACCTCTTCACAAACTACCGGGACCACGGCTATGCCCTCTCCCGCGGGATGGATCCCGGGCGCGTTATGGCCGAGTTATTCGGCAAGTCCACCGGAGTTTCCAAGGGCCGCGGCGGCTCGATGCACATGTTCGATACCCAGACCCGGCTGCTGGGCGGCTACGGCATCGTCGGCGGGCAGCTGCCGCCGGCCACCGGCGCCGCGCTGGCGCTGACCTACCGGGGCAAGCCCGGGCCGGACGCCGAAGCGGTGATGTGCCAGATGGGCGACGGCACCACCAACATCGGCGCGTTCCACGAGTCACTGAACCTCGCCGCCGTCTGGCATCTGCCCATTGTCTACGTGGTGGTGAACAACCGGCTTGGCATGGGCACCACGGTGGAGGCGGCCTCCGGCGAGCCTCTGCTCTACAAACGCGGCGCTTCCTACCGGATCCCCGGCGAACGCGTGGACGGCAACGACGTCGTTGCGGTGCGGGAAGCGGCGACTGCGGCGCTGGATCGTGCCCGGATCGATCGCCAGCCGGGGCTCCTGGAGGTCATGAGCTACCGGTTGCGCGGCCACTCGGTGGTGGATCCTGCACGGTACCGCTCGGCCGCGGAGGTGGAGGAGGCCCAGGCCGCGGATCCGGTGCCAGCGTTCCGGGCGCAGTTGCTCGCCGCGGGCCTACTGACAGAGGAGCAGGCAGTGCTGCTAGAGGACGACGCTGCGGAAAAGGTAGCGTCCGCCGTCGCTTTTGCCGAATCCAGCCCGGCGCCCACACCCGACGAGCTTTTCGACTTCGCCTACGCCACTCCGGTGGCGAATGCTCCGCGGGCCTTGCCCGGCCAGCCGGCTGCGGCCCGGGAGCCGCGGCTATGACCATCACCGGAGCCAGCACAGGAGACGGAATGCCCACCACCAGCTACCGGCAGGCCCTCAACGACACGCTCCGCGCGGAACTGACGCGGGACGAAAACGTGATCCTGCTCGGCGAGGAGATCGGCATCTTCGAAGGGTCCTACAAAATCACCGCCGGCCTGTTGAAGGAATTCGGTCCGGAACGGGTCAGGGATACTCCGATCGCGGAAGAAGGCTTCGTGGGAGCGGCCATTGGAGCGGCGATGCTGGGCATGCGCCCGGTGGTCGAAATCATGACGCTGAACTTCAGCCTGATCGCGATCGACCAGATCGTGAACCACGCGGCCAAAATCTACGGCATGTTCGGCGGCCAGACACCGGTGCCCATGGTGATCCGGTTCCCGGGCGGCGGCGGCCAGCAACTGGCGGCCACGCATTCGCAGAACCTGGAGGTCTGGTACGCGCATGTGCCGGGACTGAAAGTAGTGGCTCCGGCTACCCCTGCCGACGCGAAGGCCCTGCTCACCGCAGCCATCCGCGACGACGACCCGGTCATCTTCCTGGAGAACCTCTCCCTCTACAACACCAAGGGCGAAGTGCCCGACGGCGAGCAGGTCGCCGAAATCGGCAAGGCGGCCGTGGTCAAGGAAGGCAGCGATCTGACCGTCATCACCTACTCCCGCGGCACGGTCATCGCGTTGGAAACCGCCCGGCAACTGGAGGACGAAGGCATCTCTGTCGAGGTGGTGGATCTGCGGAGCCTGCGGCCGCTGGACCGGGAAACATTCTGTGCCTCGGTGCGCAAGACCAGCCGGGCCGTCGTGCTGGAGGACGACTGGCTCAGCTACGGCATCGGCGCAGAGATCTCCGCTTCCCTCATGGAGGGCGCGTTCGATTATCTGGACGCCCCGGTCAGGCGCGTGGCAGCCGCCGAAGTGCCGCTGCCCTACGCCAAGGCCCTGGAACTGGCGGCGCTACCGGACGCCAGCGACCTGGTCCGGGTCATCCGCGAAGTCCTCGACGACACCAGTTTCTCCCGATAGGAGCCAGCCATGCCGGAAGTATTCATGCCGCGCCTGTCCGACACCATGGAAGAAGGTGTCATCAGCCGCTGGCTCAAAAAGGAGGGCGACACAGTCCATCAGGGCGATGTGATCGGCGAGATCGACACCGACAAGGCCACCATGGACCTGGAGGTGTTCGAGGACGGCGTCCTGGAGAAGCTTCTCGTTCCCGAGGGCACCACCGTAGCCATCGGTGAAGCGGTAGCGATCATCGGCGGCGGGAGCGGAACCGGAGGCGGGGAGGCACCCGGCACTTCAACAACACAAAGTACGACGGCGGCCGAGGCACCGGCAGCACCCCGCGAATCCGCAGCGCCCGCACCATCCGCGGCACCAGCAGCACCGAAGGAGCCGGCCAAACCAACATCCGGCGGCCGAGTCTTGACCTCTCCCCTTGCCCGCAGAATCGCCGCCGAGCACGGCATTGACCCGGCCACCCTCACGGGCACCGGCCCAGGCGGCCGGATAGTCCGCGCCGACGTCGAGGCCGCGGCGGCAGCGGGCGAAGGGCGAACCGAGAAGACGGACCAGGGCGCCCAAGCAGGGCAGCCGGCCCAACCCAGCCCAACTGAAGCTCCACGGCCAGCAGCAGCGCCCAACCAGACGGATACGGGCGCCGACTCCGTTGATGTGCCCCTGACGCAGATGCGCAAGGCCACGGCCCGCCGGTTGACCGAAAGCGCTGGCGCTCCCCACTTCTTCCTAACCAACGTTGTGGGCGTAGACCGCCTGTTCGCGTTCCGGCAGGAAGTCAACCAGCGCTATGCGGACTCCGGAATCAAGGTCAGCGTGACCGACCTACTGGTGAGGGCCTGCGCCGTCACCCTGCATGCGCACCCGCAGGTCAACTCCTCCTGGGCAGGAGATAAAATCCTGCAGCACCGCCGCACGCACATCGGCGTCGCCGTCGCCATCGAAAACGGACTCATTGTCCCCGTCGTCAGGGATGCGGATGCCAAACCCCTGGACGAGCTTGCTGCGGAGACACGGGAACTGGCGGAGAAGGCCCGCGCCGGCAAGCTCAAGCGCGATGAATTCAGAGGCGGCACGTTCACTATCAGCAACCTGGGCATGTTCGGAATCGATAACTTCACCGCAGTGATCAACCCGCCCGAGGCAGCCATCCTGGCCGTAGGTGCCGCTACTGAGGAACCGTTCGTGCAGGACGGGACGCTGCAGAGCAGACGGATCATGAAGCTGACCATGACCGCTGACCACCGGGTGCTGGACGGCGCGACCGCGGCCGCGTTCCTTCGGGACCTCAAACAGACGCTGGAGGAACCCCTGCGCATCCTCCTTTAGCAGTTGTCCACAGTCTGGAAGTGCGGGATAGCGGTGCATTGTCGTAGCGGGGGAAGGTGGACGAACCAGACCACCCTTCACGACGAAAGGCACCAACGTGGGACGAAGCAAGAAGCGCCGCTCCAAAAACACCCGTCCGAATAAGCCCCGCCGCCAGATCCCAAGCCGCGAAGCCGAGATTGATGCGTTGGCCCCGGCATATACCGATTGGCTAGGTAAGGACGCAACGGATCACGAGAGCCATTACGTTTTGGAGTTCGTCAAGATGGTTCTGGGTTTCCACCGGAAGCTCCAGCCACGCTCCAGTTGCACTTCGTTCCGCGCGCTCCCGCTTGAGGCCGCCATTTGCTTGTGTGTTGATGAGATCGCCGAGGGAGATGATTTCCTCTTCATTCCGTTTGTGAGCTCTATGTCGCTGTATACCAACTTCTTAGAGCAGACTGGTCGTTGGACAGGAACCACCCGACAGTTGGAGGACCTGCGAAGCTACTATCACCGGGCGCATATCGCATTCGAGGCCGTCGGACCGAGCCGCGGTTTCGAATGGTCCGAGCTTGACCCAACAGAGCAGTTGAAGTTCCTCGAAGAAACGCCTCTCGTGAAGAAGGCACGAAACCTGCTCGCAGCCGTGGATGCACAATTGCACAGTGATTCCGTCCCCACTTGGCGCCAGGCATTCTGGGCATCAGTCACATTGTTCGATCAGGACGCTCCCGACGAAAACTCAGCACAAGTCAGGTTCAATATCCTTGCAAATCTGGGCCTCACCCCAACCCAAGGCTCAGCAGAACGATTGGCAGATATTCGGAATACCTTCAGCAACGGGGACAATCCCGACCGTCTGGCCCTTCTCGAAACTCTCGTTTACGCATGCTTTGAAAATGAGTTCGGTCGCGACAGCTCTCCTTACAGCGACGAGCTTTCCGTAGGTCAGACTATCGGCCGCATCCTTGCACATGCGGCCGAAACGACAGGGTCGGTGTCCGGGCTGATTCTGACCAATCCGGGTGCGCTGATACCGGGCGGTACAACTCCGGAAACAGCGGAGTTCTACGCCGAGGTGGGACGGCGTCTGAAGTATCTCCAAGAGTTGGGTCTGATCGTCATCGGACAGGACATCAGCGTTCCAACCGCACTGCGGCGCTGCGTCCTCGACGTTTGGGAAGACACAGAACCTGACCGGCTGGCCGCCTGATGCCAACGCAAGAGCTTTAAGGTCTGTACCGGCCGCGAGCATCAAACGCTCAGCGCGCACTGACGTGCTCGCCCAGTTGCTGGGTGATCTTGTGCGCCTCCTCAAGCAGAAGTTTGCCGAGGAATTCCTGCCGTTCCGGGCGGAACCGCTGCTCGATGCCGGTGAGGGACAGAGCCCAGGCCGGGTTGCCCTGGCGGTCGAAAACCGCGGCACCCATGCCCCAGCTGCCCTCGAGGATGAGCCCTGGGTTCACTGTGTAGCCGTTGCGACGGGTAGCTTCCAGGTTCGCCCGGATCCGTTCTGCGGTATGGGCGGGGCCGAAGCGCGCGGCGCGCGCACCGCCGTCGTCAAGCAACCGGTCCACCTCCGCTTCCGGGAGGAAGGCCATGATGGCCAGTCCGGCCGAGGCAACTCCCAGCGGAAAGCGGACGCCTTCATGCAGAACGAACGAACGCACCGGAAAGCTGCCTTCGACGCGCAACAGACAGACCGTTTCGTCGCCACGCCTAATGGAAAGGAATGCGCTCTCGCCGGTTTCGTCTGCCAAGCGTTGCAGGCTAGGCCGGGCCAGGTCCTCTATGGCGTACCGGTTGGCGGCGACGGCTCCGAGGACATAGATCTCGGGGCCCAAATGCCACGTGCCCGTCTCGGCATGGTGATCCAGCAGCCCCTCGGCCGCCAGCGAGTTCAGCAGCCGGTAGACCGTGGGCCGTGTCAGCCCCGATGCCTCGACGATCGCCGGAAGCGCCGCACCTCCTTCCGGGGAGCGCCCAACAATGCGCAGCAACTGGGCCACCCGCCCGACCACTTGCGCCCCCTGCACCGTTTTTTCTGCCATTTCACTCCCTCAATCCACAATATGGACACTCTACTTCAGCGTGTCCATAGTGTGAATACAGGCCGATTCCCCCTCTTGACGCCCCCTCCGAAGCCCCGCTAGCCTGCAGGTAAACCACTTGTCCACAAGATGGACATCAAGGCGTACCGTGCGCCAGACACTCAACGAGGAGGAAGCATGTCCAAACTGGCAGCAGGACCCGCGGCGGCATTGGAAGGTGCACTGCATGACGGAATGACCATCGCCGTGGGCGGTTTCGGGCTCAGCGGCATCCCGGCCGACCTGATCGATGCCGTCCGCGACTCCGGCGTCAAGGACCTCACCGTCGTTTCCAACAACATGGGCATCGACGACAAGGGGCTGGGTGTGCTGATCGAGTCCGGCCAGGTCCGTAAAGTCCTCGCCTCCTACGTGGGTGAAAACAAACTCTTTGCCGAGCAGTTCCTCGCCGGGACCCTGGAAGTGGAGTTCAACCCCCAGGGCACGCTGGCCGAACGGCTGCGCGCCGGCGGTGCCGGCATCCCCGCGTTCTACACCAAGACCGGCGTCGGCACGCAGATCGCCGAGGGCAAGCCGCATGAAGAGTTCGACGGCGAACTGTACGTCCAGGAACGCGGCATCGTCGCCGACCTGGCCCTGGTCCACGCGCACACCGCGGACACTGACGGCAACCTGATCTACCGCTACACCGCCCGCAACTTCAACCCGGTGGTAGCCACTGCCGGCCGTGTCACCATCGCCGAGGCCGAGGTCATCGTCGAACCCGGCCAGCTGGACCCGAACCACATCGTCACCCCGGGCGTCTACGTCCAGCACCTCGTCCAGGCCAGCGGACGCAGCAAGGACATCGAAAAGCTCACCGTCCGCCCGCGGCCCGCCGCCGTCGGCGCCTGAGCAGACCACCGGATACGAAACTTAAGGAGAAAACCATGGCTTGGACACGAGACGAGATGGCCGCCATCGCTGCCACCGAACTCAACGACGGCGACTACGTCAACCTCGGAATCGGCATCCCCACCCTGGTGGCAAACAACCTGCCTGAAGGCGTGCGCGTGGTGCTGCAAAGCGAGAACGGACTGCTCGGCATGGGCCCGTTCCCCTATGAGGGCGAGGAAGACGCGGACCTGATCAACGCCGGCAAGCAAACCGTCACCGTGCTGCCCGGCGGGTCGATCTTCGACTCCGCCACGTCCTTCGGCATGATCCGCGGCGGGCACGTGAAGGTCGCCATCCTCGGCGCTATGGAGGTCTCCGGCGCCGGCGACCTGGCCAACTGGACCATTCCCGGCAAGATGGTCAAAGGCATGGGCGGCGCCATGGACCTGGTGGCCGGCACACCGCGTGTGGTGGTGCTGACCGACCACGTGGCCAAGGACGGCACAGCCAAGATCGTCAACGAATGCTCGCTGCCGCTCACCGGCGTCCGCGTAGTCAACCGCATCATCACCGATCTGGCCGTCTTCGACATCACTAACGACGGCGACGATACCGCAAACAACGACGGCGGCAGCCCGGCACTGGTACTGACGCAACTGGCCCCCGGGATCACCCTTGAAGAGGTCCGGGAGAAGACCGAGGCACCTTTCACGGTAGCCCCCGCGCTCGAGACGGAACTGGCTGCTGCCTTGGAAGGAGCACAGCGATGAGCTTGCAGGAACAGTTCGGCAAGGACATTCTGCTCACCGGCTGGGGGCACTCCCGGTTCGGCAAACTGACCGACGAGACGCTGGAATCCCTGATCGTCCAGGTCTCCCGCGAAGCCATCGCCAACGCCGGACTGGAACCGGGACAGATCGACGAGATCTACCTGGGCCAGTTCAACTCCGGCATGCTGCCCCTGGGCTTCGCCTCGTCGCTGGCCCTGCAGGTCTCCGACGACCTGGCCAACGTCCCCGCAACGCGGGTGGAAAACGCCTGCGCTTCCGGCTCCGCAGCCGTGCAACAGGGCGCCAAGTCGCTGCTGGCCGGCACCGCCAGAAACGTGCTGGTCATCGGGGCCGAAAAGATGACCCAGGCCGGACCGGACGTGGTCGGAGCGGCACTGCTCGGCGCCGACTACGACATGGCCGGCAAGTCCTCCACCACCGGCTTCGCCGGACTGTTCGCCGAGACCGCCAAGCACTACGAGAAACGCTACGGCCCGGCAGGCGACGTGCTCGGCTCGATCGCCGCGAAGAACCACCGCAACGGCGTGCTGAATCCCTACGCCCAACTGCGCAAGGATCTCGGCGAAGAGTTCTGCCGGACCGTCTCGGACAAGAACCCGATGGTCGCCGACCCGCTGCGCCGCACCGACTGCTCCCCCGTCTCCGACGGCGCCGCCGCCCTCGTGCTCACAACCGGCCCCGCGCCGTCGTCGTCGGCCACTGCACCGGTCCGGCTCACAGGATTCGGCCACGCCAATGACTTCATGCCCGTGGAAAAGCGCGATCCCACCGCATTCGCCGGCAGCGTCGCGGCCTGGCAGCGCGCCCTGGCCATGGCCGGTACCGGTCTGGACGGGCTGGACTTCGCCGAAGTGCACGACTGCTTCACCATCGCAGAACTGATCATGTACGAAGTCATGGGCCTCACCCCGGCCGGCGAAGGCCGCCGCGCCATCGAAGAAGGCTGGGTCTACCGGGACGGCAAACTGCCCGTGAACCTCTCCGGCGGGCTCAAGGCCAAGGGCCACCCCGTCGGAGCCACCGGCGTCTCCCAGCACGTCGTCACAGCCATGCAGCTCAGCGGCACCGCCGGCGAAATGCAACTGCCCGGCGCCCGCCGCGCCGCCGTACACAACATGGGCGGCCTCGCCATCGCCAACTACGTCAGCGTCCTCGAAGCGGTATAGGATCCGGGGCGTTTGCCAAAGGTAAGAGCCGCCCTCCCGCTTTGCACACCTGGGATGGCGGCTCTTGGCGCCTCATCTACTTGTCTTTACTTGGAGACTTTGCCCATCCGGGCGGCGATGGGTGTGGTGAAGAGCGGTTTCGTCAGAAACCACGCGGCCACGATAACCAGCAGGGAAACCGCGAAGATGATCAGCCCCCACCAGTCCACGACGTCGCGCGAGGTGTACATGTGGTTCAGGTTGCGCAGGGCCCCGGTAAAGAAGACCAGGAACACGTGCACGACGGTGAACGCCACGAAGTAGAGCATCACCGGGAAATGGACCGCCCGGGCCCACTCCACCGGGTACGCCTTGTTGAGCCCGGCGGCCTGCTCCGGCCACCAGGTGGAGATCCGGATACCGGAAATGATCGCCAGCGGGGCAGCAATGAACACGGTGATGAAATACGTCATCACCTGCAGCGCGTTGTAATGCACCCACCCGTTCTCCGTCGGCCAGTCCAGCGAGACGTACTGGATACCGGCCGAGAGCATATTCGGGAAAATGTCCCAGCTGGTCGGCACGATCCGCATCCACTGCCCGGTGGCCAACAGCAGCACGATAAAGACCAGCCCGTTGAGCACCCAGAGCACGTCCAGGCTCTGGTGCAGCCACTGGGACAGGGAGACCTTCTTCGTGGTATTGCCCTTCGGCGAGAAGAACGAGTCCTTCTTTGCGGTCCAGTACCCGGGCGGCTTGCGCTCGGTGCGCACCTGCAGGCCCGTCCGGACGATCAGCACAATGAAAAACATGTTGAGGAAGTGCTGCCAGCCCAACCATGCCGGCAACCCGACCGGGGCACTATCCGGCTGGGACGCATGCCCGTCGTAGGTCGCAATGAACTCCTGCACCGGCTCCATGCTCCGCAACCAGCGGGAACCAAACACCGCCAGCAGAGCCAACACCAGCACGACGGCGGTCACCACCACCGGCCTCACCCACGCCGGGCGTTTTCCCGTCTGCTTGGCTCCGCCAGTCGGGGCGGGCCGGCCCGAGGTTGTCAGCGGCGTTAATCCGGAACCGCTCCGGGCAGCCACACCGGTCGGCGTGGCCGCCGGTGTCGAAGGCGGCGCCGGCGCCGGTGATCCCATCCGCGAGCGGGCCGGCGGGGCAGAATCGCCTTGGGCAGGAGTCGGGCTCTTGGCCGCTGCGGTTCCCTGCCCTTGGGTAGCGCCCATGCGCTGGCGGGTGCCGCCAGCGGTGACGGGTTTGACTTCGGGTGATGCGGCCGGCGCCGGGGATGCTCCCATACGGGTCTTTCCTGATGGCGCCGGAACCGGTTCCTGCCCGGAAGTCGATGGCGCCGACCCCATCCGCTGCTTCCGAGCTGGCGCATCAGGCGGTGCATCGGTGGAGGCGGGTGGCTGGACGCCCATGCGCTGCTTCCGCACGGGAGCGGCAGGTGGTTCATCGGCGGGTGCCGCATCCGGAGGTGCTGCATTGGTGGAAGCAGCCGGCTGGACCCCCATGCGCTGCTTGCGCACCGGGGCCGTTGGCTGGGGTGTCTTCGGCGGCTCCGAGACCTGAGCAGCAGATCCGCTGTCATTCCCGCCCTTTTCCTCCTGCGGCAAGGGCCGATAGCCGCCCATCCGCTGCCTCTTCGCCGGAGCGGCCGCCGCGGCCTGTGTCACCTGCGACGGCGCGGCAGCCGCGTCCTGTGCAGGCGACGCCGCGCGCGGTGCCGCCTGCACATCGGGGGCTGCGGACTGGACCGAGGCCTGACTCGGAGCCTGCTCCGGTGCCTCCGAGACTGGCGCAGCCGGTACCGCAGAACTCCCAGCCGCGGCGGGGACTGTGCTGGCGGCGTCGACGTCGTCGGCTGCGGCAGACTGCTGATCCTGCTGCGTCGCCTGTGCCGGCGGACGGTATCCGGCCATGCGCTGACGGCGCGGGGCAGGGTCAGCCGCGCTGTTCTCGTTGGTCATCGTGTCTCTCGCCTCCGGGACGGTCAATCAGGTGCAGCAGATCCGGCCAGGTTCAGCCGCGGCGCGCGTTTATCTCGTCGATCAACTGGGGTACCACAGTGAAAACGTCGCCAACTACGCCGAAGTCGGCGATCTCAAAGATCGGTGCGTCCCCGTCCTTGTTGATGGCCACAATCGTCTTAGCCGTCTGCATGCCGGAGCGGTGCTGAATGGCACCGGAGATCCCCAGTGCCACATACAGGTCCGGAGTCACCGAGACGCCGGTCTGCCCCACCTGGAACGACTGGGGCACGTAGCCCGAGTCCACGGCCGCACGGGACGCACCCACCGCGGCACCGAGGCTGTCCGCAAGCTGCTCGACCAGGGCGAAGTTCTCCTTCGAGCCCAGTCCGCGCCCGCCGGAAACCACAGTCTGGGCGCCCCGCAGCGCCGGCCGATCGGTCTGGGCCGGGGCATCAGTGACCTGATCGATCCGCGCTCCCGGGGCAGCAGCGGTGGACACCGCAGCGGTCTTGACCTGCGGCTCGGTCACTGCCTCCGCCCGCGCCTCAATCGTTCCCGGCCGGACCGTGACGATCATCAGGCCGCCCTCGATCGTCGACTGAGTGGTGAAGTCACCGCCGAACACCGAGTGCTCTACGATGACCTCCTGCCCCTCTTCGTCGTAGCGCACACCGACGGCATCGGCGGCCACGGAGCCGCCGGCGACGATCGCCAGCCGTCCGGCGACAGTCTTGGAGTCATTGGTATTCGACACCAGCACCGTCTGGGCGGAGTACTCCTTAATCGCGTCGGCGAGGGCCCCGACCTCCGCGGTGCCCAGCTCGGCGGTCGCCGTGTCGGATTCGGCCAGGTAGACATGGGCGGCGCCCAGCGAGCCCAGCTGCGCTGCCAGTTCCGCGCCCTGCCCGGGCGGGGTCACCGCCACGGCCACCGGTGTGCCGATGGCTGCGGCCGCGCCGAGCAGGGCGGCCGCCGTCGGCTTCGACGCACCTGCGGCGGTGGTTTCGATCAGTACCAGGATGTTTCCCATAATGTGTGCCCTTCCGGTCAATCAGGTCATCAAGTCAGGTGTGCGGTCAGATCAACCGCTGGGCGGCGAGGAACTCGGCCAGCTGGCTGGCCGCCGTGCCGTCGTCGACGACCTTCGGACCGGCTTCCTTCGGCGGGCGCGCTTCGGCGGAGACCATCACCGAGCGAACCGGGGCCGCATCCGGGCCGGCCTGGATGCCCAGCTCCGCCAGGGACCAGGTTTCCATCGGCTTCTTCTTGGCCTGCATGATGCCCTTGAAATTCGGAAAGCGCGCCTCGGCGGACTTCTCCGTGACAGAGATGGCCGCCGGCAGCCCGGAGCTGAGGCTGAGCGAGCCGCCGTCCACCTGCGTTGTCCCCGAGACGCCCTCGGCGGTAATGGCCACCTCATCCAGGCTGGGCAGCACCGGCCAGCCCAGAATCTCCGCGACCATCGCCGGAACCATCCCGCCGCGGCCGTCGGTAGCCTCATTGCCCGCGACCAGCAGGTCAGGGGCGATCCGCTGCACCGCAGCCGCCAGCACCCGCGAGGTCTGGACCATGTCCGATCCGGCCAGCGCGGGATCCGTGACCAACACAGCCGAGTCGGCGCCCATCGACAGCAGTTTGCGCAGCGTCTTGGTCGTATCTTCCAGTCCCATGGACAGCGCGACGATCTCGGCGTCGGGGTTCGCATCCTTGAACTGCAGCGCGACTTCCAGGGCACGCTCGTTGATCTCATCCGGCACCGGCTCGGAGGCTTCCCGGTCCAGCATGCCGGTCTCCAGGTTGATCTTGCGGTCCGACCAAGTGTCCGGGACCTGCTTGGCCAACACGACAATCTTCATGACGGGCTCTCCTTACTCACGAGTTGGTCCGGTTTATCAGCAGTCTATCTGCCCCCGCCCGGCGCACTCGACGAGTTCCGGAGCGTGACCGCAACAAAACGACGCCGGCACTCGGGTGGGTGGAAAACCCAGCCGAGTGCCGACGTCGTACGTAACTTTGTTGCGGGAAGCGCCGTTTAGCGCGCGGACCAGCCGCCGTCCATGGTGTAACTGGCGCCCGTGACCATTGACGCATCGTCGCTGGCGAGCCAGGCCACCAGTGAGGCCACTTCCTTCGGCTCGACCAGGCGTTTGATGGCGCTTTCGGTCAGCATGATCTTTGCCAGCACCTCGGACTCCGGGATGCCGTGGAGCCGTGCCTGGTCAGCGATCTGCTTCTCCACTAGCGGGGTCCGGACGTAGCCGGGGTTGACGCAGTTGCTGGTCACGCCGTACTCGCCGCCCTCCAGCGCGGTGACCTTGGACAGGCCTTCGAGCCCGTGCTTGGCCGTTACATAGGCGGACTTGAACGGGGAAGCGCGCAGCCCGTGCACCGAGGAAACGTTGATGATGCGGCCAAATCCCTGCGCATACATCTTCGGCAGCGCCGCGCGGACCAGCAGGAACGGGACCTCCAGCATCAGGGTCAGGATCCTCCGGAAGTCCTCCGGGTTGAAGTCCTGGATCGGGCTGACGTGCTGGATGCCGGCGTTGTTGACCAGGATGTCCACGCCGTCGAGCGCTTCGGTAAGCCGATCGTCGGTGACGGCCGAGGGATCCAGCAGATCGACCGCCCGGCTGGAGCCGCCGACTTCCTCAGCCACCGTTTCGGCGCCGGCTTGGTCCATGTCCGCGACGACCACGTGGGCGCCGCGGGCCGCGAGGGCATGCACCACGGCCAAGCCGATCCCGCTGGCGCCGCCGGTGACCAGGGCCCGCCTGCCCGCCAGTGGTTGTGCGGCGGACAGGTCGGTCCGTTCGGTTTCGTTGGTCATGAAAGTTCCCTTACGTAGAGCAGGTTGGTGCTTGTTGCGGGCGCGGACTGGCTCAGTTGGTGACGCGGGCGGTGTTCAGCCCATGCTTGCGGGCGTCGGCGTCGTCAATATCGTGCAGGGAAGCGCCCCGGGTTTCCTTCAGCGTGATCACCGCGACGGCGGTAATGGCACAGGCCACCGCCACGTAGATGGCCACCGGGACCCAGGAGCCGAAGTCCTGCAGCAACGCGGTCGCGATGATCGGCGCCATCGAACCGGCGATAATCGAGGTGACCTGGTAGCCCAGGGAGACGCCGGAGTAGCGCATGCGGGTGGGGAACATTTCAGCCATGATGGCGGGCTGGCCCGCGTACATCAGCGCGTGGAAGCACAGGCCGATGGTCACGGCGGCGATGATGATGAACGGGTTCTGGGTATCGAACATCGGGAAGGCGAAGAACGCCCAGCTGGCCCCGAGCACCGCACCGGCCAAGTACACCGGCTTGCGGCCGAAGGCATCGGAGAGCCGGCCGACCTGCGGAATCACAATGAAGTGGATGACGTGGGCCACCAGCAGCGCCAGCAGCAACTGGCTCGTGTCGTACTCGTGCTCGGTCTTGAGGTACACGATGGTGAAGCTGACGATGATGTAGTAGAGGATGTTCTCGGCGAAGCGCAGTCCCATGGCGCCGAAGATGCCCTTGGGGTACTTCTTCACAACTTCCATCACGCCGTAGCTGACGGCCTTGTCGGCTTCCACCTGGGCGCGGGCTTCAAGGAAGATCGGTGCCTCGTTGACGTGGGTGCGGATGTAGTAGCCGATGATGACGATGAATGCGGACACCCAGAAGGCCACGCGCCAGCCCCAGCTGAGGAACTGATCCGAGGGGAGGATCCAGGACATGCCCAGCAGCACCAGGGTAGCCAGCAGGTTGCCCACCGGAACGGCGGCCTGCGGCCAGCTGGACCAGAACCCGCGCGACTTGTTCGGGCTGTGCTCGGCCACCAGCAGGACGGCGCCGCCCCACTCGCCGCCCACGGCGAAGCCCTGGACGAAGCGCAGGATTACCAGCAGCGCCGGCGCCCAGTAGCCAATGGAGTTGAAGCCGGGCAGGCAGCCCATGAGGAACGTGGCCACGCCGACCATGATGATGGTGACCTGCAGGGTGTGCTTGCGGCCAAGCTTGTCGCCGATCTGGCCGAACACAATGCCGCCGAGCGGACGGGCGATGAAGCCCACCGCGTAGGTCAGGAAGGCCGCGATGATGCCGTCCAGCTCCGTGTTGGCGTTGGGGAAGAAGAACTGGCCGAAGACCAGCGAGGCGGCGGTGGCGTAGAGGAAGAACTCGTACCACTCCACCACCGTGCCCACCATCGAGGCGGCCACAATCTTTTTCAGTCCCGATTTCTCCGTCTCCGGGGACGTCGGCTTGTTGACGCTCATCGGCGCACTCCTTTGTTCTGCAGGTGTCAGCGTTGACATCGGCGTTGCGGGGTCCTGTGTTCCAGCACACAGAACGGCTTTACCGAGTATGGACATAGCCGCTGCTGTGCATCAATGACCAGTTGCGCAGAGATGAAGTGCACAATTGCAGATATGAACAGCCAATCCCCCGGCGCCGCCGCCCCGAACCCCCACGACCTGCTGATCCTGCTCGCCGTGGCGCGGACCGGAAGATTTACGACGGCGGCCGAGAGCCTGGGTTTGAACCACACCACCGTCTCGCGCCGGATTACCGCGTTGGAGAAGAGCCTCGGCGGCCGGACGCTCGCCCGCACCGTGGGCGGCTGGGAGCTCACGGACCTGGGCCGCCGGGCCGTGCGGGCCGCCGAGGACGTGGAGACCGCGGTGGCCACCATCAACGAAGGTGAGGAAGAAGCGGACCAGATCGCCGGCGTCGTACGCATTTCCGCCACCGACGGCTTCAGTGCGTTCATCATCGCGCCGGCGGTGGCC
Source organism: Arthrobacter crystallopoietes (assembly GCF_002849715.1). Classification (NCBI taxonomy): domain Bacteria; kingdom Bacillati; phylum Actinomycetota; class Actinomycetes; order Micrococcales; family Micrococcaceae; genus Crystallibacter; species Crystallibacter crystallopoietes. Next base: position 993,129 of record NZ_CP018863.1, read on the forward strand.
CAGCTGCGCCGGAAGCACCCGAACCTCAGCGTGGAGATTGTCAACGTCACGCGTCGGGCGCTGCAGCACCGCTCCGGCCTGGACCTGGAGGTGGTGGTCGGCGAGCCGCAGGTGCACCGGGCCGAGGCAATCCGGCTGGGCTACTACATGCTGGGAATGTATGCCTCGCGCCGCTATCTGGAGGACTTCGGCACGCCCGCCAGCGTCGCGGAACTCAGCGAGCACCGGCTGGTGTACTTCGTCGACTCGATGCTGCAGGTGGACGATCTGGATGCCCCGCGGCGGCTGGTCCCCGGCATGCTGGATTCACTAAGCTCCACCAACGTTTTCGTCCACGTCGAGGCCACCCGGGCCGGCGCCGGGATCGGCTTCCTGCCCTGCTTTATGGCCGGCCGCCACCCGGACCTAGTGCGGCTTCTGCCGGAGGACTTCCAGGAACGCCTCCCCTACTGGATGGTGCTGCGGCCGGACTCGCTGCGCCAGCCCGCCGTCGCCGCCGTGGCCGAGGCGCTGCGCCGCCGGACGGCCGCCGTCGAAGACGCCCTGCTGGGCCGCGAACCTCTGGATTACTGAGAACGACGGCGGGTGCGTCGCCGGCCGAAGAGTTCCTTGATCCAACCGAAGGCGACGCCGGACTGCCGGCTCGCACCGGTAGCGCAGGTGCAGCGGCGGGACTGCGGAACGTTACGCATCACTTGGTCAACATGGTTTCCACAGCCTGCCCACGTTGCCTTTCCGCATTCTTGGCATGTCGCCGTCCGGCACATATAAGTCCTTCCATCGCTTTATGGTAAGTAGCCGCTTTACTGGCAGCACTCGCCATTCTACATACCCCCATGGGTATAAAGAAGTAATGGAACGGGACTTGCGTAGATACCCCCAAGGGTATTACCGTTGTTGCCATACGGATACCCCCAAGGGGTGTTGGCAAACGACAAGGAGACGACATGCTGCTCGAGCGAATCTATGACCAGGATCTGGCCCAAGCCGGCTACTTCATCGGCTGCCAGGCCAAGGGCGAAGCCGTGGTGGTCGACGCCCGCCGCGACATCGATGTTTACCTCGACCTGGCCAAGGCCAACGGGATGAAGATCGTGGCCGTGGCCGAGACGCACATCCACGCCGACTACCTCTCCGGAACCCGCGAACTGGCCGCAGCCACCGGCGCCGGCATTTACATTTCCGGCGAAGGCGGGACGGACTGGCAGTATGGATTCGACGCCGAACGCCTGCACGACGGCGATGCCATCTCGATCGGAAACATCACTATCCAGGCCCTGCACACACCCGGACACACGCCCGAACACCTCTCGTTCCTGGTCACCGACGGGGCATTCAGCGATCAGCCCGGCTACCTGCTCTCCGGCGACTTCGTCTTCGCCGGCGACCTGGGCCGCCCGGACCTGCTGGACGAGGCCGCCGGCGGCATAGACACCCGCTTCGAAGGCGCGAAGCAGCTCTTCGCCAGCCTACGGACAAAGTTCCTCACGTTGCCGGACCACGTCCAGGTGCACCCGGGCCATGGTTCTGGCAGCGCCTGCGGCAAGGCGCTCGGCGCTATCCCGTCCACGACAGTCGGCTATGAGCGGCTGTACGCCTGGTGGGGCAAGTACCTGGCAGCTAACGACGAGCAAGGCTTCATCGATGAACTGCTCGACGGCCAGCCCGACGCGCACGCCTACTTCGGCCGGATGAAGCGCCAGAACCGCCTCGGCCCAGAGGTTCTTGGCGAACGTGGCCCGCTGCCCGAACTGGACAACCAGGCCGTCGCTGTGGACCTGGCCGCCGACAAGGTCACGTTTGTCGACACCCGCCCCAACGCGCAAGTCCATGAAGGAACCGTGGCCAGCGCCCTGAATATCCCGGCCGGCAACAAGGCCGCCAGCTTCGGCGCCTGGGCCTACGACCCGGAGACCGATGATCGCCCGCTGGTCCTGCTCGCCCCCGACCAGGACGCCGCACAGGAAATGTGGGACCATCTCGTGCGCGTGGGCATCGACAATATCGCCGGCTACACCACGGGCCTGGACGGGTTGCCCACAACGGTTCCGGCCCTGATCCGGCCAGAGGAACTTGACGGCTTCGACGCCGCCCTTGTCCTGGACGTGCGAAACAAGAGCGAGCACGCCGCAGGCCACATCCCCGGCTCCGAGCAGCTCAGCGCCGGCCGGGTGCTCTGGAACCTGGACCAGCTTCCGGCCGACGGCCCCATCGTGACGTACTGCCAGAGCGGGGTCCGCAACTCCGTCGCCGCAAGCACCCTGCGCCGCGCGGGCTACAACGTAGTCGAACTCGACGGCAGCTACGCCGCCTGGGAATCCTGGCAGAAGGCCGGGGAGAACGCTCCGGCCCGCTAAGCCGCGGCAGGCACAATCCGGATGGGCCCGCACGAAAGTGCAGGCCCATCCGGCGTTACACCGCCAACTACGCCGCCGGCGCGCTCTTGGACCGGTACGGCCGCAAGCCCGTACTGCTCGGCGGTTGACTTTTCGCAGTGCCAGTCCCGCTGATGCTGATCTTTGCCGGACTGGGACTGCGGCGTGGCGAGGCCGGGCGGTCGGGATCTACCGGGTCTGGCGCGACCTCGGCTAGGCGGTCGGCGCCGCCCTTGGCGGCATTACCGCTGATCTGCTGGGCCTGCACGCTGCCACCAACGTGGCAGCCAGAATGTACGAACGCTCCCGCCCCGCACGGGTTGGACCCGGCACTCCGAGCCACGGACGCCCATGCCACACAAAAAAGGCGACCCTGCGCAGTCCACCGCGCGGGGCCGCCGTCGTCCAGTCCGGCCGGTCAGGCCAGGGAGAGGAAGAGCTTTTCCAGTTCCTTCTTGTCCATCGAGTTATCCTGCTTGGCCAGGCACTGCTCCAGGCCGGTGGAAATGATCGCGAAGCCTGCCCGGTCCAGTGCCTTGGATACGGCGGCGAGCTGGGTGACCACGTCCTTGCAGTCGCGGCCCTCCTCCAGCATCCGCGTCACGGCGGCCAGCTGGCCCTGGGCGCGCTTGAGCCGGTTAATGACCGGGGTGAGTTCGGTGCTGTCGAGCTGCATGGTGTTCTCCTCGGGGTGAAAGTCTTCCTCCATTCTATACCCCCATGGGTGTCTTGCATACCCCCATGGGTATATGGCAGACTTGTGGCGACACCTCCGCTTCCTTGGAAAGGACCCCCGTTGGCTTCTGAAACTTTGACCGTGACCGCCCTCGACGCGCAGACGCTGCGTGATCGGATGGACAAGCACGAGGACCTGACCGTGATCGATGTCCGTTCCGCCGCCGAATTCGAGACCATGCACATCCGCGGCTCCTACAACGTGCCGCTGCCGCTGCTTTCCGAGCACACCGACGAACTCGTAGAACGCCTCGGGGCGCGCGTTGTCCTGGTCTGCCAGTCCGGTGTCCGCGCCGAGCAGGCCCGCCAGCGTCTGGGCGCCGCCGGGATCGATTCCGCCCTGGTGCTGACCGGCGGCGTACCCGGCTTCGCTGCCGCCGGCGGCGATGTTGTCCGCGGCGCCCAGCGCTGGGATCTCGAACGCCAGGTCCGCATGGCAGCCGGCTCCCTCGTCCTCGGCGCTCTCCTTGCCGGCAAGTTCATCTCCCCCAGGCTGCGCCTGCTAGCCGGTGCCATCGGCGCCGGCCTGACCTTCTCCGCGGCGACGAACACGTGCGCCATGGGCAAGGCCCTGTCCAAAATGCCCTGGAACAAGACCGCGGCCGAACCCACTGCCGACAGCGCCATCCGGCAGCTGCCCGCCGCTTCCGCCTGACCCCCCTCCCCTGAGCCGGTTCCCGCCCTGGCCCCGCCCGGGCGGGAACCACCTCCAACCGGCCTGCATGCACCTTAGGAGCGCGCCATGCCAGAGACCACCATCGACGACACCCATGCACGCCGCACCCTCGACCAGATCCTCGACATCCGGGAAGACTTCGAAACCGCCGAAGGCATGATCCCCGAAGCCCGGCACATCCCCATGGGCGAACTCAACGCCCGCCTCGATGAAGTCGACCGCACCCGCCGCGTCGTCGTGGTCTGCCGCAGCGGCAACCGCAGCGCCCGCGTCGCCGACGCCCTCAACGCCGCCGGCTACACCACCGACACCATGACCGGCGGCATGATCGCCTGGCAGGCCGCCGGCCTGCCCACCCGCTGACCCGGGACCCGGCAGAAGAAAGGACCACTCGCATGACCGTCGCGCTCACGGCCACCCTGCTGCTCTCCGTCGTCATCGGACTCTCCCTCGGCCTGCTCGGCGGCGGAGGCTCCATCCTGACCGTTCCCATCCTCACCTACGTCGCAGGCCTCGACCCCAAGGAAGCCATCGCCGCCTCCCTCTTCGTTGTCGGCGCGACGTCGGCCGTCAGCGCCATTACTCACGCTCGCAGCGGCCGCGTCAAATGGCGTACCGGCCTGATCTTTGGCGCCGCAGGCATGGCCGGAGCGTTCGGTGGGGGCTTGCTCGGCGGACACATCCCCGGAACCATCCTCATGATCGCCTTCGCCCTCATGATGGTCGCCACCTCCATCGCCATGATCCGCGGCCGCAAAAACAAGGCCGCTGCCACCCACAACAGCGAACTGCCCGTCCTCAAAGTCATCCTTGAAGGCCTCGTCGTCGGCCTCGTCACCGGACTCGTCGGCGCCGGCGGCGGCTTCCTCGTCGTACCGGCCCTCGCCCTCCTCGGCGGCCTCGCCATGCCCGTCGCCGTGGGCACCTCACTGATCGTCATCGCCCTAAAATCCTTCGCCGGGCTCGGCGGCTACCTCACCACCGTCAGCCTCGACTGGGGCCTCGTCGCCGCAGTCACCGCGGTCGCGATCGCCGGCTCCATCGTCGGATCCCGCCTCGCTGGCCGCATGCCCGAAGCAGTACTGCGCAAGGGCTTCGGCATCTTCGTCCTGGCCATGGGCGTCTTCGTCCTTGTCCAGGAACTCCCCGCGCCGGCCAACATCATCCTCGCCGTCACCGCCGCCGCACTGGCACTGGCCGCGCTCACCTGCCGGTTCGCGATCCCCAGGTGCCCCTTGCGCACAACCCCTACCCCGGTTGAGCCGGCACAAGCCCGCTAACCCTGGCCGCCCCACAACCATTCAACCCGCCCCGTAACCATTCAAAAGGAGAAATCCATGGCCACCATTGACATCACCGAGCACGACTTCGCCCCGATCATCCGGGAGAACGACATCGTCCTGATCGACTTCTGGGCCAGCTGGTGCGGCCCCTGCCGCATGTTCGCACCCGTCTATGAGGCCGCCTCCGCTCAGCACCCCGACATCGTCTTCGCCAAGGTCGACACCGAGGCCGAACAGGGTCTTGCCGCGGCCGCGGGCATTACCTCCATCCCCACGCTGATGGCCTTCCGCGACGGCGTACTCGTTTTCTCCGAGCCCGGGGCACTGCCGGCAGCAGGCCTCAACGGCGTCATCACGGCAGTCAAGAACCTCGACATGGCCCAACTCCAGACCGGGACCGCCAGATAAACCGAGCGCCAGTCCTAAGCTGACCGCCCGAGACTCCGACCACGCTGTCACCGTCCTACCCAGGCGGTGACGCTCCTCCCCGCCTCTGGAAGGCTCCCACTGTGAACAGCACCGCACTATCGACAACCGGATCCGCCCAGCGCCGCATCGTACGGACGCTGTCGACCGCCCAGATATTCTCCGGGCTGGGCACGGGCTCCACCCTGTCCCTGGGGTCGATCCTGGCTGTCGACCTGTCCGGGTCCGAAACCTGGGCCGGTTCCGTAAACACTGCCCTGACCCTCGGCACCGCCGCCACGGCGATCCCGCTGTCCCAACTGGCCCTGGCCCGCGGGCGGCGCGTCGCCCTGGCCACCGGGCTGGCTGGCGCCATCGCCGGCACCGCTCTGATCATTGGCGCCGTGGTTACCGGGCTTTTCGTGCTGCTGCTGGCCGGAGCGCTAATGGTCGGCCTGGCCTCGGCCGTGAACCTGCAGGCGCGCTTCGCCGTCACGGACCTGGCCGAGCCGGCCCGCAGGGGACGAGACCTCTCCCTGGTGGTTTGGGCGATCACGATCGGCGCCGTTGCCGGACCCAACATGGTCGGGCCCGGCGCTGTGCTGGCCGGTTGGCTGGGCATTCCGGCCTTGTCCGGACCATTCCTGATCTCGGCTGCGGGGATGGTTATCGGCGCAGGCATCGTCGCACTGTTCCTGCGCCCGGATCCTTTGCTGGCCCGCCGGGCTCTCGATGGTGACAACCTGCAGCCGGGCAAGAAGAGTTCCGGGTCGTGGCGGGCCGGGTGGCAGGTCGTGCGCGAACATCCGACCGCCCGTGGAGCGGTGATCGCAGTGGTTGCCGCGCATGCGGTGATGGTTGCGGTCATGTCGATGACCCCACTGCATATGCAGCACCACGCTGGGCACGCGGCCGGGCACCCCGACACCATCGCCCTGATCGGCTTCACCCTCTCCCTCCACGTCGCCGGCATGTACGCCCTCTCCCCGCTGATGGGCTGGCTCACCGACCGCATCGGCGCCGCAAAGACCGTCCTGGCCGGGATGGGAACATTGATCGCCGCGGTGGCGCTGACCGGGCTGCTGCCTTCGAACATGACCGTGGTCACCGCCGGGCTGATCCTGCTCGGACTGGGCTGGTCCGCGGCCACCGTCGCCGGTTCCACCCTGCTGGTCTCCACCCTGACCCCGGCCCAGCGCGTACCCGCCCAGGGCTTCTCCGACGCCACGATGTCCCTGGCCGGTGCCGCCGGCAGCGCCGCGGCCGGACCAATCATGGCTGCCATCGGGTTCCCCGGCATCAGTTCCATGGCAGCACTGCTCATCGTCGCCGCATCCATCACCCTGCTGCGGAAGACCACCATCCGTCGCTGACGCTTGCGCGCACATGGAAGTCGCCGTCATTCCGGACACCGACGACAGTGCATATGCCCGTTCTAAGGGTGATCCGTCAGTTGCTGCCGACAAGGACGTCCCACTGGCTGGGATCGATAGATGCGGTGCTGCTTTCCCACGACGAGCACCCCGACAACCTCGACGACGCCCGAGCCGCCGAGGTCGCGGTTCTCCTCGGTGCCACGTGGCGTCATTCCGGCCCACGTGGACAGTTTGGCCCACATCACCGAAGACCGTGACGAGCTTGTCTCCGCCTTCGCAGCGGCCGGACTGACCGACCGCCTGCAACTGGACTAATACAACGGACCGGGCCCTCCCAGCATTCCAATGTCAGGAGGCCCTCGCCGAGCGGGTAGCGGAGCGGCTGGCCTGCGGCATAATGCGGCTGGGCGGCCCCGTCTGCGCACCCGCTGCGGCGACCGCATTGATGCTCTCGCCGTCGAACAGATCGCCTTTACTCCCGACCTACCAGCAGAGGTGCGCGCCACTGTCCGAAGCGGCCGCCGTTTGGATGGGCTCGGTGCAGGCCGTCGCTGTACAAGGCCGGGGGCTTCTGGCGCTCCGAGCAGTCCGCCAAGCGCCGCTGGGCGGGGTCCGTCCCGGTTCGCCCGTTACCGTCGCTGAAGGAGCGGCCGTCTCTAACTGAGAAGGGGGCGACCGCGTCGGACCGCGCCGGTTAGACGCGGTCCTGCCGGGCAGCGACGGGGCTCTCGACGCGCACCTCGGTGATGTTTTCGGCGCCCTGGTTGAGGGTGCGTTTGACCGTGCACAGCCGGTCGATGGAACGTTCAGCGCTGGCGATGAGTTTGTCGCGCTTTTCAGGATCGATCTCCGACATGTCGGTATCGATCAGGGTGACGAGTCTTTCAACCCGGTTCTCGTCAAAGTTTAAGAATGCCTCGACCGTCGCGGTTGCGTTGAAGTCGTCGCCAAGTCGATTGACGAGTTGAGCCTCGGCCGACAGCGCTGCACATCCTGCGGCGGCTGCCTGCAGCAGTTCTACCGGGCTGAAGGAATCTTCGGCGCCGGGCGCGCCGATGCGAAGTTCTGCGCCTCGCCCGTTACGGGCGACGTACGTGGCGGGGCTGGTGCGTTCCGCGGTCAATGCTGGAAGGGGCTCAGTGGCCATGACACTCTCGAATCTCTTAGTGGTTCTTTACTCCCCACCTCTCGGGCGCATACCCAAGGGGGTATGCACACTCAAACATACCCCCTCCGGGTATGTCAAACAGCGGAGCCGTCGGTTGTTTGAAGTGTGGAACAACGGGGTGGGGCCCTTGGGGAAATAGGCGGGCCGCATTCAATTCGCAGCCCCCCTCCACGCCTTACCCCCGAGGGACACCTGACCCTAGTGGCAGCCCCCTGACCGCTCCTGGCTGGATTCAGCATTCCATCCGGCCCCCACCCGGGCACTTCCGTAAGCGAGGCCCTGGCGGACTCGGACCCACCACCGCTGCCCCAACCTCCAAAGAGGACGGGCCAGTCATGCGCGATGGCGCTGAGTGCAGGCGAAAACCTGCCAGCCGGACGAGGTTGCTGTTGAAGGCTCAAGGTCCCACACGGGCACCGCCTTGACATGCATACCCCCTACGGGTATATCTAGAGACGTGGCAATTACCCCCTACGGGTATCAGAGCGGGAAGGGATACGACAATGAACACCACTGAGTACTTAGTGACCGGAATGACCTGCGGGCACTGCGAAATCTCCGTCCGGGAGGAGGTCCAGGAGGTCTCCGGCGTCCAGGGCGTCGAGGTAAGCCACCGGACCGGCAGGCTCGTGGTCACCGGCAACCAACCTGTCCAGGACGCCGCCGTCATTGCCGCCCTCGAGGCGGCTGGCTACCAGGGTGTGCGGTCGAAGTGAATGCCGCCGGTCGACTGGGAGCTTACGGCGTAGGTCTGGCCGTGGTGTTCGCCGGAGCATTTGCCGCCGCGGATGTCCTGGTCCCGGCCGAAATCGCAAGCAGTTGGGCACAACCCGCCGGACACGGACAGACAACAGCAGCAGAAGGAGAGGATATGAACCACGAGGCAACCGGGACCGGTGGAAACCATTCCGCCCACCCCGTCCAGGGTGTAACCGTCGAACAGGGTGGATATGTTCTGCAGCAGGTCTCCGCGCCTTCCGCTACGGGTGAGCAAGGGGAGCTTTCGTTCACGATTACCGGCCCCGACGGGGCGCCGGTCACCGACTTCGAGACCGGGCACGACAAGGACCTGCACCTGATCGTGGTGCGCTCCGACGGAAGCAATTACCGTCATGTGCACCCGGTGATGGATCAGGCCGGGCGCTGGTCCCTGCCCTGGCAATGGGATGCGGCCGGCACCTACCGGCTCTACGCCGACATTGCGCCGGCGGGAGCGGACAGCAACATCACGCTGACTCGCACCGTCGACGTGGCCGGAACCTTCAACCCGGCCGCCCCTAAAGTAAGCATCACCGACGAGGTCAACGGGTTCGAGGTTTCCTTGGAGGGCGGCCTGTCGGCGGGCGCGGCGTCGGCGCTGGCCATCAACGTCACCCGCGACGGGCAGCCGGTCACCACCTTGGAACCCTATCTGGGTGCCTACGGGCACCTGGTCGCCCTGCGCGCTGGGGATCTGGCCTACCTGCACGTCCACCCCGAAGGTGCCGAGCCGGCAGAGGGCGAAGTGTCCGGGCCGGCGGTCGGCTTCGCAGCCACGGCCCCGACTTTGGGCCGCTACTACCTGTACTTCGACTTCCAGGTCGACGGGAAGGTCCACACTGCCCGGTTCGTCCTCGACACCACCGGATCCATCCACACCGCGACCGACGCCGGCACCGCCGGCGACGGGCACGGCGGCCACTGACCCACCCCTACCATCACTGATACGCCCGGCTTCGAAGGCCGGGCTCATCGGGGAAAGAAGTATGCAATGTCTGCATCTACGGCCCCGTCCAAGGCGCCAGGCACCGACATCGAACTCGAGATCGGCGGGATGACCTGCGCCTCGTGCGCGAACCGGATCGAACGCAAGCTCAATAAGCTCGAGGGTGTCACCGCTACGGTGAACTACGCCACCGAGAAGGCCCGCATCAGTGCCCCGGCCGGCTTCGACCCGCAGGCCCTGGTCGCCGAGGTCGAGAAGACCGGCTACACTGCCGCGGTCCCGGCCGCACGGAAGGAGCAGTCCGCAGAGGCCGGCGGGGAGCAGCCGGACACCGAACTGGTCGCGCTGCGGCACCGGCTGATCGGCAGCATCATCCTGTCGGTGCCGGTCATCGCGATGGCGATGGCCCCCGCACTGCAGTTCCCCTACTGGCAGTGGCTGTCCCTGGCGATGGCCGCACCGGTGATCGTCTGGGCCGGCTGGCCGTTCCACAAGGCCGCTTGGACCAACCTGCGCCACGGCACCGCAACCATGGACACCCTGGTCTCCATGGGCACCACCGCCGCGTTCCTGTGGTCGCTCTACGCCCTGTTCCTCGGCACCGCCGGGACACCGGGCATGACACATCCATTCGAGCTGACCGTCGCCCCCACCAACGGCGCCAACAACATCTACTTGGAGGTCGGCGCCGGGGTAATCATGTTCATCCTGGCCGGACGCTACTTCGAGAAACGCTCCAAGCGCCAGGCAGGTGCCGCCCTGCGCGCCCTCCTGGAGCTCGGCGCCAAGGACGTGGCCGTACTGCGCGACGGGGCCGAGACCCGCATCCCCACCGACCAGCTGACCGTGGGGGACGAGTTCGTGGTCCGCCCCGGAGAGAAGATCGCCACCGACGGCACCGTCGTCAGCGGCCGCAGCGCGGTCGATGCCTCGATGCTCACCGGCGAATCCGTGCCGGTCGAGGTCGAGGCCGGCGACCAGGTCACCGGAGCCACCGTCAATGCCGGCGGCCGCCTGGTCATCCGCGCCACCCGCATCGGCTCCGACACCCAGCTGGCGCAGATGGCCCAGCTGGTGGAAAACGCCCAGTCCGGCAAGGCCGAGGTGCAGCGCCTAGCCGACCGCGTCTCCGGCATCTTCGTGCCCATCGTCATCGCCATCGCCGTGGGCACGCTCGCCGCCTGGCTCGGCGCCGGATTCCCGGCCACCGCAGCGTTCACCGCGGCCGTGGCCGTACTCATCATCGCCTGCCCCTGCGCCCTGGGCCTGGCCACCCCGACCGCACTGCTCGTCGGTACCGGCCGCGGCGCCCAGCTGGGAATCCTGATCAAGGGCCCGGAAGTGCTCGAATCCACCCGCAAAATCGACACCGTCGTGCTGGACAAGACCGGCACCGTCACCACCGGCAAGATGACCCTGCAGGACGTGCACACCTCCGAAGGCACCGACCGGGACCAACTGCTGCGCCTCGCCGGTGCAGTCGAGGATTCCTCGGAGCACCCGATCGCTCAGGCCATCGCCAAGGGCGCCACCGAACGCACCGGGCAGCTGCCCGTGCCCGAGTCCTTCAAGAACATCGAGGGCAAGGGCGTGCAGGGAATCGTCGACGGGCACCTCGTCCTGGTCGGACGCACCTCGCTGACGACCGACTGGTCCTTGCCCATCGACGCGAACCTCGCCGCCGCGAAGGCAAACGCCGAAGCGGCCGGACAGACCGCCGTCGTCGTTGCCTGGGACGGCGCGGTACGCGGCGTGCTGACCGTGGCCGACGCCGTCAAGGCCACCAGCGCCGAAGCGATCCGGCAACTGAAGGCCCTGGGACTGACCCCGGTACTGCTGACCGGTGACAACCAGGCCGTGGCGGAACAGGTCGCCGCGCAGGTCGGCATCGGACAGGTCATCGCCGAGGTCCTGCCTCAGGACAAAGTCGACGTCGTGGCCCGGCTCCAAAAAGAGGGCAAAATCGTGGCCATGGTCGGCGACGGCGTCAACGACGCCCCCGCCCTGGCCCAAGCCGACCTCGGACTGGCCATGGGCACCGGCACCGACGTGGCCATCGAGGCCGCCGACCTCACCCTCGTCCGCGGTGACCTCCGCGCCGCCGCCGACGCGATCCGCCTGGCCCGCAAGACCCTGGGCACGATCAAGACCAACCTGTTCTGGGCCTTCGCCTACAACGTCGCTGCGATCCCGCTGGCCGCCTTCGGCCTGCTCAACCCGATGCTCGCCGGCGCCGCCATGGCGTTCTCCAGCGTTTTCGTCGTCGGCAACAGCCTGCGCCTGCGCTCCTTCAAGAGCAAGGCAACAACCCGGCAGTCCTCGACTTCCACCCCTGCGCCTGCACCGATCAGCGCCTGAACCACCACCCACCCCCACCGCTAGGAAACCAACACCATGGGAAGCTGCTGCAGCTCGAACGCTACGAACACCACGGCCGAGGACCTGACCCTTACCACACGCCCCGAACAGGCCGACTCGCTCGCCCGGTGCCCGGTCATGGCCGGTACACCGGTCGACAAGGCCGATGCCGAGGCCAAGGGATTGTTCCGCGACTACGATGGCCAGCGATACTGGTTCTGCTGCGCCGGCTGCGGACCGAAGTTCGACGCCGACCCGGCCACCTACGCAAACGCGGGCTGACGCCCGACCCGGCCTGGCAGGTCCGGGGCCGGCACTTAGACGGCCCCGGGCCTCGCAGACCGCCAAGAAAGAAAGACCAGGAGCCACCATGGACACCACCCCTGCCACTGCGGACACCACCGTCGACGGCCATACAGCCCACGGTTATATCTCCGACAAAGCCCGCTACCTCGCCCGCATGAAGCGGATCGAAGGGCAGGCCCGAGGCATCCACCGGATGGTCGACGAGGAGCAGTACTGCATCGACATCCTCACCCAGATCTCTGCCCTGACCTCCGCCCTGCGAGGCGTCGCGCTGGGACTCCTCGACGACCACATGAAGCACTGCCTCCTCGACGCAACCCATCTCGGCCCGGAGGCGGCCGAAGCCAAGATCCAGGAAGCTTCCGACGCCATCGCCCGCTTCGTCCGCTCCTGACACCCGCGGCCTTCTTCCCTGACCAACGCGGCCCAGGCTCCGGATTTTAAGCCGCCAAAGCCGCCAGCCAGAGTTACCTCGCGCTCTGTTGAAGTACGGGGATGTAGCCCTCCCAGCCGCCCGGTACTGCCGGGGTTCTCAGGTGAGCCGCGTGGATGAACCTGTTCCACTTCCGACCATTGGTCTGACATTGCATGCTCGACGTCCTGGCTCCGGCAGAGGAGCCAGGAGATCACGCAACCGACCGGGATACCGATAAAGAATGCAATGTCGACGCCGCCGAGCGCTTCGGCAATCGCACCCTGGAAGAAGCCGGTTCATATTAGTGCTGGCCGCGCCTTAAACGTGCGACGGCGGGGCGCGGCATTGTGCCGCGCCCCGCCGTCGATCTTTGCGAGAGCTTTGTTAGAGCTGTGCGCCGACCTTGAAGCCGCGCTCTTCGCCCGGTTCGCGGGTGTAGGAGAAGCCGTCGGCCCCGATGGTCACGGCCATTTCGGAGGCGTCGGTGCGCTTGATGACTTCCTGGGGGTTGCCGTCCAGGTCCAGGACCAGGGAGGCCTCGGTGTACCAGGACGGGACCACCGGGTTGCCCCACCAGTCGCGGCGCTGGTTGTCGTGGACGTCCCAGGTGACGGTGGGGTTGTCCGGGTCGCCGGTGTAGTAGTCCTGGGTGTAGATCTCGATGCGGTGGCCGTCCGGATCCAGGATGTACAGGTAGAACGCGTTGGAGACGCCGTGACGGCCGGGGCCGCGTTCGATCCGGTCAGAGATGCGCAGGGCGCCCATCTTGTCGCAGATCTGGATGATGTTGTGCTTTTCGTGCGTGGCGAAGGCAACGTGGTGCATGCGCGGGCCGTCGCCGCCGGTGAGGGCGGTGTCGTGGACGGTCTGCTTGCGGTGCATCCAGGCCGCGTAGGTCACGCCGTCGGAATCCTTGATGTCTTCGGAGACGCGGAAGCCCAGGTCCTCCAGGTACTTGCGGCCGCGCGGGACGTCCGGGGTGACCTGGTTGAAGTGGTCCAGGCGGACCAGTTCGCCGGCGCTGTAGAGGTCGTAGCGCTGGGTGAGGCGCTCGACGTGCTCGACGTCGTAGAAGAACTCGTACGGGAAGCCCAGCGGGTCCTCCACGCGGACGGAGTCGCCGATGCCCTTGGAGAAGCCGTCCTTGCGGCGCTCGGTGCGGCACCCGAGTTCCTTGTAGTACGCCTCGGCGGCGTCCACTTCGGCCGGGGACTTCACCCGGTAGGCAAACGAGGCAACGGCGGCGACCGGGCCCTTGCGCAGCACCAGGTTGTGGTGGATGAACTCCTCGAAGGAGCGCAGGTAGATGGTGTTCTCGTCCTCTTCGGTCACGTGCAGACCGAGGACATCCACGTAGAACTCGCGGGACTTGGCCAGGTCCGTGACGACCAAATCCATGTACGCGCAGCGGACAATGTCCGGAGCAGGGACGCTGGGCTTGGGAATTTCGTTGCTCATAATGGTTCCTTCGAATTTTTGGATTGGTGAGGGAGTGGGCCCATGGACCTGGGCCCACTCCCTTCGGGGGCCGACGCTAGCGACGGAGGTCTGGGCTCGGCGTCAGCCCCGGTCAAGCGTCCGGAGCAAGCCGGACAAGCAATTAGGCGTCGCCCGTTTCCTTGCTGGCCTCAACGCCGAACTTGGGCGAGTGGGCCTCATTGAGGGTGATCTGCACCGACTGCTGCGTGGTGTAGAAATCGACCGAGCGGTAGCCGCCCTCGCGTCCGAGGCCCGAGGCCTTGACGCCGCCGAACGGGGTGCGCAGGTCGCGCACATTGTTCGAGTTCAGCCACACCATGCCCGACTCGATGGCGTGTGCGAAGTTGTGCGCGCGCTTCAAATTCGTCGTCCAGACGTAGGCTGCGAGACCGTACTTAGTGTTGTTCGCGAGCTCGAGCGCCTCTTCGTCGGTGTCGAAGGGGGTGATCGCAACGACAGGCCCGAAGATTTCCTCCTGGAAAATCCGGGCATCGGGGGCGACGTCGGCGAACACGGTCGGTGCAACGTAGTTGCCCGTGGGGAAACCCTCGGGACGACCGCCGCCGGCGAGAAGGCGGCCCTCGGACTTGCCGATCTCGATGTAGCTCATGACCTTGTCGAAGTGGTTGGGGTGCACCAGCGAGCCGACCTCGGTCCCGGGATCGCTCGGGAGGCCCACCACGATGTTCTTCGCGCGCTCGGCGAAGCGAGCCACGAAGTCATCGTAGATGTCGCGCTGCACGAGCACGCGGCTGCCGGCGGTGCAACGCTCGCCGTTCAGGCTGAACACACCGAAGACAGTGGCGTCGAGGGCGGCCTCGATGTCGGCGTCGGCGAAGACAACAGCCGGGCTCTTGCCGCCAAGCTCGAGCGAGAGGCTCTTGAACTGGGGTGCGGCAGCGGTCGAGATGGTGGCACCGGTCGAGCTGTCACCGGTGAACGAAACGATCGGCACATCCGGGTGCTTCACGAGGTAGTCGCCCGCGACGCCGCCGGAGCCGAAGATCAGGTTGAAGACTCCCTCGGGCACGCCTGCCTCGCGGAAGATCTCGGGCCACAGCGCGGCGGAGAGCGGCGTGTAGCTGGCCGGCTTCATGACAACGGTGTTGCCAGTTGCGAGTGCCGGGGCGAGCTTCCACGACTCCTGCATGAAAGGAACGTTCCACGGCGTGATCAGCGCGGCGACGCCGATCGGCTTGCGGTTTACGTAGTTGATCTGGCGACCGGGCACCTTGAACGCGTTGTCCTCCAGCCCGACGATGAGGTCGGCGAAGAAGCGGAAGTTCTCGGCGGCGCGGCGGGCTTGGCCCTTGGCCTGGGTGATCGGCAGGCCGGAGTCGTAGCTCTCGAGGTAGGCGAGTTCGTCGTCGCGGGATTCGACGATATCGGCGATCTTGTGCAGCACTCGCGAGCGTTCGCGGGGCAGCATCTTCGGCCACGGGCCTTCCTTGAAGGCGTGCTTAGCGGCCGCGACGGCGAGGTCCACGTCTTCCGTCTGGCCGGACGCAGCCGTGGCGTAAGTCTGGTTGGATACCGGGTCCAAGACCTCAAAGGTCTCGCCGCCGATGGAGTCGACAAACTTGCCGTCGATGTAGTGCTGGATGTGGCCGGGCAGGTTCTCCGGGACAAAGTGCTTGCTCACGGGCGTGATCCTTCCCCCCTCGTTCGAGGGGTTTTCTTCCAAGGGCGAGAACGTTTCGGATTTGAAATCGTATACGATCCATGGTGACCGAAGACACGCGCTGCTGTCAATAGCTACGCGAACCGCGCCATGAAGGCGCCCAGCCTTCCCCAAGCCTCGACACTGCGTCACCCAGCAACCTTGCTCCGCCTTATGGCCGCCTCGCCTCTTCCGGGCCACCCAGAACGACTCTTTCCAGAATCTTGTGAGCACCACCACCTCGTGCTAGAGTCTTCCCACTCAGAAAGCATCAGTTCCTACTAGGTGGGAACATTGGGCCGGGGGCATCGCGAAAGCGAAGCTCTTGACTCCGGCTGATCGCCGTACACAGAAGTGCTCGTGTAAGAGCAGGGAAGAAGAACTATGACTGATTACGAAATTGCTGTCATTCCCGGCGACGGAATCGGCCCTGAAGTTGTTGACGCAGCCCTGTCCGTGCTGAAGGAATGCGAAGCGCGCTACGGACTGGAGATCAACTACACCTTCCATGACTTCAGTGCAGACCTATACCGCCGTACCGGACGGAAGATCACTGCTGCCGACATGGATGAGATCGGCAAGGCGGACGCCGTGCTGTTCGGCGCCATGGGGCTGCCCGACGTGCGCGGACCGGAAGGTCTCGAATTGGGCGCCCAGGTTGAAATGCGGGCGCACTACGGACTCTTCTCAAGCCTGAGGCCGGTTCGGCTTTTTCCCGGCGTTGAGAGCCCTGTGAAGGCGAAGAACGTCGACATGCTCGTGATCCGCGAAACGTCCGAAGGGATGTTCGCAGGGCTGGCCGATGAGCACGAGCCCAGCGATGAGAGCGCGAGTGACCGCATGACGATCACCCGGGCCACGTGCGAAAAGCTTTTCGATGTTGCGTTCTCCCAGGCCCGCGCGCGCCGCAAGCGTGGAACCCCCGGGCATGTGACCCTGCTGCATAAGTCCAATGCCTTGCGCAGCAACGTCCTGATGGAGAAGGTGTTCGACGAGGTCGCCGCGAAGAACGACGATATCGGCAATGCAAAGTTCTACATTGACGCGGGTTCGATGTACATGGTTACCAACCCGGAACGATACGACGTCGTCGTCACGGAGAACATTTTCGGCGACATTGTTTCAGAGATTGCAGCCGGCCTCGTCGGCGGTCTCGGCGTCGCGCCTTCTGCCGACGTCAGTCTGACACATGGCGTGTTCCAGCCGTCTCACGGCAGCGCGCCCGATATCGCGGGCAAGGGGATCGCCAATCCGACGGCGATGATCCTGTCCGCCGCAATGATGCTGGAGTGGCTGGGCGAGCGCCGCGAGGACGACCGCTGCACCAAGGCGGCACAGACCATTCAAAGCGCCGTCGAGTCAACGCTGGCGACAGGCCCTCGTGCACGCGACCTCGGCGGGACAGCGGGCACGCAGGAAGTGGTGGACGCCATCGTCAGTGCCTTGCCTGCGTAGTTGAAACCTGGGCGGCGCGCACACCGTGCGGCCCAGGTCACAGGCAGGTCGTCGCTCCCCCGATGCACACTGTCTGATCAGTCAGATTCCCGTGTAGCAGTCGCCAGATCTTGACGTACGAAAGGTGCGCACCAATGACATATAAGGTTCTGTTCCTCAACCCTTTGAAGGACTATATTGACCGCCTCGTGGATTCCACGCCTGACGGCTTCAGCATCACGGTGATGCCGGCAGGGGCGGATGTTGCAGACATGTGCCGTGAAGCTGCGGATGCCGATTTCCTCATTTCGGGCGTCGAGGTTCCCGAAGAGGTGTTCCGGGCCGCCCGGAACGTGAAGTTCATTCAGTACATGAGCTCCGGCTATGGGCAGTTGCCGCTGACAGTCCTGAACGACCTGGGTGTCCCGGTGGCCCAGATGAAGACCCATTCCATCTCCGTCGCGGAGCATGCGCTTACGTTGATGTTGACATGTCTGCGGCGGATTCCGGCCTCCATGCAGTTGATGCGCGAGGGGAAATGGCGCCCCGACCTGGACGAGATGTCCTACTCGGAGCTGTACAACAAGACAGTCGGGATCGTCGGCCTCGGAAATATCGGGCGCTGGGTCGGCAAGATCGTGCACCACGGCTTCGGCGCCAACGTGGTCTTCTATGACAACGCCGAGATCCCGTTGACCGTTTCCGAGCTCATCCCGGCGCGCCCCGTCACGCTGGAGGAGCTCATGGCGATCTCCGACGTCGTCTGCCTGAGTCTTCCGTTGAATGCGGAATCCGACCAGTTGATCGGGCGGAACGAACTGGCGCTGATGAAGCGCAGCGGTGTTCTCGTCAACGTCGGGCGCGGTGAGGTCATCGATGAGGCCGCGCTCATCGAGTGTCTGCGCGAAGGTCGCATCGCAGGGGCCGGACTCGATGTCTTTGCGCGAGAGCCATTGGACACTGCCAGCGAACTGCTGAATTTGGAGCAGGTGGTCTGCACGCCTCATATGGCAGGCGTCGGCTGGGAAAACGTCCAGCGGAGGATCGCGACCGTGTGGCAGAACTTCGATACGGTCCTACGCGGCGGCATGCCCAGCGGGGTCGTGACGGCGACAAAACGAGCGGCCAACAGCCCTGCCTCCTTGGAACTCGTCGGAGGAGCCGCGCGAGTCTAGCGCACCAATGCCTGCGGTCTTCATCAGCAGCGGAGTAGCTACGGCGCTTCTGCCAACTGTTTGCACCTGACCCCAGAAATACCGCCTGACCTGACCCTGATGAAAGGGAATACCATGTACACCACCTCGACCCAAGAGCCATCGGGTACCAGCGACGACGCCCGGCGCGACGCGCGCGAGGCGCTCGAGCAGGAGACCAACGCCAGCACGGAGTCCGTCCTGGCCCGTCCGGTCGACAAGACCGTCGACGGCCGCGGCGCCGTGCACCACCCGGGTGCCGGCTGGAGGCGGATCGCCAGCGTGCCGATCGCGCTGTACCTGATCATGTCCGCCGCTGTGCTCACCGCGGCCGTGACCGGGACACTGCCGCCGTCAATGCTGTCCGGCTTCGCCGTGACGATCCTGCTGGGCGGCCTGTTCATCTGGCTCGGCAACCGGGTGCCGGTGATCCGCGACTTCGGTCTGCCGACCATCCTGTGCACCTTCGCCCCGGCCACACTGGCCTTCTTCGGTCTCGTCCCGGAGCAGATCATCACGGTGGCCAGCACCTTCATCGATGAGCAGGGCTTCCTTGACTTCTTCGTCATGGCGATCATCGCTGGCTCCATCCTGGGCATGCCGCGTGCGCTGCTGGTGAAGGCCGGGCCGCGCTTCGCCGTCCCGGTGCTTGGCACCATCACCGTAACGTTCCTGGTCATCGGCGCGGTGTCGATGGTCTTCGGCAACGGCTTCATCGAGGGCATATTGCTGGTCGCAGCGCCCATCATGGCCGGCGGCCTGGGCTTGGGAGCCCTGCCGATGTCCGAGATGTACGCCGCCCGCACAGGGCAGGACGCCTCCGCCTTCATGGGCGATCTGATGTCCGCCGTTGTGCTGGCCAACGTCTTCTGCATCATCTTCGCCGGCCTGCTCAACGGCCTGGGCAAGAACCGCCCGACCCTGTTCGCCGGCTTCTCCGGCAACGGCGACCTGATCCGGGTCAAGGGCAACCGCCGGGACCTGTCGATGCCGAAGAAGGACGACCACTCCACCTACATCACCCTGGGCAAAGGCCTGCTCTTCGCCGCCGTGATCTTCGTGGTCGGTGAGCTGATGGGAGCGTACCTGACCTTCCTGCATCCCTATGCCTGGGCCATCATCATCATGGTGACCCTCAAGCTGACCGGCTGGCTGCCGAAGGACCTCGAGGAGTCAGCCACCGACTGGGGCGACCTCATCAACGCCGTGCTGGTCCCGGCCCTGCTGGTGGGCGTCTCCCTGACCTACATCAAGATCGACGAGGTCCTGGTTTCCCTGGCCGACCCGGCCTTCATCATCCTGACCTTCCTGTGCGTGCTCGTGGCCGGCCTGTCCTCCGGCATCATCGGCTGGCTGGTGAAGTTCAACTTCGTGGAGGTGGCGATCGTCCCCGGACTCGTCATGGCGGACACCGGCGGATCCGGCGACGTCTCGGTCCTCAGCGCCTCCGAACGCATGCACCTGATGCCGTTTGCGGCGATCACCAACCGCATCGGCGGCACCCTGGTACTGTTCCTCACCTCCCTGATGGTGCCGATGCTGGCCCTCTGAAACGGAAACAAGAAACCGGTGATCCCGAGGTGCCCCGGGCCGATGTCAATCGGCCCGGGGCACCTGGTCACTTTAGGCAGCTACCAGTCCGCTGACCTTGGCCGTCAGCTCCACCGAGCGGAGCCGCTGCGCCGTCGTCGGCGATTGGTGCGCGACAATCAGTTCGTCGGCGTCGGCATGCTTGGCGAAGCCGTCCAGGTACTCCTTAACCGCCTCCGGCGTGCCGACCGCGGAGTACTTCACCATCTGCTCGATGTGCTGGCCCTGCGGCGACTCAAGGATCATGTCCGCTTCCTCGTCGGTGAACGTGCGGTCGCGGCCGAAGAGCAGCGAGACGCGGGAGCGCTTGGTGATGTGGAGCTGCGCCTGGGCATCTTCGTTCGAATCGGCGGCGATGACGTTCACGCCCGCGATCACATACGGCTCGGCCAGCTGCTCGGAGGGCTGGAACTCGCGGCGGTAGGCGGCCACCGCATCCCGCAGCGCATTCGGCGCGAAGTGCGAGGCAAAGGAGTAGGGCAGGCCCAGCGCGGCGGCCAGCTTGGCGCCGAAGAGGGAGGACCCAAGGATGTACAGCGGCACATTGGTGCCCTTGCCCGGCGTGGCCTCCACCCCGGGAATGCGCGTCTGCCCGATCAGGTAGCCCTGGAGCTCCTGCACGTCCTGCGGGAAACTCTCGGCGCTCATCGG
This sequence comes from Arthrobacter crystallopoietes, assembly GCF_002849715.1. NCBI lineage: Bacteria > Bacillati > Actinomycetota > Actinomycetes > Micrococcales > Micrococcaceae > Crystallibacter > Crystallibacter crystallopoietes. The sequence continues at coordinate 1,013,938 of NZ_CP018863.1, forward strand.
ATCCCGGCGCATCGCGCGCATGGTGTTCTGGTCGCTGCCCGGCGCGCGGCCCAGGCCAAGATCGATCCGCCCCGGGTGCAGGGTCTCCAGCGTGCCGAACTGCTCGGCAATGGTCAGCGGCGCGTGGTTGGGCAGCATGATTCCGCCGGCGCCCAGCCTGATGCTCTCCGTGTGCGCGGCAACATGGGCAATCAGCACGCTGGTGGCGGAGGACGCGATGGAGGACATGTTGTGGTGCTCGGCGTACCAGACGCGGCGGTAGCCCAGCTCTTCGGCCCGCTGCGCGAGGGCAACGCTGCCCTCAAGGCTGTCCCGCACCGTCTCGCCCTTGCCGATGGTTGCCAGATCGAGGATGGAAAGAGGAACAGTCACTGGTAAGCCAGCCTTTCGTCAGACGCGCATTTCCGGGCATGGTTGCCCGGGTACACCATGGACAACGACGCCGGCGCTCAGCTTATTTCTGCGACTGCACTTTAATGCCGCTCAGGGTGCTTTGGGAATCATGATCCACAGCAGGATGTAGACGATTTCACCGATGCCCACCAGGCCAAAGATCACAAACCCGATCCGTACAAGCAGCTTTGGAATACCGAACCGGGCGGCGAGCGCCGCACAGACGCCGGCGATCATTTTGCCACTGCGGGGCCGAACCAACGTTGAGTTCATGATTTCAGGCTACGCGCGTATTACTATGCCGTGAACAATTGCCTGCCCAAGCAGCTGCCGGATCACCCCAGCAGCCCGCTCGTCGCTGGCGGCGACAGGCATCGAACGCACCTGAAAACCAACCGCCGCCACCCCGGTACACCCGCTGTTCACCCATCCCGTCTGCCGCCTTCGGAACTGCTGAATCGCAGCAGTTTAAGCCCGAATGCGGATCCCAGTCGATGCCTGCGCGGGAGCCGGATCATCTTTATCAGGGCCACCGAGCAGCAGGACACTGACGTTGGCACAGACGATCAGCATGGTGCCGAGCCACTCGGTTGCCCCGAATACCTGGCCCAACATGAGCATCCCGATCACCGCGGCGAAAACGGGGTTCACACTCATCAGCAGTCCGAAGACGTGGGTGGATATGTGACGCAAGGCGATGAGGTCGGCTACGTAGGGCACCGCGGATGCCATGACGCCGGCAGTCGCTGCGCAGGCAATGGCGAAGAAGCTCGGCGGATAGTTCAGAAAGAGGATGATGCCCACCGGTACGAACAGCAGCGCTGACACTCCCGTCGCGGCCGCGGTTCCTTCGATCCCCGGAATGCGGTGTCCAATAGAGCGGTTTAGCAAAATGTACGATGCCCAACTGCACGCGGCAACGAGCGCGAGCCCGATGCCAAGGTAGTCGGTCGAGGGCTCTGGCCAGGCAATGATCACAACGCCGGCCCCGGCGAAAAGACCGGCGACCGCCGTCCCGACCTTCCGCGAGCTGAAGAGGGCAACAGCAAGCGGGCCGAGGAATTCGAGGGTAACGGCCAGGCCTAGTCCAATACGCTCAACGGCGGAGTACAGGCTGAGGTTCATCGTCGCAAAAACCAGAGCCAGCAGCAGGACTGGCCACCACTGATGGCGCGTGAAACTCCGCAGGCGCGGCCGAACGATCGGAAGCAACAGCGCCGCCGCGACAAACTGGCGCACCGCAACAACTCCCACCGGGCCGATCAGCGGAAAGCCGAGGGAAGCGACCGCGGCTCCGGTCTGGTTGGACAACGTGCTTCCGAGCAGGGTGAGCACGCCTGCCCACCCGCGCTTCTTCGTGCTGCCGTTTGCCTTCATGGGGCCATCGTTCCCGTCATGCAACGGTTCGAGAAATGCATGGGCCGGGCGACTTATACACTGAGCGCATGAGTGTTGAGATCCGCCACTTGCGCTGTTTGGTTGCCCTCGCCGAAACGGGCAGCTTTACCGATGCAGCCATCGAACTCGGCGTCTCGCAGGCTTCCATCTCCCGCAATTTGGCCAGCCTTGAAGACGCGCTCGGCGTCCGGCTTGTCGACCGCACAACGCGGTCGCTGCAACTGTCTCCGGCTGGCGAGAGGACGCTGATCCACGCCCGCCGCCTCCTTCTGGTCCTCGACGGGTTGGAACGGGACGCGCGGTCGGAGAAAGCGGTAGTCCGGCTGGGGTATGCCTGGTCCGCCCTTGGAAAGCACACCGTGGAGTTTCAACGCAGGTGGGCGACCGCCCATCCTGATACGGAACTCCAACTCATTCGCACCAATGCCGCCACCGCGGGTCTGGCCGAAGGGGTAGCAGACTTGGCCATTCTCCGGCGGGAGCCCGATCCCGAAGCCTTCGACATGACGCGCATCGGATTCGAAAAGCGCTATTGCGCGATGGCTTCGGATGACCCGTTGGTTTCACGCCGGAGTGTGACCCTGGCCCAGGTCGCCGATGGCACCGTTGCGCTCGACCTCCGCACCGGCAGCACGAACATTGAACTGTGGCCGGCAGACGGGCGGCCCCAATCCACCGTCAGCATCGGCAACATCGATGACTGGCTGACGGTCATCAGCAGCGGCCAAGCCCGCGGCATCACTGCCGAAGCCACCATGCACCAGTACCGCAGGCCGGGGCTGACCTATCGCCTAGTACGGGACGCCCCCGCACTGCCGGTCTATGCAGCTTGGCCGAAATCCCGCCCGTCGGGCGAAACCGGTGCCATCGTCAAATTGCTGACCGAGCTTTATAGCTAGCGCAAGGACTTTCCGCGCTACCCATCCGCCCTCCCCAGCCAATCGTGTCCGTCAGAGTGGCAGTCCCGCGCCGGCCTTGAGATTCTTCATGACGATGGTGGAGGTCAGTTGCTCGACGGCGGGCAGCGCGGAGAGCTCCTCATCGTAGAAGTGCTGGTAGGCAGACAAATCCGCCGCGACTACCTTGAGCAGGTAGTCAATATCCCCGAAGAGCCGCTCCGCCTCAATGATGTGCGTATTGGCTATGACCTGGCGTTCGAACTCTGCCAGCGTGGCACGGTCCACCTGGCGCAGGGTGACAAACACGATGGCCTCAAAACCCAGCCCGACGGCGGACCGCTCGATGTCAGCCCGGTAGCCGCGGATCACCCCGGAAGACTCCAGTTCCCGCAGCCGGCGGTGGCAGGGCGCGACGGTCAGCCCGATGTCGCTGGCGAGCGCAGTGGCAGTCCTTCGCCCATCCTGCTGGAGACTGCGCAAAATACTTCTATCAATCTTGTCAATCACGCAAGAATCTTACTCCAGACCTGCAGTTCGGCAATAAAAAGGTAAGCACTTCTCAACGGTTTTTCCATACGGTTATTCCAGCTAGCCAGTCACCCCTTCGAGCAGGAGTTCCCATGGATCAGCAGCTGTTTTTCGGCTTCGCCATTGTCGCCTTTACGCTGGCCTGCACCCCGGGAGCCGACTGGGCCTACTCGATTGCGGCCGGCTTGGGCCAGCGCAGTTTCGCCCCGGCCGTTGCCGGGCTGTGCAGCGGCTATGTGCTGCACACCCTGCTGGTCGCCGCCGGACTCGCTGCCCTCATCGCCAGCCAGCCGTCCCTCCTTGGCTGGCTGACGGTCGCCGGCGCCGTCTATCTCGTCTGGCTGGGAATCAGCACGGCCAGGAGCTGGCGCGCCGCCAGCTTCAGCAGCGGCGAAACGGACAACTCGCCCAGCGCCACGGGCCGAGTGGCAACGTTCTTCCGCGGAATGGGGACCAGCGGCATCAATCCCAAGGGCCTGCTTCTCTACGTGGCGCTGGTACCTCAGTTCGTCAGCCCACAGGCGTCCCTGCCCGCATCCGTCCAGTCCGGCATTCTGGGGCTTTCCTTTGTCGCGGCTGCCGCCCTCGTTTACACCCTGGTCGCTTTGGCGGCGCGGAAGCTGCTCGCCTCCCGCCCGGCCGCCGCCGGCCGGGTCACCTTGGCCAGCGGCACCATCATGATCGCCCTGGGCGCTGTCCTGCTGTGGGAGCAGGCCGGACCCTTGCTGGCCTTCTTCGTCTAACCACAATCCGCGAAGCGGGGCCCTGCCATGGCAGGGCCCCGCCGTCGTTGTTTCCCGCCCTTCCCGACAAAGCACGAAAATCGGACTGCATTTTCGGGGGAAGCCGGGTATGGTCCTGGCACTGGTCGGGCTGGCTGTGCCCGCGTAGCGTAAGGGGCAATCCCTGTACGGGACAGAAAATGGCGGCTGGCCCGGCCTCGATCCCTGACAAGCGCTGCAGGAGGCAATTGTGGAGCAACGGTCCACCATCACCGTCCGGAACAATCCCGACCGCCGGCGTTACGAACTCCTGGACGGCGACGCCGTCATCGGCACGGCCCAGTGGGTTCCTTACGAGACGACGGACGGAGAACAGCGGCTCTTCTACCACACCGTTGTCGACGACGCCTATGCCGGGCAGGGCTTGGCCTCACAGCTGGCCCGCTACGCGCTGGACGACACCAGCAAAGCAGGCCTACCGATCATCCCGGTATGCCCCTACATCAAGAAGTGGCTGCGCAAACACCCTGAGTACAAGGCGCAGACCGTGCTGGTACGCCCAGAGCACCTCGCCGCCGTACCCCGGTCAAGGGCGCAGTAACCGCGCCAGTCCGGCACCGTGTATCTCGCGTGAGCGTCGGCCACATCTTTGTTCTTGTCAGGAGTGGCTGCGGTCACAAACGGGCAGTCGGAGTCGCTAGCATGGAGCACAACCGGGCAACCAGCCCGTCTTGATCCCGATGAGGCCAAAGTCGTTCCGAACGGAGTCCTTCATGCCAGAGCCCACCGCTGTGCCCCAGTTGACCGAACCGGTGAATCCAGCCGAACTGCTCTGCGACCGGCACCCTGCGGCCGATACCGCGTTCACCGTAATCGAGCCGGACCTGAGCTCGACGGACCTGAGCTACGGCTGGCTCAAGGAGCGTTCGGAGCAGGCCGCGGCGGCCTTTGCCGACCTGGGCGTGAAACCGGGAGACCGGGTGGCGACGCTGATGGGCAAGAGCGGGGATCTGGTGGCGGTTCTCGTGGGCCTTTGGCGGCTGGGCGCCGTGCATGTCCCGCTGTTCACCGCGTTCGCCACGCCCGCCATCGAGGTGCGGCTGGCCCGGAGCGGCGCCGCCGTCGTCGTCGCCGATACAGCCCAGTTGCAGAAGCTCGATGGCCTGCGGGACAGGCTCGGTTTGCAGGTGATCGTCGCAGGCGCCGACGCCGAGACCGCAAATAACGACGACGGCGCGGCGCACCTGAGCGCGTTGCTCGACGCGCAGAGCACCGGCTTCCCCGCCGTCGAACGCTCACTCGATGACCCGCTGGTGGAGATCTTCACGTCCGGAACCACGGGCGAGCCCAAGGGCGTCCCGGTTCCGGTCAAGGCGCTGGAAGCGTTCCACGCCTACCTGCATTACGGGCTGGATATACGCGAGGACGATGTCTTCTGGAACGTGGCCGACCCGGGCTGGGCCTACGGGCTGTACTACGGACTGCTGGCGCCACTGTATGCCGGCCGCCGCAACCTCCTGCTCCGCAGCGGCTTCGATCCGGAGCTGTGCTGGCAGATCCTGCGGGACTTCAAGGTCACCAACTTCGCTGCCGCACCCACCATCTTCCGCTCCATGCGCGCCGCCCGGCCCGAGGGCATCGACGGGCTGGCCGTCCGCCGCGCCTCCAGCGCCGGTGAACCGCTGGATGCGGACACCATTGCCTGGTCCGCGAAGTACCTCGGAGCGGCGGTCCGCGACCACTACGGGCAGACCGAAATGGGCATGTGCATCATCAACTGCTGGGAGGAATCGGCCGCCCGCGAAGTCCGGCCGGGGTCCATGGGCTTCGCCATGCCCGGCTACACCAGCACCGTGCTGGAGATGGACTCCGACGAGGCCGCGGCTCCCGGCGTGAAGGGTCGCGTGGCACTGGATGTTCCGGCCAGCCCGCTGTTCTGGTTCAACGGCTACACCAACGATCCGGCCAAAACCGCCGGGCGGTTCAGCGCCGACGGCCGCTGGTACTACACCGGGGACACCGGGCAGCTGGACGAGGACGGCTACACCTATTTCTCCTCGCGGGACGACGACGTGATCATCATGGCCGGCTACCGGATCGGCCCGTTCGAAGTTGAATCCGTCCTCGCCACCCATCCGCTGGTGCAGGAAAGCGCCGTGATCGGGGTGCCGGACGAGCTCCGGGGCGAACGGCTGGAGGCCTACGTGGTGCTGCGGGATCCTTCACGGGCGTCCGAGGAGCTGAAGGCCGAGCTGCAGCAGCTGGTCAAGCAGCAGTACGCCGCGCACGCCTACCCGCGGACGGTCCACTTCGTCGAGGAACTGCCGAAAACCCCCAGTGGCAAGCTGCAGCGGTTCGTGCTCCGGGCCCAGCACGCCAAGGAATAGCAGCGGCAGGTTGCAAAGGCGTACCCCGCCGTCGTCGTTAGTGGCCTTTACTTGAGCCAGGTGTGCGGTGCGGGGCGGCGGGTGCTGGGCAGCGAGTTGTTCAGCCGCCACTCGTGGATCCACTCGGGCAGGACCAGGTCCGCTGGCGGCTGGCCCGTCTCCGCGAAGATCTCCTCATTGCTGACCGGACCGCGTTTGGAGACCAGGCGGGCGCAGATGTAGGCGCGGGCGTAGATTTCGCCGCCGCTGACCATGCGCTGCTCGAAGAAGATGGCCCGCTCGTCGAACCCGATAATCTTCGATTCGATGGTGAATCTGGCGCCCAGATTCAGCGGCTTGCGGAAGCTGATGGTCTCGCCGCCGACAATGGGGTTCCAGCCGTTGCGGCGCATTACAGTCCACATTCCGCTGCGGACCATCAGGTCGAACCGGCCCAGATCCATCAGCGAGAAGTACATCCCGTTGTTGATGTGCAGAGCCATGTCCACGTCCGTGGGCAGCACGCGCAGCGGCAGCGACGAGGTGTCCCAGATGCCGAGTTTCGGCTGGCGGCGGGAGCGGAACAGATGGAAAAGGGTGCGCAGAAGCAGATGCATGCACCACATGCTACGCGCTGGTAACTTAGCAGACGCCAACTTGGCCGCGGCCCTGTTGCGCCGGCAGCGCTCCGCGTAGGGTAAGGGCATCTGATTCCAGAGGAGGGCCGCCATGCGAGTCGCCGTCATCGGAGCCACCGGAAACGTCGGCACTGCGCTGCTGCGCCGCATGCAGCGCGCGAAAGCGGAGGACCATGACGCGCTGGAGATCGTGGGGATTGCCCGCCGTCTGCCGGAGATGCCACGGGAACCGTACGACGGCGTGACCTGGCATTCCGTCGACGTCGCCTCGGACACCGCGCGCGAACGGCTGGCCGAGGCACTCACCGGTTGCGACGCCGTCGTCCATTTGGCCTGGGTGCTCCAGCCCAACCATGACGAACCCTTCATGCGTCGGGTCAACGTGCACGGCACCGCGAACGCCTTGGCAGCCGCCGCGGAAGCGGAAGTGCGGCACTTTGTCTGCGCCTCGTCGGTCGGCGCCTACAGCCCGGCGAACAAGGACCGGCCGGTGGATGAAAGCTGGCCTGCCCGCGGCATAGCCTCCTCGCATTACAGCCGGTTCAAGGGCGAGCAGGAGCTGCTACTGGACGAATTCGAGCGGCGGCATCTGGAGGTGCTGGTGGCGCGGCTGCGGCCCGGCCTCATCTTCCAGCACGACGCCGGCGCCCAGATCGGGCGCTACTTCCTCGGCCCGCTCATCCCCAAGTTCTTCCTGAACAAACTCCGGATTCCGCTGCTGCCGATTCCCCAGGCGTTCAAGTTCCAGGTTGTCCACGCCGACGATATCGCCGATGCCTACTGGCGGGTGGTTGACCAGCGCGCCGGCGGCGCGTTCAATGTCGCGGCGGATCCGGTGTTTACGTCCGAACTGCTCGGCGGAATGCTCAGCGCCCGGCGGGTGCTGAACGTCCCGGTGGGACTGATCCGTGCCGCCGTCGGCCTCTCCTGGGCGGTGCGGCTGCAGGCCTCGGACCCAGGCTGGATCGACATGGCCCGGAACGCTCCCATCATGAAGACTGACCGGGTCCGGACCGAGCTCGGCTGGACCCCGCGCTACAGCTCAGTCGAAGCGCTCCAGTCAGTGCTCGACGGGCTGGCTGCCGGCCAGGGCGTTGCCGGTTCCCCGCCGCTGCAGCCGCGCTAGTCGCCTGCGGGCAGCCGTTACTTGTCGTCTGGTTCCTTCTTCGGCGGGCTGTCAACGGTCTCGATGGCGCCCGTCTCTACGGGTTGCGCAAAGGGAACCGTGCTTGGGACGGCAGTCGCGCCGCGGACAGGGCCCATCCGGCGTTGCCGCAACGGATCCTTCCGAAGGTCCGCGTAGAGGGCGACGCAGAGTCCCATAATGATCAGCACAAACGGAGTCGCCGCCAAAATGGTGAACGTCTGCAACGCACCCAGCCCGCCGACAAAGAGCAGGACCGCTGCCACAGCGCCGGTGAGGATCGCCCACATGATGACCAGCGGTTTCCAAGGTTCCTTCTTACCCCGCGAGGACAACGTGCCAAGCACCAGAGAGCCGGCATCGGCGCCGCTGACGAAGAAAACTGCGGTCAGGATCATGACCACAATCGCCGCGCCGATGAAGAAGGGATACTGCTGCAGCAGTGCGAAGAATCCCGCCGCCTCGCTGCCGGTACCGGCAATGTCCAGTCCGCCCAGCTGGGCGTTGATGCCGGCGCCTCCAAAGATGGTGAACCAGATGATGCTGACGGCGGTGGGAACCAGCAGCACACCGAGGACAAACTCCTTGATGGTGCGGCCGCGCGAGATCCGGGCGATGAAGGTGCCGACGAACGGCGTCCACGAAATCCACCAGGCCCAGTAGAAGATGGTCCAGCTTGCCAGCCAGTCCGCGCCACCGAAGACGGCGGAGTGGAAGCTCATCGACATGAGGCTGGACAGGTAGGTGCCGATGGAGTTCGGTAGCAGGTCGAGGATGAACACCGTAGGCCCGACGACGAAAACGAACATCAGCAGGACGGCGGCCAGGATCATGTTGGTGTTACTCAGCCATTTGATGCCCCTGGACACCCCGCTGGCTGCGGAGAATACGACGCCGACAGTCAGGACGCAGATGATGATGATGGGCAGCGCGGCCCCGGGGTTCTCTTCGAACTCGCCCGTCCGCAGCAGTGACAGGCCCGCGGCAATCTGCAAGGCGCCCAGTCCCAGTGAGGTGGCAGAACCGAATTTGGTACATATGATGGCGAGGATATCGATCGGCTTGCCCCAGCCCTTCTCGATCCGCTCCTTGCCTAGCAGGGAGTGGAACGGCGCGCTCATCAGGTTGCCGCGGCCCATCCGGTAGGTGGAGTAGGCCAACGCAAGGCCCACCACGGAGTAGATAGCCCACGGGTGCAGTCCCCAGTGGAACAGGGTATAAGCCATGGCCGAGCTCGCGGCGGCCTCGGTGCCCGCTTCCGCACCGACAAACGGCGGCGGCGAGGCGAGGTGGGTGACCGGTTCGTAGACGCCGAAGAACATCAGGCCGATACCCATGCCAGCGCTGAACATCATGGCGATCCAGGACAGTGTCGAGAATTCCGTTTCCTCGCCTTCGCGGGAGAGCGGTATGTTCCCGTACCGGCCGAATGCCAGGACCAGCGAGAAGGCGACGAAGCCGGTGGCACCGAGAATGAAGAGCCAGCCGAAGGTGCTGGTGATCCAGCCGAGGGCCGCGCCGGCGGCCGCTTCGATGGCCTCTGTGAAGAAGATGCCGAGAATACAGACGACGACGACGATCACTAAGGAGACGCCGAAAACAGTTTTGTCTATGCCGGCCCATCCATGGGCTGGAGTGTCGGAGACCGCATCACCTAATTGCGATTCCGGCAATTTGCCCGCTTGATGTTCACTCATGGAAACCCTCGCTGGTCCGTGTTGTTCTGCTCTGCTGCAACGGGACTAAGCCCTGTTCAACGCTTGCCACTTCTGCCCCGGAATCTATCGTTAGTATAGTTGCAGCCATGAACGAGCTAGGCTACACGCACAGCGGCGACTCCGGCCAAACGGACTTCGGCGGACATGGCACGATCCCCAAGACGGATGTGAGGGTCGTAGCGTACGCGGAATGCGATGCGGCGAACGCGTCAATCGCTGTAACCCTGGCTGGAGGTGCACTGCCTCCGCAGCTGGTTGCAACGCTGGTCAGCGTGCAGAATGACCTGTTTGACCTGGCCACGGATCTCAGCATTCCGTTCAACAGCCCCACGCCGGCCAAAGCCCGGATCATTCCCGGCCATACTGAGCGGATCGAGCGCGCCATTGAGCATTTCGAGCAGGAAGCCGGCGACCTCAGCGGCATGCTCCTGCCCGGCGGAACCCTCGCCGGGGCGCTGCTGTACCAGGCCCGCTCGGTTGTCCGTCGCGCCGAGGTTGCCATCTGGCGCGCCGTCGAGGAACACCCGGACACCGTTAACATCGAGTGCGCCCGCTACATGAACCGTGTCTCCGGACTGCTGTTCGTGATGGCCCGCGGGGCCAACGCCGAACACGGAGACGTGCTGTGGGTACCGGAATCCTCCGTCTCGATGCCGGCCGAACCCGTGGAAGAGACCGGCGGAGAAAGCCACTAGCGGCGGAACCTCAGCGTGGCCAACTGGAAGGGCCGGAGCCGCACCTGGGCTCCGGAGCCCAGGTCCTGGAGCCAGTCCGCCGGATCTTCGCGCTCCAGCAGATCTGTGGCGGCCACGCCGTCGTAATCAAAGTCGGGCTGTAGCACTGCTTCGGCCCGGCCGCCGTGCGCCTCGTACAATCGCACCACCACGTCGCCGCTGCGGTCTTCGGCCAGCTTGACCGCTTCGATGACCACCGCGGGATTATCTACGCCGAACAGCGGCGTGAGCCCGGTGCTGCCTGCATCGGCGCCGGCATTCGCTTCGGCGCTGGGCGCTGCCCCGCCGGCGGTGCGCAACGGCAGGTTCAGCCGGTACCCCTCCGCCACGGCTTCGGGTATTCCGGCATTGGGCCGCAGCGAGAACCGGAAGGCATGCCGCCCCTGGTCCGCCCCCGGATCGGGAAACAACGGCGCACGCAGCAGCGACGCCCGGACGGAAGTGTACGTCCCGGCACCGTCGGCGAGCGCGGCGCACCCGATGTCGTAACCGTAGGTGGCGTCATTGGCCAGAGCCACGCCGTAGCCGTGCTCGGCAACCTGGACCCAGCGGTGCGTCACCGTTTCGAAACGGGCTGCATCCCAGGACGTGTTGCTGTGGGTGGGCCGGTAGATGTGTCCGAACTGGATCTCCGAGGCGGCACGTTCCGCATGCACGTCCAGCGGGAACGCCAGTTTGAGCAGTTTCTGCTGCTCGTGCCAGTCCACCTCAATGTCGAGTTCGACGGCGGTTCCGTCCTGGCTCAGCCGGATCTGCTCGGTCAGGACGGAGTCCCCGAACGAATGGCGGATCCGCAGCCCGGGCGTCCTGACCGTCTCAAGCGGTTCCACGAAATCCGCCTTGCGCAGCTCGACCACGGTTGCCTTGTAGTGCTCGTCGAGGTCCCATGCATCCCACTGGTTGGGCGTGTCGCGGAAGACCTGGAACAGGTTTCCTGCCAGGCCGGCCGGCACCAGCTGCCGCCCGGCGCCGCGGTCCAGCAGCGAGGTGAGCAGTCCGCCGTCGTCGATTGTCAGTTCCAGCGCTTCACTGCGCAAGGTCCACCCTCCCTCGCCGTGTTCCAGCCGGGTCGGCACAGGTTCTGCGGGCGTACCGCCGCCCAGCCCGGGCACCCCGGCCACCGGGCAAGGACCGGCGTTGACGCTGAGCGGGCCACTGCCCGGATTGACGACGGCGGCGAGGGCCTCCGCGATCAGCCTTTCCAACGTTTCGGCTACCTGCGCGTAGTTGCGCTCGGCCTCCTGATGGACCCAGGCGATCGATGAGCCGGGCAGGATGTCGTGGAACTGCTGCAACAGCACCATCTGCCAGGCACGCTCCAGCTCGTCGTAGGGGTACGGCGTGCCTTTGCGGATGGCCGCGGTGGTGGCCCAGAGCTCGGCCTCGCGCAGCAGGTGCTCGCTGTGCCGGTTGCCCCGCTTGGTCCGCGCCTGAGAGGTATAGGTGCCGCGGTGGAACTCCAGGTACAGCTCGCCCGAAAAGACCGGGGGCTCCGGATACTCCGCCTCGGCTGCGCGGAAGAACGTTTCCGGGCCGGAGAGCTGCACCCGCGGCGAACCCTCGAGATCCGCCGTCCGGTAGGCCGCCGCGAGCATCTCGCGGGTGGGCCCGCCGCCGCCGTCGCCCCAACCGAAGGGCAACAGCGAGGTGTTGGCCGCACCCTTTTCGCGGTAGTTCCGCTGGGCATGGGCCAGCTGTGCCGCGGAGATATCCGAGCTGTAGGTATCCGCGGGCGGAAAGTGCGTGAAAATCCGCGTGCCGTCGATCCCTTCCCACTGAAAGGTGTGGTGTGGGAAGCGGTTGGTGTCGTTCCAGGAAATCTTCTGCGTCAGGAACCAGCGGGAACCGGCGGCCTTGACGATCTGCGGCAGCGCGCCGGAGTAGCCGAAGGAATCCGGCAGCCACACGTCCAGCGGCTCCATCCCGAAGTTCTCCAGGAAGAAACGCTTGCCGGCGACAAACTGCCGCGCCAGCGCCTCCCCGCCCGCCATGTTGGTGTCCGGTTCCACCCACATTCCGCCGGCCGGCACAAAGCGGCCGCCGCGCACGGCTGCGGCAACCCGCTCGAACAGTTCGGGATAGTGCTCCTTCAGCCACGCGTACTGCTGGGCGGACGAGGCGGTGAAGACGAAATCCGGGTGCTCCTCGATCAGGTCCAGCACGTTGGAAAACGTCCGGGCAACCTTGCGCACGGTCTCACGTACGGGCCAGAGCCAGGCGCTGTCGATGTGGGCATGGCCGACGGCATGGATGCGGTGCGCGCTGGCATACGCCGGTGCCTCGAGTACTTCGGCCAGGCATGCCCTCGCCGCCGGGGCCGTCGAGGCGAGGTCCTGAGGATCGGCGGCATTGAGCCCCCGCTCCAGTGCGCGCAGGATCTCATGCCGGCGCGGCAGGTCCTCGGGCAGCTCGCGCATCAGCCCGTCCAGCGCCCGGAAGTCCTGCATCAGTTCCCACACCTGCACATCCAGCAGCGCCAGGTCCGCCCGGGCCAGCACATTCTGCGGCTCGGTCCCGGCGGTGGCCTTGTCCCCCAGAGGCGTGGGCGCGAAGAGGAATCCGTCCGCGACGTTGGGGTTGGACGCCGCCTCCACATAAAACTCGATCCTGCCATCATGCCCGGGAGCCAGCGGGACCTGCATGTTCAGCGGTTCAACGCCCTTGATGATGCTGCCGTCCGGGCGGTAGGCCATCCCTTCGGCTTGGAAGCCGGGCAACAGTGAGGTGCAACCGAGATCGATCACGGCCTCCAGCCGCGCGGCGCCCGCGTTCTCGCCCGCGGATAGCGCAACGGAACCTTCCCCGCGGAGGCGGGTGCCGCCGTCGTACTTTGCGGTCCAATCCGAGGGAATCTGGCCGGTGAACCGGAACCAGGTGGTCCCCCACGGCAACCCCCAGGGCCGGCCCACGGCAAAGGGCTCGAACTGCTGCAGCATCGCCTCCGTGCAGGGAACCGGCTCGTCCGGGCAGGCCCACGCTTCGACCCGCAACGGTACAGCCTCCCGGTAGAGCTGCGCCGCGAGCCGCTCCGTCATGAACCGCTGGATCCGCGCCTCGACCAGTAACCGGTTGTCGTGCATAAACACTCCTTGGGGACCATGGTGAGGACCCACCGCCGTCCTTACGCCACGGTGCCACACTGGCCGAAGAAGCGGAAGATGCTAGCGACTGCTATCCGCTTGGAACAGGAGCAGATCCAGTGGGGAATGGGCACGCGACCGGCTGGAGGGCGGCTGAGAAACAGTGCCAATTGGCGTCACTTCGGCGTAGGGTGGCCCGTATTGGGAGCGGACGCTGGACAAGCTGCCGGGTCATCGTTATTGGCGTCACATGCAGGTCGCTGGAATACTGGACAGGCTCACTCACCCCCACCCGGTCACCCCGGAAGGACGCACCTCGTGAACGACCAGATATATCAGATCATCGCCATGGCGCTGTACATGGCAGGAATGCTAGGCATCGGGTGGTGGGCTTTCCGGCGCACCGACGACCTGGACGACTACATGCTCGCGGGCCGCGGCCTGCATCCCGGGGTAGCGGCACTGAGCGCCGGCGCTTCCGACATGTCCGGCTGGCTCCTGATGGGCCTGCCCGGCGCCCTCTACGTGGGCGGCCTGTTCGAAGCTTGGATCGCCATCGGCCTGACCATCGGAGCCTGGCTGAACTGGAAGTTCGTCGCTCCGCGGCTGCGCGCCTACACCGAGGTCTCCAACAACTCGATCACGGTGCCAAGCTTCTTCGATAACCGGCTCAAGGACAAGACCCATATCCTCCGGGTCGCTTCCGGCGTCATCATCCTGGCCTTCTTCACCTTCTACGTCTCCTCCGGCATGGTGGCCGGCGGCGTGTTCTTCGAGGCCTCCTTCGGCTCCAGCTACCTGACCGGCATGCTGGTTGTCAGCGGCGTCACCGTGCTGTACACGCTCTTCGGCGGCTTCATGGGCGCAACGTTCACGGATGTGGCCCAGGGCATCCTGATGTTCCTCGCACTGCTGATTGTCCCGATCGTAGGCGTTTTCGCCACCGGCGGCATCGGCGCAACCTTCGACTCGATCCGCGAGGTGGATCCGGACTTCCTGAGCCTGTTCGCCGGCGGCACACTGGTGGCCGGCATCTCGGCGGCTGCATGGGGGCTGGGCTACTTCGGCCAGCCGCACATCATTGTCCGCTTCATGGCCATGCGCTCGGCGGCTGATGCCAAGGCCGGCCGCCGCATCGGTATCGGCTGGATGATCCTGACCGTACTTGGTGCCGTCGCAACAGCCCTCGTCGGCATCGCCTACTTCCAGCAGAATCCGAACGCCACACTGGCGGACCCGGAATCCGTGTTCCTGGACCTGGCCCAGATCCTCTTCCACCCGTTCATCGCCGGCATGGTCCTCGCCGCCGTGCTGGCCGCGATCATGAGTACCCTCTCGTCCCAGCTGATTGTCTGCTCGTCGGCACTGGTCGAGGACCTGTACAAGATTGTCAGCAAGAAGCAGGCCTCGGCCAAGGCGCAGGTGATGCTGGGCCGGATGGGCGTACTGGTCGTCTCCCTCATCGCCATGGCCCTGGCCTGGAGCCAGAACGATACGATCCTTGGGCTGGTGGCCTTCGCCTGGGCCGGCTTCGGCGCCTCCTTCGGCCCGACCGTCATCCTCTCGCTCTACTGGCGCAAGCTCACCATGCCCGGCGCCCTTGCCGGCATGGTTGCCGGTGCGGTTACCGTCTTCTGGTGGGGCAATTCTGCGCTGACGGAGACCATGTACGAGATTGTTCCGGGCTTCATCCTGAACGTGATCGTCGCGGTGGTCGTCAGCCTGATCACCTACAAGCCCAATGCCGAGATCGAAGTGGAATTCGACGAAGCCGTGGGCCGGGCCAATGCGCCGGCACCGGCGCCTGTGGCTGCCGCCGAGCGGTAACCGGTGGCGGCCGGCCGCTCCCGCAGCAGCGGCTGCCGGCGCCTGAACCACAGCAAACATCCGACGGCGGCACTCACCAAAGTGCCGCCGTCGGACGTTGTTTCCCACCAGCGACAAACAGTGATTTGATTTTCCCAATCACTTGGGCGGATACTGGCAGTCCGCTCAATCATCCGAGGAACACCCATGTCCGTGCCGCGCGCTCTGCGCCCCTTTGCACACCACAACTACCGCGTGCTGATCGCGGCCCTGGCGATCTCCATTTTCGGCACCGGCATGTGGGCCGTCGCCATGGTGTACCAGGTCATCCACCTGGACGGCGGTCCGGCCGAGCTGTCCATCGTTGCCACCTGCTCCAGCGTCGGACTGCTGGCTTTTGTGCTGCTGGGCGGCATCGCAGCCGACCGGCTGCCGCGGCGCCGGCTCATCCTGGCTGTGGAGGCAGTCAACCTGGCCGCCATCGGCGCGGTCAGCTTTTTGGCGCTCACGGACAGGCTGCAGCTGTGGCATCTGGCGGCCGCCGCCTTCCTGCTGGGCGTGGGTGCGGCGTTCTTCTTCCCGGCCTACTCGGCGATCCTGCCGCGCATCCTGCCCGCGGACGACCTGCTGGCAGCCAACGGCATGGAAGGAACCATCCGCCCGCTGCTGCAGCAGGCCGCCGGCCCTGCCGCCGCGGGCATGGTGGTAGCGGCATTCTCGCCTGCCGCCGCCATCGGCTGGATCAGTTTCTGCCATCTGGCAGCTTTGGTGATCCTGTGCTTCCTCGGCGCCGAACCCGCCCCGGAAGGCGGCCCCGCCGCACCGGCGAAGGCCTCCGTCCTGGCGGACCTGCGGGAAGGTGTCGCCTACACCGTCAAGACACCCTGGCTGCTCTGGACACTATTGTGGGCCGTGGTCGCGACGCTCATTTTCATCGGCCCGATCGAGGTACTGCTGCCCTTCGCCGTCGCCGCGCAACTCGATGGCGATGCCAGCACCTTCGGCTTCCTGCTGGGCATCTTCGGAGCAGGCGGGGCCGTCGGCGCCATGGTGACGGCCTCCCTGCCCCTCCCCCGCCGCTACCTGAGCGTGATGATCATGATGTGGGGCGCCGGCATCATGCCACTGGCTATCCTCGGCTTCACCGACAGCTTCTGGGTCATGGCGGGCGCGTTGTTTGTCATGGGCGCCACCGGCAGCGCAGGCATGGTGATCTGGGGAACACTGCTCCAGCGCCGCGTCCCGTCCCACCTGCTCGGCCGCATCTCCAGCCTGGACTTCTTCGTCTCACTGGCACTGATGCCGGTATCCATGGCGCTGGCCGGCCCGCTGGGCGAGATCATTCCGATCTGGCTGATCTTCCTGCTGGTCGGGTTGGCGTCGCCGGTACTGTCCGTGATCGCGATTGTCTGCGGCCGGATGTTGCGCAACGAGATCGAGCACCCGCTGGAGCGGACGCTGGCACCGGCCGACCAACCGGCGGAAGCGTAGCCCCAAGCACTCCCAATAACGACGACGACGGCGGCCCTCACCTGGGTGCTGGCGAAGCCTGGACTTCGCCCGCCAAAGGTGGGAGCCGCCGTCGTTCTTGTCTCTTTGGCTGTTTGCCTACCTGGCGGAGGCGTCCGCCAGTTCGGAGTTGGCGGCACTGCTCTCGCCGACCGGCCCGAGCAGGCGGACCGCGACGGCGGCAACCAGAACCACCGCGCCGACGACCAGGTACAGCTGGACCGGGCTCCACTCGGCGTCCAGCAGGGAGCCGGTGATCATCGGGGCAACGATGGCGCCGATGCGCCCGATGCCGATCGCCCAGCCCACGCCGGTGCTGCGGGTTCCGGTGGCGTAGAGTGCCGGCGTGACGGTGTAGAGGCCGGCGATGCAGCCATTGATGAGCATGCCGACGCCCACACCGGCGACGAACGCGAGCACCAGGATGCCCGCGGAGCTGATGAAGAGCACCATGGACACCGCCGAGAGCACCGCGAAGCAGATAAACACGCCGCGGCTGCTCCATTTCGTCGCGAGCACCCCGTAGAGGATGGAGCCGAAGGTGCCGCCGAGGGTCAGCATCAGGCCGCCCACCACGCCCTGCTCGGCGGTCATGCCGGCTTCGACAAGTAGGCGCGGCGTCCAGCTGTTGACGAAGTAGAAACCGAACATGGTGGCGAAGAACGCCAGCCAGATCAGCAGCGTGGTGCGGCGGTTCGCCGGAGCCAGCAGGTCACCGACCTTGTTGCGTCCCTTCGCCCGCCCCGCGGCGCCGTGGGCCTCGCTGAGGTCCGTGACCGCAGGTTGCCCGATACGGCGGGCAATCCGGTTCAGCCGCTCCACCACGTTTCGCGGGCGGCGGGTAAGCAGGAAGTCCACGGACTCCGGCAGGAGGACGGCCAGCAGCACCAGTGCGGCAGCGGTGGCAATGCCACCGAACACGAAGACCGAACGCCAGCCGTAGCTGCCCTGCAGCGACACGGCCGCCATGCCGCCCAGCGTGGCGCCGACGCCGTAGCCGGCGGTATAGATGCCGATGCCCAGGCCGCGCCAACGGTCCGAGGAGTACTCGCTCGCAATGACGTTGGTGCAGGCCAGGATGCCGCCGACACCCAGGCCGGTGACCACCCGCCACAGCCCCAGTTCGACGGCCGAGTTCGCCAGCGCGGACAGGAACATTCCGCCTGCCGCCAGCGCCAGTGAAACCAGGATCATCGGTCGGCGTCCGACGACGTCGGCAAAGGGCGCCAGCACCAAGGAGCCGATGGCCATCCCCACAAGCCCGGCGCTGAGCAGCAGGCCAAGCTCGGTGCCGCTGAGGCCGAAATCGTTGGTCACGCTGGTGGCGGTGAAGGCCATGGCCATGACGTCGAAGCCGTCGAGTGCGTTCAGCAGGACGCACAGTCCGATGATCAGCCACTGATAAGGAGACATGGCCGATTTATTGATCCGCTCGCGCAGTTCCATTCACTACTGTCTTTCTCGAAGTTTGCTCGAAATTGTGGGGCGTCCCGTTGGCTTGGTTTACGAGACCTCGATGGTCACGAGTGCCGGGCCGCGGTGCGGGTCGGCGTCGGCCTTGGCTCCGGTTTTGGAGGTGACGGCGCGGGAGACGCAGCAGCACATTTTTTGCGTGGCGTTTTGCTGGCGTTCGGAGTAGAACACGTCGCGGTGGTCCACGGCGCCGTCGAGTTCCAGTATCCTCACTTCGCAGAGCCCGCATTCGCCCTTGCGGCAGTCGAACATCATGCCCACGCCGGCGTCTTCCAGGGTTTCCAGCATGGAGCGGCCCTGGCCGACCTTGGCCTCGACGCCGAGCCGCGGAATCCGGACGATGAACTCTTCCGGGTCGTACCAGCCGGAGTTGCCGAAGGTCTCGTAGCGCAGGTTCGGCAGGTTCAGCTCCCGCTCGGTCCAGGCGCGGCGGACCACGTCCATCAACCGGATGGGACCGCACATGTACAGTTCGGTATCCAGGTCCGCGGAGGCGACCAGTTCGTCCACTTTAAGCGAGGTGCCTTCGTCATCGATGTGGACCACCAGGTTCTCGCCGTGCAGTTCCTGCAGCTCGGACAGGTAGGCCATCGCCGCGCGGCTCCGCCCGGCATAGACGAACGTGTAGTCGGCCTTCAGGTTCTTCAGCACGCGGCCCATGTTGATCATGGCCGTGATGCCGATGCCGCCGGCCAGCAGGATGTAGCGTTCGGCACCCACGCGCAGCGGGAAGTTCTGCAGCGGCTGGGTGATCTCCAGGGTCTCTCCCGGCTTCAGCGTGTGCATGAAGAGCGAACCCCCGCGGGACTGCGGCGCCTTCATCACGCTGATAACCAGTCGCCTGCCGTCCTCGCTGGACTCGACCACGGAGTAGGAGCGCTTGTCCTGCTCGCCGTCGATCATGACCTTCAGGTCCACGTGCGAGCCCGGCTCCGCCTTCTTGGGCAAGGAGGGTTCCAGGACGATGCGCTGGATGTCGGTGGCGATGGCCCGGGCCTCGAGAACAGTTGCCTGCTGCCAGACCTCGACGTTTGTTGCTGCCATTAGTTCATAACCTGTCTCACGTGTGGCCGGCCCCTACGCGGTGGGGACCAGGCGTCCTTCGGTTTCGAGCATGCGTTCGATCAGGCGGCGCACCCACATGCCGCCGGCGTCGATGTTGAGGTTGTAGAACTCGTAGTCCGGGTTCGCATCGATGGCCGCCTGCTGGGCCTTGAGCATTTCCTCGTCTTCGCCGAACACCCCGTGCACGCCGTTGCGCAGCTGGGTGGTGATCAGCTGGCTCTCCAGCCGGTAGTTGCGCATGAACGCCCAGAAGTAGTGGCAGGACCGGTCCGTCTCCGGGGTGATGGTGTTCATGACAAAGCCGTTGACGCCCTGGCTGCGGTCGCCCTCCGGCGCGCCGGTGCCGGCCTTGGCCACCCCGACGTCGATGTTGATGGTCGAGGGGGCCTGGAAAGTGATGATCTGCCAGCGGTCCACCTTGCCCTCGAAGCCGGGGAACTTGTCCCGCATGTTCTTCAGCCAGAACGGCGGCGCATCGATATTGTGCATCCAACGGGAGACCGTGACCGTGCTGCCGTCGTGGGTGACCACGAAGTCGGACTCGCTGAGCTCTTCCTGGCCGATCGAGGACGAGTGCACAAATTCCTCGTGCGTCAGGTCCATCAGGTTATCCAGCACCAGCTGGTAGTTGCAGTCGGCGTGGATGGTTTCGCCGTCGCCGGCCCACTCCTCGGAAGACATCTGGTGCATATCCGGCACCAGGTCCGGATCCGCCTTGGTCGGATCGCCCAGCCAGACCCAGACATAGCGGTAGCGCTCCACCACAGGGAAGGACGGCACCGTGGCGCTGGGGTTGATGGTTTCCTGCGCCGGCATGGACACGCAGCGGCCGGCCGAGTTGTAGACGATGCCGTGGTACGGGCACTGGATTCCGTCCTTGCCCATGGTCTTCCCCATCGACAGCGGGGCCAGCCGGTGCCAGCAGGCATCCGCCAGCGCAACGGCCTTGCCGTCCTCGGTCCGGTACAGGGCCAGCGGGCGGTTCGCGACGCGGCGGGACATCGGCTTGCGGGTCACTTCGTGGTCCCAGCCGGCTACGTACCAGGCGTTCAGCGGATGGCCCAGGACCTTATTGGTCGTGGAACTGGTGGACTGCACTGCGGTCACGGTGATTCCTTCCGGTCACCGGGCATCTCATCTGCTATGACAGAAGGGACCCGGATTGAATAAGTACAAGATGAATAAGAGTTGGGTCGGCACTACTCGACTGATCCACTATCTATCTCCATAGTTAGTGCCGTGGGACACAGCATATCTATGGATATAGTGGTTTGCAACACACCGACGAGAAAAGGTTGACGCGTGAGTCTTCGCTACGCCCTGCTGGCACTGCTGACGGTTGAACCGATGACCGGCTACGACCTCTACAAGGAGTTCGAATCGTCGGTGGGCCACGTGTGGCATGCACCGGATTCGCAGATCTACCCGGAGCTGCGGCGGATGGAGAAGGACGGACTGCTCGAAGGCGAAGAGATCAGCTGGGGCCAGCGCGGCAAGAAGCGGCAGTACCACATCACGGAAGCAGGCGTGGCGGCCTTCCGGACCTGGATGAACGGAACCTTGGACTACGCGCGCGTGCGGGACCCGGCGCACCTGAAGGCCGCCTACCTGGAGTGGGCGGAGCCGGACGCGGCCCGGGAGCAGATGCTGGCGCACATCCGGCACCATACGGAGTTGCTGCAGCAGTGGCACGACAAAGTGCGCGAAATCGAAGAAGGCGCCAGCCCCATGCTCAACCGGCGCCTGGCCAAGGTCCCGCCGGAGCAGCGTCGCAAGACAGCCGCGTTCAAGAAGTTCACCTACGAGGGCTTGATAGCGCGGGCCGAGCAGGAAATTGCCTGGGCCAACCGCGGCCTGGCCCTGATCGACGAACTGTATGCGGAGCCGGAGACCGCAGACGCGGGGAAAAGCTGACCCTGCCAGGCTGGCAGGATCAGCTTTTCTTGCCGCAGTCCCCGGACGGAATCAGCTGGAGTACTGTTTGCGCAGATCCGCCTTGCGGATCTTGCCGCTGGCCGTCCGCGGCAGGTCCTCCACGACCACCACGCTCTTGGGAATCTTGTAGCGGGCGAGGCGGTCCCGCAGATGGTTCTGGACGTCTTCTTCCGACAGGTTGAAACCTTCACGGACCGTCACGATGGCCCGCGGCACTTCCCCCCACTTCGGATCCGGAACACCGATCACCGCAACGCTGCTGACGGCCTCGAGTTCCACAATGATCTGCTCGACCTCGGCGGGGTAGATGTTTTCGCCGCCGGAAATGATCATGTCCTTAAGCCGGTCCGAAATGAACAGATACCCCTCTTCGTCCACATAGCCCATGTCCCCGGACTTGAACCAGACATCATCGGCATAGCTCTCCGCCGTGGCATCTGGCCGGTTCCAGTACTCCTTGATGACATTCGGTCCGGAAATCTGGATTTCACCGACCTCGCGGGCGGGCAAGATTTTACCGGCAGGATCCGCAATGCGGACGTCGGTAAAGAAGTGCGGCAGTCCGGCTGACCCTGCCTTTTCGCGCGATTTGTTGGGCGCGAGGCTCGTGGCACCCGGCGCCGTCTCCGTCATACCGTAACCCCCAGAGAAGGACAGCCCGCGGGATTCATAGGCTTCCAGCACCCGCATCGGCACCGCGGAACCACCGCAGGTCAGCTTCTGCAGCGAATTGATGTCCGTCTTGTCCCAGTCCGGATGCTCGCAGAGCAGCTGGTAGGTAGTGGGCACCCCGCTGATGCTCGTCGCCTTGTATTGTTCGATCAACTGCAGGGTCCGGCCGGGCTCGAACTTGGGCTCCAGGACCACCGTGGCCCCCTTGAGCAGCGCCGGCAGCACGCCCATGCCGAGCGAGGCGACATGGAACATCGGGGCGATCATCAGGGCCACATCGGTGCTGGCCATGTCATAGTCCACCAGGACATTGAAGCTGTTCCAGGTCATATTGCCGTGCGTCAGCAGGGCACCCTTGGGCCGGCCGGTTGTCCCCGAGGTGTAAAGAATCATCGCCGGGTCATCCAGCGAGACCTCCACATCGCGGTGCTCGTCGGAGCCCGAAGCGATGGCATCTTCAAAAAGCTCGACGGCGGTGCCGGATTCGATCTCCCCGTCCGGCGACACAGTGGCCGGGCCGTCCTCGACGACCAGCCGGTGTGTCACCGCCGTTTCCCGGCCTCCGCGGACGGCAAGCCCTTCGAGCGTGCGCGCATGGACCAGGATTTTGCTGCCTGAATCCTGCAGCGCGAACTGGATCTCCGGCGGTGCGAGGCGGGTGTTGAGCGGGACGAAAATTGCCCCCAGGGTTCCACAGGCGAAGAACGTCTCGAGGAAGGCCGCGTGGTTTTCGCCGAGGTAGGCCAGCCGGTCACCCTTCGCAAGACCGCGATCGGCAAAGGCGCTGGCAAGTCGGTCCACGCGAAGCGCAAAGTCGTCATACGCCAGCTGACCCGCACTGCTGATGATGGCGGTTTTGCCCGCGGACTTAACGCGGCGTTTGTGAATCCATGAACCCAACCCTTGGTTGCGCATCCTTACACGTACCCTTCGTGATGTTCCGGCACCCGGAAGACTTCCCTCAGCCAACAGATCCCGTGAGCACAGTCACAGGAAGATACCCCACGGTAAAACTAATTCATTGAAAAAGTCAATAGTTGTGAAAGCACTTCCATCTCCTCCGCCCGCCGTGGCAATGGGCACCGAAACATGCTGCTTCGATGCCCATTTGGCTACCACGGCGAACCGGATGTGCGCTTCGGCTACCGCGGCAGCAGTGCCTCCATGTCCGGAATCTCCTCGATCAAACCGCCCTCGAGGGAGATGTCGGCGATCTCCTGGATGGATTCCGCGTTCACTTCCTGCGCGAACTTCGGCAGCGTGAGCTCCTCAATGATGGCGGGATCAATCTGCGTGTACTCGGGCAGGATCGCCCGCACCTTGTCCGGGTTCTCTTCGGCGAAGGCCTGGGACTTCTTCATCGCGCTGATGAAGGCCTCGGTGACTTCCGGCTTCTGCTCGGCAATCTCGTCCGAGGTGAAGTAGACGGCCACGGTCAGGTCCTCCACCGGATGCGCATAGTTGGAGAAGACCGAAACCGCCCCGTCCTGGCGGGCGAGGGTCAGGAACGGCTCCACGGCGGCGATGGCGTCGACGTTGCCCTGCTCAAGGGCGGCGCGCATATCCGGGAACGGCATCTCCACGTAGTCCACGCTGGAAGGATCGCCGCCGGCCTCTTCGACTGCGGCGCTGATAGTGGAGTCAGAGATGTTGTTCAGCGTATTGACCGCGATCTTCTTGCCCTCAAGGTCCGTGATCTCCTTGATGCCGCTGTCCGGTTTGACCATCACGGCGGCGAAGTCCTCGTTTTCGTCGCCGGTGGTGGACGAGCCGCTTGCGACCATCTGCATGGGCAGCCCCTTGGACCGGGCGATGATCAGGGAGGTGACATTGCTGAAGCCGAAGTCCATCTGTCCGCTGGTGATCGCCGGGACAATCGCCGCCCCGCCCTGCGCCTGGGTCAGCTCAAGGTCGAGTCCGGCCTCCTCGAAGAACCCTTCCTTTTCGCCGAGGTAGATCGGGGCGACGTCGACAATGGGGATGACGCCAACGTTTACCGGAGTCAGCTCTCCGCCGGCACCGGGCGATCCGCCGCCGCCTTCCTCACCGGAGGGGCTGCCGCCGCCGCAGGCGGTCAGGGCCAGCACGGCTGTCAGGGCAAAGGCTGCACGAAGTTTCTTCACTTGCTTCTCCAAATCCCGGGTTCCCAACAAAGCAAGGCACAGCCAAACACTTCAATGTGTGCCCCGCATCACAATATCTATGGCCATAGTGCTGGTCAACGGCGCGCGGCGCATCTTGTCCGCATCGTGACGAACCGCCGCGGGCGAAAACCCCTACTCGTCGTCGAACGTAGGAAACCGTGGGTGCAGACAGCACTGGCCAGCCGCGGACCACTACGCCGGATGTGCGCAGCTATGGTCTGATGAAACCATGCGAGTGGATTTCTCCCCTGATGACCTCGGCCCCCGGGACTTCTACAAGTTCCTGACCTCCGTGGTCATCCCGCGCCCCATCGCCTGGGTTTCAACGCTCAGTGCCGACGGTATCCCCAATCTTGCCCCGCACTCCTTCTTCACGGTCGCCTCCACCGATCCGCCGATTGTCCAGTTCACCCCGACGGCACGCAAGGATTCGCTGAACAATGTGGAGGCCACCGGCGAATTCGTGGTCAACTTCGCCTCGGAGGACCTGTTCGCTGAGATCAACGGCACGGGGACCAATTTTCCGGCGGACATCAGCGAGTTCGACGCCGTGGGGCTGGCGATGGAGCCGAGCCGCACCGTGCGTCCGGCGAGGGTTGCGGAATCGCCGGCAGCGCTGGAATGCAAGCTGCACCGGATCATCCCGGTGGGCAATTCGTGGCTGGTCCTCGGGGAGGTGAGCTTCGCCGTCGTGAATCAGGAGATGATGGACGGCAAGCATCCGGAGGCACGCAGGTTGAAGCCGCTGGCCCGGCTGGGGCTCAACGAATGGAGCAGGTTGGGACAAATCGTCACGATCGATCGGATCCCCTACCGCGACTGGCCGAAAAGCTAAGCCTTCCTGCGGCCGAAAAGGAAGTAGGCAATGGGGCCCAGGAAATTGACGAAGGTACCAGCGACCCAGGCTGCCTTTGGCCCGTTCACTTCCGCGGCCGAGCGGCGCTTCAGGTCCTTCAGCGCCACGGCCTGCAGTCCCAGCTGGATGCCGATCATCAGCGCGCCCTTGGCCTTCTGGCCGTTGTTGAGTTCCTTCCACGTTTTCTTCCGTGCCATAGTGCGCTCCTGCCATAAAAGGCCGTCATATAGGGCTGGACCCAGTCTATGGTCAGGGGTGCCGAGCATAATAGGCCCATGAGCATCGTGAAAATCAACGCCATCACCGTACCCGCCGACTCCGGAGACGAGCTGGCCAAACGCTTCGCGGCCCGCGCCGGCGCCGTGGACAACCAGGACGGCTTCGAGGGTTTCGAACTGCTGCAGCCCACCGACGAGCGCAACACCTGGCTGGTCATTACCCGCTGGCGGGACGAGGAGTCCTTCGAGGCGTGGAAGAGCTCGAAGGCTTTCGGCCACGGCCACTCGCAGGAAGGCGGCGAGGGCGCGCCGGCGCAGAAGCCCGTGGGCATGTCCGCGGAGCTGTGGAGCTACAAGGTATCCGGCGGCAGCGCGGGCAACACCGCCAACGCCTGATTTTTGCCGAAGCGGGCCGGCTAGCTCCGCTCGTAGATCCAGTTCAAGCCGTTCATTGTCAGCCGGTGTCTGCCGGTGGCCTGTGCCGCGAGAGCGTTCTGTTCATACTCCGCGTCGCCGGCCCAGACAATCACCTGGCTGCCTCCGCTGGCGGCGAGGCGGCGGCTCTGGAAGGTCTCCGGTTTACCCGAAGCCGCCCGCTCCATGGCCGCGGCCACGGTCGAGTCCTGTAGCAGTAGGTGCAGTGTCACCCAGGTCGGCGTAACCAGCTGCATGGTTGCTTCCTGATGGCGGCGCAGGGCTTCGGCGGGGGTCAGCCACGCGTAGTCCATCAGCTCGCCCTCGTTCAGCTTTATCTCCTGCTCCGGGGCGGGCGCGAGGAAGAACCAGGTTTTGAGCCGCTTCGTCGCCTCGGTCGGCGGGATCCAGCAGGACACGTGGACCAGGCTCTCCGGCGGAACCAGCACGCCCGTCTCTTCCTGCGTTTCCCGCACCCCGGCACGGCGGGCGGCTGCCAACTCGTGCGCCTCGTCCCCGAACCCGTCCGCGGCGCCGTCGTTATTGGCATCCGCTGAAGCGGCGGCGTAATCCTCCTGATCCACCCGGCCGCCCGGGAAAACCCAGGCGCCGGCGAAGGAACCGGTGTGCCGCGGCCGCTCGAGCAACAGCACTTCCGGTCCGGCCAGGGAATCGCGCAGCAGCACCACCGTCGCCGCAGACCCCACTAAAGTCATTGCCGGCCCCTTCCTCTGCCACCACTGCGGCGGCGCTGTCCCTATCAGCATTGACCGTATCGCAGAGAAGACCATTCCGCGGCCGGACTACTTAAATGCAGCGGCACCGTGAACGGATCCATCTCCGCTCACGGTGCCGCAAAGACCGGCGCCGGTTTTACTTGGCCGGGTCCAGCACGAAGTTGTAGGTGACTTCGCGGCCGGTGCCGTCCGCCTTGTCCTGCGGATCCAGGACCAGTTCAGGCTTCACGGCCGAGGCGATGTCATCCGAGAGGTGCTCGTCGCCCACGAAGTACAGCTGGGCGGTGATGAGCTGGTGGTCGGCAGCGTGCACCTTGACGTGGATGTGCGCGGGACGCCAGGCGTGCCAGCCGGCGGCGGCGATCAGCTTGCCGCAGGCACCGTCCGTCGGGATCTGGTACGGGGCCGGCTGCATGGTGTTGATCTGGTAGAAACCGTCGGCATCGGCAACCACGGTGCCGCGCAGGTTCCACTCGGGCAGGCCCGGTGCGAACTGGGAGTAGAAGCCCTTGTCATCAGCGTGCCAGATCTCGACAATGCCGCCGGCCAGCGGTTCGCCGTCGACGTTGGTGATGCGGCCCTGGAACAGCAGCGGCGTGCCGGGCTCGTCGTCGCGCATCGGCAGCGTGGCCGGGGTCTGCTGTTTCGGGGAATCCGGAACGTAGTACGGGCCCTCGATGGTGCCCTTGCTGCCCTCGCGGTCTTCGCTGGCCACCTCTTCGACGGAGTGCTCTACCCACACATCGAGGAACAGCGGCCATTCGCCGTCCTCGCCGACCTGGATCAGCCACGCCTTCAGCGCGTTGTACTCGTCGTAGGTGACCTTTTCTTCCAGAATCGTGTCATTGATCGCCCCGATCACGCGGGACGCCAGCAGGTTGACGCGCTCCTTGCTGGTGTCAGCGGCGAACTTCTTGTTCTCGCGGAAGCGTTCGGTGGCGTTGGCGCCCGAGGCGGCGGCGGTGGCCTGGATTTCCTGTGTCATGTCGTTTCCTTCTTTTCCCTTGGCGGTACCGCTGCCGGTTGCGGCCCTGTTTCCCCAAGCCGCGTCCCGCATTGCTGATAGGTGAGCAGCGATACAGAAAAACGTGTTCCTGTAACCCTAACCACATTATTTAGGACGCACAAATACGAAAAACAGCAGTATTGAGATGTAGATCGTTTCAATCCCACCCTAGGTCAACCCTAGGGGCGTCCCTAGTGTGAGGTGTACCTCCGACTGGAAGAGTAGTCGCTAAATGCCAAGACCCCGTGTGACAGCGACCACAAGGTTGCGTGGCCACGGACATACATGAAGGAGACGAAGATGACCCAGGCACTGAGCGATGTCAGCGCTACGCTGGACGATGCCGTCGTCGAGGATCACGAGAACGGGATCCACCGGGCCAAACGCAAGATCTTCACCGATGAGGAGATCTTCGAACTCGAGATGAAGCACATTTTCGAGGGCAACTGGGTGTACCTGGCGCATGAGAGCCAGATCCCGAACGTCGGCGATTACTTCACCACCTACATCGGCCGGACCCCGGTGGTCATTTCCCGGTCCAAGGACGGCGAGCTCAACTGCCTGGTCAACGCCTGCAGTCACCGCGGTGCGATGCTGTGCCGGCGCAAGACGGATAACCGGAACAACTTCACCTGCCCGTTCCACGGCTGGACGTTCAACAACAAGGGCAAGCTGCTCAAGGTCAAGGACTCCCGCGACGCCGGCTACCCGGAGCAGTTCAACAAGGACGGCTCGCACGACCTGACCAAGGTCGCCCGCTTCGAGTCCTACCGCGGCTTCCTCTTCGGCTCACTGAAGGAAGACGTCAAGCCGCTCGAAGAGCACCTCGGCGACTCCACCAAGATCATGGACATGTTGATCGACCAGTCGCCGGAGGGCCTGGAAGTGCTCCGCGGGGCCTCCACCTACACCTATGACGGGAACTGGAAGGTCCAGGCCGAGAACGGTGCCGACGGTTACCACGTCTCCGCGACCCACTGGAACTACGCCGCCACCACCTCGCGGCGCGGGACCGGCGAATCGGCCAACGAGACCAAGGCGATGGACGCGGGCACCTGGGGCAAGCAGGGCGGCGGCTACTACTCCTTCGAGCACGGCCACCTGCTGCTGTGGATGTGGTGGGGCAACCCCGAAGACCGCCCGCTGTACGAGCGCCGGCAGGAACTGGCCGACGAGCACGGCGTGGACAAGGCAGAGTTCATGGTCGGCGCCTCGCGCAACCTCTGCCTCTACCCGAACGTCTACATCATGGACCAGTTCTCCTCGCAGATCCGCCACTTCCGGCCCATCTCGGTGGATCAGACCGAGGTCACCATCTACTGCATCGCGCCTAAGGGCGAGTCCGACGCGGCCCGGGCAAACCGGATCCGGCAGTACGAGGACTTCTTCAACGCCTCCGGCATGGCCACCCCGGATGACCTGGAAGAGTTCCGCTCCTGCCAGAAGACCTACCTGGCCGAAACCGCTCCCTGGAACGATATGAGCCGCGGCGTGACCCACCAGCTCAACGGCCCTGACGAGCAGGCCAAGAAGATCGGCCTGAACCCGCTCTCCAGCGGCGCGAAGACCGAAGACGAAGGCCTCTACCCCGTCCAGCACAGCTACTGGGCCGAGACCATGCGCACCGCCGTCGCCGCCGAGGAACGCGAGGCCGCTGAGCGCGCCGCGAACCCCGCCGCCGGGCAGGCCGGCACGTCAACCGGCTGCGGACACTAGAGCGAGAGCGGAAGGAATACCATCATGAGCACCGAAACAACCACCATTCCCCTGGGCGCCGAGGAACAGGCGGTCCAACTCGAACAGATCCGCCAGTTCCTGTACCGGGAAGCCCGCTTCCTGGATGACCGCGAGTTCGAGAAGTGGCTCGACTGCTACCACCCCGACGCCGAGTTCTGGATGCCTGCCTGGGCCGACGACGACGAGCTCACCGAGGACCCGCAGCGCGAGATCTCGCTGATCTACTACTCCAACCGCGGCGGCTTGGAGGACCGGGTCTTCCGGATCCGCACCGACCGATCCAGCGCCACCAGCCTGCCCGAACCGCGCACCGGCCACAACATCACCAACGTTGAAATCGTCGAACAGCTGGGCGATGTCATCGACATCCGCTTCAACTGGTTCACCCTGTACTACCGCTACAACAACGTGGACACCTACTTCGGCACCTCCTTCTACACGCTCGACTGCAGCGGCAGCCAGCCCGTCATCACGAAGAAGAAGGTCGTGCTGAAGAACGACTACATCCACCACGTCGTGGACATCTACCACATCTGATCTGAAGCATCCGGAAAGGAACACCCCCATGACCTACAAGGTTGCACTGAGCTTCGAAGACGGCGTCACCCGCTTCATCAACTGCGGTCCCAACGAGACCGTCGCGGACGCCTCGTACAAGGCCCGCATCAACATTCCGCTGGACTGCCGCGACGGCGCCTGCGGTACCTGCAAGTCCCTCTGCGAGTCCGGTACGTATGACGGCGGCGACTACATTGACGAGGCGCTCACCGACGACGAGGCGGACGCCGGCTACGCGCTGCCGTGCCAGATGACGCCGAAGAGCGACCTGGTGCTGCAGATCCCCACCACCTCGGACATGGCCAAGACCGGTGCCAGCACGCACACCGGCACGGTCACGGACATCAAGCGCTACTCGCCGACCACCATCGGCTTCAGCATGTCCGTCGGCGACCGGGCCGCGCTGGCCTACCTGCCTGGCCAGTACGTCAACATCCAGGTGCCCGGCCGCGGCGTCGAGCGTTCCTACTCCTTCAGCAACGGCCCGGACGTGGAAGAGATCTCCTTCCTCGTCAAGATCACCGACGGCGGCGCCATGTCCACCTACCTGAGCGACGAGGCCAAGGTCGGAGACACCCTGGAGTTCACCGGCCCCATGGGCAGCTTCTTCCTCCGCGAGCCCAAGCGCCCAGCCCTGCTGCTCGGCGGCGGCACCGGACTGGCCCCGCTGCTGGCCATGCTCGAAACCATGACGACGACGGCGCCCGGCCAGCCGGTACACCTCATCCTCGGCGTGACCACGGATGCGGATCTGGTGGAGCTGGACAAGCTGCGCCACTACGCCGAGACAATCGAGGGCTTCACCTGGGACTACTGCGTGGCGGATCCGGACAGCGAGGCCCCGAACAAGGGCTACGTGACCGCGCTGATCGAGCCGACGCATGTCAATGACGGCGACGTCGATGTTTACCTCTGCGGTCCGCCTCCCATGGTCGAGGCAGTGCGCGGCTACCTGAAGTCCGAGGGCATCACCCCGGCGAACTTCTACTCGGAGAAGTTTGCGCTGGCAGTCGCAGCGGATCTGGTCGGAGCCTCGGCATGACCGGTGCCCCGGAGGCAACGCCCGCCGGTTCGCCCAAGGTGTTTCCGGGCCGGTTCGAGGGCAAGATCGCCGTCGTTACCGGCGCCGCGCAAGGCATCGGGCTGGCCGTGGCCCGCCGGATCAGTGCGGAAGGCGCCGCCGTCGTGCTGGTGGACCGTGCCGAACTGGTCCATGAGGTGGCAGCGGAGCTCCGCGCCACCGGCGCCAAGGCCAGCAGCGTGACGGCCGATCTGGAGCAGTTCGACGGCGCGGAGTCGGCGGTGGCCGAAGCCGTCGCCGCCTTCGGCCGGATCGATGTGCTGATCAACAACGTCGGCGGCACCATCTGGGCCAAGCCGTACGAGCATTACGCCGCCGAGGAGATCCAGAAAGAAATCCAACGCTCCCTGTTCCCCACCTTGTGGACCTGCCGCGCGGCTCTGCCGCAGCTGATCGAACAGGGCGCCGGCGTGATCGTCAACGTTTCCTCGGTGGCCACCCGCGGTGTGAACCGGGCGCCGTACGCGGCGGCGAAGGGGGGCGTCAATGCCCTGACCCAGTCGCTGGCTCTGGAAGCTGCCCAGCACGGCGTCCGCGTGGTCGCCACGGCCCCGGGCGGCACCGAGGCCCCGGCCCGCAAGGTCAAGCGCGGACCCGAACCGGAGCAGGAACAGGAAAAAATCTGGTACCAGCAGATCGTCGATCAGACGGTGGACTCTTCGCTGCTCAAGCGCTACGGGACCTTGGACGAGCAGGCCGCGGCCATCGTCTTCCTGGCCTCGGACGAAGCGTCCTACATTACGGGCACCATCCTGCCCGTGGCCGGCGGCGATCTGGGCTGATCGGTGCCCTCGGCGCCATCGGGCTAAGCTCGGGCGGGCTAAGCTCGTAGGCGATGGTTTACCGGAATTACGACAGCCTCTTTGTCGGGCGTTTGCAGGAGCTCTCCGTTCTCGGGGAGCTCCTGCAGGACGTTAAACAGGGTAGGTCCAGGACCGCGGTCCTGTTCGGGCCCGGCGGCATCGGCAAGAGCGCGGTGCTGGAAAAATTCCTGGCCGGCCATCCGGAACTGCGGGTCCTGCGCTCCGGCGGACTCCCGTGGGTCGAGTCCGCGCCCCGGTCCGGCCTGTCCCGCCTGGCACTGGGCAGCGATCCGGCGGACCTGCTCGACCTGCTCCGGGAAGACGGGCCGGTCGCCGTCGTTCTTGAAGATATCCAGTGGGTCGACGCCGATTCCGTTCATGAGCTGCTCCAGCTGGCGGAAGACCCGGCCTCGGGTCCGCTGCTGGTCCTGCTGACCCTCGACAGCACGGCCGCGATCGACCGTGCCACTGCGCGCCACCTGTCCGGCCACCGGATCACCCGGCTGCTGCTTGAGCCGCTGTCCCCCGGCGAAATCCGCGAGCTGCACGAACACCTCACCGGCCGGGAGCTGTCCGGGCCTGCCGCGCAGCAGATCCGCCGCCACACCGGCGGCCTGCCCGGCTATGTCTGCGAGCTGTTGCCGGAGCTGCCCGCCCGTGCCGCCGGGGACGGTCTCAGCCGGCTGCCGGCCTCGACGGCCGTCGCAGCCCAGGTGGCGCACCAGCTCGCCGAGGTTCCCGCCGCGGTCCGGGCACTGATCGAGGCGACGGCGATCATCGGCCAGTCCGGCGACCTATTCGACATCGCCGCAATCGCAGGGGTTTCCGATCCCCTGGCCGTCATGGACGCCGCCGTGGCGACAGGCTTGTTGCGGACCGAGTTCTCCGACAATGCGCACCTGCTCGATTTCCGGCTGCCGCTCTTCCGGGCCGCGGTCTATGACCAGCTGTCCGGACTGCGGCGAGCCGAACTGCACCGCCAGGCGGCCGAGGTCCTGCCTGACGAGGCCCTGCATCTGTGGCATCTTGCGCGGTCCGCTCCGGCCGCCGACGACAAGCTGGCGGACAAACTGGATGAATTCGCTTCCACCCAGGCCTCCACCGGGGCATGGGCGGCTGCCGCCGACGCGCTCCTGGAGGCCAGCAGGCTCAGCACCCAGGCGCGCAATAGGCAGGGCAGGCTGGTGCGGGCGGCCGATGCGCTGGTCGGTGCCGGACGCCTGGTCCGGGCCATCCGCCTGCTTCCGGCGCTTGAGAGCATGCCCGCTACGGCCGAGCGCGACGGTGTGCTGGGCTACCTCGCCATCTGCCGGGGCCGGGAGGCCGAGGCGCAGTTCCATCTGGACAATGCTTGGAAGCGCCGGCCGCCCGAGGACCGTGCGATCGGCGCCCAAATCGCCCAGCGCCAGGTCATTCATGCCTTGGCACGATGGCGGGGCGCCGACATTATCGAGTGGGCCACCCGTGCCGTCGACTTGGCGGCCCCCGGCAGCCCAACCGCCATCGAGACGGAGGCGATCATCGGTCTGGGGCTGGCGGCCTCGGGCCAGCCCGACGCCGCCCAACGGCACTATGAGCATGTGCTCGCCGATGCCCCTCCAGGTGCCCACAGCCAGCGGGTCCTGCTGGGCAGCGGCTGGGCCCGGCTCGCCCTGGACGATCCGGAAACCGCCCGCATGCAGCTGGAGGCCGCTGTCCCCACGGAGTACCGTTCCGGCTCGCTGCGCATCTCGCTGTGGGCCAGCGCCTGGCTGGCGCGCACGCACTTCACGCTGGGTGACTGGGACGCCGCCCTCGCCACGGTCGGCGCGGCCACGGCGAAACTGGAGCGGGCACAGCTGGATCTGTTGCGGCCGCTGCTCCATTGGACCGGTGCCCAGATCCATGCCCTGCGCGGCAACCCGGACCAGGCCAGGGAGCATCTCCGGCTCGGGTCCGCCTCGGCGGAAAACTACGAAAGCATGCTGAGCCCGGCACTGCTGGCGCAGGCCCAGCTGCTGGAAGCCGGAACGGATTACCAGGGGGTTGTCCGGGTGCTCGCGCCGCTGGCGCAGACGCACACCGCGCGGCGGTCCGAACCGTTCTTCTGGATCTGGCAGGATACCTATGCCAACGCCCTGGTCCTGCTCGACCGGCTGGACGAAGCCTCGGCGTTCCTTGCGCCGTACGAGAGCCTGGCCGCGGAGCGCCGGCACCGCACGTCGCTGTCCCAGCTGAGAGCGGTGCGCGGCCGCATCCACGCAGCGCGCGGCGACCTCGACGCCATGCGCCGCTCGTTCGAAGGGGCGCTGGGGCAGCTGGCTCCGCTGTCCGCCCCTTATCACCGTGCCCGTGTGCAGTACTCCTATGGCCAGAGCCTGCGGCGCGCGGGCAAACGGCGCGAATCCGCGGAGCAGCTTGCCGCAGCCCGCCAGGCCTTCGCCTTGCTGGGTGCGCAGGCCTATGTAGCTCGCTGCGACCGTGAACTGGCTGCCAGCGGCGTGGACGTGCAGCGCCGCGAAGACTCGGATGCCAGTTCGTTGACGGCGCAGGAACACGCCGTCGCCCTGCTGGTCGCGCAGGGCAGGAGCAACCGCGAGGCGGCGCAGGAGCTGATCGTCTCGGTCAAGACGGTGGAGTACCACCTGACCCGGATCTATGGGAAGCTCCAGATCCGTTCCCGCACCGAGCTGGCGGCGCGGTACCGGCCGGAAGGCCAACGCCCCTAGCTGCGGCAAAGGCAACGCCCCTGACTCCTGCGGGGAGCCAGGGGCGTCGGTCTGCCGGTGGCAGCGGCCGTGCTACTTGATCGAGGACGGGTGCTTCGCCAGCGGGATCACGTCAATGTCCATGTACGGGAACAGCGGCAGCCCGGAGAGCAGTTCGTGCAGCTCGTCGTTGCTTTCGACGTCGAACACTGAGTAGTTGGCGTACTCGCCGACAACGCGCCAGATGCTCGCCCAGCGGCCATCCTGCTGGAGCTTCTGCGAGTAAGCCTTCTCGGTGGCCTTGATCGAGGCAGCTTCCTCGGCGGGCATGTCGACGGGAATATTGACGTCCATTCGGACCAGAAACAGCATGTGATTCCTTCGGTTTGGGGAACGGCTTTGGTTACTTGTTGTCCTGGCGGTATTGCGCCAGCTTGGCTTCATCAATGGCGGCCCCCACACCGGGGACCTGGCGGACGCTGATCTTGCCGTCCTTGATCACGAGCGGCTCGGCCAGCAGGTCATCGCTCATGTCCAGGAAGTTGGACAGCTCGCCGGCGCGGCGGGAAGTGGCTTCGTGTGCGGCACCGAAGGTCACGGTGGCAACGGTGCCGATCTGGGTATCGATCTGGTTACCCATAACGACGTCGACGCCGAGTCCGGTGCACAGGCCCAGGATCTGCTGCGCCTCGGTGAAACCGCTGCGGGCGGTCTTGATGCTGATCGCGTTGCAGCCGCCGGAGAGCAGCTCGCGGGAAACATCGCCCGCCGTCGGAACGCTTTCATCCCCCACCACGGGAATCGGGGACTTGTCCACCAGCCGGCGCCGGCTCATGGCTTCCTTGGCGTCGCACGGTTCCTCGAGCAGCGAGAGTCCCAGGCCGTCCGTCTGGCGCAGCACTTCCATCGCCTCGTTGGCGGTCCAGCCGCGGTTGGCGTCCAGGTACAGCTCGGTGTCCTGGCCCAGCCCCTCGCGCAGGACATGGCAGGCCTCAATGTCCAGCGCGAGCGGACGCCGCCCTACCTTGAGCTTGAAGGTGTTGATGCCGTAGTCGCTGCGGAAGCGCAGGGCCTCGTCGAGCAGCTTCTGCGCGGGCTGGAAGCCGAGCATGTGGGAGACGTCCATGGCGTCGGTGTAGCCGCCCAGCAGGGAACTCACCGGGGCGTTGGCCGCCTGGCCGATGATGTCCCAGAGCGCGATGTCCAGCCCGCCCTTGGCGGTCTGGTTGTGGATGGTCCGCGACAGGATGGCGTGGATCTTCTGCCGGTCCATCGGATCAAGACCGACGACGGCGGGTGCGAAGATTTTCGTGACCACCGAAACGATGGAGTCCTGTGTCTCGCCGTAGGTGTAGGGCCGCGGCGGGGTGTCGGCGGTGCCGACGATGCCTTCATCGGTGTGGACCCGGATCAGCACGTGGTCTGCCTCGGTGACCTGACCGCTGGCAAACTTCAGCGGTTTCGCGTACGGGATGGAATAGGGAATTGCCTCGATGCGCTCGATTTTCACGGGTCAACGTTCCTTTATGGGCTGGGTGACGGATTGCAGTAGTTCGGTGAAGCGGGCGACCAGCGGCCGGGTATCCGCGCCGCGCCAAGCCATGGCCAGGTCGACGACGGGTGCGTCCTTAAGCTCTCGGAAGACGGTGCCGCGGATGGAGAGGGTGCGTGTGGTGGTGGGAATCAGCGCCACACCGGTGCCGGCCGCAACGAAGGAAAGCAGGGTGGACGTTTCGCGGGCTTCTTGTACAACGTTCGGGTAGAAGCCGGCTTTGCGGCAGGCATCGATGAAGGCCTCGTTGACGGCGGAATTCGCCGGGTAGCTGATGAACTGCTCCCCCGCGAGCTGCTCGAGCGACACTGTTTCGAAGGCGACCAGCGGAGAATCATCCGGCAGCGCCACCACCAGCTCGTCGTGTTCGAGGAACTTCAGCTCCAAGCCCGCGGAGCGGACCGGTGGGCGCAGAATCGCCACGTCAAGGGTGTGGTCTTCCAATCCGTCCACCATCTGCGGCGTCAGCATCTCGCCGCGGACCTTGAGCTGGACCCCGGGCAGCTTGTCCTTGGCTTCGCGGACGATCTGCGGCATTAAGCGGTAAGTCGCGGAACCGGCAAAGCCGATCCGCAGGATGCCCTGCACACCGGTGCCGACCTGCGTGACATCGGATTCCAGCGTTTCCAGGTCTTCCAGGATCCGCCGACCGCGCTCCAAAAGCATTTCACCGGCCGGCGTGAGCTCGACTTTGCGCGTAGTGCGGGTGAAAAGAAGCGTGCCCAATTGCTCTTCGAGCTGCTTGATCTGCTGGGAGAGCGGCGGCTGAGCCATGCGCAGACGATCGGCCGCGCGGCCGAAGTGCCGTTCCTCGGCCACGGCAATAAAGTAACGTAGGTGCCGGGTTTCCACTACGCACCTCCGTTTCGTCGCGCCTTGATAAATACCACTGCAACCAGATTAGGACGCGCTCATTACTAATGAGAAATACATATTAGGGCCCAATTGATATTGGGAACATCCTAAACACGCTGGGTTAGCCCATCTGCCCCAAACCGCTGCCTGCGCCCGCGCGCATCTTGAACCTGCATGGACCGCAAATCCCCCTTCTCCCCCGCGCGAAGCCGTGCAAGAGTGGCCGTATGGGAGAAATGGTCGAGATCGGCACCGGCGAGAACGCCCTTCCGGTCTACCAGAGCAGTCCGGGCCCGGGTCTCAAAGGCGGACTCATCGTCATCCACGAAGTGTGGGGCCTGAATGACCATGTTAAGGACGTAGCCGACCGCTTCGCCACCCAAGGTTACTTCGCTATCGCCCCGGATCTGCTCTCGAGTACTGGCCTGGACGTCGACGTGGCCGCCCAACTGGGCGAGGCAATGGCACATCCGGAAAAGCGCAGCGCCACGCAACCCCGGATGCGCCCTTTCCTGGCCCCGCTGCGATCGAAGAAGACAGCCGCGGGTATCACCGCCAACGCGAAGCGCTGCTTCGATCATCTGAAAGGCAACGGCGGCGTTGCCGGACGCATCGCCGTGACAGGTTTCAGCTTTGGCGGCACCTATGCCTGGTCGCTGGCGGTCCACGAACCGGAGCTGAAGGCCGCAGTACCCTTTTATGGCCACGCGGACTTCACCGTGGACGAGTTTCGCAACATCGGCTGCCCGGTGCTTGCCTTCTACGGCGAGCGCGATACCCGGCTGATCGAAAAACTGCCCGGGGTCGAGGCCGGCCTGCAGGAAGCCGGAATCAACTTCCGGCCGGTCGTCTACCCAAATGCCGGCCACGCCTTCTTTAATGAACGCAACCCGAAGGCCTATAACGAAGCCGCCGCCACCGATGCCTGGAACCGCTCCCTGGCCTTCCTCGACCGGCATCTGAACTGATTCCGCCACGGAACCGAGCCCTTAGCCGCCGCAGGGAACGGCGACAAATCATCCGGGCCAAGGCACCATGGGTATATGTGGATCGGCTGGATTGAATTGGACCTGCTTCTGGGAGATGTCCATTCCCTGAAGGAGAAACGCTCTGTTGTCCGGCCGGTCATTGCCGAGGTTCGCAAACGCTTCGACGTTTCCATCGCCGAAGTCGACCATCACAACCTGCACCGGCGCGCCGCGCTCGGCGTCGGACTGGTCGGGGCGGACCGCGCCCACATCGTCGAAGTGCTCGATGCCGCGGAGAATTACGTGGCCTACCGTCCCGGGGTGGACCTGCTCAGCGCCCGCCGGCAGATCCTCTCCGGCGACGACTGACTTCTTGCAGGCGTCCTCCATCGGGCTGTCTCTCCGATACGGTTGACTTCGAGACCCACGCCACCGTCATGGAGGAAACTGTGACCATGCCCGCAGCCAAAGATTACGAGACGGTCGAAGACCGGATCCGCCACCTCTACTCCTTCGATAAGTCCTCGCAGCACCTGGGCATCGAGGTGGAGGAAGCCGAAGCCGGCCGCGTGGTCATGTCCATGGCGGTACAGGACAGCATGCTCAACGGCCACGGCATCCTGCATGGCGGCTATCTGTTTACCCTGGGCGACACTGTTTTCGCGTTCGTCTGCGAATCCCTCGGACACCCCTCCGTTTCCCGTCAGGCGGAAATCACCTACATCGCACCCGGAGCGGCCGGCTCCAAATTGGTCGCCACCGGCGTCGAACGCACCCGCTACGGCCGCAACAACATCGTGGACATCACGATCGAGGACCAAGACGCGCAGCATTTGGCCGAACTGCGGGTCTTCGGGGTCCACGTACCCAAGAAGTAGTCCGCGAAAGAGCCTGTCCGTCTACCCGTGAAGGAAACCACCATGGCCACTGTGCCCGAGATCGAACTGAACAACTCCGTCTCCATCCCCCAGCTCGGCTTCGGCGTCTTCCAGGTGCCGCCAGCCGAAACCCAGCGCGCCGTCGAAGCAGCGCTTGAAGCAGGCTACCGCCATATCGATACGGCGGCGGCCTACCGCAACGAGTCCGGTGTCGGCGCCGCCCTCAAGGCCAGCGGCATTGCCCGCGAGGATCTGTTCATCACCACCAAGCTGCGCAACGGCGAGCAGTCGCTGGCCCGCAAGGCGTTCGATAACAGCCTGCGCGAGCTCGGACTGGACTATGTGGATCTGTACCTGATCCACTGGCCGGTTCCGGCACAGAACCTCTACGCCCAGGTCTGGAAGGAACTGGAAAAGATTCAGGCCGACGGCGGCGCCCGCGCCGTCGGCGTCTCCAACTTCCTTCCCGAGCATCTGGAGACCGTGCTCGCGGCGGCGGATCTCGTGCCGGCCGTCAACCAGATCGAAATCCACCCGACACTGCAGCAGGCGGAGACAGTGGAGCTGAGCCGCAAGCACGGCATCGCCATCGAGGCTTACAGCCCGCTCGGCCAAGGCGCGGACCTGAAGCACGCCACGGTCACCGACTTGGCGGCCAAGCACAACGCGACGCCGGCGCAGATAGTCCTGGCCTGGCATCTGGCACAGGGCAATATCGTCATCCCCAAGACTGTAAGCCCGGAACGCATGGCTGAGAACCTCGCTTCGGCCGAGCTGACGCTTGCCCCGGACGAGGTCAGCGCCATCACCGCGCTCGAAGCCGGCAACCGGATCGGGGCGGACCCGGCCACCGCGGCCTTCACCCAGATGTAGGGCTTCGGCCCATCCCTCAGTCCCACGGATAGAAAGCAGCTAACTGATGGCCCACCTCGTCATTTTCGATTTCCCCTCCACTGGCCCTTTCGGTAGCGAAGCAGCCGCGGCGTATGCAGATCTCGCGGCCGACATCGCCGGGCAGCCCGGACTCATCTGGAAGATCTGGACCGAGGACGCCGCGGCCAAGTCAGCAGGCGGTGTTTATCTCTTCGCCAACCGTCGTTCAGCCGACGAATACATCGCCCTCCACTCGGCACGACTGCAATCCTTCGGAATCGAAAACATCGTGACCGCCCGGCACGACGTCAACGACAAACTGTCCGAAATCACACACGCCCCTTTGACCCGCAACCGCCATTCCTAATAACCAGGATGATAGGCACTCACTCGTCGCATTTCCCGCCCTGCGACTGCCAGCCGCACCTTCAGATCGAGCAGTTTCTCATTAAGAAGCGAGGGCAACTGGCGCTGGCTTCAAGGCGGACCGGAGTCTAGCCTGAGATGACGTGAGGGAGGCACCGTGGTGGGTAGTCGCGCATCCAAGCAGCTGGGTCAAGGCCCGGCGATGGATTTGATCAGGGTTGGAGCTGCAGGGCTGGAGGTTCTCGACGAGGGCTCGGGTGAGCCAATCGTGTTCATCCAGACTGCCCTCACTGCGGACGAGTTGTTCCCCGTGGCCGACCAGCTGCGCGACCGGTTCCGGACGATCGTCTACCACCGGCGCGGGTACGGAAACAGCACCCCTATTGCGGGGCCGGGATCGATCTCCTTGGACGCAGCCGACTGCAGCACCTTGCTGGAAGCATGACGGATCCCGCGGGCACACGTCGTGGGGTTCTCCTACAGCGGGGCCGTCGCGATGCAGCTTGCCGCGGACGCGGCGGAGAAAGTGCACAGCCTGACGCTGGTGGAGCCACCACCGGTGCACGTCCCAAGTGCCCCTGAATTCCGCGCCGCCAACGAGCAGCTCTTCGCCGCCCGCCGTGCGCGCGGACTCGAAGCGGCACTCGAAGAGTTCCTGACACTGGTCATCGGCCCGCATTGGCGCACGGACATGGAGCGGCACTTGCCGGGATCGGTCGAGCAGATGAGGCGGGACTCGCGCTCGTTCTTCGATATCGACATGCCCGCGCTGCTGGCCTGGCGGTTCGCGGCAGAGGATGCCAGCCGCATCAAATGTCCAGTCCTGCACGTGGGTGGCACCGACAGCGGGCCGTGGTTCGCTGAGGTTCGCCGGCTCATCCTGGGCTGGTTCCCGAACGCCGAGGACGTGGTGGTGGACGGCGCCGACCACTCGCTGGCCATCACCCACACCGCCAAGGTCGCCGTGGCCCTCAACTCCTTCATGCGACGCCACCCAATGTCCTCAAGCGGTGAGCCCCGGTAGCCGGAACTTGACCGACCGGCCCGGTCCGGTCCGGGAGAAGCATCGTATGGCTAACTGCCTCGCCGCGTGGGATGGGATTCGTCCGAGCCCGAGTAGCGCCGGATTCTTCTAAAAAACCGCATCGTTTTCCACGTTTCGCTCCCACTTGACGCGACAGCGTTGCAAGCGGACAGTAAAACTGCGCGACCGATCGTAACCACCACGGCGCCGACTTCGGCCGCACAGGAAATGACAGCTGCCATGAAGAAGCCTTTCGCACAGAAACAGCGGGTTAATACTGCTGCGCAGCCGTCCGGGGCCGCGAGGCTCCGGGCCTTGAGACCGCTGGGCCAGCACGATTTCAGGATCCTGATCACGGCCCTGTCCATCTCCATCTTCGGCAACGGGATGTGGGCCGTGACCATGGTCTACCAGGTCATCGCCCTCGGCGGCGGCCCGGCAGAGCTCTCCCTCGTGGCCGCGCTGGCAGGTCTCGGGCTGGTGTCCTTTGTCCTGCTCGGCGGCATTGCGGCGGACAGGCTCCCCCGCAGGCTGATCCTGATCAGTGTGGAGGCCGTAAACCTGCTGGCTCTGGCCTCCGTTACACTCCTGGCCCTGACTGGGCGGCTGCAGCTGTGGCAGGTGGCGGCCGCTGCGGGGATGCTGGGCATCGCGTCGGCTTTCTTCTTTCCGGCGTACTCCGCCATCCTGCCGCGCATCTTGCCGCCCGAGGAGCTTCTCGCCGCCAACGGCATGGAGGGCACCATCCGGCCGGTGCTGCAGCAGGCAGCCGGTCCCGCGGTCGCGGGCATGATCATCGCGGCTACCAGCCCAGGGCACACCGCTGCCCTCATCGCCGCCGCCCACACCATCGCCTTCACTATCCTGCTGCGTCTGCGCTCGGATGAGGGCAGCGAACCCTCCGTGCCCGCCCGGGCCTCTGTGTGGGCTGACCTGCGCGAAGGAGTTGCTTATACGGTCCGCACGCCGTGGCTGTTGTGGACGCTGCTCTACGCCATTGTCCTGTTGCTGCTGCTGATGGGGCCGCTGGAAGTGCTGCTGCCCTTCGCCATCCGGCAACAGCTCGGCGGCGGGGCCCAGACGTTCGGATTCATGCTGGCGATGTTCGGCATCGGCGGCGCGGCCGGTGCGCTGACCGTGTCCAGCTTCCGGTTGCCCAGGCGCTACCTGACCCTGATGATGTTGCTATGGGGCTTTGGGACAGTACCGATGGGCATTCTCGGTTTGACCAACAGCTTCTGGCTTATGGCGGCAGCGCTTGCCACCTGCGGCTACACCTGGGGTATGGCGCAGGTCATCTGGGGAACGCTGCTGCAACGCCGGGTTCCACCCCATCTGCTCGGCCGCGTCTCCAGCCTGGACTTCTTTGTCTCGCTGGCGCTGATGCCGGTGTCGATGGCTCTCGCGGGTCCGGTCGCCGAAGTGGTTCCGATCTGGCTGATCTACGTGGTGGTTGCCGTGGCGTCACCCGTGCTCGCCATCGCTGCCATCCTCATTGGCCGGATGCCGCAGGATGAAATCACACATCCGCTGGATACTGCGGCCGAAAGAGCCACACAGCGGGCGCAGCCGCCGCCGTCGTGAGCCGCACTTAAGCCGAAACGGCGGCGCCAGCCAGGCACCGCCGTCGTTGTTTGAGGTCTGGGGTTTACCGAGGGCGGTAGGTGTTGACCATCGGGCAGTCGAACGGATCCCGCGCGGACAGGCCTACCTTGTTGAGGTAGTTGATCACGATGCCGTACGACTGCGGCAATGTGGTCTCGGTGTAGGGGATCTTGTGCGTGGCGCAGTACTCACGGACGATCTCGCTGGCGTGGGCCAGGTTGGGTCGCGGCATGTTCGGGAAGAGGTGGTGCTCAACCTGGTAGTTCAGCCCGCCCATGAGGCCGTTGACAAAGCGGTTGCCCAGCCGGGTGCGGCCGGTGATGTTGCGGCTGGTCAGGACTTGGCGGCTGAGGAAGTCCACCTTGGAATCCTTCGGGATCAGCGGCATGCCCTTGTGGTTCGGCGCGAAGGAGGCACCCATG
This sequence comes from Arthrobacter crystallopoietes, assembly GCF_002849715.1. Taxonomy (NCBI): domain Bacteria; kingdom Bacillati; phylum Actinomycetota; class Actinomycetes; order Micrococcales; family Micrococcaceae; genus Crystallibacter; species Crystallibacter crystallopoietes. Next base: position 1,056,802 of record NZ_CP018863.1, read on the forward strand.
TAGACGCCGAAGACGGCCAGCTGCACGCCGATGAAGGCGAAGGCCATGCCGAGCGGCAGGAAGTAGAAGATGGCCGCGATGTACAGGGCCAGCCGGGCGAAGACCATGCCCAGCTCGCGTTTGCGGCCCTTGACAGTCTCGCGCGAGAACAGGTACCGGATGGACGTGGCGTGCAGGTTCAGGCCCTCGAGCGTGAGCAGCGGGAAGAACAGGTAGCCCTGGCGGCGGGTCAACCAGGCCATGAAACCCTTGCGCTCGGCGACCTGTTCCGGCAGGAACGAAATGGTGTCCTGCTCGATGTCCGGGTCCTTGCCCAAGGTGTTGGGGTTGGCGTGGTGGCGGTTGTGCTTGTTCATCCACCACTGGTAGCTGATGCCGACAAAGACGTTGGCCAGCACGCGGCCGGCACGGTCATTCGCCGGGCCCGATTCGAACACCTGTCGGTGCGAGGCCTCGTGCGCGATGAACGCCAGCTGCGTGAACAGGACGCCCAGCACGCCGGCGATGATCAGCTGGAACCAGCTGTCGCCCAAAAGCACGAAGCCCGTGGCGGCGCCGGCCAGCCCCAGGCAAAGGGCGACGAAGAGGGTGATGTAAAAAGAAGTACGACGGCGCAGCAGGCCGGCTTCGCGGATGGTCTTGATCAAATTTGAATAGCTGCTCGAGGCAGCCGTTCCGCGGGTGGTGCGGGTATTGCGCGGTGACGCTGTGATGCTCATACGGCCTTCGGGGGATTGAGTCCGACTTCCCAGCCGTGTGATAAACGGGCGTGTGCCCTGCAGATACGTTTCAGTGTAACCGCCGAATCTGGACGGCGGCTGAACGCTTACGAAGCAGTGGCAGCAGCAGTGGTAATTGGCCCTCCCAAACATCCTGTACAGTTATCCCCGTAGTTGTTGTGTTGCGCATTTGATTTTGAGCAACAGGTTCCTCCGCCGGAGTAACTTGTGCTTCTCTGAACGGCCGTAAAGAACACCGCTGCGAGGGGTCCCGAAAAGCGGGATCTCATTCAAGGCTCTAGAGGAGTACAAAAATGGCAACAGGAACTGTGAAATGGTTTAATTCCGAAAAGGGCTTCGGCTTCATCGCTCCGGACGACGGCTCTGCCGACGTTTTCGCTCACTACTCGGCTATCGAAGCCAATGGTGGCTACCGCGAACTGCGCGAAGAGCAGAAGGTCGAGTTCGAGACCACCCAGGGCCCCAAGGGCCTGCAGGCTGCGAACATCCGCGCCCTCTAAAGGTGGCTGCGGCTAACGCCGCACACTGATTTCCAAACGGAGCCGGTTTCTTCTCACGAAGAGACCGGCTCCGTTTTTCGCTCCCCGCTCCCCGGGACGCTCCACTAGCAAGAAGCAGACCCGGGAGGGCAGAATGGTTGTTATGCTCCTAACCACCGTTGACCCCAGTGCCACCGAATTTGTGACCGAGGTAGTGCCGCAGATCCTGCTGATTGGCGGCGCCGTGGTAGTTGCCATGGGTCTGGCATTCGCCGTCACGTGCTGGCTGGTGGTGCGCCGGATCCGTCGTTCCGGCGTGGTGCAGCGCGGGGTGCGGAAGGGCAGCATGGCCGTCCGGTCGGTCGCCGCGGACGATGCCGGACGCAAACTGGCGCGGCTGAGAATGCAGTTGGAGCGCTCCTCCGAGGCAACTGTCCGCTCGCTGGCTGCCGCCGATGCCCAGGGCCGGCCGCTGGGCGATCTGCCGGCGGTAGCCGCCAACCTTGCCCGCGCGGAACGTGCCTTGGACGAACAGTTGCACCTGGCACAGCGCGAACCGAATCCGCAACTGCGCAAGACCCTGGTCCCGGGGCTCGCCGGGCAGGTCGAACGGCTTTCCGGATTGTCCGCGGAGCTGCGCCAGTCACTGCTGCAGAACGGACATACCGTCAGCACCTCCCAGATCGAGCGTGTCAGTACGCATCTGGCGATGGAAGTGGATGCCCTGCGGACCTGGAACACGGCTTACGGCTCGCGGCAGCTCCCCTGAGCACGGCCGTGACACTGCCCCGCTCCTCTCACCGGTAAGGATCCTGCCATGTCGATCGGACGACGCCTTTCCCGCATCATCCGGGCCAAACGGTCGGCCGCCAGCCAGGAGCCCGAGAACCCGATCAGCTCCCTCGATGGCGCCCACCAGCAGCAGCTGGACCTGCTGGACCAGGCCCGCCGCAGCGTAGCGGACGTCGCCGCGAACCGCCGGCGCGTGGAACTGCTGGCCGAGCAGGCCGCCGCCGAGGTGGCTGCACTCAACCGCTCCGCGGAAGAAGCGGTGCAGGCAGGGAACGACGACGGCGCGCGGCAGGCTCTGCAGCGCAGCATCACCGTGGGCAAGCGGCTGGAAACCCTGACGGCACAGCGCCAGCAACTGGACGTCCAGGTGCGCGGGCTAGAACAGACCCTCATGCGGCTGGAGCACGGGATCGAAGACTCCAGATTGCGCTATCAGTCCCTCAAGGCAGACCACAACGCGGCGCAGGCCGCCCTCGGGATGCGCGAAACCCTGAGCGCGGCCGGCCAGCGGGCCGCCGCGGCAAACGCCGCCGCACGCGAAGCGGAGCAGGAGGCCCGCCGGATGCAGGCCCAAGCCGCGGCCTACGAAGAACTGGCATGGTCGGACCCGAACTCGCCGCAGGTCCTGCAGGCCTTTGAGGAACTGGAGACCAGGCTGGGCGCGGAAGAGGAGCTCAGGCAGCTCAAGGAGCGCCGGAATCCCGGCCAGTAGCCGTTTTGATTGTTGACAATCCACATTCGCCAAGCCTGACGACCTAGAATGGTCGTGATGACAGTGGCGAATGGTCAACAATCGACGGAGGGCTTCCAACATGCCTGGACTTGACGATCTGGCGGCGTTGGAGGAGCGTCCCACCGCTGTGCTGATCGCCAACCGGCTGCGGAACCGCATCATCAATGGCTCCTTTGAACTGGGCGAGCAGGTCACCGAGGCTGCCATCGCCGCTAAGCTCAAGGTGTCCCGCGGGCCTGTGCGCGAAGCACTCCAGCGTTTGAGCCAGGAAGGCCTGCTGGTGGGCCACCGGAACCGCGGCGTCTTCGTCCTGGAGCTGACGCCGAAGGACGTCCACGAGATCTACGTTGCCCGGCGTGCCGTGGAAACAGCGGCCGCTTCCGAAATCATCGGGGCCGGCGACAAAGCCGTCAAGCAGGCCGCACGAAAGCTGACCACTTTGGTCCGGAAACTGCCGGATGCCGTGGCTGCGCGGGACTGGAGCAAGGTCGCCGAACTGGACCTGAAGTTCCACGAAACGCTCGTGGCCGCCTCAGGTAATTCGCGTCTATCACGCATGTTCGTCACCCTGGCGGCCGAATCCCGGATCTGCATGGTCCACGTCAGGATTTCCTACCGCCGGATCGACATGCTCGTCGAAGAGCACCAGCAGATGATCGACCTGCTCGTTGCCAAGGATGCCGGGGGCCTGCATGCCGCCATCGTGAACCACATGGAAACGGCGACGGTTGACCTCACCGAGTCCATGGAGGAAATGCTGCGGCTGCAGGAAGCAGACGCGGCAACTTCCGACACCGGCACCGGACCGCCTTCGTCCGACGGCCAGACGCCTGGTCGCGATGGGAAGACACCGGCCGGAGCGGCGGCCAAGCCGGACGCCGTTTCCAAGCCCGACGCCGAAACAGTCCCGGCGCCGGCCAGCGGCCTGAACACCCCGCCGGCTGAACAGTACGCCGGCTGATCCGCCCAAGGCGGCTGAACGTTCCGCGGCCTGGTCTACTCCCGCCGCTCCCCTGCCGCGAGCACCGGCGGCCGCCCGAATTCCCCGCGTGCCTGCTCATATGCCGCGGCAGCCCGCAGCACCAGCGCGTCGGCGTGCCGCGGACCCACAAGCTGCAGCCCCACCGGCAGTCCTGAGGCGGTCAGACCGCACGGCACACTGATGGCCGGCTGTTGGGTCATGTTGAACGGGTACGTAAACGGGGACCACTGGGCCCAGCGCTTCAGGCCGGATCCCGGCGGAACTTCACAGCCGACGTCGAACGCCGGAATCGGCATGGTGGGCGTGACCAACAGGTCATACTGCTCGTGGAAGGCGCCCAGCCGCTGGCCCAGCTTCGCCCGGACAGCGTTGGCGTCCAGGTACTGGTCCACGGTCACCGCATGGCCCTGCCGGCAGACCTCCAGCAGCCCCGGGTCCAGCTCGCCCCAGCGCGCCTCGTCGTAGGCGCGGATGACCTTGCCGGCGCCGGCAAACCACAGCGCGTGGTACTCGTTGATGGGATCTTGGATGCCCGGATCCGCGGTCTCGACCTCCGCCCCGAGCGTGGCCAGCAGGTCCACGGCCCGGGCCACCAACCGCGCCACCTCCGAATCAACGGTGGCGAAACCCAGGTCAGGGCTGAAGGCGATCCGCAGCCCGTTGATACCGTCGTGCAGCCCCTCGGTGAAGGACTGCCGCGGCGGCGCCAGGGCAGACCAGTCCCGAGGATCGGAGGCCGCGAGCACGTCCAGCAGCAAGGCGTTGTCCTCAACCGTCCTCGTCATCGGCCCGGCGTGCGCCAGCGTGCCGTACGGGGTCGGCGGGTACAGCGGAATGGTGCCGTAGGTCGGCTTCATACCCACAATCCCGGAGAACGACGCCGGAATGCGCACCGAGCCCCCGCCGTCGGTCCCCACGGACAGCGCGCCCATCCCCAGCGCGACGGCGGTTGCCGAGCCGCCGGACGAACCGCCGCAGGTCTTCGACGCATCCCACGGATTGCCGGTGTTGCCCGTCAGCGGATTGTCCGTCACGCCTTTCCAGCCGAATTCCGGCGTGGTGGTCTTGCCGACAAACACGGCGCCGGCGGCGCGCATGGCGGCGACCACCGGGGCGTCCTCGTTCCACTCCTGATCCGGGCTGATCAGCCTCGAGCCGCGCAGCGTCGGCCAGCCCTTGGTCAACAGCAGGTCCTTGATCGAGGTCGGCACGCCATCCAGCGCTCCGGCCGGCTTGCCCGCGGCCCAGCGCTGCTCCGATTCCCGCGCCGCGGCCAGCGCCTCATCCTCCGCGACCAGGCAGAACGCGTTGAACTCGGCGTTGTGCTCTTCGATGCGCGCCATGCTCGCCTCGGTGGCCTCGACCGGCGAAAGCTCACCGGCCTTGTACCCCTGAAGCAGTTCTGTCGCGGAGAAGTCGGCGAGCGCCGTCGTCGTTGTTTCAGCGGTCATGGTGATCAGCTTCCTGCCGGAATTCGGATGGCTTCGGTGGAGCGGAACAGGCTGCCCAGTCCGCTGAAATTGCGCAGCAGGCCGGCGATGCGCAGCCCCTCCCAGACGGTGACCTGGTTGGCTGTGAGCACGGGCTTGCCGACGGCGTCCTCGAGTTCGTCGAGCCAGACCAGCGAGTGCATGGCGGTGTCCGGAATCAGGACCGCCTCCGCTTCGGGACGGTCGGCGGCCGCGGCCATGCGGGCGATGTCGTCCAAGCCCATCAGGCCCACCTCCCCCGCCGTCGCTATCCCGCTGCTGCCCAGATGAACGACGTCGATGCTTGCGTCCGCGAGGAAGCGCCGGAAGTGCCGGGCCAGGTCTTCGGGGTAGCTGGCGGCTATGGCCACCCTGGACAGCCCGAGGTGCTTGACCGCGTGCGCGAAGGCCAGCGAGGTCGAGGATGCCGGCAGGCCCAGGTCTTCGCCGATCCGTCGGGCCTGCTCCTGCGCGCCATCCCAGCCGTACACGAAGGAGCCGGAGGTGCAGGCCCACATCACCGCATCGGGCTGGTAGGCCGCGGCCCGGCGCGCGCCGTCGAGCAGGTTGGCCGAACTGCCCACGCTCAGGAGGGTGTCCACCGTATGGAGCACGTCGCCGCCGGCCGTGGTGACCACCGGCAACCGCAGCTGGCCGGCAAGGCGTTGTTCCAGCCGGGGGAAGTCGTCCTCGGCTCCGACTCCGGGGTAGAGCAGTCCAATGGTGGGCACTCGGTTCATGTTCTGCACCTGCTTTCTTTCAGTCGAGTTTTACGGTTCGGTGGGGTAGACGGTCAGGAGCCGCTGGCCCGGTCCCACCGGCGCCAGGCCAAGATGGTGGAGGGCGGCCCACATGACTGCCTGGTTGGCCGTGATGATGGGCTTGCCGAGCAGGCGCTCCAGCGGCTCGATCAAGTGGTAGGTCGGAAGATTGGTGCAGGCCACCACGATCGCCTCGGCATCCGGCCGGTCCGCGGAAACAATCAATTCGGCGGTGTAGGAGTAGGGCACCTTCCAGATCTCGCCCGAGAGCCCGAGCATCGAGACGTGCCGGACGTCTATCCCGCCCTCATTCAGATATTTCACGAAGCGTTCGGTGACGGGTGCTGTGTAGGGCGTGGCGACGGCGATGCTGTGCAGATCGAGTGCCGCCAGGGCCTTGAGGATGGCGCCGGAAACGGTGAGGACATTGGGCACGCCGTAGCCCTGCACGGCGGAGACGAATTCCCGTTCACCCTGCAGGCCATGGATAAAGCTGCCGGAGGTGCAGGCATAGATATAACAATCCGGTGATACGGCACTGATCCGCCAGGCCGTGTCGGCAACGATGTCCGGCCGGCTCACAAGCTCGGCCTGTTCGACGCCGACCAGGACAGGCTCGAAGGGCGAGCGGGCGAAATAGAGGTCGGCGCGCCCTTCGGCCCAGCGCGCCATCTCGTGATCCAAGGCCATGTCATAAGGGGCGACAACGCCGATTTTGTTCAGCACCAGCGGACCTGCCGGGATGACGGCTGCATAGCTCGCAATAGAAGTCATTCCGCCCTCCGAACGCTCCTTGTGATGGTTGATTGTTGACAATCGTAGGGCATGATCGGTTATGCTCGCATTAAGAATTCGAGGAAATTTTTTTGTGTATTTTTTCTGCTCGAGCAAGGAGAATCAGGTGGCGCGGTTTATCAAGGTTTCGCTGGAACAGCGGCAGGTCTCCTGCATTGCCAAGCTGCTTGACGAGGAGGCTCCACGGACGGCAGCGGCGGTCTGGGATGCGCTGCCACAGTCCGGCCAGGTCTTCCACGGCAAGTACGCGCGCAACGAGATCTACAACCTGCTGCCAGCGTTCGCACCGCAGGAACCCGGGCCGGAAAATACCACCATCACCCCGATCCCCGGCGACCTGTGCTACTTCACCTTCAACGCGGACATCCTCCACACCCCCGCGTACGGCTACAAGGACGACGACCGGGTCCAGACGCCGGAAGCCATTATCGACCTGGCGTTGTTCTACGGCCGCAACAACCTGCTGATCAACGGGGACCAGGGGTGGGTGCCGGGAAACGTCTTCGGGACCGTGGTCGAAGGGCTCGAAGAAATGGCCGCTGCCTGCCAGAGCATCTGGATGGACGGAGCGCGCGGAGAGACCCTGACGTTCTCGCGCCACGAGCCCGCCAGCTGAGGCTTGAACAGCTACCCAATCTGCGGGAGTGTGTCCGGCCAAGGCTGGCGCCCCAGCAGCTGAAGTAAATACCCAATTTGGGGGTTGTTGGCACGTTATCGCAGGCCTAGTGTTACAGACACACCGCAGAAGCACGGTGTAGGGGCAAGCTCTTTGGGGAGGGCTTCACCAGTTGAAGCAAACTGGAACTGTGCACGACAACGAACCGGTCCGGGTGATGCCGCGAGCGGTTTTCGCACAATACGAAACGGCACGCGAGGATGCGCGGCCGGGGGCCTGTGCCGTTTTTAGGGAAACGAGGCGAACGCCCGAGGGGTTCGCTGTGCCCGGCAAAAACCAGGAAGTAAAAAGTCATCATGAAAAAGTCAGTAACTTGGCGCCTGTTTACTCTAATCACAGGCATGTTGCTTGGACTCCTCGCAGGACTGGGATTTGCAGCACCAGCCAGCGCAGACACCGGATCCGCCGCCACCGTTGCCGATGGGCCGCACGACGACGACGACAATCGGCGTGACTGGGACGACGACAATCGGCGTGACTGGGACGACGACAACGGGCGTGACTGGGACGACGGCGACAATGACGACGCTGAACTAGATATCGAAAGGATCCGGAACAGGGCCGTCAAGGTCACCGGCGAGAACTACGAAGACGACCAGCGGGTCACCGTCTACCTTTTCCGCAACGGGCATTTCGTGGAGAAGGAACGCGTACGGCTCGACGACGATGAGGAAGACTTCACCGTCAGGTTCCGCGACCTGCGTTGTGGCCGCTACGTGGCCTTCACCCACAGTGAAGAAGAAGGCTGGGTACGCAGCGACGACTCGGTCCGCATTTGTAACCGTGATCGCGACGGCAAGCACTAATAGGATCAAACACTAATAGGATCAAAAAGAAGCACGGCGTCAGGCTGTGCGTGGAGGGCCGGGCTGTCCCGGTCCTCCTCCTTCGGGCTCCGCTGCCTGCGGAAATAGCCGGACCCCGGCAGCTGGGGCGAGCGGCCGGGGTCCGGGGCCTTTGACCATCTGGGGTCTCTGACCACTAGCTACTTTCGTATACGAGGCTTGGAAAAACCTCTACGCAGATTGCCGCCGGCGCTTGGGGAAGGCGATCCGGTCAAAGTCATTCGCGGCTTGGACGACTGCTCCACCCGCCTGCGCCCGAGCCTGTTCCGCCAGCGGGCCAACATCGACGTAGCGCGACGAAAAGTGGGTCAGCACCAGGAGACCAACCCCGCCGGCGGCCGCTAGAGCACCTGCTTGTCCAGCCGTGAGGTGACGGTACTGGGCGGCCAGTTCGGCGTCGTCGTCGTCAAACGTGGACTCGGCCACCAGCATGTCGGCGCCGTCGGCCAGTTCCTCAGCACCCGCACAAGGAGCCGTATCCATCACGAATGCGAAGCGCTGGCCAGGCCGCGGGACACTTACGTCCTCCAAGTTCACGCCGCGCAGCTTCCCCTCGCGCTGGAGACGTCCGACATCGGGCCCTGAAATGCCGGCTTCAGCGAGCCTCTCCGGCAGGAAGGTCAGGCCATCAGGTTCGACAAGCCGATAGCCGTAGGTTTCGATGCGGTGCTGCAACGGCCGCACCTCTAGCCCCGGTGCGATCGGCCCAGCCTCCGCGTGCGGATGCAATCGCAGATCGATTCCCGGGGACGAAACGGACACCAGCGCTTTCACTATTTCCTCGCCCGAAGCCGGATAGTGCAGATGCACCGGATGCGCGACGCCGTCCAGCGCCATGCGCGACAGCACGCCGGGCAGGCCATAGCAGTGGTCGCCGTGAAGATGGGTAAGGCAGATGCGCGTGATCTGCCCAGCGGAAACGCCTGCATAAATCATCTGTCGTTGCGTACCCTCCCCTGGATCGAAGAGGAGTCCCTCGCCGTCCCAGCGCAGCAGATACCCGTTATGGTTGCGGGTCCGCGAAGGGACCTGCGAACCGGTACCGAGGACAACGAATTCACGCATGGAACAGAGTGTGCCACTTATCGGTGGCGCACGGGCTACTGTGCGAGACGGGTGCGGACGATCTCGCTGACGGCTTTGCCGTCAAAGCGGCCGGCTACCTTGGCAGTGACCGGCTTCATGACCACGCCCATCTGCCGCATCGAGAGTTCTGCGCCGTCGGCCTTGAGCCCGGCTATGACCTCGTCCACGATGGCCTCCACGTCCGTTGCCGTGAGCGGCTCCGGCAGGTAGGCCTCGATGATCTCCGCTTCGGCAATTTCGGCGGCAGCGCGGCTCTCCTGACCTGCCTCCGTGTAGGTGTTCGCAGTGTCGCGTCGCTTGGCCGCTTCCTTCTGCAGGAGGGCTGTCACTTGGACATCGTCCAGTTCCATCGGCGTCTTGCCTGACTTCTCGCGCGTGGCGATTTCCCCCAGAATGTTGCGCACGGTGGTCAAAGCAACCTTGTTGCCCGCCTTCATATGTACGACGACGTCAGCCTGGAGTTGTTCTTTGAGCGTGGCCATAGTGTTCCTCGATTCGATAGCCGAACATATCCTGCCTCCACAATAAGTCCTCCTCGCGCCGAGGATTCACGGCATGCCTTCCGGAACAGCTGACTGCAGACCGCCCAAAGTGGTGGCGAGCGAAGAAGCCCCGGCCGAATGCGACCGGGGCTTCTTCTAACTGCTCGGAGGAGATGTCCTAAACCGCCGAAACGATCCAGATGATCAAGGCAATGGCTGCCAGGACGCCTACGATGGTCCAAATAAGATTGCTTCCACGCATGTTGCTTCCTCCATTCTGTTTGTACTCCCCATTATTTGCACAGGAGAAACGTTTTAAGGGGAGAACGGCAATATCCGCTAGGTGGCTTGCATCACGACAGCGGCTATCCCTGTCGACGTGACCTAGAGGGTTCCGGGATCAGGCTCCGGCAGAAGTCCCAGCTGCATCATGAAATCCAGTTGGTCCCAGTAGAAGTGGTGGGAAGTTATCAGGCCGTCTTCTGCTCGGGCAACATCACAACTTCTGAGCCTGAGCTGCCGACCCGTCGGCGGCACAATCCCACCGGAGGGCGTATGCATTTGGCCGGTGTGGGTCCCGATAAAATATCCCTCGTCAATTGCAACGCTTCCAACCTCGTTCCTTTCAAGAGACCCGTAGACGGCGTCCGGAAACGCCTCTGTCAGCTGCGACATGTAGCTGCGGATGGCGTCCCGTCCTCTGAGTTCGCCTTGATCAGGTGTAACGGCCACCGCGTCCTCGGCGTAGCAAGCAGCCAACGCCGCCAAATCCTTCGATGCCATCGCCGCGGTCATCTGGTCCATGATCTCCCGCGCCTCACTCATGGCTTCCTCGCTTCATCAGTCGCCCTACATGTGCTCGGGCCATTCGCTGGCGTGGTGCCTTTTTACGAGGGCACCTGTTCATTTCTAGTACACGCCCGGGATCAGGGCAGGTCAATGGGGCGCCTCCTGCCCGAAAGGGTTCTGTGCTCCCAAAGGGACAGGTAGGATCGCGTCCATGGAATACGTCGTGATGTACAGCCTTCGTGACGGCGTCGATCACTCGCGCATCATGGAGACGTTCCCCCGTCACAAGACCTACTATGAGGCTTTCCGTGCCGAAGGCGGAGGGCTCATTGCTCTTGGCCCGTTCCAGACCGCTGATCCTGCCGGTGCCTCGATGGGAATCTGCTTCGCAAGAGGACGCTGAACGTTTCTTCGCCAACGATCCATTCGTCACCGAAGGTCTTGCAGAACCGCGAGTCCTCGAGTGGGACGTTGAACGCTTCGAATAGGCGGCACATCCTGGCCGATGTCGGCTGTCTCAGCCTCCTCTAGTACAGGATTGAGCCCTAGGTGAGCAAACCAGGCGGAGGACATCTTCTCAGGGCCGATTCGGAGTCTTCCGCTCTGCAGACGACGCAGCCATGGGAGGATTTCCCCATGGGGAGAAGGATCGATGTCATCCCACTTTGGCTGCGGCGGACCGGCGTCGAAGTGCTCGGCTGGACCTTCATCCTTATTGGTGTCGCGATGCTCGTATTGCCGGGCCCGGGCCTGCTCGGAATCGTGAGCGGCCTGGCAGTGCTGTCGCTACACAATGTCTGGGCAAAGAATCTGCTTGGCAGGGTCAGGACCCGTGCGATCAGGATAGCCATTGCGGAAGTGCAGACGTGGCCTCGCATCCTGGCTGGTGCCATGGGCGGGCTGATGGTTGTTGCTTCAGGCGTCCTATGGACTGTCCAACCGTCCGTGCCGGACTGGTGGGTGTTCGGTGAGCAGTGGTGGCTTCCCGGAGGATGGGGCGTCGGGCTTGCCTTGATCTCCACCGGCCTGATAGCACTGCTCATCCTTCTCTACTGCTTTCGCAGGTTCCGCCGGCCCCGTTCCTCGTCACCCCGCGGCGGGTCAAACCCATAGGCCTACGCCCTGTTCAATAGGTGACATCTCAGGCATCACCGGATTCCGGATCTACTCCGCCCGTCCGGGCACCTGACGCTCCGGCTCCTGCTTGGCCGTAGCCACATACCCCTGCTCCGGCAAAATCATGATTGCCGTTGCCAAAACACCTCAGTAACGAACGATGGCGGCACGGTCCGGCCCGCCGACCCGGGGCGCGGAAACTCGTCGTCGACGGACTCCTGAAAGCGCCCTTGTTCCATGTCCGGTTCGGCGGCCACTGTAATTAGTGCTAGTCCACGGAATATAGCTTCCTACCGTTGCCCGTACACGTTCCAACGGTCCTCGACAACTCCTGGGTCCCTAGGTAAGCCTGATGTGAGAGGTTTTTGTCGGACTTGTGGAGGGAGCAAGTGGTGGGTATGCAACACGTGGCTGATGGAACATGGGCCAGCGGGATGCCGTGGATGCGGCTCGGATCCGGTCTGCCGTTGGTCTTCCTGCCGGGGCTGACTTCGACTCACCGGCTGCCGCACGGCCAGGACCGCAGGTTCCAACTGCAGGAAGTCAAGCCTTTCGCGGCCAAACGCGAAGTGTGGTGGGCAAACAGGCGTCCCGGCCTGGACCCGGACGCCACTATGGCGGACATAGCTGCTGACTATGCTGAGGCGCTGCGGACATCTTTTGGGCAGCCGGTCGATGTCCTGGGTTTCTCGACCGGCGGCAGCGTCGCCCTGCAACTGGCCGTCGACCATCCGGACGTGGTCCGGCGGCTCGTTATCCTTTCTGCTGCCGGCCGGCTCAGCAGTACAGGCCGCCGGGTCCAGCGCCTTGCAGCTGACGAGATCCGTGCAGGGCGGCCGCGTCGGGCTGCGGCGGCAATGATGGCGATGCTGGGGAACGGGCCGGCCAGTAGCAAGGTACTTGCCGGCACAGGGTGGCTGCTAGGACCTGTTTTCTTTGGCGACGCAGACAAGGACATGTTGACGACAATCGACGCCGAAGATGCGTTCAACCTCATGGCGAGGCTCTCCGAGATCGTTTCTCCGGTGCTGGTGGTGGGCGGGGGCCGCGACAAGTTCTATAGCGAGACACTGTTTCAAAGCACCGCGGAACAAATACCTAATGGACGTCTGGTGCTATACAAAAGGCGCGGCCACGTGGGTACTGGTGCGCCCGGTCTCGCAGCGGGCGTGCTGGAGTTTCTGGACGGGCAGGCATAGCATCCAGTCAGGCGCGCACGCTGTCGCTGCCCGTTTTCCCGTTGAACCGGCCGGCGATCTCAACCGCCACCGGCTTCATCAGCTGGCCCAGCTCGAGCGTGGACAGCTCTACCCCCTGAGCCTTCAGGTCTTCCACGACGTCCTGGCCGATCTGTTCAAACTCGGTGCGGGTCAGCGCCTTGAATAGCGGCCAGCAGGCAAAAGCTGTCCGTGTCCACAAGGCCGCAAAGGTATGTTCAAGCCGGAGGCTCCAGCCTATCCGCTGCTGTCGTCGATGGAGGGCACAATGACCTGCCAGGCCTCTGGCTCCAGCGTCCACTCTCGTTGCAGGAAGGGGCCGCCTATCTCACCGTCGTTGCTGACGTAGAACGCGTTGCCGTCCGTCGCGTCGACGCGGACGCTGCGGCCACGTGCACTGCGCACGTCGTCCCGCCGGGCGTGGCTTCCATCCGACAGGCCCAAGGCATAGGCCAGGCGCGGAAGCAGCCTGACCGACTCCCAGACGACGACATCAACCTCGCGGTCATAAGGATCCGCCTTCGGAATCAAGGCTGCACCGCCGCCGACGGTGCAGCCTACTCCAAGAGCAACCAAGAGGACTTTGGAGGAGTCGTTGTGAACGACTTGCCCGTCCACCCGGGCAGTCAACGCCCACCCGTTCCGGCCAACCCTGGCAGCAAGGGCGCCCAGCGCATAGCCCAGCTTCCCGAGCCGCAGCTTCGACAGCCTCTTCTTCATGGAGGCGCCCTTGCTCGCCGCCGACGCACCGATGCCCAGATGCACGGCGTTGACGGCAACGGTCGCCTCGTTACTGACCAGCAGTCCGATCTTTTGTGCGTGACCGGCGATGATGGTCCGAGCCGCCTGCGCAGGGTCGAGGGGGATGCGCAGCGCGCGGGCCAGATCATTGCCGGTGCCCAGCGGAATGATACCGATTGGGCCGGTGCGCTGCAGCTGCCCGTCACGATGGAGACGCTGAACGGCAGAATGGATGGATCCGTCCCCGCCCAACAAGACCAGAAGGCGTCCGTTGAGCCGGTGCAGCGCGGCGTCCAACTCATCGAGGTCCCTGGTGCGGACCAGCTCGAACGTACCGCCGGACTCCCGAGCCGCTGAGCCCAGGACGTCGGCGGCAACGTCTACCGTCTCCGGCTCGGCGGTGCCTGCAGAGGCATTCGCTATGGCCAGCACATGCTGGGCTGCCATTATTTCATTCCCGGTCGTCGACGCTGCTAGTGCAAACCTACTTATCGCGGCAGCATCCGGCCGAACATAGCCTGCGGGTTCTTGGTGGCCTGCCCCGTGAGGCGCCTACTCGCCTCCCCCACCACCGCCGTCGGAGCCTGCCTCCGCTGCGCTTGAATCGGAATCCGGCGGCGAGCCGTCCGACGTTCCGTCAGGATGAACTGATTCCTGGCCCGTGACCAGGAAGAGCGGTGCCATCGTGCCGGCCCCGTCGCCGTCGCTCCTCTTGAAAGGGCCGTTGTACAGATCCTTGTCGGTCGCTGCCTTCTGACGCTTGGCTGCGACGAGTATGGATACAACGGCGACTGCGAACGCGCTACCCAGGGAACCTGCGAGAATCGCGGTGACGGAAGGTTGCATAGCAGCCACTTCAGGCCTTCTTGTATGAGTGCTTCTGGGAAGCTGCTTACGCGCCACCGCCGCCGGAGTCGCAGCCGGAACTGCCGCCGGAGTCAATATGGCCTCCGAAAGTGCCGGCTGTGTAAGCTCCTGGAGCGGCCCAGCCAGAGCGCTGCCAGGGGTGGACGTGCTTTTTCACCTTGCGGTCAGCACGGGTCGAAAGCAGCAGCCAGACAACGGCAGCCACTACGAGGACGATCATGACGATGGCGAATCCCATGTGAGCTCCTGTCCCTTGGCTTCAGCGTAGGTGTTAGACCAACTGCGGACAATAGCCTGTGAGCCGGCAGCGTGTTCCATTTGTGCCACAGCTTGCGGCACAATTACCGTTCCGCGCCACCGTGCCAATCAAGCCCTGGTGAGCTGTTACGGCCTTCAACGGGCTGTCCGGCGTCGAGCCAATTGGGACCTGCAGCTGTACCGGCGGCACTGTCGTGGGAGGATTTACCCCATGGGGAGAAGGATCGATGCCATTCCGCTATGGCTGCGACGGACCGGCGTCGAAGTGCTCGGCTGGACCCTCATCCTGGTTGGTGTCGCGATGCTCGTGTTGCCGGGGCCGGGCCTGCTCGCCATCGTCGGCGGACTCGTGGTGCTCTCGGTGCACAACGTCTGGGCAAAGCATCTAGGCGACGGTGTCTTGATCAGCTAGTCCGGCATCTACCCGATGTCTTACTGTCAGCCCTTCACGCAGAGGATGGTGCGCAGGTGCTGGACGACGTCGACCAGGTCCTTCTGTGCGTCAATGACGCTGTGCAGATCCTTGTAGGCGCCGGGGATCTCGTCCACGATCGCCTGGTCCTTGCGGGATTCCACGCCTGCGGTCTGGGCGATCAGGTCATCGACCGTGTAGGTGCGCTTGGCAGCGTTGCGCGACATCTTCCGGCCGGCCCCGTGAGAGGCGGACTGGAAGGACGCGTCGTTGCCGCGGCCACGGACCACGTAGGAGCCGGTGCCCATCGATCCCGGGATCAGGGCCAGGTCGCCCTTGCCCGCCCGGATGGCACCCTTCCGGGTCACCAGCATCGTCTCGCCGTCGATGATCTCTTCGGCAACGTAATTATGGTGGACGTTGATTTCCTCACCGAAGGTAACGTTTGCCGAGCCGAAGTGCTTGCGGACCTGCTCCTTGAACAGCGCCATCATGATCGAACGGGACCGGGCAGCGAAGTCCTGGGCCCACCAGAGGTCGCGCCGGTACGCGTCCATTTCCGGGGTGCCAGCCAGGAACACGGCGAGGTCCTTGTCCACAATGCCTTTGTTGTGGCTCAGGCCCTTGGCGATCTCGATGTGCCGCTCCGCCAGCTCTTTGCCGATGTTCCTGGAGCCGGAGTGCAGTGTGAGCCAGACGGCGCCTGCTTCATCGACGCAGACTTCGATGAAGTGGTTGCCGCCGCCGAGGGTACCGAGCTGGTGGTGGGCGCGGGACTCGAGATTCTGGACCCCGCCGTGGAGGTCCTTGAACCCGTCCCAGAACGTCTTCATGCCGTGGTCGAGACCCAGACGCCTGAGGTTCACCTCATGCTTGTGGGCGTTGAAGCCGACGGGGATGGCGGCCTCGATGGCAAGGCGGAGGCCGTGCAGGTTGTCCAAGTCGCTCTCGCTCAGGGAAGTCTTCACCGCGGAGACACCGCAGCCGATGTCCACGCCGACAGCCGACGGAGAGACTGCCTGCTTCATGGCGACGACGGACCCGACAGTAGCCCCTTTGCCCAGGTGGACATCGGGCATAACCCGAACGCCGTGGACCCAGTCCAGGGTGGCGATGTTGCGCAACTGCTGGAGTGCGGCCGGCTCGACCTCGTACTCGTTCGCCCACAGGTGGACAGGGTGCTTCGTGCCCCTAAGTACTACCGGGAACATGGTCTCCCTCTTTCGTTTGTCCCATCACGAGTATGACCGGTCGGGGATCTCGGTGCACGGCCTAATGCCGCACTCTTCGTGAGGGAACAGGCCGGGATCGAACCGACTCCGGGAGGCCTCCCAGTTCAACCACCTCGGGAATCGAACCCGGATACGGTGCGTAAGCATGCAGTGCACCTCGCGCTGCCAGTCATGGCCATTCTGGGCAAAAGCTGAGCAGCGGCTCTTAGCTTGATGTGAACCTGGCCCTTCGCCACCTCCGGGGGAGCAGCCTCGATACCTTGGAATTGAACGGATCACCAAAGAAAGGAGCTGATGGGAGTGGGAATCAAGCCAATCATCGAAACGTACTGCGAAAACGGTATCTGGAAGAGTCGACGGCAGGACAGCCAACAAATCTTCGCGTCAGGCGGCACTAGGGACCAGGCCATCGCCCTCGGCCGTGCCGCCGCGAGGAACACTGGGGCCGAGCACATCGTCATGGATGCCGAAGGGCGAATCAGCGAACGCCGAAGCCTCCCCAGCAGGCGGGCGCACGGCGCGGCAGGGGCAGAACCCGCCCTCTCCGCGGGTTAGGGTGAAAACTCCCTGACATTCGAGGAGAGCACCATGCAGGAATTCTTCGCGGCCGGCGCCGAGGGCAACAAGGTCGATGCCTCAGTCGAGGCGTACATCATGAACACCCTGCTCGGGGACGGCCACCTGCTCCAGATGAACAGGATCGGGGCGATTGTTGTCGTCACCGCCTACATGAAGTTGGGTGACTTCCAGACGGTCATCTGGGACTGGCGGGCGCAGCAGGATCCGGACGTCGGATGGATCATCGCCGAACTCAATAACCTTGAAGCCGCCGAAGGGTTCCACTTCGCCCTCACCCAGTCGCTCTACAACGGCGAATTCGGCAGCACCCTCCGGGAGGAAGCCGCACGGTACCCCGACGTCGGCAGCATCATCCCCGAATAATGCGGGCCCAGACAATCGGTCGTGGAACTACCGACGATCCTTGGAAGCTCTTCTTTTGACCAGGCTTGAATGCTCCACCTGAGCACCAAAGACCAGGAACAGCGCGGAGCAGAGCGCGAGGAACTTGGTCACGCCTCCAAAAATCCGGCATGGGCCAGCGGCTCGAACCCTAAGAAACTGCCCAAAGAGGCAAAGTGTGGGGAAAGTGTGGGATCGCCCTTAGGAAGGGACGAAAATCCCCATCAATAGTGGAGCTTAGGGGAATCGAACCCCTGACCTTTTCATTGCGAACGAAACGCTCTACCAACTGAGCTAAAGCCCCGTGCCACTGCGTTCGATCATATGGCGGCTGGCGGCTTTGGAACAAGCTGAGGCGTCAAAAACCTTTACGCGCCCTCGGCCAGGGCCGGCAATAACGAATCGGGAGCACTTCTTGCGCAGTCGCCCTGGCGACCTGCAACAGACCTAAAATCTGCTCATGGACGACAAAGTGCTTAAGGCCGTTTACACGGTCTTCCTGGGGGTCATTCTTGCGTTGTTCGTCGGTCTCGGCGTCCGCACCTTTTATCCGCCGCCCGAGATGCCGGAATTCCCGATCGAATTGTCCGTCCCGACGAATGCGGCGCCCACGGATGAAGAGCTGGCCGAGCAGCAGGAGGCCCAGCGGGAATACGAGATTGCGAACCGTGCTTGGATGGAGGAAAACGAAGCCTACAACCGCAATGTCACCACGGTGTCGCTGGCAGCGTCGGTGGTCATGCTCGGTCTCAGTCTGCTGCTCGAGAAGCGGAACAGGGTTCTCGCCAACGGCGTGATGCTGGGCAGCCTCTTCACCCTGATCTACAGCATCTTCCGCGGCTTCCTGTCCGGCGACACCACGCTCACCTTCATCACGGTAACCATCGGACTAGCCATTGTGCTGTTCCTTGGTTACCGCCGGTTCTTCCAGCCTAGAAGCCATGCCCCGGTGGAGGCCTCCGGCTGACGCCTGCCGTCCAGTGCAGCTAAACAGCAAGACCCCTGTATCAGCCAGGATCGGCGGATTCAGGGGTCTAAAGCTGTGAACAACAAGGTCGGTGCTTTGCGGGCTCCTCTGACAGGTTCACGGCGGGTTGTGCCGTTTCTCCTGCACCTCACGGGCACTTGCTTGTGGCGCGGCCCGTTCTGGAAACCATTTCAACAGAGCTCGGGCAATCCGTGCAATAGTTGGTTTATTAGTTGATCAAACTGATCAAAGTAAGCAGGGGCGGCAGGACAGGAAGTGGTCATTTTGCAGCAACTTGATCAGACGGACCGCAAAATCCTCCTCGCGCTCGACGAGGATCCCCGGATTCCCGTCATGCTGCTCGCGCAGAAGCTCGGGCTGGCCCGCGGCACGGTCCACTCCAGACTGGAACGCTTGGCCGCGGCCGGCACGCTGCGACCAAACTCGGCCCGTGTCCTTCCCGAAGCCGTCGGTCGCGGAGTCACGGCCATGGTCAGCGCTGAGCTGGACCAAAGCAAGCTCAACGATGCCATCGATGCCTTACGGAACATTCCGGAGGTACTCGAATGCCACGCGCCGGCCGGGGATACCGACCTACTGCTGCGGGTGGTGGCAAAAAGCCCGGATGACCTGTACCGGGTGAGCGAGGAAATCCGGCTGTGTCCGGGCATCACCAGGACGTCCACGCAGATGTTCCTGCGGGAAGTCATCCCCTACCGCATCACGGGGCTGCTCCACGAAGAGTAAGCCCCCATGGGGTGAGCCGCCGCTGGGCGGAAGGCCGGCGGGGTCAGAAGAAGAAGTGCAGGATCACGCCGATGCTCCAGATGCTGCCGGCCGCGAAGGCGCAGCCCAGCTCGATCAGGATGCCGATTCCCATCGCTTTCAACGCAACGGCACTCGAGTGCAGCGCGGGACGGAGTTCCCGCTGGCGCAGGTACTCGCTAAGCAGCAGGCCCACCGTAAAACCGACAAACAGTCCCACCACGGGGATGACGAACATGCCCACCAGGCCAACCACCACGCCGACCACAATGGAGCGGTTGGGAATCTGGCGGCCCTTGAGCCGTTTGCCGGTCAGGACGGCACTGGCCAGCATGCCGGCAACCACCAGCACCGCGCCCAGGCCGAAGACCACCCAGCCCACCGTATTCTGCAGGACCAGCGCCCAGATGAGCAGGCTGACGCCGATGGTGATGGCACCGGGCAGCACGGGAACAATAATTCCGGCAACGCCGACGGCGATGAGCAGGCCGCAAACGAGCGTGACGATAATCTGGGCTTCCATAGCCCCAGCCTATGCGGAACGGTCCGTGTGGTCCGGTGGCGCCGCACTGAATGTCGGATCGGACGCGCCCTCGGCGGGCCCCGCCGTCGTTAGTTTTTCCGGTTGCGGATTCTGCCGCTTGCCGCGGTTCCTGCGCCAGATCAGGAAGCCCAGAACGCCCAGCAGAACCACCACAATAACGACGGCGGCGACCGGGGACGCGAGGACCAGCGCCGCCCAGGCGGCGATCGCTGCCATCCCCACGGTCGCGTAGACGATGGCCCAGAGGAGACTGCCCAGCACGACGGCGGGCAAGAAACGGATCATGCGCATCCTCGCGATTCCGGCGCTGCTGACCACCGCGGTCTGGATGCCGACGGTGAGGAAACACAGCGTGACCGCGAAGGGTCCGAACGTGTTCATGAACCGCTCTGCGCGCTTCATGACCGGGCCGTTCAGTTGCCGCTCGAACCGCGTATGGCGGCCGCCTGCGGCAATTCCGCGGCCGATCCAGTAGGTGGCGTTGGCGCGCATCATGGCGACGCAGAACAGTGCCAGAATCGCCCAGCCCAACGGAAGGTCGAGGAAAATATCCACAAACTTCCTTTCGCCGCTGCCGTCCTAACACCTAAATTCTACAGCCCGTAGAAACACTGGGGGTACACTCCCCACACGGCGTAACGGCCGGTTCCACCCGGATTATTCCGATACTGCCCGCCTACTGCACGCCCTTGATCTTCACCACGAACACCGCCCCGAGCAGCCCCACCACCGCGGCGAGCACAAACAGCGCGGTGTAGCCGCCTAGATACAGCACCACCGGGGCCGCCACCAGCGGAGCAAAAACCTGCGGCAGTGAGTTCGCCACGTTGATCACGCCCAGGTCCTTGCCCCGGTCCGCCGCGCTGGGCAGCACCTGGGTCAGCAGGGCGAAGTCGACT
Source organism: Arthrobacter crystallopoietes (assembly GCF_002849715.1). Classification (NCBI taxonomy): domain Bacteria; kingdom Bacillati; phylum Actinomycetota; class Actinomycetes; order Micrococcales; family Micrococcaceae; genus Crystallibacter; species Crystallibacter crystallopoietes. The sequence continues at coordinate 1,077,409 of NZ_CP018863.1, forward strand.
GCCAGGAACATGCCGAAACCTGCGCCGAGCACCGCCGCCGCTACGAGCGCCATCGGCCAGCTGGGCCAGAACGCCACCAGGAGGGACGCCGTCGCAATGGTCACCGCGGAGGCGATCACAAACGGCTTTCGGCGGCCCAGCCGGTCGCTCCATGGACCGCCGACGACGGCGGTAATCATCACCATCACTGCGTAGATGCCCGTCAGGATCAGCACGCCGGCGGCCGGATCGGTGTGGCCTACGGCGTCCTGCAGGAAGAAAAACAGGTAAAGCGTGAAAAGGTTGTTGCCCAGATTGACCAGGAACCGCGTCAGCCAGGCCCAGCCGAAGTCGGGGTACTTGGCCGGGGAGATGTAGAAGCTCTTCAGGAACCGGCCCCACACAAACGGCGGCCGGAGCGCCGGATCCAGCGGCGTGTCCCGGCCCTTGACCAGGAACGCGACGATGCTCGCGGCCAGGAACACCGCGCAGTAGATGTAGCCGAGGACAAAGCCGCCGGCCAGGTTGGCCAGCACCACCCCGAAGACGATGCCCACGGTCTGGCCCATGGCGGCCAGACCGCCCACCTGCCCGCGCTGCAGCGTGGGCACCTTGTCCGGAATCGTCGCCGTCACCGCGGCGTAGGCGCCGTTGCAGCCGGCTTGGACCAGGCACCAGCCGATTACCATGACGGCGATGTTCGGCGCCCCGGAGAGCATGAGCAGGGCGGCGAAGGCCAGGATGGTCCCGCCCAGAACCCACGGGACGCGGCGGCCCAGCCGCGAGGTGGTGCGGTCGCTGAGCGCCCCGGCGATCGGGTTGGCCACCAGCGACACGGCCGCGCCGAACCCTGTGGCGAGTGCCAGCACGGCTTCCTTGTTGGCGGCGTCGAAACTTTGCGACTGCTGGGCCAGCAGCACCTGCAGCGAGGCGAAGAGGACCGCGTTGATGCCGAGGTTGGTCAGCAGGACGGCGGTGATCCAGCCCGGTCCGACTTTACGGGTGGGTTCGCTGTAAATGTCCGGGGCCGTGGGAAAAGCCTGCCCGGTCTCGCCCGGATCCTGGATTGCCACCGCTCGCTGCGCCCCTTACTGCCCGGCGAACTGCGTGATGAAGCCCGCCCCGATCGTGGCCACCATGGCCACGACGACGAGCCAGACGAAGGGTGTTTTGAATCTGCGCATAGTCTTCATGATGCAACCAGTTTAGGCCCCGCGGGTCAGCCGACCGGTGCCCGGCCGGATTGTTTAGCCAGCTTCTTCAGCCCCACCGAAACCTGCACCGGCTCCGGCCAGCGCGGCGGCAGGTTGTCCCCCAGCGTGACGCCCTTAAGCTTGCGCCCGAACATCGGCACCACCCAGTCCCGCAGCCAGGCCCGTTCCGCCCGCGCCAGTTCCCGCCAGCCGGCCCTCTCCAGCGGCTCCAGTTGCTTGAGCTTGAGGGTGTGCCGCACGCCCAGCGCCGAGAGCACCTGCGCGGCCATGTATTTGTGGCCCACCGGGGACATATGCAGCTTGTCGGTGTCCCACATCCGCGGGTCCTGGTAGATCTCGAACGCCCAGTGGTCCACCAGCAGCGCATCGTACTGGCGGGCAATCCCGCGCACCGCCTCGTTGTACAGCCAGTTGCGGCGCCGCATCGGCTCGAGCACCGGCGGCAGCATCACGTCGAACCCGGTGAACAGCAGCAGCTGCGCGCCGGTGGAGGCCAGCCGCGCCACGGCGTTTTCGTACTGCTGCAGCAGGGCGTCCATGTCCTTGCGCAGTTCCAGAATGTCGTTGCCGCCGGCATAAAACGAAACCAGCGTCGGCTTCATCGCCACGGCGGGCTCGATCTGGTCCGCCACGATCTGGTGCAGCCGCTTGCTCCGCACGGCAAGGTTGGCGTAGCGGAACTCCGGGTCCTGCTTGCCCAGCTGCTTGGCCACCCGGTCCGCCCAGCCGCGCACGCCGTTGGGGAACTTGGCGTTCCGGTCCCCCACGCCCTCCGTGAAACTGTCCCCGAGCGCTACAAATAGACCTGCCACCCGCCTCACGCTAGCCGCGTGCGGCAACGGCCGGTCAAACAGCGGATGAACTTCCGCACCCCATGGCAGAGCGGAATATGCTGTACCCATGAGCGCTGAATCCAGTCCCGTGTCCGCCGCCGAAACCGCCATCACCGGAGCCACCGGTTCGCTGGGCGGCATGGTCGCCCGGCTGCTCTCCGAGGCGAGGCTGCCGGCACGGCTGATCGTGCGCAACGAAGCCAAGGCTCCAACACTTCAAGGAACGACGACGGCGCAGGCCGACTTTGGCGACAAAGACGCCTCGCGCCGTGCTTTGGAAGGCATCAAGACGCTCTTCATGGTCTCCGCGTCCGAGTCCGAGGACCGACTCGAGCAGCACACGACGTTCATCGACGCCGCCGTGGAGGCCGGCGTGGAGCACATCGTCTACACCTCGTTCTTCGGCGCCGGGCCGGAAGCCACCTTCACCTTGGCCCGGACCCACTACGCCACCGAGCAGAAACTGCGGGAAACGGGCCGCAAGCACACGCTGCTGCGGAACAATTTCTACGCCGACATCCTGCCGCACTTCGCCGACGAGAACGGCGTCATCCGCGGCCCGGCCGGCGACGGCAAGGCCGGCTTCGTGGCCCGCGAGGATGTTGCCCGCGCCGCGGCGGCGATCCTGCAGCAGCCCGTGGCACACGCCGGCTTCGCCTACGAGCTGACGGGACCGGAATCGATCAACCTGACCGAAGCGGCAGCCATCATCGCCGACGCAACGGGACGGCCGACGTCGTTCCTCAATGAAACGGTGGAAGAAGCGTACGCCTCCCGGTCGCACTACGGCGCCCCGGACTGGCAGCTGGATGCCTGGGTGAGCACCTACACGGCGATCGCCAACGGCGAGCTGGACAAGACAACCAACGACGTCGAGCTGCTCACCGGCCGTCCGCCGCTCAGCCTCCGGGACCTGCTGACCCAGTAAGTCCCGGACGCCCCGAGAGCCTTACGCGTTCCAGAGTCCGTAGGAGTCCGCGAGCGAGGAGATCTTTTCGGCGCGGGCCAGTCGCGGCAGGTAGGAGCCGTCGCCCACCACGGCCCCGGCGGCATGCGCGTCCAGAAGTTCGTGGGCCCAGCGGATTTCGGACTCGCTCGGCGAAAGCGACTTGTTGATGGTGTCCGCGGCTTCCAGCAGCAGGCACAGCTTCCCGGTCATGCCCATGGACGCCGTCACCTTGCAGGCCTGCTGCAGTTCTTCGCCCAGCGCACCCACGGTGGGTCCGTCGATCGGGCCGGGCAGCTGGCCCACGCGGGAGGCGACGACCAGCCGGGAGCGCGCATAGGCCAAAGCCATCGGATCGTCGCTGGTGCCGGTGTCCTTGCGGAAGTCGCCCACTCCGAAGGCGAGGCGGAAGGTGCCCGGAGCGCGCGCAATGTCCGTGGCGTTCTCGATGCCGATGGCCGACTCGATGAGGGCGAGCACCGGCGTGCCGGCCTGCAGCCGCATGGCGGTGTGGGTGACCTGGTCCGGCCGCTCGGTCATCGCGAGCATGACGCCGCGCAGCCCGGGCGCCTTGGACAGCGCCGCCAGGTCATCGGCCCAGTACTCGGTGTCGATGCCGTTGACGCGCACCCAGGCCGTCATGCCGGTGGACAGCGCTTCCACCACGCGTTCGCGCGCTTCGGCCTTGCCCGGGGCAGGCACCGCGTCTTCCATGTCGAAGATCACCGAATCGGCTTCCGACGCCAGCGCCGGAGCGAAATTGGCTTCATCGGCGGCCGAGGCGAGGAGCCAGGAACGGGAAAGTTTTGCAGGCAGTGCTGCGGCGCGGCTGTTTCTGAACGTGGGCATACCTAGAGCCTACTTAACGCAGGCGCAACGGGCTAACTTCTTGAGTGAAGAATGCGGCCAACATCACGCGATCCACGGGCTTTGGGCGCCTACGGCCCGGCGTCCGGCCGGTGCAGCAGCTGTGGCTTAAGGTGTGACTATGGCGCAGTTGAAACCCCGCACCACCGACGCTTTGTCCGACGCCGAGACCAAGCGGCTGTCCCGGGCCCTGGCGGACAGCGATGATGTGACCGTTTTCGTCAACGGCACCACGGTGAAGCTGCCCGCCCAGGCGCGCGACGCCGTCGTCGATGTTTTGCAGCGCTTTGCCCAGGGCGACGCCGTCATGGTCAGCTCGGCTGAGGATCTGCTCAATACCTCGCAGGCAGCCGAAGTTGCCGGCGTTTCGCTGACCTATATGCGGCGGCTGACCGATGCCGGGACCATCCCGGTGGAATACCGCGGCACGCACCGGCGCATCCGGCTGCGCGACGTGCTCGCCTGGCTCGAAACCCGCGAACAGAAGCAACCGCAAGGCTGAGCTGCCCGGCGCTTCCCGCCTGCCGTGAGCGGAAACACAGGGCGAAACGGCCGATCCGGGGAATGGTTGCGGGGACGTACGAGGTTACCGATGGTGCACGTACTACTTTGCTAGGAGATTTCATGAGCATCAAGGTCCTGACCCTCGTCGGCAGCCTTCGCAACGGTTCCATCAACCGCCAGCTGGCCGAAACCGCTGCAACGGTTGCCCCGGAAGGTACCGACGTACGGATCTATGACGGCCTCGAAAACATCCCGTTTTACAACGAGGATCTGGACGTTGAAGGCTCTGTTCCGGCAGCAGCCGCGGCACTGCGCGAAGCGGCCCAGGAGGCCGACGCCGTACTACTGGTCTCCCCCGAATACAACGGCACCACCCCGGCCGTACTGAACAACGCCATCGACTGGCTGTCCCGCCCGTTCGGCGCCGGCGCGCTGAACGGCATGCCGGCCGCCGTCATCGGCACCTCTCCCTCACCCTACGGTGCACAGTGGGCGCACGACGACGCCCGCAAGGCGCTGGGCATCGCCCAGGCCAAGGTGCTCGAGGACGCCAAGCTTTCCATTGGCGCCCGCTTCGAGGTCTTCGCCACGACGCATCCCAAGGACCACGCCGAATCGGCAGCCGAGATCGCCGGCGTCGTCTCCGCCCTGGCCGGCGCGGTGGAACTGGTCAACGCGTAAGCATCAACACCCGGCACCGAGCGGAGAGCGGCTGCAGCTGGCACCAGCCAGGGCAGCGGCTCTCCGCTTTTTGCTTTCCGGGTTCAACCGGAGTGCGGGAAGCCTTAGGCTGAGGGTCTGGCAACAACACCCATGCTTCAAAAACGATCACAGGAGGTCCCGTGAGCGTAGAACTTGCTCCGATCATTGAGCTGCGGAACGGCGCCAAGCTGCCGTTTCTTGGCCTCGGCACCTGGCCCATGGACAACGAGGAAACGGCCGAGGCCGTCGAGGCTGCCTTGAAAATCGGTTACCGGATGATCGATACCGCCGAGAACTACGGCAATGAACAAGGAGTCGGCGAAGGCCTGCGGCGCAGCGGGGTGGACCGCAGCGATGTCTTCCTGACCAGCAAGTTCAACAAGGAATGGCACAGCTACGACGGTGTTGAGCAGGCCTTCGAAGCCAGCGCCCGCCGGCTGGGCGTCGAGTACCTCGACCTGCTGCTCATCCACTGGCCCAATCCCGCCCAGGACCGGTACGTCGATGCTTTCGCGGGCATGACCAAGCTGCTGTCGGACGGCCGGGTCCGTGCCATCGGCACGTCCAATTTCAAGCCGGCCCATCTGCAGCACCTTTTCGATTCGGGCCTGGTGCCGGAGGTCAACCAGATCCAGCTGGACCCGCGGCACACCCGGCAGGACATCGTCGCCATCCACCAGGAACGCGGCATCGCCACCCAGGCCTGGAGCCCCATCGGCCGCGGCGGCGACCTGCTCAAGGAGCCGGTCATCACGGAGCTGGCCGAAAAGTACCAGAAGACACCGGCCCAGATCGTGCTGCGCTGGCACACACTGCTGGGGCACGTCGTCATCCCCAAGTCGTCGAATCCGCAGCGGCTGGCAGAGAACTTCAGCATCTTCAACTTCGTCCTCACCGGTGAGGAGCTGCACCAGATCAGCGCCCTGGACACCGGCGACAAAGAAATTCTCGACGCCGACAGGTTCGGCCACTAGGCTGCCGGAGACGCAGCTGGGCGGCTCCCCGCGGAGGGGACCGCCCAGCTGTTGGACCTAATGCCGGCTGTTATTGCACGGTCATGGCAGCCACGTCGGGCGCGCTGTCCACGTACTCGTACTTGACCATCAGCTCGCCCATGTCGTTGAGCACTTCGGTGCGGACCTCCGCGTCGAACTCTTCCATCTTCAGGTTCTTGGCGACCTCCTCCGGCATGCCCATGAACTCCGGCAGGACCGCGCGGACGCCGTCGGTGTCGGCCTCTGCGGCGGTCAAGGTTTCGGTCACCGCCGCCTTGAAGTCAGCCACGATCTCCGGGTTCTGCTCGGCATAGCTGCCGCTCGTGAAGGTCACCATGGTCGGCAGGCCCGGCAGCGTCTTCTGGTTCGGATAGCCCAGCAGCTTGTAGGCGTCATTGGACAGCGCCCGCGACTGGAACGGCTCCGGCACCCAGATGGCGTCCACGTTGCCGCGCTCCAGCTGTGCCTCCATGTCCGGGAACGGCATTTCGCTGAAGTTCAGCTTGGACGGATCCGCACCGTCCATCGCGGCCGATTCCATAATGGTCAGGTCGCCCTGGGTCTTGAGCGTATTGACCGCGGTGGTCTTACCAGCCAGATCGGCAAAGTCCTCAATGCCAGAGTCAGCCTTGACGATCACTGCGTTGTTGTCCTCGCCCTCGGCCCGCGAGTTGCTGTAGCCGGAGACGATCTTCATGTCCAGGCCCTTGTTGGCGGCGGTCATGACGGAGAGCGGGTTGCCCACCGCAAAGTTCATCGTTCCGGTGGAAACGGCCGGAAGCATGGCCGCGCCGCCCTGCCCTGTCTGCAGTTCCAATTCGAGGCCGTGCTTCTCGAAGATGCCCTCCTCGATGCCGTACTGCATCGCACCCGACGGGGCGATCGAGAGCACGCCCACGGTGACTTTGGTGAGGTCGCCGCTGGCGGCGCCGGACTCGCCGGCAGCGCCGCCACCGGTGCCGGACGGAGAGCCTGAGCCGCAGCCAGTCAGGGCAAGGGCGATGATGGCGCCGCCGGCAAGAACTTTGGAGAAATGCCTTTTCATAACGAGCCTCTTCCTTGAGGTGGTTGTTGACTTCGCCCGGACGCTGACTTGTCCCGGCGTGGGTTAGGCGTAGAAACGGGCGAGGAATTCCGCGACGACGGCGGGGCGCTCTTCGCCTTCAATCTCGATGGTGTTGCTGGTCTTGATCTGCACGCCGCCCTTGACCTCGGTAACTTCGGCGATGACCGAGTGCAGGCGGACCTTGGCGCCGACCTTGACCGGATTGGTGAAGCGGACGCGGTCCAGACCGTAGTTGACCTTGGTCTTGACGCCTTCGACGTCGAACAGTTCGCTCCACAGCGGGATGATGAGCGACAGGCTGAGGAAGCCGTGTGCAATGGGGGCTCCGAAGGGACCGTCCTTGGCCTTCTCCGGGTCGGTGTGGATCCACTGGTGGTCGTTGGTGGCGTCGGCGAAGGTGTTGATCTGGTCCTGGGTGATCTCCAGGTAATCGGTGTAGCCGAGGTCCTTGCCGACCAGCCCGGACAGTTCTTCGAAAGTGACAACGAGGTTGCTCATAAGATGCTCCTGAAAGGTAGATGTTGATGGTATTGACGGATTTCTAGCGGAAGGCGCCCTTGCCCGTGATGGCCCGCCCGACGATCAGCGCATTGATCTCATGCGTGCCTTCGTAGGAATAGACGGCCTCGGCGTCGGCGTGGAAACGTGCGACGTCGGTATCCAGCGTGATCCCGTTGCCGCCGACCACTTCGCGGGCCAGGGCGACGGTTTCGCGCATCCGGGCGCAGCAGAACATCTTGGCCAGCGCGGAGTTCTCATCCGCGTAGATGCCCTCTTCCTGCTGCTGGGTCAGCCGCACCACCATTCCGAGGGAAGCGGTCACGTTGCCCAGCATGGTGGCCAGCTTCTCCTGCACCAGTTGGAAGCTGCCGAGGCTCTTGCCGAACTGCTGACGCTGCTTCACGTACCGGACCGCCGCTTCGTAGGCGCCGGCCTGCAGGCCCGCAGCAATCCACGCCACGTCCGAGCGCATGTTCCGCAGCATGGCGGCGACGTCGGCAAAGGAGTTGACGTTCTGCAGCCGCGCGGATTCCGGCACGGTCACGTCGCGGAAGTCGATATCGGCGTTCTGCATCAGGCGCAGTGAGGTTTTCCGGTGGATCTTGGAGATGGTCACGCCCGGCGCGTCGGTCGGAACAAGAAAAGCCTTGACCTGCTGGTCCGCCTCGTCCCGGGCGAAAACCGCCAGCACGTCGGCGGAGGCCGCTCCCCCGATCCAGCGTTTCGCGCCGTTGATGCTCCAGGTGTCCCCGTCCCGCCGTGCACTGGTTTCCAGTCCGCCGGCGATGTCCGAGCCGTGGTCCGGCTCGGTCAGCGCGAAAACGCCCTTGTACTCAAAGGAGCGGATCTTCGGGTCCAGTTCCGCCGCCTGCTCGGCGCTGCCGCCAAGGTTGACGGCGGTGCGGAACAGGCCGGACTGGGCGTTGTAGAACGTCGCCACGGAGGCATCAGTGCGGGCCAGTTCAAAGTTCCGGAAGCCCACATACAGCCCGCTGGCGGCAGCGCCGCCAGCGGGCGAGGGTTCCATCAGGTTCAGATCGAACAGCGGCTGCGCAATCTGGTAGGGAAACTCTCCGGCCTCCCAGTAGTCGGCAAGCAGCGGTTGGACCTGCTCGTCCAGCACCTTGCGCAGCCGGCCCAGCACGGCGAGTTCGTTCTCGGTAAGCAGGGACGAGAAGCCGTACTGGTCCGACGGGTAGAAGCGACCCGCCGCGGCTCCGGTCCGTACGTCTGCGGCCACGCTCATGCCTTTCTCCCAGCCTCGAGGCCCAGCAGCTTCACGGCGTTCGCCTTCAGGATCTTCGGCCGGACTTCGTCCTTCAGCGGCAGGTCGGCAAAGGCACTGAGCCATTTCTGCGGGGTAATCAACGGGTAGTCCGTGCCGAACAGGACCTTATCCTGCAGCACCGAGTTGGACATCTTGACCAAGGACTCCGGGAAGTACTTCGGGGACCAGCCAGAGAGGTCGATGAAAACGTTTGCCTTGTGCGTGGCAATCGAATTCGCCTCGTCCTGCCACGGCACCGAGGGGTGGGCCATGATGATCTGGAACTCGGGGAAGTCCGCGGCGACGGCGTCGAGCAGCAGCGGGTTGGAGTACGCGAGCTTGATGCCGTAGCCGCCGGGCAGCCCGGCGCCCATGCCGTTCTGGCCGGTGTGGAAGATTGCCGGCAGACCGATTTCCTGCAGCGCCTCCCAGAGCGGGTAGAACTGTTCATCGCTCGGGTCGAAGCCCTGCAGGCTGGGGTGGAACTTGAAGCCGCGCACCCCGTAGTCGCCGGCCAGGCGCTTGGCCCGGTCGATCGCGTCGGCACCGGTCAGCGGGTCGACGGAGCCGAACGGGATCAGCACGTCGTTGTTCCGCGCCGCGCCCTCGACAATGTCCTCGATGCTGTTGGGTTCGCGCTTGAGCTTGGTCCGCGCGTCGACGGTGAAGACGACGGCGGCCATGTTCAGCCCGCGGTAGGTTTCCGCGATGCGGTCCAGGGAAGGTGTGCGTTCCTCGGCCTTGAAGTACTTGCTCGACGCGTCATTCAGCGCCGGAGGCAGGGACACGTGGCCGCAGTTGTCGATCTCCACATGCACGTGCATGTCGACCGCTTCGATTGCCGAGGCGTCGATTCCGACTTCGTATGCCGTCGCTGCCATCTTTACTTCGCTCCCGCTGCCTCGGGCTGCAGCTCGGCGGGCAGTTCCGGGAACTCCTCGCCCACGCTCTGCAGCCGCTCGCCGAAGAGATCATCGAACCGCTCGACCAGTTCCTCGTAGCTCCAGCCGCCGTCCTTGTACTCGGTGGCCACGGCCTCCGGGTGCGACCACAGCTGCAGGCGGTCACCACCGACACCGATCGCCTGGCCGGTCACCTTGGCCGCGGCATCGGAGGCGAGGAAGGCCACCAGGCCGGCAACGTCGTCGGCCGTTCCAAAGCCCAGGTCCTTGCGGAAGAAGTCCGGCATGGCCTCGCCGCGCTCGTCGGCCTCCACTGCCTTCTGGAAGAACGGCACGGTCTTGGTCATGGCCGTCGCCGCCACCGGAATGATGGCGTTGGCGGTGACGCCGGCCCTCTTCATTTCCAGCGCCCAGGTGCGCACCATGCCGACAATGCCGGCCTTCGCCGCGGCGTAGTTGGTCTGGCCGAAGTTGCCGCGCTGCCCGGTCGGGGACCCGATGGTGATGATGCGGCCGGCAACCTTGTTTTCCTTGAAGTAGGCGTAGGCCTCGCGGACGCAGGTGAAGGTGCCGCGCAGGTGCACGTTGATGACCAGGTCGAAGTCCTCATCGGTCATCTTCAGCAGGGACTTATCCCGCAGCACGCCGGCGTTGGTGACCAGGATGTCCAGCCCGCCGAAGGATTCGACGGCAGTCTTGACCAACTGCTGCGCGGTCTCGGTGGAACCAACGGGAGCGACAACGGCCACGGCCTTGCCGCCAGCACCGGTGATGGTCGCGACGGCCTCGCCGGCCACCTGCTCGTCAACATCATTAATAACGACGGCGGCACCCTGGCGAGCGAGTTCCTGAGCATAGGCGAGACCCAGTCCGCGTCCGCTACCGGTAACAATGGCTACTTTTCCTGCCAGTGACATCTAAAGCTCCTTCGCTTCCACCGGCCTCAGACCGGGGTTTTGGGGTTATCCTGAACTAAGATCAATGACAACGTATATCATTGAAAAAGTCAACAGTATTGAACCAATCAACGGATGAGGAACGATGTCCGCACAAACTACGACCAGGGGCAACGACGCCGACCTGGCCGAGAACGCAAACGGGGCCCAGCGTCTCCACACCACCGAACTGGCCAACGAGATCGAGTTCCTCACGGCGCGCGCCCGGTCCTTGGGGTCAGGACGGGCCAACAACATGCTCGCGGAGCTGGACTTGAAGGTCCGCTCCTATTCAGTCCTCTCCCTCGCGTGCAGCGGCGAGAATCCATCACAACGCGAACTCGCGGACTTCCTGAGCCTGGACCCCAGCCAGATCGTCGCTCTGGTGGACCAACTGGAACGGCGCGGCGCCGTCACCCGCGAAACGGACCCGCGCGACCGGCGCTCCAAGGTCATCGTGGCCACGACAGCGGGCCGGAACCTCTACAAGCGGGCCGAGTCGATCATCCGCCGTGCGGAGGACCAATCCCTGTCAACGCTGTCGCCGCAAGAACGCGAAACCCTTCGCGACCTGCTCAAGCGCATCGCGTTCTAGACGGTTCGACCGGAAAGCGCCGGCCTTCCCCGCGGGGAAGGCCGGCATTTTCTGTTCAGCAGGACTTATCAGGCCGTGGCGGAACCTGCGCCGGAATCGGTCTGCACCGCGGCCGCGGGGCGGTGGCCCTGCTTGGCGAGCTGGATTTGTTCGTAGACGTGGTGGCGCAGTTCGGTGAAGCGCGGCAGCGAACGGGTGTTGAGCTGGTCGCGCTCGTCCGGCAGATCGATGGCCAGGTCTTCCTGGATGACCGTCGGCGAGCTGGAGAGGATGATCACGCGTTCGCCGAGGTAGACGGACTCGTCGATATCGTGGGTGACGAACAGGACCGTGACGCCGAGCTTACGCCAGACGGTGCGGATCAGGTCTTCCAGGTCCGCGCGGGTCTGCGCATCCACGGCCGCAAACGGCTCGTCCATGAGCAGCACTTCGGGCTGGTATGCCACGGCGCGGGCAATCGCCACGCGCTGCTGCATGCCGCCGGAGAGCTGCCAGGGGTAGGACTGCGGCACGTGCGACAGCCCAACGGCCTCCAGCGCGTCGTCGACGAGTTTGTCCCGCTCGGCCCGGGGCACGCCCTGGTTCTTCAGCGGCAGCTCGACGTTTTCGCGCACCCGCATCCAGGGGAAGAGGGAGCGGCCGTATTCCTGGAACACGACGGCCATCTTCTTCGGCGGCCCGGAGACGCGGGTGCCGTTCAGCAGCACTTCGCCCTCGGTCGGGGCCATCAGCCCGGAGATGCACTTGAGCAGAGTGGTCTTGCCGGAGCCGGACGGGCCGACCAGGCAGGCCAGTTCGCCGGCCTTCAGGTCGAAGGTCAGGTTCCGCACGGCCTCGATATCGCCGCCGTCGGTCTTGTAAACCTTCTTCAGGTTCCGGACCGAGAGCATGGCCTCGTTCCCGGGCAGGGTCTTGCCTGCCGGGGCGGGCGTGGTTCCGGGTGTTGTTTCAGACTGCATTTTCTACCTCTCGCAGGCCGTGGTACCAGCGCAGCACACGCCGCTCGGTCCACTGGAAGATGAATGACAAGGCGACGCCGATCAGGCCCAGGACCACAATGCCGGACCACATTTCCGGAATCGCGAAGGACCGCTGGAACTGCACGATCGTGAAGCCCAGCCCCGAGGACGAGGCGAACATTTCGGAAATGACCATCAGGATCAAACCGATGGACAGGCACTGGCGGATACCGGCCATGATCTGCGGCCCGGCCGAGGGAAGCACCAGGTACTTGACCCGTGCCCAGCCGTGGATGCCGTAGGTGTGGGCCGAATCGGAGAGCACGCCGTCGATGGCACGGACACCTTCGATGGTGTTCAGCAGCACCGGCCACACGCAGCCGGAAATGATCACCGCGACCTTCATGCCATCCGTGATGCCCATCAGCAGCATCAGCACCGGGACCAGGACCGGCGGCGGAATGGCGCGGAAGAATTCGAGCACCGGCTCCGTCAGGTCCCGCAGCCACTTGATCGAACCGATCAGCAGGCCCGCGACAATGCCGATGATGATCGCCGAGACAACCCCGACGACCAGCCGCCCGATACTGGGCAGCACATCAGAGACGATCCGCTCCCCGAACCACGTCTCGGCGAACGCCTCGGCCAGCAGGGCCGGGGTCGGCACGAAGAAATTCGTCTCCCCCAGCGTCGAGGCCCACCAAATTGCAACCAGGATCAGAGGCAGTGCCAGCACGTATCCGAGAGTCTTCAAGAACCTCATACGATCACCTCCGAACGGATCGAGGAATGCCAGGACAGGGTCTTGCGCTCAATGAAACGCATGACCAGATTAATAACGACGCCGATCAGGCCGGTTGCGAGTACCAGTGCGTACATCCCCGAGATCGCGCCGCCCGACTGGGCCAGGGCGATCTCCCTACCCAATCCGGGGGAACCGATCACCAGTTCGGCAGTGATCGCCAGGATCAGCGCCACCGAGGCGGCCAGGCGGATGCCGGTCATCAGATACGGCAGCGCCGTCGGGAACACCACGTGGCGGACCCGGGCCATGGCGCCGAGGCCATAGGACTTGGCCGTCTGCATCGCCACATTGTCCACATCGGCCACTCCGTAGAGCACCTGGATGAAGACCTGCCAGAATGATGCGTAGACCACCAGCATCAGGGTTGATTCGATCTTTACGCCGAACAGCAGCACGGCCAGCGGAATCAACGCCACCGACGGGATCGGACGCAGGAACTCCACAGTCGAGTTGGTGAACTTCCGCAGGAACATCGACGAACCGATGATGAACCCCAGCACCACGGCCAGCACGATCGCCATCACCAGACCGATCGCCCAGGCCAGCATCGTCTCGCCCACCGCAACCCAGAAGGCCGTCAGACCGAAGTCAGTGATCAGCGCCGCGATGACCTCACTCGCCGGCGGCAGGAACCGGGGCTCAACGATGCCCACACGGGGAACCAGCTCCCACAGCAGCAGGAACCCGATAATGCCCGCGATCCCAAGCAGCTGTTTCGACGGCAGCTTCTTTGCTGGCTGCTTCCTGCCCCGCGGGATGGGCGCAGCAGTGTTGGCTGTTACGGCTTCCTGGGTCATGGCAGCAGCTCATCCAGGTTCGGGGCCTCGCTCAACGTGCCGTACTTTGCGGCCGCTTCGCCGAGCGTCTGGGCCGCTTCACGGCTGAACTCCGGGCGGTATTCCGGCAAGGTCAGCTCTGCGAGGGTTTCAGCATCGATTTCGGTGTAGGTTCCGACAATGTCGCGGACTTCCTGCGGGTTCTCCTGCGCGTATTCAAGAGACTTGTTCATAGCCCTGGTGAACTTCTCCACCAGTTCCGGTTCACTCTGAACCTTTTCGGAAGTTGTGAAGTAGCCGGCAATGTCGAGCTCCGGATGCATCTCCGTGAAATTCCACGAAATCACCCGGGCTCCCTCGGACCGCGCCTGGGTCAGGAACGGGTCCAGTATCCACGCGGCATCGACCTGGCCGTTTTGGAGTGCCGCCGGAGCGTCCGGGAATGCTACTTCCACGAAGTCGATGTTGTCCGGATTCCCACCGTCCTGCTCAACCACATGCTTGATGGTTGTGTCGCCGATGTTGGAGAGGTTGTTAACCGAAACAGTCTTGCCTTCGAGGTCGGCCGCGGACTGAATGTCGGAATCTTCAGGAACAACTACGGCGCCGAAGCCAGTCCCTTCCTCACCGGTGGTGGAGGCCCCGTTGGCAACGAACTGCAGGTCCAGTCCTTTATCGTTCGCCACCATGACCGAAATCAGGTTAGAGAAAGCGAAGTCAAAACTGCCGCTGACCACGCCGGGAACGATCGCGGCTCCGCCGGTAGCGGTCTGCAGGTCCAGCTCGAGACCCTCTTCGGCGAAGAAGCCCTTCTCGTCACCGAGCCAGATGGGCGCCGTATCCACAATCGGGATCACCCCGACGGAGATTTTGGTCAGTCCGCCGCTACCGGCGTCGGCGGGCGCCTCGGAGCCGCCGCCGCTCGGGGAGCCACTGCCGCAGGCGGATAGGGCGAGCACTGAAACTGCGGCCACCAGCGCGGTCAGTCTACGTTTCATTTCTACTCCTTCGTGATCCCTTGGAGACCCGGGATAACTTGAATGTTCGCGTAACGAACGAGTGTTCACCCATCAGTCTGCGCGACTCATTTTGTGACGTCAAACACATCACTTCATCGTTATAGACACGATACTCGGTGACGCACCTAAGCGGCATTGAATTGAACTTTTCAACGAATTGTGAAGCGGGATAACAAACGGGAGCCCGCAGCTATCCGGTGCCAGAGCTGTGTTGATCGACGAGTCCGGGACGT
Organism: Arthrobacter crystallopoietes; assembly: GCF_002849715.1. Classification (NCBI taxonomy): domain Bacteria; kingdom Bacillati; phylum Actinomycetota; class Actinomycetes; order Micrococcales; family Micrococcaceae; genus Crystallibacter; species Crystallibacter crystallopoietes. The sequence goes on from NZ_CP018863.1 coordinate 1,092,507, forward strand.
GACAAACCTGCAACGGAATGGTGACCAGAAACCCGTTTGTGGCTGGTTCCTTCGCGCGTATCGTGAGTGATAACCACAGGCCACCGGCCCCTGAGCGGATGCATGAGCATCCTCGTCCCGGCGGCATCACGTTTCCAGGGGGTCAACATGAGCAAGCAACGGGTTCTGGGGACCGCATCGGCAGCACTGCTGCTGGCTCTGACAGCGTGCAGCCCTCCGACCGGCCAAGGGCAGTCACCAACGGCAAATCCACCGGCCACGGTCGCTGCCGAGCCGCAGGCCATTGCCCCGCCTACAACTCCGGCTTCCGGCCCAGCAGCTCCGCCAGCAGCATCGGCACCACCCGTGAAGGCCCCCGCACCGATGGAGGAAACAGCTGCAGCGCCCGTCGCCCAGCCGGAAGTTTCAGTGAGGTCCGAGAACGGGGCAGGAGTTCCGTTCACGCTGTATTACATAGCCGTAGAAGACGGCGGAGTCTCCGGCGCGGAGATCGGTTGCAGGGACAGCCTCGTCGCCACCTATACGGAGCCTGTCAAGACTCAGGATCAGGTGCAGGCCAGCATCGAGCGCCTGCTCGCCGACAGGGACAGACTGCATGGATCATCCGGGCTTTACAACGCCCTCCACGAATCCGCGCTGACCTTCGAACGTGCCAGGATCGATGGCGACACCGTCACAGTCCACCTTTCCGGCGACCTCAAATCCGGAGGCTCGTGCGATGACCCGCGTGTGGAATGGCAACTGAGACAGACCGCAGCCACTGCTGCCGGAGTCGGCGAGGCCATCATCCTGGTCAACGGGATTCGGATTGAGGATTACCTCAGTGGACGCGGCCCTGCCGTTCCCGAAGCACCAGCGCCAGCTGCACAGGCCCCCATAACTGTTCCCTTGACCGTCTACTACATCGGGCTTGCCGGCGAGGAGACTTCCGGCAGCGGCATAGGGTGCGGAGACAGTCTCGTTGCGACCCTTACACAACCTGTAACGTTCACCGATCAGCTTGGGGCGAGCATCACACACTTGCTGGCAAATAGGCAGGAGTTCCTTGGCGAGTCAGGCCTCTATAACGCACTGAATTCCTCCGCCTTGTCCTATCAGGGCAGCACCCAGGATGGCGACACGGTGATTGTTAATCTGTCCGGCAGTGTCACGGTCGGTGGAACCTGTGACGGCCCCCGGATCGAAGCGCAGCTGGAACAGACCGCCGCCACGGCCGCCGGTGTTGCCGATGCCGTGGTGCTGGTCAACGGCATCCCAATTGAGAAACTCGTCGACGTGAAGTAGCCATTGGCCGGCGTGGACAGCCGGGGAGCTGGTTGGCCCCGAACAGCCGACTGGCCGGAACCGTTGGGGGCAGTTCCGGCCAGTAAGCCTTGGGGGTACCGGTCGGAACCGTTGGGGGAGTTCCGGCCAGTAGTTTTTGTGGGAGGGTAACTGGCCGGAGCCGTTGGGGGAAGCTCCGGCCAGTGGTCTATGGGGTTATGGTGCGGGATTCACTGCCAGGCGTGGTCTGCCCAAGCTGCGTCCCGCGAGTAATCGCTCCCAGTCAAGTTCCACAGATCGCCATCCTGGCCGTGGGCTCCCACAACCCCGATCTGGTCGAGTGCTGAAGCCGGGCCTTGTTCTGCGTTGCCGGGGGCCAGAGGGCCCACGGGCGCCGATGTGATGCCATAGGGAGTCATCGTCTTCTCTTCTCCAACAGAGCGGATTCAGTTTCCGGAGTCCAGGCGCGGGCATAAATCCCTAAAGCCGCCTCTTCCCACAGTGTGAAGCCCAAGCGGTTCATCATCAGATGTGACTGGCTGAAAGTCAGATTCTGCGCACCGCGGCTAACCCTCGATTTATCTGCCCGGTACAGGTAGGCGTCAATAGCCCGCTTCCAGCGGCGACGCCAGTTTTGCACACTTCCTTCAGCTGCCGTGGCGGCCATGAGGCGATGCATCGGTGCGGTTTTCGGCGCCAAGGTGGCAGTCAAACCGAGTCGGGCTTTAGCGGCGCCACGTCCAAGTTCCATAGTCGAAACACGGAGGTGGTTGTCCCAGCAGTAATCCCAGGAGAGCCGGCGGCGGTCGGGCCACTGCGGAGCCTTCGGCCCATTGAGCATGGCCCAGGCCGCATCGGAGAGCAACAGGGCACCGAGGGCTGTGCGGCCCTGCGACTTGTTGAACCGTTGCGCCGCCCAACTACCAAGTTCAGAAGACAGTTCAAAAACCTCTTCGGCGAGTTCGAGCCCTTCGAGCCCGCCGAATCTGTCCAGATCCGATTCCTGCACCAAGGCGACAGAATCCGTTCCCAGAGTGCCGACCAGATCCATGCTGTCCGGCGACACGACGTAGTGCTGCTGGACTTGAACTGTTGGCAGGATCTCAAGGAGCCGGTTCCGGGCCGCCAGCTCAAACCTTTGGAGGCTATCAAGGGCTGAGCGGTGGCCCAGGAACCGGACCTTTATGTGAGGCCCCACCTCATCAACATGGTGGCTGAAGTACCAGCGGCCCACGCCTTCGCGGCGAGCGTGGGCCACCAGTGGTGTAACCAGTTCTCCTATGACAGTTTCGGCTACGTCTTGTCTACCCGTGTAAATAGACAGGACCCACCAGTAGCGCTTGAGACTGAGCTTTTCCGAAGAGCGTACGGCTGTCAGCTGGCTCATGCGCTTCTCCTAGATCTGCTCGCTGGTGGTTGGGGAGGGATAGCCGTTGCCGTCCTGGTTACAGGATCAGCGGGTATGCTGTTGCGGTGGGGCAGCTATTTACCAGTCCCAGGCAGCCGTAACGATTGCGTTGGACTGCTGGCCCTGGTCGACTGCCACTGCAGGAGTGGCAGCCGAGACCGCGCCTACAGCAAGCAGTAGACCTGCCGTGATGCCGGCGATCTTCTTGAACATGTCATTCCCCTTCGATGTGAGTGGCAATCCATCGAGTATCGTTCCCCCGACTCTTCAAGAGTTCCGCCTCACCCTGCATGCTGTCCAGTCAATATGGGTGCAACATCATGACATGCCCTTATCGGGACGAATCCCGGCATCCATGAACGTTCTAATCCAAGGCCAAAACCGCGGACTGCCGCATGATTCAAGGATTTTCCAACATGAGTATGATTTGAGTATGACCACCACAGTTGGGTGGCATATACCGGACATGGCAGATAGTTACATGCCATTAATCATGCTTGAGGGGGCACCAGATGTTGAGTGGGACAGCCTTTGAGCTCTATGAATACGCGGTAACCCACCCGGACTGGACCAAGGAGTCCGCTTCGACTGCGCTCGGCTATACCATTCGGGACCTCAACAGCGCCATTACTGAGCTCACCGGACGACGCCTGTTCCAACAGCCGGCGCCAGATGTGGACTGCTTTACTGCCATCTCTCCGGACGTGGCCTTGGCGCAGCTAGTCGAGGCCGACGAACGCCTGCTTATTGATCTCCGCGCCAAAATCAGCGGGCACCGGAGCGACATGGCTTCGCTCGTCCCCACATACCTTGCGGCACGGAAGCGGATCGCTCTCGATTCGTCCATTGAGATACTCGAAGACCCTGGGGTAATTCGAAAGCTGCTGATCGATTACGGGCGGGATGTCACCGAACAGGTTCTGATCAGCCAGCCTGGCTCAGGATCTACGGCAGAGGTCCATGAAGAGGGCATCCAAAAGGACCTGGAACTTCTGGAACGCGGGATAGTCAGAAAAAATCTCTACAATGCCAGCACTCTGGATCATGTGCCTACTCGGAAAGCTGTCGCCGCCACGGCCCCTGCCGGCCTGGAATATCGGACATTGCCCTACGTGCCGCTGAAAGTCCTGATCTTCGACCAGTCCTTGGCACTCGTAGCTCGCCAACTGGACGCGGACGATCGGGCAGCTCTGGTGGTGCGTGACGTCAATCTGATCCATGTATTCACGCAGCTATTCAATGTGGCATGGGAACTTGCCACCCCCTACGGCTGGGAGACCGAGAGCCGAACGCCTGCCGACCTCAATAGCATTCAACGATCCGTCCTCCGGGGCATGGCTGCCGGCTACTCCGATGAAGTAATTGCACGGAGGCTGGATATCAGCGTGCGGACCTGCCGACGACACATCGCATGGATGCTGGAAGAATTGGGCGCCGAAAGCCGCTTCCAAGCAGCGCTGAAGGCCAAAGAAGCGGGCTGGCTGTAGTCGCGAAGCAGGGCGTCAACAACACAAATAGAAAACAGCTGTTGCCTTCAGAGCAACTGTTTGGGTTATCCTGTGTGAGTGAGAACACAGGAATCTGCCGCTTCTGCCGACATGCCAACCGAAACCGAAGTAGCGCTTGAACGCGCGATCACTTCGCATCGGCACCACAGCCTTTACTCCGACCGGGCCGCCAAAATCAAGCAGTCCGCAGTTCGCGATGTCTTCGATATTTCGCTGCAGCCTGGCCTCATCTCTCTCGCCGGCGGGAATCCGTTCTTGCAGTCCCTGCCTCTGGAGAAGCTCGGCGGGATGGCCTACCGCCTCATTACTGAGCAGGGCCTAACAGCTCTCCAGTACGGCGGCGGCCAAGGAACAGAGCGGCTTCGGGCCCAGGCCTGCGAAGTCATGGCCGAGGAAGGCATCGAGGATGCGGACCCGGCGAATGTTGTGATCACCACAGGTTCCCAGTCCGCCCAGGACGTGGCATGCAAAGTCTTCTGCAATCCGGGCGACGTTGTGCTCTGCGAAGACCCGACTTATGTGGGTGCCCTGAATACTTTCGAGGCTTACGAGGTCACAGTCGAGACCGTGGCCATGGACGAACTTGGCCTCGTTCCCGACGAACTGCAGCGGCGCATTGATGAGGTCCGCTCTTCCGGCGGAAACATCAAGTTCCTTTACACCATCCCCAACTTCAACAATCCGTCGGGCATCACGCTCGCCGCAGAGCGCCGGCAGCGGGTCGTGGAGATCTGCCAGGACGCGAACATCCTGATCATTGAGGACAATCCGTACGGCTTGCTGCGCTTCGATGGCCATCCGATCGCCCCGCTCCGCGCGGGCAACCCGGACGACGTGATCTACATGGGTTCGTTCTCGAAGATTCTCGCGCCCGGCCTGAGGATCGGCTGGGCTTTGGTGCCGGCACACCTGCAGCGGCGTTTCTATCTGGCCAGCGAGGCAGTCACGCTCTGCCCGCCGACGCTAAACCAGATGCTCATCTCGGAGTACCTGGACGGCCACGACTGGCGCGGGCAGATCACCACCTACCGCAGCCTCTATTCCGAGCGCTGCGCAGCCATGCTCCAGGCGCTCGAAGACTTCATGCCGGACGGCGTCAGCTGGACGCAGCCGCAGGGCGGTTTCTTCGTCTGGGTGAGCCTGCCAGAGGGAATCGATACCTACCCGCTGCTGTACAAGGCGATCGACGCCGGCGTGATCTTCATTCCCGGCGCCGCCTTCACGCCATCGGACGATCCCTCCAGCAAGCTCAGGCTGGCGTTCAGCGCCGTGTCCACCGAGAACATCCGCGAGGGTGTGCGCCGGCTGGCCCCCGTGTTGCAGCAGGCCATGGGTGCCCGGTAGCAGCTATCAGCGCTTCCTGAGGTACTTGTAGTAGACGTAGCGGCCGCCGAAGTAGAGGCCGAGAACCAGAATGATGCGCAGAATGCCATTCATGCCCGGGAACAGAAATATGAATACGTAGCTCAGCAGGAATATAACGGCCATGCCCCAGAGGGTGCGCCGCCAGTCGATCTTGGGTACGTCGGGACGGTTGCCGGACCCGGCAGGTCGGTTATTGCTCATGGCCCAAGTCAATCACAGGCGCAGGTGGTCCTTGTTGTCGGCTGCTCAGCGCTCGACCAGGATGCCGTCTTCGTCCGCATAAACCATGGCACCGGGCCGGAATGCCACACCGGCGATTTCGACGGGTACATCAACCTCCCCGAGAGATTCCTTAGCGCTCTTGCGCGGGTTGCTGCCTAGCGCCTTGACCCCCAGCGACAGCTGCGCAATGGCAGTGCGGTCGCGAATGGGTCCGTTGATGATGACGCCGGCCCAGCCGTTTTCCACCGCTGCTGCGGCGATCATGTCCCCCATGAGGGCGGTGTGGAGCGAGCCGCCGCCGTCGACCACAAGAACCGAGCCTCCGCCGGGTGAATTCAGAACGGATTTCACCAACCCGTTGTCTTCATGGCAACGAATGGTCCGGACGGGGCCGCTGAACGCCACGTTGCCGCCCAGGTCCTGGAACTGCAGCGGCACCGACTGGAGGTCCTCGCCCCGCTCGTCATACAGGTCCGCCGTGGAAACAGGACCGGAAAGATCAGTGCTGGTCATCGGGATGGTCTCCTTTTCGCCACATGGGCTCGATCATAGCCCACGCCCTGAAGGGATCCACGGTGCGCTTCGTCGTGGACCCCTTCGACGACTATTCCCTTCCCGGCACTTAATCGAGCAGAAGCGCGGGTTCTTCCATGATCGCGGCAACGTCGGCCATGAACCGGGCGGAAAGGTCGCCGTCCACCACACGGTGGTCGAAGGAGCCGCCAAGAGTAGTGATCCAGCGCGGAATGACTTCCCCGTCCAGCACCCAGGGCTTCTGCTTGATGGTGCCGAAGGCCACGATTGCGACTTCGCCCGGGTTGATGATGGGCGTGCCAGTGTCGATGCCCAGTGCGCCGACGTTGGTGATGGTCAAGGTGCCGCCCTGCATTTCGGCCGGTTGAGTCTTGCCCGCACGCGCCTTCGTAGCCAACTCGTTAAGGGCGATGGCCAGTTCCTTCAGGGACAGATCCTGTGCATCCTTGATGTTCGGCACCATCAGTCCGCGCGGCGTGGCGGCGGCGATCCCGAGGTTCATGAAGTGCTTGATCAGGATCTCGTCATCGGTCCATGTGGCGTTGACGGAGGGGTTCCGTGCTGCCGCCCAAATCACCGCTTTGGCCAGAATCAGCAACGGTGAAATCTTGATGCCTTCGAAGTCGCGGCTGACCTTAAGCCGCTTGACGAACTCCATGGTCCGGGAGGCATCCACATCAACGAAGATGCTGACGTGCGGAGCGGAGAAGGCCGATTCGACCATGGCCTTAGCCGTGGCCTTGCGAACACCCTTGACCTTGACCCGCTCGATGCGCTGGTCCTGCGGCTTCCTGCTCGGCGCCCAGAAAGTCTCGGCCTGGTCCAGTTCGGCATCCCGCTGTGCCTGATAACTCAGCAGGTCCGCCTTGGTGACCTCTCCACCGCGGCCGGTGGGGGTGATGTCAGCCAGATCGATCCCCAGATCCTTGGCAGCCTTGCGCACCGGCGGTTTGGCCAGCACTCGGGTCAGCAAGCGGTTCACCGCCGCCTGCACGGCCTCACCGCGCTGTTGTCCCTTGGTACCGTCCCGGGTTACTCCGCTTTCGACGGCGGAGTCGGGGGACGCTGGCGAGGGAACCGGCGGCACGTGCGGGGCGTGCTGCTGCGGCGCGGAATCGGAGACGCCGTGGTGGTGGGGCGCCGTCGTCGTTGTTTGGTCCGGAGTTGGGCTGGGGCTGGACGGGCGGCGCGGGCGGCGCTTGACTGCATCTGCCTTCGGCCCTGAGCCGACCAGTGATCCGCTGACCATGCCCGGTTCGCTGGCTGCCGGCGCCGCCTCGGCTGCGCCCGAGAGCGGATCGCCCTCCGTTTTCGCGGGCGCTTCCTGCGGCAGGGCAGCGCTGTCCGGACGCGCGGGCGCCTGGAGCGCGTCCCCGGTGTCCTTCACGGGTGCGGGCTGGCCGGCACCGCCGACGTTCACGGAGATGATCGGTGTGCCAACCTCGATGGTCTGCCCCTCGGGCACGAGCAGTTCCGCCACGACGCCCGCGTACGGGCTGGGTAGCTCTACCAGGGACTTGGCCGTTTCGATCTCCACGATCACGTCATTGACGGCGACGGTGTCCCCGGGCTTGACCTTCCAGGAGACGATTTCGGCTTCGACCAAGCCTTCGCCGACGTCCGGGAGGTTGAATGATTCGATGTTCGACATGGAAACTCCGATGCGTCAGTAGGCGAGGGAACGGTCGAGGGCCTCAAGCAGGCGGTCGATGTCCGGAAGATAGTGCTCTTCCACCTTGGCCACGGGGTAGGGCATGTGAAAACCGCCCACCCGCAGGACCGGGGCCTCGAGGCTGAGGAAGGCACGTTCGGAGATGCGTGCGGCGATCTCGCCGCCGACGCCGCCGAAAGTGGGTGCCTCGTGGGTGACGATCAGGTGGCCGGTCTTGTGCACGGACGTCGTGATGGTGTCGAAGTCGATCGGCGAGATGGAGCGCAGATCGATCACCTCCACGCTGTTGCCGTCCTCCTCGGCGGCCTGCGCCGCTGCCAGCGCAACCGGGACGAGCGGGCCGTAAGCGACGATGGTGGCGTCCGTTCCCTCGCGGACCACCTTGGCGCTGAACGCGTCCTGGCCGGGGCTCTCCGTGTCCACTTCGCCCTTGAGCCAATAGCGGCGCTTGGGCTCGAACACGATGACCGGGTCGTTCGACTCGACGGCCTGCTGGATCATCCAGTAGGCATCGTGCGGATTGGACGGGGTAATGATGCGCAGCCCTGCGGTGTGTGCGAAGAGCGCCTCCGGCGATTCGGAATGGTGCTCGATGGAGCCGATGCCACCGCCGTAGGGAATGCGGATGACGACGGGCGCGCTGAGATCGCCGGAGCTGCGGGCGTGGATTTTGGCCAGCTGCGTGGTGATTTGGTTGAAGCCCGGGAACACGAAACCGTCGAACTGGATTTCGCAGACCGGCCGGTAGCCGCGGAACGCCAGGCCGATCGCAGTGCCGATGATGCCGGATTCGGCCAGCGGGGTGTCGACGACGCGGGTCTTGCCGAATTCGGCCTGCAGGCCTTCGGTTACCCGGTAGACGCCGCCCAAAGCACCGATATCCTCGCCCATGAGCATGGTCTTGGGGTTGTTTTTCATCGTTTCGCGCAGGCCGGCGGTAATGGCCTTGGCGATGGTCATGTTGGCCACTAGTTACTCTCCCCTGCCTCGTCGGCGTCCGCGAAGCCTGCCTCGTACTCCAGGTGCCAGGCGAGCTCTTCGGCGACCAGCGGGTGCGGATCGGCGTAGACGTTGTTGAAGCTCTGCACCATTTCCGGACCGGTCATGGCCAGGACCTCGGCGCGGACCTTGGCGGCCATCTCATCGCCCTGGACCGTGACCTCCTCGAAGAAGGAGTCATCCGCGGTGTTGCTGGAGCGCAGGTACCGTTCCAGGCGCTTGAGCGGGTCCTTGTCCCTCCACGCGTCCTCCTCGGCGGAGAGCCGGTACTTGGTGGGGTCGTCTGCGGTGGTGTGGGCGCTCATCCGGTAGGTAAAGGCCTCGATGAGCACCGGGCCCAGGCCGGAACGGGCATGCTCCAGAGCCCAGCGCGTGACGGCGTGGACGGCAACCACGTCATTGCCGTCCACCCGGATGCCAGGGAAGCCGTAACCACTGGCGCGGTTCGACAGCGGGATCCGCGACTGTACCTCGGTGGGCACGGAGATGGCCCAGTGGTTGTTCTGGCAGAAGAAGACCACCGGAGACTGGTTCGAGGCGGCAAAGACCATCGACTCGTGGACATCGCCCTCGGAGCTGGCGCCGTCGCCGAAATAGGCAACACTGACGCCGTCCTCGCCGTCCCGCTGCAGGCCCATGGCATAGCCGACGGCGTGCAGGGTCTGGGCGGCAAGGACCAGCGTGTAGAGGTGGAAGTTCTTCTCCCGGGGATCCCAGCCGCCGCTGGAAACACCGCGGAAGAGCTTCAGCAAGGCGGACAGTTCGAGCCCGCGGGTCAGCGCCACACCGTGCTCGCGGTACGTCGGGAAGACGTAGTCATTCGCCTGCAGCGCAGTGCCGGAACCGATCTGCGCGGCCTCCTGACCCAGCAGCGGCGGCCACATAACCAGTTGTCCCTGGCGCTGCAGCGCCACGGCTTCCTGGTCGAAACGCCGGACCAGGAACATGTCCCGGTACAGCCCGCGCAGGGCCTCGCCGTCCAGATGCGCGGCGTATGGCCCGTACTGGACGTCCTCGCGCAGTGTTCCGTCCGAGGCAAGTAGCTGCACCATTTCCGGAGCGTCTGCGGGGTCGCTGGAGGTCATGGACTGCTCAAGTTCCTCAATGTCGAATTCAGAGGTGGGCAGGTGCTCAGCGCCCATACGAACTCCTCGCCGGCATGCCGCCCGTCGACGGTTACCTTAGCTGCTGATATATGCCTTGAACGGAATGCATTACCCGCAAGGCATATATTGGTCGGTTTTCTGTTCCAGCCTAACGATACCGGGCCTCAGCCCCGCTGTTGTTACGGTCAGGAAACGCCGGGGCCTTTTGTATAGTTCGCACACAGAGAGAGGAAACGCGTATTGGCCTCCACCTCGCCGATGCTGACCCGGACCCCTTCGTTGGGGAAGGCCCGTACGGACAGGGCCTGCTCCCCCGCATAGGCGGCAAAGTCCTGGGCATTCTCGCCCAGCGGGAGCCAGACAAAGTTGCCCTGGGACTCGGGGATCTTCCAGCCAAGCTCGCTCAGGCCGGCCACCACGCGGTCGCGTTCGTCCACGAGGCTTTGTACCCTTTCCACAACCTTGTCGTAGTGCTTCAGCGAGGCAATTGCCGCATCCTCGGCCAGGCTGGACACGGCGAAAGGCGTGGCGGCGACCCGCAGGTGCTGGGTGAGTTCCGGATTCGAGACGGAGTAGCCAACGCGAAGATTGGCCAGGCCATGGGCCTTGGAGAACGTCCGCAGGACGATGACGTTCGGGTACTTCTTGTACACCTTGATGCCGTCCACCACTTCCGGATCCCGGACAAACTCGGTGTAGGCCTCGTCGATGACCACCACGACGTCCTGCGGGACCTTGGCCAGGAAGTCCTCCACCTGGGCGGTGGTAAGGGCCGGGCCGGTCGGGTTGTTCGGGGTGCACAGCAGGACGACTTTGGTCCGCTCATTGAGGGCGGCCGCCATGGCCTCAAGGTCGTGCGAGCCGTCCGCCCGGTTGGTGATCTGCACGCTGGCTGCGCCGGAGAGGCCGATCATGATCGGGTAGGCCTCGAAGGAGCGCCAGGCATAGACGACCTCGTCCGCCGTGCCGTCCTCGCTCTGGCCGGCGAAGGTCTGCAGGATCTGTACCAGCGCGCCCAGACTGCCGGCACCGGTGACGATGTCCTCGGCCGGAACATCCAGGAACCGGCTCAGTTCGGTGCGCAAGGCTGTCGACAGCGGATCCGGGTAGCGCTGGATGTTGTGCTGGGACTGGATAGCCTCCAGCACCTCCGGGATCGGCGGGAGCGGGTTCTCATTGGAGGAGAGCTTGTACGGCTGCAGCCCCTCAATGACGGCTGGCGGTTTGCCCGCTGCATACTTGGGCAGCCGGTCCATGACCGGGCGGGGGCGGATCTGACGGTCTTGGGCTGCCGTCTGAACCGCAGCTACGTTGGTGGGGTTCTGGGTAGAAGTCATGGGTTAAAGAATACGGTGGTGCAACGAGGCGTTTGTCACGCCGGATCGGGTGCCCCGGCATCAGCGGTATGACAGCATGAATCCATGGGAAAGTTCATTGTGCGTGTTCTGATCAATGGCCTGGCGCTGTGGATAGCCAGCTGGGTTCTGCCTGGCATAACGGTGGAAAGCACAGCGGCAACGGAAGTTGCGCAGGGAAACTCAACGGCCGGCGTCGTACTTGCGTTCCTCTTTATCGGGCTCATTTTCGGCCTGGTCAACGCCATCGTGCGGCCGATCGTCAGCTTCCTGTCGCTGCCGGTCACGATTCTGACGCTGGGCCTGTTCACCATCATCATCAACGCGCTCATGCTGATGCTCACGGCCTGGCTCTCGTCCTACACACCCGTGAACTTTGTGGTCGATTCCTTTTTCTGGACCGCGGTGCTCGGCTCGCTGATTATCAGTCTCGTGTCCCTGATCGCCGGATCGATTACGCGGACCCGGTAGCGCGTGCCTCACCGGCGGCCGGCGGCACGGTGAGGCACTTTTGATCTACCCGTAACGTCCGGCCACTGCAGCCGAAACACGCCGTTCCTACAGTCTTACCAACAGGGTGAAACCGCTCCCCTTTTGGAGGACTGAATGAGTGTTGAGCAGATCAAGACCACAGGCACCGTGCCCGCCGGCGCCGCGACAGATTCGCGGCTGCGCATACGTCCGGGCCGGTGGGTGGACGGCTGGGATCCGGAAGACAAGGACTTTTGGGAAACCGAAGGCCGGCCGATCGCGCGGACCAACCTGAACTGGTCCATCTTCTGCGAGTTCCTGGGGTTTGTCGTCTGGCAGCTGTGGTCGATCATGGCCGTCCAGCTCCCTGCGGCGGGATTCGACTTCACTAACTCGCAGATTTTCTGGCTGATCTCGATTCCGAGCCTGGTCGGAGCCACCTTGCGCATCCCGTACACCTTCATGGTGCCGAAGTTCGGTGGCCGGAACTGGACGGTGATCTCCGCCCTGCTGCTCCTGGTCCCGTCCATCGGGCTGGCCGCGTGCGTGGCCAACCCGGAGACGCCCTTCGGCGTGATGCTGCTGATGGCGGGTCTGGCAGGCCTGGGCGGCGGCAACTTCGCCAGTTCGATGGCCAACATCACCTACTTCTACCCCTCGGCCGAAAAGGGCTACGCGCTGGGGCTGAACGCCGCTGGCGGGAACCTCGGCGCCGCCGTCGCACAGTTGGTAGTGCCCTTGGTGATCACGCTCGGCGCGGCCGCTGCGCTTAACCTCCCGCTGGGCGGACTGATCTGGGTGCCGCTGATTCTGCTGGCCGCCTGGGGTGCGCGGAAGTACATGCACAATCTCTCGCACGCGAAGGGTGATGCCGCCGGTTCCGTGGCGGCCTTGCGCGAGCCGCATCTGTGGATCATGGCGCTGCTCTACATCGGCACCTTCGGCTCCTTCATCGGTTTCTCCGGGGTGTTCCCGAAACTCATCCACGACGTCTTCCCCGGGTTCTCTTCCTTCGCGGTGGGCTCGGCCGCTCTCTCGCTGGCGTTCCTTGGCCCGCTGGTGGGCTCGCTGGCCCGTCCGCTTGGCGGCAAGCTGGCCGACCGCTTCGGCGGGGCGCGGATGACGGTAGCTTCGTTCGCGGCCATGGCGTTGATTGCGCTGGCCGTGGTGTGGACGCTGCCGCTGGCGAACTTCTGGCTCTTCCTGCTGCTGTTCCTGGCACTGTTCACCGCGAGCGGCTTCGGCAACGGCGCCACCTACCGGATGATCCCGCGCATCTTCGCCATCCGCGGCCAGACCGGGACCACCCGCAGCAGCGCGGACGTCGGCAGCGGGCGCAAGGCGGCTGCGGCGCTCGGCCTGGTTTCCGCCATCGGCGCGTACGGCGGTTTCCTGATTCCGCAAGTCCTCAACGCCTCCAATACCGCCACCGGCAGTTACACCGGCGCGTTCTACGGCTTCATGGCGGCCTACGCGGTGATGCTGGCGGTGGCCTGGTTCTGCTACCTGCGGCCCGGATCCGAGATGGCCCGGGGTGGTGTCTGATGGCGGTGGATACGCACTGCCCTTACTGCGCGCTGCAGTGTGCAATGCGGTTGGCGCCCCATGAACCGGCGGCCGCAAGCGTGGCTACCGAACCAACTTACGACGACGGCGGCAGAGCCCAGCTCCCAGTTGCCGGGACGCCGCTGGACGCAGCCGGCAGGGACTTTCCCACGAACCGGGGAGGTTTGTGCCGGAAAGGCTGGACCTCGCCGGCGCTGCTGGATTCACCGGAACGGCTGACCGAACCCCTGCTGCGCGGCGGTGACGGCAGCTTCCGCCCGATCGGCTGGGATGAAGCCCTCGATCTGGCGGCCAAGGCCATCCGGAGCTCCCGCTCGCTGCATGGGCCGGATTCGGTGGGGGTCTTCGGCAGCGGCGGCCTGACCAACGAAAAGGCATACCAGCTGGGCAAATTCGCGCGGCTGGCCGTGGGCACCTCCCGGATCGACTACAACGGCCGGTTCTGCATGTCCTCCGCCGCAGCGGCGGGGAACCGGGCGTTCGGCGTGGATCGGGGGCTGCCGTTTCCGCTGGCCGACCTGGACCAAGCCCACGCCGCCCTGCTCCTGGGCTCCAACGTGGCGGACACCATGCCGCCGTTTGTCCAGCATCTGCAGGGCGCCCGGGCTGCGGGCGGCCTCATCGTGGTGGATCCACGGCGTACTGCCACCGCCGCCCTGACGGAGGGCGGCGCGGGACTGCACCTCCAGCCGACGCCGGGTACGGATCTGGCGCTCCTGCTGGGCATTGCCCACGTCGTCGTCCATGAGGGACTCGCCGACCAGTCCTTTATCCGAGCACGCACCACTGGCTTTGAGGCACTGCTGCACAGCCTGAACCACTGGTGGCCGGCACGGGTCCAGTCCGTGACCGGCGTTCCCGCGGAACTGATCCGCGAGACGGCGCACCGGTTGGCTTCAGGGGCGCGGCCTGATGCCGGCGGGCAGGCGACCGGCGGGACCTATATCCTCACGGGCCGCGGCGTTGAGCAGCATACCGATGGCACGGACACCACTACCGCGGCCATCAACCTGAGCCTGCTGCTGGGGCTTCCGGGCAGCAGCCACAGCGGCTACGGCACGCTCACCGGGCAGGGCAACGGGCAAGGTGCCCGCGAGCACGGCCAGAAGGCCGACCAGCTGCCGGGCTACCGCAAGATTACCGATCCGGCCGCCCGGGAGCATGTTGCCCGTGTCTGGGGTGTGCGGCCCGAGCAGATTCCCGGGCCCGGTGTTCCCGCCGTCGAAATGCTCATGGGCCTTGGCCGGCCCGGCGGAGTGCGCTGCCTGCTGGTGCACGGGTCCAATGTGGCAGTTTCTGCCCCCGATGCCGGTGCCGTCATCTGCGGGCTGCGCAATCTGGACTTCTTCATGGTTGCGGACTTCTTCCTGTCCGAGACCGCCGCCGAAGCGGACCTCGTGCTGCCCGTCCTGCAATGGGCGGAGGAAGAAGGGACGATGACCAACCTTGAGGGGCGTGTGCTGCGGCGCCGCCGGTCCATCGATCCGCCGGCCGGGGCACGCTCGGAACTGTGGATCATGGCCGAACTGGCCCGGCGGCTGGACGCACCGTCGAGCTTCAGCGCTGACGCCGGAACCGTCTTCGAGGAACTCCGCCGTGCTTCTGCCGGCGGTCCGGCCGACTACTCGGGCATCAGCTATGGCATGCTCGACGCCGGCGCGGAGGCCTACTGGCCGTTCCCGGCCGGGTCCGTGGGTACGCCGCGGCTGTTTCTGGACCGCTTTGCGCACGACGACGGCCGGGCCAGACTGGTGCCCGTCTCGCAGGCGGCGCCGCCCGAAGCACTCAACGAGTCCGGCAGCCTCACGCTGGTAACCGGCAGGCTGCTGGAGCATTACCAATCCGGCGCCCAGACCCGGCGGGTTGCCGAACTCGCCGCTGCACAGCCCGAAGCACGGCTGCAGGTGCATCCCGTGACGGCGCAGGGGCTGGGTGTCGCCGATGGAGACCTGTTGGAAGTCATCGGCTCGCGCGGCTCGGTCCGGATCAGGGCCGATGTGACGATCGGAATCAGACCGGATACCGTCTTCCTGCCCTTCCATTTCCCCGGGGAGCAGTCGGCCAACATCCTCACGTCCGCGGCCACCGATCCCCTTTCCGGCATGCCCGAATTCAAATCCACCGCCGTGCGGGTCCGCGTGCTGGCGAAAGCAGGGGCCCTGTGAGCGGGCAAAACGCTGAAAGGCTTGTCGAACGCGTTGTCCTTGTCGGCTTCGGTCCGGTGGCAGCCCGACTTGTGGACGAGATCCTTCCCGCGGTCCGTGAGGGCCGGCTGGATCTGACGGTCATCGGTGCCGAAGGCGTGGCGGCCTACAACCGTGTCCTGGTTGCCGACGTGGGCACGGGGCGGACTACCGGCGAGGCCATCGGGCTGGCCGATGCCGCCCGGCTCCGCGGCGACGGTGCGACGGTACTGCTGGGCCGCACCGTCCGTCGGATCGACCGGGCGCGCAGGACCGTGCTGCTGGATGACGGAACCAAGGAGCCTTTCGACCGCCTGGTGCTCGCCACCGGAGCGCAGGCCGTGGTCCCTACGCTGGCCGGCCTGAATCCTGACCCGGCCGCCGTGGATATGCTGCCGCCCGGCGTGACGGCTCTGCGGGATCTGGAGGATGCGGCCAAGCTGCGCGCCGTCGTCGGTTCCCGCGGCCGGATCGTTGTTCTTGGTGGCGGGATTCTTGGTATCGAAGCGGCCCTGGCCTCGGCCGAGGAAGGAGCCGATGTCACCGTGGTCCATCACGGACCGCACCCGCTGGGCCGCAACCTTGATCCCGGCGGCGGCCGGATGCTGGCCGCCGCGCTGCACGCCAGCGGAATCCGGCTGGCGTCCGATGTCCGTTCCACCGCCGTCGCTTTCCGCCCACGAGCGGGAGGCCGCCACCAGTTCCATGCGCTGGTGCTCGAGGACGGCACCGAGCTTCCCGGCGATCTTCTGCTCCTGTCCTGCGGGGTGCGGGCGAGGACAGAACTGGCTGCCGGCTGCGGACTGGGCGTGGAGAAGGGGATCCTGGTGAACCACCGGCTCGAGGCCGACGTGGAAGGGCGGATATTCGCCATCGGCGACTGCGCCCAGGTTGCGTGCGGCGACGGCGGCTGCACAGTCTGTTCAGGCAGTACTGCGGGACCGGCCGGCCTGATCGGCCCGGGCTGGCGCCAAGCCGAATACGTTGCCCGGCGTTTGCTGGAGCTCGCGCCACGGCGGCAGATGGTCGTGGCAGGCGGGACAACGGCGCAGACCCAGACGGCGCCACTGGCACCGGAACGGCCCTGCGTCGTGCTGCTCAAGGCGCGAGGACTGGACCTGGCCTCGGCCGGGAACATCTCGCCCGAGCTCTGGGACGCCTGGCGGCCGGAACGGGATAGCGGCGGGAGTCCGCCGAGTTGCCCGCCCATCCAGGTAACCCAGTGGGCCGACCCGGAACATGGGCGGTATGCCAAAATGGTGACTCGCGCCGGGGTGCTTGAAGGACTGGTCTGCGTCGGCATGCCCCGGACTGCGGCCGAACTGGTGCTGCTGTATGAGCGGGGGGCCGAACTGCCGGCGGACCGCACCGCCCTGTTCCGGTTGGATTCGGTTGAGCAGCAGGACGATGGGCCGGCACCTGCCGATCCGGACTCCACTTTGTGCCGCTGCAGCGGGGCAACGCTCGGCGGGGTGGAGAACGCGATAGCCGGCGGCTGCAGCAGTGTTGAAGAGGTTTCTGCCTGCACCCGGGCCGGCACCGGCTGCGGCGGTTGCAAATCGCGCATTGGGGAATTGATCGACGCTTATGCGTCAGTAGCCGTGCGGGCGGTTCCGCAATGAGTACGATGCCCGCTTATGCGGTGGCAAGGGTTCGCGGGCGGGTACCTGCCGGGTCAGCGTGAACAGGTGCCGGCTTGCCAGGCCTCCGCCTACAGCGGCGCCGAGTGCCAGGCAGGCATCTGTCACCGAGACGTCCGAGCTGTTCTGCAACAGCTGGGCTCCGGCCACGTAGTTCCCGAAGTCATGTCCGGGGCCAAGGCCGCCGTCTTCGCCGTCCGCCGTCGCTACTTCGTTGGTCAGGGTCACGGTTACCCGGTCTCTGGTATCCGGGCTGGACTGTCCGTCTGCTCCGGGTACCCAGTCCTGGACATGCTCCAGGTGCAGGCTTCTGAGTCCTTCCGGCAGACCCACACCACCGACCGGGGAGCCGGCCGTGAGCACGTAGGAAACGTTGTGCTCGGCCAGGAATGCCTTGTCTGCGGCCATATTCATGGCGTGGATGCCGCCCTGGCTGTAGCCGACCAGGACCACCTGGTCCGCTGCCTCCGCGCCGGCCTCCTCCAGAGCCGCCGAAACCGCTGCGGAGACATGGCGGCTGTCATAGGCGAGCGCTTCGGCTACCCCCGTCTCGTCGAACGGATTCTCTGTTGCCTCCGGTCCCTGGGACTGCGTTCCCGGCAGCGAGACAACCCAGCTCTTGCCGGCGGCGGCTTCCGTTTCCAGAATCTCGATAGCTCCCGGCCCGGCCGCTGCCGCGACACCGGCACGAGCGAGCAGTCCTGCCGGTGTGGCCTCCAGCGGCACCGCCCCGGCCGCCGGTTCTCCTCCGGGTCCGATTCCGGCATCGGCGCGGCGTGTTACCGAAATGGGAGCCGGCTGCAGCAGACCCAGCCCGTTCGCGGTCTCGACAAGGTCCGGCGCGAGCCGCTCGGTGGTCGATGCGCTTCCGGCGCCTGGATCAAGGGGATCATCGGGCAGGCCGGGGATCGGCGGCAGCGCCAGCAGGCCGCGGGTTCCGTGGTTGATCAGCCGTTCCATGCCTGTCAGCGTTGGCCGCAGCTCGTTTCCCATCGCTTCGAAGGGCGTACTCAGCCACCAGGTTCCTTGCGCCAGTCCGTCCAGGGCACCGTTGGCGGCAGCCTCGGCCCGCCCGTAAGCCTCCTTCGCCCGGGTTACGTGGTCCGCTATTTCACGGACATCGTCGGCCGACGCCTGGACAGCGTCCAACGCCCGCCGCACGGCCTCCTGCGCCACTGCCCGCCCCGGCAGCATGAAGATGCGGCTGTCCAGGATGGTCAGCTGCAGGGCATAAATGTCGAAATAGATCCGATCCGCATCCGCGGCCACGGACCCCAGCCGGACTGCAGCGTCATCAAGCTCTTCCCATTGGAAGGCCGCGCCGCCGATCCCGCCCGTGACACGGAAGCCGCCAATGCCGGCGGAGCTCCCGTCCAGCCGGGCGGGGGCAGGCAGCCACTCTGGATCGCCGGTCATGGGCCCGGCTGGATCAGGTCGGCCGCTTCAACCGCTACACCGAAGGCATTGACGGCCACGGCCGCCTCCCTGACTTCTGTTGCCGCGTTGTCCATCCGCAGCTGGCGTTCCACCAGGCTGCGGCGGAAGGCCTGTCCGGCTGGAGACACCCAGGCCGCCAGTTCCAGTCCCGCCAGCCGGCCATTGAGCTCCAGCAATGCGGTCTCGCAGGCGTACAGCCGGCGCGCAGCCAGCCGCAGATCGTCGGTTCCCGTCCCGCCGACCGCAAGACCCGACGTCGTACTTTGCAACGAACTGGCCATCACTCTTCCTTCCCTTGCATCGAGGCTAGGCCGCGGCACAGGATGGCAGGCAGGTGAGTTGAGGTATGTGCGCAAGGGCCGCCGGGGGTGCGTTGTGGAGATCGGGTGAGCCGGCGCACAGCGGCAACCAGCCAACGAACCGGTGCGGTGAAAGATAGCGGACAGGTTAGGGAATCGTGCCCGACTCTTGAAAGAATAGGGCCCATGGCTGAAACTTCCCGCGTCTCCCTGGCAGACGTCACTCCTGCAATCGCCCTTGGCCCCCTTGACGGCCGCTACCGCTCCGCCGTCGCGCCGCTGGTCGACTATCTCTCCGAGGCGGCGCTGAACCGCGACCGCGTCCACGTGGAGGTCGAGTGGCTGATCCATCTCACCAGCCAGTCCGTCCTGCCGGGAGCCGGACCGCTCAGCGCCGAGCAGCAGGCCGCGCTGCGCAAGATCGTCACCGACTTCGACGGCAACTCAGTGCGCGAACTGGCCGAAATCGAGGCCGTCACGGTCCACGACGTGAAGGCCGTGGAGTACTACATCGGCCGCCGGCTGGAGGACATCGGCATCGATCACCTCAAGGCCATGGTGCATTTCGGCTGCACCTCGGAGGACATCAACAATCTTTCCTACGCCGTAGGCATCAAGGGTGCCGTGGAGCAGGCCTGGCTGCCGGCCGCCCGCTCGCTCGTGGCGCAGATCAGCGACATGGCGGAGGCCAACCGGGATGTCCCGATGCTCTCGCGCACCCACGGCCAGCCGGCGACGCCCACCACGCTGGGCAAGGAACTGGCGGTCACCGCGCACCGGCTGACCCGCCAGCTGGAGCGGATCGCCCGGACCGAGTACCTGGGCAAGATCAACGGCGCCACCGGCACCTACGCCGCCCACTACGCGTCGGTGCCCGGCGCCGATTGGCAGGCCGTTTCCAAGAGCTTCGTCGAGGGTCTGGGCCTGACCTGGAACCCGCTGACCACGCAGATCGAGTCGCATGACTGGCAGGCCGAGCTGTACGCGGACATCGCCCGGTTCAACCGGATCCTGCACAACGTGTGCACGGACATCTGGAGCTACATTTCGATCGGCTACTTCGCGCAGATTCCGGTGGAGGGCGCTACCGGTTCTTCCACCATGCCGCACAAGGTCAACCCCATCCGGTTCGAGAACGCCGAGGCCAACCTGGAGATCTCCAACGGCCTGCTGGACACCCTGGCCGCCACCTTGGTTACCTCCCGCTGGCAGCGCGACCTGACCGACTCCTCCTCGCAGCGCAATATCGGCGTGGCCTTCGGGCACTCGATGCTGGCCATCTCGAACGTAACCAAGGGCCTGGAGCGGCTCGATGTGCCGGCCGAAGTGCTGGCCGCGGACCTGGATCAGAATTGGGAGGTGCTCGGCGAAGCCATCCAGATGGTCATGCGCGCCGAAGCCATCGCCGGGGTCGAGGGTATGGACAACCCCTACGAACGGCTGAAGGACCTCACCCGCGGACACCGAGTGGATGCCGAACGCATGAAGGAATTCGTCTCCGGTCTGGGGCTGTCCGCCGAGGCTGAAGCTCGCCTGCTGGCGCTGACTCCGGGCAGCTACACAGGGATTGCCAACCAGCTGGTGGACCATCTCAAGTAGCCCGAACAAAGCGTAAGTACGACGCCGGAGCTTAATTCCGGCGTCGTACTTCGTTGGGAAGCGATCCACCCGCCGGCAACCTGCCGGTCATTTCCGCTGCCTAAAGTCGCAATCCCGACTTGCCCGCCCTCCTCCGGGCCGGCCACCGAGCTGCCTCTGCAGTCGGGATGCACGAAAGGCACGAAAATGAGTACCAACTCCCCCAATCTCGGACGCCGCGGACTGATCGCCGGCGGCACCGGCGCCATCCTGGCCGGCATGCTGGCCGCGGCGCCGGGCGCCAACGCCGCAGTCCCCGCCCAGCGACAAGGCAACGCCAAGATGCCGCTGGCGTTCGGTCCCGACGGCAAGTTCCGCGTGGTCCAGTTCAACGACACACAGGATGGGCCGCGTACCGACCGGCGCACGGTTGAGTTCATGGGCAAGGTCCTCGACGCCGAGAAACCCGGCTTCGCCTTGATCAACGGCGACGTGATCAACGGATCGCCCAAGACGGCCGAGGAGGTCCGCCAGTCCATCAACAACGTGGTGCAGCCGATGGAATCGCGCGGCATCAAGTGGGCCGTCACGTTCGGCAACCACGACGAGGATTCGATGGCGAACGGCACCGGCATGACCGAGGCCAAGATGCTGGAGTTCGTCCGCGGCTACCAGCACAACGTCAACGTCCGGCCGGAGAAGGGCGTCGACGGCTCGTCCAATGCGCAGCTGCTCATCCGCTCTGCCAGCGGCAACAAGCCTGCGTTCGGCATCTGGCTGCTCGACTCCGGACGGTATGCCCCCGAGAACCTCGGCGGCCAGGACTTCGAAGGCCTGATGGGCTACGACTGGATCCGCCCCAGCCAGATCCAGTGGTACCGGGAAGCGTCCGAGGCCGCCGAAAGGCAGCACGGCAAGATCCCTTCGCTGATGTTCTTCCACATCCCGCTCTTCGAGCACCACCACATGTGGTTCGGATCCCAGTTCAGCTCCGACGACGCCGACCACGCGGCCGCAGTGACCAAGCACAGCATCGTCGGCGTCAAGAACGAAAGCGTTTACACTGGCGCCTTCAACTCCGGTCTTTTCAGCGCCCTGCAGGAGCGCGGCGACGTCCGCGGTGTCTTTGTGGGCCATGACCACATCAACACCTACTCGGGCAACTACTTTGGAATCGAGCTGGGCTACGGACCCGGCACAGGCTTCGGCACTTACGGCCTTGGCGGCGCCAAGGAACACCATCTGCGCGGTGCCCGCGTGTTCGAACTCGACGAGCGCAAAGAGCAGGTCTACACCGCGACCAGGACCGTGTTCGCGAAGGAGCTTGGCATCGACATGGATCCGAAGAGCCAGCCGCTGGACGAACCGCTCCCGCTGCCGTAGACCGTTCCGGAATCAGCTGGCGTGGCGATATGCTGCCTCACGAATCCGGCCGGCGGGCGCTGATTCGTGAGGCAGCTCACCAAATTCGTCGTTTGGACACAAAGGGGTCTAGAGTCATAACTACGCCGCGGGGTGGAGCAGTTCGGTAGCTCGCCGGGCTCATAACCCGGAGGTCACAGGTTCAAATCCTGTCCCCGCAACGAATAGGAAAGGCCGTCAGTCCGCATTGCGCGGGTTGGCGGCCTTTCTGCTTCCACCGGCCGCGCAGTCCTGCTGTTCGCTCCCCGCCGCAATCTATCCGGCGGGAAAACTCTTCGGAGCAGGAACGCCCTCCGATCGGAACGAGAATTCTTTGTCCTCGGGACCGGGCCGTATGAGAAACCAGAAACCTAGGCAGCACACACCGCCGACTGCAACCATCAGCCCCAGCAAGCCCACCACGCTGGTATGGGTCACGGAGCCTTGCAGGGCATGGCGGAAGAACGTCAGCCAGACACCCACGGCCGTACCAAAGATGCCGATCAGCAGCGTCCGCCACGGGTGTTCCCACAGCCAGGGACCCAAGCCATTGAATTCGGCCTGCTCATACATGCGCATGCCCATGGCGTTCCGGGGGCTGAGCAGTTGAATGGTTCTTGGTGGATCAAGGTTCGCCGCGGAAGCAGGCTGCTCCACCAGTTGGGCGGCCGCGAGCGGCGCGGCTAGCAGCGCTCCCATTGCGTGCAGGGCATCTCGTCCCTGCGGCAACGACAGGATCTCCAGATACTGTTCGGCCGTATCCATGGGCATTCCGTCGGCAAGAAGTTCCTCAAGCGCCATGCCGCGGCAAGCCGTGAGCTTCCGCAGCCGGTCCACCTCGGGCCTGGCCGTGTCTTGGGGTGGCAACGTCGCGTGCGCCCAGGTCCAGTCAAGGTTCCGGCATCCCACTTGGAGGAACGGACCTTTTGTCATTTGCGGACGGACAATGATGGAACGGCGGTCGCCGTCCCGGACCATCAGGACAGCCGGCCGGCTGACTTTGCAAAGGTAGGGACCAAGCTCCCCTCCCTTCAACCGGGCGTGGGCGACGATGACGTCGGAGGTCCGCCACACCTGCAGTTCCGACTTAAGGGAGGAGGCCGTGTTGTAGAAGTCGAAATCGAATTTGCCCGAGACCAAGACCGCCTCCCCGTTGAAGGTCTGCCGTCGATAGGGAGGACGCTTCCCGAGCAGGACCTGCCAGCCCAGACCCACCGAGACGGCCTGCAGTTCAGCCCCGAGTGATTGGCCCAGATCGGTGGCGGTCTGCCCGCTGGCCACCATGTTCAAGGTTTCGGCCACAGCGACGGCTTCGTCCTCATCCACGGCGCACACCACTTCGGCTCCAACCCGTCCTTTTCTGGCCGTCATTTCCCAAACCGAGCAAATGATTTTCCTGCGCTCCAAGGCCTCCACCAGTTCATGCCGTCGGGAATTTTCAACGGTCCATTCGAACTTCAGCGTTGCTGTGCGCCAGTTGCCTTGCTCCATGAGCTGATCCTAAGGAAGACGACAGCGGGTTGCAGAAGTTATCCACAGCCTGCATCGGTTAGGGTCAAGTAATGAACAATGGCGACATCACCTTCCATACCCGCAAGTGGGTGCGGCCCGAAGACCTCAATGCTAACGGCACGCTCTTCGGCGGCAGCCTGCTGCGCTGGATTGACGAGGAAGCCGCCATCTACGCCATCGTCCAGCTCGGCAACGGGATGGCGGTGACCAAATACATGTCCGAGATCAACTTTGTCAGTTCCGCCCAGCAGGGAGACCTGATCGAGATGGGGCTGACAGCCACGCATTTCGGCCGGACCTCGCTGACGATGCGAGCCGAAGTACGCAACATGTTCACCCGCCAGTCCATCCTGACCATCGAGAAAATCGTCTTCGTCAATCTCGGTGTGGACGGCTTGCCCGCGCCGCACGGCTACACCGAGATTACGTATGACCGCGACCGGGTGCCGTCCCAGCACCTGGACCGCATGCCGCCGCCTCAGCACTGATTCCGGCGGCACTCACCAGCGGGGAACCGGCCGCCAGAGCGGGCACGGCTTCGTTGACCCGGGGCGCACGCTCATGCACACCGGCACGGCTTGTTCGGCCACGTCGGCTAACTCGTCGATATGGAAATACAACGGGTCTACCTCGTATGCGAAGCAGAAAATCTCGCAGTCGCAGTAGGCACCCATTCGTCCCAGCCGCCCTTCCAAGACGGTGGCGCGCGGAGCCGTAGTTTCACGGAACCTTGCAGTCCAGCGCAGTCCCCGGCGCCCGTTTTCAAGCATGCGCCAGACGTAGCAGGCCAGGCATTCTCCGGTGCTTGGCTCACTCATCCATCGGCCGACGGCGGGCCGTTCCAGCTCGATACCTCCACCGCCCGCCAGCGCATACCGGCCATCATCCATAGCGCCTCTGCCTTTTCATATCCCCAATGCTTCGCTGGGCAGCCGGGGCCGTGACAGGGGCGCTGGTCCGGATGTGCGTCAAGAGCCCGCATGCCGGAGCTGTGGAGGGAGTGCCTGCGCCCTGCCGCACGGGCAACAGGCGCGGCCAAAAACCGCTTTCGCCTTCAGGTTTGGCGGCGGCTCTCCTGGAAGCGAATGATGCGCTCCACGGCTTCGGCCACGGCCTCCCGACCCGCAGCGAAAGAGAGCCGGACGGAACGGCTGCCGCGAACGGCGTCGAAATCGGAGCCTGGCACCAGCGCGACACCTTCCTGTTCCAGCAGCGCGCGGCAGTAATCGCCGGAGTCCGTAAAACCGGCCAGCTGGTCCCCCAGCTCGGCGTAAAGATAGAACGCCCCGTCGGCCGGCGCGGCCGTTCCCCACTGAAGCCTGCCGAGGTTGTCCAGCAGGATCCGCCGGATCGCGGCGAATTCGGCCACGGCGGCCTCGGCCTCGCTGTAGGAGTCCTCGCTGAAGGCTTCGACGGCCGCCAGTTGAGCCGGCGCAGGCGGGCACAGCGCCACATTGCCGGCGAGCGCTTCCATTGCCGGAGCTAGGTCCCGCGGCATCAGTGCCCAGCCCAGCCGCCAACCGGTCATCCCCCAGTACTTTGAAAACGAGGAAATAACGACGCCGGTCCGGTCCATTTCCCAGGCACACACACCCCGGGCGTCGGGCGCCTGGGGGTCGGCGGGGTAGGTGATGCCGTGGTAGATCTCGTCGCTGACCAGCCGCACTCCGTTGACCGCACACCACTGCGTCAGCGCGGCAAGCTCCGCGCGGGAGACCATCGTTCCCGTCGGATTCGCCGGCGAGGCGAGGATCAACCCGGCGAGCGGACCGTGCGCGGCAGCTGCAGCGTCCAGCAGGGCGGGCGTCGGCTGGTAGCGCTCGGCCGGACCGCAGTCGATCTCCACCACCTCGCAGCCCAGCGAGCTGAGGATGTTCCGGTAGGCAGGGTAACCGGGCCGGGCCAGCGCCACCCTGTCCCCCGGGTTGAAGGCGGCCAGGAACGTGAGCATGAACGCGCCCGAGGAGCCGGTGGTGATGGCCACGTCATCGCGCTCGACTTCCAGCCCGTACCAGCGGCGGTAGTGCCCCGCCACGGCTTCGCGCAGTTCGCTGATCCCCAAGGCGCTGGTGTACGTCAGGGGCATGCCGGAGGCGTGTACCTCCGCAGCCTTCGCCGACACACCCCGAGGCGCCCCGCCGGAGGGTTCGCCGGCGCACAGCGAGATCACGTCCCGTCCCGCCGCCCGCATCTGGGCGACCCGGTGCAGTATCTTCATGACTTCGAAGTGCGGAACGAGGGCGCGGTCAGCCACCTTCAGCGGGTTCAATCAGGTGCCCGCTCTCAGGAATCGGTCTTGGCGATGTACACGTCGCAGGACGCGCGCTGCGCCACGGACGTTGCCACGCTGCCGAGCACCCGTCCCAGCCCCTTCATCCCCACGTTGCCCACCACGATCAGCCGCGCGTCCACGCGCTCGGCCTCCTCGATCAGGACGTCCTGCGGCTTGCCGTGCAGCGCGGCATAACTGGTGTGAAGCCCCTCGGTAGCGAGATCCTCGGTAGCCTTCTTGGCCACTTTTTCGGCCGTTGATGAGTCCGACAGGTACCACTTATCGTTCCCGATGCGCACCACCTCGGCGTTATCGGTCGCATGGGCGGTGACCACCCGCAGCTCCGCCGACAGTCCGGCGGCAAGCTGTGCGGCAGTTCGGGCGGCCTTCATCGAAGTTTCGCTGCCATCAACTCCAACAATGATGATTCCTGCCATCGGGGTCTCCTCTTCGAGAATGTCATCGGGACCGCTCAGGGGCGGCTTGAAACCAACATACATGCGTTCCCGCAGTGCCTGCGGCAGATAGTACTTGTAGTACAAGTCAGGCACTTGTACTATTTCAAGCATCGACAACCCGACTAAAGGACCCCGATGACCGCCACCACGTTCTCCAATCCACTCGCCGCGATCTCGGGCGGCGAAGCCACCACGGACCGCATCCGGCACGTGAAGCTCTCCACGCTGACGCTCCCGCTGCAGACACCGATCAGCGACGCCAAAGTCCTGACCGGCCGGCAGAAGCCGATGACCGAGATCGTGTTCCTCTTCGCCGAGATCACCACACAGGACGGCCACCACGGCATTGGCTTCAGCTACTCCAAGCGCGCCGGCGGCCCCGCCCAGTACGCCCATGCCAAGGAGGTCGCGGACAACCTGATCGGGGAGGACCCTAATGACATCGGCCGGGTCTACCAGAAGCTGCTCTGGGCCGGCGCCTCGGTGGGCCGCAGCGGCGTCGCCACGCAGGCCATCGCCGCACTGGACATCGCGCTCTACGACCTCAAGGCCAAGCGGGCGAACCTGCCGCTGGCCAAACTCCTCGGCGCCTACCGCGATTCCGTGCAGACCTACAACACTTCCGGCGGCTTCCTGCAGGCCCCCATCGAGGAGGTCAAGGAGCGCGCCAGCGCCTCACTGGCCGCGGGCATCGGCGGCATCAAGATCAAGGTGGGCCAGCCGGATACCAAGCTTGACCTGGCCCGCGTCACCGCCGTGCGCGAGCACCTCGGCGACGACGTGCCGCTGATGGTCGATGCCAACCAGCAGTGGGACCGGCCCACGGCCATGCGCTTCGGCCGGGTGCTCGAGCAGTTCAACCTGGTCTGGATCGAAGAACCTCTGGATGCGTACGACGCCGAAGGCCACGCCCAGCTGGCCAACGCCCTGGACACCTCGATCGCCACCGGCGAGATGCTCTCCAGCGTCACCGAGCACATCAGCCTGATCAACAACCGCAGCGTGGACATCATCCAGCCGGACGCCCCGCGGATCGGCGGCATCACGCCCTTCCTCCGCCTGGCAGCCCTGGCGGACCAGGCCGGGCTTCAGCTGGCACCGCATTTCGCCATGGAGATCCACCTGCACCTGGCCGCGGCCTACCCGCGCGAGCCGTGGGTGGAGCACTTCGAGTGGCTCAACCCGCTGTTCAACGAGCGGCTGGAAACCCGCGACGGCCGCATGATCGTCCCCAACCGGCCGGGCCTGGGCTTCACGCTCAGCGAGCAGGCCCATGCCTGGACCACGGACACGGTAGAGTTCGGCACGAACTAGCCCGCCGAGAACCATCCCGCCGCAACAACAAGGACCATCATGGCCGAGCCCGCCGCCGTCGACCGCGGTTCCTCCCGCAGCCTCACCCACTCCGTGGTGGAGCAGCTCAGGAGCAGCATTGTCGACGGCGGCATCGGTCCGGGCGACAAGCTGCCGGCGGAAAGCGCGCTCATGGCGCAGTTCGCCGTCAGCCGCACCGTCATCCGCGAGGCGATCTCGCGGCTGCAGGCGGCCGGACTGGTCGAGACCTACCGCGGCAAGGGCACGTACGTGCTGACCCGGCCCAGCGAGGAGTCCTTCACCGCCGGGCCGGAACAGATCCGCACCCCCGAGGACCGGCTGCAGCTGCTCGACTTCCGGCTCGGCCTGGAGGTGGAGGCCTCGGCCCTGGCCGCGCTGCGCCGGACCCCCACCCAGCTGGCCAAGATCGGCGGGGCGCTGGCGGACTTCCGCGCCGCCCGGAACAAGCCCAGCGAGGCGGTGGAGGCGGACTTCCGGTTCCACCGGGCCATCGCCGTGGCCACCAACAACCGCTTCTACGTGGATCTGCTCGCCTCGCTCGGGCCTGCGATGATCGCCATGCCCCAGACCAGGCTGCTGGCGAACAACGACGACGGCGAGGAGACGCATTTCTCCCGCGTCGCCTTCGAACACGAGACGGTCTTTGACGCCATCGGCCGGCAGGACGCGCAAACGGCCGCCGCCGCGATGCGCACCCATCTGGCCAACTCCCGCGCGCGCCTGGGCCGCCGCCCCGACTAGCAGTACCCAAAGTACAACGGCGGCTGCCGGCCTTTCGAACGAAAAGCCGGCAGCCGCCGTCGTACGCGGTATTAGAAGCCGTCCGGTGCCTTGACCGCGAGGACCGGGCGGTCCGCCTGGAGCAGGATCCGCTGGGCCTGGCTGCCCATGATGAACTTCCCCACCTGGGAGCGCTTGCGCAGGCCGATGACGATCAGGGCGGCGTTGACATCGTCCGCGACGTCCATGAACTCGTCGGTCAGGTCATCGGTGTGGCCGGGCTGGCGCACGGTGGCGGTGATGCCCGCGTCCGCGGCCCGCTGCACCAGCTCGGCAACCTGCTCGGGCGAGGCCAGGGCGGCATCCACCGGGGCGCCCTTGCGCGGGGAATTGAGGATCACCATGTCCAGCCCGCGCAGTTTTGCTTCGGCAATGCCGGCGGTGAGCGCGGCTTCGCCTTCGGGGGTGGGCAGGTAGCCGACCAGGATACTCATACTGATTCCTTTTCATTCTTCTGCGACGGATCGTCGGTGTTGGTGGCCTTTTTGGCGCGGGCTTTCTTGAACAGAGACTGGATCAGCGGCAGGAAGATGACCATCAGGAAGACCAGCAGCAGTACGCCGGAAATCGGGCGGGTGACGAAGCCGGCCGCGTCGCCGCCGAAGACCAGCAGCGAACGGCGCAGGTTCTCTTCCAGCAGGGCGCCGAGCACAAAGGCCAGCACCAGCGGCCCCGGCTCGAAACCGAACTTCTTCATCAGGTAGCCGATCACGCCGAAGAAGATGACCAGCCAGATGTCGAAGACGCTGTTGCGGATGGTGTAGACGCCGATCAGCGTGATCAGCACGGTGATCGGGGCCAGGATGGCGGCCCGCACGCGCAGGATCTTGACGAAGATGCCCACCAGCGGGATGGACATGATCAGCAGCAGGATGTTCCCGATGTACATCGAGTTCACCACGCCCCAGAAGAGTTCCGGGTCGTTGGCCACCAGCTGGGGGCCGGGCGTGACGCCCTGGATCAGCAGCGCGCCGAAGATGATCGCCATGGTGGCGTTGGCGGGGATGCCCAGGGTCAGCAGCGGGATGAACGACGACGTTGCCGCCGCGTTGTTGGCCGATTCCGGTGCGGCCACGCCCTCTACCGCACCGCGGCCGAAGCGCTCGGGGTTCTTGGCGCGCTTCTTCTCCATGGCGTAGGCGGCCAGCGAGGAGAGCGTGGCGCCGCCGCCAGGCAGGATGCCCAGGAAGAAGCCCAGAACGGAGCCGCGGCCGATGGCGCCGGAGGACTGCTTGAGGTCCTGGCGCGAGGGCCAGACGTTGGCCACCTTCGCCGGAGCCTGCACCTTATTGTGGCGCTGCTCCAGGTTGTAGAGGATCTCACCGAGCCCGAAGATACCCATGGCGATCGGCACGAAGTCGAGGCCGTCGGCAAGCGAGAGGCTGCCGAAAGTGAAGCGGGATTCACCGGTGAAGCCGTCGCGGCCCACCGTGGCGAGCAGCAGGCCGAGGCCCGCGGCGATGACGGACTTGAGCTTGCCGCCGTTGCTGACCGTGGCCACCAGGAGGATGCCCAGCAGCGCCAGGGCGGTGTATTCCGGCGGGCCGAAGTCCAGTGCGAAGCCCGCGACGATCGGGGCCAGCAGGGTCAGGCCGAAGATGGCAACGGTGCCGCCGATGAAGGAGCCGATGGCCGCGATGCCCAGCGCCGTTCCGGCCTTGCCTTGCTTGGCCAGCGCGTAGCCGTCGAACACCGTGACAACGGCGGAGGCCTCGCCCGGCAGCCGCAGCAGCACGGACGTGATGGTGCCGCCGTACTGCGCACCGTAGAAGATGCCGGCCAGCATGATGATCGCGGTGACCGGCTCCACGCCGTAGGTCAGCGGCAGCAGGATCGCGATGGTTGCGGCGGGGCCGAGGCCCGGCAGCACACCGATCAGCATGCCGATCATGACGCCGAGCAGGCAGTACAACAGGTTCGTCGGTTCCAGCACCACGCCGAAACCGTTGATCACCGGTTCAAAAAATTCCATGAGTCTTCCCTAGAACAAATGCGGGACGGGCACGCCGAGGGCCACGACGAAGATCAGGTAGAAGGCGGCGACAACGGCGAAGCTGAGCACCGTGGACATCCGCCAGGTTTCCTTGCCCAGGAACCTCAGCCAGACGAACGTCAGCAGTAGGGACGGGATCTCGAATCCGATGGTCCCCACCAGCAGCACAAAGCCGATCAGCGTGCCGACACCGGCGAGCACGGCCCAGCTCGAGGAGGAGAACTTCTCGGCGTCCAGCGTGTTCCGGCCGAAAACCGCCAGCGCGGTGGCCAGGACCACCAGCACCACGCTGATGATGAACGGCCACATGCCAGGCTCCGGCGCCTCGGGCGTCCCCAGCCCCATGCCCAGGGAGAGGAAAATGCCGGCAACGCCAATAACGACGACGACGGCGGCCGCCGCGATGTTGGCCAGCGGACCTGCTGCGGGGGGCTTGTCCTCGTCCCATTCGGCCGCGAGCTGCTCCGGCGTCAGATCATCGAGTACGGAGCCCGCCTCGGCGGCAGCGCGAACGTCGCTGCCGCCGAGGTTGGAACCATCACCGTGTGGTGATGTCACTTCTCGCCTCCGAGATCAATGCCGTATTCCTCCGTGAGGGCCTTGTACTTCTCGGCGTAGCCCTTCCAGTCTGCGGCCAGCTGCTCGCCGTCGATCTGGGTCGGAGTGAACAGGTTCTGCTCGTTGAACTCCTTGTACTTCTCCGACTCGAAGGCCGCGGTGAAGGCTTCCTTCAGCTCGGCGATGACCGGCTCCGGCGTGCCCTTCGGTGCTGCCACTGCGCGGTACTGGGACACCGGAACGTCGTAGCCTGCCTCGACGGCGGTGGGCGTGTCCGGCAGGTACTGGTTGCGCTCTTCGGAGAAGGTCACGATCGGCGTCAGCTTGCCGGCTTCGATCTGCGGCATGGCCTCGCCCAGCTGGATGGTCGCCAGGTCCACCTGGTTGCCCAGCAGTGCGGTCATGGCCGGGGAGCCGCCGTCGAACGGTACGTCGGTTCCCTCAACCCCGGCCTGCTTGAACAGCAGTGCCTGGGCCAGCTGGCTGCCGGTGCCGACGCCGGTGGTGGCGAAGTTGAACTTCTTGTCGGCGCTGGTGATGTCCTCCATGGTCTTCAAGCCGGAGTCTGCATTGGCCACCAGCACGTAGTCGTCCTGGGAGATGCCGGTGATGACCTCGACGTCATCCAGCGAGACCGCTTCCTCCTCACTGACGGCCAGCGGAGTGATGGTGATTAGCGAGGCGTTGAGCAGAATCAGGTTCTGGCCGTCCGGCTCCATGGCGGCAACTTCCTTGGTGGCCAGAGCGCCGTTGGCACCGGGCTTGTTGACCACGGGAATGGCCACGCCCAGCGGATCGGCAGCGTTCTCGGCGAGTGCACGGCCGATCCGGTCGGTGCTGCCGCCCGGGTCCTGGCCGATGGTCAGGGTCACGGGACCGGACGGGAACTCGCTACCATCTGCAGCTGCCCCGGAATCGGAAACATTCCCGCCGCAGGCGGACAGGCTCAGGGCAAGCGCCAGACCCGCGCTGGCGGACACGGCCGCGCGGCGGGTGAGCTTGGATGCGAACATTTAGGTCTCCTTTTGGATGGTGCAGGGTGTCGCGGCGGACCCGTGAACGGTTGTGAGGCCCATCACCACTGCAAGGTGCTTCTGGAAGCCTAAGGACAGCTCATGATACTTGTCCAAGCCCAATAAGGCATGAAGTGATACCCTCTGTGCATCATGTACTCACTCGACCAGCTTCGCGGTTTCGTGGCCGTTGCCGAAGAACTCCACTTCGGCCGCGCCGCGGAACGCCTTAATATGACCCAGCCGCCCTTGAGCCGGCAAATCCAAAAGCTTGAGCGCGGCATCCAGGTGCAACTCTTCGAGCGGGACAACCGCCGGGTGACCCTCACCTCGGCCGGCGAAGCCTTCCTCGTCGAGGCACGCAAGCTGCTCGCCTTGGCGGACAGCGCCCCGGATCTTGCCCGCCGGATCTCGGCCGGCGCCGCGGGCACTGTCCGCATCGGCTTCACCGCGGCCTCCACTTACGGTCTGCTGGGCGCCCTGCTGAACGAGATCGGGACGCACCTGCCGGAGATCGACGTCGAACTCACGGAGATGGTGACGCGCGAACAGATCCCGGCACTGGTGAAGGGCGAGATCGATATCGGCCTGGCCCGGCCGCCCTTTGATGAGGAGCTGTTCGACTCGCGGCTCCTGTACCGGGAGCCGATGGTGGCCGCCCTGCCTGCGGGGCACCCGCTGGGGCGGCTGGGGCGCGCGATCACCGGGGAGGACCTGCGCAACGAAGACCTGATCATGCACTCCCCCACCCAGGCGCGCTACTTCTACGACCTGGTGGTTAGAACCCTCCCGGTGACCAACACGAACTTTGTCCATACCGTGAGCCAGATCCTGACCATGGTGTTGCTGGTGGCGGCCGGTCGCGGGATCGCGCTGGTCCCACAGTCGGCCAGCGTGCTGGGCATCGACGGCGTGGAGTACGCACGGGTGGAGGGCTTCGGCGAAGACCCCGTGGAGCTTTATGCCATTTGGCAGCGCGATTCCCGGAACCCCGCGCTGCACCGGGTGATGAACCTGATCGAGCAGGCCTGATTCATTCGCAGCGCCCCGGGCCCCGCCGTCATAATGCAGAGAAGGTATCAAACCATACAAAAACACTCTTGGACATGCATCGAAAGTGTTCCTAGGCTGGCAGCAATGCACACCCCCATTCGGCGCCAGGGCAAGGACCTCGCGCCGCCTAATTAAGGACACAACACGTGGCACAGCTGAACCCGGCCGAATTGGCAACCCAGATCAAATCCGGTCTGCTCTCTTTTCCGGTAACGCATTTCGATGCGGACCTGCAGTTTGATGAGGCCCGGTACCGCGAGCACCTCGCCTGGCAGGCCGGCTACGACGTCGCGGGCCTCTTCGCCGGCGGCGGCACGGGTGAAGGCTTCTCCCTCACCACCGCGGAAATGGACCGCGTGGTCCGCGTTGCGGTGGATGAAATCGGCGGCAGGGTCCCCGTCCTGGCCTCCGCCACCGGACCCACCTTCCAGGCCATCGAGCAGGCGAAGTCGGCCGAGGCCGCCGGTGCGGATGGCCTGCTGCTGCTGCCGCCGTACCTGACCGAGGCGGACCAGGAAGGCCTGATCGAACACGTCAGCGCCGTCTGCCGCGCCACCAACCTCGGCGTCATCGTCTACAGCCGGGCGAACGCCGTCCTGACGGACACCTCGGTGGCCATCCTGGCCGAACGCAACCCGAACCTGATCGGCTTCAAGGACGGCATCGGCAACATCGAGCAGATGACCCGGATCTACGCCAAGGTGGGCGAGCGCCTCGCCTACATCGGCGGGCTGCCGACGGCGGAGACTTTCGCGTTGCCGCTGCTGCAGCTGGGCGTGAGCACCTACTCCTCGGCGATGTTCAACTTCGTGCCCGAGTTCGCGCTCGGCTTCTACCAGGACGTCCGCGCCGAAAACCGCACGGCCGTCTACCAGAAGCTCAACGACTTCGTCATTCCGTACCTGGACATCCGCGACCGGGTGAAGGGCTACGGCGTGTCCATCGTCAAGGCCGGCCTGACCGCCGTGGGCCGCGACGGCGGCAAGGTCCGCCCGCCGCTGCAGGACCTCACCGAGTCCGACCTGCACGAACTGACCACCCTGATCAACAAAATCAGCTAGGAGATTGCCCGTGCCCATTACAGGAAATTCCATCATCGCCGGCACCCCCGTCAACGGGACCGACGGCGAGGTCAACGCCATCAACCCGGCCACCGGCGAAAAGCTTGAGCCCGCCTTCGGCATGGTCAGCGTGGCCCAGCTCGAAGACGCCACCAAGGCCGCCGAAGCAGCGTTCGACACCTACCGTGCCACCTCCCCCGAAGTGCGCGCAGCCTTCCTCGAGCGCATCGCCGACAACATCGAAGCCATCGGCGCCGAGCTGACCGAACGCGGCACCGCCGAAACCGGCCTGCCCGCCGGCCGGCTGGAAGGCGAGCGCGGCCGCACCATCGGCCAGCTGCGGATGTTCGCCGCAGTGGTCCGCCAGGGCGACCACCTGCAGGTGCGCATCGATCCCGCACAGCCGGACCGCAAACCGGCGGCCCGCGTGGACATCCGCCAGCGCCACATTCCGCTGGGCCCGGTTGCCGTGTTCGGTGCCAGCAACTTCCCGCTGGCGTTCTCCACCGCGGGCGGCGACACTGCCTCCGCGCTGGCCGCCGGCTGCCCGGTGATCGTCAAGGCGCACAACGCACACCCGGGAACCGCGGAACTGGTGGGCCAGGCCTTGGCGAAGGCCGTCAAGGACAGCGACCTGCCCGACGGCGTCTTCTCGCTGCTCTTCGGTGCCGGCCGCTCCGTCGGCCAGGCACTCGTGGCGGATCCGCGCATCAAGGCCGTGGGCTTCACCGGGTCGCAGGCCGGCGGGATCGCCCTGATGAAGACCGCGGCGGCACGGCCGGAGCCAATTCCGGTGTATGCAGAGATGTCCTCCATCAACCCCGTGTTTGTCCTGCCCGGCGCCATCGCCGACGACGCGGCCGCGCTGGCCGGCGACTTCGTCGGATCGCTGACCATGGGGGCCGGCCAGTTCTGCACCAACCCCGGGCTGGTCTTTGTCCCCGAAGGCACAACCGGCGACGCCTTCATCAACGCCGCAGCCGGCTCGCTGCGTTCCTGCGCCGGCCAGACCATGCTCACACCGGGCATCGCCGGCGCGTGGGAAGAAGGCGTGAAGGAACTTGCAGCGGCCGACGGCGTGGAACAGGTCGCCGAGGGCACTCCGGGCGCCACCGAGAACGCCCCGGCACCGCGGCTGTTCAGCACCACCGCGGAGAACTTCGCGGCCTCGCCGCGGCTGCAGGAGGAAGTCTTCGGGGCGGCCGGGCTCTTCGTGCGCTACTCGGACGCGGCCGAACTCGCCACCGCCACCGAGAACCTCCAGGGGCAGCTCACCGCGACCGTCCATTACGCGCCGGGCGACGAGGCAGCGGCCCGCGAGCTGCTCCCCGTCCTGGAGCGCAGGGTGGGACGCATCCTCTTCAACGGCTGGCCCACCGGCGTCGAAGTTGGACACGCTATGGTCCACGGCGGGCCGTTCCCGGCGACGTCCGACTCGCGGTCCACCTCCGTGGGCAGCCTGGCCATCCACCGCTTCCAGCGCCCGGTCAGCTACCAGAATGTTCCGGCCGAGCTCCTGCCGGAGCCGCTGCAGGACAACAACCCGTGGAAACTGAACCGCCGCCTCGACGGCAGCGTAGAAACCCTGAAGGACTAGCGCATGGCAAGCAACACCCCCACGATCGTCTCGGTCGAAGCCGTCCCGGTTGCCGGCCACGACAGCATGCTGCTGAACCTCAGCGGTGCCCACGGCCCGTTCTTCACCCGGAACATCGCCATTATCACCGACAGCAACGGCAACACCGGACTGGGTGAGGTACCCGGCGGCGAAGCGATCCGCAGCACCATCGAGGAAGCCGGCAGCATCCTGGTCGGCCAGCCGATCTCGCTGTACCGGCAGCTGCTGCGCAAGGTCTCCGTGGCTTTCGCCGACCGGGATGCGGGCGGACGCGGTGCGCAGACCTTCGATCTGCGCACCACCATCCACGCCGTCACGGCGCTGGAATCCGGGCTGCTGGACCTGATGGGCCAGCATCTGGGCGTGCCCGTGGCCGAGCTCCTCGGCGAAGGCCAGCAGCGGGACAAGGTCCAGATGCTGGGCTACCTGTTCTACGTTGCCGACCGGACAAAGACCGACCTGCCGTACCTGGCCGAGGACAACCCGGCCGACGATTGGGAACGGCTGCGCCGCGAGGAGGCCATGACGCCGGAGGCGATTGTGGCTCTGGCCGAAGCCGCCCAGCAGCGCTATGGGTTCCAGGACTTCAAGCTCAAGGGCGGCGTGCTCCCGGGCAAGGAAGAGGTTGCCGCGGTGACCGCGCTGGCCAAGCGTTTCCCGGAGGCCCGGATCACGCTTGACCCCAACGGCGGCTGGCTGTTGCAGGAAGCCATCGAGCTCTGCAGCGGGCTGGGCGACGTCCTGGCGTACGCCGAGGACCCGTGCGGTCCGGAAGGAACCTACTCCGGCCGCGAAACCATGGCGGAGTTCCGGCGGGCCACCGGACTGCCGACGGCCACCAACATGATCGCCACGGACTGGCGGCAGATGGCCCACGCCATCCGGACGAACGCCGTCGATATTCCGCTGGCGGACCCGCATTTCTGGACCATGCAGGGCTCGGTTCGAGTGGCGCAGCTGTGCAACGACTTCGGCCTGACCTGGGGTTCGCACTCGAACAACCACTTCGATATCTCGCTCGCGATGTTCACGCAGGTGGGCGCAGCGGCGCCGGGCAAGATCACTGCGCTGGATACGCACTGGATCTGGCAGGACGGCCAGGGGCTGACCACGGAGCCGCTGCAGATCAAGGGCGGCTACATCGAGGTACCGGCGCGTCCGGGCCTCGGCGTCGAGCTGGACCGGAAGGCGCTCGAGGCCGCGCACCAGCTCTACCTCGAACACGGGCTCGGTGCCCGGGACGATGCCGCGGCCATGCAGTACCTGGTGCCTGGCTGGGAGTTCAACCCGAAGCGGCCGGCCCTGGTGCGCTAGGAAAGCTGGTCCGCTAGTAAAGTCAAAGGGTCCGGCCCCGCTGTCCCAGGCGGCGGGGCCGGACCCTTTTTGCGTGGAATACGGAGGTATGTGTTGGTCGGCGTCCTGATTGGTTTCGCCATAGTCGGCGC
Organism: Arthrobacter crystallopoietes; assembly: GCF_002849715.1. Lineage (NCBI taxonomy): Bacteria > Bacillati > Actinomycetota > Actinomycetes > Micrococcales > Micrococcaceae > Crystallibacter > Crystallibacter crystallopoietes. Next base: position 1,129,612 of record NZ_CP018863.1, read on the forward strand.
CGTCATTGTGGTTGGCTATATTGCCGCCCGCTTCCAGATCGGCGGCCCGCACGCCGGACAGGCGCTGACCCAGACCGCCTTCTTCATCACCAACCCGGCACTGCTGTTTACCGTGCTCGCCCAGGCTGATCTGGAGGCGGTCTTCTCCGCCTACGTGCCGATTGCCCTGATCACCGCGCTGGCGACGGCGGGGCTCTACGTGCTGCTCAGCCGGATCTGGTTCCGCCGCCCTGCCGCCGAAACCGCAGTAGGAGCCATGGCCAGCTCGTACGTCAACGCGAACAACATCGGCATTCCGATCGCCCTCTACGCGCTGGGGAACGCGACGCCGGTGGCGCCGGTCCTGCTGATCCAGCTGCTGTTACTGGCGCCGGCGTACCTGACGATTCTGGATCTCTCCTCCGGACGCAAACCTTCGCTGAAAAACATCCTGACGCAACCGTTCCGCAATCCGATGATCATCGCGTCGTTTCTGGGCGTGGCCGTGGCTTGGACCGGCGTCGAACTTCCCGAAGTGGTCTGGGAGCCGCTGATGCTGCTGGGCGGTGCGGCCGTGCCGCTGGTCCTGATGGCTTTCGGCATGTCGCTGCGCGGCAGCCGGCCGCTGAAGGTGAGCGAGGGCCGCACCGAGGTCATCGTCGCCACCGCCCTCAAGTCAGCCGTGATGCCGCTGCTCACGTACGTAGTGGCCACGTTCCTGTTCCGGCTGGACGCGGAGCTGGTCTTCGGGGCGGTGATCATGGCGGCCCTGCCCTCGGCGCAAAACGTCTTCCTCTTCGCCAGCCGCTACGGCCGCGGCATCACGATGGCCCGCGACGTGGTGCTGCTGTCCTCCGCGCTGGCGGTGCCGGCCCTCATCGTCGCAGCCTGGCTGCTGGCCTAGCGCCGGGACCGTCGGCTATCCGGCCCCGGGCTTCAACCGCATCTGCTCCGGCTTTTCCAACAGGAGCCACCGCGGCCGTCCATCACGCTCATGTCCCCGCGGGGTGAACCGGTCGGCTTCAACGAGCTGCTCCAGCCCGAGTCCGGTAAGCGACTGGACGTCCTGCACGGGAACTTGGAAAGTCCGGTACGGCCCGAGCGGCGGAATCTCGCCCGCTGCCGTGGCGGCCGCGGTCTGCCGTTCCAGTTCGAGCTCGTCCAGCAAGGGGGACTGGTCCAGGATGTAGGCCGTGCATGCGATTCCTTCCGCGGCACGCCAGGCGGCTACTTTCCAGAACAGCAGCGGGATCGAAAAGCCCCGGTACTGCGGATCCGCGCTGTCGAAGACCGGACCGGTGAAGACGCTGAGCCGGGTGTCGTAATTGTCCGCGTGGTCCAAGAGATAGTCCTCCAACCCCAGCCACAGCTCCTTGGACTGGTTGAAGGTATTCACCTGCGGCGCCGCATTCGTATAGAAAAAGGTCTCGGTGTTGGCCTTGGCGGCCTCGGCGCGACTGCCCCACACCGGGTCCAGCCGCCGCACCAGGTGCCCGCGATCCAGGTCGTTTCCGCGATACAGCTCTTCACCGGCCTGCAGCTCCGCGGCCAGCCTCGGATCCAGCCGCCAGCTGTCTTCCCGCGGCAAGTCCTGGAGCCGGTCGCCGTCGATGTTCACTGCGGCCAGCTCCGCGAGCCGTTGCTGGGTGTTGAGGCAGATCGTGAAATGCGTGTAGTCCAGCACCTTGACTGCGGTTGCCGGACGGGGAAGTTCAACGGTGGTCAGCAGGAAGTCCGCGCTGTAGCCCTGGGTCATGCTTCCATCCTGCGGCACCCGCATGAACGGCAGGAAGCGCCAACCGGAAATCCGGTTGACGCTTCCGCGACCGTCAGTTTCTGCGGTCCTAGTCTACGAATTCGGACTGCGTCTCAATGAAGTCCCAGTCCTTCGGCGCGAGCGTTGTGTCTTTCAGATCCGGGCCGCCCGCGTTATAAACCTCGAGGGCGACATCCGACTCGATGCTCTCGGCCCGCAGGTTCTGCCGGAACCACTGTTTGGTTGCCGTGTGCAGCTCCGGCCACCACTGTTCAATGCTCTTCTCAGTCATCTCAGGCCCTCCGTTGTCGTCTGGTTCCACCGTAAGTGCGGACAGCGGCGGGTACAAGGTCATCCCGGGAACGAACAACTGAAGGATGTAGCTGGGTCGACGGACCCAGCTACATCCTTCGAGATATACATCGGACTTAGCGCAACCAGCGCAGGGACGGGGACGACGTCAGGGCCGACCACTGGCGGCCCAGGCCGAACGTGTTGCCGGCGTGTGTTGCAGCCAGGACGATCATTGCCGCCGCGTAGACGATGTGCTCGTCGATGATCGGATTGGACTTGAGCGGCAGCGAAGACAGCCACATCAGGATCATAAGGGCGGTGCCGCCGACAGCGGCAGCACGGAGCGCGATGCCAAGAACCAGCGCCGTACCAACGGCCAGCAGCCCAAGCATGAAGGCCCAGTCCACGACCGGCGCGCCAGCCAGCGACTGGAACAGTCCGGCGAACGAGCCCTCCAGGCTGCCTAGGTAGCCTGCAGTGGGCGAGCCGCCCGCGATCCAGGCCTTCTCGGGTGTCGTGGCGAAACCGAGGCCGAACGTCTTATCGACGAAGGCCCAGAGAAAGACCGAACCCAGCAGGATCCGCAGTATCGCCAGCGGACGGGCACGCCGCGGGAGCACTGCCTGGCGCCTCTCTAGGGAGTCCGCAGAGGGAGCCGGCGCTGTCATGGTGTGGGGTGTTTCCTGCATGGTTGACATAGGTGTTTTCTCCTGGGGAGTGGGGAAAAGTGGTCTGTGGAGCGGGGTTTGTCTATCTAACCGGCGCGCACTGTCCTACGCGTTCGCACACTGTCCTGCGCATTGCCGGGAGCCCCCTGCCAGCCGCAGATCCCGGCTCAGTGCCGGTCGATCCGTCCAGGAGAAGTCAGGGCGACTCCGTCTTGGGCTGGTTAATTTGGTACCGTACCGACAGGAAATTGCATTGCGCAAATCTTTCATGATGTAATTTTGCGCCCGCTCGGCGCAATTGGGTGATGTGCGCCACGTTGATGCGGCGCCGGCAACATCCGTGGTTAAAGGAAATACGCCGCGCCACTGAAGGGCTGCCCCGGTCGCACTCCCGGGCCGCGAACGCAGGTTGCCTCGTGTGTTGAACGTCACATAATGAATGGCCCTCTGTTGATCGCCTTTTCAGATGCACGACGGCGGAAGGCCGGTTCGGCGAACCCTCTGGCTACGTTACCCATGGAGTGGGTAACGATCACGGCGGAAGGGGGATCCGCCGTCGTTCTTGGGTTTACAGCCACGCGTGGCGCAGTATGGTGTGAGTCACAGATTGATTCTCAAGGCACGTCCAACGAGGGCGCTGAGGAGATTGAGGCATGCGCGATAGTCAGATCACGGTCAACGGCCAACTGCGCGATTGCGGCGGGGCCGGCCCGCACACCCGGTTGCTCGACTGGCTGAGAACGCAGGGCTTGACCGGGGCGAAGGAAGGATGCGCCGAAGGTGAGTGCGGTGCGTGCGCCGTCCTCCTGGCCCGCCCCGACGGAGCCGACCGAAGCCGCTGGACCTCAATCAACGCGTGCCTGCCTCCTGCCTTGGCGTTCGACGGCCAGGAAATCGTGACCGCAGAGGGCCTCGGCACCGCACCGGGTCCCTGCGCCGAGGAGGCTCTGCACCCCGTTCAACGGGAGATGGCAGACCGCGGCGGAGCGCAGTGCGGCTACTGCACGCCAGGGTTCATCTGCTCCATGGCCGCCGAGTACTACCGACCGGAGCGGAACGCGGCCGGTTCCGGTGCGGCGCAGACCGGGACCGCGGTGGCCGGCGAGGAACATGCGACCGACCATGAAAGCGGACCCAACGGCTTCGACCTGCACGCCCTGAGCGGCAATTTGTGCCGGTGCACCGGCTACCGGCCCATCCGGGACGCGGCGTACGCGCTCGGCTCGCCCGATGGATCCGACCCGCTGCTGGTCCGGCAGGGCGGGCCCGCCCCTGCCGCGCGACCTACGCAGAAGACCGTGGACGGCGCCCGCTTCATCCGGCCTTCGGGCATGGAGGAGCTCTTCGCCCTGCTCGAGCAGAATCCGGAGGCCAAGCTGGTCGCCGGCGCCACCGACCTCGGGGTGGAGGTGAACCTGCGGCACACGCGGCCGCCGCTGACCCTTGCCATCGACCGGCTGGAGCCGCTGCGGGTGCTCGACGTCGGCAGCGACCGGATCAGCATCGGGGCGGCCCTGAGCCTGACCGAGATCGATCGCGGGCTGGCCGGGCGCGTGCCGTTGTTGAGCCAACTCTTCCCCCAGTTCGCCTCCCCGCTGATCCGCAATACGGCAAGCCTGGGCGGCAACCTGGCAACAGGTTCGCCGATCGGGGATTCGGCGCCGGCGCTGCTGGCGCTGGACGCGTCGGTCGTGCTGGCCTCCGCGGGCGGTGAGCGGGAAGTCCCGCTGGCCGAGTACTTCATCGGGTACCGCCAGAGCGTGAAGAAACCCGGCGAGCTCCTGCGCGAGGTGTGGATCCCGCTGCCACTGGCGGAAAACACCGCCTTCTACAAGATCGCCAAGCGCCGCTTCGACGACATTTCGAGTGTCGCCGTCGCCTTCGCCATGCAGCTCGACGGCGGCACCGTATCCTCCATCCGGATAGGCGTCGGCGGCGTTGCGGCCACACCGATCCGCGCAACCGGAACGGAGCAGGCACTGGCGGGCCAGCCGTGGACAGCTGAAACGGCCGAGGCCGCCGCCGCCGTCATGTCCGCCGAAGGCACGCCGATCGACGATCTGAGGGCGAGCGCCCGCTACCGCTCGGCCATGCTCGGCCAGGCAATGCTCAAGTTTTATGCGGAAACAGCATCCGCTGTGGAGGTAGCCCGATGAAATCCCTTGCCGACCGCCCGGTCAATCCCGTTGTCGGCGTGACCGTGCCGCATGAGAGTGCCGCACTGCACGTCACGGGAACTGCGCTGTACACCGACGACCTCATCGTGGGCCGACAGAATGTGCTGCATGCCTGGCCCGTCCAGGCGCCGCATGCCCACGCCGTCGTGACTTCCTTGCGCACCGAACCCGCGCTGCAGGTCCCGGGAGTGGTCCGGGTCCTGTCCGGGGCGGATGTTCCGGGCGTCAACGACGCCGGAACCAAGCACGATGAGCCGCTTTTCCCCACCGAGGTCATGTACTACGGCCATGCCGTCTGCTGGGTGCTGGGCGAAACGCCCGAGGCCGCACGGCTGGGCGCCGAGGCAGTCGACGTCAGCTACGACCCGCTCCCCTCGCTGCTGACGCTCACCGAAGCTATCGAGGCGGAATGCTTCCAGGGCCTCCAGCCGACCCTCAGCCGGGGCGACGCCGACGCCGCCCTTGAAGGGGCCGTGCATCGGTTCACCGGCGAGATCGAGTACGGCGGCCAGGAACACTTCTATCTGGAGACCCACGCATCGTTCGCGTACGTCGATGAAGGCGGACAGATCTTCGTCCACAGCAGCACGCAGCATCCGTCGGAGACACAGGAAATCGTGGCGCACGTGCTGGGCCGGCACAACCACGACGTCACGGTCCAGTGTCTGCGCATGGGCGGCGGTTTCGGCGGCAAGGAAATGCAGCCCCACGGCTTCGGCGCGGTCGCTGCGCTGGGCGCCGTACTCACCGGCCGGCCCGTACGCCTGCGCCTTAACCGCACCCAGGACATCACCATGACCGGCAAGCGCCATCCGTTCCATGCCAGGTGGGAGGCCGGCTTTGACCAGGACGGCCGGATCCAGGCGCTGAAGGCTACGCTGACGAGCGACGGCGGGTGGAGCCTCGATCTCTCGGAGCCGGTCCTAACCCGTGCACTGTGCCACGTGGACAATTCCTACTGGATTCCCAACGTGCACGTTGATGGCCGGATCGCGAAGACCAACAAGACTTCCCAGACCGCGTTCCGCGGCTTCGGCGGCCCGCAGGGCATGTTCCTCATCGAGGAGATCCTGGGCAGAGCCGCCCCGCTACTGGGACTCGAGCCCGGCGAGCTGCGGCAGCGCAACCTTTACGTTCCAGGGCAGACCACGCCGTACGGCCAGCCGGTCCGCCATGCCGAGCGGCTGCATGCCATCTGGCAAACCCTGCTGGAACGTTCCGACGTCGTGCGCCGGCGGGAAGATATCGACGCGTTCAACGCTCGGCACCCGCACAACCGGCGCGCCCTCGCCATCACCCCGGTGAAGTTTGGCATCTCGTTCAACCTCACTGCCTTCAACCAGGCCGGCGCGCTTGTGCACGTCTATAAGGACGGCTCCATCCTGATCAACCACGGCGGCACCGAAATGGGCCAGGGCCTGCACACCAAGATGCGCCAGGTTGCCGCCACGGCCCTGGGCGTTCCGCTGGACTTCATCCGCCTGGCCCCCACCCGCACGGACAAGGTGCCGAACACGTCGGCCACTGCGGCCAGCTCCGGAGCAGACCTGAACGGCGGGGCCATCAAGGACGCGTGCGAGCAAATCAGCGCACGGCTGGCCGAGGTGGCGGCCCGCAAGATGAATATCCATCCCGACGACGTCCGCTTCGCCAACGGCAAGGTGACCGGGATCGGTTTCCACGACCGGGACATTGCCTTCGCCGATCTGGCCAATGACGCCTACTTCCAGCGGATCCCGCTCTGGGCTGCCGGCTATTACCGCACCTCGGGACTGCACTGGGACAGCGCCCGCATGCAAGGCGAGCCGTTCAAGTACTTCGCCTACGGGGCAGCCGTTTCCGAGGTGGAAGTGGACGGGTTCACCGGCGCGTACCGCCAGCTGCGCACGGACATCGTTCACGACGTCGGCGACAGCCTCTCGCCGCTGATCGACCTCGGCCAGATCGAGGGCGGCTTCGTCCAGGGCGCCGGATGGCTGACGCTCGAGGAACTGCGCTGGGACGAATCCGACGGCGAGCACCGGGGCCGCCTGGCGACCCAGTCGGCCAGCACCTATAAGCTGCCCAGCTTCTCGGAGATGCCCGAGGAGTTCAACGTCCATCTCTTCGAGCAGGCTACCGAGAGCGGCGTCGTCTATGGTTCCAAAGCGGTGGGTGAACCGCCGCTCATGCTCGCCTTCAGCGTCAGGGAGGCCCTGCGCCAGGCGGTAGCTGCGTTCGGAGCCGGGGACCGGCCGGTGGAATTGGCCAGTCCGGCCACCCCCGAGGCGGTTTTCTGGGCGATCCAGGCAGCGCGGGAGACAACCTCAAAGGCTTACGACGGCGGGGCCCGGGTCGGGGACGAATCCTCGCCTTCATCTGTCAGTACCGCAGCAGGCTGAGATGGACTGGCTGCAGGCGCTGCAGGATCTGCGCTCGGCTGGCCTGCCCAGCGTCCTGGCTACTGTGACCGAGGCGCGGGGCCATGCCCCGCGGGAGGCGGGAGCAAAGATGGTGGTCGGCACCGAAGCCACCTGGGGCAGCATCGGCGGCGGCAACCTCGAGGCAACGGTCATCGACCGGGCGCGCGCGCGGCTCCGGGCAGGCAGTACGGTCCCCGAGAGCCTGCCGTTCCCGCTTAATGAACACGCCGCCACCGAGCACGGGCAGCAGTGCTGCGGAGGGGTGGTTACCGTTCTGCTCGAGCCGTTTCCCGCATGTGCCACCGTTGCCATCTTCGGCATGGGGCACGTCGGCCACGAACTGGCCCGGATCCTTTCCCGCCTGCCGCTCCAGCTGCACCTTGTGGACAGCCGGGCCGGACAGCTTGATCCCACGCAGCTCACCGACATCCTGGGAGGGCCGGCCGAAGTCCACCCCCAGCACAGCCCCGTTCCGGATTCCATCTTGGGCACACTGCCGCCGGGGTCGCACGTGTTCATCATGACCCACGACCATGCCGAAGACTTCCTGCTGTGCGATGCCGCGCTGCGCCGGGGCAACCTCGGCTCGGTGGGCCTCATCGGCTCCTCGGCCAAGTGGTCCAGGTTCCGACAAAAACTGCAGGCCGAAGGGCATGACTCCCACGCCATCGACACCATCAGTTGCCCCATCGGACTTGCCGGCCTTCCCGGCAAAGACCCGGCCGCCATCGCAGTCAGCGCAGCGGCCAGCCTGCTCCCGGCCCTGTCGAAGCACCTGGCCGTCTGACGGCTCACGGTTCTGTCCCCATCCTCCCGACGATGCCGGCCGGGCATGTCAGGATCGCGGAACTCTAGACCAAGGTGTTCACCTCATTTAAGGTGAACACTGTGCGCTTTGCGACGCAATCAGCTCCACAAGTTCCTCAACTCATTCAAACTCTTGATAAGGATCTGCCATGGACCGCATGATTTTCGCCAACCTCCCCGTCTCCGACCTGCAGAAGGCCACGGACTTCTACCTTGGCCTGGGCTTCACCCTGAACCCGGACTTCAGCTCCGATGACGGTTCCTGCATCGTCATCTCCGACACCATCTTTGTGATGCTCCTGAAGCAGGACTTCTTCTCAGGCTTCCTGGCCGACGGCAGCACCCCGCATCTGGGCTCCAACGCCAAGGAGGTCCTGAACTGCCTCACCGCCTCCTCTGCCGAGGAGGTCGACGACCTGGTGGCCAAGGCACAGGCCAGCGGCGGCAGCGTCTACCTGCCGGCGAAGGAAAGCATGCCCGGCATGTACGGTGCCTCCATCGCCGACCCCGACGGCCATGTTTGGGAACTGCTCTGGATGTCCCAGGACGCCGTGGCCGAGCACGAGCACCAAGAGGCCAGAGCCGCGCAGGCCTGACCCGGAACAGCGTTAAGTACAGACGGGCGGCCCCGTTATGGGACCGCCCGCCGTCGTCGTTAGTTGGGGTCTTCGGTTATTCGCCGACGAGTTCTTCGTAGAGCCTGTGCACGCGCGCGTCGATCTCGTCGCGGACCAGGCGCATCCGTTCCATGCCGTGGATGTCGCGCAGGCTCGGTTCGCCGATTTCCCAGCGCTCGTAGCGCGTGCCCGGAACCTCTTCCAGCTGCGCGTTGGTGCCCAGAATAACGACGACGTCGGCCGCCCGCTGCGCTTCTTCGGTCACCGCAGTAGGCGTGCCGCCGCTGATGTCGATGCCCTTTTCGAGCAGCGCCTCGGCCGATTCCTGGTTGACCGCGGTCCCGGGCTTGGTGCCGCACGAACTCACGTCCACCGCATCGTTGGCCAGTTTCTCCATCAGGCCGGCGGCCATCGGGGACTTGCCGCTGTTGGAGGAGCAAACAAAGAGGACGCTGGGTTTACCTGGCTGCGGGGTCATGGGGTCGCTTTCTGCTGGCAGTTTCCGAAGAAGGGCGTGAAGTCCATTATGCGCAGATCGGCTGCCGGGAGGGCTTCCGTGCAGGCCGGGAAAGCGAAGGCTCTTGATAGTAGCCGCGGTTCTTGTTGCACTGGTCTATACAGCCAGCGCCGGAACGTTTCTTCACCCCGGAGGCACCGCCGGCAGAAGCAAAGGACCCGACATGACCGAGACCAACAGCCACAAGCCCACCGTCCTCTTCGTCTGCGTCCACAACGCGGGCCGCTCGCAAATGGCCGCCGCCTACCTGGAGCACCTCTCCAGGGGCGCCATCGATGTCCGGTCCGCCGGTTCGCGGCCGGCCAAAGAGGTCAATCCTGCGGTGGTAGAAGCCATGGCGGAGGACGGGATCGACATTTCCGGCCGCACCACCAAGCAGCTCACCTCGGAGCAGCTCCACGACGCCAACATGGTCATCACCCTGGGTGGCGGCGTCGATGTCCCCGTCATCCCCGGCCGGAAGTACGAGGACTGGGAGCTGACGGATCCTGCCGGCAAGGATGTTGGCGCCGCCCGCGTCCTGCGCGACGACATCAAAGCGCGCGTCCAGAGCCTGGTCTCCGGCCTGCTCCCCGCGCTGCACCCGGACGCCAGCTAGCCCGCGGCGACGGCACCAGAAGGAGAAACATCATGAGCGAGAAGATCATCATTATCGGCTCCGGCCCCGCGGGCTACACCGCCGCGATCTACGCCGCGCGGGCCGGGCTGGAACCGCGCGTGATCGCGGGCGCCGTCACCGCGGGCGGCGCCCTGATGAATACCACCGATGTGGAGAACTTCCCGGGCTTCCCCGAGGGCATCCAGGGCCCGGAGCTGATGGAGAACCTGCAGCAGCAGGCGGCAAGGTTCGGTGCCACCATTGAGTACGACGACGTCGCCTCCGTCTCGCTCGAAGGCCACCTTAAAGAAGTGGTCACCACCGGCGAGAACGTCTACCAGGCACCTGCCGTCATCCTGGCCACCGGCTCCGCCTACAAGGAACTCGGCCTGCCGGAGGAAAAGAAGTTCTCCGGCCACGGGGTTTCCTGGTGCGCCACCTGCGACGGGTTCTTCTTCCGCGAACAGGACATCATCGTCGTCGGCGGCGGGGATTCGGCGATGGAGGAAGCGCTCTTCCTGACGCGGTTCGGGAAGTCCGTCACCGTCGTCGTACGTCGGGATGCGCTGCGGGCGTCGAAGATCATGGCGCAGCGGGCGCGGGACAACGAGAAGATCCGCTTCGTCTGGAACAGCACCGTTTCCGCCATCCACGGCGACGGCAAGGTCTCCGGCGTCACCCTGAGCGACACCATCACCGGGGCTACGCGCGAGCTCGCCGCCACCGGGATCTTTGTGGCCATCGGGCACCTGCCGCGGACCGAACTGGTCAAGGGCCAGATCGATCTGGATGCGGAGGGCTATATCAAGGTGGACTCCCCCACCACCGTGACCAGCCAGCGGGGTGTCTTCGCGTGCGGCGACGCCGTGGACCACCGGTACCGGCAGGCCATCACCGCCGCGGGCACTGGCTGCGCTGCCGCGCTCGACGCCGAACGCTACCTCGCCGCCTTGGAGGACTCTGACAGCATCGCCACCGCACTGGTGGAAGAGGAAACCCATGCCTGACACTCACGCGACGGAGTGACCCCGGCCGGCAGGTAAGTCGCTCAGCCTCAAATGCGCTCCACCAGGGCGTCCACCTGCTCCAGCAGCGCTTCAAGCTCTGCTTCGGAAACCTTGGCGGGCTGATCGGCCGCCGCGAAAAAAGTAGCGCTGTAATAGAGCCCGTCCCCCATCAGCTTGATGGCCTGGGCAACAGGCCTGCTGCCCAGCGCCTTTTCCAGCGCATCCAGCCAAAGCCCCTCGATATGCGCAAAGGTCTGGGCGGCCGCGGGATGCCCCTGCTGCACCAAGCGAGCCACGGCCACGATGGCCCGGTCCAGCGGAGAGTCCACGTATAAAGACGTGCGGACGTAGTAGCGGGCTGCCCCTTCAGGCGCTTTGCCGATCTTTTCCGCATCTTCCGCTGTCAGCGCCGCGAGCCGCGCGCAGAGCCCTTCCACCATGGCTTCCTTGGACGGGAAGTGGTAGAGCAGCCCGCCCTTTGATACCCCTGCGGCCGCCGCAACTGCGTCCATGGTGGCCGCCCGTTCCCCCTCCTTAATGAGGATGTCTTCAAAACTGTCAAGGATCCGGTCTTTTGCGCTGGCCATCCACCCATCCTAGCTTTCGCTCGGCTTGCCGCTAAACCGTCCAGCCGGTACAGTAAATGCATCCCCACAATTTTCAGGAGGTGCACTATGCTCACCATCACACAACGTGCCGGCCGCAAAGAATGGACCGCCCTGGCAGCGCTCATGCTGCCCGTGCTGCTGGTCGCCGTCGACAATACGGTGCTGAGCTTTGCCCTGCCTGCCATCTCGCTGGAGTTCAACACCAGCGGGACCACCCTGCTCTGGATCATCGACATCTACCCGCTGGTGCTCGCTGGCCTGCTGGTTGCCATGGGAAGTCTGGGCGACCGGTTCGGCCGTCGGCGCATGCTCATCACGGGCGCCGTGGGCTTTGCCGCCTTTTCTGTGCTGGCAGCCTTCGCGCCAAATGCCGAGGTGCTGGTGGCCGCGCGTGCCGGCTTGGGCGTCTTCGGCGCCATGCTGATGCCGGCCACGCTTTCGCTGATCCGCAACATCTTCACCGACCGTGGGCAGCGCCGTCTGGCCATCGCCGTCTGGGCCGCCGGCTTTTCCGCGGGCGCCGCGCTGGGCCCGATCCTGGGCGGACTGCTGCTGGAACACTTCTGGTGGGGCTCCGTGTTCCTGCTGGCCGTTCCGGTGCTAGTGCTGATGCTCATCCTGACCCCGCTCTTCGTCCCGGAGTCCAAGGATCCGGCACCGGGCGCCGTCGATATTTGGAGCATTTTCCTCTCCATCGCGACGATGCTGCCGGTGGTCTACGCCATCAAGAACCTCGCCAACGGCGGCAACCTCATGGCTACCCTGGCCGTTGCCGTGCTCGGGGTGACCGCCGGCTGGCTGTTCACCCGGCGCCAGCTGCGCCGCTCCCAGCCGATGCTGGACGTACGGCTTTTCGCGGTCCGGCCCTTCACCGGCGCCGTGCTGGTCAACCTGCTGGCGGTATTCTCGCTGGTCGGGTTCCTGTACTTCGTGTCCCAGCACCTGCAGTTGGTCCTCGGGCTGAGCCCGCTCGATGCCGGGCTGGTGCTACTGCCCGGCCTGGCGATCACCATCACTGCCGGCCTGCTTGTGGTGCAGCTGGTGCGCCGGGTCCGCCCGCACCTGGTGGTTTCCGTCGCGCTGCTGCTCTCCGCCACGGCCTACTGGATGGTTGCCGCAACCCCCGGCGCTTCGGCTGGAAACCTCATGCTGGCCTTCGCCGTCCTCGGTGCGGGAGTGGGAGCTTCGGAGACGCTCTCCAACGACCTCATCCTCTCCAGCGTTCCGGCGGCCAAGGCCGGTGCGGCGTCGGCGGTTTCCGAAACGGCCTACGAAGTGGGTTCGGTCTTCGGCACCGCGGTACTCGGCAGCATCCTGGTGGCGGCCTACCGGCAGAACATCGACCTGCCCGCGAACCTCACCCCGTCGCAACAGACAACCGCGAGCGAGACCTTAGGCGGCGCTATCAACACCGCCGCCGAACTTCCCGGTAGGACGGCGGAACCACTCCTGGAGTCGGCCTTCCACGCCTTCGACAGCGGCGTCACGATCACGGCCGGAATCGCCTCCGTACTAATGGTGGCCGCAGCCTGGCTGGCCTTCCGCACCTTGCGCGACGCCCAGTCCTGAGTTCCGGGCCAAGCAGCCCTGAGTTCCGGGCCAAGCAGCCCGGGGCTGAATTTTCCGCCCGCGAGATCGTCCCTTACCTGCCCGTCACCGGGGGTAAGGGACGATCTCGCTTTTAAGGGACGATCTCGCCGTGTTTGGACCCGACAGTGAGGGTGCAGTGAGGCATCCGGGTGAACCCCCAGCCACTGAGGCGTCGGCCACACGGCCTTGATTGATACCCTAAGGGGGTATAGATTAGACGTAGTAATCCACGGAAGGAACGCCATGAGCCACACAGAACTTCCCGCGGTCGAGCCGTCGGTCCTTGAGGATGCCCTCGCAACCGACGAGCACATCGGACACGCCTACACCACCGACAAGGCGGCCTACCTCCGCCGACTCAAGCGGATCGAAGGCCAGGTCCGGGGCATCGCCCGCATGGTGGACGAGGACAAGTACTGCATCGACATCCTCACGCAGGTGTCCGCGGTCAACAAGGCCCTGCACGCCGTCAGCATCGGCCTGCTTGAGGACCACATCGCCCACTGCGTCGTCGGCGCCGCGAAGGATTCCGAAGCCGCCGGGGACCCGACAATTGTGCAGGACAAGGTCAAGGAAGCCTCGGACGCCATCGGCCGACTGCTTCGCTAGCCCAAACAGAGCCAATTCCATCAGGAGGAACCATGAGCACCATTACCAAAGTCAGCATTGACGGCATGACCTGCGGCCACTGCGTTGACGCAGTCACCGAAGAACTCAAGGCCATCAACGGCGTGCAGGACGTCGCCATCGAGCTGAACAAGGGCGGCATTTCCACTGCCACCGTCAACTCGACCGGCGACCTGGATCCGGAACAGATCGGTGAAGCCGTAGCCGAAGCGGGTTACCTGGTCGTCGCAGCCGACGCGTAAGAGTACGACGGCGGGCCCGGCGTCATGCGACCGGCCCGCCGCTGAGAGTCGAAGGGGAAGAAGGCAATCATGGCCCAGAACACGGGTGCCCGGATTAATGGCAGCGACCAGGCCGGCTCTGCCGGAATCAGCGGCATGGAGGTGGCTCCCACGCGCCTGGTCGAGCTGGAGATCGAAGGCATGACGTGCGCGTCCTGCGTCAACCGCGTGGAGCGCAAACTGGGCAAGCTCGAAGGTGTCCAAGCCAGCGTCAACCTCCCCCTCGAATCGGCGCAGGTCACCGTGCCTGAAAACGTGTCGGACCAGCAGCTGCTCGACACGGTCAAAGCCACCGGCTACCGCGCCCGCATCAAGGCGTCACCCCGCCCTGCCTCTAACCGAAAGGTGCCGGAGGCGGGCACTCCCGGCCAGCGCGAGTTATGGCACAGCGAGGAACCAGGTGAGCCTGCGAACAGTACAGCGTCTGAGCGCAGGGACGCCCGCGAAGGCGCTCCCGATGACGAGCATGGCGAGCATGAGGACCACATGGCGCACGGGGGCACGGCGTCGCAACTGCGGCCCCGGCTGTGGGCAGCCACCATCCTGACCCTCCCGATCTTCGCCATCTCGATGATCCCGGGCGCGCAGTTCCCGCACTGGGGGTGGGTTGTCTTCGCCCTGTCCATCCCCGTGGTCTTCTGGTCGGCCTGGCCATTCCACCGCGCCGCGGCCATCAACGCCCGGCACCTGGCCTCAACCATGGACACGCTGGTGTCGATCGGCGTCCTCGCGGCATTCTTCTTCTCCGCATGGCAACTGCTGATGGACCCGATGATGACGCAGCACGTCCACGGCAGCATGGCCGACCATGCGCTCTACTTCGAGACCGCCGCCGTGGTCACGACATTCCTGCTGCTGGGCCGTTATCTCGAAGCCAACGCCAAACAGAAGGCAGGCAACGCGCTCAAGTCCCTGCTGGATCTCGGGGCCAAGGAAGCCACAGTACTGCGCGACGGCGCCGAGGTAAAAGTGTCCGCTGAGCAGCTGGTTCCCGGCGACCTTATCGTGGTCCGGCCCGGCGAAAAGATCGCCACGGACGGCTACGTGGTCGAGGGGCATTCCGCCGTCGACACGTCGCTGATCACCGGCGAATCCGTCCCGGTGGAAGTGGACGTGGACGACACGGTCACCGGCGCCACCATCAACACTTCCGGCCGTCTGCTGGTCCGGGCGACCCGCGTCGGCTCGGATACCACCTTGGCGCAGATGGGCCGGCTGGTCAGCCAGGCGCAGGCGGGCAAGGCGCCGATCGCCCGGCTGGCGGACCGTATCAGTTCAGTCTTCGTCCCCATTGTGATCGCCATCGCCGTCGTTACTTTTGTCCTCTGGCTGGTCCTCACGGGCGATCTGGAGTCCGCCTTCACCGCGGCCGTGACGGTGCTGGTCATTGCCTGCCCCTGCGCGCTGGGGCTGGCCACGCCGACCGCGCTGCTCACCGGCACGGGCCGGGGCGCGCAGCTGGGCATCCTGATCAAGGGGCCGCAGATCCTCGAGGACACCCGCCACGTGGACACCATTCTGCTGGACAAGACGGGCACAGTGACCACCGGCAAGCAGGCTGTTTCCGGCGTCGTCGCCCTTGGCTCCCATACCGAGGACGAGGTGCTGGCGCTGGCCGGCGCGGTCGAATCCGGTTCCGAGCACCCGATCGCCCACGCGATCGTCGAAGCCGCCAAGGAGCGCCTCACCGCGGCCGCTACCCGCACCGGCGTGACAGCTGCGGGCACGTCCGCCCAGCCGGGTTTGCCGGCACTGGCTGATTTCCACAGTGCGGCCGGGGGCGGTGTGCGCGGCATCGTGACAAATAACGACGGCGGACGGCTCACCGTGGTGGCGGGCCGCACCGGCTGGCTGGAAGAAAACGGCATCAACCTGCCGCCGCAGGACCGCGCCATGCTGCTGGAACAGCAGGAGTCCGGCGCGACCGCCATCTGGGTGGCCGTGGACGGCGGACTTGCCGGCATCGTCAGCCTCAAGGACACCATCAAGGACAGCTCTGCCGCGGCGATTGCCCGTCTCAAGGAACTGGGCCTCCGCCCGATCCTGCTGACCGGAGACAACGGCGCGGTCGCGGCGCAGGTTGCGGCCGCCGTCGGAATTGCCGCCGATGATGTCTTCGCCGATGTCCTCCCCGAGGGCAAGGTCGAGGCCGTGCAGAAGCTGCAGGAAGCCGGCAAGACCGTGGCGATGGTCGGCGACGGCGTGAATGATGCTGCGGCGTTGGCGCAGGCCGACCTTGGGATCGCCATGGGCGCCGGGACGGATGTTGCCATCGAGGCTGCGGACATCACGGTGATGGGCAGCGATCTGGGCCAGGTGGTCCAGTCCATCGAGCTGAGCCGCAAGACCCTGAGCACCATCAAGAGCAACCTGTTCTGGGCTTTCGCGTACAACACCCTCGGCATCCCGGTGGCGGCGTTCGGGCTGCTGAACCCGATGATCGCGGGCGCTGCGATGGCTGCGAGCTCGGTCCTGGTGGTGGCGAATTCCCTGCGGCTGCGGGCCTTCGCCCGGTAGGCCGGGTTACCCGCGGACCAGTTCCCGGCGCACGGCCTCGGGATCGGGGTTGGTGACAACCCCGTCGCGCAGGATGACCGTGGGTACCGTTTCGTTGCCGTCGTTATGCTCGCGCACAAACGCGGCTGCCTCGGCATCGCGCCAGATGTTGACCCACTGCGCCTTGCGCCGGGTCCGGCCCAGCGTGGCCATCATGCGTATGCAGTACACGCAGCCCGGACGCCAGAAAATCACCACGCCCGGCTCGTGGTCCTGGCCCCGCCGCAGCGCTGACCACGGTTTTTGCCGGCCGCCGAAAACGGGACTGACGAACCATGCGGCGGCCAGCAGGATCGCGGCGACGACGAGGGCCTGCACCCACTCCCCCCGGCTGCCGTAAACGACCAGCATCATGCCGGCGACAGCGGCCAGGACGATCGCATTGGACCAGTGCAGGAGCGGCTTCACGGGCTAGCCGGCGGCGCCATAGCGGACGGCCGCGCGGGCCTTTGCCTTGGCTGCTTCTTCAAACCGTTCTTCGGCGGTGCGGTGGTCACCAGCGAATCGAGCAGGTGCGCCGTGATGTGCGCGATTTCGTGCACCGCTTCGTTGAAGGCCTCTTCATTGGCCTTGGAGGGTTTGTTGGTGCCGCTGACTTTGCGGACGTACTGCAATGCGGCGGCCTCGACCTCGGCGCTCGTGGCGGACGGCTCGAAATTGTAGAGCCGGCGGATGTTGCGGCACATGGAAGCTCCTCGGGTTTCTGGATTGCCTCTTTCCAGTGTGCGCCAGAGGGCCGGTGGGATGTAAGAGGAAAGGCCCCCGCCGCCGTCGTAATCGGCAGCAGGAGCCCATCCCGCATCGAACTCTCCGGAAAAGCTAGCGGCTGTTGGTCAGCTCCCGCTCGGGTGCCCCGCCCTGGCTGCCGGCGGCGGCAGGCTCGCCCAGCACCGGCTTGCCGAGCATGGAGATCACTACGGCGCCGAGCAGCATGGGGATGATGAACAGGAAGTACAGGTCGGTCGGCTGCCAGCCGCCGTCCATCAGCGCGCCGGCGATCATCGGGGATGCAATGGCGCCGACGCGGCCCATGCCGATGACAAGTCCCAGCGCCGTGCCGCGCACCTCGGAGGTGTAGTAGGTCGGGCTGATGGCGAGCATGCCTGCGATCGGGGCGTTGGAGCCGAAACCGACCAGGGCGGCCGCCAGCAGCGCGCCGGCGAG
Organism: Arthrobacter crystallopoietes; assembly: GCF_002849715.1. Lineage (NCBI taxonomy): Bacteria > Bacillati > Actinomycetota > Actinomycetes > Micrococcales > Micrococcaceae > Crystallibacter > Crystallibacter crystallopoietes. Next base: position 1,147,260 of record NZ_CP018863.1, read on the forward strand.
CGATCCGGTGGACAGGGAGAACGCGCCGAACGTTAGGCCGCCGATGACGAAGAAAACGGCCAGGACCTTGCGCATCGGGAAGCGGGACCCGAAGAATCCAAGGACGACGGCGCCGACGATGGCTCCGGTGCTGAAGAGGACACCGGCAGTGATGCCGTCCTGCTCGCTGAAGCCGCTGGCGGTCACCAGCTTCGGGGTCCAGGAGTTGGCGAAGTAGAAGCTGGCCATCAGGATGAAGTACGCCAGCGAAATGAGGATGGTGCGGCGGGCGTTGACGCCGGTGAGCACGTCTGCGAAACGGGACTTCTTCTTGGCCGGCGCCGGCGCCGGCGCGGGCAGTTCCGTGACCGCGGGCTGTTCGATCCGGGCCAGGACCTTGTTGACGCGCTCCAGCGCATTGGCCGGCCGGCGGACCAGCAGGTAGTCGACAGACTCCGGCACCCCACGGAGGATGAGCGGAATCATGATGGCGGTGATGATCGCGCCGAAGAGGAAGGCCGAGCGCCAGCCGAACTGCAGGATCAGCACGCCGGTGGCCATGCCGCCGAGGACGCCGCCGATCGGCTGGCCGATGCTGACGATTGCCAGGGAGGTGGAGCGCCGCTTGGCGTTGGTGAACTCGGATGCGAGGACGTTGGCGGTGGCCTGCAGCGTGCCCACGGCCAGGCCGGTGATGAAGCGCAGCACCACGAGAAGTTCGTAGCTGGGCACGAAGGCCGAGGCGAGCATGCCCAGGGCGACAACCAGGGCTCCGAGCGCCAGCGTCTTCTGGCGGCCGATGATGTCGGCGATGGTGGAGACGAAGATCGAGCCGATCGCCATGCCGACCAGGGCCGAGCTGAGCAGGATGCCGAGCTGCGAAGCGCTCAGGCCCCAGTATTCGCTGACGGCGTTGGCGCTGAACGCCATGACGAGGACGTCGAAGCCGTCGATCATGTACAGCGCGGTGCAGATGGCAATGACGCCGACCTGGGTGCGCTTCATGGAGGCCGCTTCGATGCGCGACTTGATATCCATTGCAGGGCCTTACTGTTGCTGACTGGGTCGCGGGCCAACGGGAGAACGTCGGCCACACGGGGCGGTGTTCGTGATACGAACGGGTGTTCAAAATCACCGCAGCCATTAACTATATGAGCTCCGCTACCCCACCATGTGCCGCAGGCCATAGCTTGAGACACAACTCACAGCATTTACCCGTGCGCCCTCAGCCGCGGTCCACGCAGTTCATCGAGCCGGACCAGCACCACGCCCAGCACGATCAGCGCACCACCGATCAGCTGGATGGCCGCCGGCAGTTCACCCAGCAGCAGCCACGCCCACAGCACGGCAAAGAGCACCTCGGTCAGGGAGACGAAAGACGCCACCTTGGTGCCGAGGGCCCGGGCGGCCATGATGCCCGTAATGTAGGAGATCACGGTGGACAGCAGCACCAGCGCCGCCAGCGGCACCCACCAGCTCGTCCGCCAGCCGGCAAGGCTGACATCTGCGGTGCTGACCGCCATGGGCAGAATCCGGGCCGCACCCAGCACCACCATGGACGCACCGCCCACCAGCAGTCCGCCCGCAGCCAGCACCAGCGGCGGCAGGGATTCATTGTGCCGGGCGGTGATGAAGAAGTAGATGACCAGGCACACTGCGGCCGCAAGGCCCCAGAGGACACCGCCGAGGTCCAGGCGCACGTCGCCGAAGACATCCAGCACCAGCACCAGTCCGGCCACGGCCAGGACGGTGCCGGCCATCGTGGCGGAGCCGGGCCTCCGGCGGCTGGTCAGCCACAGCCAGAGCACGATCAGCACGGGCGCCAGGAACTCAAGCAGCAGCGCGACGCCAACAGAGAGCGTAGAGACGGCGTTGAAATAGGCGAGCTGGCAGCCGGCAACGCCGATCAGCCCGAACAGCACGATGGTCTTCCAGTTCTGCCGGACCTGGCTCCAGCGGCCGTGCAGCACAATAAGCGCCGGAACCGTGAGCACCAGGGCGGCCCCGAGCATGCGGACGGCAACGGCGGCGCCGGGTGTCCAGCCCGCCTCCAGCAGGGACTTCGCAAACGATCCCGACAATCCGAACACCGCCGAGGAGAACAGGGCGATCCCCACCCCGGAAACGGCGGAGGAATTGATGACGCCGCTTGCAGGCTTGACTGACACGGTACCGCCGCCCATGACTACCTCGAATGCGCTAATTGACAGCCCTCCACCCCGGCTGAATGCGAAAAATCGGGGTATGTCAGGACCTAAAGGTGGATATAGTAGTGACAGTAATGCCGAGCATATTCAGGAGTCAAGATGGTGTTTGCCCATGACACGGAAAGATCGTTGGTCGACGCGGCCAAGCTGATCAACACCGCCGAGTCCGAGGTGGACCAGTTGAACACCCTGGCGGACTTGGACGAGTTCGTGAAGGCGAACGAGTACTCCGGCTCACGCAGCCACACCATGGGGGAGCTGCGCGCGGTGCGCCATCTGCGGCCCCGGTTGCGGGCAGTCTGGACCGCGGAGGAAGACGAAGCCGTGCGCCTGGTCAACAACATCCTGCGCAACGGCCGCGCCCTGCCCCAGCTGGTCCAACACGACGGCTGGGACTACCACCTGCACGCCACCACGCCGGATGCGCCGTTGGACATCCGGATGGCGGTCGATGCGGCCATGGCCCTGGTGGACGTGATCCGCGAGAAGGAACTCGTCCGGCTGCGAGTCTGCGCCGCGGAAGACTGCAACGCCGTCCTGGTAGACCTTTCCCGCAACCGCTCCAAGCGCTTCTGCGATACCGGCAACTGCGCCAACCGCACCCACGTGGCCGCCTACCGCGCGCGAAAGGCAACCGCGTAAGTGCCGTCCGGATATTGCGGATCACCAAATCATCAGTACGCTGAGGAATAGTCCGGCAATAGTGTCTGATGAACTGGAGGAGCCCTCATGTTGAAGAAGATTGTGTTTGTAGCAGGCGTCGGCGCCGGCTTTGTGCTCGGCTCCCGGGCGGGCCGCGAAAGCTACGAGAAGATCAAGGCCCAGGCGCAGAAGCTGTGGAACGATCCCAAGGTCCAGCACAAGGTCTCCGAAGGAACCGAGTGGGCCAAGGAGAAGGCGCCGCAGGTGCAGGAAAAAGTGACCGGGAAGGCCCGGGAAGTTCTCCATAAGAACGACGGCGGATCCTCCTCCACCTCGTCCGGCACCTCGGCTTCCGGTACCGCGAGCCACACTCTCAGTGACCCGGACTCAACCGGAACCACCACCGGCATGATCCCGTAGGTTCCGCCTGTCTGGATCCCAGGGCCGGTCCGCTCCCGATTCCGAGGGCGGACCGGCCCTGGGTTTATGCGCTACATGCGCCCGTAACGGGCACGGATGATCGCGAAAACCCCGTAGCACATCAATCCGACGGCGATGGCGACCAGGGCGACAATGCCGAAGGGCTGCTCCGGGAGCGCCTTCAGGCTGCCGTCCAGGCCGGTCGATTGCCGGGGCTGGTGCGTGACGGCGGCGATGATGATCAGCAGCCCGACCAGGAACAGGGCAACACCCTTCGCGATATGTCCTACTATGCCGAGGACGCGCAGCAGCCTGCCGCGTTTCGAATCGCCGAAGTCCAGCTCGTCTGTGAACTGTCTGCGGAGCGCCTTGACCACAAAGTAGATCCCGATGCCGATGACCGTGCCGCCCACCGCCACCAGGAACGGCACGCCCAGCGGATGCTGGAGCATCGCGATGGTGAAGTCTTTGGTGGATTCGCCTGAGTCCGATTCGTCTCCGAGGGCGAACCGCGCAAACATGAACGCGAACAGGGCATAGGTCACGCTCAAGGAACCGGACGAGATGCCCTTGGAGATCTGCTCCTTGCGCGGCAGGTGCCGGGCCCGCAGGGACGCCTCGCTGAGCTGCCAAAGTGCGAGGCCCAGGCAGCTGGCGAAGCAGGTCCACATGAGCAGCGGGCCCAGCACCGGCCGTGACGCCAGGATCTCCACGGCGCCGGCAGGATCCGCCTCGCCGTAACCGCCCAGGGCGATCCGCAGGGCAATGGCGCCGATAAGAATGTGGACCAGTCCGAGTACGGCGAAGCCGACGCGTGCAAAGACGTCCAGCGTCGTCGTGTTGGAAAGCTCTTCGGCGGCGTCCGCTGCGTGTGCTGCCGAAGAGCCAGGTTCATTCCCGGCACCCATACCAGAGTCTTACCAGCAGGCGGCCCGCACCTCAACCACGGTGCCCGGCGGCGAACGGCTCCCCGGGATCCAGATCGATGACGGTGCGCAGCGGCCCGATCAGCGAATCCTCCCAGGAACAGGTCAGCACCAGGCCGTCCGGACCGTTCAAAGTGGTGCCGCCGGCGATCACGGGCCCGTTCTCGTAGAGGTAGGCGGCCACGTTGAAGGCCAGCTCCACCAGCATGTTGGGGTCCTTGTCCCGGAAGTGGATCTGCACATCGGGTAGGCCCAGTTGGTACATGCCCAGGCTGTCCACCACCATGGCGCCCTCGTCATTGGTCACCAGGAAGAACCGCATGTTCACCGGTCCCGCCAGCGGATGCGCCGCCTCAAGTTCGCCCGGTTCCCGCCAATGGGAGTTGTGCAGCCACCGGATGGCCGCCGGGTGGGTCTCCCCCACCAGGAACTGGAGGACGCTGCGGAACGATTCCAACCGCGGCTTCGGTTCAAAGGTACTGGACAGGACTTCCGTGACCAGGACCCGGTGCGTGCAGCCGGGCACCACCTGATCGGCATCGGGCCAGGTCCAGCTTTGGTCTGTGGGCGTGGCTTCGAGCGCGTCCGCCGCGGGCAGCGGCTCGGACGGTTCCGCCAGCCCGGTGCTGAGGCTGACGGTCTTGCCCCGGAGCTCAAACGAATGCTCGCGGTGCGGGAGCAGGATGACGCCTTCGGAGAAGGCAGCGCCGGGGAACCGGGCCTCCAGCCTTTCGCGCAATGCCGCCGAGGAGAGGCCCGGATCGCCCTGGTACCAGAGCTCGGCCACCAGCAGGGTCTTGCCCTCGGCGGTCTCACCGGTCTGCGCAGGACGGGCCTGCGCCTGCCCGGCCTGCTCGGCTTGCTCGGCTTGCTCGGCTTGCTGGAGTTCTGCCTGGTCCGGAGCCGCTGGTTCCGCTGGCGGCTGCGGTTCGTCCTGCCCAAAAGTCATGGCCCCAGCTTGTCAGCTCGGGGCCATGGAAAGCCAGCGGGTTGATCCGCCGACCGAAGGGTCAGGCGATCACACCTGCGGACGGTGGCTGCCGCCGTCGTCGTTCTGGTCTTCATCGCGCGGGGTGTCGGGATCCGCCTGGGGCTCCCGGGGAGCACGCTTGGGCCCGCCCACGCTGCCGGCGCCGCCCGGAATCTTGGCAGAACTGCGGTTGACGCCCGAGCCCTGGCTGAGGTGGTCCGGGTTGTCCTTGCCGGCCATGGTCAGCACGGCCACCACCAGCAGCGAGGCGATGAACGCGACGCCGGCCGCGGTGACACCAAGGTCCCAGCGGAGCTGGTTTTCGGCGCCGCCGGTGGAGAAGATCATCGTGCAGAAACCGGCGATCACACCGAGCACGGCGGAGAAAATCAGCGGCCCCTTGACCGACATCCGCGGTCCGTTCGGCTCGCCCGAAGCGTTGTTGCCCACGATGAATTCCTCCTGGTTACTGCGAAAAGTCTCACCCCAGTCTACCGGCTGTAGAAGACGTCGGGATTTGCATGTGGGCGCAGTCACGGCTGCGGGCCGGGGGTCAGCTGGCGCGGTTAGCTGGCGGTTGCCTTGCGGGAATCGAAGCGGTAGGTCAGGGCAGCGATCCCCAGCACGACGGCGGTGATGATCGCCGCGCCGCCGAGGACACCCAGCAGTGCGTGCGCGCCGAGGTAGGTGAAGAACGGCAGGGCCGCGCCGAAGCCCACCGAGACGGCGCCGACGATCAACCAGTCCTTGGACAAAACCGATCCGTGCGGGCCGCGGTTCTGCCACCACAGCACCAGTTCCGCGCCGCCGCCGATGAGCAGCGCCGCCGTGGCGAGGATGGTGAAGGTGGACGGCGTCTGCAGGGCGAACGCGAGCGCACCCGCGACGGCGAACGCGCCGGCTTCGAGCTGCAGCAGCGTCCGGTATTCGTTGGCTTCGGGCTTCCGCGCCAGCAGCCACACCGCCGCGCCGCTGAGCAGCAGGAACGCGCCGCCGGCCAGGGCCATGACCGTGTCCCCCGGCTCGGGCCAGAAGATGGTGAGGATGCCGAACGCGGCCGCGACAAGGGCCCGCATCAAAACGGGCTGCCAGTAGGCGGCGGCCTGGACAGTGCTGTTAGTGCTCACCCCTCGAGTTTAGTGCGCTCCGGTGACCATCCATGCATCCGTGCGGACCCGCCAGTCGAGCGTCAGGCCCCGCGCGGCCATGTAGCCCAGCCCGAATGCCGCCCAGAGCCAGGCCAGTCCGGTGACGCCGCTGAGTTCCGATATCTGGACCCAGACCAGCAGCGGCAAGTAGACCAAGAGATTTACGACGCCGGCAATCGCCAGATACTTTGCGTCACCGGCGCCGATCAGCACGCCGTCGAGTACGAAAACGAAACCGCAGACCGGCTGGCTGAGGGCCAGCAACAGCACCCCGATGGCGAACGCATCCTGCACGGCTCTGTCCGAGGAGAAGATCCAGCCCAGGTGCGGCCCGGCGAGCGCCAGCAGCACCCCGGTGACGACCCCGAAGCCCACGCCCCAGACGATCATCCGGCGGGTCAGCGAATGCGCCAGCGCCTTGTTGCCCGCGCCGAGTTCCTTACCGATCAGCGCCTGCGCCGCGATGGCGATGGCGTCCAGCGCGAAGGCGAGGAAGGTGAAGACCGTCATGACCAGTTGGTGCGCGGCCAGGCTCACCGGGCCCTGTGCCGTGGCGACGAAGACGGTGGCCAGAATCGCGATCCGCAGGCTCAGGGTGCGCAGCATCAGCCACGAGCCCACGTGCGTGGTGGCCTTGACCCCGGTCCAGGTGGGCGCCAGCGGTACGCCGTATTTCAGGCTGCCGCGGTAGACGATGACCAGATAAACGGCGGCCATCCCCCACTGCACCAGGCTTGTGCCCATCGCCGATCCAGCGACGGACAGGTCCAGCCCGTAGACCAGAACGAAATTCAGCCCGATGTTGACCAGGAAACCGATGCCGGCCACCAGCAACGGGGTCTTGGTGTCCTGCAGCCCGCGGAGCACACCGGTTGCCGCCAGCACGATCAGCATCGCGGTCAGTCCCGGCATGGACCACCGCAGGTAGTCCACCGCGTAGCCGTGCACCTCGCCCGCCGCGCCCATCGCGGAGGCCAGCGCGGGTGCCGACACCCAGCCCGCGACCGACAGCACGAGGCCCAGGAAGAACGCGAGCCAGATGCCGTCCCGGCCCACGGCGAGCGCATCCGCGTGCCGTCCGGCACCGAGCAGCCGGGCCACCGCGGGCGTGGTCGAATAGGCCAGGAACACCATCAGGCCCACCACCGTTTGCACCACGGTTGCCGCGAGTCCCACGCCGGCCAGCTGCGCCACACCGAGGTGGCCGACAATCGCAGAATCCGCCAGCAGGAACAGCGGTTCGGCGATCAGCGCGCCGAAGGCCGGCAGCGCGAGGGCGAAGATGGTACGGTTCAGGCCCTGCCCAGTGACGGGCGCGACGGGTTGTTTAGGACTCACGCCTCCCAGCTTAGGACTCCGCACCGACTATCCAGGCCTGAGGAAACGGCAGGCCGGTCCGTTCGCCGTCGTTAGTGGCTGTTGCCGAGGACCTACCGGAAGCGGCGGCCCTGGTCCCGCCGGTTCGCCCAGAGCGCCAGCGCGCCCAGCACCACGGTCCACGCCACCAGGCAAAGAACCGAGCTGGCGTGCATGCCCTGGCCGGAGAGTACCTGGACAGCGATGTCGCGCGCCGCCCGGGACGGCAGGAACAGCGAGAACGTGTTCAGCCAGTCGGGGAACATGATCGGCGGCAGCATCATTCCGCCGGCGAACGCCATCGGGAAGAACACCACCTGGGTCACGGCGATCGCCACCTTGGAAGTGCAGAGGTAGCCGATGAACAGCCCGAGCGCCAGGAACGGCAGCCCGCAGAACAGCCAGACCACCACGGACAGCGGAATCCGGCCCCAGGACAGGTCGCCGCTGGTGAAGGCCTCCGGCGCCGAGGTCATCAATCCGCCCAGGATCAGCACCGGAATCAGCGCGAAGAACGCGAACATCATCGCCGTCAGCGCCCGCGCGATGGTCGGCGGCACCGGCCCCGCGGGCAGCGTGCGGAGGTAGCTGTTCCACGGGTTGGCCCGCTCCTCCGCGATGCCGATGCCGTAGTTGAACAGGAACGAGCTCATGACGCCGAACAGGGCCAGTTGGGCGATCGCGGTCAGCGCGGTGATCGGGTTCGACGTGACCATCCCCTGCGGAATCACGAAGAACAGCAGGGCCAGGGTCGGGAAGACTGTGGAGGAGATGACGGCCACGGGAATGCGCAGCTGCTCCAGCACCTGCGCCTTGGTGTGCGCCTTGAGCAAGGCCGCCTGAGTCGGCGGCGCGGGAGTGTGATGGGCCAGGGTGGTCATGCCGGATCCTTTGCGGTCTCGGTTGCTGCTTCGGAGGAATGGCGGGTCAGGGCCAGGAACGCCTCTTCGAGGCTGGCGGCGTGGACTTCCAGCCCGCTGAATTCGACGCCGTCGCGGACCAGTTGCCGGACGGTGGCATCCGCGTCCTGCGTCACCACGGTGGTGATGCCCTTGGCGCTGGTGGCGGCGCTGACGGCCTGCGGGAAGGATTCAAAGAACGACGCCGGCAGCTGGCTTTTGAACGAGACCTTGCTGATTGCCACATGGCTGCGGATCTCGTCCACGCTGCCGTCTGCGATCACGGTCCCCCGGTCGATCACCACCACGCGGCTGGCCAACGCCTGGATCTCTTCGAGATAGTGGCTGGTGATCAGCAGCGTTCCGCCGCCGCGGCGGTATTCTTCCAGCCGCTGCCACAAGGTTTCGCGGGCGTCCACGTCCAAGCCGGTGGTCGGTTCGTCCAGCACCACCAGGCGCGGCCGGCCCACCAGCGCCAGCGCCACGAGCAGCCGGCGCTGCTGGCCGCCGGAGAGCGCGCCGCACTGTTTTTCGGCCATGTCGCTCAGGCCAAAGTCGGCCAGCAGTTCCGCGGTGGGAACCGGGTCCGGATAGTGCGCCGCAACGAAGTCCACGGTCTCGCGCAGCTTCAGGGTCTGCGGGACGGAGGTGGCCTGCGGCGTGGTGCCCAGCTGCAGCCGAGCCTTCGGGTCCAGCGGGCTGCGCCCGAACAGTTCCACCGTGCCGGAGTCGGCTCGGCGGAGGCCGGTGAGCAGGCTGATGAGCGTGGACTTGCCCGCGCCGTTGGGCCCGAGCAGGCCGAGCGCTTCGCCGGCGTGGATGTCCAGGTTGATGCCGCTCAGCGCCGCGGTGTTGCCGAAGCTCTTGGTGGCATTCACGACGGAGGCGAGCACCGCCGACTCTTCTATGTCTGTCAAGCGCTCTTCAGGCACGGGCTCGCGGCGTTGAGCGTGCGGTGGACGCGTCGGGCTAGGTAGCGTTTGATGCATCGGCGGATTTCCCGGTCGGTGCGTCCTTCTGTTCGCCGTTTCTCCACGTATCTCCGGGTCTCCTCGTCGTGGGTCATCTTGGTGAGAGCGACCATGTGGAGAGCGCGGTTCAGGTTTCTGTCTCCGCCTCGGTTCAGGCGGTGCCGGACGGTGTTTCCTGAGGAAGCGGGGATAGGATTCACGCCGGCCAGGGAGGCGTAGGCCGCCTCGTTCCGAACCCGTCCCTGATGGGACCAGGCGGTGAGGCAGGTCGCTGCAGTGACGGACCCAAAGCCCTTTTCATGCAGCAGGGGTGCGGCCTCGCTGATCTGTACCAGCTCGGTCACTTGCTTGTCATTGGCTTTGAGCTGGTCATCGAGTTCGAGGACACGTTTGGCCAACCGCGTTGCCTCGGTCCGGGCGATGGTCAGGGACAGTTCCTCCTCTCGGGCGCGCCACCGCGACGCTTCAGCGATCTGAGCTGCTGAGAGTGCCCTGCGGGCGTCCAATCCCAGATCATTGGTGCGCAGCAGTGCGGTGAGCGAGTTGACCGAACGGGTGCGCTCGGCGCTCATGGCGTCGCGGGCCGTGACCAGGATCCGCAAGGCCTGGCGCACCCCCTCGTTGAGCCTCGGGCGGCATAGCTTCGCCTGTGGCAGCGGCAACGCGGCTGCGGCAATGTGGTGCGCATCGAGGGCATCGGATTTGCCGACGCCGTGGCGTTTCTTCGCGTCCATTCGCGGAGCCTCGGCCACCGGGTAACCCTCGGCGGCGACAGCGCCGGCCAGGACGGCTCCGTAAGATGCGGCGCCTTCGATCACCCACAGCGTGTCAGCGTCTGCGTCGGTGCGGCGGGCCACCCACGCGATGGCCCTGTTGATGCCGGCAGACGTCGTTGGGAAGTCTCGGGTATCGATCAGCTCGCCGGTCCTGGCTGCAAGGATCGCGTAGACGTGATTGCGGGCGTGGGTGTCGACGCCCACGACAAACGGGTAGGAATGCGCGACGATAGAAATGGCGGTCACGGCACCTTTCCTCAGTGATGGAGATGGTCAGGCCGCTGTCGGCCGGTACCAGTCCGGGTAGGAAACACATCGGAACAGCACTGTGACGGGTCACGCGCCTCAAGGCGGCGGACAATCTTCTGATCAAGCTACCGAGGTGGGCCGGACAGGTCCGGCCGGCCCGCGCCACGGATGGACAAGTCGGCGGCAAGACACTTCATGGTCAACGTACGCTCGAGTCACATCCATGGCCGGCGGAACGGCCAGTACCCATCCTGCCAGCCAGTCCCAGACCAGCTACAAGAAAGTCTCACAGTCGTACGCTGTTCGGGCTTGGAATTTGGGTTGGAATTGGGGTTGGAAGCGGATTCAGCAATGGGGACAGCAACTGGTGCAGGGACTTTCATCGGTACTCCTGGATGAGTGCGGATACTTGCCGTTCGTGCGTCTCTGGCCGTTCGTGCGGTGTTGCGGTGCCTAGGGCAGGCCGGTGAGCAACTCGCGCAGCGCCACCCGGTACTGCGCGTAGGCGGCCTTGCCCTTGGCGGTGATGCCCACGTAGGTGGCGGGGGTGCGGCCCTCGATGGTCTTGGTGACCTCCACGTAGCCGGCGTCCTCGAGCTTGCGCAGGTGGGTGGAGAGGTTGCCGGCGGTCATGTCCAGCATCTTGCGGAGCTTGGTGAAGGCGATCTTGTCCCGCTCCCCCACCTCGTTCAGGATCGTGATGGCGCGCAGGCGGGATTCGGCGTGGATCACCGGGTCCAGTTCGGCCACGGCTACACCCGCCCGCGGTTGCGCAGCCGCCGGCGCCGCAGGGTTTCCGCCACGGCTCCCGCGAAGAAGCCGAGCGGACCGAGGATGAAGCAGACGGTCACGAAGTTCGCCGGGCCGGCCAGGAGCGCGACGATGTTCACCACGAGGAACCATATGCCCAGCATGGCCTGGCTCTTGTCGTTGAACATCGCGCCCCCGACCATGTACATCAGCCCGACAATCAGCAGCGCGATCCCGTTGATGATCATGCCGGTGAGCCAGAAATCGTCAACCGCGGAGCCGACCACTCCGGACAGCGTGCCCATCACCATGAAGCCCAGCGCCCAGGCGCCGCCGTACATGGCGCCGACGAAGGACGAATGGCCGCGGATCCCGCGGCGCTGCCGGGTCACGATGAAAACGGTGCTGGCCAGCGCGGCCAGGATGGTGATGCCGAAGACCGTCAGCGACGCCCCGGCGCTGAGCGGCAGCCAGCCGAAGCGCGCCGCGTGCATCGCCCCGTAGCCGATGAGCCAAGCGAAGGCCCAGATCAGGTAGACGCCTGCCTCGTTGCCCTGGAGTTCCTCCCGGGCTTTGGTTTCGGCGTCGTTGACCAGGCGCAGCGCGGCGTGCAGGTCCAGCGGCGCTTCCTCCGGCTCGCCGGGCTGGGCGCCAGTGCTGTTGGAATGCGGTGCCATGCTCGCTTGCCTTTCGTCGTGGTGGATCACACAAACTAGTTTGCACCACAAACTGGTTTGCGTCAAGGGTGTGACGAGGTGCCAGAGGACGGCGTGGTCCTACTTCCCGGGGATGGTTCCAATAACGACGGCGGCGTCCAGCTCGGTAGAAAAGTGGGCTTGGGCGGCAAAACCGTGGCGCTCGAAAATCGCCGCGGTCCCGTTCAGTTGGCTCGGGCCGGTTTCCACCAGCAGGTGGCCCCCGGGCGCCAGCCACTCGTGCGCTGCCGCGATGACCCGCCGCTGGATGTCCAGTCCGTCCGCACCGCCGTCGAGCGCGACCTGCGGTTCATGCAGCCGGGCTTCCGGCGGCATCATGCCGATCGCACCGGTGGGAACGTAAGGTGCGTTGGCAACGAGGACATCCACGCGGCAGCGCAGCTCAACGGGTAGCTCAGCGTAGAGATCCCCGTCGAACACCTTGCCGGCCGTGCCAATATTGCGGCGAGCGCAGCGCACCGCCGCCCGATCGATGTCCGCCGCGTACAGTTCCAGTCGGCTGACGGCGTCCGCCAGCGCGGCCGCGACGGCGCCCGAGCCGCAGCAAAGGTCGACCGCTACAGGCGGGCCGACCACGCGATGAGCCAGGTCGATGGCCTTGGAAGCCAGGAACTCCGTCCGGCGGCGCGGCACAAACACGCCGGGCTCCACGGCGATCCGCAGCCCGCAGAACTCCGCCCAGCCGAGGATCTGCTCCAGCGGCAGCCCGGCGACCCGCCGGCCCAGCATGTCCTCAAGCGCCGCCGGCGTCAGCGCAGCAGCGACCAGCAGCTGTGCCTCGTCCTCGGCAAAGACACAGCCCGCAGCGCGCAGCCTGTCAGTGACCAAGACCTGCGCGTGCGATGACAACTGAACGGGCATGGAACCAACTTTCCGTCACCCCGCAGTCTTCCCTACCCGCTGCCTCTGGTAAATAATCAACCTTGGACAGCACACGAGCATGACCAACAAAGGAGTTCGATCATGGCAACGCGCCTCAACCCGTACCTCAGCTTCCGCGACAACGCCCGGCAGGCCATGGACTTTTACCATGCAGCCTTCGGCGGCGAATTGACCCGGAGCACCTTCGCCGAACTGCATGCCAGTGACGATCCGGCCGAAGGGGAGAAGATCATGCACTCCATGCTGGAAACCCCGAACGGCCTCACCCTGATGTGCGCAGACACGCCGAACGGCATGGCCTACAACCCCGGAGACAACATCTCGGTCTCCCTCAGCGGCGACGACGAAGCCGAACTGCGCGGCTACTGGGACAAACTGACCGAGGGCGCCAACATCGCCGAGCCGCTGGAGAAGGCTCCCTGGGGCGATACCTTCGGCATGTTCACCGACAAGTTCGGCATCAACTGGCTGGTCAACATCGCCGGCCAGCCCCAGCAGTAGGTCCGCTGCGCGGCAAGCCCCCCGTTCGCTCCGGCCGCATAGGGTGTTTCGACCGCGAGAACGTCCCTTACCGTTTGCATTCGGCGTGTAAGGGACGTTCTCGTGCTTTAGGGACGTTCTCGCTGAGGGGCTAGATGCAGGAGTAGTCGTAGTCGAAGCCGCGCGAGACGAACTGCGTCACGGACACATGGCCGCCGGGAGTGAGCGGCGGGGAGGCGCAGTTGTTCTTAGCCCCGTTGACTGTCCTGGCGCCGGCCAGCCAACTCGGGAGTGCCGCCAGGCTGCTGTCCGGGCTGACCTGGCCGACGATCTGGCCCCACTGGAAGTTGGTCGAGTAAATGCCGACCTCGGCGCCGATGCCCTCGAAGTAGTCGGTCATGCCCTCCAGATCGGCGGCGTTAGCGACCCTGTCAGTCGACCAGCTGTTCTCGGTTTCGACGTCGAGCCACCACAGATAATCCCCCGGGTTGCTGATACCGCGGATATTGGCGTCGTCGTAGGCCTTGGCCCAGCCGTACATGTAGGCGCAGGCCGCATTTTCGGCCCCGCTGCACTCACCGTAAGGATTATCGACGACGACGGAATCGGGATCATCGACGTCCTCCGGGTAGACATTGCTCTTCGGCCACCAGGAACCGGCGTGCCCGGCGTTGGCCGTGTTGACATAGAGCGCCACATCAGGCTGGCCGGTGGCGTCCGTCAGCGTCTCCTCCTCCGCCCAGGCCAATTGCTCGGACAGGCACGGGTTCGTATTGTTGGCCAAGCCGCCGGTGACCCCGATGATGGCGAACGCCGGATTATCCGGCAGCGCCTTGCCGCATTGCGGCCAGGACACATCATCGCCGAGCAGGTCGGTGCTGCCACCGCTGTCGCCCTTGCCGCCGCCCCTGTTTGGGGCGGCATCTGCAGCCGGGGCGGCGCCAAGGCCTACAGCTGACACAAGCAGGCAAAGCATCAGCGCCGGCAGCCATCGTTTATACCGCCGGACACCGGTCTTCGAATCTTCATTGATCATGACGAGCCTTTCCCTGCGTAAGCGGAGGAGAATCCGCTGGCGAAAAGCTTCCCCCAGCCGGAGGGAGCCGTCAAGATATTTCCTCAGAGCTCGCGGACCACCCGCGCGGGGTTGCCCACGGCGACGACGTTTGGCGGCAGGCCCTTCGTAACCACCGCGCCGGCGCCGATCACGGTGTTTTCGCCGACCGTAACGCCCGGGAGGATGATCGCTCCGCCGCCAATCCACACGTTGTCACCGATGGTGATCGGCTGCGCTGCCTCCAGTTTGTCGCGGCGCGGCTTCGGCTCCACCGGGTGGGTTGGCGTCAGCAGCTGGACGTTGGGACCGATCTGTACGTCGTCGCCGATCGTAATCGCAGCGACGTCCAGGGCCGTGAGGTTGTAGTTGATGAAGGTCCGCGCACCGATGCTGATGTAGCGGCCGTAGTCCACGAACAAGGGCGGCCGGACCTCGGAGCCCTCACCGATCGCGCCCAGCAGGTCTTTCAGGATCTCTCCTGCCGCGGCGCGGTCGCTGGGCCAGACCCTGTTGTAACGGTCCGAGAGTTCGATCGCCCGGGTGCCGTCCGCGGCGAGCTCCGGGTCGTCGGCAATATAGAGATCGCCCGCGACCATCCGCTCCCGCATCGATCGCTCGTCACCGGCAAAGTAGTCTTCCATGAACAGCCCCTTTCGTTAGCGCTATGGCTCCACCGTAATCGCGGTGGCCGTACACCGGCACGGACAGCTGGAAGCCGAGATGGCGCTGACATCCCGGTGCATCCGTGTCAGGATCAGTTATGCCCGATCGCCTGATGCTCCTTGACACTGCGTCGCTGTACTTCCGTGCCTTCTACGGCATGCCCGATACGATCCAGCGGGCTGACGGCACTCCGGTCAACGCCGTCCGCGGCCTGCTGGACATGATCGCGCGGCTGACCACCGACTACAACGCCACGCATTTGATCGCATGCTGGGACGATGACTGGCGCCCGCAGTGGCGGGTCGACCTCCTTCCCTCCTACAAGGGACACCGGGTCGCAGAGGTGGTAGCGGGTGCTCCGGACGTGGAGATCGTCCCGGCCGGGCTCGAAGCGCAGATTCCGATGATCCGCCAAGTGTTGGAACTCGCCGGAATCGCCGTCGTCGGGGCCCCTGAACATGAGGCCGACGACGTCATCGGCACCTACGCGAGCCACGCCGACCTTCCGGTCGATGTGGTCACCGGTGACCGCGATCTCTTTCAGGTTGTCGACGACGCCCGGCAGGTGCGCGTGATCTACACGGCGCGCGGCATGAAGAACCTCGAAGTCCTGACCGATGCGGTGGTTGTCGGCAAATACCGCGTGCTGCCCGAGCAGTACGCCGACTACGCGCTCCTCCGCGGCGATGCCTCGGACGGGCTCCCTGGGGTCGCCGGCATCGGTGAGAAGACGGCCGCGTCGCTGCTCGGAGAGTACGGCTCCCTCGACGGGCTGCTCGCGGCTGCGGACACGGGAAGCGGAGTGTCCGCATCCGTACGGTCGAAGCTCAACAAGGCCTCCGACTATCTGAAGGTCGCACCCGCCGTTGTGAAAGTCGTGCGCGGCCTCAAGCTGCCGAGCCTTGAGGAAGCCGGCGCTCAGCTCCATCCCGTCGACGGCGATCCACGCGCCGAACTTGAGCAGCTGGCCACCGACTGGAACCTCGGCGGATCCATGAAGCGGTTCCTGGCAGCCCTCGACCACCATCTGTGAGGAGCGGTTCCGCCGTCTGCCCTGCACTCAAACAGGAAGGTTCTTGTGTATCAGTAGTGCCAGCCAGGGCCGGTCCCGCCCACAGGCCGGCCTGCCGCACTGGTGGAACCGGCGACGACGACGTTCAGTGGGAGCGCTGCTGAACGGGCGTTCATGCGGCTGCCCCAACGTCTTCGCCGAGGTCCGAGGTTCCGGTGATTCCGGAAGTCGATTCAATAACCGGCCGGATCTTCTTTTCCAGCGCTTCGTAGAACATCGAGTAGGGAAACTCGTCGTCCAGGACCAAGTCGGTGAGTCCGCGTGGGGGCCCGGCGAGCGGGAGTGCATCCGGTCCCTTCGCCCATGTGGAGGCGGGGTGAGGAGTGACCGTTGCGGAAATGAGTTCATAGGCGGCGAGCCAGTGGGCGGTCTTGGGACGATCTATGGAGCGCCAGTACAACTCTTCGATTTCCTGCCCCAGTGCGACCACGACGTCAGCGGCGTTGTCCCAGTCGATGGCCAGCTTTGAATCGGTCCAATGGAGCACGCGGTGCTGGTGCATCCACGCAAACAACAGCTGGCCTCCGAGGCCGTCGTAGTTCCGTACACGGGGCCCGGTCATGGCGAAGCGGAAGATCCTGTCGAAGATGACGGCGTACTGGACGAGTTTGGCGTACTTGCGCGCTTCCGGGGACGCCTCCTTGTCCTTTTCGATTTTGACCGACTCTCGGAAGGCGGTGAGATCGCAGCGCAGTTCTTCCAGCGTGTACAGGAAGAAGGGCATCCGCTGCTTGATCATGAAGGGATCAAAGGGAAGATCTCCGCGCATGTGGGTCCTGTCATGAATCAGATCCCACATGACAAACGTCGACTGCGTAAGCTGCTGATCATCCAGAAGAGCGGCAGCATCTTCGGGAAGGTCCAGCCGGGTGGTCGCGGCGGCGGCTCGCAGAACGCGCCTGAAGCGTGCGGCTTCCCTGTCAGCGAAAATTGCGCCCCAACTGAACTGGGGGGTCTCCCGTACCGCAACCGATTCCGGGAACAGCACCGCAGAATTCGTATCGTAGCCCGGTGTGAAGTCGATGAACCGGATGGGAAGGAAGAGCGGGTTTGAGTAGTCCCCGGCTTCAAGTTCGGCAATGAAGTCGGGCCAGATGACCTCGATCAGCACAGCTTCCACGAACCTGTTGGTGCTGCCGTTCTGGGTATACATCGGAAAGACAACGAGGTGCCGGAGACCGTCGGCACGGTGAAGTTGCGGTTGGAAGGCCTGCAGAGCCTCCAGAAAGTCAGGGACTGCAAATTCTGATGCTTCCCACGCTGTGAAGGCTTTCTGAAGACAGTCAAGATACTCCGCGTCGTGGGGGAAAAAGGGCGCGAGGCTGGCGACGGATTCGCGGATTATGGCCGCCAGCTTGGAGGCAGTGGCAAGATCACCGGGTTCCGGCACGGAACCGTCTTGAGCTTGGATGAGCTGAAGCTCCGTGGCGGCGTTCTTCAAGGCCGTCCAAGCCGGGTGGGACTGCAGCTGATTGTCCGAGAGCGTCTCTCTGGTGCGCTGGGTAGCCGTGGGCATAGGTAGTCAGTCCTTTCGAACAGAAGCAGGTGAAGTACAACGACATGGAGCCTAGACCAGACATAGAGAGACTTATGTGAAAACTGCGTGAGCATAAGCGATTTGATTTCTCGAGCTGTGGTTGAGGCTTGGAACACACAGGGGTTCGTGTTCTCGGGTCACTTTGCCCCAGTCGACGCCCTTCAGATTCGCATCGTGGGCCTCCTCGGTTGTTAACCGCTCACTACCAGTCCCGTCACGCCCCCACCGCCGGTGTGGTGGTCAGGACGCCGGTCGGTACGGCTCGGTCGCTCGTTGGCATAGAGAGGCCCTAGGCGTGCGCCTGCTGCACAGCCGAGGAGCGCCTCGCCTCGACCGCATACACCGGCCGGTGTGCTGCAGGGAACCGGTCGCGGCTTACCTAACCAGAGGGTCGGCTTCTCGATCTTGCACAACCCGGCAACACTCCAGGCAGGTGCTGCGCCTGCCGCAGGCGGAACTCGCTTGGCGCAGCACGCGTTCTAGCAGATCAACAAGACCCGCTTACCTGTATGCCGATGTAAATTAGTAAGTCTTATGCTGCTGGCGCATATTCGAAGCGCAACGGTAAGATTTCGCGGGCACTGCCGTGCAACATTCGCCTGGCAAAAGAACTCTTTCCTTCTGCGTGTTAGCTTGATCACTGCTCTTCCAAGCCAAGTTCGCCGGAAGATTCAATCCACCGCAGCTACTTTCCCGGAGGCAACATGGGACTCAGCTCCCCCACGCATACAGAAGATCGGACGGTCGCGCCCGGCCGCCCCGCCGGTCTGCCCAAATCGACGGAAACGCAGCAATCAATGATGATCGCTGCGGGTGGCGTTATCGACTCAGGATTGTTCCGCAGCTCGGGATACATGGTGGCGGACAGCCGGATCGCATTGATGCCCCTTGGTGGTATCGCATGACGCCCATGACGCGAACTTCCGCAGAAATCGAATCCAATGCGACGGCGCAACCTGGATCCTCTCCAGCGACAGGTGCACACCACACCTCCAACGACACCGCCAACGAACTCAAGCGCGGGTTAAGCAGCCGTCACCTGCAGATGATCGCTATAGGCGGTGCGATCGGTACCGGGCTGTTCGTGGCCTCGGGCGGCACCATTTCCCAGGCGGGCCCAGGTGGCGCGCTAGTCGCCTACGCGCTGGTCGGGCTGATGGTGTTCTTGCTTATGCAGTCGCTGGGTGAAATGTCGGCAAAAATTCCGGTCGCAGGATCCTTCCAGACCTTTGCCACGCGTTTTGTCTCCCCCTCCTTCGGGTTCGCGATCGGCTGGAACTACTGGTTCAACTGGGCCATCACAGTCGCCGCCGAACTGGTCGCAGCCGGAATCATCATGGACTTCTGGTTCCCCGGCATCCCCGGCTGGGTATGGGCTGGGATCTTTCTGCTGGTATTGACCGGGCTCAACGCCCTCTCGGCGAAGTCCTTCGGTGAGTCGGAGTTCTGGCTCTCCCTGATCAAGGTCTCGGCAGTGGTGCTCTTCCTGATCGCCGGCGTGCTGATGATCTTCGGCATCCTCGGGAACGACTCTCCTGGCCTCAGCAATTGGGAAAACCGGGACGAAGTGTTCCACGGCGGTTGGGTTTCGATCATCTCGGTGTTCATGATTGCCGGGTTCTCCTTCCAAGGCACCGAACTGGTGGGTGTGGCCGCAGGCGAAGCCAAGAACCCGCGCCGCGAAGTACCTAAGGCCATCCGCACGGTCTTCTGGCGCATCATGCTCTTCTACATCGGCGCCATCTTCATCATCGGCTGCCTGATCCCGTTCACCGACCCGAGCCTGCTGGCCTCCGGCGAGGCCGATGTTGCAGTATCCCCGTTCACCCTGGTCTTCTCACGCGCCGGGATCGCGTTCGCAGCCGCCCTGATGAACGCGGTGATCCTGACCGCCATCCTCTCAGCGGGCAACTCCGGACTCTATGCATCCACCCGCATGCTTTACGCCATGGCCCACGATGGCAAGGCCCCGAAAATCTTCGGCCGCACCAATTCGCGCGGCGTGCCGATCCCGGCGCTGCTGGCCACCGCGGCCGTGGGACTCTTCGGCTTCGTATCCGCGATCGTCGGCCAGGGCTCGGCCTACTCCTGGCTGCTGAACATGTCCGGCCTATGCGGCTTCATCGTCTGGGCGGGGATCGCGATCTCCCACTACCGCTTCAGGCGAGGCTTCCTAGCACAGGGCAACAAGGTCAGCGACCTGCCGTACAAGGCCTCCTTGTTCCCGATCGGCCCACTGCTGGCCTTCGCCCTGCTGATCCTAGTGATCGCGGGACAGAACTACGAGGCTGTGCTTGCCGGACGAGGCCTGGAAGTGCTTTCCTCCTACATCGGGTTGCCGGCCTTCATCGTCCTATGGCTGGCCCACCGCTTCATCACCAAGTCCAAGCTGGTACCGCTGCACGAAATGGATATCACGGCACCGGATGACCTCGAGCTCGAACCTGCCGGCGGCACCCGCTGACCCCGCTGCTGCTCGCCCGCTGAGGGTATCCCGGCAGCAGCCGCAGGCCACGACGAGTCACAGCACCTGCTGCACGAATCCTCGTCCGAGACCAGGTGGGTCCGCTATGCGCGGGCCCACCTGCGCGGCATGTTCCCCGGCATCCTGCATCAAACAACGCCGAAGGCAATAGGACATGATCATCTAGAGGGACCCTGCTCGTCAGCCGCCAGCGGCGCGCTCTCCGGGGCATTGGCATACGCAACCGAGAGCCGGCGATACGACCGCGTGAGCAAAGCCGCGAGCCCCAGCACGATCGACGCGATCCCGGAGATCAGGAACACCAGCGCAATGCCGCGGGCGTCCCCCTCCCCCAACAGCCACGCCCAGCTTTGCCTCCCAGGCTGTGAATTCATGTAGGGAATGATCCAGAATTCGGCCAGCGGCGCGATCATGAACGCAGTGATCGGAGCGGCCGCCGCCTCAAACGTCATGGCGAACCCGAAGACCCTGCCCTGAGTCGCATACGGAACCACTTTCTGAATCACGGTCTGCTCCGCGGCCTCGACCGCCGGGATGATCATCATGAAGATCCAGATGCCCACCGCATAGAGCCACCACCATTCTCGAATGGTGAACGTCGCACCGAGGAGGCCGGTGCAGGCCACCAGGATCAGCATCGTGCGGATCGGGTTCTTGCCCAGCCCAAACTTGGCCACCAGCCCGCCGCCGATCAGGAAACCGGTCGCCGTCACGCCCAGCACCACGCCCCAGATCTCCACCGGGAAGATCGTCAGGCCATACGGGTCCATGAGTGCCATGAACACCCCGCCCGTCAGGTTGTTGAAGGTGGTGAACAGGATCAGCGCGAACAATCCCCGGGTCGCGCGGACCGCCGCAATGCCCGCACGTAGATCGGCGAAACTCTCGCGCTCCTGGGCGCGCACGATCCTGGGTTCGGGAATCCTGAGGATCAGCAAGTGCACCAGCACCACACCGCAGGCGACCAGCGCAATGATGATCGTCCCGCCCATGCCCAGCATTCCGATCGCCAGTCCGCTGAAGACGGAGGTGATCATGAACGCGAGCCCCTGCACGGTTCCGACCAAGCCGTTGGCATTGGCCCGGCGCTCGGTCGGCACCAATAGCGTCACGGTGGTGGACAGGGCGATGTTGCGCAGTTGTTCAACCACCGCGCCGATAAGTACCACGAGGGCAAAGAGCCAGAACCAGATTCCGGTCAGGCTCAGCAACGCGTCCTCCGGAACCAGCAGGAACATCAGTCCCGCCAGCCCGAAGCAGGCCACCGTGAACAGCGTCGAGCCCACCATCACCGCGTGCTTGCGGTAGCGGTCCACCAGCACGCCGAAGAACAGGCCGAAGAACGCGACAAGCAGCATGTAGGCGCCGCCGATGAGACCGGTGGCCAGCACGGAACGGGTTTCCAGGTACACCCAGAAAGTCAAAGCGAACCAGAGAAAGCTGGTGATCACGTTGGCAAGGGCCGTATTGACCAGCACATGCATGAACGTGCGGTGCCCCGCTTGCGGCGGCGTCGCTTTGGTAACGGCTTGCCTGTCCGCTGTTTCAAGGTCCGCGGAGGAGGGATCTTCCTGCGGCATGTTCCAAGCGTAGAACCGTTGTAAACCCGTTGAAAGAGCGACGGCGGAATCTATGGAACCTTGAGCCGACGATCCGCATCTACCCGGCTGTCCCACTGATGACTTGTTAGCCAAGGTCGAGCCGCATTAGTACGCGAGGGAACCCGTTCAGCACCGAGTCGGTGTCGGCTACCTTGCTGAACCCAGCTCGTTCGAAGAGCTTGCGCGTTCCCACGTAAGCCATGGTGAGGTCCACCTTCTTGCCATCGTTGTCGACGGGATACCCCTCAATCGCAGGCGCCCCATGCTTCCGTGCAAATTCGACGGCGCCTCTAAGTAGATGATGCGAAATGCCCTTGCCGCGATGCCCCGGCCGCGCCCGAATGCACCACACCGACCACACATCGACGTCGTCCACGTGCGGAATCTTCCGATTGCGGGCGAAGCTGGTGTCCGCTTTCGGATGCACGGCGGCCCAGCCGACCACCTCGTCGCCGTCGTAAGCGAGCACCCCAGGTGGCGGATCCTGCCGGCACAGAAGCTCCGCAAGCTGGCCGCGCTCCTGACCTCGCAACGCCAGATTGTCCTTCGATGGAATGCGATAGCTCAGGCACCAGCACACGTTCGCATCCGGCCGCTTGGGCCCGAGCATCGTCTTTACGTCGTCGAACGCCGTAGCCGCGCGCACCTCGATCGTCATGCAATCACAGTGCCACCCGCGCCCGATGCTGACAACGGCTTGCTGCAGAACAGCCCGGACTTCGCGCACCGAAGAGGTCCGCGGTGCTTGTTAGAGCTGCTTTTCAGGAGTGGGATCAGTACAAGAAGATCGGCAGCCAGTCACGGTTGTGGGCGTGCACCAGCGCGAGGAACAGGACGAAGTCGAAGATCAAGTGAACTGACACGACATAGGTCAACGACTTCGTCAGCTTGAAGGTGTAACCCTGCAGCAGCGCGAACGGGAACGTCAGCAGCGGCCCCCAGGCCTGGTAGCCAATCTCCCACAGGAAAGACGAGAAGATCACGGCTTGCAGGAAGTTGGCGAGCCAATCCGGAAAATGCCGCCGCAGGAGCGTGAAGGTGGTGCAGATAAAGAACAGCTCATCCCAGATTCCAACGGCGTTCACCCCAAGAAAGAGACGCCAGAAGATGGTGGGATCGGATGCGTCCGGCCAGTTCTGGTAGACGCCGGTGCTGATCAGGTATCCGGGGAGAATGAAATACCCGAGCGCAACAACGCCGATCAGGTACAGCTTCGCTGTCAGCGGCCATTTACGGCCAGTGTTCACCGGAAATCTGATGATCTTCTCGCGGTAAACAAAGCGCGACACCAGCCACGGCACGAGCACGGCCAAGGCGAGTGCAGCGCCCATCAGCACCATGTGCTGAATACTCAAATCAGCGTTAAGCGGCACGAGGCTGATGATCACCATGCCCGCTGCGACCAGCGCGAGATGCCGCACGAACTCACGGTCAATCAACGCGGCCGCGACCAAGCTGAGGCCGAGCACGCTGTAACCAACAGGGTTATTCTCGACGCCGAAAAGCAGCACACCAGACACCGAGAGCAGCACCGCTGGCACCAGTTTCCAGCTGAGCGCCGTACGGGGCGGTTCGATCGAGATTGATGTCACCCCACAAGCATGTCAGCGTCGTCCGCGTCGCGAAACCGGTCTCGCGGGTTTTGCCAAGCACTACTAAGTATGCTTACGTTTAGTGAAACTTACTAGGAGGCAACATGATCGGTTTTATCATCGCAGGACTCGTCATCGGGGCGCTCGCGCGTCTTATTAAGCCCGGGAAGCAGAATCTTGGCCTGGTGGCCACGCTGCTGCTGGGCCTGGTTGGATCAGTCATTGGTGGCCTGATCGCGAATCTGCTGGGTACCGGCGACATCTTCGAGCTGAACGTCCTCGGATTTGTTGTGGCCGTAATCGCAGCGGTGCTCCTGATCGGCGTGGCCGAGGGTGTCGCCGGCCGCCGGAGCGTCCGCCGCTAGGTATTGACTTGCCGGCAAGCGGCTGGGTCCCCTGATGCCTTAAACAGACCTGCGGCCTGGAACGGCAACCGTTCCAGGCCGCAGGTTTGCCACTGGCCTCCTCTATCCGAGTGGGCCGGTGGCGACTTCGACGGCGGTGCGCAGTTGTCCCGCAGCAATAAGTGCCTCCGCGGCGGCCAGCTCCGGCGCCAGGAATCGGTCAGGTCCAGGCCCGGCCACCCGTTCGCGCAGCACTGCCAGCGCGGCGCCGGTGGCCGGTCCCGGTCGCAACGGCGCACGCAGCTCAATGCCGCGGGCAGCTGCCACCAGCTCGATGGCCAGCACCCGGCGCAGATTGTCGACGGCGGTACGCAATGCCGAGTCCTTCCACGAGGCCTACATGACGCACACCTCCACCTCACCGAACTATCAAATCCTCGCTTCCCTGGACGCCGGCCGCCGACAGGTGGAGCTGGAGGGTTTTGAACTGGTGCAGCGGCAGATGGATTTGGCGGGTGGCATCGCCGCGGCGGTGCAACGGCAGCCGCTGCTGCGAAATCATTTCCGGATCCTCGGCGCCGCAACGGCTACCTGATGGACCGGTTCGGGATCCAGGTCAACAAGACCTCCCGCAACACGGTGCTGCTCATGACCAATATCGGCACCACCCGCAGTGCCGTGGCCTACCTGCTCGAGGTCCTGGTCCAGCTGGCCGAGGCCTTTGACGAGGAACAAGCGGGGATGAGCCCGCTCGCACTGCAGGCCCGGCAGGTCCGGGTAGCCTCGCTCACGACGGCGCCGCCCCCGCTGCCAAACATCAGCCGCTTCGCGGACCGTTTCCGCTCGGGCCCGGACACTCCTGACGGCGACCTCCGGACCGCCCATTTCCTCACCTACGGGGAAGGCTCCTGCCGTTGCCTGCAGCCGGAAGCTGCCGCGCGGCTCGTGGCGGACGGTAAGGAGCTGGTCTCCGCAACATTCGTTACCCCGTATCCCCCGGGCTTCCCGGTGCTGGTCCCCGGACAGGTCATTACCAGCGAGATCCTCGACTACATGGCCGCGCTGGATGTGCGGGAGGTGCACGGCTTCCATCCGGAATTCGGCTACCGGGTCCTGGGCTAGAAGGCTGCTAGGAGTCTGCTGGGCTGTTGGCTTGGGCCTGTTGATGACTGATGTAGGAGCGAGCCAAAGGATTGAGCAGATCAGCACTAGACTCGTTGATCCGCTCGATAAGGGTCTCCGTCTCGTCCAGCACGTCGCCCGCGGCCCAGGCTTGGCCGCGGGACCCCTTGCCAATATTGCGCAGCACGCCTGCCTCCTCCAGCTTCGCGATGGCATTGTAAGCGGCTTGGGGAGTGCAGTTCGCACGTTCAGCGGCGAGCCCGGCTGTGAGGAGGGGCTGGCCGAGCAGCGAGTCGATCAGCTTCAGGGCTGCGGATCCTGAGCGGGGATTCACGGCGTCTCTCCACTGCCCCGGCAGCCCAGCCAACGTCGTGGCCGATTCGGATGCTGCCCGGCAGGCAGAGAGTGCGCAGCGGGCGATGTAGTCAACGAACAGATCTGCTTCCCCGTTTCTATAGGCGCCAAGGAGCGCGAAGTAGACATCGCGACTGGCCATGAAGGCAGACGCGATAGGGACGATTGCGGCGGTCGTGACCCCCCGGTAGCGGAGAACAGCATTTAACAAGGCTCGCCCTATGCGGCCGTTGCCGTCGGTATAGGGATGGATCGTCTCAAACTGGGCATGTGCGATCGCGGCCTGCGCGAGGGCGGGGAGGTCCTTCCTCTCGCAAAAGTCATGGAGATCGGCCATCAGGGTCGCAACTCGCCCCGGGGCCGGCGGCACAAACAACGCTCCCCGAGGGGTGTAGTCGGAGCCGCCGATCCAATTCTGCTGGTCGCGCAACTCCTCTGAGAACTTCCGATTCAGCGGATCAGGCCGCATCAAAATGGCGTGGGCGTGGTTCAGGTTGGATGGATCCGCCGGGTTGGTCTCTTCCCCCACGGAAATCAGATCCTCGATTGCGGCGGCCGCGGCGAGGGTTGAAATGGCCGCCTCCGAGCTCCTGATGCCAAGCGTCGCACGTGCCAAAGCCAACGGTGTGGACTGCACATGCTCGATCTTCGATGAAGACTCCGCCTCATTGCGCAGCAGGAACCCGGACAGAGGGGCGAGAACCTGACCGGCGGTCGCATCGAGCCGGACGATCGCTGCAACCGCCGCCTCGGTCACCGTTGCAGTCTCTGCCGAAGAGCGCCATTCCAGTTCGGAGATCGTCGCAGGGATGCTAGCGCCGTAGCGGCGGAAAGTTCGGTCAGCTTTGGATCCTTGGCTAGAGGGCTCCCATGGAAGAGTTTCGTAGGTAAGCGCAGGCCACTTACCCATGGAAAGTCCCTCCTAAGCAACCAAACTTGAAAGTTAGTAATTGATTTCAATTCTAGCGTCTCAAACTTTACAAAGACATGGATTTATCAAGTTATTGTTTCTCCCAGCCATGCCCACCGCAGCCCTCCAGCAGGCACTACACCGTGTCTGCGGCAGCGGCGAACTGGGACATGTAGAGCCGGTAGTAGGCACCCTGGGCTTCAAGCAGTTCTGCGTGGTTGCCCTGCTCCACGATCTGCCCGTCCTCCATCACCAGGATGATGTCGGCGTCGCGGATCGTTGAGAGCCGGTGCGCGATCACAAAACTGGTCCGGTCAGTGCGCAGCGCCGCCATGGCGTGCTGGACCAGCAGCTCGGTCCGGGTGTCCACCGAACTGGTGGCCTCGTCCAGAATCAGCAGCGACGGGTTGGCCAGGAACGCGCGGGCGATGGTGATCAGCTGCTTCTCGCCCGCGCTGACGTTGTTGCCTTCTTCGTCGATCACCGTGTCGTAGCCGTCCGGCAGCGCGCGCACAAAGCGGTCCACGTAGGTGGCCTTTGCCGCCTCCAGCACCTGCTCTTCGCTGGCGTCGAGATTGCCGTAGCGGATGTTCTCCGCGATGGTGCCGCCGAACAGCCAGGCGTCCTGCAGCACCATGCCCACCTTGGAGCGCAGCTCGGCACGGCTGAGCTGCGTGATGTCCACGTTGTCCAGGGTGATCCGGCCGGAGTTCAGCTCGTAGAAGCGCATCACGAGGTTCACCAGCGTGGTCTTGCCGGCCCCGGTGGGCCCGACAATCGCCACGGTTTCGCCAGGCTTCGCCGCGAAGGACAGGTCCTCGATCAGCGGCTTGTCCGGCGTGTAGCTGAAGCTGACGTGCTCGAACTCCACGTGGCCGTCCGTCTTGGCCGGCAGCGACTGAGTGGCCGTGTCCGGGTCCTGCTCCTCGGCGTCGAGCAATTCGAACACGCGCTCGGCGGAGGCCACGCCTGACTGCAGCATGTTGGCCATGCCGGCCATCTGGCTCAACGGCTGGTTGAACTCACGCGAGTACTGGATGAACGCCGTCGCATCGCCCAGAGTCATGGAACCGGAGGCCACACGCAGCCCGCCCACCACCGCGATCCCCACGTAGGAGAGGTAGGAGATGAATTGCATGACGGGCATGATCATCCCGGAGACAAACTGCGCGCCGAAGGAGGCCTTGTAGAGCTCCTCGTTCTTCTCGTCGAACTGCGCCAGCGATTCCTTCTCCCGGCCGAAGACGCGCACCAGATCGTGCCCGCTGAAAGACTCCTCGATATGCCCGTTCAGCTGTCCGGTGTTCTTCCACTGGGCAGCAAAGAGCTTCTGGCTGCGTGCACCGATCAGGCCCGCTCCCACCGCGGAGAGCGGCAGCGCGATCAGGGCGATCACGGCCAGCTGCCAGGAGACGATGAACATCATGACCGTGATGCCGATCAGGCTCAGCGCAGACATGATCAGCTGCGCGAAGGCCTGCTGGAGCGCCTGCTGGACGTTGTCGACGTCGTTAGTTACCCGGGAGAGCAGGTCGCCGCGCTGGCGGGTATCGAAATAGTTCAGCGGCAGCCGGTTCAGCTTGTCCTCCACATCGCGGCGGAGGTTGTAGACCACGCGCATGACCACCTGGTTCAGCACGTAGCCCTGCAGCCACATGAAGAGCGAGGACACCACGTACATGCCCAGCACAATAGCGATCAGCCGGCCCAGCAGCTCGAAATCGATGCCGGTGCCGGGCGTGATTTCCATCCCGGAGAGCAGGTCCGCGAACTGCTCCTGGCCCTGCGCGCGCAGCCCCGCGATCACCTGTTCCTGGGTGGCGCCGGCGGGCAGGTTGCTGCTGATGGCACCGTTGAAAATCACGTCCATTGCGTTGCCGAGCACCCGCGGAGCAATGACATTAAGTACGACGGCGATGATCACCATCGCGAGCACCACGGCAATTGCAGCCTTTTCCGGTTTCAGCAGCCCGAAGAGCCGCTTGGCGGACGGCCAGAAGTGCTTGGCCTTCTTCGCCGGCGTGCCGCCGAACATGTCGCCGTCGGCCTCGGTGGGCTGGAACTCCTCCTCCAGGACCTGTGCCTCGGCGTCCGCGGCCGCGCCGGGAGTCGGCGCCACCACCGGGTCGATGGTGGGCCCGTCGATAGGTCGGTCTATGGCGGGGCCGTCGCTGGTGCGCGGGTCGATGGCGGGGCCATCGTCCTGCCGGAGGTCCTTATCCGTGTCCTTGTCCGCGCTCATGCCACCTCCTCCGCCTGGGTCTGCGATTCGACAATTTCCTGGTAGGTGGGCGAGGTTTCCAGCAGCTCCTCGTGGGTGCCGCGGGCCACGATCTGCCCGTGCTCCATCACCAGGATCTGGTCCGCGTCCGTAATGGTGGTGACGCGCTGGGCCACGATGATCACCGTGGCGTCCTTGGTCTTGGCCTTCAGCGCCGCCCGCAGCCGCGCATCCGTGGCCACATCCAGCGCCGAGAACGAATCGTCGAACAGGTACACCTTGGGCTTGGCCACCAGCGCCCGGGCGATGCAGAGCCGCTGGCGCTGCCCGCCGGACACGTTGGTGCCGCCCTGCGACACCGGCGAGTTCAAGCCGTGCTCCTTGGCCAGCACGAAATCCGCGCCCTGGGCTACGGTGAGGGCTTCCCAGAGGTCGTCGTCGTGCGCTTGGGGGTTGCCGAAGCGCAGGTTGTGCGCGATGGTGCCGGAGAACAGGTACGGCCGCTGCGGCACCAGCGCCACGCGGTCGGTGATGTCCGGGCGCGCCATGCTGGTGATGGGGATGCCGTCGAGCAGGACCTCGCCGCTGCCGACGTCGAACAGCCGGGGCAGCATGGAAATCAGCGTGCTCTTGCCGGAGCCAGTACTGCCCACAATGGCGGTGGTCTGCCCCGGCCGGGCGGTGAAACTGACATCGTTGAGCACCGGGGCTTCGGCGCCCGGATAAGCGAAGGAAACGTTCCGGAACTCCACCACGCCGGCCTTGTCCGCCGGCTGCAGCGGCTGCTCGGGCTCGTGGATGGAGGGCTTGACGCCCAGCACCTCGCCGATCCGCTCGGCGCAGACCGAAGCGCGCGGAATCATCATGGCCATGAACGTGCCCATCATGACCGCCACCAGGATCTGCAGCAGGTACTGCAGGAACGCGGTCAGCGCGCCCACCTGCATCTCCCCCGCGTCCACCCGCAGCCCGCCGAACCACAGCACGGCCGCCGTGGCCAGGTGCAGGATCATGCCGATCGCCGGGAACATCAGCACAAACAGCGAGCCCACGGCCAGGGACACGTCCGTCAGCTCCCGGTTCGCCTTGCCGAACCGCTTGGCCTCGAACGGCTCGCGGACAAAGGCCCGCACCACGCGGATGCCGGTGATCTGCTCGCGCAGCACCCCGTTGATGTTGTCGATCTTGGTCTGCATGGACCGGAACAGCGGCATCAGGCGCCAGACCAGGAAACCAACGACGACGAACAACGCCGGCACGGATACCCACACCAGCCAGGACAGTGCAAGGTCCTCGCGCAGCGCCATGATGATGCCACCGATGCACATGATGGGCGCCGCCACCATGAAGTTCAGGCCCATCAGCACCAGCATCTGGACCTGCTGCACATCGTTGGTGCCGCGGGTGATCAGGCTGGGCGCGCCGAACTCGTTGACCTCCTGGGCGGAGAAGCCGGATACCTTGTGGAAGACGCCCTTGCGCACATCCCGGCCGACGGCCATCGCCGCCTTCGACCCGAACCAGACCGCGGCGATCGCCGTCGTTACTTGGATGAGGCTGACCCCGAGCATGACCATGCCGGTGTTCCAGATGTATTCGGTATCGCCGCGGGCCACACCCTGGTCAATGATCTGGGCGTTCAGGCTGGGCAGGTAGAGGGCCGCGATGGTCGCTGCGAGCTGCAGGATCACCACCGCCAGGACCAGTGACAGATAGGGCCGTATGTAGTGACGGACCAGTTTGATCAGCATGAAGCCGGTTCCTCGGAATCGTGAGTGTTGAGCCAGGGTGCGGGAGTACCGCGACAGCGGACGCCAATTGCCGGACGGCGCCGCAAATAAAGCCGCACCCTAGCGTATGCCTGCTATTGGGAACTGTCTATCAGTCGAAAGGACGATCTTTGGGCGGGCGCTGAGGCTCGGTCAGTTAGACGGATTCGGTCATCTCCTCCGGGACGGCAATGACATCCACCAGCGCGCCGGAGCGCATGACGGTGACCGGGAAGGGCACGCCGATGGCGTCGGAAAAGAGCAGCTTCTGCAGGCTTTCGGCGCTGGCTACCGGACGGCGGCCGGCGCTGACCACCAGGTCGCCCTGCTTCAGGCCTGCCTTGGCGGCGGGCGAACCGGGTATGACCTCGACGACGCGCAGCGCGTGCCGCTGCCCGTTGCGCAGCTTGACGGTTGCCGGCAGCTGCACCGGGGTGCTGACCAGTCCCAGATAGGCGCGCCGGACCCGTCCGTCGGTCAGCAGGGCGGAGATGATGCGGCGCGTGGTGGCGTTGATCGGGATGGCAAGGCCCAGACCGGCCCCGGCCACGGCCGTGCTGATGCCCACCACGTAGCCGCGGCTGTCGGCGAGCGCACCGCCGGAGCTGCCCGGGTTGAGGGCCGCGTCCGTCTGGATCACGTCTTCGATCACCCGCCTGCTCCCGCCGGACCAGGCAGGCATGGAGCGGCCGAGACCGCTCACCACTCCTGCGGAAACGGAGCCGCTCAGGCCCAGCGGGTTGCCGACCGCGATGACCAGTTGTCCCACCCGCAGCGCTTCGGCGTCGCCGAGCCGCGCAGGTGCCGGCGTGGCGGACAGACCGCGGAGGACGGCGAGATCGGACAGCGGGTCGGCGCCGATGATGTCGATGTCCGCGGCACTTCCGTCCGCAAATACTGCCCGCCCTTCATTCGCGCGGGCGACCACATGGGCGTTGGTCAGCAGGTAACCGTCTTCGGTGAACACCACGGCCGAACCGGCACCCACCCGTACCGGGCCATTGCGGCCATGGCGCGCCATCTCGATGGCAGCCACGTGCGGGGTAACGGACTCCGCCACACGGATGACGGTCCGTGAGTAGGCATCAAGCGGGTCTTCGGCGCCGGGTGCTGGACCGGTGCCGGGCGTTGCGTTCACCGGGCACTTCCTCGAACAGTTGGTGATCTATTAAAACCACCTTGGGTCCGTGATTGATCCGGCAGGCGCTACGCCTTCGGTGAACGCTCCCGGCCTCCTATACAGCGTTAATGGTTATCGTCTTGGTGGCCCGCACCTGCCCCGGTACCCAGGACAGGAACTTGATATGCATGAGGTACTCGCCGCGAGCGGGCGGGCGCAGCAGGAAGTCGTATTTTTCCGCCGCTCCCGACGCTATCTTGCTGGTGCGGAGCGGATACTTGCTGGACCAGACCGGCTCGGACGGGCCGTTGGGATTTGCCGTGTTGCGGAAGGGACGCCCGTCATGGGCAATCAGATCCGCCATCGCCACCGGCTTGCCCTTCATGTCGGTAAATTCCGTCAGGGTGGGGAAATAGTCCACGTTGACCATGCGGACCAACGTCGGCGCTAGCCCGCTTTGCTTCGTATTCGCTTTCATACTGGAGAAGGCCCAGACCCGGCGGCCGCCCGGCCGCTTGGGAATAACTCCGCCCAGGGTATAGAAATGCTTGGCCTTGAACCGGTTCAGGCCGGCGTCCTCGCCGGAAAGGCCTTCGGCATGGTTCATCTCATGCCAGCTTGGGTCCACCGAGTAGGGAAGCAGCACCGTTTCAGTGGCTATGTCGTACTCCGGGCCGTCAACGAAGGCGCGTCTGGTTCCCCGCTTCGGCGGCTTCACGCGGTCGATGGCAGGGTCCACGATGACCACGCCGAACATGCCCATCTGGACATGCAGCGGCGTGTTGACGTGGCAGTGGTAGAAGTACGTCCCGGACCCACCGCGGTTCGGATTTCCAGCTTCGCCGACGTCCGGCCGTAGCTGGTAGGTGTAGTCGCCGGTGACCTCGAAGGAGGTGTGGCCCACGCCGTCGTTGCGAGGATCCGGCTCAATGCCATGCCAATGAATGGTGTGCACACGCTTGCTCGGTTCAATGGTTCCGTGGAAGATCTCCCCTTCGGTGAACCGCGCCAAGGGGCCGGGCAGACCCCGGTCCTTGCTGTCAGTGGCAAAACTCCAGACATCGTGCTCGGCGCCGTCCGGGAACTCGAGCTCCCGGCCGAAGAAGTCAAACGTCATCGAGACGTCCGGGCGCTGTCGGAACAGGGTTTCCGGGCTGCCCTCATGGGGCTGGTCGGAAGCGAAATCCACCTGGCTCTCGTATTTGTGGTGGGCTTCGGCTTCCTGCTCTCCGGCCAGCACCCAATCCGCCACCAGGCCGCCAGGGTACAAACCACCCGCCGCCGTCTGTGAAGGTTCCGCATGGCAATGCATGGGGTACCGCCAGTCTTCCTTACGTGCCTCCCAAACGGCGTCGACGCAGTCCGGCGGGCGTACCATCGGCAGGATCGCTTCTTTGCGTTCAAGCGGCGAAAGCGCAACAGTGTCCTCCCATTGCTGGAGGCTCACGTGGCCGTCCGCCATCACCCGGCCCCGCTCGCGCGGGAAGTCCCTCCCGTTCTCCCGGACGGCCCAGACGTGATTGCCGTGGTAGTGCAGCTGGTGTCCCACGATGCCGGCGTTGACCATCCGGATCAGCTGTCCTGTCCGGACCGTTCCCGTGGCCGGCGACTGGCTGAAGTTCCGCACATCCGTCAAACGGGGAAACCCGGAGGGAAGGCTGTCTTCCTCCCTCTCTTCGTTCAGTTCAGGGTCATCGGAGACGCCGAGGGACCGGAATCCGGCCTGGTCATTCAGATTGAAGTAGCGCGGGGATACGTCCGTTCCGATGCTGTCGAGCTTGCCGCCCCGGGAGGCAACGCTGGCCCACTCCGGCACCACGTTATGACACATCCACAGCCATTGGCGCTCGAACTCCGGGCCGTTCGGGCCGAGATGCCAAGCCCGGGCAGGGTCGATAACTACCAGTGCCCCATAGAGTCCCAGCGTGCGTTCCACAGCCCCATTGGTGGGGTCTGTATAGAGGTACGTTCCCGGAGCGGGGGCCTTCAGGTCCAGTTTCCCGGTCCCGCCGGGGCGGATGCTTCCGCTAGTGACGTCCCCCCGATTAGCTCCCGCTCCGTGGAACATCAGTTCGTGGGACTGCGAAAGGCGGTTGTGGATGCGCAGCCTGATGGTGCTGCCTACCTCCGCGATGATGGTCCGCTCCGGAAAATAGCTGGCCCAGTACCGGCGTTTCGGCAGGTAGTAGTACTCTTCCTGCGGATCCGGACGCTCCGGCGCGGGCCTGCCATGGGGCGGCAGCGGCCGGCCCAGCGGATAGGTACGGCTCTCGACTACCTTGCCCGACCGGGTAAAGATCCGCGGAGCTATCCGCAGGCTCGGGTTCGGATCCGAAGGTGCCGTCTGGCGGTCTCCAAAACCACGGTGGTAGACCAACGCGCCGTCGACCATGGGCAGAAAGCCCTCGTTGATGAAGAGATCCAGCACGCCAGCCGACCCGGTGGAACCGGTCCTGACGTTGGTGGCGGGCGCCGTTCCGCGCCGCACAAGATTGAATAGACCGTTCCCCATAACTAAAGCCTCTCGATGCAAGCACTAATCCCCACAAGAAGTACTGCACCTAGTACTTCATCCCCAGCTTGGAAAACCCTTGACCCGGAGGCTCTACTTAGGTTCACGACGGCGGATCGGGCAGGTCCGCGCCCAAGTCCTCTAGCGGCTATTTCGTCTCGGAACCTCGCAGGGCGAGCACCGCCGTCGTACCTGCGAAAAGCGCGAGCACAGCGGCAAAGATCGCGACGCCGGCCCAGCCGAGCTGCACGAAAAACAGGCCGCCGGCCCAGCCGAGCAGGCTCGAGCCGGCGTAGTAGAACAGGTTGTAGAGGCCCGAGGCCTGGGACTGGCCCACGGTGGCCAAGCGCGGCGTCCACCCCGACGCCACCGAGTGCGCGCCGAAGAACCCCGCGGTGAAGACCACCAGGCCCACCAGGATGACCGGCAGCGAATCGGCCAGCGTGATCGCCAAGCCCGCGACAATCACCGGGATGCTGGCGAGCAGCACCCGAAGTCGCCCGAACCGCACGGTCAGTCCGCCGGCCAACCGCGACGACACCGTGCCGGCCAGGTACGCCAGGAAGAGCAGGCTGGCCAGCGACGTCGGCAGGTTGAACGGCGGCGCCTCGAGCCGGAAGCCGAGGTAGTTGTAGACCGCGACGAAGCCGCCCATCAGCAGGAAACCCTGTGCGTAGAGTGCCAGCAGCCGCGGCGAGCGCAGGTTGATGAGGATCCGCTCGGCCAGCTTGGGCCCCTGCCCGCGGACCACCGGCCGGAAGCCGCGCGGCGCTGGCGCCAGCCGGACAAAGAGGACGGCGGCGACTGCGGAGAGCACGCTCACCGCGAGCACGCCCGCGCGCCAGTCGGTAAACTCCGCTACTGGGCCGGCTACAAGCCGCCCGGCAAGGCCGCCGATGGTCGTTCCCGCAACGTAAGTCCCCGCGGCCACCGCCGCATGCAGCCGCTGGACCTCCTCGTTCAGGTACACCAGCGCGACGGCGGGAATCCCGCCCAGCGCCGCGCCCTCCAGAAAGCGCAGCGCCAGCATGGAAGGAAAAGTTGGGGCGAGCGGCAGCAGCAAACCAAGAACGACGGCGGCACTGATCGCCCAGGTCATCGTGCGTTTTCGTCCGGCGCGGTCGGCGATGGCGGACCATGGGATGACCGCGAGCGCGAGGCCGATGGTGGCAGCGGAAACGCTCAGGGCAGCGTCCGCCGCCGAAACCTGGAAGTCGCGCGCGATGCCGGGCAGCACGGCCTGCACCGAGTAGAGCTGGGCGAAGGTGGCCAGTCCGCCGAAGAGGAGCGCGATCAGCAAATGCCGGTAGGCCCTGCTGCCTTTCGGATGCCCCGGCCAGGGCTGCTGGTCCGCCGTCGTCACGCTTTAGATGCTAGGCCGGTTCCGTCCGCCGTCGGTAAACGGGCCGGCACATGAACCCGGTAGGCTGGTCCGAGCCGGATGGGCCGTTGGGACTTCACAGGGGGAAGCAGTGCGTAACGCCAGGCGTGGAACGGTCATGATGCTGGCGGCCGCGGCCCTGCTGGCCGGCTGCAGCGGCAACTCCCCGGAACCGGCGCCAACACCGACGGCGACTCCCACCTGCCCCGCAGTGGACCCGGCCTCGGTGCAGGCCGAGCCGATCGGCCAGGGCTCCGCGGCACAGGTGGCCGCCAATGTACTGGCCAGTTACACGGCCTGGGCCAATGCCGGCACGGAACTGGCCGCCTCGCCGGCGTGGAGCGGCCCCGCCCTGCCCGCCAGTTGCGCGGAAGACCTAGCCCAGCTGCATCGCGACGCCTACGCCAATACTCTCTTCGTCACGCGGTCCGACGTGGCGTGGGAAGCGTATTACGACGAGCAGCGCGACCTGAACAAACTGAACATCGCGCTGGCGCTGGAAGCTGGCCACTCCACCAACGGCGAATACGAACTCATGACCATGAAGGAACACTCCAGCACCGACGCCGGTACCTTCCTGAAGTTCGACGCCGCCTACATTCCCCCGCGCGGGGAAGGGTTTCCGCCGGTCTCGGCCGAGACCGTTAAGCCCCAGGAATGGTATGTGGCCCTGGTGCCATGGGACGGGTTCATGATCATCGACTACATCGAACTCAAGGACTCCGCCGACAGCTGACCTGTTGCCAGCACTACCGGTCGAGGCCGAGGTCCTGAATGGTCGCGGCCACACGGGCACGCTGCTCCTCGTTCAGCCCTTGGATCGGCAAGGGCAGACTCGCCCTCGGCACGAGTCCCAGCTGTTCCGCGATGGCTGCGACAACCCGGATGCTCCCGCCGTACTCGGCGAACAACTGCCACAACGATGCGAGCCGTTCGGACTCCGCGAGCGCGTCGGAAACCCGTCCTTCCAAGGCAGCGCGGGTAATCCGCAGGGCCGGCGCGGGGGGGCGCCGGCGATGACCGAGTACCAGGTGTCGCACCCGGCGGCCAGACCGGCGGCGGCCTTGGCATCGCCGGATACCCCGATGCTCACATGTGCCGGGACAGCTTCCCGTATTTCCTGGATCCGCGCCTGTGCCTGCTCCGGGTCGTCCGGAACACCGGGGATTTTGATGGAAGCGATACCGGGAAGTTCCGCGATGCGTCCGTAGAGCTCGGTCGTGAAGGTGAAGTGAGTGGTGCCGGGATTGTCGTAGACGATGACGGGCAGCGATGAATTGACGGTGACCGTCCGGAACAGTTCGAACACATCGTCGTCGGTCAGGGGCTGGTACGTCATCGGCGCGAGCAGGAGGCCGGAAGCTCCTGCCTGTTCGGCCTTTTCAGCGTTCGCGAGGACCTGCGAGGTCCGCAGCGCCCCGATGCCGATGAACACCGGAGTTCCGCCGGCGTGCTCAACAGCCAGGCGGGCCACACGGCTTCGCTCCTCACTGCTGAGGTAGGCGTAGGACCCGGTGGATCCGAGCGCGGTGATGGAATCTACCTTCGCCTCCGCGAGCCGTTCGACCAAGCCGCTGAAGGCAGCCTCGTCCACCGCGTCATCCGACAGAGGGGTCAGGGGGAAGGCACTCAAACCTGCGAACATCGTTGTCTCTCCTGTTGGTCGAGGGTTCCTGTGCGTTTCATCCCTGCGGGACTCGGGGCAGGTGCAGTTTATCCTGCCGTGCTGCGCCGCTTCCGCTTAGGCTGAATCCGGCGGGTACTTAAATATAGAAGGAGGACCGGATGCGGATCGCGGTGATGCAGGCTGCCGGCGAGGTGCTGGACGTCGCGGGGAATCTTGCTCTGGTTGCTCGCGCCGCCGCCGAAGCTGCGGCAGCAGGAGCCGACGTCTTGGTCACCCCTGAACTGTTCATCTGCGGCTACGCGCCTTTGGCCATTCAGTCCTCCCTGGGTCCGGAGTTGTCCCGCGCCATCGACGACGGCGCCGCCCGGATTGCGCGCGAACACCGGATCGGGCTGGTCTACAGTACACCGGCAGCTGCCGACTGCGGCGGCTGGCACATTACCGCCGCATTGCTGGACCGGGCCGGGAATGAGCTCCTCCGGTATGCCAAGGTGCATCTGTTCGATCGCGAAGAGCAGCAGGTTTTCGTCCCGGGCGAAGCTGCGCCCTCGGCGGTGGATTTCGAGGGCACCCGGGTGGGCCTGCTGATCTGCTATGATGTCGAGTTCCCCGAGCCCGTCCGCGCCTTGGCCGACGCCGGCGCTGACGTGGCTCTGGTTCCGACGGCGCTCGGTTCCGGCTTCCAGGACGTGCCCGGAATCCTGCTCCGGGCCCGCGCCCTGGAAAGCCAGTTGGCCATCGCCTACGCCAACCACACCGGGGCGTTGCCCGCGGACGCCGGCCAGGAGTTGCTGCTTGGCGGCCTCAGCGTGATCGTTGGCCCCGACGGCGCCTTGCTCGCCCAGGCAGGAACCGACACGGAATTCGAAGTCCTGTGGGCAGACGTCACCACCGACGACGTCGCTGCCGCCCGTCGCCACGTGCCCTACCTCCGTGACCGCCGCCCCGCACTTTACCGCGCCTGGCAACAGCCGCAGCACTAGCACTAGCACTATTAGCCGCGGTTCTTATGCCTCATATGCACAAACTCGGATCCCGCCCCTTCTGCCACGCGTTCCGGAAACAATGTGGCGTCAGTCCTGGTAGGTTCCGGACCGCAGGCGAGCAGGGCGACGCCCCGTACAGCTCGAAATCGCTTGTCTCTTCAGCCGAAGGCCGGACGGGTTCAACGCCTATAACGGCGCATATGCAATCAGGTATCCGGCAAATCGCATCTGGTGCGAATTCGACGGATTTTGATACGGGAAGCCCCAGTTTTGCCTGCTCCCGTCTCCCCGGCACCGTTAAACAAGCACGAGCAGAACCTTGCCCACTTGCACCCTCGTTCAAGCAACAGCCCTGGATATGTCAACTGCTATTCGCCGGTCATCAAAACGCCGGATCGCCAGTAGGCGAAGGAAAACGCTCGAGCCCTTGTGCGCCCTGCTGTCCGGTCTCAATCTAGTCGGCCATTCCCCACGTCAACGTGGCCAACGAAATTGAGACCGGACAGCAGGGATATAGACACTTCTAGTGAAGTCTAGCGTTTTTGCTATAAGCAGTTAGGCTTTCCTACATGGAGAGCGAACTCAATCCCTACGCACCGGGCTCCGGCTTGCGTCCGCCGGCGATGGCAGGCCGTGACGGGGAGATCAAGTCCTTTGACCTGATGGTAGCCCGCAGCAAGCGCCGCCTGCATAATCGCGGAATGGTACTCTCCGGTATTAGATCTAGCTATTTCGTGCCAGACAGCAGATCCTGCGGGCTGTAATTTAGCGCGATCAGGAGTTCAGCCCGTGTCTGCGCGTCCGCCAGATCACGCCCCAACAGCTCCCCCACTTGGCCGATCTGCCGCCGGACACTGTTGCGGTGCAGGCTCAGCGCCTTGGCCGAGCCATCCCAACTGCCGTTCGCCTCCAACCACGCCCGCAGCACCACCAGCAGGGCGGAGGCGCGCTCCGGCTCCAGTTGCCGCAGCTGGCTGAAGCTCCGGTTGAACAGCATCGCCCCGGCCTCCGGGCCCAGCAGGCCGGTGACCGAGAACTCGATCTGATCCGCCCTGATACTGCGCCCGGCAGCCTGTGCCTGCTGCCGCAGCGAAGTGGCCCGCCGGTAGGCCTCGGGCAGTTCCGGCAGTTCGGCCGTACCGGAGATGACAAGGTGCCAGCCGAGCTTCTCTACCTCCTCCACTACGGCCTCATCCACGCGCAGCCGGGTAATGGCAGCGAACCCGTAGTCGGTGCTTTCCACCAGCTTCGTGTCGAAGATCCGCCGCCATTGCAGCAGTCCGCGGACCGGATCCTCGCCTGCCGTCCTACCCGACTGGCCCGCTTTCTCCGCTGTTTCCGGAGCAGACCCCCTGGCCTGGAAGCCCTGCACCACGCGGAGTTCGGCATGGCGTGGCGCGGACACACTTTGCGCCACCAGCCGGCCGACCGCCTGCGAGCGCCGGGAATCCGCCGTCGTTGTTTCCGGGTGCAGCAGCAGTGCCGTTGCCAGTTGGCTGGGTGCCAGCGAGCCGACGGTGCGTTGGCGCAGCAAGGCTTCCAGCAGCCCGACGGCGGTCTCGACAATGTTCCTCTCCACCGGTTCCAGCGGATTGGTCGCACCCACGACGAGGGCCCCCAGGTTGGCGTCCCGGGTGCTGCGGAGCGGATACGCCACCACCCGCCGGGCCTCGGGAGCGTCGAAACTTTCCACTTCGACCCGCGGGCCGCTGCCGGCGAAGAGCCTGGCCAGCATCGGTTCCAGTTCCGCAGCCTCGGGCACGCCGCCTTGCAGTTGCGCGGGGACGGCGCGGGAGCGGACGCGCCGGTTGGCGCCGACCAGCACTGCCCATACCGGTACGTTCCGCACCAGCGCCTCCAGCAGTTCGGCCTCGGGACGCGGGGTCAGCACGGCGCGCATCAGCTGCCTGTTCGCTTCCGAGAGCAAGCGCAGCACCCTGAGGTTCTCCGCCTCCAGCAGCCGGGCGAATTCGAGTCCCAG
This sequence comes from Arthrobacter crystallopoietes, assembly GCF_002849715.1. NCBI lineage: Bacteria > Bacillati > Actinomycetota > Actinomycetes > Micrococcales > Micrococcaceae > Crystallibacter > Crystallibacter crystallopoietes. The sequence goes on from NZ_CP018863.1 coordinate 1,186,965, forward strand.
CGCGGCAAAGGGTACTTCTTCCGGAATGGTCACCAGGGTCAGGGAGTGCTTGCGGCAGGCCTCGGCCAGGGTCTGGGGGATGTCGCTGAAATAGGGGCTGATGCCGAACCCAAGGGCGCAGACTTTTGCCTGCACCAGCCGTTCGATGTACCGGTCCACGGCCTCGGGGGTCCCGCCGTCGTCGAGGAACGGGAGTCCGGCGGTCAGGACGAATTCGCCCTCCAGCAGGTACGGGGCGGGGTCCTCCAGCTCGCTCGGCTCCACCCACCGGACCAGGGCCGGTTCCGCGGTGCCCGGCCGGCCGTCGTGGACCGTCGTCAGGGTGTCCGGCAACCGCTCCAGGAAGCGTTCCAGCGAGACCGCCGCGAAGGCTCCGGCCGTGCTGCCGCTAAACTGGTCGGCGCCCGCCCGCACAGGCCGGACGTCCTCCCCGCCACCGGCGGATGGTGCAGAATGTCTCATGCGAGAAGAGTGTAGGTCATTTTGCCCCAGCTTGTTAGCTGTCTCACATGGCACGCTGGTGGAACGGAAGAAGCCTCCAGATTGGAACCGAGAATGATCGACACCCCTCCCGCAACGAAGCGCCGGGGCCTGCCCCTGGGCAGCCAGTTGCTGCGACGCAAGCCGCTCGGCCAGATGCTCAACGAGGCCGGCACCGGCGCCGACGGCAGTTCCGGCGGTCCCCGCCTGCGGCGCAGCCTCGGCGTCTGGCAGCTGACCATGATCAGCGTCGGCGCCACCCTGGGCACCGGCATTTTCGTGGTCCTCGGGGCCTCGGTTCCGCTGGCCGGCCCTGCCATCTGGATCTCGTTCCTGGTGGCAGGCTTCGCGGCGCTGCTCTCGGCGATTTCCTACGCGGAAATGGCCGGCGCGGTTCCCGTCTCCGGCTCCAGCTACTCCTACACGTACGCCACCATGGGTGAAGGGATCGCCTGGATCTGCGGCTGGTGCCTGGTCCTTGAATACGCGGTCTCCGTGGCCGCCGTGGCGGTCGGCTCCGCTGAGTACGTCAACGAGATGCTGCAGACGTTCGGCCTGGCGTTGCCGGCCGCGATTGCCGCCCCGCCCGGCGCCGAAGGCGGGCTGCTGAACCTTCCGGCGGTCGCCGTCGTTGTCCTGGCGATGATCCTGCTGGTTCGCGGCGCCAAGGAAAGCGCGTGGGTGAACACCGTCATGGTGGTCATCAAGATCGCCGTGCTGCTCATGTTCATCGCCATCGCGTTCACCGCTTTCCGTGCCAGCCACTTCGAAACCCTGATGCCGATGGGTGTCGCCGGCATGTCGGCGGCGGCGTCACGCCTGTTCTTCTCCTATATCGGCTTCGATGCCGCCTCCACCGCCGGCGAGGAAGCCAAGAACCCGCAGCGCGACCTGCCGCGCGCCATCATCGCGTCCATGGTCATCATCACCGGCATCTACATCCTTGTCGCCGTCGCCGCCATCGGCGCCCGCGAGTGGACCTGGTTCGACGGCACCGAAGCTGCCCTGGTGCAGATCCTGCAGGAGCTGACCGGCAACCCCTGGATGGCACTGGTCTTCGCCGTCGGCGCCGTGGTGGCGATCGCCAGCATTGTGCTCACCGTGCTGTACGGGCAGACGCGGATCCTGATGTCCATGTCGCGGGACGGCCTGGTTCCCAAAGTCTTCGGCCGCGTCTCGCCGCGGACCGGAACCCCCGTGGCCGGCACGCTGATTGTCGGCAGCGCCGTTGCGCTCACGGCCGGGCTGGTCCCGCTCGGCGAGCTGGCGGACGCCACCAGCATCGGGACGCTGTTCGCCTTCGCGCTGGTCAACCTCTCCGTGATTTACCTCCGCCGCTCCCGGCCGAACCTGCCGCGGACCTTCCGGGTACCGTTCTATCCGCTGACCCCGATTCTGGGTACCGTCATGTGTATCTACCTCATGGCGAACCTTGGTTCCAGCACCTGGTGGGTCTTCGCCGCGTGGATGCTGGTGGGCGCCGCTGCCTACTTCGGCTACGGCCGCCACCACTCCCGCGTGGCGCAGTTGAGCCGCAACGATTACGAATACCTCTCCGCCCAGGACCCGGCCGCGGAGCCCGCACCGTCGGCAGCCGGCCGCTGATTCCCGGCACCTTCCTCACCACCCGAGCAACCGAAAGCTAAGCACCATGACACTGGCCACCGAACTCCACGCCCCGGCCGCCGCGGACGAGAATCCGATCACCATGCTGAACCCGGACTTCCCGTTCAGCTACGACCACTACCTCGCGCACCCCGCCGGCCTGGGTTCCGTCCCGGAGCACCTGCACGGCACGGAAGTGGCCGTGGTCGGCGCGGGACTGTCCGGGCTGGTGACGGCGTACGAGTTGATGAAACTGGGGCTGAAGCCGGTTGTCTATGAGGCCGGCGCGATCGGCGGCCGGCTGAAGACGGCCGCGTTCCCCGGGGCTCCCGACGTCGTTGCGGACCTGGGCGGCATGCGCTTCCCGGTTTCCGGCAGGGCGCTCTACCACTACGTGGACAAGCTCGGGCTGGAAACCACAGAGTTCCCCAACCCGCTGTCCGGCCCCACGACCAGCACCGTCATTGAGCTGGGCGGGCAGAAACACTACGCCGAGCAGCCAGAAGACCTGCCGGAGTTCTTCCGCGAGGTGGCCGATGCGTGGAAGGCGGCGCTGCGCGAGCACGCATCCTTCGACGAGATGCAGCAGGCCATCCGGAAACGCGACACTGCCCGCATCAAGGAACTGTGGAATGCGATGCTGCCGGAGTTCGATGAGCAGACCTTCTACGGTTTCATGGCCGCCAGCCGCGCCTTCAAGGCCGCCGGGTTCGAACACCGCGAGGCGTTCGGCCAGGTCGGTTTCGGCACCGGCGGCTGGGACACGGATTTCCCCAACTCCATCCTGGAAATCCTGCGCGTGGTCTACACCGACGCCGACGATCTGCACCGGGGCATTGTCGGCGGCGCCCAGCGGCTGCCGGAAGCGCTCTGGAACCACGCGCCCGAGGACTGCGTCTTCTGGCCGGCCGGAACCTCGCTGGCCAGCCTCCACCGCGGCAGCGCCCGCGGCGCCGTCGCAAGCATCACCCGCGGCACCCCCACGGACGGAAATCCCGACGGCGACATCGTCATCGCGGACAAGTGGGGCCACAGCGCCAGCTACCGCTCGGCGGTGGTGACCTGCCAGACGTGGCTGCTCTCCACCCGGATCCACACCGAGGAAGCGCTCTTCGAACCGGGCGTGTGGACCGCCATCGAACGCAACCACTACATGCAGTCCTCCAAGACCTTCGTGATGGTGGACCGGCCGTTCTGGAAGGACCGCGACCCGGCGACCGGCCGCGAAGTGCTCAGCATGACGCTCACGGACCGGCTCCCCCGCGCCACCTACCTGCTGGACAACGGGCCGGACAAGCCGGCGGTCATCCTGCTCTCCTACACCTGGAACGACGACGCCCTGAAGTGGCTGTCGCTCGACGCCGACGAGCGGGTCCGGCTGATGCTGCACTCGCTGGCCCAGATCTACCCCGGCGTGGACATCGCCTCGCACATAGTCGGTGAGCCGATCACCGTCTCCTGGGAGGCCGACCCGAACTTCATGGGTGCGTTCAAGGCCAACCTACCCGGCCACTACCGCTACCAGCAGCGGCTGTTCACGCACTTCAAGCAGGACCAGCTGCCTGCACATCAACGCGGCATCTTCCTCGCCGGGGACGATGTCTCCTTCACAGCGGGCTGGGCCGAGGGGGCTGTGACGACGGGACTGAATGCAGTCTGGGGCGTGGTCAACCACCTCGGCGGCAAGTGCGCGGAAGACAATCCCGGCCCCGGCGAACTGCTAGCGGAACTGGGACCGGTCGCGCTGGACTAAGGTGGGCCGTAGAGAATAAACTGGAGGAAGTTCTCGCAATGCAATAAAGAACTTCCGCAATACGAAAGGTGCTGCTCCATGACGCAACTCCAGCCAGGAACCTCCGCCCCGTCCTTCACGCTGCCCGATGCCTCGGGCAGCAAGGTTTCGCTGGCCGACTACGCCGGCCGCAATGTGGTGGTCTATTTCTACCCGAAGGCCGCCACCCCGGGCTGCACCACGGAAGCCTGCGATTTCCGCGACAACCTGAACTCGCTGCAGGCCGCCGGTTTCGACGTCGTCGGTATCTCCCCCGACGGACCCGAAGCGCTGCAGGACTTCGCCGAGGCCGAATCGCTGACCTTCCCGCTCCTCTCCGACACCGACAACGAGGTGGCCAAGGCCTATGGCTCGTTCGGCGAGAAGGAATTCAAGGGCAAGACGTTCACCGGCACGCTGCGCAGCACTGTCGTCGTCGATCCTGATGGCAATGTCCGCCTGGCCGAGTACAACGTGGACGCCAAGGGCCACGTTGCGCGGCTGCGCGAATCGCTCGGCGTGAACTGAGACCCCGGCTACAACTGATGGAGGCCTTCCCTGAAGGGGGGGCTCCATCAGTTGTAAATAGGGTTCGCCAACCCTATCGTCGCTACCTAATGTTCATTTCTCATGACAGCTAAAATTATCTGTCGTAGAATATGAATATGGAGCACAAGACTCAACTGCTTGATCGCCTGCCCCGCGGCCCGTTCACTGTCTCAGGCGCCGCGGAGCACGGAGTCTCACACACGAGCGTATATCGGATGCGCGACGCGGGCCTGATCGAGAAGATTGGCCCTGGACTGTACATCGCCGGAACGGGCATGCAGGCCGACCTCGATCTATTGGAAGCATCCTATAAGGCCCCCTTAGCTACGATCTGCCTCACCAGTGCCCTTGCCCGCCACGAACTCATCGACGAGATCCCTTCCACTATCGATCTGGCCTTGCCGCGAGGCAAGACTCCTCCTCAGCTCTCGGCTCCGGTCACGTGGCATATTTTCGACAAGGCGACGTTCGACATCGGCCGCTCAACTGTCCTGATTGAAGGCGCAGAGGGGTCGAAGATCGGCATCTACTCGCCGGAGCGCTCGATCGTGGATGCTTTCCGCTTGCGCGGGACCGCCGGCTACGAAACGGGAATCGAAGCATTGCGCAACTGGCTCAAGCGCACCGGATCTCAGCCGGGTCTTCTTATGGACATCGCATCATCGGTTCCCCGGGCCACGGGACCGCTCCGGCGGGCTTTGGAAGTCCTGCTGTGACTGCGACTCAATCCGTCTTCCTGAGGCTGCAGAAAATTGCCAGAGACCGAAAACGTCCCGCAGATGAAATCTTCACGCTCTACGGGTTGGAGCGCTTCCTGGGACGCCTAGCAGCCACTCCCTTTGCAGATGACTTCTGTCTGAAGGGCGGCGTACTTCTGTCCGCTCACGCGTTGCGCCGCCCAACCCGTGACATTGACATGCAGGCGCTCGATTTCCAGCTCGACGTTGATCATGTCACCGAGGTAGTGAAAGCAGTTTGCGACGTCGTCGTCGAAGACGGCCTGATTTTCGACGGTGTCGCAATGAAGATTGAACGAATTCGGGATGAAGCTGAATACAGCGGCCTACGCGTCACGCTGCCCGCACTACTTGGCCGGACGAGACTCGGGATCAAGCTCGATATAAGCACCGGTGACCCTATTTGGCCCGAGCTGGAGCAAATCGAAGTACCGTCGCTGCTCGGCGGCTCGGTCAAAATGCAGGGCCATCCCTTAGCTACGGTGATCGCCGAGAAAACTGTCACCATGATCCAGAGAGGTTCCACCAGCACGCGGTGGCGAGACCTCCTGGACGTGGCGGTTCTGTCAGACCGGTTCGAGTTCGGTGCTGGAGACATCAGAGCAGCAGCAGTGCGGGTTGCCAGGCACCGCGGTGCCGAACTCCGGCTCCTCCGCCCGCTCATGGCAGGCTATGGAGCGATTGGGCAAGTGAAGTGGGCGGCGTGGCGCCGGAAGCTGAGGCTAGAAGACCTCTGCGAGCAGAATCTGGATGAACAGGTTGAGCGTGTCCTCACATTCATTGAGCCAGTTTTCGACGGGTCCGCCGAAGATCACCACCGGTGGAGCCCGGACGCGCGTTCCTGGTCGTAGACGCTGCGAGCCCGCAAGCCTCAGGCAGTCCCGCGGCGGATCAACCGGCCGGTAGGCGTCTCGCCGTCGATCTCCGCGCCGCGCAGGAACGTGCGGCGGACGACTCCGGCCAGCGGCTTGCCGTCGTAGGGCGTGATCGGGTTCTTGTGCTTGAGCTTCTTCGCGTCCACCACGAAGCTTTCATCCGCGGCAAAGACGGAGAAGTCGGCGTCGTAACCCAGCGCCAGCTGGCCCTTCCGGGTCATCCGCGCGAGCTCGGCCGGCCGTCGCGACATCCAGTCCACCACCTGCTCCAGCGGGATCCCCCGCTGCCGGGCCTCGGTCCAGATCAGCGAGATCCCCAGCTGCAGCGAGGCGATGCCGCCCCAGGCCACGCCGAAATCGCCGTTCTCCAGGTCCTTCAGATCCAGCGTGCTGGGCGAATGGTCCGAAACGATGCAGTCGATGATGCCGTCCTCCAGGCCCTTCCACAGCAGCTCCCGGTTGGATGCCTCGCGGATGGGCGGGCAGCACTTGAACGCCGTCGCACCGTTGGGGATTTCCTCCGCCAGCAGTGTCAGGTAGTGCGGGCAGGTCTCCACGGTGAGCTTCACGCCGTCGCGCTTGGCACTGGCGATCATCGGCAGCGCGTCCGAGGAGGATAGGTGCAGGATGTGGGCGCGGGCGCCGGTCCAGCGGGCCCGCTCGATCACCTCGGCGATGGCCACGTTCTCGGCGCCGCGCGGGCGGGAGGCCAGGAAACGCTGGTACTGGTCGCCCTCGGCGTGCGGCGCCCGCTCAATGGCGCGCGAGTCCTCGGCATGGACGATCATCAGCGAGTCGAAGTTCTTCAGCTCCGCCATGTCCTTTTCCATCTCGTCCGCATCCAGCGGCGGGAACTCGTCCACGCCGGAGTGCAGCAGGAAGCACTTGAAGCCAAAAACGCCCTCGTCATGCAGCGGCCGCAGGTCCCCGATGTTGCCGGGCACCGCCCCGCCCCAGAAGCCCACGTCCACGAAGGCCTGGTCCCGGGCGGCGTTGCGTTTTTCCTCCAGCGCGGCGGCGTTGATGGTGGGCGGGATGCTGTTCAACGGCATGTCGATAATGGTGGTCACGCCACCGGCGGCCGCGGCCCGGGTGGCGGAGGCGAAGCCCTCCCACTCGGTGCGGCCGGGCTCGTTGACGTGCACATGCGTGTCCACCAGCCCGGGGATCAGCGTTTCGTCGGGTGCCAGCTCAAGAATTTCGCGGCCGCGCAGCCCGTTGCCCAGCGGTTCGATGGCCACAATCGAGCCGTCCCGCACGCCGACCTCACGTGCGGCGACCCCCGCCGTCGTCAGGATCCGCTCGCCCCGAATGACCAGGTCGTATTCCGGTGAAGTTGCTTCGCCGCCCACTTATGCTCCCCTCTGAGCTTCCAGTTTCCTGCCGCCCGCGATATCACCCGCCAGCAGCCGCAGTCCGATCTCCGCGCCGATGCTTTCAAGCAGCCTGCCCGCCTCGGCCATGCAGACGGAGACGTCACTTTCAAGATCCGTCAGGGCGAACGTTTGCGCAAGCCCTGCCGATTCCAGCTGAGTGTCCGACAAAAGTGTACGGCCGCAGACCGCGAAAACGGGCACGCCGGCCGCCGCGGCTTCGGTGGCCACGCCGATGGGCGTCTTGCCCTCAAGGCTCTGGGTATCCAGGCTGCCCTCGCCCGTGATCACCAGGCCCGCCCCGGCGAGTTTGTCGCGCAGGCCGGTCAGTTCAATAACGACGTCGATGCCGCGCCTGCGCTGCGCCTCCAGCACTGCCAGTGCCGCGAAACCAACGCCGCCGGCGGCTCCGGAGCCGGGCACGTGCGCCATCGCGGCCGTGCCCGCTCCCAGTTCGGGCCCGAGGACCCGGACAAACTGGGCCAGGGCGGCGTCCAGCGTCGTGACGTCCTCCGGCGAGGCGCCCTTCTGCGGGCCGAAGACGGCGGCGGCGCCGTTCTCGCCCAGCAGCGGGTTGTCCACGTCCGACGCCAGCACGAAGGAAACGCCCGCCAGCCGCGGATTCAAGCCGGACAGGTCCACCTCGGCGAGCCGCGCCAAAGCCGCGCCGCCGCGCGGAAGGAAGCGTCCGCCGTCGTCCTTCAGGATGGCGCCCAGTCCTTGAAGCAGCCCCGCGCCGCCGTCGGTGCAGGCACTGCCGCCCACCCCGAGGATGATGCTGGTGCAGCCGAGGTCCAGGGCCGCGCTGATCAGTTCCCCGGTGCCCCGGCTCGTCGCGGTGAGCGCCTGCAGCCGGCCGCCGGGCAGCACATCCAGCCCGGAGGCCGCGGCCATCTCGATCACGGCCTGTTGGCCCTTGACCGCGATGGCCGCCTCCAGCGGCATGCCGGTCGGTCCGGCAACGGTGGCGAGATGCCGCGTGTACCCGGCGCCGACGGCGGCCTGAAGGGTGCCTTCACCGCCGTCGGCCACGGGAACGTTGGTGACCTGGATGTCCGGGGCGACCGCCCGCAGGCCACGCTCCACCGCCGCGGCGACTTCCGGGGCGGTGAGCGAGCCCTTGAACTTATCCGGTGCAATCACCACTTTCATGGCAGGTTCAGCCCTGCAGAGCCACGAGGGCGGTGGGAGCGTCCGCGGCGGTCTCGGCCAGACCCTCGAACTCGTTCACGTTGTCCAGTTCTGTGCCCATGGAGATGTTGGTGACGCGTTCCAGGATGACCTCCACGATCACCGGCACCTTGTACTCGGCCATCAGCGCGCGGGCCTTGTCGAACGCGGCGGAGAGGTCTTCCGGGTTCTCCACGCGCACGGCCTTGCAGCCCAGGCCCTCGGCCACTTTGACGTGGTCCACGCCGTAGCCGTTCATCTCCGGGGAGTTCACGTTCTCGAACGCCAGCGAGACGTGGTAATCCATCTCGAAGCCGCGCTGCGACTGGCGGATCAGGCCCAGGTAGGAGTTGTTGACCACCACGTGGATGTACGGCAGCTGGAACTGCGCGCCCACGGCCAGCTCTTCGATCATGAACTGGAAGTCGTAGTCGCCGGACAGGGCCACCACGGTCTCGTCCGGCTTGCCGCGCACCACGCCCAGGGCGGCCGGGGCGGTCCAGCCCAGCGGGCCGGCCTGGCCGGCGTTGATCCAGCGGCGCGGGCCGAACACGTGCAGCAGCTGTGCGCCGGCGATCTGCGACAGGCCGATGGTGGACACGTAGGTGGTGTCCTCGCCGAAGGCCTTGTTCATCTCTTCGTATACGCGCTGCGGCTTGATGGGCACGTTCTCGAAGTGGGTCTTGCGCTGCAGCTTGCCCTTGCGCTCGGCGCATTCGCCGGCCCAGCCGGAGTAGTCCGGCAGCTTGCCGGCGGCTTTGCGCTCCTTGGCTACCTCGAGCAGGATTTCCAGTGCTGCGCCGGCGTCCGAGGTGATGCCCAGGTCCGGCGCGAACACGCGGCCGATCTGGGTGGGCTCGATGTCGATGTGCACAAACTTGCGGCCCTTGGTGTAGGTGTCCAGGCCGCCGGTGTGGCGGTTGGCCCACCGGTTGCCGATGCCGATCACAAAGTCCGAGGCCAGCATGTTCTCGTTGCCATAGCGGTGCGAGGTCTGCAGACCCGCCATGCCGGCCATCAGGCGGTGGTTGTCCGGAATGGTGCCCCAGCCCATCAGGGTGGGGATGACCGGCACGTTGAGCAGTTCGGCCAGTTCCACCAGCTGCGCGGAGGCGCCGGCGTTGATAATGCCGCCGCCGGCCACGATCAGCGGGCGCTCCGCCGCGGTGAGCATGTCCAGCGCCTTTTCGGCCTGCTTACGGGAGGCCTTCGGCTTCTCCGCCGGCAGCGGCTCGTAGGTGTCGATGTCGAACTCGATCTCGGCCATCTGCACGTCGATGGGCAGGTCCAGCAGCACCGGTCCGGGGCGGCCGGAACGCATCAGCTGGAAGGCCTTCTGGAACGCACCGGGAACCTGCGCCGGCTCCAGGATGGTCATGGCCATCTTCGTCACCGGCTTCGCGATGGTCTCGATGTCCACCGCCTGGAAGTCTTCCTTGTGCAGCTTGGCCACCGGGGCCTGGCCGGTGATGCACAGGATCGGCACCGAGTCGGCCCAGGCCGCGTACAGCCCGGTGATCATGTCGGTGCCGGCGGGGCCGGAGGTGCCCACGCAGATGCCGATGTTGCCGTCGGCGGCACGCGAGTAGCCGTCGGCCATGTGCGAGGCGCCCTCAACGTGGCGGGCTAGCGTGTGGCGGATGCCGCCGTGGGCACGCATGGCGGAGTAGAACGGGTTGATGGCCGCCCCGGGCAGGCCGAACGCCTCGGTGGCGCCTTCCTTTTCCAGGATGGCGATGGCAGCGTCTACGGTGCGCATCTTGGTCATGGGAATCTCCTTGAAAGCCTGTGGTGGAGCCCTTGGGCGGGCTGTTTTTGGGTGTGTTCGGTGGAGCCGGCGTCGCCAAATTACGACGCCGGCTGCTTAGCTTGGGTGCGGTTCCGGCCTGCCGCCGGGGTGCTTTACTTCCGGCCGGAGAGCTGCAGGACCTGCTTGAACAGGCCCGAGTGGTCCAGTCCGCCGTCGCCCTGGTTGACGGTCGCGGCGACCAGCTGTGCAACGGCGGCGCCAAGCGGGATGGCCACGTTTGCTTCACGGGCGGCGGAGGTGACGATGCCCAGGTCCTTGTGGTGCAAGGCGAGGCGGAAGCCCGGGTCGAAGTTGCGGTCCAGCATCTTCTGGCCCTTCTGCTCCAGCACCTTCGAGCCGGCCAGGCCGCCGCCGAGCACCTTGAGCGCGGCGTCGGTGTCCACGCCGTAGGCCTCGAGGAAGGCGATGGCCTCGCCGAGGACTTCAATGTTCACGGCGACGATCAGCTGGTTGGCAGCCTTGACCGTCTGACCGGAACCGGAGGGGCCCACGTGCACGATGGTCTTGCCCACGGCGTCGAAAACATCCTGCGCGGCGTCGAAGTCGGCCGCCTCGCCGCCGACCATGATGGAGAGCACGCCGTCGATGGCGCCCTGCTCGCCGCCGGAGACCGGGGCGTCCAGCGGGCGGAGGCCTGCGGCGCGGGCCTCTTCGGCGAGGCGGACGGCCACATCGGGGCGGATGCTGCTGGCATCAATCCAGAGCGCGCCCTGCTTGGCGTTGGCGAAGACGCCTTCCTCGCCGGTGACCACGGCTTCGACGTCCGGCGAGTCCGGCACCATGGTGATAACGACGTCGGCGTCCTTCACGGCGTCGGCGATGCTGCTGGCACCCGTGCCGCCTTCGGCCGCGAGCTTGTCGATCTTGTCCTGGCTGCGGTTGAAGCCGGTAACACTGTGGCCGGCCTTGACGAGGTTGATGGCCATGGGCAGGCCCATGATGCCGAGTCCGATAACTGCAACGTTGGTCATGAGATAAGTCCTTTGCTTCGTGCTGGTCGGTAAGAGTCTGTGCTGAGTGCCGGTCAGGCGGGCGGTTAGCGGATGAGCCAGCCGAAGGCCTGCTCGGCCGGCGCCTTGTACTCGAGTCCGATGGGACCCTGGTAGCCGAGTTGGCGGCTGCGGGAGATCCATTCGCCGAGCGGCAGTTCACCGGTGCCGGGGGCGCCGCGGCCGGGGTTGTCCGCGATCTGGATGTGGCCGAAGTCCTTGGCATGGTTCTCGATGACTGCCGCCACGTCGTCGCCGTTGACGGCCAGGTGGTAGAAGTCCGCGAGGAGCTTGATGTTCTGCGGACCCTCGGCGTGGACCTTGCCGATCACATCAAGTGCGTCCTGCGCAGTCTTGAGCGGGTAGCGGTCCGCGCCGGAAACGGGCTCGAGCAGGACGGTTCCGCCGATCGCGGCGACACCTTCGGCCGCGGCGACGAGGTTGGCCAGCGCCACTTCGTCCTGGGCCTCCGGGGTGTGCCCGTCCAGGCGGTTGCCGTAGAGCGCGTTGAAGGCCTTGCAGCCGAGGCGCTCACCGATACCGGCGACGACGGCGATGTTGTCGCGGAATTCGGCGTCGCGTCCCTTCCAGGACACCAGGCCGCGGTCGCCGCCCGGCATGTCGCCGGCATTGAAGTTGAGCCCGGTGAGCTGGACGCCGGCGTCGTTGATCGCGCGTTCAAACGCAGTAACGTCTGCGTCGCCGGGAACGGATTCGGCGAACGGCCACCAGAACTCCACGCTGTCGAAGCCAGCGGCGACGGCGGCCGCGGGGCGTTCCAGCAGGGGCAGTTCGGTGAAGAGGATGGAGCAGTTCACGGTGTAAGACATTGGTATTCCTCGGGATTTGCTTTTCCAGAATGTGGAAGTTTACTTTTGCTCTACGAAAAGCGTACCGAGTGACCGCGAGCACTGTCAAGCTTCTTTTCCATAAAACGGAAACGCTTTTCCATAAAAACGAACAAACTAACCGCCCACTTGCCTAAACTACTGTTTATCGATAGATTTACCTTGTTATTCGACAATAAGGAGACTCCCTTGGGAAAGCTAACGGTCCTGGCGTTGCGCATTGTGCTCGCGCTGCTGCTCGCCGGTTCGCTGTTCATCCAGGTGTGGATGGTGCCGCTGATTTCCACAGATCTCGCGGAGGCCGGCGCGCCCACCGTCATGCGCATCCTGTTCCTCGTGATCGTGGTGCTGGGCATCGTCACCGTGCAGGTCACCATGGTCTGCGTGTGGCGTCTGCTGACCATGGTGCGGCGGGGAACGGTCTTCTCCCACGGCGCCTTCCGGTACGTGGACATCATCTTCGGCGCGGTGGCCGCGGCGGCGGTCCTCATGTTCGGGCTCGCCGTGCTGCTGGCACCGGGCGGCATTGCTCCCGGCATCGTCCTGCTGATCTGCGGGGCGTCCCTGCTGATCGCCGGGATGGCCCTGATCGTCCTGGTGCTGCGGAAGCTCCTGGCGCAGGCCGTGGCCCGCGACGTCGAGGCCAAGCACCTGCGGACCGAGTTGGACGAGGTGATTTGATGGCCATCATCGTCGACATCGACGTCATGCTGGCCAAGCGCAAGATGCCCGTGGGCGTGCTCGCGGAACGCGTCGGCATCACCCCCGCCAACCTAGCGGTGCTTAAGAACGGCCGCGCGAAAGCGGTACGCTTCACCACGCTCGCGGC